>JANQGX010000032.1 GCA_028282885.1 SAR324 cluster bacterium
TTCATACTTTCCCCAACCGCCAGCCCTTGCAGCACAGTGAATGACACAGTCGGCGGCAGAAAAGGATTCTGCCAATCGATCAAAGTCGAGAATATCGACGGGCTTGAACTCAATTCCCTGTTTTAACAGCTCTTCACCGATTTTCTTGTTTCTACCGGTAGCGATAACTTCAAAACCTGCCGGTTTGAGTTTCTCAGCCAGGTTTCGACCGACAAATCCGGTTGCCCCGGTAATGATAATCTTCATTGTTATTCCCCGGTTAAAGTGTAAGAGGTTTGTACCTCCCACTCTTTAACGCGGCCCGGTCAATCGAGAATCAATCGCGGATCAAGGGGAATGATTCAATTTGGGAAATCCAGTGATCAGCACCAGGTATGACGGGTATTAAAAGAAACAGATGAGTTCATCCGTTCTTCCAATCTTTTTATTGACCGGGTTCGGCAGAAAAATTGGTAGAATGGTTACATCGGATGTTGGCACCAGGGAGTATGCACGGAAGCCAATTGAAGAAAACATTTTCCCGAACCTCATTGACGATCACTGGATAAAGGGCGCTGGACCAGGTCTTCTCTCTGCAAACGCTTAACGTCATCCTCAATTGTCCTGCGTGTAATTCTGGCCAGAGACCGGTAAAACTCCGAACCGGTCACGGTTTCCACCTGACGGGTCAACCCGGGAATCCAATTGGCAAGATGATCTGTAAGGAAAGATATCAGGATCCTCATGTATTGTTCTGCAGCAACGGTATCGTTTTTCTGCACGAATTCTGAAATCCCGGCAACCAGTATATGCATGAATTCCAGTTCCGTCGCGATATGATCGGGAGCATCGTGATAATCGTCGGCCAGACTGTAACCGGCTTCCCGAAAAAGACTCATCACCTCAAGGGTTGAGTTTCCCATTAGAGTACCATCTCCATTGTGATAAACTGACTCATAGGGTGGTGCCAACATTTTGTACGGACCGATAAACAGTCTCGTATACTCCACCTGGAACTGCTCAATGGTTTGAGGTTTGTCAAAATCTTCAAGCATTTTACCGACATCTATCCGGTGCTGAGGATATGCTTTGCTAACCAGTTTTTTCATCCCAACCAAAGTCTGCCTGAGACCGATATCGGGAAGCAGATAACAATCGGAAAGATACTTGTAGAATGCGGATTGAAAGACCAGAGAGGATATGCTTGATATCACTTTCAGCTCCGGAAACCAGGTTGTTGAAACGATTTACTTTTCAGGCGAACCGCTGCGGAAGATCGTAGCGGTGCCGCCAATCGATTAATTCGATTTCACTGACAGGTGCAGGTATTTCTCTCCCAGCGAACACAACGCCAAAACAAGTCCTACTGCCAACACTACAACAGACCATTCCCAGATACTTGGAAAATAGGAGAGGAACTCCGGGAGCCCTTCTGCTTTTGGTCCGACTGGCCTAGCCTGACCGGAGATTAATATCTCCATGGTAGTCCCCATGATGGAAATTAAAGCGACCACCGAAGCAATCACCTTGCCGGTTATGGATTCACGCCAGGTTTTAACGGCCATAACCAGACAGGGGATTGCCAGTGCCAACACCAACTCGAAATGGGCATCGGTTGCAAAATCAGGCATGGTGGCTGCTGTTTTTAATCCCTCCCTCAGCAGATAAAAGAGTAATGCCAGCCCGGCAACAAACGCAAATATAATCCCAAATTCATTGAAAAGCGCCTTCTCTTCTTCAAATATCTGATCACCGGAAGCTTTATAGTAAATGACGTTATAAAGCATTGCCAGGGAACAGCCCAACACCAGTGCGATGGTCAGGGAAAAGATTGACATATAGGACCCGAAAAACATTGGTCTGGCTTCGGTGACGCCAAATACCGATCCCAGTACGAGAGGACCAAAGATGGCGGCAAAAAAGGAGATTACACTGACCAGCTTGCTGAAACCACTATCCCAATCATTGGCCTGCACACATAGAAACTTGACAACGAGGGCCGCCAGTTCGATTGTATATATCACCCCCATCCACCAAATTGGGGAGGATGGGTTGGGGGACAGAATATAGTAAACTGCATGGAAAACATTTCCCAATTCCAATCCAATGGCAACAAACCCTCCGATTAAGGTTGCACCTGCCATGAATATCAAACGTTTCGTCAAAAACCTGTATTTCTCTATACCAAAGATCTGGGGGATGGCGGCAATCAGTGTTAATCCGGAACTGGCCAGTGCCAGAAACACGTATGTGCCGAGAGGAAGGGTCCACATAATGACATCACTGGCATTAAACAAAATATGTCCTTCGGAGAGTATCTGTACGGCGGCGTATAGCCCCGGCAAGATAAGAGCTGCCAGGAAGAACAGCCAGATGGTGAATATACGACTGGTTTTCATCAGACTCCTCCTTTTGATGGCTCATAGTGAGCAGGATTGAAACTCCTAATGTAAAAGACATGGGGCTCCGTTCCCACGTAATCCCTCAATCTCATTGGCCGATATTTTCCCAATAGGAAAGTGATTTTACTGTCAGGATCGTCAATATCACCAAAGATTCGAGCTTCGGAAGGGCAGGCTTCCACACAATAGGGAAGCTTGCCATTTTTTACGCGATGGTCGCAGAAAGTACATTTTTCAACAACTCCCTTCTCCCTTAATCCGGCGCTGGTTTCCGCTCTGTCGGAATTGTAGTAGGGCAGAACGCTGTCACCGGCTTGTTTGGTCATTTCCCTGGCAGATGCTGTTCCTTGCATCAATTTTGAATCGCTCTCCCAGAATTGATGAGGTTTCTTCCAGTTAAAATAGATGACGCCGTAAGGACAGTTAAACATACAGTATTTGCAACCGATACACTTGTCGGGGCTATGCATCGTTATCCCATTATCAAGCTTGTGCATCGCCTTGGTTGGACACCCCCTTACACAAGGAGCATGCTTACAATGGTTACACAGTGTCGGGATATAGTGATACCTCACATTGGGAAAGGTTCCGGAGGTTTCTGTGATCTTATTTGACCAGTTGATTCCCTCCGGAAGGTTATTTTCATTCTTACAGGCAATAATGCATCCACCACATCCGACACATCGTTGTTGATCAATTACCATTGCGTATCTAGTCATATTTCACCTCCTTAAAGTTTTTCAATCCGCAGACGAGTCAGTCCATAATACACGCTTGAACCGCTTAACCTGTCGTATTCAGCCGGGATGATGTAATTGTTGTTTCCTCCACGGGGTGCCTTTCCAAAATCCCTGGCTGCCACTCGCCCATACGCCCAATGACCCTGGCCATAGCATTTGGCAATTGTACCGGGTCTTACACCTTCCCAAAGTCGTGCCGCACAAGTGATCTCTCCGGTTTCCGATATCAGTTTGATCAGGTCTCCATCCTTCAAACCCAGTTTTTCGGCATCCACCGGATTGAATTTGGCTACATCATCGCCTTTGATATCACCTGGATCCAGGTCCTTGAATTCATAATACCAAGGGGTATTGGCTGAGCGCCCTTCCCTGTTCAGACGGGATTTGTAATCAACCAGCAGAAAAGGGTATCGAGCCGCATCACTCGTTTGAAAGGGCTCTTCATAGTGGGGAATGAAAGCATGTTCGCCCCTGGCGATGTATTTACCGGCCTCCATCACAGCATCCACGGAAGTGGCGTGCTTTTCGGCATGCTTTTTCAAGGCTTCTTTCAGGGTTTCACTGTAAAACTCAAACTTCTTGGTCTTGGTTTTCATCTTACCCCACCGTTTTTTAAACGGGTAGGGATCGGAGTTCCAAACACCCACGGAACGGAAATGTTCCCAGCCCTTGAACCTGTCACCCCCTTTGTATTCGGCCGGATCCCACAGCTTGTGTGTGGCATATTTGAGTGCAAAAAGGGCAAACTCCTCTTCGTTGCCTGGTGGCTTTCCGGTTTCAGGATCCTTATACTCCCGGAAATGACGCAGTAGGTTATCAAACCCTTTGTCGGCCAGCTTTTTGGCAATCAACCAGGGGATTTCCGTTTCATCTGCTTTCAAATCCCAGATAGGTTTGATGACCGGTTGCAGCATGGTTACTTGGCGATAACCGTTCCCTATGGATTTCACATAGCCCCATTTCTCAAACAAGTGGTGGGTGCTGGGTAGAATAATATCCGAAAACCAGCTAAACTCCGAAGCATTTGTCGTGATGTGCACCACAAAGGGGATCTTGGCCAGCGCTGTCTCCCAACGTTGTCCCTGGGGAGCGGAAAAGGTGAAATTATTCATGTAGGCGATGGCAAGTTTGATATCAGTCGGATCTCCATTGATGATCCCATCGGCTGCGTTATTGGTTACTACGCCCCCACCCGACTTTCCGCCGTTAAGGCTGGGAAATTCCAGTCTGCCTCGGTGATCGATTTTACCGTGCTTCTTACCGAATTTAAGACCCGCATCGGCGATATCATCAACAAAAGGTTTGTACCCGGGAAACTTGGATGTGTATTCCTTGTTACTGACCAACTCACCGCCCACATTATCCGCTGACCCAACCAAACCGTTCAAAGCATGACAGGCCATACTGGTGTACCCACCCCTGACCTGCATCACGGGGCCTCCACCTACCCATGAAATGGCATGAGGTGCGGCCTTTCCGAAACCTATGGCGATGCGTTTGATCTGTTCGGCAGGGATGCCTGCCTTGGACGCGGCCCATTCAGGAGTTTTGTCTTTTAATTCCAGGTTCCAGAGTTTGACCACCCCATGGGTATACTTCTCTTCAAAGTCCGCCTCATTGACGACTTGCCCAAGTTTGAAACGATTCACTCCATCTTTGAAGTCTCCCACGAACGCCTTATACCAAAGACCATCGACCAGGATCTGGTGCATAATAGCCACAGCCAGAGCTCCATCGTGTCCGGGTTTGACGGGAACCCATTCATCCGCTTTGGCTGCTGTCGCAGAAAGCCTGGGATCGACCACAGCGATTCTAGCTGAATCAATGGCATCGCCCCACACGCTGGAGTAGTAAGAAACCTGCCGGTTTGCTGCCAGAGGATCCGCCCCCCATAGCAAAACATAGCGAGCGTTTTTTACATCGTATTGACGGTATCCCCAGTATCCCTCGGTAAAATAGGGTCCGAATTTTTCAGCTTCGGCACAAATTGCACTGTGGGAGATATTGTTCACTGATCCGATAATCTTGGTCATACGGTCGTAGATAATATCCCGCATATATGAGTAGCGCCCCCGCATGAGCATATACTTGTGAGTCTCTTTGTTTCTCCTCAGTTCCATGATTTTATCAGCGATGGCTTCAATGGCCTCATCCCAGGAAATCGGCACAAACCCGGGATCTTCATTTCTGCCTTTTTTAGGATTGGTTCGCTTTAAGGGTACTTTTACCCGGTCAGGATCATAGACCTGTTGCAACGCCATGTGAGCCCTGGGACAGCTTGCACTGCCGTTCACTTTGGAGTGGGGATTACCGCGAACCTTGACTGCTCTTCCATCCGCTACATAAACCTGTTGAGCACACCAGGATGTACAACCCTGGCAAGTGGCCGGTTTCCATTCCCCCTGTACTGCAACGTATTTTCCTTTTGGCTGAGCAAAGGCTCTCAGGCAGATACCGAAGGGGTCACTTAGAGCGAAAGATGCTCCTGTGACTGCTGACGCTTTCATGAAAGTTCTTCTGGAAAGCTTGGATTGGTCCTGTTTTTTCATAATCGCTCCACATGACGGTTATCATATAACTTGACATGGATTAAGATGAGTCATCCTGGATGCTTTTCAGCCAGAAATCGATCTCATCCGTATCCAGGGGTTTTGATATGCATGCATACACATACTCTCCAATGGCTTCCCGTAAATCGGGATGTGCTTTACGAGCTGAAATCAGAAGTAGGAGACTTTGAGGCGAGTTTTCGTGCAGGCGACGAAGCAGCCGATTATCGATGAGAATGGAGTCGATATCGATGAAGATGGCCATCGGACAATGTTGAATTAACAATTCATCCAGAAGCTCAAGCGATTTCAGGATAATTGAAGAATAACCTTGCCGCTTGATATACGAACAGAGTTCAACCATTTCGTCTTCCGTCTTTTTTGCTACCACGATCAATTGATTCATAACTCGCCGAACCGATATTCAGACGTGATTGTGAATGCATGAGGGATTCTGATGTCTTGCCTTCGCAAATGGTGTGCCGTTCCAGCATTTGATCTTTATCAAAAGACTAAGAGATGACCGGATTATGATCGATAAAGCGTTAACAGGCTGTTATTATTTGCATACATTTGTGTGTTTGATATCACCATAGCTCCTTTTTATGAAGAAGATGATGGTGTTCGGATATCCATTCAGATCGGATGTCAATTCGATATCTGTTTAGAAAATGAACAACTGTGTTTGAAGAAAGCCAATTATGCTTTTATTTCAATAAAATAATATGTCTATTTATAGGACGGTATTGAGGGAAGACGGATTGAACAATCGGGATCTGAATTATGGAGATTTTCGTATGGAGGAGGCCAAGTGGGAGACAGGTCAGTTTCTGATGCTGTATTTTCTGATTTTCTGATACAGTGTTCCCCTGCTGATACCGATGATTTCAGCGGCTTTGGTTTTATTCCAGTCACAGGATTCCAGGGTTTTTCTGATCAGTTCTTCTTCCGACTCCGAGAGGGTGGTCGCATTGTTACCTCTTTTACCGGACCGGTCATCCGTCAATGACGAAGGTAAATCCAGCACATCTATTATCCGCCCTTTGGCCAGAACGACGGCGTGTTCAATTGTGTTTTCAAGCTCTCTAACGTTTCCGGGCCAAAAATAGTCCTTAAGGTAGTGCATCGCTTCCGATGAAAAGTCCTCGACCGGTTTGTTCTGTTCATCAGCAAAGCGGTTGAGAAAATACTTGGCCAGAAGAAAAATGTCGTTTTTTCTATCCCTTAGAGGTGGCATGTTAATGGGGATCACATTCAATCGATAATAGAGATCTTCCCTGAAATTCCCGGCCTGAACTTCCATGGCCAGATCTTTATTGGTTGCAGCCAGGATACGAATATCGACTGACAGTGTCTGATCACCTCCAAGACGTTCGAATTTTCGTCCCTGGAGTACCCGCAATAACTTGATCTGTGCGGATTGTGAGATTTCTCCGATTTCATCCAGAAAGACGGTGCCACCATCAGCCTGTTCAAAACGACCCGCTTTTTTTCGTGAAGCACCTGTGAAAGCGCCTTTTTCATGACCGAATAATTCGCTTTCCAAAAGAGTGGCGGGATAAGCGGAACAATTAATAACGGTAAACGGTTTGTTCTTTCGTGGGCTACAGGCGTGAATAGCAACGGCCACAAGCTCCTTGCCAGTTCCGCTTTCACCTTGAACCAGAACGCTTGTATCAGTGGAAGCCACATTTTCAATTAACTGAAATATCGCCTGCATCTTTGAGTCTTTACCGATTAAACCGTGAAATTGGTTGGATTTTTCAACCTTTTTACTCAACTGCTCCAACTCTTCTTCCATGCGGAGCGAACGGTGAAAGGCGCCGACAGTTTGGTTAAGGATGGGATCCACAACAGCCAGTTCCTCCGATCGACAGTCGCATCGCTCTCGACAGCCTACCATTAGCACTCCCATCAATTCACCATGCTTTTGCAGAGGGAAGACCGTTAGTTTGGCAGCAGTTGATATTCGAACAGGCAGATCCAGGAATGAAAAAGCATCAGTAGGAAAAAAACGGTAGTATCTCAGATCGGTCAGAAGCTGAACAGCTTGGTAGTACTTCTCGCCACTCAAGATTTTTTTTTCATGATCCGACAACAGATATAGCTTTTCATCGGGACTAATGATCAGGAACAGCATCTGCTGGCAGGTCAGGATTTCCCGAAAGGTTGACAATAGATAGGCACTGATATCATGCAGTTTTGGCAGAGCAGCTACTTCTTTGCTGATCGCCACAGTCTTGCTCAACTGCTTTTGGGCGCGCTCCAGAGCCTGGTTTTTGTTCAGTAATGCCTGGTTGGACCGATTCAATTGCCTGGTATGATCCTGCAGCCGAACCAGCATGTGATTGAAAGCAGAGGTCAGCCTTGTAACTTCTCTGCGTCCCTTCACCTCTATGGTTTCGTCAAGACTTCCTTCATCGATCTGTTTCACTTTACGGGTCAGGACCGAAAGAGGTTTTGTCAAGTAATTCATTAGGTAATGGGTGATAATCAGAGCCAGTACAATAATCACCAAGGTTATCAGACTCATTTTGAGCCAAAGTTCGCGCACCTTTTCATTGTAGGGAGCTTCCGACAATCCCAGTCTTATCGTTCCAGCCCGACCCGAAAATATGGGCCAGGCAATATCAAAGATCTTCTCTCCGGTTTCAGATTGGATTGGTTTGATTCGACCGTTTACTTCATCGAATGGCGTATTAAATTGAATCAGTCCCCTGGGAATACCATTTTTAAAAGTATGAGCGACTACTTCTCCTTCTTTTTCAATGAAGATATAAACTATGCTGGGGGTCGTCAGCATTTGCCCGTCCAGCTCCTTCTGAACACTGACCAAGTCATTGATCAAAATGAGATCAGCACTGTCAATGGCCAGTTTGTGGGCAATGTTTTCGGCCTTTGCTTTGGCGCTCTCAAGCAGGGCGGTGCTGTACTGTTGGATGACGAACTGGGAAATTATAAAACCGATCAAGATAATCAGAATCATTACAGACAGTTGAAGTGTTGTTTTTAAACTGGTTTGTTTCATGGACTAAATCTCTTATCTTGCCAGTTCATGTTTCATCTTTTTGATCGGTTTGTACCACTCTTCATCAGGAACCTCAAAACGATCGATTAGCAGTTTATCCAATATGTTTTTGCCTTTGTCGTTTACGTGCATGGAAAGTAAAACATGCTGAATTCGATTGACAAGCGCCTGGGACAGTTGGTCCGATACCACCAGCGGAGGGCTTCCGAATTTTTCCGATTTCCTGATCACCCTTGTTTTCAAAGTATCGGTATCGTTTTTCGCCATGAAATACTCCCACTTGTGACCATCCACTGCTGCTGCGTCCACAAGGGATTTTGCAACCGTAAGAATTGAGTTGTCGTGGCTGTATGTGAAGTGTGTTTTACGGAAAAACAGCTCCGGAGTTGTTCCATCCAGGTGTAGCCAATAAGTGGGAACCAGAGAGCCGGTGTTAGAATCCGGATCAGAAAAGGCAAAAGTGTGGGACTTAAGGTCGCTCAGTTTTCGGAAATGGCTTTTTTTATTTACGATGAGATAGGACTGGTAAAATGGGCTGCCTCTGACAACAGGGGTTACGACAGCTTTGAAATGGTATTTTTCCTTTTCCAGAGCATAGGGGCCGCTACAGATAAAAGCCAGGTCAATCTTGTCAACAAGGAACATTTCATTAATTTCCTTGTAGGTTTTTCGTTGAAGCATCTGGATGTCCATGTCGATGGTCTCGCCCAGATAATCAACTATTTCCTTGTAAAATATATAGGTCTGTTTGGGTGAGATCATGGCCGCTACCGCGACGCGCAGTGTTTTCTCATCACCCCCAGGCGTAGGCGGTTTGGGGGCAAGAACAGTGTCAGTAAAATCGATTTCAGTGTAGCTGTTGTCGGAGATACAGCTTACTGAAACTAATAGCATCAGGACTAATCGGGCCACCCATAAAGACTGTTTCATCTTTGCAACCAGGTTGGAGTTGAGCTAAAAATCCCAAATTACTCACCCATGCAGCAATCATTATACCTAGTTCAAAGAAAATCAAAAAGCGTTAATGTCTACATCGAATAGCTTGAATCCGGAGTTATCCAATGAGTTGCATCGTTCGATTGGTCAACGATGGAGTCGACCTGTTATGATTTTTGCAAGGTAAAGTTCAAACCAGCGTGGATTGGAAGTAAGTTTTGGGAGCTTGGTTGGCGGGAGTCTCATATAACGGCACATCATTACTACTAGATCTCCTGCAGGACATTGCTCTACTCAACCCGGATTATGTATTGGTAAATGTCATGTGATTTCACAGGGATTGCAACTCCAATGTCGATGTCAAAAGCAAGCAGCGATACATCATTCAAGCAATTGTGGAATGCGAAACTTGATTAGTAAAGGCATGATATCGGTTTGATCGAACTCCCAGCATGGCTCAAACAACCACCTTTTCGCAGAAAAAACTGCGTTCATCTCTGCAGATGACGTTCCATGAAAGCAGTGTGTTCGTTTGATTCTGTGATGATGAACCCGTTCTTTTCCAAAACCCTGATTGAACCTAAGTTCTCTTTCTCCACCCCGCCGGATACGGACTCGAAATCGGTGTTTTGAACACACCAATCCACCAGCCCCCCAACCAGCTCACTTCCGAGGCCTATACCCCAACTGTTTTCGGAAATAAGATATCCCATCCTCAGGGTTTGCGGCTTGATTGAAGCATCGTCCGGATATAGAAACATGAACCCCACCACTTTTTTAGTAGAATTGGCTTGAGCAACCAAAAAGACACTTTCCTCGATTCTATTGCCAATCCATTTCTTCGCTTTGTCAATTGTGTCTACCTGCTGCCATCCGTCAGGCAGGGATTTTGTCACTTTTGGGGTTAATATCTCCAAAACGGATGCGGCAAAAGCTTTGTTTGCCGCTTCGGTATAAACCGCTTGCCAACATCTTACCAAAAGTCTGTCTGTCTCAAATCGACAGAGTTGCTCTAAAGAGCTTTTATCCATTGAATCGGCCATAAACTCGTCAGTTTTGATTCCAGTCGTATTCCATCTGCCTGGCAGTTTTCAGGGCCAAGTCCCGATCGAGGATCTTTTCCACCATGTGCAGACTCATGTTTATCCCTGCTGATGTCCCGGCAGAAGTGACGATTCAGCCCTCATCGATTCGCCGTTCAAAGCTTCCAAGGCTGCTAACCCATCAGCTCAAGTTTTTGTTGGGCAATTGAACCATTTATATGGGTTCAGTTGTGGCCCACCTGTCTGTAATCTTGCCATTTTCGAACTTAATCATCGCGATACCATTTATATCTTCATTGTCCTTAACTCCACGGATAATATGCCGAAAACATAATATTTCATTTTCAAATACTAACTCCTTTATTGAAATATTGAACTCAGGAAAAATTTTAAACATGATTCTGAACATTTCTTTCAATCCTTCCCTATTGTTAGGAATATCAAAAGTAGGATTGTGATTTACAAAATCGTCCGCAACAAATTTGTCTATCCAATTATCCATGGCTTCTGTGTCTCTTTTATTCACGTAGTCAAAAAACTGCTTTTCATTTGCCTTTACTGTATCGGAATTCATGTTGTTTCCTCATTTATGAGTATTGAAAATTGATTTTCCAATGATAGCATATGTATTTGACTGTCCAGCAAGGATATAGCAAGGGAGCTATTTTTTTGCCTCTTACCCTTTCCCGCAAGGTGAATGGCTCACCGGACTGATTTGGTCGGAAACGGCCAAATCAGTCTACTTTTTTGCGGATGCCGGCCGTGACTTGATTGGCTTTAAAACTCTTTTGATGCCCTTCAGGAAAAAATCAAACTTATCCTTCCGTATCGCTTTACCGAGCTTTTTTAACATCTTTCCACGCATCCTGAGCTTGGATTGGTAATGTGCTTTTAAATCCAGGGCTGCAAACTGTTTTGCCTTTTGATGGGTGATATTTTGGAGATCCCGCCGGGGAACAACATCGTCAAGAAATCCGGCATCAACTGCGGTTTGCGGACTATGCAGTTGGGAAAGCAGAACAGCTTTGTCGAAATGTGCCGATCTCAATCGTTGCCGACATATCTCGATCGGGGCATAAGGAACGGTTAACCCGATCTCTACTTCGTTGGCAACAATCTTGAAATCCCCTTCCACACCAATCCGATAATCACCTGAAAGCAGCAAAAAAGCTCCCATGGCTACCGCGTGGCCATTACATGATATGATAACCGGTGTCGGAAAAGACAACAGCCTTTTGGACAGCGAAAATCCGCCAATCAGCATTTTGAAAGCGTTAATCACACCGGTTTTCAGAATTTTCAAATCAAAGCCCGCACTGAAAATGTCTTCCCTGCCGGTCAATACGACCACCGCGTTCGCCTTCCCCGCTCGGTCCAGCGCTCGATTCAATTGATCAAGCATGTGTGGCGAAATCAAATTGCTCTTGCCATCGTCCATAACGATGGTGGCTATTCCATTTTCTATTGTGCAGCTAACCATCGCATCCTTTGCTTTTTCCATTTATTGTTCCTCCATGAGCTTTTCTTTATCGGTTATTCTGCCGTTTTTGTTTTTTTAGCCCATTTGGCGAGTTGTTTCAACAATAGAGAGAACATTCGTTAAATGCAGGGGGATGACAGGTTCACAGCCTTTTTTTCAGAAAATACCTGCGTTGACCGATGGGGCGGTCTTCGATTTCTCCAAATACTTGATATCCCAACTTTTTATAAAAATCAATGGCTTGAAATTTAAGGGAGACCCCCCGAGAAAACAGTTGAATCAGTTACACGGTTTCCTCGTTAAGTTGGATGAATTGACTTTTTTCGACTCCATTTTCCGATTTTTCTACAAATGGATTGGATTCCTTGATTTTCTTGGTAGCAATTCAGGTATTCGGTTTTTTAGCTGTGTCGTCAAAGTCCTTTCAGTCAGGTTTTATTGTACCGATACTTGCAGGAGGCAGTGTTAAAACATCTGCTTTTTGAGCGCTGTTTTCGATCATAGACATGGGCATTTTCGTCAGTTTAAAAGCACTGATTAACTCTTGTAGCATTTCTGCCTGACCGGAAAGTTCTTCTGATGCTGACGCGCTTTCTTCAGCATGAGCGGTGTTGGCCTGGGTTACTTGATCGATTTGTGCGATCCCTTGTGAAATCTGTGATGCCCCTTGTGATTGTTGTTTTGATGCAGTGGCTATCTCATTCACAAGATCCGCTACCTTTTCGATTGACGTAACAATAGATTTGAACGCTTCAGCGGTTTGATTGGTTATCTGTGTACCTTCCTCAACTTTTTTTACTGACCCCTCAATCATCTCACCAGTTTCCTTGGCAGCTTTTGCACTTCGGGCTGCGAGGTTTCGAACCTCTTCAGCAACAACTGCAAACCCCTTTCCGTACTTTCCTGCCCGAGCAGCTTCTACCGCTGCATTCAGGGCAAGTAAATTGGTTTGAAAGGCAATTTCGTCAATCACCTTTATAATTTTGGAAACATTGTTGCTCGATTGTTCAATTTCATCCATGGCGGCGGTCATTTTGTCCATTTCAGAATTTCCCCGTTCAGCATTTTCTTTGGTTTTATTGACCAGATTATCGGTTTGATCTGCATTTTGGGCTGTGTGTCTTATCTGGGAGGAAATCTCTTCCATGGAGCTTGAAATTTCTTCAATTGAACTAGCCTGATTGGTAGTTCCCTGGGCCATTGCCTGAGATATTGAACTCAATTGTCGTGCACCTATGGCTACACTATTTGCAGAATCGTTTATTTCGGAGACGATACCCTGAAGCTTTTTCACCATTTCAGAAAGAGAAAGCCCTAGGGTATCTTTTTCAGACAACAGGGTAACGTCAACTGTTAAATCTCCGGATGCAATTCGTTCAGCGAGGCTGGCGGTGTTTTGAAGGTTGTTGACCATTGTTTTTACAGAATAATAGACGCTCTCTTGATCTTCGTTGTTATCTTCAAAATGTATTTCCAAATCTCCTTTTGAAACTTTTCCGGCAACATCCGCAATCTCGTGCGGTTCACATCCCAACTGTCTGATTATATTGGTAGCAACCAAGAAAGATATAAAGACACCAAACAGTACCACAATAACTGAAACAACAATGATGATGACATTATTCAGAAGTATGTAGTTTTCCACTGATTTTTTCTGTGCCTCAACACTATGGTTGCAAAGTTCAATAATTACCTTTGCTGCTTGAACCATCAGTTTTTCAGCGGCTAACTGTTCATTATAAAGATTGGAAAAACCGGAAAAGAGTTTTTCATATTTTTGGATATCTTCAATAACTATCTGGATTTGTTCCAAATTGGCCTTTTGTCTAAATCTTAGCTGCAGATCTTCAGCCAGCATCAAGATTTCACCGATCCGAGTGTTCACCTTTTCAACATATTCGTTATCTCCGGAAATAATGAACTCTTTTTCGTTTTTCTGTACATCCAAAAACCATTTGATCAATCGATTTGCATCATCACCCTTTGTTAGCCTTTTTATTATTTTCTGGTTTTTTTTCCTAACCAGTATGGCACTTTTGAAATCGGTTTGGCTCCCCATGATCTCTTCCATTTGTTCTTTTTGATTCAGACGAATGGCTTCTGTTTGAGCAAGGGCGTTCGCAGCCGCTTTCCGCATATCCTGCGCAGCTTTTTGTCTGGCGTGAGAAAGCTCAACATATTTGTTAAACGAAGTGCTGTATTTTTCCAGGTTTTGCACAATCTGATCGATGTTCTTTTTTTCGATGTTTGCATTGATTTTGTTTTTTGTCGTAAGCGCCTGGTTCTCGAGTTGTGCAAGAAGGTCGTTCACCTTTTTTATATATTCCGAATCAGCCCGAATAATGAAGTTTTTCTCGTGACGTCTGGCTTCCAGGATGAGTTTGATCATTTGATTGGCGTCAGCAGATATTTCTGTCTTGTTGACAATCAGGCGCGTACCATTCCAACCCACAAAGGAAATAACCATGGTTAGCAATACCAGGACAGCAAATCCAGCACCGATCTTTGTTACCAGTTTCATGTTTTTGAACATAATACTCTCCACGCAATTAACGTTTTGATAATGGTAGTCACCCCTGTTCGGTCAACGGCTTCTACCCGGCAATAAGAATAGTATCCAGTGAACCCGGCTGAATATGTTTCAAAACTTTTTTCGATTTCAGTTTTTATCCCCGGCACCGGGATAACCCAGTTTTCAACCCGCCCCACTCCGATGAAGTGTTAGTTTTTACCTCCGGATGAAACTTCTATTACGAATCCTTCTAAATTCAAGAAAGAGCCACTACAGATCTTGTATTTATCAACGAGACTACCCATTATATATTTATCTGTTTTAACCTATAAATCATTTACCGGATAAATAGCTGGATTTAACTGATATTTTTTTTACCTAACCTTATTTTTTCTAAACTTGCTATGTCGTGACGATGAGGTCAAATAAAAAAAGCCACTTGAATCCAGGTTAGGCAGTAAATTTCCAGACCGGCATGGCGCTAATCCCCCGTTATTTATTGTTTTATAGTGGATTGCCAAGAAAATCTTGCTGAGTGCGTAATTTGTCTTTTAATAGTTATGAATAGCGTATAGAACAAATTGAAAATTTCCGAATTATTGCAAAAAAGCCTCACAGGTCTATTCTCAATTTTTTCAAGTATCATCCCTGGAACGCCTGTTTCAATTATTCCGTTGTTAAGCTCCGGATCTCGCTTTTTGGCGGATGTACCTTCCATGTGGTTTTGCATTGAAAACCGCAAACGATGGGGATTGTCGTCCGGTATTCGAAACCAGGGCGGTCAACATTCACTGGAAAATCATATTGAATCCTGTTTCAATCGCGTTGGCAGTCGATCTGGCAGGGGTGTGACCAACAGCAATCGGATTCAATTCCATTTTAGTTTTTGGGTTTAATTGATCGAAATGTACTTTTCTCTCTAACCTCTGAAGGAGCCTCTGAAAAACTGATTATCATGCTATCAATGGGTAGTTGTTTCAGCCGAATTGCGAGACTCACAGCAAGAATTCAAAAGCCATGAATGGTTTCCGGGAGTTCCATGGAGGGATTTATGCGTTTCCTGAAAGGACTGCCCTTTGATACGCAGTTTGACAAATCCGGTAATAATTCCTTTGCATCGCTGACAGGGATTTAGGCATCAAGAGAACCGCATACCATCAGGACCGGCCTGCCGGAAGCAAAATTGTCTCGAAAATCGTCTCCTGGATACCGATGAGGAAACAGCTCACTAAAAGAGTGAAACGGTTCGTTGATTGAACCATCCAATAGGGAGGTAGCCGATTCCCGCTCAACCCGTTTTTTCCGAGCTTCACTTGCTCGTATGAGCAATCCGCAACGGGATACAATTATAATCGTTCGACCTTCACTGTTTCTGGCACATCACTACCAGATGCCCAGAGGGAAACTGGTCTTCTTCCAGCAAAATAATTTTGCAATTCATTCGTTCAATAACGTCGAGATACCCCCGATATCCGATCGATCCGTACTCGAAGAAAACACCTTCCATCGTCCCACTGGCGTAGCCCGCATATGCGCCACCTGTAAACAACAAGACACCGTCTGAATTTAACAGCCTGCACATTTTGGTAATCACCTCCGCCTGATTTTGTTCCGGAGCATGAAACGTGCTATCCCAGGCAATTATAAGATCAAATGTTTCGGTCGTTTCCCAACTGATAAAATCATCGTGAATAAACCTGACGTCTGGATGTAAGGCCTTTGCCCGCTTAATCATTTCTGATGAGATATCAAGTTCCGTGATTTCGTAACCATTCTTAAGCGCCTCACGAATCACCCTGTCCGTTCCGCCACAACCGATATATAAAAAACCGACCCCAAAGAGGGCCGGTTTTAAAATAACCCCTGTAAGGGGATAAGTTGCCTTGCCTTCTGAGAAGGCAAGGGGAAGAGCTGCCCCCAAGAAATGTTAACGATTTCTTGATTCGGCTTTCTTCTCATTTTTTTCTTGAAATTTTACATACTGTCGGACCATTTCTGTATCAAGACCCACTGTATCAACACAGTATCCCCTGGACCAGAAATGGTTACCCCAATAGGGTTTAACCCGTAATTCTTTATACTTGTTCAGTATTCTGATTGCTGTTTTGCCTTTGATCACTCCCATAAATTTTGAAATCGAAACTTTGGGAGGAATCATTGCCAGCAAATGGACATGATCAGCTTGCACGTTCAATTCGATCACTTCAGCTTTGAGTTGAGCTGCGTATGTTTTGATCATGTAATCTGCTTCTTTCGCAATCTTCCCAGTCAGAATACGGTACCGATATTTCGGAACCCAAACGATGTGGTATTGGCAATGCCAAATGCTCTGTGATAATTTTCTGAAGCGGCTCATATGTTACTCCTCGTGATAAGTTGTGGGGACAACTCTCACGAAGTTGTATCACTGGGCCGTTCATACGGCAAAGCCTTTGAACTTAACCTTGCCCCAAGGGCAAGGGTTTCTATGATCTACTAAAAACTTCGAGTTTTCTCTTGCATACCCCATGGCCTTGCGAATGTGGGCCATGCCATATTCCGGATTTTTCATTTGAGTTTCGGTCCACCACTGGGCAATTTTATTGTAACTTTCTTCCAAAATCTCGGAGTTCATAACGATCTCAAGTCATTAACGTTTGAGCTTACTGACAGTTCGGCAAGCTGCAGGTTTTTGAGGCTGTCGTGAATTGTATTTACAAGATGGCCCGGAGGATTTATTTGGCGATGGCAGGTAGTTGAATCACCTGCCATATTTGAGCTTTCCCGATGATTCGTTTACCAATCCAATATATTATGATTACGATGTCAATTTCCGACAGGTCTTTTTGATCGATTTAATTCCCGTAACAGGTGAATCAACAATCTTTCGAAATAACAGCTGAATACAGATCGCGGGGACAAAGCCAAATATTCCGATCAAAACAAACACTTCATCCTTCAGTCTGGAACCGGGCAAAGGATTTCCTTTTATTCTGCTTATTATCGCATCTGCGGAAAGTCCGTAGATGTTCCCCACCATGATGGCTTTAATGATCGACAGAATCTCCTTTGTTCTCGCTTCCCCATAATACTTCACAAACTTTTGATAAGTATCCGGATCAGGATACCCCCCTGTGTCAGCGTAATGCTGCGCAAAACTCAAGGCATGCCCCTCCTCCAAAGAGATATTCTCAAATTGCCCGTTGAACAGAGCCTGGAGATCTTCTTCGGATACGCCGGCACTCAGCGCAAGTTTGGTATGGAGATAATTACAATAACGACAGCCGTTCACCTCGGTTACGGAAAGCATTATTTTTTCCATAAACGCCTTATCCATTTGTCCGGACATTCGATAGCGAATCAAATCACCGAGACTTTCAATCATGTTTTTCAGATGACGATAGAATGTCCCGGTATCAAAAACTCTCTGTTTTAATTCATTATTTCTCATAGTTATTTTTGTTGGCACCAGCTTTGGATATACAGTGTTCTGTTTAACCAATTGTCTTAAAACACTCATGATTGAGCACTATGCATCGGGAGTAAAGCGACAACGACTTGATTTTAGCCAGAATTATGTCTCAGGACTTCACCGATCAGCTCAAATATGAGTTCCCCGTTATTATGAAAATCTTCAGGTTTTAAGCTAGATATAAGCCTCCACTCCGGTGAGCTGGCTTCAATATCGTCGACGTGGGCGTTTGTCAGCAATTCGAATGATAAGGGTATACAATGATAGTAAAACAACAAGCCATGAAAGGCGTAAGCCAACGGGTCATAGTAAAAGAAACACTCTTTAAAATTCAGAAATGAAATAATATCAATATCAATCCCCGTCTCTTCTTTGACTTCTCTCCTCAAAGCAGGCTCAATGGGCTCCCCGATTTTAATCCCTCCTCCCGGTAACATAAGCTTATCGGTATTGCGACTTGTGACCGTCAGCAATTTGTTGTTGTGGATTAAAATACCATAGACGGAAGGACGAAACTTCAATTCATCTTTTGGAATCGATTTTTTCTTTCCAAACAGGGTGATACATTCAATTTCTTTCACGTTGACCTTCGTTTGCAAATTATACTTTTTCAATAATCTACCCACCGTGAAGTCTGGTGGATCTTATGCTTTATGTTTCTTTACGATCTCGAAAAGATATGCAGATCGACATCTGCGGATGTATTATAGAGTCTTCCTGCAGTATATTGCGTACTTACGAGAATCCAAGGCTTCACAAAACTTGGATGAACTGTGAAAGGAATCTGCCCTTTTCCATGACGGCGATCTCATGATTGGAATCTGTTTATCCATACACGTCGATTTCATCAGATCCGATCATGAAATCGATGTGAAAGCTGCTTACATTTATCCCGTTGGACAACTTCTCATCCTTGTCGAAATCAGTTGAGCCCTCAATACAGGGCGGTATCCCCCCGCCAAGCGCAATATGGGAAGACGCCCCCTCGTCAAGCAAAATATTCCGAAAAACCAGCCCGGATTTATAGTTGGCTGAATCAATATCGATCAGCGCAGCTTCTCCCAGGAACTTTGCCGAAGGATCAAGTCTGAACAACTCCGTCAATGCATCCTTCCCCTCTTTTGCATCGTAGCTGACAACCTCGCCATTCCTGAATTCAAAACGGGCCTCTGTTACCTGTTTGTTGAGCACCATCACAGGTCTCGTTGTTGTTACGACTCCTTCGGATTTCCGAAAATCCGGGGTTGTGAAAACTTCCACCGGCAAGTTCCCGTAAAATGTCGCACCCGAAGCTGTTTTTGCTTTTGTGGTGATCCACCTCGATTTGGGATGGAGGGTTAGTGTCAGATCGGTTCCCGGGCCTTTGTATGAAATTCTGTTAAACGAAAAGCGATTCAGTTGTTCACAGGTACCGGATAATTCAGCTGCCTGTTTTTTCCACTCTTCAACCGGATTCTTCGCATCCAACTTATAAATGGGAATAAGCTTGTCCCACATTTGTGAGACAGCTTTATCACCAGGTTCCACCCCAAGTATCCTGGAGGCCCATTTCGGGGTTGGCAAAACAATGATCATCCAGGATATGGCGTTGTCTAATCTTGCCTTTTGGTACCGGGCAATACTGTCGAAGTACTTTTTTTCAATAATCCCCTTTCTCTTACTCGATAACTCGGCTAACAAATCGGGATCTTCTTCACCCCTTAGAAATATCGTTGCCCAGTTTTCCCGGATGTACTCGTCGTGAGTCAACTCTTCAGATTTGGGGATATAAGGAAGGTATTCATCATTGGAGGATAGTGTTCTGGATTTCACCAGTTCCGGAAACTCAAACTCGATTTTACAGTACCTGGCTCCCATTTTATAGGCGCAATCGGCAACGATGACGGCTATTTCTTTATGAATAGGTTCAGTCTTGATAACCAGATTCTGCCCTTTCTCCAGGCCGACAAATGAAATCAAAAGATCTGCCAGCTTATTGTATATTTCTAGTTTATTCATAACCCGTCAAAACGACATCCCTGTTAAATAGTCCTATATTTTCAGATATATAAAAAAAATACTCCTGACTCAATGCCCATGTTCGACCTGTGAAGATTTTAGTAGTTCCCTTATGACTCGTTCTTTTTCTCTGGTAATTTTACCTTCGTTTTGCATCTGTTGCAGGGAAGTTGTAATCATTGGAACCAAGGCCTTATGTTTTTGGTGCAAATAGTGGTAGAGATAGGTTCTTACTAGTGGCGGTTCAAGAGTTCTGATTCCCTGGTAACGTAGTCTGTTTATTAATACCAATCCGGTAAGGCGCGTGGATATCACAACATCGACACGGTCTTTGGTTAAAAGTAAAAAGGCGTGCTCCAAAGTGTCCAGAACGGTTCTGTTCATTCCATCAGTTCCTTTCTCTGCAAACTTGATACCCCTGCGAAACGCAATACTGAAGGGCTTGAGACTGTCAAATCCCTTGATTCGAATATCCGGGTTCTTGGTAAATGCAACTCCTTCCATCGTGGTCAAAGGCACCGGAATCATGATTAAGTTTTTATAGTCCGCCTCCAATCCTTTAACCCGAATAAGCTCTCCATCAACTATTCCTTCATCTGCATTAACTAAAGCCCGCAATGCAGGATATCCAACCACCGAAATCGTTATTCCCAGCGACTGGTAAGCCTGCCTGAGGACATTCTCGGCTACTTTGCCCATCAGAACATTTTCGGCTGTCGAGAAAACAAGCTGATCCTCAGCCCTTGCAGAATAGTCTGTTCCGGATAAGACAAAAACAATCAAAAGGCCCTTTAGTATTTTAAAAAACACAGTATCCTCAATCTTTCGGTCAAAACCATACCCGGGGCACATCTCCCGGGTGGTTTGAAATGATGTTGTTGGTTGAGAATAGAAAATGAATCCCACCGGGCGATTTACATCCGGTATCCGGATTCATTATTGGGTTGATTGCGCCTTGTGAAGAACTGATGCTATATAATCTGACTTTGCTTTTGTATACGCCGTGTTTTCAATTTCGTACTGTTCTGACAACTCCCTTTTGAGTTCCGCATAAATCATTACCTCTTTCGGATGATCTCTCAGGTAATCGCGAAATACAATCGGATCGGTCCAACTGCGACTG
This sequence comes from SAR324 cluster bacterium, assembly GCA_028282885.1. GTDB lineage: Bacteria > SAR324 > SAR324 > XYD2-FULL-50-16 > XYD2-FULL-50-16 > JAHJTV01. The sequence goes on from JANQGX010000032.1 coordinate 21,242, forward strand.
GAAATCGGTTTAATGCTGACATGGATCCTGTGGATATCGTAATCACCTTCCAGCATCTCGCCCTTCCACAGAAACTTAAAATCCGGAATAACCTGCTCCAATCGGGGTTCATAAAAATAGTCAAGAGTCCCGATCTCGCTCACCAGTTTGCCGGAAACCCGGAAGTCTTCCACCCCGATTGCGATGTCAATGATAGGTTTCGCAGCAAGCCCCGGTATTGATGTACTCCCAACATGTTCAATGACAGGGTTGTAGGCAGCAACCTTTGCACCAAGGCTTTTCTTCTCTTCAAGATACAGATCCTGCCATTTGGGATCGTAATCAACGACATCAAGTTTGTACTTTTTCATTTAAAGCTACCGATACCCGCTTGTCCGGTCTTTATATGAACGTAGTGGCGCTAAGTCGTCCGAGTTGGTGCTCTTGCCATAGAAGATCTGATAACTTCACCCTACCGAAATACATTACACAATTGATCTGGGCTGACACTGTCAACAACCCTATCAAACCAAAGGAGGCCTTTTTTTCGACGTGCGCTTGGTCTCCGTTCGATATTGAACTCAGGCTTACAGTTTAAAACACCGGGCTTTGGATAGCTTGATCCCGTATCTTTCCGACAAGTTCCAACTGTGAATAGCGTATATTGTCGTCACTTATCGTAAATGCATCACAGACCCTGCAGGGATGGTTTGGATACCATCAGTCGGAACTGAGCTCTAATAACTCGTTATTTCAAATTAATTGTTATTTCAACGTCCTGACTGATACTTCTTTTAACCGGGCAGATATCTATGACGCTCATCGCTTTTTTCCTGAAGGATGTTTCAAGTTTCTCCGGATATGAAATCTCAATTGATAAAGAGCTTATCATCATCGGTTCTTTGGACAACTTTTTGACGATGGTTAACCCCAGTTTTCGGGGATCAAAACCGTTTCTTTCGAATATGGGTTCCAAAATCGAGAGAATGCAAGATCCCAAAGCAGCCGATACCAGATCGGTCGGTGAAAAAGTTCGACCTTTTCCTCCCCATTCGAAGGGCCCATCCGTCTCGATGGACGTATCGGAGTGTTTATGAACTATTCTGCATCTTTCGCTTTCAAACAGATTTATCTTAAGTTCGGACATTCAAAACCTCATTTGGATTAACGGATTTTTGATCAACACCCACTCTTTCCGGAGCAATAACACGTTTGAAACCGGGTGTATGCTTTTACTGACCCACTAAGATTTCCCAATAATCTTATCAAACCGACTATCCATGCAGACACTGATGTCAGTTGTCTTAAATCTGCCATCCAAAAACAGACTGAAAATAGTGGCTGGCGTTGGTGCCGACTGCGCCTTCTTCATCGTATCCAGCTTGATTGTTTTAAGAGATAATCCTCGATTGTGAGCGGTTTCAACCAATGAGTTCGTGATATGGAATTCCGAATAGGGGCACCGATTGGAATAATATGCGACGATGCCATTTTTATCAGGACACTCTCCACTTTTAACCGATTCGTTAAAACGAGGTCGATCATCGGATGTAACTGTATTGAAACTCATTGATATCAAACTGAATCCCCCGGGAATGCTCTCACATATCTCAAATCCTTGTTTGATCAGCCATTTGGTGTCACTCATAAAGTGATATTTTTTGGTTCCGACAACAGTAACAAGCCCGGATTTGCCCTGTTTTTTTGCGGATTCAATTGCAGCCTTCAACAATCTTTTCCCATGTCCTTGTTTTTTGTATTTGCCTGAAACCCAAAAGCAACCAATCATCAGGTAATTCGGTGCAGTGACCGGAACCCAGGCCTGTTCAGCCGGACCATACTCGATAAACACTTTGGCACGCTCGTCCAGTCGCCGGAAAACCCAGCCATTATTAAACTCCTCTTTAAGCCACTGCTTTTTCATTTCATAACCAATTGAGCACTTCTTGTCCGAGAATGCGCAACAAATGTGTTCGGTATCAATATTCTCCTTCGTTAACGTTATATACTCCATTGATCTTCCTCATTAGGCGGTCGCGGCTTGCATTAGCTTTTCAAAGTATTCGGCCCGACCGGTTTTGAACAAACCATACCAAGCTTCTAGTACTGGTGGATTATAAACATCCAGACATTTAAAGATATGATACGCAAATTCCACCGGTGCCATTGCAGATGCTGTAATAACGTTTTTATGGTTAACGGCCGGCGCTTTTTCATATAACGCGGCGCCATTATACTGAGTGGCAGCCAGATATTCAGGGGCATTGCTCGTATGTTTCCGGTCATCCAAAAATCCCGCACGAGCAAGGCTGGCAGTCGCTCCGCAAATTGCCGCAACAGGTTTATCAGAATCGAGAAACAGACGAGCAGTCTCAATAAACTCGGAATTTTTACCTTTATCCCAGGCAGTACCGCCCGGGAGGATTAACATTGAGCTGTTTGCGGGTGAAAGGTTTTCAAGTGGCAGGTCGGGCATGATACGAACGCCACCAATTGTTGTCACAGGCTCTTCCTGAAGGGCCACGGTCCTGATACGAAAACTACCCGGATTTTTCTGAAACTGTGGATTGTTGATTCCGGCAATTGCATAGCCGGCTTCCCAATCAGACATACTGTCAAAAACACAAAGATGTACTATTTGTTGATTCATTTGCAATCCCCTTTAAAGATTCTTGAATAAAAAGAGTATTACACATCATCGTGACACCGTTATGTCAGGTTTGGGATTTGAATTGGCTTGATATTGATCCTTTATCCACAAAACGCCAGCTTCTGTTGATCGGCGCGATGTTAGCAGCTTCAAGCATGGGAGTCGACTGAGAATGAGTTTAAGAACCGACAAACCTTGGCTTCGGTTTATTCCGGCAGGTGATAAACTGCTTCGATATTGTAACCATCGGGATCGAGTACAAATGCAGCATAGTAATTTGAGTGATATTTGGGTCTCAATCCGGGTGGCCCGTTGTCTGTGCCACCTGATTTTAACGCGGCTTTGTAAAACTCATCTACTTCCTCACGACTACTGGTGCTGAATGCAATATGAATTCGTGGTTCCTGTGGTTTTCCTTTAGAAATCCAAAAAGCTCCACCCGGATCCTTGCTAACACCCTGATCCCCTTCTGTTCCAAATCCAACGGCATCAGGAAATTCCGACAGGATTTTGCAGTAAAGAACACCTCTTGAGGAACCCTCTCATGGACCAGTCTTTCAGCATTGTCAAACCGGAGTTCCGGAGTTGTCGATAATATTCCGAATGATAAGCCAAGCAGTATTCCCTAACATTTGCCCGGCAAAGAAATATGTCCGGGTTTTCTCCGGTATCGGATGTAATCGTTGTATAATTCAGAGCTTTCTTTCAACGTTGATTAAACCATAGGAATCCTGAAGTCCTTCGAAGTAGACACCTTCTATCTCCCCGCCTACTTGTGTTTGAGAGAAATCAGATGGAAAATTGAAAATGGTTCCTTCCTGATCCACACCCGCAGCATTTCCAACAAACTTTATATTAATGGTCCCATCCTCATTTTGCGTGATAAAATCACCGGTAACATTGTTGGTACTGCCTTTGACTACTGTCAGAGTATCATCGTCATCCGGCATATAACTTGATAACAGAACATCACCACTGGAATCAACAATGATGGTGTTCCACAGGGCAACCGTAAACGGGTTATCGGTACATTCGTGATTAGAGGGAATAGTGCTGGCATTCACACAGGCGCCTGTCACAAAATAGTAACCGTAAATTCCGCCCGGACTGCCCAGAAATACATAAACCGAATTGGAAAAGGTTGAATCAAAGAAGAAAGTATAGCCTCTGATTTGATCGCTTCTGCCATCATTATTGTATCGTAATAGACGATTAATATCCAAAACCATGGTAATTGTTGTGCTATCTCCTTCCGACAAGTTTAATGCTGAAGGTATTGAATATTTGATTTCGAACTGGTCTTCGGGATTTCCCCCTAACGCCGGTATCCCACCGTCATATTGCATATGAATATCAAATTGCATCCACTCAGGCTCCTTGTCTTCAAAATCGTCATTATCGGCTGTGTTGCCTTCAAATGGGGAGTGATCTGCTTGGGTACAATAAGTGTGAATTCCCGGATAAAGGCTCTCATCTCTGAAATTCGCGCTTACACAACCTTTGATCAAAGCGGCCTTTTTATACGTTATGGATAATTGGCTATATGTCCCTGCCGGTATGCTAAAGACAGCTTCATCAGAGGATTCATCTCCAGAAATATCCGAAGTAATTTCAAGATTCTGAAGTAGATCACTCAGGTCAACGAGACTGTTGGTTATAGAAATGGTTGCGCCGGTGTCGCTTTCAAAAGCTGTATAGGAGCTGTTTTCGTTTTCCAAAGCGATTTTATGAATTGTTAATTGAAAACCTTCAGGAGGGCCGGAGGCTATATAGTCCGGTCTGAATTCATCATTATCAGAACTAGCCTCAGATGATAAAGGCTTTAAATCGAATTGGTTCAACAGATTTGCATTTGATGAACTTGTATTTGAATTCGCTGCCCTGATTCTAAGATTCAATGTCGCTGAGGTTTGGCTTTCAGTATCGACATCATCATCGGTCGATTGGTTACAACCGATCGTGAGCAGTACGATAGATAAAAACAGTACAAACACACCCGATGTTTTTAGATTATTCATCAGTTCCTCCATGATTGCATATATTGGAATATAGGAAAAGACATGAGGCTGAAGCAGTTGTCGAATGATATAACGTCGGGAGAAAGCTGGCAAGACGGTTCAGTTCCCCGGCACAATGTCGAAGGAAGTAAAGAACCAGCTAATCGGAAATCAGCAAACCTGTTGCACGTGCTATATTATTGATTTTATGGAAAATACGCCCAAATAAAGAGATGCCCGGGCGGATATCACTCAGCCAAAAGCAACTGGCCACTTCCGCACCATCCGAGGTTTCACAAAAAAGAACCTACACGAAGCTCGATGAAGTAGATAGCCGCTGTGCCGTTTGAATGCGGTAGACATGGCTACTCAGATTTAACATCTTAATATACGCCTGTCGTCTTAGACAGTTTTTCGGTTTAAATACGTTTTTATTATCTGTTGTTCGAGTTTTTTTGATATTCCAACCTTTAGCTTTGCATAAGAGTCACGTTCCTTGATCCACGAAAGCGTGTCAGATATTGTGTCAGCTATGGGTCTGAATTCAAGCCGGTTCTTTAAAGCCTTATCGATGTTTATGTGAAAAAGCCCGCTGTATTTCCTGGAAAGATAGTAAGGAAGCTTCGAAAAACTCATCAGGTTGTATTTGTTGAGAAACTCGTCTTCCATCCAAATGAACTCGGCATCGCTTTTGCTGATATCTCTGCAATGTTCAAAGAAGGATTTATAGGTCAATTGACCATATTGGCCCGTTATATTAAAAATGCCGGACGTTTTCGTTTCCAGCATTTTAATGTTCCAGATTGCCAGATCCGAAGCATCTATAACCGTCATCCGGGTGTCAGGACTGCCGGGTGCCATGACTTTGCCGCCTTCGGATATACGCTTCGGCCAATAGGTAAATCTATCACTATTGTCATATGCCCCGGCGATTAATCCAGGCCTGACAATCAGTAATTTGTCGGATATTTCGCTGCTGAAAACCTTTTCGCATTTCGCTTTAAGGGCACCGTAATAGTTATCAAACCCTTCATCTTCAGTTCCCAGGCCCTCCGCTGTTTTCAGTTCTTTATCTGATATCTCTTTTGTTGGATCCTCTTCTTTTGATTCAACGGGATCAAGCAGATTGTTATAAACGCTCACCGAGGAAATGAAGGTATAGTGTCCTGCGGAGTTTTTCAGATGTTCCAAAGTTGATCGTGCGACGCTCGGATGGTAACAACTGGTATCTATGACTGCATCCCACCGCCTGTTATTTAATGCATCATAGCTACCCCTTCGATCACCTCGTAATTTTTCAACATATGGATAGAGGTGCGAATTGTTAACCCCCCTGTTAAACAGAGTAACTTCGTGACCGCGATGCTGTGCTGCTTCAACCAGGTATCTTCCAAGAAAAACGGTTCCCCCCAAGATCAAAATCTTCAATTTGTCTCCTTTTTTCGTGTGGCATCCTTCTGCTGTGAGTCGGCTGCAGTCTCTCCGAAAATAAAGCGGATTGGGACTGTTGAATGCTAACGAAACCGTGTTATATAGCCCCCTTACAGATCACTTTCGTAGAAGTACTTTTCTGCTGGCCAGGCATAAAAGCTTCGTTGCAATCCAATAGCAAAATCCCCAGAATTAGAAAACCTGCTTAATGATGACTCGACTCCCTTTTTTGATGACCTTTACTGATTTTTCAATGACAAAGTAGTCCGGACGACGGTCTTCAATCAACCTGAAACCATATTTGGCTCCCCGAAAAACAGGGTGATAATGAAAAAGAATTATATCGCTGTTCTGCAACACTATTGGCGCTCCCGCTTTCAAACTCCTATTGGTGATACCCTGAAAATAAGCATGATCTTCGGCTGCATAAACAAGATCTGTGTAGCGAATATCCGAAAGTTTCATCGTTTCCGAATAGGTCAGATCCAAAGGATGCCAGGTCCCGTCTTCATCCATATACTCCGCCCACTCGTGATGAAAGTCATATTGATCAGCATTATCCCTGTTTAACACAACCCCTGAGATAGAACGTGCAGGAATCCCGTTTGCCCGGCACAACGCAATAAACAATCTTGCATAATTAATGCACACGCCCTCTCGCTGAAAAAAGGTCTGAGACGCCTTGAGAGAGGCGGGAGCCTTGTGAAAGCCCTGATTGAATTTGAGATAGCCTGTAACAAAGTCACTGATCATTTCTGCATTTTCATCAATGGTTTTTGATTCCGAATGGAGCTGACGTGCCTTTTCAAGAATAGCCTCATTAGTCGAGTCGATAAAATAAGATGGCGATGTCCAGTCAGCAGCCGTTTCCCTGCCGAGACGAAAAGTTGTTGGCGAGTTCCGGTGTCGAATGTATCGTATTTTTAACTCCGATATCTCTCCGAGTTCATCAGTGGGAATTATCGCCCAATATCCGCCAAATCCGTCATATTTCCTGTCATAGGAGAAAAGTCTGTCGTTAATGCGAATTTCAACTTCACTTTGCCCGAGAAAGGAGCGACCGACTGGTACCAGTAACGCATCACCCAAAGGCAATCCATCGAGTGAGTCCGGTTGCAAACGTTTACCCGGTGAACCGTCCTTTGCAAGTCGGAAACCGGTATTGACATGCCTTCCGGATGGTTTTGCAGGACGCCTGTTTGAGCAGCGGGAGAATACCCCGGGAATACTCCATGATCCACCACGAATAACCTTTCTTGAGCCACCTTCAGGTCCCCTGGGATTGCTCTGCCGGCTGTAAGCGTAATAATTTTCATCATACCAATCAGCCGTCCATTCCCAAACATTTCCGGACATATCGAACACGCCGATATCATTTGCCGGATAGCTTCCAACCGGGGCGGTGTAGAGATGTCCGTCAGTATCACTGGGATTGCAACACTCCTGTGCTCCGTAATTTGCAAGTTTTCTGGTCAATACCCCGGTCCGGGTTGCGTACATTCTCTCCTTCCCCCGGGATCTCGCGGCAAACTCCCATTCCGCCTCGGAAAGAAGGCGAAAACCACCACCTGATTTCTTATTAAGCCATTTGATAAAGGCCTGCGCATCATTCCAGGTAACACAGACAACGGGGTGATTATCTCCTTGAACAAAAACGAGGCGATTCCAGCTTTTATCCGTAATAACACCCCAGTTGCCATCTTTATCAAGTCCAAAACAACCCTGACCCCGCTCCGCTTCTGTCCGATAACCGGTCTCTTCCACAAATTTCCTGAACTCGCCGACGGTTACTTCATGTTTACCGATATAATAATCGTCCAGGCACACTTTATGGTTAGGTTTTTCATCCCTGTCGCCTGATTCAAAACTGTTACCCATTTCAAAACAGCCTCTTTTGACCGGCAAAAACTCCATACCGGTTGTGGGATCAGAGTACGGACCAAAAGACGACATTTGATTTCGGTTATCAGCGATGATGTTTTGAAAAGCAGATATAAACACGGCTCCTAATAAGATGACTATAATAGCCAAGCGTTTGTTTTTCATAGTTTCAAATCCTCACAAGATTTATTGAAGCGGTAAGTATAACGTTTTCCGGCCCTGGCCGCACCTCCAACACCGACTGAACTCATTGTCTTTTATTGGGACTGCGGATCTTGTTTGCGGCGGCAAGTTACGATACCAACTTTTGATAGATGGGTTTAAAGATTGAGCTCGTTCAGAGGCAAGATTCTGTAGTTCAGATCGTCGTAGTATGCAAATCCAAGTGACTCCCAAAAATCGTTACCAGATGCGTTATCGGAGTTCACCAACACAGCTATTTTGGTAATATGCTCAGCTTTCAAGGATTTTACAGCTTTATCCACCAGTTTTGTCCCTATTCCCCGGCCTCGGTATTTATCATCAACAGCGGTGTGGTAAATGAAACCTTTTCTGCCATCATGTCCGCAAAGAATTCCACCGATGATCTTTCCCCTTGATTTACAGATGTAATTGTTATCAGGATTCCTTTTTAAGAATCTGGAAAATCCCTCTTTCGAATCATCGACGGACCGTAATATTATTCCGCTTGAATTGGACCAAAGCCGATAAATGCCGTCATAATCATCTATTTTCATTTTTTTAAAGATCATCTCGAAATGCCTTGATTACTTTTGTACTATCACTGGGGATCGGTCACTGGCATTGAGACGGGTCAAATGACTGTCCCCGATATCTGCGTTATCGATAAAATATACAACCCTGTCGGAGTCGTTCCAAATAATGCTTTTCCAGTACTGAAAACCGCATTTTTTGACAAGGTTGATTGATGCCATATTATCAGGCCAAATGACTGCAACAACTCGCCGGAATTCAAGTTCCGTGAAGCCTACTCTCAGGATTTCCTTGCAGGCCTCAAAACCGAAACCATTGCCCCACATGGGTTTTTTGAAAGCGTACCCAATGTTTACCTCCTTCATGTTGCTGATGTAATGCAATCCTCCAAATCCAATCAATTCCGAATTTGATTTCAAGTAGATCCCCCAGTCGCCGAACTGATGGGTTTCCCAATGCTTATTGATCTCAACCACCCTGTGTCTGGTTGAATCCATGCTATCATCCGCACCACCAATCCAATATTTCATGACTTGAGGATCGCCGAATACTTGAAACAATGATTCAGAATCTTCAAGTGACAATCTGCTGAAATACAGCCGTTCAGTTTCCATGTCCTGGGTTCCGGAAACAGTCTGTTGAAATACGGGTATGTGAACAATCACAGAAAAAACCCCACCGGTTATTTATCACCGGCAGGTTTATCTCTTTTTCATCTTGGCACCTGTTTATATGATTCCATTTGAAAATAGCGAAATTGACCAGAACATGGGAGGAAATGATCGATTCAATCCATTAGGAAAAATAACCAACCGGCCACTTATCAATGGACTTCTATTGTGAGTCTGCGTGTTTTTTCAACAAGCGGAGACCAATCAACCAGCCAACAAAAAATCCCACCAGGTGTCCTAATTTAGGATGTTGAGCATATATAATATCGATTATCATCGCTGGTAAAATCGCAAAACCAACCGCAAGTTTCAAACGAAGTGTGACATTTGCCTTTTTCCAGATTATCAAGGCCCCCAAAGCAGCTACTCCCATCACTGCTTGTGATGCGCCGGTACCTAAATTCCAGGGTGGTTCGACTGTCAAAGTGCTGACCAGCGTCCCGCATGCACCCGAGACAAACCAGAGCATAAAAAACCGGATGGAACCTGTATATTTTTCAAGTATTACTCCGAGAAGGAAAAATGACAAAACATTGAAAAACATATGGGGTTGCTTAAAATGAATTAACTGAGACAAAAGCAAACGCCACAGTTCCAGATTCCAAAGATGCTCAAATGTGACGCCACCATATGGTTCCAACTGAACATACTTGATCTTGCCGAACAAAGAGCCACTAATTTGAAAATTGACAGCTAGAGAGTAGGCTATTGTAAAAAGCGATACTGCAATTGTGACATAGGGATATTTTCGAGAACTCATATCTTAACTGACGTGTTCCACTGTATATTTCCGTTTTCTGATTTCCGACCAGATCCCAACCGAGATCATGCCCAGGATTATTAACAGTTGAAAATAGAACGCATAGCCAAATGCACGTAAATCAGTGTGCGGTGGACCGGAAAGATGCCAGAAATCAGGACTGCCGGCATAGTGCCAAACATCAGTTCCCGAAAGAAACATAACCCCCCAACACACCAAAGCTATAATGTTAAGAACCACAATCTTTTTCATTTCATATCTCCTTTGATTCAGTTTGCGCGTGCATCAGTAGCGGCTGCACTGATGGTTGATAAAAAATGCCCTTTCAAGATTATTGAAAATCGGTTTCATCCAAAGCATTTACCGCCGACCGGCCGGATGTACTCTCATCAGGTATATTGATCATCAAGCAACAGCTCCATTGGGACATAGGTGATTCCATTTTCGGCTGCGATTTCACCCGTCTTTTGAAAACCCAACTGTTGATAGATTGCTTCAGCGTACGTTGACGAATGAACCGTCAGCTTTGATAAATTCGGATTCGACAAGCGTGCCTTGCTTATTGCCTGTGTCAATAACTCTTTTGCGATCCCTTGTTGCCGGACGGTCACGAACAGCATCGCGATTATGTCAGGTGGGAAAAATTCAAGCATCCCCACCAAGACGTCAGATTTAAATGCAACCAAAACAAAGCCATCTGATTGCATTCGTTCTTTCAGTGCATCGGGATTTGCAAACCGAAAAAACTCTTCTATACCATCGTTCTCGTAGTCTAAAGCTACGAACTCATTGAACACCTGCTTCACTAAGTCACAGACAGTCTGTTCTTCGCCGGCTTTCATTTCCCGAAAGACAATCAAATCCATAAAAGCACATCTCCTTCGTCTTTAGTGCTTGTTTCAAATACCGAGAACACTGACGTCATTTCATAATGTTGGGTTGGAATTGCCATATTCGCATTTGGCAAGAGCAACTACGGTAGGCAAAATATAGTGGTTGTCGCCATGTAGTTTATTTGGGCACACCCGTTCAAATTACAGTTCACCAAATTTCTAATTGACCTCTTGTAAAGTATAATCATTTACTTTTTTACTGTCTCTGCCAAGTGCCACCATGATTTCGTAACAACCTGATATATCGGCAGGCGTTTTGATATCGACATTAGGTCCGCCGACTTCCGCGTATCTGGCTTTTTTCAATACATTTTCGGGAACGTCGGTGACATCGATTGTCGCAGCATCCAGGGATATCTTGCCAATGATTGGAGCAAGGTACCCATCAATCACCATAAAAGCCCCTTGTGGATTGCGATCCAGCTCACCAAGCAATCTTGAATATCCATCTTTATGACGCCATGGCCGTTATACCTCTAATAAATACAACCGTACTCGCATTTCTTTGCAATTGTACTTTTGGAGAAAAGATATCTCTGATACAAATCCGAGCTTAATTATTCACAAGACAAACAGAGTTATCAAACGAGTTTTCAAAGCAATTCTAACCAATTCCTAATCGTGGGCTTACGGTTTTGAAATGGATTTCCGTCAGACTTTGATTTTCAGAGGATGTTCCCGGGTTACCCTACCCGACCTCTCTTCCGGGGGCATCCTTTCATCTGGGAGCAATGCAGTTGCCAGGCTTTCGTTGTGAATAGCATCACGATAGGCTGACAATCCCTGAAACTCATGAGGATCATCCTACGGAAAAAATAAAGTGAAAATCGGTCTCACCACCACCAGTTTCAGAACCGACCAGGGAGCTGAGCGATTTGTTGTCAATCTGGCAAAAGGACTGTTGCAGGCAGGTCAGCAGGTTCATGTTGTGGGACGACTGGAACAACCGGCAGCTCTTGAAGAGTTTTTGGACAGTCTGACCCCCGCCCAACAGAACAGGTTCCAATTACATCGTATACGTACTCTTAAAGCTCATCGATACACAAACCTGGTTACCTTTGCCTGGGGGGTACATCGGGTATTGAAAGACCTGCCGCTGGATATTACCCAGGGATTTGGAAAATCGTTGGGCCTGGATGTTTTTCGACCTCCCACCGCAACCCACAAATCGCTTCTCAACGAAGCCGGGGCCCGTATTAGAAGCAAAGCGGCCAATAATCTGGAACTGAACATTGAGCGACGTATTCTTTACCAGGAAGCCAAAGCTATTGTTGTCAATTCGCGCTATGGCGAATCTTCATTAAGAAAGGTATATCCGGGCCTGACCACCCCGGTGAAAGTCATTTACAATATGATTGACCTTTCCAAATGGGAGAAAGCTGACAACGAGTCTGGGAAGGTCAGGTTGAGAAGACAACACGGAATTCCTGCCAATGCCTGTGTTTTTCTACATGTTTCAACCAACTTTCATTTGAAGGGAGTTCCTGAAGCCTTGGAAGGGTTGCAATTTTTGAATCAAAAAGAAAGCGATTGCGTACGAGGCAGGGTTTACTTTGTCCTCGTTGGGGATGAATCATTTCCGGTCCCCAAAAAGCTGCGTGAACAGGTCAAGGTGTTTCCCAGGACCAGACAGATTGCTCCCTTTTATCAAATGGCGGATGTGCTTTTGCATCCCACAAAATTTGATCCTTTTTCGAATGTAGTGTTGGAGGCGTTCGCGTCAGGATTACCGGCAATTACGTCAAAAAAGAACGGTGCCTGCGAAATTATCACCGATGGCCTGAATGGAACGATATTGGAGGATACCGGACCTCGGCAAATCTACGAAAGCATGTTGCCGTTCCTGAATCTTCAAAACCTGGAGAGGATGAAATTGGCTGCCAAAGCCAGGAGTCGGGATTTCTCAATTGAATCGATTGTCGAACAGTATATCGAGCTTTATCGGGAAGTAAACAAACGTTCCAGGTTGGTTTCAAGGAAAGTGTCTCTCAGACCTTTGGAAGCCCTGCTGGCTGAATCGTGATTTTCCCTTGGATTAACGGAAGATGAATCCATTGTTCAAAGGATCATCGGGATCGAAATAAAACCTGTTCTGTCCACAAATGGCGGCAGAGCCGGATACCTTCGGGATTACCGCTTCAAAACCCCCGAATTCAGTTACTTCATGAACTTCCACATTCATACAGGTTCCGAGTATGCTCTCAATGGTGATGGATTCGCCGGATTTCAACTCGCCTTTTGAGAAATGCAGTGCAGCGCGTGCGCTAACGCCGGACCCTGTAGATGATCGATCCACCTGTCCTTCTGCGAATATGCAGACATTGCGACTGTGATGACCCGCAGTCTTCGCAGGCCCAACTATAATCGTTCCATAGAGAAAGGACAGATCGGGTTCAAACGGATGAACAATCTCCTCTTTTTCCATGACACAGTTTTTGATGGTTCTGCCTAAATGGATGAGCTGATCATGCTGATCGGGTTTCAGATCGACTTTCAGATCCTCGGCCCTGCAAAAGACGTAGAAGGCACCACCAAACGCAATGTCATATTTCAGGTTGCCGATTCCGGGGATATCTATTTCCAGATCTTGTTTATAGAGAAATGAAGGAACGTTAAAAAACGATACTTCCCTGACAACTCCATGTTCGCGAAAAGCGGTGGCCACTATTCTACCTGCAGGCACATCTATTTTTAATTCAGGGTAATCTCCTTCTTTAACCAGCCATCCCGTATCCAGCAAAACCTTTGATATGGCTATGATAGCATGTCCGCACATCGTGCTGTAACCTTCGTTGTGAAGAAAGAACAAGCCGACATCAGCGTCCTCGTTATTTGGAGCTGTAACGATGGCTCCATACATATCTGCATGACCTCGGGGTTCCCACATGGTTCCAGTGCGGATATAATCGTAGTTTTCTCTGAAATAACGTCTTTTCTCTAAAACAGTATCTCCCTTGATTTCCGGTAATCCGGATGTGAATATCCGCAACGGCTCTCCCCCGGTGTGGGCTTCAATCGATTCTATTACCTGCCAGTTTTCAGGCGGTTTCCAGTTTTTTAATGTCACGATAATTTTCTCTTTAATCTGTTTATTAATTTCATTGTGCATCCAACCATCTCTTATTTCCAGGAGGATTTCGAGATCAAATTATAGTTCGACTGATACTCCCGGGACGGCTTCTTTTGCTTTTCGGCACATCAAATTGGCTGCGATCAGATCGAAGAGGGCCATTCCAAAAGAATCTCATCCGCTTTGCGCTGAAGGGATTACTCCATAACTACACAGATGCAGAGCCGGTTATCGGGATATCACAGAACTCCGATATGAATTTCGCTTTTTCTTTCAGTTTATCATAGTGCCGCTCAGTCAGCATTTCTATGTCTGTAAAATCTCCGTTTTTCAGTATAAAATAGAGTTTGCAGGTTGCTTTTGTGGACAGGGGATTTTTACTGATGGGCTTGGGATCCGGCACGCCTTCCTGGAGTTTTCCCCTGAGAAAACGGTCAACCCTGATGGATTCAATATCGTCGAAGGGGATGCATCGGCGTTTATTAAGAAAAAGCAGACCGTAATGTCGTATTACCATTCGCTCTTTCCTGTCCAGGTAGACGGCCTCGTAATAACTTCCGCAAATAAGGGAGAGAACGATAAAGATAATGGGACCGATGTTGGAACCGGTGGGATCGGTGTCCATGATAAGTACACCGCCCAGGTAGAGGGCGAGACCATAAAAGAAAATGCGAAATCCGATGCCCAGGGAGAGGACGGCGACATCATCACTCTTTTTCCTGATAACCAAGGTTAAAATTGACAATTAAAAACTCCTGTAAAAATTAGATAACACCGTTTGGACACGGTTCAAATGTTTTATTCGATAGATAGTGATTTGGTAGATTCATCCCAGTATGACCACTTTCTCAAAACAGGTAAAGGCGATTATCGACGAGGGGCCGTCATAAAGATGTGGACATCCATCCGGCTTGTGACAGCCGTATCCCCCTGAAGCGTAAATCGATACCGATTCTTTCAGCCTCAATGTAAAACATCAGGGAAATCCTTCACCAAGCATCTGATCGATTAACCAGGAACCATTGCCGGTCAGGTGATACTCGTTTTCTGCATATTTTTTAAGAAGACCGTGATTCTGCCATTTTCCGATCAGTTGTTTCTTATCCAGGGCTTCAAAAGCCGCTGGATCAATGCGGGATGCCATCAAACCGGATATTGCAGGCCTGGTTCTATTATCCAGCAGAGGATCAAACAATCCTCCCTCAAAAACCGGTTTGCCAATTGTGGAATGGGTGTAAGGGATGAGTTTGGGATGTCGGTAGCGGAATTCCCCAATGACTCCATCGGCAGTCGGTCCCAGGGCAACCAAGTTTTCCTGTCTCAAAGAGTGGTTACTGTAGAGGCTTTTGTTCCTTTCGGTTGCAAAATGCACAAAATGGTTTTTCTTGTACCCGGACCGAAGCAGGAATTGATGACCAACCTGAAAATAGAGATAATCCGAGAGAGACTGACCATTCGGTTTATAGCCCAGTCTTTTCAACGCCGGGAAGTTTCCGGTTGTGCAGTTCAATCTATATAGCGAGAAACCATCGATCTTTATTTCCCGGAGTTGGTTCAAAGTTTGATAAAAGCCGTTAAGGCTCTGCCTCGGGAGTCCGTAGATGATATCCACGGACGTTATAAAACCCATTTCCAGGGCAAGTTTCAAACGATCCAACAGCTCCCTTGGTCCTGTTTTTCTGCCGATGGAGTTTCTCAAGCCGGGCTCCAGGGTTTGGACACCAACATGCAGGCGACTGAAACCCATCCGGCGCAAGTTTTCCAACCGGCTCCGTTCAAGTCCGGCACCCGTGGTTTCGATAGCCCATTCCGTTTTTTGAGAGATATCAAAACAGGATTTGAGCTCTTCGACGATGTTTTTAAACAGATCCGCATCCAGGTTATCTGGGGTACCACCCCCAAAATGTACAGTTGAGATCGATTTGCCGGAAAACCGTCCGGACTTTGTCCAGCTCCTGATTTCCGAAATCAGGGCTTCCGTGAAACGAAGCTTAACCGAATCGGAGTGTTTACTTAATGGAATCTTGTAGCAATCGCAAAATGCGCATCGATTTCGACAGAAGGGAACATGGAGATAAATCGAAATGTCTTTCTCCGAAGACTTTATCTGTCGCTGCAAAATTCGCCAGGTTTCGTCTCCGTCAATTGTGAATCCGGATTTCTTCCAAACGGGCAAGGGCATTCCGGATTTCCGAATATCGTATATTCCATCCAGCATACGCCACTGTTCAAAGATTTTTCCCAGGTCGATTGTCGAAGGTAATTGGGGACTTGCTTCCCTTAAAAGTATCCCGATTTGTTCCTCGAGTTCGCGAAGCCCGGGATTTGCCGGTTTTCTGTTTGAAAACGGTTTAGACGATTCAAGGGAACTCAATCCGGGGAAATCTTCATTCTTAATTTTAACAGTCCGATGGAAGTAGTCTTTGCAAATATCGCAGGCATCGCAGTTCTTTTTACAATTAAGCGTGGCTTCAAAAAACTTCCTGTCAATGGTCATGTTATGAGTGACAGATGCCGGACCACCGCCGATTTCATGTGGAGACAGATCTATCCTGTTAATATAACTATCCAGTACTTTCAGATAATCAGACGGGTTTCGCAAAGTAACCCTGCCTGACAATTTAAAAGAGTGGGTAATGTCGCTGTATAAATCAAGATGTTGTGGAAGTACCCAGGAACCTGTCATTCCTAACCAGGGGTGCTTTTTGAGCAAATCATCGCATAGGGATTTCGGTCTTTTCAGTTCCTGCCCCATCTCGTAAAAATGCTGAATCCGCAAGCGGCAGTTGGGCAGACAACTCTCATTGACAATTAATTTCAGGTGTCCCGGGAATGCTTTTTTTAATTTCTTCAGGGCTCCAATGTCTCTCACGATTCGACTGGATGGAACAAGACTATGGAACAAATCACCGATCATGCTCAATTGGTTGGCGGCGAAAACATCCATCAGTGTTGAAGCCGTCAGTTTGAACGAGGGAAAGACATGCTTGATTTTCTTTGCCAACATCGCATTTGAAACCGTCACCCTGTCTATTCCAAATTCACCGTATAACCTTTTGAGCTCTTCAAGAACAATCGGGAATAGCTCATCTACCGGTTTAGGCAGAACTACAGGGTTTATCAATATTGCCGGGGGGAAAGGTTGGTTTTTTAAAAGACCGCTTAGGTGTTTTGACGGGGTTCGGGGTCGCCCAGAAGATATTGTGGTTCTGTCTAACGGGATGTAGATCTCATCCACCGAGGGCTGATAATGCTCCGCCAGCTCCAGCCAGAAGTCCAGAGGTTGATCTATGTAGGGAATACTCCATTTTGTTTCATCAATTGACCTGGTTTTGAAGTCCTCTCTATCGGCCATTTAATATACCTCTGCAAAGAGTCGGTCATCTTCATGCTGTGCGAGGAATTGCATCGCTTCTGTATTGTCAAGCAGGGATTTTGCCAGGGAGACTTCATCCAGTTTTTGTAGAATCTGAACGGCTTGCAGCAATCGGGTTTGCAAGCAGAAACTATCATAAGCCGGATCACACCCCGGATAGGTGCGGTTAACGCGACACCCCCCGGCACAGGTCCATTTACAGAAACAACGCTCGCAACGTTTTTTTTCGTCGGAAAGCTGTCGGATTTCCCGGATCGATGCAGGGTTGATTCGGATTTCCCCGTTTTCAGACCAGCTACCCAAATTTAGATCCATTCCCTTCGATTGCCAGGCCGTTTCGGGGAGATAACAACTATTGATCTTTCCATCCGGTGTAAAGATGGTCGTATCTTGCCCAACCGGACAGATGCTGTATTGGGGATTCTGGCTTTCCACTGAGCTGAAGACAACGTCAGTTGAAAACGTTTCCCCCAGAAAACGAGCTTTGGTGAAATTCCTGGCGAACGAATAGGGATCGGGCGGAGAGATGGATTCGTTGCATTCTCCCCCTTTCCCTGACAGAGGTTCAAAATTGATATAGGCCGGCTGGTAGGAACGGCAGAACCAGTCAGTGATGGCAGGCAATTGATCGACATTTTTGCTGTTGACACAACATCTCAGGCATAACTCGGTTTGCGATTCGCCCAGGATTGCGGCGGTCCGACTAACCCGATCGTAGCTGCCGGTTCGGTTTTTGAAAGGTCTGCAGAAGTCATGGTTTTCACTGAATCCGTCAATCGAGAGAACGACGGCATCAAAATGTATTCCAAGCTGCTCTGCTTCTTCCGAATCAATAATCCCATTGGTGGAGACCTCGAAATAGGGTTTTAAGCCTTTTTTTATAATCAGATTACGCCCCTGTTGCACAATCTCCAATACCGATTTTGTATCGATCAGTGGCTCACCGCCAAAGAAGTGTACCCGAACAGAATCTTCCCCTTGTTTGATTTTCAGGTCGATCATCCAGCGAATGGCATTGATTGCCATTTCAACCGACAGCTTTTCTTTTCCGGAAGAATCGGAACCAAAATCACAATAGATACAGGAAAGATTGCATTGTCTTGTCGGCAGCAATCCCAAAACCCTGGGATTGAAAGGACGATTGAGGTCGAGTTCAGGTGCATGTCCGGGGGAGTTGAGGAGTCTGATCAGCTCATCCATCCCTGCTGGTGATGATTTGCTTTCAATGGGGTGTTCGAGCTGTTTGATCGAGGGCAGGGCGTTCTGGTTAACCAGGGCAGCGACTGAATTCAACGGTGAATAGATGAGAAACCTGTCGAGAATTGGCAAAGCGTAAATAGATTCTTTATTTGGAAACAGCATCTTGACCACCGTTATGGAAACTCTCAGGCAGGTTATTCACGATCAGGCATAGTACCAGTAATGATCGGTGCCCGAACCGACACCTTCGCAGGTGCAGACTTCATCACAGGTGCAAACTGTGTTGCAAATGCACCACGAGGTGCTTTCTCCCGAGTTACATGAGGTGCTATTTGAAATGACGGAGGGTAGATCGCTGTCATAGAATTGTATTATTCTTTCAGCGGAATCGGAGTCCCAGATGACGGCATAGTCGGCTCTACTCATCACAAGTTGCATGCTGTCAGGCTTAAATGCCATTCCGTTAATGGCCTCCCACTCTTCACCTTCAAAAAAGGTATTGAGCAGCTCCCCGGTTGTGGCGTTGCGGATCTGCAACTCATACCTTCCCGCTGCTAATCTGGTGCTGTCGGAGTTAAACGCCAGGGATTTTGCCCCTGCTCCCGTATCCTGAAAACTAAATTCATAGAGTTTGGTTCCGTCTGTTAATCTCCAGACATGAACGCCTTCATAAAACTGGGAAGATGCAACCAGGGTTCCGTCGGGGCTTATGACTATTTCATTGATATACGAGCTTGTTACATGTTCCTGGTACTTTAAAATTTGTGAACCACTACTGGCATCCCACACATAAATATCACCATTTTCTGCCGAGAGAACCTTGGTGCCGTCGGGACTGAAACAGACTGTTGTGTAGGAGGTGAAATCATCGCCTTCAAACGTCAGCAACTCCGTTCCGGAATCGGATTCCCAGACTTTCACCGTGCCGTCGCTGCTTGCAGATGCTATCTTGGAGCCGTCTGGGCTGAAAGCAACTGATTTCACATCATCCGTATGACCTTCATAGGTGATCAGCAGATTGCCGGTTGAGGCTTCCCAGACTTGAACCGTGTCATCATCGCTTGCAGAAGCGATTTTGGTGTCATCAGGGCTGAAGCAGACGGAGTTTACGCCACGCTGGTGTCCGGCATAGGTGAGGTTGAGTTCCCCGGTACTGGCGTTCCAGACCTTGCACTCATTATCAGAACCGGCGGTTACGATTCTGGTTCCTGTGGAGTTAATATCAACAGATAGAATGTCGCTTGTATGGGCAGGGTAATAGGTGTTTGTACATTCCGATGATTTCTCGCTCGATGAGTCATCATCTCCCGCGCAACTGGTCAGACTTGTACTTACACCCCCCAACAACGCCCCTGCCTTGATTGAATTTTTCAGAAAATTCCGGCGATTGTTATCGGGGGCTTTCTCACGTGAGAGTTTACCAACCTTAAATATTCTGGGTTTATCTACGTTCGGCTTTTTATCTTTTTTCATCTCTTCATTCCTCATATTAATGAAAAGCAGATTTTAGCTGATCTTTGGTTAATTCCCTGTTGATGGTGCAACGGGGGTTGCTGGAAGGATTCCAGGCATCGTTTAGCAATGCCAGTTTCGCGGGGCAGTCTCCCGCGCAATGCCATTTGCAGAAGCAATCCTGACAGAAATCCTTGTGCTCAACAGTCAGGGTTCGTAATTGATTGATTTTATCATGATTGAAATTGAACTCACCGGTATGTGGATTATACTGTCCGAAGAACAGAAGTGAAGCTCGATGATCCTCACAGTCGGTTACCTCGTAACAGGAAGAGAGATTGCCATCCGGTGTTATGCAGAATGAGTTTCCTGTGACGGCTTCGCAGAAAATGTTGGTCAATTTATGGGCGCGCGCTCCCGAGTATTTCAGTGTTTTTCCCATCTGCTCAAGAATTTTGGCAGCTTTTCGGAAGCCTTCCACGAAAGCCGCTGCATCTACAGAATCCAGACCACTCTCTTCCGCTCTTCCGACTATGAATACCGGCTCGAACTGAATACTTCGGGTTTTAAACTCCCTTCCGATAAATTCAGCACAATCTGCCATCAAATCCACATGTTCACTGGTAATGGTGGATCGGATTCCATATGGGAAGTCTTTCCCGTCAAGGTACCGCAGGGTTTCTTCCACTTTAGTGTAAGACGGATTTCCATCTATCAAAGGGCGTTGTCTGTTCTGAACAATTGGGAGACCATCTAAAGAGATGGTTGCGCTGTCAATGTTATCGACCAACCACTGTACGATATCCGGCGATGTGATTCCGTTCAACCCGGCCTCAATAAAGACCTGCAACGATTCTCTTTTCGCTTCCGAGCGAATGTAGGCTATGTACTTCTTCAGTTGCGGAAAAGCGGTAGTGATCTCTCCTCCACCGTGAAAACTGACCCTGAACCGGTTTCTGCCTTTTGACTTTGTGTGCCTGATAATCCAATCGATTCCAGCTTTTGCTATCTCCCAGGGCAAGGTACGATTGTTGTCTCCCCCGGATGAGTAGCAGTAGATACATCGTAGTGAGCAGCGTGTTGTTAAAAACAGGGTGATACCGGTGGGATCGAATTCCGCAGATCGGACAAAACGAGGTTCCTGATATCGGCTTCGCCCGGTGGTTAAGATTCCCGCTTCCTTCAATTCCTCCACAATTGAGGGCGAATCCTGGATTTCATTTGTGAGTCCCGAAGCATATTTGTTCAGTTCGTCAACCAATGCTTTGTTAACTTCCAGAACGCATTTCCGAATGGGCTCATAAAGCAGGAATTGCTCGTCATCCGGAATAATAAATAGATTGTTGCTTACCTGCAAGGACTCAGATTTCTGCATTGCCAAGTCTTGTTGGATCAAGTTTATCAAGCTGAAGGGTTTCGAGGGATGACGATCGAAAGATTGATCAGATCAAAAAAGAGAGATTTGACCTGCTCCACACGATCACCAAGAGGAGCAATATGATCCGCGATTTCCTGCAGGCTTTTGCCGCTGCCAAAACAACGATAAATCTCCAATTCCTGTGGATTGAATCTGAAAACGGATTCAAAGAGTTGTTTATCCGGATTGAACTTTTGTAAGGTTTTGCCCTCTATTTTCAATCCCTGGTTCTTATTTAATTCCGGGATTATCTTCAGAATCTGATCATCAGTTAATTTGTCAATCTCGGACAGGTTTAAATGCGGTGTTCCGTTGAGTTCTTTTGCTAATACAAAAGAGTGTTTCAGAAAATTCCGGAAAAATCCCCGTCGGCTTTCATCAATTGGCTGGTTGGACATAAATCGTTAATCTTCAAAGATTTACAGGTCTTTCGATCAATCCCAGAATCAACCTGGTATATCGGGTCGAACTGGTTTTAAGCATTGCAGAAGTACACTAATTTTTCAATACGAAATCGAGTTGATAGTCAAATTTTCTATAATTATTTTAGCATGTTATGAGATTTTTGTAACGTGATCTGCTACAGTTTTCCGATCTGAACATAATTGAACCGATATGGTTCGGTTGGGGGGACATGGCGTTTTAATCCGGGAGGTTATTTGGGCTGGAGGAAACGGAAAAGTCTTAACTTTTCAAACCAAGGGACGGCAATATTTCTGTTCCAAACCTTAATGCAGGTACAGAGAAATCCCCTCCGGAATGCTCCCAACTGCCCAGATACCTGTTTTTAAAAGCTAATTCTTCGCCAGCTCCACCTCAACCATAGACTCATGGAAGGTGCCTCCTCTACCCAGGTCTGCAGTTTTCTGGGAAGTGAGATCATTGATACCGGGGTGACCAAGTTCCATATCCTCCCAATAGATCCCTTCAGCGACTACCAACTGTTCCTGTGTATCCTCGCTGATTTTTGCCGTGCGAATGCTTGATCCCCTGTGATTATAAACAGTCACTTTGTCACCATCTTTTACAGCCCTTGCGGCCGCATCTAAGGGATGGATGAGGAGTGTTCCCGTTTTATTTTTGTAACGATCACCAAAGGTGCTGTTGAGTAGATCGCCGTTGGGAGGTGTAATTAGTTTAAGTGGATATCTGGAAAACAGATCGGGATCATCAAATTCCCTGTTTGGCGTCAGACAAGGAATCCGTGGAGTCTCGGCCGATTGGTTGGCAGAGGTAAATCTGAATTGGTTTTGGGCGCTTAAGTAATTGTTGGGATCATGAAAAACTGATTTTATGTATACCCCGGGTGAAAATAATCCCGGATCGAAAGTATCAGGAAGCCCTTTCAGATCTTCCAGGTAATCCCTAAGTCGTTCTTCAATAGTCTGTTTGAAAGGGGCATCTTCATATCCCATCTTCTCAGCGAGGGATTGAAAAAGCGTGAAATTATCCAACGCTTCTCCTCTTGGCGTGATAACCGGTTTTACCATTCCCAGTTCGAAATGACCGTATGCCGTAAACAGATCGGTGTTTTCCATCACCGTTGTGGCGGGGAGCAATAGATCTGCATAGCGGGCGGTCGGCGTCATGACCTGTTCATGAACTACTGTAAAAAGCTCTTCCCTTTCCAACCCTTTTCTCACCCTGGATGAATCCGGCGCAACACTCAATGGGTTACTGTTATAGACAAACAATCCATGAATACCCGGTTTCATATTTGTCAGGGCTTTGCCCAGTTGGATCATGTTAATCAGCCTGGTTTTGGACTCCGACAACGATGGGTAATCCAGTTTTTCGTCATTTCCCGAGAAAGCACTTGTTGAGAGCAGAACGCCTCTGCCCGGACGGTTGTCAAACAGTCCCAAGGCCAGGGCCAGACAGACGATAGCTCTTACAGACATAGCCCCATTGGTGTTTCGGGAAAGCCCGATACCAATCCTGAAAAAGGTTTCCGGATTCTCTGACAGAATCTGTGAAAATTCTTCTATTTCGATTTTGGATAAGCCGGACCGAGCTTCAATATCCTGCCAGTTCAACTCAACAAGATATTCCTGCAATGATTCAAAGCCGGTGGTCTGTTCTCTTATGAAGTTGTCGTCAATTCCGTTACCTGCCAGCAGGGCTTTTAATGCTCCGAGAGCCAGGGCTGCATCTCCTCCCGGTTTAACCTGCAAATAAACATCGGCTGATTTGGCGGTGATATTGCGATAAGGGTCGATCACCAGAAGCTTTCCGCCATTTTTCCGACTCTCCCGGATCATCCGCCAAAAGTGAATATTGGTGACTTTCACATTGAGCCCCCAAACCACAACCAGTTTGGACCGGGAAGCTTCTTCGGGATTGGTTCCTGGTCGGGATCCCACATGCGCTTTCCACCCTGCTTTGGCTGTCGCTGAACAGATGGTCGGGTCCAATCTGCTGGCGCCGTAACGGTGGAAAAAGGAGTTACCCGCAGAGCGGCTGATGATACCCATATTTCCCGCATAGGAGTAAGGTAAAAGCGCTTCTCCTCCATATCGTTCTTTGATTCGTTTCAGATTCTTGACCAGAACCTGCCACGCTTCATCCCAGGAAATTCTTTTGAACCGGGCTTCCCCTTTTTCTCCCGTTCTAATCATGGGATGGAGGATTCGGACTTTGGAATGCACCCGCTCGTGATAATGCCTCATTTTTCGGCAGACAAATCCCTTTGTGAAATCATGGTCCGGATCACCTTCCAGTTTCACAATTCTGTTGTTTTCTACAGTAGCGATTAAACCGCAGGTATCGGGGCAATCCAGGGGACATATAGTTTTCTTTTTTTCGATCATGAGTCTGCTTTTCAAGGAGTTGTCATCAAACGGGCAAGTTCAAATAAAGGAAATTAATACCACTCGAACCATCTTAATAGGGAGAAGAAGTTTTGACCAGATTGAAATCTAATGGCAACGGAAAGTGCCAGTATTCAAAGCAAGATAAAAGTTTCGTTTTAAATCAATACCATTGGCCACCAGTTGATTCTGAACTGGTATTTTCGGGTTTTCATCTTTTATAAAAACCCTCCAATGATTTAAGGTAACTCATAAACCTCGATGATGTGGATATTTACAATCTGAATATGAAGGATGAACATGATTAAAAATCTGGAGGTGACACTTTTAGTCAACAACCTTGTGTACAAAAAAGGTCTCATATCAGAGCATGGTCTCTCCTTTCATCTCAATTACGATGGAAAACAACTGCTCTTCGATACTGGCCAGGGACTGGTGCTAATGCACAATGCAGCCAACCTGGGAATTGATTTCAAAGCTATCGATAAACTCGTCTTAAGTCATGGGCATTATGACCATACCGGGGGATTGATGCAGATTGCTGAATTGGGCAACCCGGTTGCGGTGTATGGACATACAGACCTGTTTCAGGAACGATTTGGCAAGATAAAGGGGATTAATAAAAAGATCGGTTTACCTTTCTTACAAGACGAACTGGAATACGCCGGCATGCGGTTTCATCTGCACGCTGAAAGCACCGAGATCGATCCTGGTGTCGTCATGTCCGGTCAGGTCGATAGAGTAATGCCGGATGCGAAAGTCGGAATTCTGCTGGATGAAAACGGTAATGAAACCAAAGATCCTGTCAATGATGATCTGTTTTTACTCATATCAACAGAATGGGGCGATATTGTTGTTCTTGGCTGTTCTCACTCCGGAATCAGAAACAGCATTGACCATGCACTTTCTCTCAGCAAACACGGACGAATAAAGCTGGTAATGGGCGGGATGCATCTGATTGGGGCAAAAGCGGAAGATGTTGAAGATCACATCAAGTACCTTTGGGATAGAGGAGTCAGATATCTCATGCCGATTCACTGCAGCGGACGCGACGCTATCTGTGCCGGCAGCCGGGTATTCGGAGAAGGGTTTATCGAAGGAGCGGTGGGTGTGAAGGTGAAAGTTAACGATGAAGGAATATCCTGGTGATTAAATGCGGGGACAAGACCTGTTTTTTAAAGTAACAGGTCTTGTCCCCATATTTTCATTTGCCTTAATCCAACAATGCTGCTTCAACCTCAATTTCCATGGTTAGCAAGGCCTGGGACAGGGTTTTGCCCTGGTTATCCAGGAGCAGCGATACCGTACCCCCTCCATTGAGTGAATTTTGCAGTACAAAATTCACGGCGTGGATATTATCCAGACGATAGCGAGTTACCTTACCGTGAGTATTGGTGGTAAACAGCTTTTGTACCTTATCTTCGGTAACCTCCCTGAGCAGCACAGGAAAGAATTCAGGTTTCAGCACAGCGACACCGATATTGACCAAATCTCCTTTGTCTCCTGAACGGGCATGAGCGATCTGGCTCAAAGGCACCTTGATCTTTTCACCCTGTTGATCGATTTCGGGCAGAGCTGCTTCCGGTTTTCGTTCCGGAATTCCGCACGGTCCCATATCACAATTGTATTCCGTGATATTGCCGTTGAAATTCAGTCTTGCCGTTACTTTATTTCGCGGAATCAATGCCGGCCAGTAACCATATGCCGGCATGACCGCCGGGCGTCCACCAAACACTGTGACACCCGGAGGACCAGCCAGAATCAAACCTGCCAACTCCTTACTCAGAATTTGCAGCCTTTCCTTTGTTTCAGCCCTGGCGGCAAAGCGCAGGATGATTTCATTGGGTTCTATATCAGGAGCTGCCGATTCGCCCCAGCAGGCGGAATAACCGACAAAATCCGTCCGATAATCGATAAGATTATCGGTTCCCGCACGGTCCCATAACATCTCGGAAAAAACCCTGCCCTTAGCAACAGGATCCGGACCGCTGACCACCAGCATTCCGACCACCTTGAATCCGGCACTGTAGTTGACAGAAACCTTCAACTCCGAGGTGGGCTGTTGACCTTTAATGCCCGAGATCCGAACGCGGTTTTCACCGTCTCCAGCCAGCTCAAATGAAGTGAAATCCGCAATCACATCCGGAGAAATGTAGGTTCTGGGGTCGTTTATTTCATACAGTATCTGTTCCTTGGCCGTTCTTTCGGAGACCAGACCACCCGTATCGGGGTGCTTGGTTAAGATAAAGGAGCCGTCGGGAAAAGCTTCGACCAATGGATATCCCATATTGATAAAGGATTTGACCTCATTCCAGCGGGTGTAATTACCACCCGTAGACTGGGTGCCACATTCTATTAGATGACCTGCCAGAAGTGCAGACGCCAGTTTGTCATAATCTTCCCAACTCCAGTCGAACTCATAGATAAAAGGAGCGACTACCGAAGCTGCGTCGTAGCAGCGCCCCGTTACCACAATTTTAGCACCGGCCTTCAGTGCATCGACGATGGGGCGGGCTCCGATGTAGGCATTGGCTGATTCCACTTTTCCAGCCAGTTCACCCAAAGGTTCTCCGGTATCCAGGTGCCTGAAATCGCAACCATCCGATATTAAATCATCCAGGTTGGGTATCAGGTTGTCACCATCCACTGAAGCAACCGGAATATCGAATCCGTGGGATTCAATCAGCTTGGTCAGGGCTTCCGCGCACGCACCAGGATTGATTCCTCCCGCATTGGTAATAACCGTGATGTCTTTATCGTTGATTTCCTTTAACACGGTTTCCATGGAAGAGACAAAGTCCCTGGCGTAGCCTGCTTCAGGGTTTTTGGCCATTTGCCTTCCCAGGATAATCATGGTGATTTCAGCCAGATAGTCCATGGTCAGGTAGTCGATGTGCCCTCCCGTAACCTGCCTTCTCAGGGCGTCTGCTTCATCACCCCAGAATCCACTGGCATTTGCGATTATAATGCTGTTTTTCATTTTGTTGTCCTTGTCTGTTATAAAACCGCTCTGTCCTTAAGTCGAAAGCATGGTTTACTATGTTTGCGCGAAGGCTGTCAAACCATCCTATTTCATCTGACTCGGCAGCCAGAGTATAATCTCCGGAAATATCATGCAGAGCGCCAATCCGATTGCCTGCAGTATGACAAATGGAAAAACCGCCCGGTAAATATCTCCCATGGTCACGCCTTTGGGCGCGACCCCTTTAAGGTAAAACAGGGTATAGCCAAACGGAGGCGTTATGTAATCCATCTGTGCATTGACCAGGAAGAGAATACCAAACCAGACCGGATCAAAACCCAGTTCTGTGATGATCGGCAAAAAGATGGGGACACAAAGCAGGATGATACCGATTTCGTCCAGGAAGAGGCCCAGCACAATCAGGATCAACTGGATAAAGATCAGGATAAACCAGCGATTGATCTCCAGTCCCGTGATAAAGCTTCGAATCAGTTCATCACCACCGGCTGCTGAAAACACCGAAATAAAACAGCGAGCCCCGATGGTAATCCAGAGAATCATGGCCGTGATCTTGGCAGTCTCATAGACCGACTCACTGAAGTTCTTCCAGTTCAACCGCCTGTAGACAAGAGCACAAATCAGGGCACCCACAGAGCCGATCCCGGCCGCTTCCGTAGGCGTGGCGATGCCGGCGTAGATGGAGCCCAGCACAAAAATAATCAACAAAATCGGCAGGATAATACTCTTTAGCGCCAGAATTTTCACCTTGATCGTGTATTGGGCGACCTCTTCCTTGGGGGGAGCGGGGCCCAGGCTCGGATTTATCCAGCAGCGGACTGTTATATAGACAATAAAGAGTGAAGAGAGCAGTATTCCGGGGAATATACCCCCCATAAACATGTGACCGATGGAAACACCTGCCGTGACGGCATACACAATAGTGATGACACTGGGAGGAATGAGAATGCCGAGGGTTCCGCCGGCGCATATGGCACCAAGGGCAATACGTTTATCATAGTTTCGATTGAGCATGGCCGGCAGGGCCAGAATACCCATGGTGGCAACTGCTGCCCCGACGATGCCTGTCATGGCGGCCATAATGGTGCAGATTACAATCGTTCCGATAGCCAAACCTCCCCGCAGGGAACCAAACCAGACCTGCATGACGCCAAACATATCCTCAATAATCCCCGAACGCTGCAGAATATTGGCCATAAAGACATAAAGCGGTATGGCAACCATGAAGTAGGATGTCATCACCCCCCAGGTCTGGATACCTACCAAAAGCATGGATTGGGGTCCCCAAAGAAGATGGGACAAAACCATGGAAAGTCCGCCCAGTACAAAGGCGAGAGGCAGTCCTGTAAAAATCAAGACAATCAGTGAAACAAAAATCGATAAGGCGATCCATTCAATACTCATAGCACCCCCTCCTTACCGGTTACAGCCAGGTATAAATTTCTGATAAACCCGGCTACTCCCTGCAGAAGCAGTAAAAATGCGGCAATCGGAATAGCCATCTTGACGGGGTAGATCGGTGGCGCCCAGGCAGAAGAGAGGGTTTCCCTGAATGACCATGAGGTCAGAGCAAATCGACCTCCGTAAATTAGCATCATCATCACAAAAATAAAAAAGAAGACCGAGGTAATCAGATCCAGAACGGCACGTTTTCTGGCTGATAGGCGTCCATATATGATATCGACATTGACATGCGCCTTTTGCGCATAGGCGTAAGCTCCCAGCAGCAAAAAATAGGGACCGTGTGCCAGGTAATTGAATTCAAATACCCAATTGGTAGGGGAATTGAAAACATATCGCATAATGATCTCGTACACCGTAGCCGCGATAATCAGGACGATAATCCAACTGACGATCTTGGCGATGGTTTCGTTCAGTTTATCAATTCCATCCAGAACTTTTTTAAGAATAACCATGATTGACTGCTCCATTGGAAGCTTAACAGATAATCCGCACTGAACCGCGGGGAATGGAAATTGTAGGGTTCAGTGCGGATTTTACTAATAATCCCGAAACCTATTCAATCAGGTTGATCATTTTCATCCAGTTTTTCTGGGATTCCAGGATCTTTTTCGCCTGGGGACTCTTGGCCGCATACTCTTCCCAGACCTGCATGGCGGTGGCCCTTATTTTCTTAACCTCATCTTCAGGTAGATAGATCACTTCGCAGCCCTTGGCCTTGAACTTCTCAAGCGCTTCCATTCCCTTAACCAGGTGATATTGGAAGAGGTCGGCTGAAGCTTCACGGGCAGCGGCAATCACAATTTCCTGAAGATCCTTCGGCAACTGCTTCCATTTTGCCATGTTGGCGGCATACATGGTTGCAGTTGTAGGCTGATGAAAACCGGGCAGTATAATATACTTGGCAACCTGGTAAAGACCTGCATCGTAATTGGCGGCCAGACCACCCCTGTCGGCAAAATCGATAACGCCTTTTTCCAGGGCGGAGTACACTTCTGCTGTTGCCATCGGTGTTACGGAAGCGCCAAGCTTCTGCATAACCGGGCCAGCGAGCCCTACGAAACGACCTTTCTTACCTTTCAAGTCGGCAATGGAGTTGATAGGGACTTTTGAGTGAATGGGCTCCTGGCCGTATATAGTAGGCGCAATGTAAAATACTCCCTGTTTTGCATAGGATTCCCTTAGCAGATCGACGCCACCCAATTGCCAAAACCAGGTTTCAAACTGCCAGGTATCGGTGAAACCGAGAGGAAGAGCACTGGTAAAAGCAACTTCCGGCATTTTGCCGATGTAATATCCTTCGTACTGCTTCATCATATCGATCATACCTGCCTGGAGAGCGTCCAACATCTGTGCGGTTGGTACAAGTGATCCCGGGGGGAAAATCTTGATATTTAACCGACCCTTTGACAGCTCCTTAACCCTTGCCACAAATTTCTTCTCCATCTGGAACGGCAGTGTTCCCGAATCCCAGAGTACCTGCATGCGCCAATTGTAAACCTTGTCCTTTGCTGTTGCAGACAGCGGAGAGACAACCAACAGCATCAAAAGCGATATTGCGATACTGACGAAAAGTTTTCTTGATTTCATCTTAATCTCCTGAGAATAATTAACTATACTTCCCAAGGCCGGTCAAAAATCAGATACGCCTTGGGAAATATCATAAAAGGCGCGAACCGGAATAATCACCGCTCAGCACCTGACAGAAGCCGTCATTCGATTTAAACTGCAAAGCGATCCACCGCATGACGAACAAGTAAAATATTCAGCTATTTACGCAGGGACTGCAGAATTTCCTCTGCCCTGTCCACACGTATTTTGTTCTCTTCTTTCAATTGGTTGGCAACCTTTTCGATCTCATCTCCGGTGGCACCAACCATGATGGCAATGTTTTTGGCATGGAGTGACATATGTCCCCGTTGAATGCCTTCTCCTGCCAAAGCACGTAAGGCAGCCAGGTTCTGACCCAACCCAACGGCTGCCGTAATCTCAGCCAGCTCCGATGCGGAACGGACATCCAGGATTTTGACAATCAGCTTCGCCATGGGATGAATGGCAGTGGCTCCACCCACAAGGCCCATGGCCAGCGGGAGTTCGATACTTCCTTCAAGATCTCCTTCTGCATTCTTTTCCCATTTGGCAAGTGCCCTGTATTGTCCGGTTCTACCTGCGTAGGCATGGGCGCCGGCCTCTATAGCTCTGAAGTCGTTTCCGGTGGCAATTACAACCGGGGAGATCCCATTCATGATTCCCTTATTATTGGTGGCAGCCCGGTAGGGATCTGCATCAGCAAAAGCCCAGGCCTGGATCATACCATCAATGATTTCCGGACCCGGTGTGATGGCATCTTTCTTTACAAGACATCGCGCCCTGGCAATTCGACGATCCGCCAAGTTGGACAGGATTCTCAGAAACACCTTCCCACCGGTCCACTTCTCAATATAAGGCGCGAGAGCCTCAGCCATGGTATTAACAGCATTGGCCCCCATGGCATCCCTGGTATCCACCATGATATGGGTGATCACCATCGGACCTTTAAGGGAGTCGATAACCCGAACTTCTATTTCCCGGCAACCCCCTCCCAGCTTCACCAGAACCGGGTCCTGTTCATTTGCCATTTCAATGATCTCTTCCCGGTGTTCAAGGATTTTGAGCTTGGCAGCGAAAGGATCGGTCAGGTTGACCGCCTGAATCTGGGCAATCATGACGGGATCGCTGCTGGAGGTGAAATACCCTCCTCCGGATCTCACCATTTTTGAGGCATTGGATAATGCTGCCACTACGGAGGACTCTTCAATTGCCAGTGGAACCAGAATATCCCTGCCATTAACCTGCATATTGGTGACAAGCCCCAGCGGCAGTTCAAAGGTTCCGATAACATTCTCGATCATTCGATCAGCCGTTTCCATGTCGAGGGTGCCTCCTTTTCCGAAGAGACTTGTTTCCTCCCCGGAAAGCTCCGCAAACTCTTTCAGGAATTGTATCCTCTCCCCAATAGACTTTTTGTGAAAACCTGAAACTCTTGATGTTTTCTCCATCAGTTGACTCCAAACTATATTTGAACGCTAACGATCCAGATAAAACCATCGCCGAAATAATTGAAATAATATCCCTTTTATGGATTGCCGTTCTTTCTATTTCGGCGGACGCACTTAACCCGCCTTAATTCAACTTCCTTTTTCAAGGAGATCTGAATCGCGATTTATTGCACTTTCTCTGTTAAGTTATGTTGTTATGTTCAGGAAAACTCCGTGTCTTCAAGATCGGGGATGCTGATCACCGATAAGAAGCGCGCTACTGAGGTTCCCCTACACTGCCCGCGATGGGGCACAGACGCATCAAAATAGATGCAGGTTCCAACTTCATCAATCACGTAACTTTCCGAGCCGTAAAAAAAATCCATTTTACCTTCAAGCAGGTAAATGATCTCCTCTCCCTGGTGAACGAACATTCTGTCTTCGTTACAATGAGGCTCAAGGGTAACTACAAACGGATCCATCTGTTTATCGCGCAGTGTAGATGCTAAAGGGCGATAATGATAACAAAGATTCCTATCCAACGGACGAATTACCTTCGAGTCCTCAGGGCCGGTGATCGAAAGCTTGGTTTCTGAAAAACGATCTTCAAAAAAATCTGATAAGTGCACCCTAAGTGCGGAGGCAATTCTTCCCAATGTTGCGATGGGAAGACTGGAAAGGCCTCGTTCTATCTTTGAGAGGTAACCGGTTGTGATACCTGCTCTTTCTGCCAGTTCTTCCAGTTTGAAACCCTGATCATTTCTCAGCTTTCTTACTTCTTCTCCGATTTTTTTTTCAAGCATACAAATTCAGTGATTTTGGAAATCAGGATCCAGGTTTTACAGATGGACCCATTTTTCTTTTCAGTGAAACCAGCGTTTTCCAATAAGGAAAAAAAATGTCCAATTAGACAATTTTAATCCAAATATAGGCTAAAAATTATCCTCATAAGAAAACAAGATTCCTGTGAGGATAATTTTTTCCGCTAGGCCAAACCTATAACATCAAATTTCAGGCTGTCAATCGTTTTATTTTACTCTCAGGAAAATATTAACGGAAAGTCCGGAATTTTAATGATTTGTTACGGAACGAATTTGATCGGCATCAAGGAGATTCTGTTCATCTTTAGCAGCGGACATGCGGAAATAAACATCATAGGCGCAATTGACCTGAATCGAACTATGATATTGCTGGGTGGTTCGTATTGACGGTCTGTCAGTTACTGTTTAACCTTTCAGACAAAAAACAAGTCTTTTGATTAACTGGAAAACGATAAAGGTTCAATGACAAATGAAAAGGGAATAACCATCGCCCATATCACGGACACCCATATAGACGAGGATGATGCACCTGTCAGGGATGCTGATGTCAGGGGTCAGTTTGAAAAAGTTCTGGATTCGGCTGCTAAGGAAAATCCAGATTTAATCATTCTCGGCGGAGACCTGGCAGCAAAGAACGGTGAAATAGGAGCCTACCGCTGGATCAGAGACCAGTTATTGCGGTTGGATATTCCCTATTATATCATCCCCGGGAATCACGATATTAACAGCAATCTGGAGGAGATTTTTACAATTGAGAGTGCCTGCGATGAGGGGCTGTGTTTTTTGGTTGAAACCGGGGTAGGCCTATTGGTCGGACTGGATAGTTCCAGCGGAGTGATTGGTGATTCCCAATTATCCTGGTTGGAAAACAGGGTTAGCGAAAAGCAAAAACCCCTTTTGCTTTTTATGCATCATCCGCCGATAGATTGCGGTTGTCTGTTTATGGATTCACGTTATCCACTTGAGAATCGGGATGTCGTCTATAAGAGGCTTGCAGGAATACCCGGAATTAAAGGGATCTTTTGCGGTCACTATCATACGGAAAAATCCATCTGCAGATCTGGAACCAATATTTTCCTGACCCCCTCAACCATGCACCAGATTAGTCAGGATCAAGAAGGGTATGAGGTCTCTTCCAAAAATCCCGGCTGGCGGTTAATCGAGTGGACGCCTGTTCAACTCTCCACACGGGTTTCCTATCTGTACTGAATACCCGGGCTGACAACATTCCAATATTATGCTTAACCGCATCCCATGCTGGTGCCACATACCTGGCAGACAAAGCAGCTTCCACTGGGGAGCATTTGGACACTTCCACAAAAATCACACTTTCTGTTCAAAGAAACATAAGAATTGTTCTGCTGCTCTTCGGTAATCTCTTGCAAAATGGTGACTTTCTCAAATATCTGTTTGGGTTCGGCTTTTTTAATTGGTGATAACATGGAGAATTCTTATTCAAGGTGAACAGTCAACAACATTGAGTGAAAATACATGAACAAATGTATACTTACGATGAGGCTATGTCAACCAATTTTTCAATTTTATTTCTGAAGGAGTCCGGTGCATTTAATCACCGGATAGGATGGGGAACTCAGGAGTTAACAGAGGGATAAGGGCAAGTGCCCGGCCTACTTGCCCTTTGCTTTAAATGACGCCTCGATTATGGCATCCAGGTCGGTGATAAGCTCCATAACTTTGTCGCTTTCGTTTTGGCAGCGCTGCAGGATTTTCTCCTGGGTATTCATAATCAGGGAAAGACGTTCCTTTTCCTTAAATCCGCAACTCGGACATTCTGCTATTTTACTCTCCTCGTATTTAATCGTGTAGTACTCCAGCAGGGGACTGATGATTTTCTCCACCGAGAGAATGCATTGTCGGTTCTGATAGTTCGTGAGTTGTTGTGCGTTAAATCTGTAGCTTTCCTCAAGCACTTTCCGCAGAACGATTTGATGGCATGAGGGATTGGAAAAGAAGCGAATCTCCTTGCCATCCTCGGATTTGTATTCGATCAGTTTGAGATCACCGAATTTCATATCACAGGGATAAAATGCAACTCTTCCGTAGTTCCCAAGCCCGGGAGCACGGTTGATAATGGTGGTTTTGACAAACTCCAGAAAAGTCTGTTTATCAATGGTCAGTGCCTCCAGGTCGATCCGGTCCTGGCTGGTGGCTTGGAAATTGATCTTGGCAATTGCCGTGAACGAGAAAAAAATGATGAGCAGGAGGCTAATAGCAAGTTTATTGTTTTTCATCTCAACTGCCTTCAGTTTGGTTAAGATCTGATATTAAAACCTTTGGTTGATTTATTATAACGCCTATTCACCAGCTTATGCAATCGTGTAGATGTATAAGATATTTTAATCTTGATTTTCACAAGCCTGTAATAAACGATAAAAGCTTTGGCGTAAAAGACGATCGCACGCCATTCAAGGTATTAATCCTGGAAGCTTATAATTATAGCTCATAGGCATGTCGGGAATAAAAATTGTTGTTCGTTCTAACCCCAAAATGCGAGTAAAATCCATAAAATTCTCTCATGCCCGGTTGTTGCTGTTAATCTGCCCGATTTCGAGATCAATTTCAATGGTGATTTTATGCAGATTATGTCCGGTATTGGCGTTAGGGAGGAGTGTCCATAATTCTATAAAAAGTCTGTGTTTTTGGTCGCTTGTCGCTATTTTCCTCGCTTGAAGGAGATAAGGTATTTCATACCGGCGCTGTGTCTGCTTCAGTCCGGTAAATGAGGGGTTGACTCCGTCTTCTCCGGAAAAAACTCAATGAAGTTGCTGCAGTAAATGTCCGATAAAAAGTCAAAAGTAGATTTGACTCTTTTTGAAAACGCTATTATTTACAGATAATTAACGAAACAAGTGCAAGGATGCAGGCCTGATCCCTATTTGAGGCAATGAAACGATTCCGGATATTTGGCAATGTCATCCAGAAAATAGTCTGGCGTGTATCGTAAGAAAGAGGTTTTTTTGTAGGTTTTGTAGACCAGATCCTTGTTCGTTTGTGTGGTGTAGTTGGTAAAGAATCTGCTGATGTCTCCCGATTTAGCAGAATTGATATCGATTGTTTTAATGGGCGATGTGCAGTCCAATTGAAACGCTTTCATGCGGACTGTTCTTTTGGTGGGTTGCCGCAGAGTTTTAAACAAAACACGAAAGTTGGTTATATCATAAACAATACTCCATTGCGTTCGACCGGGTGCATGCACGGCCTGAAGAACCTCAAAACCGTAGTCGACAACATCTCCTTTTTGAGGTTCATATGCCTCAATCATTTCCACGGCCTTGGCAAATCGGCTCATGGAGTTGGCAGTCCACGTCCGGTTCCCTGGGGACATTATGCTTGTTTTATCCTTCAGATATTGCAGTGATGATGAATATGTGCTGTTGGCCAGTGCGGCATAGGGCAGGTTTATGCCGGTATGAACCACCATTTTCCCATCCAGAAACTCGATCGTAGCGGCCTCACCGGAGATATCGCAAACCAGGTAGTGCAGGGGTGCGGAGATATCGGGATCGATTCGGATCTTCTTATCACTTTCAATAACTTCCCGGACATTGGCAGAATTATCAAGTTGATATTGAATCCAGCCCAGGGACCCGACCCGGGTTCTGGAATCAGGCCTGGGATAGCGGGCACCATCCAACCACATTTGAGCTACCACCAAACCTGCTTCATTAAGACCATCCGTTGGGGCATCCAAACCATATTGCACGAAGGAAATACTCCCAAATCTGGAAACCCACTTCGAGTTGGCCTTTGGATAGGATGACAGGAGATTTTTCTCCACATTTCTTTTGTTGATGACCACCAGACCGTCTCCGATATCCCAGTCAAAATTCCTGCCAAAGACAATCCGGTCTTGAGTTCTCAGGCAGAAGGTTGTGCAAGCCCAAACTTCAGCCGAAACAAAAACAGGTATAATAACAAAGAGAAAAGCGAACTTTTTATGCACTATTGTTAAGGCTGGCATCGATATTCCTGTCAGGATCTGTGTGCAGATATCCAAATAAATCTTCATTGGCAAAATCGCCATTTCATTCGGGTGTTTTGGTTTCTCTTGGAAAACCGATTAAAGAGGGGAACCTGTAACAATTCATGGCACAAAGCAAGCCGTAGTGGCAATGTTTAACTTGATATAATTGACTTACACATCGGGATTGATAAATCGGTTTTACAGAGTACCTGCGGTTTCAACCTTTGGTTCAGTTTCCGTTTTATCTTCACCCGGTTGCAGTACCAGGCGATTTCTCTTTCAATATGATGAAACCGTTGGTTGACTTTAAACATGTGTTATCTATAATTTAAGCATACTGCATGATCTGCTCGGGCAACCCCTATTCTTCAGTTGTAATGGATAAACAAGATATAGCCAGAATCACTCAATCAGCCACCGACGCCTGTACGGAATATCTACGAAGTGCTTTGATGGACGGTCAATATGCAGAAGGCGAATCGATTATCATCGACCGTTTAGCCAGTCAATTGGGCGTCAGTCAAACACCCATTCGCGAAGCTGTCAGACGATTGGAAGCCGAAGGGTTTCTGACCTTTATTCCCAAAAAAGGCGCTATTGTACGGCCAATCGATCAAAATGAATTTGAAGAGTTGGTTGAAATACGAAAAGCTTTGGAGCCGGTTGTTTTACGCAAGTCAATTGAAAAAGCCAGTCAAGCCGAGACAAAAGCAGCGAAAAGGGAACTCAAGCGCTGGAAAAAACAGGTAGATCCGACTGCGATCCTTGGTTCACAATGGCGGTTCTATTCAGCCATCTACACACCAGCCAAGCAACCTCGCCTGCTTGAATTAATTGCTGCAAACTGGAAACACATTCACCGCTATCATCGTGTCACCTGGATCCCTTCTAACGATGCGCGAAATAAAGATATCGCTCTAATGAGTGATCTGTTTGACAAATATGAAAGTAAGGAAATTACCGCAGCCGTTGAGGCGTTGCTTGACGTTATTTCCTGGGGTGCCAGTATCGTCAGACGGTCTCTGGAAAAAAATAGATAATTACACAACCCGCCTTTCAAATTCAGATAAGCTATCCAGATAGACTTTCTTTCGATTCTCAGGAAGCCAGGCAGATTGGAAGGCGTTTTTCATAAATCGAAGCATTTCCTGCCGTGTAAATCCTCCTGATCGTTGTGCCACGGCCAGAGTATTGGACAGCCAACCGCTTCCGAACTGAGCGGGATCATCGCTGTTCAGTGAAACCATAACACCTGCCCGAAAAAGCGTTTTTATCATCTTCATCCGATCCGGAGGGCAGCTATTTTCAGTGGCGTAATAGGTAGGACAGGCTGTTAAACAGATGTTTTTGTTTAATACCGTATCAACCAGTGCCTCATCCTGAGCAACATTTAACCCATGGTCAATTCGATGAACGGAAAGCTGCTCGATACATCCCCGAATGTGGTCAAATGCATCGGGCTGGTTCACATCGCAATGCGAGGTTAAATGATAACCGGCCAGTTTGGCTTGCCTGAATACCTCAGAAAACAAGTTCGGAAACCCGGAAACCTCGGCGTTGTCCAAACCGATGCCTATGATCAAGTCACGAAAGGGTTCGGCCTGTTTTAAAATCTTTTCCGCTTCCAAGGGAGAGTGATCCCGCTGAAAGCACATGATCCATTGGGTTTCAACTTCAAACTCTTTCAATCCATCCTTTTGAGCCTGCCCTATCGCCTCAACTGCCGCTTCAAACTCCACACCCTGCCGCATCGCTTGCTGGGGATCAAACATCACCTCGGCATAGACAATGTGTTCCTTCTGACATTGCTTCAGGAAATGCATGGTGAGATCATAATAATCGATTGCTTTGACCAGTACTCCCCGGCTGATATCCAGACATTCAAGAAAATTCTTTAAGTTTTCCGTGGAAGAGGTTTTCTTTTCGACTTGAAAGTTTAAAACATCCTCAGGTGTTCGATAAGGAATCTCAATTCCGTTTCGTTCGGCCAGAAGGAACAGTAGCTCCGGTTCAATTGTTCCCTCCAAATGGACATGCAATTCAGCTTTTGGTGCCGCCAGTAAAAACTCATAGTCTGATTTCTGTTCTGTCATGATTTTCCAATAATATTATATTCAAATACCGATTACGGTTATCATCGAGTCAGTCATTCACTGACACATTGGGGCAATCGACAGTCACCTGGTTTCTGACAATCGTGTCGGATTAGTCCCATAAAACTAAGTCATCCATATTTCTAATAAGCAGCGATGTATTCAAACCTTAGCAAACTCTTCATGCTCCAGATCAACCATCGGTTTGCCCTTCCTTTTCTTTCTTCTAATCTGATACCACGCCTGAAACTCTGCAAATCGTTCCCTGACTCGTGCGGTGATGGCCTCTTCATCAAAAATCGTAAATTCGTGATCACGCCTGAGGATCAACCCATCCACCATAACATCTGCCACAAAGGCCCCTTGCTGACCATTGGACAAGAATCGAAACAGCGTTTCTTTTCTGGCAACTTCGAGGCCGGTATTGTTCACAAGATCAATCGCAATGATGTCCGCCCGCTTTCCGACTTCCAAGGTTCCAACCAGGTTATCCAACCATAAAGCCTTCGCCCCGGAACCTGTAGCCATTTCAAGTGGCATCCAGGGATCAACAGTGACCTTTTCCCTTGGCATTACATTATGTAAGTACTGGGCCAGCATCATTTGCCCAAACATATCTCGCGGTGCTCCGTCAGTTCCCAAGCCGACAGTCATCCCAGCCTCAAGACAATATGGGATATAGGCCACGCTTCGATTCCACGCTCCGGCATTGCACTCGGGATTATGAATAACAACGCACCCTCTTTCGGCAATTTTTTCAATTTCCTTCTCATTGAAATTTGAGGCATGGAAGAAAACAGAACGGGATGTCAGCAATCCGATATCATCCAGGTATTGCAAAGCTCCCCCTCTATCCGCCCAGAGCGCGTTTGCGCGTTTTGCCTCATCCGGTGCCTCAAATAGATGTGTTGCATATTGAACATCATACCGATGAGCCAACTCCATCCCTTTCACCAGGAGATTACGGGTACAGTTCCAGGGCCAGCTTGGGTGTACGGCTACCGTCAAAAGACCTTCAAGGGCATGATGGTAATTTTTGATCGCCTCCTCGGTTTGTGACAAATAGCCGTCTTCATCCAGATTGTCCGAAAGACGAACACTCGTCACCATTAACGGGTGCATCACAATACGCATGCGGGAAAGCTCCGCAGCGCGAAAAGTAGCATCAGGAAACGGGGCAGCATTGGCTGTTGTGGTAACTCCATGTTTCAGACTGTGCATCAGGCTCCAAAGATTGAGATCATAACTATTCTCGTCAGTCAGCCAAAGATAAGCAGGCCAAACCTGGTTTAGCATCTCATCTTCGATACCACCGCCAATCTCACTTGGAACGGCATGGGGAAGGTGATGGTGAAAGGTGGTCAGATGATTATGGCTATCAATCAATCCAGGCAATACAACTTTCTCACTGCAGTCGATAATCTCTACTTCAGGATCGATCTGAAACTTTCTATTTAACTCTTCCGATGAGCCAATTTCCTTGATCGTTTTTCCATCCACAAATACAGCCCCATTTTCAATAATGCTTTCGGGATGAGCTTTGGGCACCAGATATTTACAATTATTGAAAAGGAATTTGCTCATGCATCGCTCCTGTTGTACATCTGCCTGCTTACTGACCTGAAGGAGTTGGAGATACCATTTAACCTCCAGCCCGATAGACGAAAGTAAGTACCGGATGTTGGGTTAAGTCTGATGCAAACTGATCACGAATATCATGAAGCCGAGACCAGCTTTCCATCCTGTGCTATCATGCGACCCTCCTTAATCCATTCCTCTTTTTCTTCATCTGTCGCAACCGGAAGGAACTTTTTGGAATATCCCCAAATAGCATCAAAAATAAGCGGAATCCAGCAGGCAAAAGCAAAAAAAGCGTAATCGAGAACAGGAACGCCCAGCATGGAGGTAATGTACACACCGGCTGCTCCCCACGGCACCAGAGCGCCCATCATTGTGCCACTGTTTTCCAGAATTCGTGAAACATTGGCCGCAGAGTATCCCAATCCCCTGAATATCGGACCAAACACGCGGGCCGTAATCGAATACCCAATGTAAAGATCTGCAGTATAAATCGACACCAACATGGTTGAGGAGGCTGATACCACTGCACTGCCAGTTCCCCGCACCAGGGATACCAGGTTTTCAACCAAAACTTCGATGCATCTCAAAAGTTGCATTAAACCGCTAAATGCGACAGCGATGAACATCAGAGCAGCGATCCAGAGCATGGAGTTTAATCCACCTTTTGATAGCAAGGTATCTACAATTTTAACCCCGGTATCGCTTCGATATCCATACATAATGGTTCCCTGAATGGCCCCGAGAGAAGACCCTTGTAAAATCACAGCCAGAAGTATCGCGGAAAATATACCTGCAAACAAGGTCGGTATGGGAGGAAATCGCTTAACTGCAAGCACAATCACGAGGATGGGAGGAATTAGCAGGACAGGTCCCAGATAGAATGCTTTTTCCAGTGCGACAATGATCTCTCCGGCGTCAGAACCCGTTATTTGCTGTCCGCCGTACCCCAATCCCAATATCCAATAGAGTATCAAAGCGATCAGCATTGAAGGTAAGGTGCTGGGCATTAACTGGACGATATGTTTATAAAGGTTAACCCCCATAATCCCTGAGCAGAAATTTGTTGTATCCGAAAGAGGTGATACTTTATCTCCGAAAAAAGATCCGGAGACAACCGCCGCTGCAGTCAAGTAAGGCGGGATTCCCAAACCGGCACCGATTCCCATAAATGCCAAACCGATCGTGCCTAAAGTGCCCCAGCTTGTACCCGTTGCCAAGGAGATTAAGGCACAAACCAACAGAGTGGAAGGCAGGAACAAACTGGGGCTGATTACCTCAAGTCCGTAAACAATCAAGAGTGGTACGGTGCCGCAAATCACCCAGGAGCCAACCAACATGCCAATGGCCATCAAAATACCCAGAACCGGCATCGTATCCATGGCACCCTTAACCATGGCATCCAACATCTCTTTCCAGCGATAACCCCTGAACCAGCCAATAATGGCAGTGATGGTTATCGCAAAAATGATAGCGATATGTGGCGCACCGCCCTTTATGATCACAAGATAAATAAGAGAAACAATCACAACAAACAGGGGAAGCACCGCCATAAACAAACCCGGCTTTATCTGTTTTTCACTCACGTTTTCCTCCTTCTGGTGAAAGACACCAATTTGTTTGGGTTAATAATCCTTGTATTTCATTCTCCCGACAAGGTGAAGCCCTTTGAGACTTCGTGCTTAAAAAAACTCCAATACCTGTTTTTCAATTTCCTATATCACATATCATATAGGATTGTAAACCTGTCTTAAACATACCTCACTAAAACAATATAATTTAATAATTTCAGATTAATACTTTATGACGAATCCAATTATTTGATGAGCAGACGGACAGAAATTTATGGATTTTATGACTAAAACCGAAACTATTGCACCATGAGAAAACCGATCCTGTTCAGTAAAAAACAGCATGTCTAAAGATCTCTCATTGAAATGGATAACCCCCAAGGTAAACGAATGAAAAAACAGGAATTTGGAATACTAAACTTCGATTTTAGCCTTTTTTCTTCCGGATTGATCCGGCTTGCTCCCTGGCAATCCACATTACCCAAAAGATTCATGGCGTCCTGAACAGAGTTTATCATGAGTTTTGAGGAAACAGGTTTTGCAATCTTTATCGATCCATTGTTTAGAATTTCCAGTTCCGTTTCGGTTTTGTTGGTTGTTTGAGGAATATACTACAGAATCATATAAACATCGGGGTAGCAAGGAGATGAATGATCTGGGTGTCAGCCTGTCAATGATTGATTGACCAAGGCCGATCAATAGACCTTGTGTCCTCTTCCTTAACCGTTGTGAATGGACTTGAGATCGCGTTTGCTGAAGAGGAGGAAGCCCAGAATGACGATATATCCTAAAAGGGCCAGCAAAGCAAAAACGGGATGGCCCTTTCCCATTGGGGCGAAGATCAGAACCGTTATCCAGTGAAGGCCAATGATGGGTAGAGAGTGGAGCCTTACCGGGAAATCATTGTACCGACAAATCACTGCGAGCCCGCACAGGTTCCAGCCATATAGTGAAGCGAAAGAGTGGAGGGTCAACAGCCATTTATATTTTTCCGGCGAGTAGTCATAGGAGAAATGCAACAAAATGTAAATGATTCCGGAAATCGCTGTGACGACCAGAAATCCCATTCCGGAAAC
Source organism: SAR324 cluster bacterium (assembly GCA_028282885.1). Taxonomy (GTDB): domain Bacteria; phylum SAR324; class SAR324; order XYD2-FULL-50-16; family XYD2-FULL-50-16; genus JAHJTV01. Next base: position 64,125 of record JANQGX010000032.1, read on the forward strand.
CAGGAAGTGTTTCTGTTGGATGTTCCTTCCCAGTTTGTAAAAGAGATGAAAGATAGCCATCACTGCTATGAACAGGATGGTAGTGACCACCACCTGGGGGGAGAGCTTCTCGAAGATGATAAAGACAAAAAAGATGACGACCCCCAGGTTCACCAACCAGAAACCTGCTTCTTTGGTGGCAGATTCGCTCGGTTTCGAGCTGTCTGCCATAAAAGAGAAGATCAGTGAAAAGGTAATCAGCGAAAGCGGAAAGGAGAATCCGAGAAAAAAGGTATCGAGTTGAAGTTTGGGCATGTAAATCAGCTTCAGGTACTCGTTGTTGAGGATCACCATGCTTGAAATGATCAAACCAAGGGAGAGACAGAGCAGCGAAGCCTGGTGAAATTTCCGGTAGACCGGCTCCTGTTTGCTAAAAAAACCGAAGGGAAAAAACGAAAACTTCTCGATCCGCACAGACTCCACAATCAATGCCAGTATGATGGAAAGGAGCATGGCCGGGATATAGATCTTCAAAAAGGCAAAGGTGGCATAGGTCAGTGAGAGAAACAGGAAGGTCCAGACCCGCCTAGCGATTTCCCTGCGTTTAAGAGTATAGAAAAGAACAAGGGTACCTCCCCCGCAGAGATTGAAGAGAAACACGTGCAGTCGTTCAAAATTAAAGGGACTGTCCGGAATAACCAGGTGAAAAAAGCCGAAGACCAGCGCAACTACAGCCAACAGGCCGTAAATGACCTTCAGATTGGTGTTCATGATGAAATCTTTTTCCGGTAGATAACTATTTGCCAAGTACATGTCTCAATGCCTCTTCTAGATTCGGGTGTCTGAATTGAAAACCGCTGTCAAGAAGTTGTCCGGGTTTGGCCCGGGTGCTGGATAAGAGCCCTTCCTCGCCCATCTGACCGAACATCAGTTTGATAACGGATTCTGCCAATGGCAGGACTGCCGGGCGGGAAAGGATTGAAGCTATGGTTTTGGAAAAATCGAAAAATGTAAGAGGGTTGGGGCTGACCAGATTAACAGGTCCGCAAATCTCTTCAGCCATCATTGCCCAGTAGAACGCCGCCAAGGTGTCGTCGATCCCGACCCAGCTTATATACTGATCGCCTGAGCCAATGCGGCCTCCCAACCCCAGGCGATAAGGAAGGTGCAATTTCTTGAGAGCGCCTCCTTCCGGTGTGATAACCACACCAATCCTCATCAGGACGGTTCGAATTCCATTATCTTCGGCCTCACGTGCTGCCTCTTCCCACCGGCTGCAGACAGAAGCCATAAAATTCTTACCCGAGGGTGAGGCTTCGGTCAATATCTCATCTCCTCCATCCCCGTAGTAGCCGGTTGCCGAGGAGGAGATGAAGACAGCAGGTTTGGGATCGAGCTTTGATATTGTATTTGCCAATAACCGGGTGCTTATTATCCGGCTGTCCAGGATCTTTTTCATTTTACCAGCAGTCCACCTGCCGTTACTGACATTTTCGCCCGAAAGATGAATGACCGCATCCATCCCGGATACTTTTCCGGAATCCAGATCCCCTTTGGCCGGATTCCAGTAAATCTCGTTTTCCGCCTCGGGTTGTCTGCGCACCAGGGTAAAGACAGTATGACCGCCGGTCTTGAGAAAGGAAATGAGTTTTTGACCCAACAGACCGCTTGCCCCGGAGATCAGTATATGCTTCCTGGGCTGGTTCCGGAACTGACCGTGAAGCTCCAGATCTGTCCCCGTGGTTTTGTGTCTGTAGGAAAAGATTCTCTTGAGTTTTCTCCGGATAAAGGGATCGGCAATCGCTTTGCTGAAAGTCGACAAATATGGTTTGTATTCGATTGTATCTTCCAGGGTGCTCCGATTCTCTCCAACGGGTTCAAAGCGATGGGTATGAATCCAACTCGCCAGGGGTCCCCGGGTTTGTTGATCCCGGAATAACCTGTTTTTTTCGAAATCGGTGTGAACAGCATGCCAGCGGTACCGGACAGGTCCTTCCTTCATTCCCAAAATTACCCTCGCACCACGTTCGATTCCTCCTGATTTGTGGATAACCCTCAGGGGATCCCAGGGAGGGCTCAGTCTTTCTATGGCACCGTCCCTTTCATGCCAGGCGAAGAGTTCCTCTACCGGCAGGTTGAAAGTGCTCTTTTTCGAGAAAATCCCGACTCCGGATTTTATTTGTCTCCTATCCCGGCTCATGGCGGCTTACAGCTTTTGGTTGATCAGAATCGACTTGGTAACCTGGGCGATGTTATCGCAACCGGTCATCAGCATTGCCCTGCGTAGCTCGCTTTTCACAAAATCGAGATAGGTACTCACAGCTTCGGGTCCGCCCGCAAGAGACATTCTGGCCATGGGTCTTCCCATCATGGCAAAGTCCGCACCCAGGGCAAGATACTTGATGACATCGTATCCCGTGCGGCAGGCTCCGTCGACAACGATGGCAATCTTATCTTTAAAATGAGATGCGATCTCGGGAAGGACTTCAGCCGTCCCCTGTCCGTAATCCATCACTCTCCCTCCGTGGTTGCTGATAACCATGGCTTTGGCCCCTGATTCCACCACAGCCTGCGCATCTTCAAGGCACATGATTCCCTTGAAGATCACCGGCAGCGGAGTGGCATTTACCAGCTCTTTCAACTCCTCCGGGCTTTTACGGTAGACCGCTTTTCCAGCAGCAGCCCAGTTTGTTGAGCCGCAACCATCCAGATCCACTCCCACGGCAATGGCACCTGCTGTCCTGGCTTCATCAAATTCCGCAATCAACTTTTCCTGTCCCTGGGGTTTGAAGATCAATACGCCACCCGTTGCTGAATCCAATCCGGGGTGTCGATCCGCATGAGAAGGTGTCTGACCGCTCATACCTACAGTACCGAACAACTTTGCTCCCTGGAGCAACCCTCTTTGAAACTCCTCTTCAGTGACGGCATTGTTCATATTTTTAACCCCGGACACGCTGGGGACCAGAACCGGCATTTCCACCGGTACTCCCAGGAAGGACGATTTCATGTCCGGTTCGGCATGTTTTTTTACCAGTCTCATTTTGAGACGGTATTGATCGAGCGCCTTGTAGTTGGCATCAAAGGTTTTTCCTTTCCCTTCACCACCCAATCCCATGGTTTCACCAAACTTGGGACCCATGCACAAACGCTGGGGATCGCCATCACAAACCTTGTTGACCGAACAATTCCCCATCAGTTTCTCCCGTGCGACATCCCTGTACCAGGCTACGGATTTCTTCCCTTCGGAGTCGGGTGGTTTTGATTCAACTGCCGGACCTTCCCGAGGTTCATCCTGAGGGGCCAGATGACTCTTGTCGGCATTGCAGACCGGGCAGCGCCAGTCCTCCGGAATCTCATCGTAGGTGGTTCCGGGCTTCAAACCGGTTGTTTCATCTCCTAGTTCATCATTGTATTCAAAGGCATTACAGATATCGCAAATATATTTCATTCCTGACTCTCCATAGTCTCGTGTACAAGAACATATCCCTTCGGATATGGCATCGATTCATCCCATTACAGCACTCATCGAAGGCAATCGGATCAATAGTAAACTGTGAAACACCACATGCACAAGGGAATAGTTACAATGGAACAGATAAAGCTTGATATCAAAAACTGGTTGACCAGCGAGACATTGCCATTCGCCCTGGCTGTCAGAACGAGCACAGCGCTTAGCGGTGGCACAATGCTTTGCAGAATCATTAAATTGGCGACCGATTCGGGCGGTCTGATCACCATCAAGAAGATCAAAGTTACTGCCGGGAATAGCAGTTGTAATTATTCTGTAGAAATATCGACAGAGGTACGTGAACCGCCATGAATAGTTGAACAATTTCGATCAATATTCCCAAAACCGTAGCAATTTTTCGTCCTCTTGCCAAATATCTCTGTTATAAAAACAATCAAACTTGACATTGGTCAAGCGATCACCTTATGATTTTTAAGCTTTCCTAAAATCAGGCTTATGATGAACTATTGCTGGAACTAACGACAAAACCAGATCAGAAAACCATTTGAGGAGAAAAATCATGACCAGTGTTAAAGGAACCCAAACCGAAAAAAACCTGTTGGCATCATTTGCCGGTGAATCTCAAGCAAGAAACAGGTACACCTTTTTTGCCAAGCAAGCAAAGAAAGAGGGCTATGAGCAGATTTCCGAAATCTTTCTGCAAACCGCCGCACACGAACAGCAGCATGCCAAGACCTTCTTCCGCTTTCTTGAGGGGGGAGACCTGGAGATTACCGCAACCTACCCGGCCGGTGTAATCGGCACAACTGAAGAGAACCTGGCAGCCGCTGCCGCCGGTGAGAACGAAGAGTGGACCGTGCTTTATAAAGAAGCTGCCGAAGTTGCGGAAAAAGAGGGATTCAAGGAGATTGCCACCGCATTCAGAAAGATTGCCCAAGTGGAAGAACAACACGAGATTCGCTACAATAAATTGCTGCAGAATCTCAAGGATGGAACGGTATTCAAAAAGGATCAACCGGTCAAATGGATGTGTCGAAATTGCGGATTTGTCTACGAAGGCGCTGAAGCGCTGGCCATGTGCCCTGCCTGCCAGCATCCGCAAGCTCACTTTGAAGTTAAGGCTGAAAACTACTAGAAGTTCCTGCCGGATTGAGAGTTGGAGGAGGGAGAGACCTGTTCGGGGAGGATCCGTTTGTTTAAGCGGATTTCTCCTTGATTCAGGTTTTGGCCGGAGCAAACTCTTGCAATGAGTTGAACTCGCCCAAAGGTACTGCAATTTAACACCGGTATAAATACATCCCATGGTATCATGAAAACGCCCTGTCGTTCTGAACTACGGGGGTTTAAATCTCAGCACCTTTTGGCTTTGTTGTGCTTTTAGACAAATCTCCTACTGCTTCAGTTTCAACAATTGGTTGCTGATGATCTGAATGTGCTTCATCTCTTCGCGAATGACCTCATCAAGTTTGTCCTGACCCGATTCTTTAGGGACCATATCCTTCATTCCCAAGTAAAACACAATCGATTCCTTCTCGGCAACAATCGCTTCTTTCAGAACCTCTTCTGCTGAAGATGTATCAATGCTTTTCTCATAGAATACTCTGGTGTCAGCCAGTGCCTGCAGGTAGGCTGCAGTTTCTTCGTAAGGATCGAATGCAACTTCTGCCGACTCCTTGGCGGTCAATGCCGACTTCATTTTGCTGAAGAACTCCTCATGCTTCTGCTCCATCTCGGCCAACTCCTCCAGAAAGGACTTGATTTCGGTCTCTTTGACGTCCTGAGCAGCCTTTTTGTAGAAGGCGTACCCGTTCTTCTCAATCTGAATTGCCATATCCAGAATTTCACTGGCATTAAACTTATGATACATCACTCACTCCGGGTTGGTTTGGTTAGAATAAATAAACGGGATCGACCCGGCCACTAGGTGATCGATCCCTCAATGTTGCATAAAATGCTGTTGTTTTAACCGTTCGCTCAATCCGCCGCTCTTTGGCCCCCATTTGCGAGGGATTAGAGTCATTTTCCCGGATGTCCACAGCCCAACATCCGGTGACGGACCTCATGCTGAACAGCTATTATTGTCTCCAAAAGTAGAAACGTTTTTTGGTCTTTCTGTCAACCGTCACTCCCGACGGGGGTTGGTATCATGCCATCTGACCGACGTAGCCGGAGAGCTCGTCCGTAATGTAATTCATATGTGTCCTCTCCTCGTCGGCGAGGTGGAGAAAGAGCTTTCTGCTTTCCTCATTTTCAGCTTTGTCAGCTAATCGCACATAAAGATCAAAAGACTGTGCTTCGATGGCAAGCGCGAGACTGTAAATATCCTCAATTTTCCGAGTATGCCGGATGACCTGGAAGGGGGAAAGGCGATTCACCTCTCCTCCTTCAACCACGGCGTCCTGTGTAGCCAAAAGCTCGGTGACATCCGGTACAGGCTTGTCATTGCTCTTGCTGAGGAGTTGTTCCTTGTGCAGATCTTCAAATCCGGCAAGCTTGCGATAGGTTGCCTTGAACTCCTCCCGTTCCTCGGTTTCCTCCAGTTCATTATAGAATCTTTGCAGACCTTCTTCCATGGCGTATGCCAGCGAAAAGGCATCGCCAAACTGAACATCATTTCTGATCAGATTCAGGTCGTAGCTGTATTCACCATCCAACCGGATTCCCAACCAGCTTGAGATATTACTGCTGATATCATACACCTCCTTAAATCCACGATCGGACAAAAATTGGGCGGCAGCCCTGCTTCTTCCCCCGGAACGGCAATAGACAATCGTGGGAAGCTCGGGATCAAGTTCGGCCTCACCGCCCTGCATCAGGGAATTGAGAGGAACCAGTTTGGAACCCGGCAGATGATGTTCCCGATACTCTTCCGGAGTCCTTACGTCTACCAGTTGGTAAGATCCCGTAGCGTTTGAATCCATGAATTCCTTGGTTTGCTGCTCGTTTATGACCTTCACTGGTGAAAATACACTGTTCCACTTCATGATGTCTCCTTTGATAGTAAACGGTTATGTTGAAACTGTTATCATATGAATATTTACTTTGCAGTGGATGCGCCATTTTAGTTTTAGCATAAGCGAATGAACAAAAAGATAAATATTACAATTTCTTATCTCGTGTTACGTTTGAGATCTTTATTGTAGAAAAGGTAATGTAGCGCTACTAAGTAACGTTACCAGGGGCGATCAAGCGGGGCTTTTGGTGTATTGCAGGATTCTTGGCCAAATATCCAAGGGAGACGAGGGGATATCATGTTCTCCCTTGGAACGCAGGGGCGATTGGAGAGCAAAGAATATGATGAAAATAAAGTACCGTTGACCAGGGCGACACTTTACCGGCCGATAACATATTTATAGGGATCCACCTCCTCCCTGAGAATTCTGAGCTCCTCATCGGAGGGCGGTCGGGTCTCTTCCGGCTTTTCCAGTCTCAGCAGTTCAAAACCGCAGTTGTCCTGGACATCTTGAAAGCTATAGCCCGGGTTCAATGAAATAACCCTCATTCGTTTGGTTTCCGGTTCGAAATCCATCACAGCCATATTGGTAATAATCTTATAGGGCCCGGTTCCTTCGGGTAATCCGGATTTCTCCCTGGCGTCACCTCCTTCAAGATAGCCGGGCGTGGTAAGAAAATCCAGCTTTTCCACGAATCGTCTTTTATCCTGGGGCGTCATTACCATCATTCGCCAGCAGAAAGAGGCAAAATCATTGGCACCGCCGCTTCCGGGTAGTCTCACCTTGGGCTTAAGGTGATCGCCTATGACAGTGGAATTCAGATTTCCGTACTTGTCGATCTGGGCGCCACCCAGAAATGTATAATCCACAAACCCCCTGGAGCAGGTCTCCATAGTATCACCCATGCTGCCGGCCATGGCTGCCTTGTAAAAGGTTCTGGAATCTCCAACCGAGATTGGCATTTCAGGTAGATGCGGACTCATTCCCCCCGCTTCGAACATGATCACCAGATCGGGTGCGTTCATTTTCTGGGCAAGCATGGCCGCCGCGCAAGGAGCACCGGTTCCCACACCGACGGAAGCGCCATTTTCAAGCTCCCTGGAGGCAACGGCAATCATCATTTCCATCTCATTGTATTCAGCCATCTTAATCCTCCTTCTGCAGTAGCAGTTCCTTGGTTCGCAGCTCTCTCATCTTGCGTAAGCCGCCGTTGAGTCCGATATAATCTTCATGATCCTTGCAATCGAAGATGTTTCGTTGCAGGAACTCCTTAAATTTATCAAGATCCTTGTCCACCGACAGCCACTCCCTGAGATGATCTTCATCCGAGAAGTATTCATAGGGCATGGTTCCCGGGTATGCACCATATGGCACTTCACAAACGGCATCCACGAGGTAATAAGGAATGTCTGTCGAACCGGGATCCCGTTTAATCTCTTCATTGCTGATCAACCTTTCGGCGGTTATGATCAAACGTTTGGAGGCGCTGGCCAAATCCAGGTCGGACACCGCTATTCCCTTAAACCGACTGTTTCCATAAACGTCGGCTTCATGTACATGGATTACCGCTACGTCCGGATACAGGGCAGGGAGCAATACCAGTTTTTTCCCGGTAAACGGGCATTTAGCCATCCTGGCTGCACTTTTTCTAAAGGTGTCCGTTCCCATCAGGTTTCTGGCGGGAAGATAAGGTACGCCCTGGGCGGCAGCTTTCATGCGGACGGTCAGACCGTAGTTGGTCCATTCGGTTATATCAACCTTGCCGCTTTCCAGGTAACGGCGGGAACAGGCGGAGAGCCCTCTAGCTTCGAGTCCGACCACATACGCGGCATCCAGCCTGTCATAGACCTCACCCGCACTGAGGATCTGCATATCATGGGTTGAGGTATGTCCGGCAAATCCCATGTTTTTTCGTCCCTGTCGGACAATTTCATGACAGGCAGCTACCGGCGTCCGATTGGCACCAAACCCGCCGATTCCCAGGTAATCGCCGTCATGTACAAATTTGGCAATGGCAGTTTTCAACTCCATCACTTTGTTTACCATTTTCCGGTCTTTGTTCCTGAAAAAAAACCTGGCCTTATCAGGATCAGGATCCGTAAACAACGTCCCTTCACCTTGATCTATGATTTCCAAAGGTTAACCTCCATAAAATTGAATGATTATATTGAACTGATGAATAGTCACTGAACGTTCCGGCAGAGGTTCAATCTGTCAAAATCCGATTTAGCATATCGACTTTTTCGGAGCATGGATAGAGTGTCGATCATCTCCCGGGTCAAATCGGGAGAAAACGGGTCGGGATAGAGTTTTGAAGAGAGATTACCGGAATCCGCGCAGCCGAATCCACTCCCTCTATCCGGAAGTTTTCAGGTTGGCGTTTTATTGGCCCTGATACCTGCTCCGGAACATGTAAACCTGTTGTCTGGTGTGTCTTAATTTTGCAGCCGTGCTGCCTGCAAAATTAAAGGATTAAAAGAAAACTGGTTTTACAGCTCGGAACATTGTGATATAGTTTGACAATGATGAGAGTTATCAACTGACAAAAATGTCATTAACCCCAATCAAAGAGGTCAAAATGGAAAAAATGCAAGCCTTTAAATGCGGAGTTTGCGGCAATATCGTTGAGACGGTGCATATTGGCGGAGGACAACTTGTCTGCTGCGGCCAACCCATGAACCTGCTCGAGGAGAATACCACCGATGCGGCTACAGAGAAACATGTTCCTGTAATCGAAAAAGTTGATGGCGGATATAAGGTGACCGTGGGATCAGTTGCTCATCCCATGGAAGATAAACATTATATTGAATGGATTGAACTGATCGCCGGTGACAGGATCTACCGACAATTCTTAAATCCCGGGCAGGCACCCGAGGCAGTTTTTAAGATCGATGCCGACCAGGTAACGGCTCGTGAATACTGTAATCTTCATGGTCTCTGGAAAGGATAATACGAATGGAAACACAAACCGTCTTGATTGCGTTTGGTTTGACACTATTTGCAGGGCTCTCCACAGGCATCGGCAGCGCCCTGGCGTTTTTTACCCGTAAAACCAATACCCGGTTTCTTTCCCTGGCGCTTGGGTTTTCCGGCGGTGTGATGATCTATGTCTCATTTGTTGAGATCTTCGTCAAAGCCAATGATGCCCTGACCGCCAGCCTGGGGGAAACCATGGGATACTGGATAACCACCCTTTCGTTTTTCGGCGGAATTTTGGCTATCGCTATTATCGATAAGCTCATACCCTCATTTGAAAATCCCCATGAAATACGATCTGTAGAGGATATGGATGATAAGGAGCAGGCCGGTAAATATAAAAAGCTTTATCGAATGGGGATGTTTACAGCCCTGGCCATCGCCATTCACAATTTTCCCGAAGGTCTGGCCACCTTTGCTGCTGCTCTCAGTGACACGACCGTAGGTTTGTCAATTGCCATCGCCATCGCTATTCACAATATTCCGGAAGGAATCGCGGTTTCTATCCCGGTTTATTATGCGACCGGGGACCGAAAAAAAGCGTTTTTGTATTCCATGCTTTCAGGGCTGTCCGAGCCGGTGGGGGCTTTAATCGGATACTTCATCCTGTTCTCCTTCTTCAACGATGTCGTCTTTGGTGTGCTATTCGCGTCGGTTGCCGGTATCATGGTTTTTATATCTCTTGATGAATTGCTGCCGTTGGCAAGGGAATACGGAGAACACCACCTGAGCGTCTACGGTTTGATCGCGGGTATGATGGTCATGGCTCTCAGCCTGTTGCTCTTTGCCTGAAGGCCCTGTCTTTTCAATCGACTAGCTGCCTGGCAAGACCAGGCAGCCCCTAAACCCATAACACCACTCCGAATGACAAAGCGCAGCTCTGCAACGCACAGTGGTGACCTATTTCCTTTCCGGGAATTCCCAACCGTTTCTGAATTTCAAAGGATACCGAATGAATGTAACATTTTATGGAGCCACAAGGGAAGTGACCGGCTCAATGCATATGATCAGCACAAAACAGGACAGGATACTCCTGGATTGCGGGATGTATCAGGGAAAAAGAAAGGAGGCAAAAACAAAAAACAGATCATTTCCCTTTGATCCCCGGTTGATTACCAACATGGTATTGTCCCATGCCCACATCGATCACTCGGGACGTATCCCCTTTCTCACTAAAAACGATTTTAACGGACGAATTATCTGTACTTCGGTTACCCAGGACGCCTGCAAATACCTGCTTGCCGATTCAGCTCATATCCAGGAATCCGATGCGGCATACCTTAACTACAAAACCGCACGGGCTGTCTTGACGGGGAAAAAGTACACCAACAAGGAAAAAAGAGAGATTCAGAAAATCTTAAAGAAAAACGGACACAGGCTTAACCTTGAAGCAATTGATGAATTGGCCGAGAAATACAGGCTGGAGAAGATTGAACCGCTTTATACCATCAAGGACGCCGAAGAAGCCATGTCCCAATTTGATGGCGTTCCGTACCACGAAACGGTTGACATAGCCGGGGATACGGTCTGCACTTTTTACGATGCAGGACACATTCTTGGTTCGGCCGTCAGTATTATACGACATCAGGTTAACGGGAGGCAGCTCAAGGTTTGCTTTACAGGAGATCTAGGACGTTTCAACAAACCGATAATCCAGGACCCCACGCTTCATTTTGAAGAGGAGGACAGGGACATCGACCTTCTGATTATGGAGAGTACCTATGGAAACCGGTTTCATGAACCTGCGGTGGATATGAAGAAACACCTCATTCCCATTATCAACGAAGCCGCTGACAGAAAAGGAACCATACTGATTCCCGCCTTTTCATATGGAAGAACCCAGGAGATTCTCTACCTGCTGCACGAACTGTACAACGAAGAAAGCATTCCCAGGTTGCCGGTTTACGTTGACAGCCCGCTGTCCAGCAAAATCACCAGGGTGTTCGGTGAGCATCCGGAAGTTTATGATCGGGAGACTCACAAGACTTTTCTGGAAAACGGGAAAAATCCGTTTAGCTTTAAACAGCTTAGGTTTGTCGAGAATGTGGAGGAATCCATGGCATTAAACCGCGATAACTCCCCGCATATTGTGATCGCTTCTTCGGGAATGTGCGAAGCAGGGAGAATTCTACACCACCTCCGTCATAAAATTCACAACGAGTCAACCACGATTCTCTTTGTGGGTTTCATGGCACAGCATACCCTGGGCAGGAGGCTCCTTGAAAAAGGCCTGGAATATAAAGCGGCCGATAGAAAAGGCAAGCCACCGGTCCAGCGATTTCTTAATAAGGAGTATCCCATGAAGGCCCACGTTGAGGTTATGAATGGTTTCAGCGCCCACGCTGACCAGTCGGAACTTTTGAAATTCCTGGAGGATTCTAATCTCAGGATTAAGAAAATCGCCGTGGTCCACGGTGAAGAGGAACAGTCAACCGCTTTTGCAGAGAAGCTCCAGTCCAAGGGCTATCAGGCTTTTGTCCCCTATGCAGGTGAAACGGTACGTGTCTAGAAGGATGTTTCAAATAATTTAAATCCTTTATAAATCGAACTACCCTGACCATAATTTTGCTCATATATTAGGAGCTGAGGATGTTTTCCAGGTATTCCTGACGCCCACTTTTCATTATCGGTTCTCCTTTTGCAGGATAAAAGCTTCCAGGTCATCGAAACCGGCCTGACCGTTTATGATGCGTAACCCTATATCCGACCGGTAATCCTGGTATCTGTGAGAGATGAAGTCATCCATAACCCCATCTTCGATGATTTGTGACGCAATTAATGCAGGGCGTGGTTGCCGGGGCAAACGTTTATTGCTGGAAAGAGGATCAGTGTTCGGAACAAAGCCGGAAAAATCCGTCGGGTATTCAATCATCTGGTATCTGATTAGTCGGTAATGACGGTTAAAACAAAGACCTAACATGAAAGTTGCTAATCGTGAATTATTGAGAGCAATCAATCGATTTAGTATCCTGAACTGCATACGCACGAACAGAACGATATCCAGAATTGACATCGCCAAAGAAACCGGCCTTAGCCGGGCTTCGGTTACGGGAATCACAGCGGAACTGATAAAAGACAATCTGATTCTTGAGAAACCGACCCGGCAAAAACTCGGCGTCCACTGTCGGAAGAAAGCCTATATTGTTATCGCTGAATCCCAAAGGGGCGATTGTGACTGGTGCCAAGATATCTATCCGACAGATCAATAGACCGAATCCTGCTTCCCGGTTGATGCACGACCGGATTGGGTGATTTTCCAACTCCAGCCATGAACAAAGGATGTCCAAAGAACTTTATATTGGAATAGACAGCGGCACCCAGGGAACGAAAGCTGTTGTTTTTGATTCGGCAACTGGTAATACTGTTGCTGCTTCATATGCCCTTCACGAGCTAATTGAGGGAGACCGCGGTAGAAAAGAGCAGCAACCCGAATGGTGGATTTCTGCCTGCAGAAAAGTTTTGACAAAGGTGCTCTCATCTCCCGAAGCACCGCCAAAAGATGTAAAGGGAATCGGAGTATCCGGGCAGCAACACGGATTGGTGGTCCTGGATAAGGAAGGGAAGGTAATCAGACCCGCTAAACTCTGGTGTGATACTGAAACAGAGGAGCAATGCCAGCGATTGACAGAAGCGATTGGCGGGGAGAAATCGGCTCATGACAAACTGGGCAACCCCATTGCGGTTGGTTATACAGCCTCCAAGATACTCTGGCTCGCTGAACACGAACCGGACAATTTCCGACGGATTCACACAGTTCTGCTTCCCCATGATTACATCAATTTCTGGCTGACCGGAGAAAAAAAAGCAGAGTACGGAGATGCTTCCGGAACAGCTTTTTTTGATATCAGAAAACGGGAGTGGTCCGCGGAAGTTCTCAACGCGATCGATCCTGATGGCAGATTGCACAATTGCCTGCCGGAGCTGATCCAATCCCACGAACCCGTAGGAATTATAAGGCCTGAACTCGCTGAAGAGTTTGGGTTCAATACAAAACTGATTGTCTCTTCCGGTGGAGGTGACAACATGATGGCGGCCATCGGAACCGGAAATGTGAGGGATGGCATCATAACAACAAGCCTGGGTACGTCGGGAGCCATATACACCTGCTCCTCGACTCCCATTACAGACAACCAGGGAGAACTGGCCGCCTTTTGTTCCAGCACCGGGTCATGGTTACCGCTGGTTTGTACAATGAATGTTACGGTCTCAACCGAACTGACCCGCGATCTCCTCAGCTTGTCCCTGCCTGAGCTTAATCAACTGGTTTCATCGGCCAGGATCGGCGCCGAGGGAATTATGCTGATCCCGTACTTCAATGGTGAACGAACACCAGCTTTCCCATTGGCTACAGCAAGTTATACCGGTCTGACCGGTGCCAATTTTAACCGGGCCAATCTCTGTAGAGCCGCTATGGAAGGTCCCACCTACGGACTTCGATATGGACTTGAGGTGTTGCAAAGAAACGGAATTGTTGCCGATGAAATCCGATTGATAGGCGGTGGTGCAAAAAGCGCGATTTGGCGACAGATGGTGGCGGATATTTTCAATTGCAGGGTCCTCTGCCCGGTTGCAGAGGAAGCAGGCGCGCTGGGCGCTGCTCTGCAGGCGCTCTGGTGTCATTCACACACAATCGGAACCAACCTTTCTATTCAGGAAATCACGGATCGTTATATTCAACTCGATGAATCGAAATCAGTTGATCCTATAGTGGAAAATGCTGAAAAGTATGAAACCCTCTTCAGGGATTACCTGAGAATCAGTCAGCTATCAGCCACCTACAGCACCAGGGGGCGAATCTGAGCTGGGTCAGCTATCCCCCGTTAAAAAGGTATTTCAGGCAGAGGGTGAACGATGGACAGGTGTCTTTTGAAGGTTTCAAGATCGGTGACAGGCAGACTGCAGGTCCCCTTTTCACAGATAAAAGCGGTTACAGCACCATCGACTGCAGATCTTCCCCTAACCAGGGGAAGCATCTCAGCCAGTTCCCGGGTTTTGGCATCCGAATCGGATACAACTAGAACAGAATTAGGCAGATAGTGCATTCGCAGGAATTCCAGATAGGACTCTCCCTCCTTTTGACGATTCTCCGGAATGATCAAAACGATTTCCCTTGGTTGATCCAGTTCCGATTCCAGAGCCTTGAGCATCTCCGCCTGGGCAACAGCATTGGAATCTGCTCCTCCCAGAAACAGTTCATATGATTTTTGAAAACGCTGACGATAGGAATCATCTCCTGTAAGCGTTGCCAGACGTTGCAGGTTAAGCATGGTAACGGAGTTTCCGGAAGGCAGGGCGTTATCATAGTGGGGTTTTTCCCTGGCGATCAGTTTTTCACCTGAAGCGGCTGTCATAAAGAATCCGCCTTTTTCCTTATCCTCGAATTCTTCTTCCAGTATCCGATCCAACTCCACCGCTTTGCGCAGCCATTTAACATTAAAATCCGCTTCGAATAGGTCCAGCAAAGCTTTGATCAGGAATGAATAGTCTTCCAGAAAAGCAATCTGCTTTGTCTCTCCATCCTTATAGCTTCGGGAAAGCCCTTTATCCGCGGATAGAAACTGTATGATCGCGTCTGCTGATCTGGTTGCCCGATTCAGGTAAGCTGGCTGGTTCAATATAAATCCCGCCCTGGCAAACGCGGATATCATCAGGCCGTTCCAGGAGGTCAGAATTTTGTCATCCCGAATGGGTAAATCCCTTAGGTTTCTGGCGTCATATAGTTGTTTCCTTGCCAGATCGATTTCATGGGATAGCTCATTCTCTGCCAGACCGAATCCCAGGGCAATATCCGCTTTCGATCGTTTCCGGTGCAGGATGCTGCGTCCTTCAAAATTACCGCCGGGTCTGACATTGTAAAAGGCCTGAACCAGGGTTGATCTTTCCTTTCCCAACACCTGGTCCAGTTCCGCTGGGGTCCAGGTGAAGTAGTATCCTTCGTCCCGTTCTCCTTTATCATTCAGGCTGTCAGCGTCGGTGGCGGAGTAGAAAAGGGATTCCGGTGAGGTCATCTCCCTTTCGACATACTGCAAAATCTCGTGAACGGTTGCTTCGAAGTCGGGATCACGAGTTACCTGATATGCCTCCGAATAGGCATTAACCAGCAGGGCATTGTCATAGAGCATTTTTTCGAAATGGGGGACCAGCCAGTCAACATCAGTTGAGTAACGATGAAACCCGCCGGCCACCTGGTCATACATTCCCCCTGCAGCCATCTTTTTTAAGGTAAGGGTCACCATCCTGAGCAGTTCATCTGATCCGGTTCTGCGGTGTATCCTTAACAGAAGCTCAACAGGCAGGGTTGAAGGGAACTTGGGAGCCCTGCCCAATCCACCGTTTTGCGCATCAAAATTGTTACGATAATAGAGGATAGCTTTTTCCAGGATTTCGAACTGTGGCTTGCGATAGTCCGAATCCGGATCGAAATAACGGGTGATGCTGTCCGTGAGCTTTTTTCCTGTCTGATCAATTTCACCCCTGTTTTGTTTATAGGCCTCTTTGATCCGCTTCAGAATCGTGAGAAAGCCCATGGATGCACCGCGATCGCCATCCCTGGCGGGGAAATAGGTTCCACCCCAGAATGGTTTGCCGTCGGGTGTAAGCCAAACATTTAAAGGCCAGCCACCGCTTCCGGTCATAGCCTGGACAGCGGTCATATACACACCGTCAATATCCGGTCGCTCTTCCCGGTCTATCTTGACAGCTATGTAGTTTGAATTGAGATAACGGGCGATCTCCACATCTTCGAAGGACTCTTCCTCCATGACATGGCACCAGTGGCAGGTGGAGTAACCAATGCTGACCAAAACCGGTTGATCGTGTTTGCGCGCGGCTTCAAACGCCTCCTCCCCCCAGGGGTACCAGTTGACAGGGTTGTGTGCGTGTTGCAGGAGATAGGGACTGGATTCCAGGAACAAACGGTTGGTATACCGGGCCTCACCCGATTCTTCAAGATGATGGGTGCGCGGTTTATAGTCAGCCCCCCTCCGGGACTTCATCCCGGACAGGGCTTCAAGCAGGGATTCCGGGAATTCGGTTATCCCGGGAAGAATCTCATTGTCCACAGAATTACTCGTTATGTGCCCTGGTTTTATGAAGAAATTCCAGTTTGTCTCGATACCTGGCTCCAAACTGCTCTTTCATTAACTCGGCAATACGGTCAACTTGCTGTTCGGATTTTTTAAACACATCGCCACCAAGCTTGACGTCCTGCTTTTCGAATTCTTCGGCAAAGGTTTGCAGTTCACTCTCACTGAAAACATCTCTTGCCATGGGAATGAAGACATGATTTTCACGGTTCAGATGCTGTTTTTGCAGCAGAACAAAATAACCCATGTTTTCACATAGTTTGGCGCTGGCGGCTTCTTCCTTATTCAGATAGCCGGGAAGAGCCCTGTGAATTTCCTTGAGAAAGTTTCGTCCTCTTTCATGCTGATCCCTGAGGGAAACAATCTGTGGATCAATGGCTCCACCTTTTTTCTCAGCCAGCTTAAGGAAAAGAACATACTCCTCTTTAAAATGATGAAAACTATCCAAAAAGGATTTGGAAAAATCCATGAAGAGATTAAAAAGCTCTTCGGTCATCTGCTCACCTTCATGAACAAAATCCGTAGCGACTTCCATGTTATCCAGGTAACGTCTGATCAGTCGATGTTCATTTGTTATGGTTTCCAAAGCGGTCATGATAATTCTCCTTCGTCTGTTTTTCAAAAAAATTTGTCTGTTGCATAAAGGTAACGCTGAAGCATAAACCCATCTATTGAAAGAGATATGCCAAACGGTTACAATCTTTGGGTTAATAAGAATAGTTGTTTTTAACCATCTGTTATTAAAAAATTTTTACTAACCAGTTGGGGAAGATCTATCGATTTTCTCAATCCGAATTTCGATAAAACGAATCTATTGAAAAAAGTTGTGGGTCAGGATATGAATTAAAGGAAAAGAACCGAAAACGTCTTGGCATAAGCTCGAAAAGCAATATTAACAGTTTGTTAGAACTATCTATTGAGATAAAAGCTGTCTCAATAAGATGGGTTGATACATGAAACACCTTTGTCTCAACCTTGATGAAATCTTTCGATACGACCCTGACCCTTTTTGCTTTTCGATAAACAGTTCGTCGACCGGTTGGTAAACTTCACAACACAAAATAGCTTACCTGATTAAATACCATTACCAGATGGAGGTTTCAATGAAATTTTCTACACCTTATCAAATTGATTTCAGCAAAAGAGATCCCGGTTTAAACGTGGATGAACTCTTTTACAAACGCTGGTCTCCTCGATCCCTGAAAAAGACGATTATCCCCGGAGAAGTGATGACAACCCTGATTGACGCCGCTCGCTGGTCTCCTTCGGCCCATAATGAACAGCCCTGGCTTTTTGTCACCTCCGCCAGTGAGAAAGAGTTTCAGACCTGTCTGGACTTGCTGGTCGACACCAACAGACTCTGGGCTAAAAATGCCGGCGTCCTGGGATTCATCTTCTCCAAACGTCATTTTGAAACCAATAACTCTCCCAACCGTCTGGCCAGTTTTGATTGTGGAACTGCCTGGATGGCCATGACTTTGCAAGCGAGGATGATGGGTCTTTATACCCACGCTCTCGGCGGGATACACAGGGAGAAAGTTTATGAAACACTTAACGTTTCCAAAGAGTCTTATGAGGTGATTTGCGGTTTTGTCATCGGTATCATCGACCAACCCGAATTGCTCGAAAAAGAATATAGAGACAGGGAGTTCCCTTCTCCCCGGAAGCCGTTACAAGAGATTTGGAAAAAAGGGGGATTCTGAATTGACTTTGTTGTGTCTGATTCGGCGCCACCCCCTTGAGGAGATAACCCGTATACCGAGAAGGAGTAAGGTATCAATTTAAAACGGATTGAACAATGAACGAAGGAAACAGTGTAAGGGACAGTGCAGTTGTTTTAACCCAGATTATGACGCCGCAGGATGCCAATATCGCCGGTAATATCCACGGGGGTGTGATTATGAAAATGATCGATAACGCGGCCGGAATCGCGGCGGTACGTCATACCCGCTCAAATGTGGTTACCGCTTCCATCGACCGACTCAGCTTTCACAATCCTGTTTTTATCGGTGATCTTGTCTCATTCCGAGCCAGTATAAACATGACCGGGCATACCTCCATGGAAATCGGGGTACGTGTGGAGTCGGAGAATTTGATTACAGGAGTGACCAAGCATATCGCCTCGGCTTATCTTACCTTTGTATCGTTGGATGAGACCGGAAAGCCCAAAAAGGTTCCGCCTGTCTTACTGGAGTCGGATGATGAGGTAAGACGAAACATTGAGGCTAAAGACAGGAAAAGTGTGCGCTCCCTGGAGCGAATCAAGGAAGCCCAACAACAGAATATGAACCTCCGCTGATTGTTGAACAAAATCTCATACCTTATTCTACTTGAGGAAATCGGGATAATTGTCAGGGATTTATTTGTAACAGATTAAACCCGGATTGTTATTGATAAGTCTTCAATCGTTAACCCCAATAAGGAGATGTCAGTGAACCTGGAAAGAATCGGACTAAAAAGTATTGCAGTATTCCTGATGCTGATTGTTTACCTTCCTGTCTTTGCTGTCGACTACACACACGAAATCAAAGAGAGAAAGATGAGCTTTGCCTGGAAAATTGATGGAAACCTGCTCTATATTAAATTGACTGCAGCCACTAAAGGCTGGGTGGGCATCGGATTTAATCCAAGCAAGAAAATGCAGGATGCGGATTTTGTTCTCGGGTACGTGAAAAACGGTAAAGTATACGTTACCGACGCTTTCGGTGTGCGTGCCAAGGAGCATATTAATGATACCCTGATGGAAGGCGTAAACAATGTTACTGCTGTCAAAGGAAGCGAAGAGGGGAAATCCACAACCATTGAGTTCGCCATACCCATCAATTCAGGTGATTCGGCAGATTCAAAAATCGATATAAACGGATCGACCACTGTTTTGTTAGCCTATGGCAAGGGACAGGACAACTTTACCTCCCTTCATCGTTTCAGGACTATCAAAAAGGTAAATCTTTCCACAGGCAGAGCAAGATAAACCACTGTTTTACGCTTTTACATCTTTTCCGCTACAACAAAAACTCAATCCCTAATCTCCCCAAACCGGGAACCGCAAAACTAATGTCTTTGCCACCCGGAAAGCACCCCGGGTTTGGAATTGAAAAAAGCCTTGACTTCGATTAATTCGTCTCTTAAGATCATCACGTCAAATAAAATTTTATTTTAAATTTAATTTGTAATTTAATTTTACATTTATTCTCTGTTGAACGGTTTTCTGGCAGAGTCACATAACGATAGATAAAATATATTGAAATGATAGGAGCTTTTTTTCAGGGTGGTAAATCCGATCTTGTCGAAAAAGCGTATGAAGGAATTCGGCAAATGCTTTTTTACAATGAAATAGTTCCCGGGCAGAAAATCGCCTACCGCGAAGTTGCTGAAAAACTGAAAATGAGTCCCACACCGGTCGTTCAGGCCCTGAAATGGCTGGAATTTCAGGGTTTGGTGAAGCATGAGACCAACAGGGGATATTATACGGAATCGGTCAGTTTGAAAGAAGTTGAAGAGATATATGATACCCGCTGCATGATAGAACTATCGCTGATTCCCCAGGTTATGGACAATCTGGATGATGCGGGGCTAAAACGTCTGGAGTTGGCACTCCAGGCTTCCAAATCGGCTGAAGAGGGTCAATACCTGAATAAACGCCTCCTGGCCGATGTTGAGTTTCACCTTACCCTTGCTTCGCTTGCGCAGTGTAAAACCCAACTTCAGATTCTAAAACGCCTGTTTGATCTGCTTTACTTGAAGTATCGCGGCACCATCCTTTTTATCTACTTTGAAGAGTCCGATGTGCGGGATCACAGGCCGATGGTCGAGGCCGTAAAAAGCAGGGATCGGGAAGGTTTGCAGGAATGTCTTCAGCGACACATCACCATCGTCAAAAGGAATGTGCTGCTGGGTCTTGAAAGATATCTTGAAGAGAGGGAGGAGAACAGCAGATTGGTCTGAGGTCGATGTTGTCTGGTGAAGTCTTCAGGCTGATCTTGAAGAAACACTGTAAGTCAAGCGTTTGAACTGTGTGACCGACCCGGAAGTTTGGGGGGAAACAATCGGGCCGATCAGGCAATTGCAGTGTTTTTAAGCGTTCGGCATGAAAAAGTGTGAAAATCTCCCATGGGAGATTTTGGTTATTTCATGCTGGAAGAATATTTCCAAAGGTGTTTTTGTCAATTTAATTCGAAAACAATTGGGAGAGAAATTAAATGAAAAAAAACAGATACGGAATGATAAAAAGATTTTTCGGACTCTTATTGTTGATTGCTTTTGTGTTGCCCGCCTCATCCATTGCTGCCAAGAGCAGTGTGCTCAGACTTGGCTGGAGCGAGGGGCCCCAGGCCGGTTTGAATCCATTCCTTGCCCGAAATGAAGGGGATTATATATTTATGTCGCTCATGTATGAGCCGCTTTGCATTCCCCTGATGAACGGGGAGGTAAAACCCTGGCTGGCCAAAAGCTGGAAATATGATGCCAAGGCCGATGCCTGGACTTTTAATCTGGATGAAAAGGCAAGGTGGAGTGACGGAAAACCCCTCACGGCTGAAGATGTCAAGTTTACCTTTGACACCGCCTATCAGTATAAGGTTCCCCTGGGCGCCACCACCAAAGCTTTTGTTAAATCCATCGAAGTTGTGGACAAGTACACTGTCAGATTTCATATGAAGCAGTCCTTTGCGGCTTTTCTTCCCAATGCCGGCGGCACTTTAATTATGCCCAAACACATCTGGTCCAAGGTCGGCGCTGTGGATAAGTATAAAAATGACAAGCCGGTAGGCAGCGGTCCTTTTCTGCACAAGCAGTATGTTCCCAGGTCTCATCTGCATCTGGTAAAGAATGCCAACTACTGGAAGAAGGAGATTAAGATTGATTCGGTTGTCATTAAAATCTTTATGAATACCGAAGCGGCGGTGGTTGCCATCAAAAAGGGCGAACTGGATATCATGCCGGATCTTTCAGGTAACGAGTCCCTGATTCCCGCCCTGATGGGAGATAATAATATTCGGGTGGTGGTGGACAGGTGGCCGCATAATCTCTACATCGCTTTCAATCATAGAATGTCCCCTATGAATAATCTTGACTTCAGAAAAGCTGTAGACATCGCCGTCAACAAAAAAGGTATTCTGAAAACGGCATTGGCAGGTTACGGAGAACTGCCCCTGATGGGTTATATACCGCCTTTGGTGACGAAATGGGCCAATAAGGATCTGAGCTGGCGAGGGTTGGAAATGTCCGAAGAGCAAAGAATCAATGAAGCAAACTCAATTCTGGACAAGCTCGGATACAAAAAAGATGGGGATGGGGTTCGGGTTAGAGACGGGAAAAAGCTTGAGCTGTCCTTGCGCTGCATGACCTATCCGTCTTACATCCGGACCAGTCAAATGATTAAGGATGATCTGGCCAAAGTCGGAATCAAAATCAATGTCATGGTTTCCGACCCTCAAACACTGTACGGGGATATCGTTTACAGTGGCAAGAGAACCCGGGATTGGCAGATGATGGTGCATGGTTCCACCATGAATCCCGATCCCGATCATTTTGCCAGGGAATTTGCCCCCGATAACCCCTCTCCCTGGGACAACGCCACAGCTTTCGGTTACAAGAATGCTTCGGTACAAACCTTACTGCAGAAGTCGAGAAGGGAGATGGACGGACAGAAGCGTCATGAATTAATTCAACAATCCCAGAAAGGATTTGCAGATGATCTTGCCGTCGTCACCCTGGGTCACAGGTTTCATCCTGCGGTATACCGAACCGATAGATTCAAAGGTTGGAACCCGTTGCCCATTAACTACGGTGGAATGATTCACCCACTGGGATCCATTGTCAATATCGTTGAACTAAGCCCCAGGTAGGAAGACCACGACTTGCCCGTATCCCGTTTGGATGCGGGCATTGTTCAAAAAGGAGATTTTCAATTGACATCACGTTGGTGGATTAACCGGGGAGTTTCCAGCTTGCTGGTACTGGTTGCGGCCTTGGTGGTCAACTTCGCCATTCCGCGATTAATGCCCGGCAGTCCCGTGGACATTTTCTCCGGTGGAGTGAAACTCACCCGGGAGGCTCGACAGGCTATTGTGGAGCGTTTCGGTCTTGATGAGTCCGTCTGGGAACAATTCTATAAATATGTCGTCAATGCCGTCCAGGGTGATTTCGGCGTTTCTTTCTTCTACTACCCCCAGCCGGTTATTGAGGTGATTATGGAAGCCCTTCCCTGGACGTTGCTGATTCTGGTGACTGCAATGATCTTTCAGGTCGTTATCGGCTATTGGCTGGGAGCGATGGCTGCCTGGAAGGCCGGATCCAAAACGGATGCCATTCTCCAGGCGGTTTCGCTGTTTGTGTTTTCGACACCGCTTTTCTGGGTAGCCATGGTCTTGCTCTATGTCTTTGGATATCAACTGGGCTGGTTTCCTTTGGGAGGCGCATACACCATCGGAGAAATATATGAGTCTGCCTGGGACCAAGCATTGGATGTTATCAAGCATGCAACCCTGCCTGTGATATCATTGATCATTGCCCAGTACGCGACCTACCAGTTGATTCTAAGAAACAGTATGGTCGCTGTTCTCAAGGAGCAGTATATTCTTACTGCCGAAGCCAAAGGTTTGAGTAAGGGCCGGGTTAAACACCGGCACGCTGCCAGGAATGCCCTGTTGCCCATGGTTACTTTCCTAAGCCTGAGCTTTGCCATCAGCCTGGGGGGATCAGTGTTTGTGGAAACTGTCTTTTCCTACCCCGGTGTTGGCAAACTGATTTTTGATTCGGTGATGTCCCGTGATTACCCGATGTTGCAGGGGTGTTTCTTTCTGTTTTCCCTGGTTGTCATTGCGGTTAATATCTTCGTGGATCTCATTTATCGATTTCTGGATCCAAGGATAGCGTACTGAGACAAAAAGCAGTTCATCAAAAACCTGATATCCCCGATAGTCAACCGGGGTGAAGCCCCCGGAATTAGCGGTTAAGGGGCATTTCTGGTCTTTAATTGAGCGTTTCACGCAATTGAACGTGACACCGGTGTTATGAGATCTGAACTACGAAAAATCGATCGATTCTGGCGAGTATATAAAAAAAGAAAATCGGCCGTTGCCGGATTGATTATTTTGACGGTGCTGGTAACAATTATCGTATTTGCACCAGTCTTCAGCCCCTACGATCCTGATGCCAAAGATGCCATCCCCTTTACACCTCCGGGTTCGGAACATTTGCTGGGAACCAATGACATCGGAGTGGACATCCTCAGCGAAATGATCTATGCGGGCCGCGTATCCCTGATTGTGGGAATCACAGCCGCAGGGATCGTTGTTTTTATCGGATCCCTTATCGGGCTGTTCGCCGGTTTTCTGGGTGGATGGGTGGACGAGATTCTGATGAGAATAACGGATATCGTTATCATTTTGCCAAGATTCCCGCTGATGATCGTGATGGCTGCTTACCTGGGACCGGGAGTCTGGACCATCATTTTTGCATATTCAATCGTCGGTTGGCCCAGTCTGACTAGACAGATCCGATCCCAAATACTATCCGTTAAGGAGGCTTCATTCATAGAAGCTTCCAGGGCGACGGGAGCCGGTAACATCCGGATTATGTTTACCCATGTTCTGCCCAATATCCAGGGAATCATCATCGCCAATGGTGTAATGGAGATCATGTTTGCCATTCTCACCGAAGCCGGATTGAGCTTCTTGGGACTGGGCGACCCCACCCAGAAAAGCTGGGGTGTGATGCTCTATTTTGCCCAGATTCAGGGTGCTTTTTTAAGAGGTGCCTGGTGGTGGATTTTTCCCCCGGGAATCTGCATTGCCTTGATTAGCTGTTCTTTTAACTATATCGGAACCGCCCTGAATGATCTTTTTGGATTGAAACTGGGCAAATAACAAGCTGGGGTTCAATGGAACAGGGATTTATCTGGGCATGTTTTCAAACTGGACATGCCAGGTAAGGCACTTATCCAAATAAGAGGTTCGCTGAATGAGTCTGCTGTCGATCGAGAATCTGAAAACCCACTATTATACTGATAGCGGTGTTGTAAAAGCGTTGGGAGGCGTGGACCTCATCCTGGAAAAAGGAGAGTCCGTTGGGATTGCCGGCGAGTCCGGGTGCGGAAAAAGCACCTTGGCCTTGTCTTTGATCAGGCTGATTAAAAACGGAGAAATCATCCATGGCAAGATTCGACTGGAGGGGCAATCCCTGTTGGAATTACCGGAAAAGGAGTTCAACAGGATACGGTGGAACAGGATTTCCATGATCTCGCAGGCAGCTATGGGCGGTCTGAATCCGGTCTTTACCATCGGAACCCAGATTGTGGAAGGGATTCTCCAACATCGAAAAATGAAGAAGAGAGCAGCCATGGCGCTGGCCAGGGAACTGTTGAGAAAGGTGGAGATTGATCCGGATATGGTGAAAAATTACCCACATCAACTCAGCGGAGGAATGAAACAGAGAGCCATGATCGCCATGGCACTGGCTCTGGAACCGGATGTGGTTATAGCGGATGAACCGACTACGGCACTGGATGTGGTTATTCAGGCGCAGATTATCAAAATGCTGAGAAAGCTCCAGAAAGAGATGAATCTCTCGGTGCTTTTTATCTCACACGATCTCTCCATTCTGGCCCAGGCCTGTGACAGGATCATGATTATGTATGGCGGTAAGTGTATGGAATCGGGAGACACCGCTACCCTTTTTAAAAATCCGCAACATCCCTATACCAGGGCCCTGATCAATGCTTTTCCGGATTTGAAATCCAGGAGGGATAAACTGACCGGCCTTCCCGGTAATACCCCGGATATGACAAACCCGCCAACCGGATGTTGCTTTCATCCCAGGTGTGCTCTGGTCAAAGATCGATGCATTTCTGAGCAACCGGTACGACAGGAAATCAATGGGGATCATGTGGTCTATTGCCATTTTGCAAAACCGTTATCAGAGGAGAATTAACAGTGGATGCGATTTATCGGATAACCGATTTAACAAAATCATATCCGCTACCGGGGGGTGGACTGCTTAAAAAAAACCGAAAAGTATTCAGGGCAGTCGACAAGGTCAGTCTGGAGATCAACTCCGGGGATACCTTTGGTATTGTTGGCGAGAGCGGCAGCGGTAAAACAACACTGGCCAGACTGCTGTTGCGCTTGATCGAGCCGACCGACGGCAATGTCTATTATAAGGGAAGAGATGTATTCAGGCTTAACCGTAGTGAACTTAAGAAGACCCGCAAGGAAATCCAGATGATTTTTCAAGATCCTTATAGTTCCCTGGATCCCAGAAAATCGATTTTTAACATCATAGCGGAACCTCTGAAGGTCCATAAAACAGGCAGCCTGTCAGACATTCATACCAGAATTGTAGAGACACTGGAATTGGTCGATTTGCCGACTTCGGATGATTTTCTCAGTAAAACACCGGGAGAAATCAGTGGTGGGCAACGACAGCGGATCGGTATTGCCAGAGCGCTTGTTTTAAAACCGGAATTCGTGGTGGCGGATGAGCCGGTCAGTATGCTGGATGCCAGCATCAAGGCTGGAATTATCGAGTTGATGACACAACTGAAAAAAAAGATCAATCTTACCTATGTCTTCATCACCCATGAACTGGCATTAGCATATCACTTCTGTAACCGGATTGCAGTGATGTACCTGGGTGAAGTGGTGGAGACGGGGAATATCGATGATGTGATTCAATCTCCGGCACACCCTTATACCAGGCTGCTATTAGATTCCATACCACCGACCGAGCCCGATCCGGATTGGCTTGACAAACGGTTTGGAAAATCAGATTTTTCCAGAAACGCCGAAGGATGCAAGTTTTTTGTGAGATGTCCAAATCCCAAGGATTCCTGTCTCCATTTCAGACCTTCGCTATCGGAAATCAAAAGAGGCCACATGGTAGCCTGCCAGTTGGGTTAAACTTTTTAGCCGACTATAATATTGCAGCGGTAAAACTAGAAAATGAACATGCATTCGTTGTGTGTTCCTCATTTAGGTGACAATCAATGAAACAACCTGAAATAGGTTTTGTCCCCTTATTTATAGCAGTTTTTGAAGGAGAAATATGAACCCGGAAGAGTATCTGATTGAGACAGGTAAGCCGTTTGAGTGGCAGTACCCCCTTGACTATAATGAAGTAATCGAAACCGAATGCGATGTACTGGTCCTTGGCGGTGGAGTTTCCGGTTGTTTTGCCGCCATTGCTGCCGCCAGAAAAGGCCTGCAGGTGACTCTGGTGGAAAAAGGATGTGTTAAACACAGTGGTGCTGCGGGTAGCGGTGTTGATCACTGGATGGATTGTCCTAGCAACCCTGCCAGCAGAATCACTCCGGAAGACTATATTAAGCCCCTGGACGTCCATAAGGGAGGATATGCCAACTACATTGGATCATACATCACTGCCAGGGATAGCTGGGAAACGTTACGTGAACTGGAAGAGATGGGGATGAAGATTCGCGATGAGGATGATGTCTTTAAAGGAGCCGATTTTCGCGACGAGAAAAGCAAGCTTCTTTTTGCCTACGATTATACGACAAGACATTGCATCCGGATCTGGGGAACCCAGATGAAACCGGCTCTTTTCAAAGAGTGTAAAAGGCTGGGGGTAAACATGGTGGAAAGAACCATGGCAACAGATCTTTTGAATGAAAACGGAGAACAGGGTGCCAGGGTGGTGGGAGCAACAGGGATGAATGTACGAACCGGTGCCTTTCATGTTTTCAAAGCCAAAGCTACTGTACTCGCCATGGCAACCCCGGAAAGAGTCTGGATTTTCTCAACGGAACATACCGGACTTGTCGGCAGAGATGGTCCCCCCACCAACGCCGGAAACGGGTTTGCCATGGCCTGGAAGGCAGGAGCTGAATTTGTGCGTATGGAAGCCTCCAGCCACGAAGAGTGGGGTGGTAGTACAGGAATCGGAACCGTCATGTTTGGCAGCGGATCCAATTTTGCGACCTGGTTTCCCTGCTCTATTGTGGATGCCGAAGGCAAGGAGGTGCCCTGGATTGGTAAAAACGGAGAGATTATCGACAACTTCTCGCGGAGGGCTAATCCCGGTCCCGATGACGACTTCTACTGCCTGGTACTGGGAGGTAAGGAAGATGTTTCAGTGGCCTTGCCCCAGCTTGTGCCGGACCTGAGAGAGAGAATTAAAAAAGGCGAGTTCAAACTGCCTCTCTATGCCGATCTTCCCGGGATTTCGGAACATGAACGACGTGCTATATTCGGCCTGATGGTCGGACAGGAAGGGCACACCTGGCCGGTTTATCGAAATCTGACCAGGGCCGGCTTCGATCCGGATAAAGACATGCTCCAGGTTTACGAGTTGGGGGATGCCCCCTTGGGCTGGAGAAGATTAAGATACGGGGGTGTGATCACCGGATGGGACCTTCAGACCTCAGTGGAGGGGCTGTTTGCGGCAGGACAACAACTCTTCGACGGGATGGGCGTTGCCCATGCCTGCAGTACGGGAAGATGGGCCGGCCGACATGCGGCCGAATTTGCGAAAAACGCAGATGAACCGGCAATCAGCACGGATCAAGTGAGCCGGGAAAGACAGAGAATCTACTCTCCACTCAAAACAGAACAGGGAATTAACTGGAAGGAGCTAGCCGCTGGAATTGCCAAGGTTATGCAGGACTACTGCGGAGATACCAAAACCGATGAACTGATGAAAATCGGGACCCTGGCCATCGATGAAATCAAACACTCCGAAGCTACCCAACTCCATGCCAGAAATCCTCATGAACTGATGAGAGCACTGGAGATTCTGGATGTTCTGACGGTATGTGAAATGATTCTCGCTGCCTGCCGTGCCAGAAAAGCCAGCAATAGCTGGATTTTCTTCGAACACCTGGACTACCCCGAAAACGATCCTGATGACTGGCGCAAGTGGATTACTATTAAACTGGAAAAAAACGAAGAGGTTGTCGGTGAAGCCCCCTTGGATTTTTACGGCTCGCTGACCGAAAATTATGAAAAGTATAAAATCGATTAAAGGATTGTGAACATGAAGGAATCAAAAGTATATGCCCTCCCGAACAGAATCACCCCCAATCAGCCGGTACTGATCGATGTCGAGGTCTGTATCGGCTGTAACCTTTGCGTTGAGGCTTGTCCCAACGATGTAATGATGCCCAATCCTGAGAAGAAAGAGGTACCGATCATACTCTACCCTGAAGAATGCTGGTACTGCGCCTGTTGTGTCATGGAATGTCCCGTGAAAGACAAGAATGCCATTGAGGTCAACTGGCCCATGATGCAGCGTGTACGCTGGAAACGCAAGGAGACCGGTCAGCATTATCGAATTGGTATGCCCAATCCACCGGCTCCCAACACCAAACCCCCGGTTTAAAGTTGCTCGGTCAAAGTTTCTTTTAAAACCTTGTAGGTGCTGCCGCCAGGTGGTAATCAAATCAATTATCCAGGCCAGATTACGCAAAAATGCAACTACCTCAGTAACGCAATCTCCATTGCGTGTTTCTTCCAAATACAGTTTTTCGGGAAACAGGGAGAAGTTTCCGGGAAGAGATATATTTTTCATTTATGTCCCTCCGAACTATCCGGCATACTTCTCACGGTTCGGCCGCTTGCAAAAGTGCTCAATTAGATGAATAATTACCGATAAAAGAACAATTGGAAACAAGAGTACACTTTTGCCGGCCGGTTCGGCACGAGCAAATCTAACCGAATTCAACCCGAATCAAACCACCATCATGTCAGACACCATTTATGATATTGCCGTTATCGGTTCCGGTCCTGCCGGTGAGAAAGCCGCACTGGAAGCTGCGGGACTGGGAGCCAGTGTAGTTGTTATCGAAAAAGGAATCAGACCGGGGGGAGCTTCGGTTATTACCGGTACTATTCCCAGCAAGTCGTTGCGGGAGACGGTAAAGCATGTCGAACTCCTTTCCGGTGGCGAGATCAGTGGCATTGATGTCCGTCTTGATCGGAAGCTGACCATACCGGAGCTGATGAATCACAAAAACAATGTTATCTCCGAGCGGGTGGAGGATATTGTGTCAACCTACGAAAATGCCGGGGTGGATTATGTTTTCGGTAAGGCCCGCTTTCAAACTCCCCATGAGCTGTTTGTCGACTGTACTGAAAACAGCGAGTCCATGGTCATCAAAGCTGAAAAATTTATCATCGCCGTGGGGACCAATCCGTACCACCCTGAAGATATCGAATTTGACGGCAAATATATTCTTGATTCGGATACCATTCTGCAGTTGGAAGAGATACCCGAATCGCTTGTCATCATCGGTGGCGGTGTTATTGGTTGTGAATATGCTTCCATTTTCTGCAGATTGGGCACCAGGGTATCCCTGATTGATCCCAGGGGGGCATTGCTCGATTTCATCGATCACGATATTTCCGAAGCCTTGGCAGGTCAAATGAGGGAGGATGGCATCAATCTCTGCCTTGCCTGTAATTACAAGGAAGTAAGAGTGGAAAACGGGTCGGTTGCTATATACCTGGACGATGGAAATAAGGTCCTGGCTTCTGCCATGCTGTTTGCAAACGGGCGCCAGGGAATGGCAGACGAGTTGAATCTAGACGTATGCGGGCTGGAGATCAACAGGCGAAATCAACTGGAAGTCAACGACAACTACCAGACCAGGGTTCCCCATATTTATGCCGTCGGAGATGTGATCGGTTTTCCCTCCCTGGTTTCCGTCAGCAATGAAGAGGGTCGTATGGCCGCCAGAAGTGCGGTATTAGGAGAGCATACCCAAAGGGTTGGATCCAACATCCCTTACGGCATTTATACGATTCCCGAGATTTCCATGATCGGTCCTACGGAGAAAGAACTGATCGATCAGGGGGTCTCGTACGGGATTGGAATCTGTCGATTCAAAGACCTGGCCAGGGGGCTGATCATCGGCGATCGAATCGGGATGGTCAAACTGCTTTTTCACAAGGAAACAAAAGAGCTGCTGGCTGTCCATATGTTTGGTAAAACAGCATCGGAGCTGGTCCATATTGCCCAGGCCGTGATTCATTACAGGGGTAAGATCGACTATTTCCTGGACAATGTTTTCAATTTTCCCACCCTCTCCTCTTCCTTCAAGGTCGCCGCCCGGCAGGGATTAATGGAAATTGATCAATCGGATTAACCGGGGATCTCCAAATCGATTCCGACCGGACAGTGGTCGGAGCCGAATATGTCATTGTCGATAAAGGCTTCCTTTAACCAGTTTTGTTCGATCAGGTTACGGGTAACAAAGAAATAGTCAATACGCCACCCTGCGTTTGTTTTTCGAGCGTTAAACCGGTAAGACCACCATGAATACTTGACGGTATCGGGGTAAAGGTGCCGGAAGGTATCCACGTAGCCCTCTTCTATGATCCTGTCCAGCCAGTCTCTTTCGATGCGTAAAAATCCCGATCGCTTTTCGTTGGATTTTGGGTGTCGCAGATCGATCTCGTTGTGTGCCGTGTTGTAATCACCGGTAATAACCAGGGGAATGTCCTTCTTTTTGAACTGATCCAGATACTTGAAAAAGGCGTCGTAAAAATCCAGCTTGTACTGCAGGCGCTCATCATCCTTCTGACCGTTGGGGAAGTAAATATTGTAAAGCCTGAAGTTTTCAAAAACCAGTTCCAGAATCCTCCCTTCCTGGTCGAATTTCTCGATCCCAACTCCGTGATTGACTTCCAGCGGTTTAATCCTGGAGTAGACGGCTACACCGCTATAACCTTTTTTTACTGTTGAATAGGACCAGTAGGACTCATACCCTTTCATGTTGATCATGGCATCCTCTCGCTGGTGATCCTGCAGTTTGGTTTCCTGGATGCAGAGCACATCGGCATCCATCTGTTTGACCAGCTTGGGGAAATCTTTTTTCATCACGGCCCTGAGTCCGTTAACATTCCAGGAAATTATTTTCATATTCCGGCTCATATCTTTTTACTCCTCATATTTTCTGAATTCTGATTTTGGAAGTCCGCAGGCGGGGCAGATCCAATCCTCAGGGAGATCCTCAAATGGGGTACCGGGTTCGATTCCCATATCCGGAATTCCTTCGTCCGGATCGTATGTATAAAAACAGCTGCTGCAGACATATCTCACCATGTTAACCTCTTGCTTGTTTTGTTGCTCGATTCACGGTTTCCCGTGTTCACTTAACTTCATCGCTGCTCACCCGGGGCTAAATCAGAACTACTCCCGCGCTCATCCTTCTTCCCGGATCTTACCAGGGTGTGGTATCCGGCAAAGATCCGCAGAATGGTAGTAATCCAGCAGAGAATCGCAAATCCATAAGCCAAAATCGGAAAATGGGAGGGAAAAAGACAGAACAGAACCATGATGGCGATGGTTTCGGTTCCTTCGGTCAGCCCTTCAAGATAGTAAAGACTTTTCTGGGGATACACAATACTCTTGATGTCCTGTTTGGCTGCCATAACCGCAAAGGCCAGAAAACTGGTTCCGGTTCCCATGAATGAAACCACAAGGGTGACAGCCGGAAGCCCGTTAACTTCGGGGTTTGCCAGCGCGAAGCCCCAGACTACCCCTGAATAGAATATAAAATCCAGCGTTATATCCAGAAAACCGCCCGCATCGGTCACTCCTCTTATTCTGGCCAACGTTCCATCCAGCCCGTCCATGATTCGGTTAATAACTATGGCGACCAACGCCAGTAAATAGCGTTCCTGCCAGAGTGCCGGTATAGCCAGAATGCCAATCAGAAAGCCGATAACGGAGATCTGGTTGGCGGTAATTCCCGTTTTTTCAACCAGATTCGCTGTTCTTTTGAGGAACGGCTTAGACCACTCAATTGTCCATCTGTCCAACATCTCAACCCCCTTGATCTGCCAGGTTGATGATCTGTCCGTCAGGACAGTCATAGTGATCATGAAAAACCGGCAACACCGGGATATTCATTTCTTTGGTGGTTTCAAAATCGAAGCAATGAATGTGATTCTTAGTCATGGAATCAATAATCGGTTTATGACGCAAACCACGACACATCAGCACCAGGATCCTACGTCCAGGCTGACAGGTTCCGTTACAATCGTATCGATTCGCGTCATGCTCATAAACAGCGTTGGCAAGTATCGGGCCACGAAATAAGAAAAACCGGTGAAAAGATAAACCAACTCCTCTTAATGATATCACAGAAGGAGTCTAAAATAAATATCCTAGACTCTATCGGCAATTGTCGGAGTTATCGTCATCTTCCTGGTGAGATCCGACCCTCGCAACTACGAAACCCGAAATACCAATCCTGTCAATCCTTTTTTGAAGATCCTAATTTAAACATTCAACTTGGAAAAGTGACTCAGGTAAGAAAAACCTGTCTCAAGACACTAGCTGAGACAGGTTTGAAGGCCTATCGTTTGTTGATAAAGGGTTGGATTAACAACCAATGCAGGTGGGAATACTTGGGGTTCCTGAAGAGCTCTATACCGATAGCCATGTTTTCATGCCCTTGTTCAGGCTGGTCACGATAAGTGCCAAATAACTTATCCCACCAGGAAAGAAAAAATCCATAATTACTATCGGTTTCACGGCGCATGATGGAATGATGAACCCGATGCATATCGGGAGTGACGATAAACAGGCGAAGTATGCGGTCGATGGCTCCCGGTAATCTGATATTACCGTGGTTGAACATGGCCGAGCTGTTTAGAATCAGTTCAAAAACCAGTACAGCCAGAACCGGTGGCCCGAGCACGACAACCACCGACATTTTGACAAACATGGACAGTATAATCTCAATGGGGTGGAAGCGTAGCGCAGTGGTGACATCGAAATCCATGTCGGTGTGATGCATGCGGTGCAAAAGCCATAATCGAGGCACCATGTGAAAGACCAGGTGCTGAAAATAGATGGTCATATCCAGCAGCAAAACCGATAAAATGAAGGCAAGTTCGTAGGGAACCCGGAAATTGTTGAACAATCCCCAGCCTCTTTGTGTAGCCAGGTGTGCCAATCCCACGGCCAAAATGGGAAAAAGCCAGCGCAACAAAGCGCTGCTGACCACCACAATTCCGAGATTACTGTACCACCTTATAAGTCGTGAAACGGTTGCCTGTCTTCGCGGAAGTAGAAACTCCCATACAGCGATCACAACCAGCGTTCCAAGAAATATGCTTAGGCGGATTGTAAGTTCGTTTTCCATGTTTGCCCCCGAGATCCGATGCCTGATGAGAAGGCGATCCTTAATGTTTAATTGGCACTGTTTGCTGCCAAGTATAAGAGAATAATTCGAGGTTGTCATCCGATACTAAAACCCATGGCAACAACTTTATTCCGGATAACTTGGACTGCGAAAAATGATCAGTTCAAGAGATACGCTCATAAGGCACAACAGGACTGAAATCCATTTGAGTTGATAGCGAAAATCGGGGTATAATGGGTAGAAGTAAATCTGAAGAGAAGTTCTTTCGGACCCGGTCCGCTGAGCAACACTTGCTAAAACTCCATGGATATTGCCACGACATCTATTCTGCTGAATCTCAATGGCGGAACGGACTGAAGGTGGTATCAAACTTGCTGAAAGTGCCCTTTGTGATCAATATAGAAAAATCGGTAAGATGGGGTTGCGAGATAGCATTCGAGACAACTGGCCCGGATCAGACGTGTTGTTTAAAAAATTAACTCGATTCGATTGATGCGGAGGGAGTTGATCCATATTTGAAAACTCCGGATCGATTCTCTGGTGAGTTAATAAGTGTCTTCATTCAACCAATAAAGACAGGGGGTAACCGTGAACAAACAAAGGGTGCTGAGACTGGGAGTTGTTGTACTGATTATAGGATTGATCGGATCCGTTTTCATTTTTGATCTGCAGCAGTATTTTACCCTGGAATATATCAAAAGCAGGCAACAGCTATTCGGCGACTACTACAGGGACAACACGGCATTCACAATCCTGGTGTTTTTGGGGGTTTATGTTATCTCTACTGCCATCTCCATCCCCGGGGCCGCTGTTCTAACCCTGATGGCCGGCGCTCTTTTTGGCCTCCTCTGGGGAACTGTCATCGTCTCCTTCGCCAGTTCCATCGGGGCAACCCTGGCGTTTATCACCTCCCGCTTTCTTTTGAGGGATTTTGTGCAAAAGAAGTTCGGGAGCCAGTTGGAAACCATTAACAAAGGGATTCGTAAGGAAGGGGAATACTATCTTTTTACCCTGCGATTGATACCGGTTTTTCCTTTTTTCCTGATTAATCTCTCTATGGGACTAACACCGATTGGACTGCTCAAGTACTATGTGGTTAGTCAGATCGGAATGCTCCCCGGCACCATTGTTTATGTTTTCGCCGGAACCCAGTTGGCGAAAGTCGAATCGCTCGGGGGGATTCTGTCACCCGGTCTGATTGCAGCTTTCACCCTTCTGGGACTATTTCCCCTTATCGCTAAAAAAGGAGTCGCCATGGCTAACTCGCGAAGAGCCCTGAAAAAGTACAAATCTCCCGGGAATTTTGATTATAACGTTGTGGTGATCGGAGCCGGATCCGGCGGTCTGGTTGCATCGTACATTTCGGCTGCCGTCAAGGCCAAAGTCGTTTTGATCGAGAAGCACAAGATGGGGGGTGATTGCCTGAATACCGGTTGTGTTCCCAGCAAAGCCCTGATTCGTTCCGCTAAAATGCTATCCTATGCGGAACGGGCAAAGGATTTCGGATTTGAAAAAACCAAGGTGGACTTCGACTTCAAGACAGTCATGGAGCGGGTAGCCGGGGTGATAAAGAAGGTCGAGCCCCATGATTCCGTTGAACGCTATCAGGATCTTGGCGTGGAGTGTATCACCGGTGAAGCCGAAATAATCGATCCATATCGTGTCAAGGTAAATGGCAATGTCATTACAACCAAAAACATCGTCGTGGCCAGCGGTGCCTCTCCGTTTGTTCCCCCAATTCCGGGTATCGATCAGATGGATTACCTGACCAGTGACACGCTGTGGAACATCAGGGACCTCCCTAAACGTTTGATTATCCTGGGTGGCGGTCCGATCGGCAGTGAAATGGCTCAGACGTTTGCTCGACTGGGCTCGGAAGTTTCCCAGGTCGAGATGGCGCCTCAAATTCTGATCCGTGAGGATGAAGAGGTCAGTAATCTGGTCGCGGAAAAGTTCAGAAAGGAAGGGGTCAAGGTCCTTACCGGGCACCGGGCCAAGGAGTTTCTAAAGGAAGACGGTGAGAAGATCCTGGTTTGTGAAGCCGAAGGAAAAGATGTCAGGATTCCTTTTGACCAGGTTATCGTAGCAGTCGGTCGCAGGGCGAATACCAAGGGATTCGGACTTGAGGAGCTGGGTGTTGAAATCGCCAAAAATGGAACCATCTCGCATGATGAGTATCTGAGGACGAATTACCCAAATATCTTCGTTTGTGGCGATGTGGCGGGACCTTATCAATTTACCCATACAGCATCCCATCAGGCCTGGTATGCAGCCGTTAATGCTCTCTTTCGACCTTTCAGACAATTCAAGGTGGATTACCGCGTTATTCCCTGGTGTACCTTCACTGATCCGGAAGTTGCGCGGGTCGGTTTGAATGAAAAGGAGGCCATGGAAAAGGATATCCCTTATGAAGCCACTGTCTACGGTATCGATGATCTGGACAGGGCTATCGCTGACAGCGAAGATCACGGATTCATAAAGGTTATAACCCCGCCGGGAAAAGACAAGATACTGGGCGTAACCATTGTTGGTACCCATGCGGGCGACCTGATAGCAGAGTTTGTGTTGGCCATGAAGAATGGTCTGGGGCTGGGAAAGATTCTGGGAACCATCCATATCTACCCGACCCTGGGAGAAGCCAACAAGTATGCGGCTGGTAACTGGCGGAAGAATCACATACCGGAGAGACTGATGAGGTTTCTGGAGAAGTTCCATGCCTGGCGACGATAGAGTACGCGGGGGGCAGATAGATCATAATAAGTTTTGCCTCCCCTAAGTGTTATTCTCCGGAGTCCTTGAACTCCTGCGCTATTTTTTTGAACTCCTCCTCAATAGCCAGGTAAGCATCCACTACCGCGGGGTCGAAATGGGATCCTTTTCCTTCCCGAATAATCTGACCTGCTTTTTCATGTGAAAAGGCAGGTTTGTAGACCCGTTTACTGATCAGGGCGTCATAGACATCCGCCACGGCCATCAGTCTCCCAGCCAGGGGAATATCTTCGCCCTTCAGCCCGTTTGGATAGCCGGAACCATCCCATTTTTCATGATGGGTCAGGGCAATCTCCCTGGCCAGTCTCAAAAAGTAATTGCTTCCAAGTCGTTGCTCTGCCACTTCCAGGGAGTCTCCTCCCAGCTTGGCATGAGTCTGCATGATATCAAACTCATCCTTTTCCAATTTACCGGGTTTCAGCAAAATATGGTCCGGAATACCCACTTTCCCGATATCATGTAATGGAGCTGATTTAAACAACAGGTCGATGATTTGAGGATTAAGACGATCCTGAAAGGCCGGTTTCTTGTAAAGCTCTTCGGCGAGGATTTTGACGTATCGTTGGGTTCTGAGAATGTGGTTTCCGGTTTCATTGTCCCGCGTTTCCGCCAGGGAAGCCAGTGTCAGGATGGTTGTATCCTGGGTCTGCTGTAACTCTTCTGTCCGTTTTTTTAGTCCTTCCACCATGATGTTGGTATGCTTGGCCATGACACCAAACTCATCGTTGCTGCTGATGGGAACAAAGACATCAAAATTACCGTTTGTGGCTTTTTGCAGAGCAGAGGTTTCCTTCACCAGAAAATTCTGCAGATTACGGGAATAGGAGATCACCAGGTTGAAGACGTGGATCAGAATGGTTGCCGCAACAAAACCGAATTCGAGCAGAATGGCACGCTGGGCTGTATCAATGCGGATCGCATTGCCTACCTCTGCAAGCCAGTCCAAATCTTTGCTGATAATCAGAAAGATAACACCAATGATAAGACAGACACTGATGCTGGCAAAAAAACCAAATTTTTTAGGCTGCGAGAAATAATGGTCATCCGGGGAGATCTGTCTACCTGTTTTGGCAAAAAACTGGCTCAGATTCCATTCCAGCTCCAGACTCAGATCCGCCGCAGTAAAAAAGCCGATGAGTGCCAACGCGACCAGGTACTTCAATCCACTTTCCAGGGGAAACCCATAGTAGATCGTGTTAAAAACAGTCAGTATCAACCCGATGGTCAGAAATAAAATCAGCTCCCACTGAAATACCCTTCGGGATTGAAACTGGTAAGGGCTTTTGCGGATCAGACGTTTTATTATCCATACCTGGACCAGGAACAGAACAGAGAACAGAACCACTACCGGTACCGCCAATTGCGGAAGGGTAAGAGTCTCCAGAAAGGGACAAACCTGGCCTCCATAAATAACGATAACCACAATGGCTGCTGCATAATGAATCACTCTTCTGACCATTGAGACTCCCATTCACTTGGTTGATATGATTAAGGCAGTTCCGGAATTATAATCTTTTCAGCCATCTTTTAAAATACAAAAGTGAGGATCAACCCATATAGATCCCGGAGATTGCAGAAGAATTGAATTCGGATTTTTTATTCTCAGATAGACAAGCGGTTCAAATCACTATAAGATTATGTTAATTTCCTCATTTTCACTCTTTATGGCTACAACCCCAACTTTGAACCTTAAATGAGCCAATCGGACAGAAAACCCTTTTTCATTGCCTCCCGCAGCGAATTGACTGATGAGCTGATTTCCCTGGCTGTGGGGGATAAAGAACTGGTCATTGTAAAACACGAAGGAGAAGTATCGGTTTTTAGCGGACTCTGCCTGCATGAGGAGGCCTTGTTGGCTGACGGCTTTCTGGAGAACGGATTTATCACCTGCGGCAAACACCTCTGGCGTTACAGCCTGGAAAATGGCGAGTTGGACAAGCAACCCGGTGTCGGGATCAAGAAACTGACCACCTGGTTTGAAGGCGATGATCTTTACCTGGATCTCAACGAACTGGATGCAATGGACTAGATAACCGGAACAACAAGAGTAAATATCCCCGCAACAGGTCCGGGTTTGCTATTGAAAACCAGCCAAAAACCCGAAGGCAGATTCAACGGAAGGCAAAGATATTTGCACGATTAGTGCAGATAGTTTTTCTTATAACACTATCAAAACACTGCCAATAAGGTTTGATCATGCAAAATAGATCCAAGAACGCTCTCCTGGCAGGGGCCATATCAGGGCTGCTGATTCTGTTGTCTTTTCAGAACCTGCTCGCTTACTCTCCATGGGAAGATAACGCTAACTACAATCCCGAATTAAAGAAAGCAAAAATTCTGCGATTTTCCGGGATCGAAGAGGTGGATGTCTATCCCATCACCCAGAAAAACTGTATCTATGAGCAATTGGAAGAGCAGGCGGATGTCCGGACCAGCGAATCGTACCGTCAGCCCCATTGTGCCAGCCTGAGAAACCAACGAATCAAAGCCAGTGATAACAATGAAATGCCTGCGGGGACAAGAGTCACCAAGGTACCGGCCGATCAGTATTTTAAGATCGAAATGCATATCAGTCCCCAGATGTCCAACCGGGTCGGTGAAGCGTTTGGAGTGCAGATTATAGATGCTGAAACCCATGAGACCATGTTTCTCCAGGGGGGATGGAAGGCCGGCGACAAGCGACTGTCCAAAGCCATAAAACTGAAACCGGGTCGTTACTATTGGCGTTGCCCCGTGAATCCGACTCCCTGGTACGGATTGATTGCCGAATAAGCTTTTACTCAGGTCAATACGCCTAACCCTTTCATCTAATTCAAAACCACGTTAAGAGATGAAGTCATCAAAGTCGAGTTTGGGATCGGTCTCCGAATGGTGGCAAAACAGGATCATCCGTACAAAGATACTGATTGGAATATTTGTGGGTGTATTTCTATTTCAAACCATCAGCACAACCTATCAAATGCAGCAGGTTGAAAAAGATATACTGGACACCTACAAACAGAATGCTCTCAACCTTTCCGTATCGGTCGATTGCATTATGCTCAAGGATCCCATTCTCTTTTTCAACCTGCTGGACCGAATCGGCAGAACAGAAGTGGTGGGAATCAAAATTGATGATAACCACCCTTCCTGCGTCGAACGCGACTCCTACCTGAAACGGTTGAAGAGTGCCTTTCTGGCAGAATTTGAACAGAAAAACCAATCAGACAACCAATCCGAACCTGTTCCGGCTGTTGATGAAGACATCGAGGTGATCAATGAAGAACCAGTAGAATCAAACCTCCCGGCGGCCACGCTGCTCAGCGGCAACGCTATCGACCTGAATTTCGATCTGGCAAGAGTCGAAGGTCAATTGGAGACAACGGAGATCTTCATCAACGGAGAACTGCAACCCCAACTGCTCTATACGGTTAAAGTAAACGGGGTTGAGCTGACCTTCGACCTGACCGATCTGCCGGAACAGAAATTGAACCGCTTCCTGTTTCTCTTTTTCACCGCCCTGGGAAACCTGCTGGTCCTTTTTATTATCATCTGGCTGCTTAGTGGACGCCTGGTCGATCCGTTGAAGAAACTAACCCTTTTTGCACAGCATATCATGACCTCCGGAGTCCTTGAATCCGGGGGCGATATCGGACAGGTCAAGATCGAAACCAGGGATGAGATAGGTATCCTGGCCAGGGCGATCAACAATATGACGGCAAAAATCCAGCAAAGCTACCGCCAGATCATTAAAAGCAAGGCTGCCATTGGCGATCTGCTGAATAATACCGGCCAAGGATTTTTCAGCTTCGGACCGGATTACTTGATAGATGAGGAGTATTCCAAAGCCTGTGACCTCTATTTTAAATCTTCTATATCGGGCCTGAATGCCCTGGAACTGATGGTGCCTGAGAATCTGAAAGAGGTAAAAGAGCTAACCGATCTCCTGTTTGACGGTGTCGGGGATCTCTCCCTGCTGGAAGATCTGCTGCCACGGGAGATATCTCTTCACCGGAGAATCCTGTCTGTGGAATATCGATTCATTAAGGCTGCCGGAGAAGAGCTGAAGGATAAGATGATGGTCATTCTGACCGACATCACCCAGGAGAGAGAGCTTGAACACCAATTACAGAAAGATGAAGCCCTCAACGAACTGGTCATCAAAATAGCCAGGGACAGGGATGGTTTTATGCAATTCGTTCAGGACACCAACAAGCTTTTGGGTTCTATGTCAACCGATCTGAAAGATCCGTCAGTGACGATTGACCCGGTAGCGGTTATGCATGACCTGCACACTGTCAAGGGTATTTCAGCCAGCTACGGCCTGGGCACCGTTGCAGAAACAACCCATCGCATCGAGGACTGGATTCAGGAAACAGGACCCGATGAGGTCTTTTCCAGCGGGGAGAATATTAAATCACTGGAATCATCCCTGCTTGAGCTGCGGCGAAACCTGAAGGATTCATTGGAGAATGTAAGGGATATCATCACCTGGGACGAGATTGTTGGCAGCAAGCAGCGGTATTACAAAGTCAATGAGGAAAAAGTGGTGAGGCTGGAGGCAATGTTCAGCGATACCAAAAAGGTTCGTCTGAATGAGATTCGACAGGCTCTCTATGAGTTCCGTAAAGAGCCAATTCTGCCGGTTTTCAGGAAGTACGCGGGAACAGCCGAGAAGCTGGCAGAAAAACTGGGCAAGCAGATCAAAGTGGAACTGGCAGGCACCGACGTGGAAGTTTTTTACAAACGTCTTGAACCCCTGTTTGATGTATTGGTACATCTGGTGCGAAACTCGGTAGATCATGGTTTGGAATCTACTGAAAAACGATTGAAAACGGGGAAACCGGAAACCGGGGTCCTGGAACTGTCGGCCGGCTATCAGGACAATGATCTGATCCTTGCGATAGCCGATGACGGTGGCGGTATTGAAACAGCTAAGGTGGTTAAGGCAGCCCTGGAGCGAGGGCTGATAACCGCAGAAGAGGCAGATCAACTGGGGCAGGATGATGCCATCAGGTTGTTATTCAAACCCGGATTTTCAACCAGCGAAAGTGTCTCGGATATTTCCGGGCGAGGTATAGGCATGGACGCTGTAAAGTCCAAGGTTGCGGAACTGGGTGGCTCCATCTCGGTAAAAACCCGGAAAGGCAGAGGCACCACCTTTAGAATCCGGATTCCCGATCACCCATCGTCATGAGAAATCGATCTCTGTTGCAGGCTCCGATCCTGTCTCACGGTATTGAAGGAAAGATGTTTTGTGTTTGGGGGAACAGCAGTTATACTATTGAATTGCACCATGGAATCGACAATCAATGGAGGAAATATGAGACACCTGTTTCAAATTATTGTTATGATACTCTTATTAGGCCCGGCCTTTTCCCCGGAGTCAATCGGTGACACCACTGTTCCCGTGGGAACATTCTCCAAAGGAGATATAGAAGGATGGCAAAACAAGAGCTTTGAGGGTGAAACCGATTATCAACTGGTGACTGTCGATAACCTCCAGGTTATCAAAGCTGAAAGCCGGCAGACATCTTCCGGCTTTTACAAGGAGATCGAAGTGGACCTGACCAAAACACCCTATCTGAACTGGTCATGGCAGACGAATCGTATGCTTGAGGGAAACGATGAAAAAGCCAAATCCGGCGATGACTACGTAGCCAGGATCTATGTGGTGACCAAAACCGGTCCCTTTTTCTTTAGCCTCAAGGCATTGAACTATGTCTGGAGCTCACATAATCCGGAGGGGAGCGATTGGGCCAATGCTTTTACCTCCAAGGCGTGGATCGTGACGGTGCGATCCGGAACCGAAAAAACGGGTCAGTGGATTCATGAGAAGCGAGATGTGCGTAAGGATTTTGCCAGGTATTTCGGAACTGATGTGGACTCCATAAACGCCGTAGCTATCATGACTGATACGGATAATAGCGGACAAGAGGCAACAGCCCTTTATGGTGATATCTATTTTACTGCCGAGTAATTTATTTGGCACACTTCTTTCAGAAGGATTGTCATGGTTTGACTCAACCTGATCGAATCAATTCCCTCAGGTTTTACCGGAGAGAAGAGCTTTCTCCGACTCAGGAATGAGTGCAACGATAACATTCGATTTTCGGATAATTTGACAGCGTCGTCCGATCAAGGTAGATTTCAGTTAATCATCTGAATTCCGGGTTAGCAGTAACCGGTTGAATATTGAAGCTCCGAATGTTTTACCTTTTGGGCGAGGGGACAGGAAGGGGTGCGAAGCAATCTGCTTATCAATCTATAATTCTATATTTTTGCTATGAAATGGAATAGTATAATAAACAAAGTGGAGACCATCTCCATTGAGGATGCCAAGGCATATTTCAATTCTCACGGCTCCGACGAATACCAACTGGTAGATGTCCGGCAGCCCGAGGAATACAGCAAACGTCATCTTCCCGGTTCCCTTTTGATCCCTTTGGAAGAATTAATAGAAGGAAAGGGAGGCCTGGACAAGGAAAAAGCGGTTTTTGTTTACAGCGGAGGCAACAACCGCAGTCTGGCGGCCGGTCAGTGGCTTAATAGTCAGGGCTTTCGGGAGGTACGGTACCTGGAGGGTGGAATCTCTTCCTGGTACGGAGAGCTGGCCTTTGGTCATTTCGAACTGAATCTGAATCTCCTGGATCCGAACGTGGAATATGAAGATGCCATCAGCATGGCCTACGCCATGGAAGAGGGTCTGCAACAGTTTTACATCATGCTTGCCCGGGAAACGGAAGATGAAGCGTTTAAGAGGCTGTATCGTAAACTGGCTTCATTTGAGGTGGATCATAAACGCGACCTTTCCAGGATCTATTCCATCTCCCAGGGTAAAGAGATGGTTCAGAAGGAATTTGCCGAACATGACGGCCAGATTCTCGAAGGGGGCGGCTATGCCGATATCACCTTGATTAAGACCCTGGCTAACACCGAAAGCGCCCGGGACGTGTTTGGCCTTGCTGCCGCGTTTGAAACCCAGGCCATGGATTTTTATACAAGGCTGGCGGTGAAAGCGGAAAAACCGGAGGTAAAAAAATTCTTTCTTGAGATGGCCGATGCCGAGAAAAAGCATCTGGCTTTTGTGGCCAGTGAACTGGACCAATATTTGAAAAAAAATAATTAAACAGTCTAAAAAAATCAAACACTATGGATTCAAGCAAGATACTGGATAAGCTCAATGTCAGGGATGGTATCGTCAATAATCGTCAACATCCCAGCCTCAATCTGCAAGCCAGGGAAGCGGGATTTGAGATCTACAATTTCCTCAGTCAGGATGGGAAACCTTACTCACTCGGAGATGACGCGGATTACCTGAAACTTTTCATGCAGATGGCTGAAAGCATCTATCTTAACAATGGGACATTCCTTGGAACGTGCCTTGTCGCTTCCGATATGGGTGGCAGCCGTCTTTTTGTCAAGGAGTTTACCGATCAGGAAAAAGAGGAGTTCAAATATGCGCATGTATGCCTGCTTAGCACCATGAAAAGGCTTTCTGATGAAAACAGGCCGGAAACCTTCAGCTTTTTCGGAGAGCTGAACCTGGTGGATTCCAAAGAAGAGAAATTCGAAAGAGAATCCAGAAAGACCGCCAGGGTTCTCTCCGGAGAGGAACGGGAAAACTGGCTGGAGATCATTGACAAGCGATATCAATTTCTCAAAACCGATGTGTATGTCTATTCGCTGTTAAAGCTCTTCTCCTGGGGATTTCAGGTCATCGAATCGGAAGGTAATGTCCGGGAAGAGCAGAACCTTGTCAGACCCAACCGACCCAAACCCAGGGGGGCGAGTCGAAAATAGAAGCAAACCATTTGTTACTACTGTTCCGAACCAGCCTGGCCGGGAAGCCTGGCCCTGCTGCAATGAAGAGCAGTCAACCCTTAACCCGAAAAGGAGAAACCATGGATCTCGGAGAAGCTATCAAAACAGCAATTGCGCTGGAAGACAAGATCGTTAACGTCTACACCAAGTACGCAGATAAGTTCAGCTCACCCGTTGCCAGCAAGATTTTCAAACTGCTGGGCGAAGAGGAAGAAGGCCATACCGCCTATTTAAAGGCGAAACTTGAGCAGTGGCAAAACTCGGGAAAGATTACCGTTGATGACATCAAAACCATTGTTCCCGACAAAGAGGTGATCAAGGAAAATGTTAAAAAACACAAAGCCGCGGCAAAACAGGCCAACATTGATGACGAAATTGAAGTCTTCAAAAAGGCGTTGGAGATGGAAAGCCAAGCTTCGGCTTTTTACAAGGATCTTGTAGGTAAGCTGGCACCTGAAGACCAGGTTTTGTTCAAACGT
Organism: SAR324 cluster bacterium; assembly: GCA_028282885.1. GTDB lineage: Bacteria > SAR324 > SAR324 > XYD2-FULL-50-16 > XYD2-FULL-50-16 > JAHJTV01. Next base: position 108,752 of record JANQGX010000032.1, read on the forward strand.
TTTATCGAAATTGAAGAGGGACACGAAGCCATTGTCAAAGCCGAAATCGACAATGCACGAGGTTTCGGATTCTGGTTCGATTTTCAGGAATTTGATCTGGAAAGTGCATAGAAAAAGCTACTTTGACAGAGAATCTGATTGCCAACCGGGCAATGAGCCCGGTTGGATTGAAATGGAAGATTTGAGACAATTTAAAACAGGAAAATCTGATGCTTACAGAAAAAATGGAAGCCAAGCTGAACGAGCATATTAATGCCGAACTCTATTCAGCTTATCTGTATCTATCCATGTCGGCTTATTTCAAGTCGATTGATCTGCCCGGTTTTGTCAACTGGATGCAAGTACAATTCGAAGAAGAAATGTCCCATGCGATGAAATTCTTTGAGTTTGTTGATAATATGAACGGTAGAATTCGCCTGGCGACTATCCAGGCGCCGCCTGTGGAATGGGAGTCTCCCGTTGAAGTCTTTCAGGAGACCTATGATCATGAGCGTTCGGTCTCCGAACAGATCTTTAAGCTGGTGAGCCTGTCGCTGGAAGAAAATGACCATGCCACCAATAACTTCCTGCAATGGTTTGTTGCAGAGCAGGTCGAAGAGGAATCATCGGTGAAATCAATCCTCAGTAAGCTGAAATTTATCGGGGATTCCAAGTCAGGACTCTTCATGGTGGACCAGGAGCTGGCCAAACGGACCGTCTCAACGGACACGGCACCTGTGTAACCGAAACCCGGTAAATTGATATCAATTGTAACCGGGCGGGCCCGTGCTATCGGGCCCGTATGCTTTCCCGGAACTATCCAACCTTTTGACAATCAAACATGAAAAAAGCAACCATCTATCACAATCCCAAGTGAAGCACCAGTAGAAAAGCACTGGCAGTGCTTGAAGAGAGTGGTGTGGAATTCCGAATCGTTGAATACCTGAAAAACCCACCTTCGGTGGCTGAATTGAAAAAAATAGCCAAAGGGATCGGAGTCGATCCTGTTGAATTGCTTCGACCAAAAGACAAACGCTTTAAAGAACTGGGATTGTCCAAGAAAGATGACAGGAGCCAGGATGATTGGTTACGCCTGATGAACAAAAATCCCAGTATCATTGAACGTCCCATCGTGGCATATGCAGGTAAATATGCCATGGGAAGACCGCCGGAAAGCATTTGGGAAATTCTGAACTGATGCGAAGAGAAACCTCATGCGACAGGCATATTAATCCCAACCCGAACAAGGAAAACAATGGATATTGATATTTCAATAAAAATTGGCGGTGAAGCCGGGCAGGGTATCCAGACTGTGGGTGACCTCCTGGCCAATGTCTGCCGTGAAGCAGGGCTCTATATCACTGGCATCAATGATTTCGAGTCCAGAATCAGGGGCGGACACAGTTATTTTCAGATCAGAATATGCAATACGTCGGTTTCAGCTCCGGAAACCACTGCCCACATGGTGGTTGCGCTGAATGAACAGACCTATGAGTTGCATCACCAGGATATTCATGAGGGTGGGCTTGTTATAATGGATGCCCGTGAAGCCCCGGCTGAAAACGTGATTGCGGTTCCCATCAGGGAGTTGGCAGTGGAAGCCGGGGGCAGGGTGATGGCCAACACGGTTGCTGTCGGTGCTGTGCTCGGTTTGCTGGGTGCCCCTTTTCACATCCTGGAAGGCTTGCTGACCAGACGCTTTTCCAGAAAAAGCCAACAGATCGTGGATAACAATATTGCAGCTGCCAAACTGGGTTTTGAGGCCGTCAAAGATACTTCTTTCAAATGGTCCTTCGACTGGAACAGGGGAGAACCCAAGGGAACCCTTATCAACGGTTCTAAAGCGGTAGCTCTCGGGGCTCTGGCTGCAGATTGTCGATTCGCCGCATTTTACCCCATGTCTCCGGCTACCTCCGTCATGCAGGATCTGAACTCCTTTTCCGGTAAAATTCCCATGATAGTGGAACAGGTGGAGGATGAGATCGCCGCAGTCAACGCCATCATTGGGGCTTCATATGCCGGGATTCGATCAATGACCTCCACGTCGGGCGGCGGATTTTCCCTGATGGTGGAAGGACTCGGTCTGGCCGGGATTACGGAAACTCCTATTGTTGTCGTCGATGCCCAACGACCCGGACCTGCTACCGGATTGCCGACCCGTACCGCCCAACCCGACCTGCTTTTTGCCATCAGGGCGTCCCAGGACGAATTCCCCAGGTTTGTGCTGGCCCCGGGATCGCCGGGAGAGGCCTATACCATTACCACCAGGGCGTTCGAACTGGCCGACAAGTACCAGGTGCCGGTTATCATCCTGGTTGACCAGTATCTCTGCGACTCTCTCTTTATCGAAGAGAACCCATTTAAAATTCCCACCGAGATTAATCGTTATACCGTCACCGACGAGGATATGGCTGACCCGAGACAATATGTCCGTTATGCCCTGACCGAAGACGGCGTCTCTCCAAGAGCCCTGCCATGCAATGGTGAAGCCCTGGTGATGGCCTCCGGGAATGAGCATACGGAAGACGGCCATATCAGTGAAGATCCTGCCAACCGGGTTGCCATGATGGATAAACGCGCCGCTAAAATCCCGAGGATGATTGATGAACTGGATCCGCCCGAAACTTATCATGGTGAAAGCGAATTGCTGGTTGTGGGATGGGGATCCACCAGGGGCGCTATCAGAGAAGCGGTAGAGATCCTGAGAAACGGGGGAATGGATATCGGCTGCCTGCATTTCACGGACATCTGGCCGTTTCCCACAGATGTTGTGACGGCCGCACTTGAAAAAGCCGAACGGTTTGTCATGGTGGAGCAAAACTCATCGGCCCAGTTTGGACAGTTGATCAGGGAACAAACCGGTCTGTCTTACTCCGCATCAATCCTCAAATATGACGGCAGGCCTTTCTATACTGATGAGGTTGTTGAGAAAATCAAACAGATATAAGGAGCAGGATCATGGTGAAAATCGAAGATTATCATAATGACTACGAAAACAAATGGTGCCCGGGTTGCGGAAACTTCGGCCTTTTGGATGCCATGAAAGATGCACTGGTCAACCTGGATATTGCTCCCCGTGATATTCTCCTCATTTCCGGAATCGGTCAGGCTGCCAAAACGCCCCATTTCATGAATTGTAATTTCTTTCACACCCTACACGGCCGGGCATTGCCGATTGCAACCGGTGCCAAGCTGGCCAATCATGACCTGAAAATTCTGGTTAATTCGGGGGATGGAGATTGCTATGGTGAGGGGGGGAATCATTTTATCAATGCCATTCGTCGCAATCTGGATATCACCCTTTTGGTTCATCACAACAAGGTTTATGGTTTGACCAAAGGCCAAGCAGCTCCGACATCGGATATGGGATTTGTCACCCCGCAACAACCCGATGGCGTCAGAACTGATCCGTTGAATCCAGTCAAACTAGCACTCAGTCTGGGAGCGAGTTTTGTGGCAAGGGGATTTTCCAACAACCGGAAGCACCTGAGCCGGTTGATACAGGATGCCATCCAGTACAGGGGATTCTCCCTGGTGGACATACTTCAGCCCTGTGTCACCTATAACAAGATCAATTCCCACGCCTGGTTCAAGAAGCGGGCTTATGATCTGTATGAAACGGATTACCAACCCGATAAACTGGACGAGGCACTCTTTCTGGCCGAGGAGTGGGAAGATAAAATCCCAATTGGTATTCTTTATCGTAAGGATTCAATTCCCTTTCATGAAAGAATAGGCCAGCTCAAAGAGGGAACATTGATATCTCGTCCTTATGATGCGGCGACGATTCAGGAAATTCTCTCCGCGGTCTGAGAAAAGGTGTTAAGAACTGCAGTGGCGATAGCGCTGCTGCAGTTTTAAAGGAACTGCTAACCATCCAGCAGGGATTTTTCGGAACTCATCATCCAGCCTTCCGGATCTTCAAAGTAGAGCAGGGTGTTTTCCAGCGACGCCACGTGTTTGTGTTCAACGGCAGCCATATATTCGAAAAACTTTTTCTCATCCGGATCTTCGGTTTTTTTGATCAGATCCTTGTAAAAGAGATGGGCTTTGGTTTCGAAATCGATGGCAATCTGCACTGCTTCCCTGTCATCGGTCGTTGATTTGGCGGCTCCCTCGGCGGATGCAATCATCTCTTTCAATCCTTCCTTGATATCGGTTTCATCCACAACAGGTGATATCTCCTCCGGCCATTCCCCCCTCTCTTCAAGGTTTTTGTGAATCTTCAGCAACTGCTCATAGTGCATGTCCTCTTCTTTGGCGATGGTTTCGAACATTTTTTTTCCAACCGGATTGGTCACCTTCTTGCTCAATGTGGTATAGTAATCCTTCTCTTCTTTTTCATTGTTTAATGCTACCTCGATAGCTTTTAAACTTGGCTTCATGGGTTTCTCCTTCTTCCGGTGTTGATGATAATCAAGTACCTATCCGGCCCTGTATACCCCGCAACCGTTCCAAATAGGTACCATAATGCGTTGTCAAACCTCAATCAGGATGTATCAGTGCTACATCCCTCCGTTTTCGGTCTCGGACCTTCGCAACTCTGTTCAGATTTTTATATTTTTCCCACAAGGCGGGATGGATATAAAAAAATTCTGCAAAGCCTGTGCCCGCTTTTTTCCCGATTTCATGGGATTTTCCCTCCCGAGGGCCTCAATCCGCCATGAGAAAGAGGGATAAAGCGTATTGTACAACTATGTATCATAAAAACCTATGAGACATAAGCATTATTTAAAAGATCAATAATTCTAAAAATGTACACTCGAAACTGAACATTAATCTGTCCTATGGCTGCAGGATTCGGAGCTGTGTGACATTTTTTATTTTGAAAAGTTTGGACATTTGCCATGGAATCCTGTATAAAGACTATATAAATCAAATGATTAAAAAAATGGCACGCATCCTGAAACATAGAGATCAAAAATTATCATCATTGTATCATAAAAATCAGTCAAAACCAATTTTCCAGAGGCTAGATAAGTGGAGTTAAGGAGATGCGACCAGAACATTATTGAGACACTCAAACTGGTCGAAAAGATGTTAAAGCTGGCGCAGCAGGGTGATGCTGAAAGGGAGGATGTTGCCTGTGGAGTGTTGTACGGGGTTATGCTCGATTCCGCTTTTAAGATTAAAAAGCTGGCGGAACAGGAGAGAGACTCGCATATCAAAAAAGGCTGGTGGAAAAAAGCCTGAAGTTTTCCATGCTCTCATAATTCTATGAGATTTTTTATTCAACCCAAAATCAGGAGTGTTTATGAAAAAATGGGTATGTTCAGTATGTGGTTATGTTCATGATGGTGATAACCCGCCGGAGGAGTGTCCGCAATGTAAGGCCAGCTCGGATAAGTTTTACGAGCAACAGGCAGGTGATCTCGCATGGGCAGATGAACACAGGATTGGTGTGGCAGCGAAGGATATTGATCCTGAGGTTCTGGATGGATTAAGGGCGAATTTTACGGGTGAATGCACGGAAGTTGGGATGTACCTTGCCATGAGCCGTCAGGCGGATCGGGAAGGGTATCCGGAGGTTGCAGAAGCCTACAAGCGTATAGCCTGGGAGGAGGCTGAGCACGCATCCAAGTTTGCGGAGTTATTGGGCGAAGTGGTTGTAGCCGACACCAAAGCCAATCTCAAGGCAAGAGTTGAAGCTGAGCACGGTGCCTGCAAAGGCAAAAAGGATTTGGCAACCAAAGCCAAGCAGCTCAACTATGATGCCATCCACGACACCGTTCACGAAATGTGCAAAGACGAAGCCCGACATGGTGCTGCCTTTGCCGGATTGCTCAAGCGATACTTCGGTGAATAGGGTCGGATTCAATCGATCATTTGTTTAGATTCTAATTCCACCATACCATGATTTAACCGGGAAGCGGGTTGAAATTCATAACAGTTTGTCTTGTTAAAAGGAAATCATGTCTGGTATGAATACCTTTAAGACAAAACGTTAAGATGTTGATCTCCCCTTGCTCGAACATGCGGAACTCTTCCGATATGATGCGGGGGCGAAGACAACAAATTGAGTCCCGTGATCGATGAGGGGTAATGGCTTTAAGAAGCGAAAAAGCGATTATCCCTCCCGCTGATCGATCATGCCAAACATTAATGGAGAATTGTGATGTATCATAAGTTTAATGCCAAGGCTATTTTGGAAATGGCTGAAAACATTGAAAAAAACGGATATGCCTTTTATCGAAAGGCAGCAGATGATGTTAAAGACCCTGAAATCAAAACTTTTTTGCTGGAACTGGCCGAAATGGAAGTCGGGCACGAGAAGTTATTTACCTCCATGAAATCAAAACTTTCGGACAAAGAGAGTGAAGATATCGTTTTCGATCCCTATGATGAAGCTGCTCTTTATATTGAGGCCCTGGCCGACACCAGGGTGTTCTATGAAAAGACCATCGATACCTCGTCAGCGGAAGAGGTTTTCAAAGCAGCTATTGAAGCAGAGAAAGAATCCATCGTATTTTACCTGGGGATGAAAGAACTGGTTCCCGATGAGGCCGGGAAAGATAAAATTCAAGAAATCATCAAAGAAGAGATGAAGCACATTCAGACCATCAGCAAAAAGCTGCTGGCTATTAAAAGATAACATTCGTCCGGGTGTTTTGGCTTTCACCCGCTACCAAAAATCGCTGACAGTGTCCTGTTCACCCTCCTGTTTGCCGGAAGACACCGGCAACCGGATTTTTATCATAAACCCAAACACACTTAACAACGGAGAAGAAAATGGCAAAATACAGATGTGAAACCTGCGACTACATTTACGATCCTGCCGAAGGTGATCCCGATTCCGGAATCGATCCCGGCACTTCGTTTGAGGACCTGCCGGATGATTGGGAATGTCCCGTTTGCGGCGTCGGCAAGGAAGACTTTGTCAAAGAGGGATAGGAGATATGCACACGGAAACAATTAAGGAAGGGATATACTGGGTAGGCGCTATCGATTGGGATGTAAGGAACTTTCACGGTTACCTGACCCAGCAGGGAACCAGCTATAACGCTTACCTGATTATAGATGAGAAGATCACCCTGGTGGATACCGTAAAGCCGGATAAATTCGGACAGATGATCGACCGAATCAGTCGCTACGTTGACCCCTCCAGGATAGACTATGTCCTCTCCAATCATGTGGAAATGGATCATTCGGGAGGTATTCCCGAACTGATGGAATTGATTCCACAGGCAACCGTTATCACCTCTAAAGCCGGTGAAAAAGGGCTACGCCAACACTATAAAAAAGAGTGGAACTTTCGGGTCGTGAAATCCGGTGACAGCATCGACATTGGAAAACGAACTCTCAGTTTTGTTAATACGCCGATGGTGCACTGGCCGGACTCCATGGTGACCTATATTCCTGAGGAGAAGATACTTTTCTCCAATGATGCCTTCGGGCAGCATCTGGCAACTTCCGAACGGTTTGATGACGAGCTTGGCTGGAGCGCCGTCAGAAAAGATGCCGCCAAATACTACGCCAACATCGTTTTGCCGTTTGGTAAACAGGTACAAAAAGCTCTTTCCGCCCTCTCTTCCATGGAAATCGAATTGATAGCACCAAGCCATGGCCTGATGTGGAAATCTCACATTCAGAAGATTATGGCGGAATATCAGAAATGGTCTAACCACGAAGCTCCCAATAGAGCCCTGATCGTTTATGACTCGATGTGGCAATCAACAGAGAAAATAGCAACCGCACTGGAAAAAGGCCTGTCCGAATCCGGAATCTACACAACCTTGCGTAATTTAAAGGTTAATCATATTTCGAACATTATGCCGGATGTGATGGAATCGAAACTGGTTCTGCTGGGATCTCCTACTTTGAATAACAGTATACTGCCTACCATGGGTCAGTTTTTAACCTACCTCAGGGGACTCAAACCGCAGAACAAGATCGGATTTGCCTTTGGTTCCTACGGTTGGGGCGGTCAAGCTGTCAAAGAGCTGGTCCAAACCATCGAGGATTTAAACTGGGAAAATCCCCTGGAGGGAGTCAATATTGAATATATTCCCGATACCGAGGAACTGTCTGCAACGGTGGATATCGGAAAAAGCCTTGCAGAAATTTTGATGAAGTCAAATTGATGTGGTAGTCTTAATCAGAATCAGTCCGTTCCTCAATGGAAAGATTAATTCCTGATCCGAAAGCGCTCCGAATCATCACTTTTTGGAGGGGCTTATGTTTTTCGATAAGGTATCATAGGGGCTGATCAACTCTGGTGTTAAAACTCCCGACATTCGGTTACGTCGGGAGATTGACAAATTTATCGGTGGTCGGTTTCAAACTGCAGACCCCGTTCCAACAGCATATAACTGCAAAAGGAGGTAAACCTATGGATCCAGTTTTATTAGCGCGAATCCAGTTTGCTGTTACGGTGGGATTCCACTATATTTTCCCAACCATCACACTGGGATTGGCTTTTCTGATCGTTATATTTCTTGGATTGTATCTGAAAAAGGAAGACGAGTTGTATGAAAAAATAGCCCGTTTCTGGATTGGAATTTTTGCCATCGTATTTTCCATGGGGGTGGCTACGGGGATTGTAATGGAGTTTCAGTTCGGCACCAATTGGGAGAAATATTCCAGATTTGTCGGTGATATCTTCGGGGCACCTTTAGCAGCCGAAGGCGTTTTTGCCTTTTTTCTGGAGTCCACCTTTTTAGGAATTCTGCTCTTCGGTCGGAACAAGGTTTCCAAAAAAGTGTACTTTATTTCGGCCCTGATGGTATTGATCGGGTCCACCCTGTCCGCTTTCTGGATCATCGTTGCCAATTCCTGGCAGCAGACTCCGGCAGGATACCACATTATCAATGGTCGGGCGGAACTGACCAGCTTCTTCGATGCTGTTTTTAATCCTTCCACACTTTACAGATACTCACATGCAGTGGTTGGTGGCTGGGTAACGGGTGGTTTCTTCGTAGCAGGGCTTAGCGGTTATTTCCTTTTGAAAAAACGACATGTCGAATTTGCCAAGCGCTCCATCTGGATCGCCCTGGTCTTTACCTTGATCAGTTCGGTTATTCAGATTGAACTGGGACATCTCCATTCAGTTCAGGTGACCAAAACCCAGCCTGAAAAGATGGCGACTTTCGAGTCCATGTTCGAATCCCAGGCCAATGCACCTCTGGTCATCCTGGGTATCCCCAACGAAGAAGAGAAAAGGATTGATTATGAAGTCAGTATCCCCGGACTATTGAGCTTTATGGTCGGTTTTGATTCGGATTACGTCGTCAAGGGACGTAATGATTTTCCTGCTGATGAACTGCCCCCGCTGATGCTTCCTTTCTTCTCCTACCGGGTAATGGTGGGGCTGGCATTTTACTTCCTCCTTGTTGCATTGATCGGAACCTATCTGGCCTGGAAAGATAAGATCGCAGATGCCAGGCGATACCTGTGGGTTTTGTTGCTCACTATACCGCTACCGGTCATATCGAACGAGATGGGCTGGATTGCCGCCGAGGTAGGCAGGCAACCCTGGATTGTCTACCGGGAACTGAAAACAGCAGATGCCATATCGACGGTTGTCTCCGCCGGAGAAATACTGTTTTCCCTGATCCTTTTCAGCGTTTTGTATGTTGTTCTTTTTTCTCTCTTTGTATTTCTGGTTCGGAAGAAGATGTTAAAGGGGCCGGAATCCGTTTCTGAAGCATACTAGGTAAAAAATTGTGAACTTGACTAAAAATAACATACAAAAGGGAGGGACATCATGGATCTGAACATTATCTGGTTTTTGCTGATTGGCGTCTTGCTGGTTGGATACTCTGTTCTTGACGGGTTCGACCTGGGAGCGGGAATCCTGCAATTGTTTACAAAAGGAGAAGAGGAGAAAAAAGCGCTTTTAAAATCGATAGCGCCATTCTGGGACGGAAACGAAGTCTGGTTGTTAACCGGGGGCGGGGCTCTCTTTGCCGCTTTTCCGCACGTCTATGCCACGGTTTTCAGCGGTTTTTACCTGGCTTTGATGCTGCTTCTGGTAGCCCTTATCTTCAGGGCTGTATCCATTGAATTCCGAAACCAGGTGGAATCCGAGGGTTGGAAGGGATTCTGGGACATAACCTTTACCGTCTCCAGTTTTGTCACAGCCCTGCTCCTGGGAGTAGCACTTGGTAATATCTTTACCGGAATTCCACTTGACGGTGAGATGAACTATACCGGCTCATTCTTCACTTTATTAAGGCCTCTGCCTCTGTTCGTCGGGCTGACCGGTGTGGCAATGATTATCACCCAGGGAGCTGCCTACTTGCTGATGAAAACGGATGGAGATCTGCAGGCAAGAGTCAAAGTTTGGATAAAACGTTCGTGGCTGGCTTTTGTCATTCTTTCGGTACTAACCACCCTGCTGACCCTTATCATTGATTCCAGTAAGGTTTCAGCGATATTCTGCGGATTAGCGGGTTGGATCGCACTGGCTGTGTTTCTGGTCGGGGTGATATTGGTGCGGGTATTTCTGGCAAAGGATGAATTTTTCAAGGTTTTTATCGCATCATCCCTGATCATTGTCTCCATGTTCCTGGTCGTGGGCGCCGCTATTTACCCGAATCTGGTACCTGCACTGGAGGCAGCGAACAGCCTGAATATCTACAACTCATCTTCCAGTCAACTGACCCTGACTGTTATGCTGGTCATTGCCCTGATCGGAATGCCTGTTGTGATTGCTTATACAATCTACATTTACAGGGCTTTCAGGAAGTAGAAGTTTGCTCCCCCGGACCATTTTTTGCAGGTAAAACTCGGGGGATGCGAAACGGGTGCAAGTATCGCCAACAGAAAAAACCGACCAGGCGGTGGAGTTCAACGGCATCTCTCATCTTCCACGATATAGAATCAGGAGTTTCCCGGGCATCAAGTTCCCTGGTCAGTTCTGCCAAAGTAGTAGATGATCAATGAAAACGGCAAAACGAACCCGCCGAGGCTCCATCATTTCAATAATCGGGAGAAATCCCCGGTTAAGGTTGTATTGCAGAACCTTGCGAATAAAACTGAACCGGTATAGTTTTTAAACCCATCATGAAAAAAGTAGAATCTGTTGAAGATGTAACTAACATTCTGGCCAAGCAGGGATATGTGAGTTCTGAGGAGATATCCACAATTGTCTATCTGGCCATCAAAATGAAACGCCCTATTCTGGTTGAGGGGCCTGCGGGTGTCGGTAAAACCGAACTGGCTAAATCGCTTTCCAGGGCATTAGCGCTGGAATTGATTCAGTTGCAGTGTTACGAAGGACTGGACGAATCAAAAGCTATCTATGAATGGGAATACGCCAAGCAGCTTCTTTATACCCAGATCCTTAAGGAGAAAATCAACGATGTCATCGGGGACTCTTCGGATCTGAATGACTCCATCAAAAAACTGGTTGGGTTGGAAGACGCGTTCTTCTCCGACCATTTTCTGCTGCCGCGCCCTTTGCTTAAATCAATTCGATCCGAAAAGCAGACGGTTCTGCTGATCGACGAGGTGGATAAATCCGATCCCGAGTTCGAAGCCTATCTGCTGGAAGTCCTGAGTTCCAACGAAATTACCATTCCGGAGATAGGTACGCTGCAGGCTAAAGAGATTCCCATTGTCTTTCTCACCTCTAATAACGTCAGAGACCTCAGTGATGCCTTGAAGCGCCGTTGTCTGAATCTATATGTCGATTTTCCAACAGAGGAGTTGGAAGCGCAGATCGTGAAATCGAAGTTTCCTCACATCAGGGATGAGCTGGTTGACAAGCTGGTCAAAGCCGTGCATGCCATCCGTGAGTTGGAGATCAAAAAGAAACCCTCTATTTCCGAGACCATTGATTGGGCCGAATCTCTGCTGACGCTTCAGGTGGAGGATATTACACCCAAGGAGCTGCAACAGACATTGGGTATTCTCAGTAAATATAAAACCGACATGGATCAGATCATGCAGAATTCGGACAAAGTTCTGGGAGCAGCCTGATGGTCAGCATGGTCCTCAAGTTTGCCGGTTATATGCGATATAACGGGCTGACGGTTTCCACCTCCGCTCTTCACAACACCATTTCAGCCATGCAGTGGGTCAATCCGCTGAACAGAACCCAGGTTTATGCCGCATTGGAGAGTTGCCTGGTGCAAAACATGACCGAGCGGAAAAAGTTCAGGAAGATCTTTCAGAAGTTCTTCGAAGAACAATCCCTGATCGAACTTGAACACGAGGAGGTTGCCTACAAAATGCAGGTGCAGGAGTTTGCATCGCAACTGCGTGAAGAAGGCGACTATGTGGGTAAAATCCTGTCAGACTATATGGATGGCGAAGTGGCCGGGCTTCTTCAAAACATGGGAGATAATCAGACGTTCAGAACCGTCTACGACGAAACGGCATCCGGTATAGGGATGAACAAGGAGAAGGTCCGGGCGGATATCATCAAACGTATCGACAGGTTGAAGGACAAGGCTGTTGATTTTGCCGACGCCTCTTTTCACCTCTCGAGGGAAAAGAGGGAAGCACTTTCCGACTACCTCAGGCAGCAGCTTGAGGACGCCAGGGAACTGCTTAAGAATAATCCCAGGAAACGCAAGCTGAGAAATCACCTGATGCCCTGGGAACGGCAGAAGGCAATATCCAGTATCAGCTTCGACAAACTGACCATGGAGGAGCAGGAGAAGGTCAAACAAGAAGTGGAAAGGATTGCTCAAAAACTGAAGGACGCCCTCTCCAGGCAGAAAAAAAAAGCAAGACGGGGACACCTGGATGTCAAAAACACCATTCGACATTCCATGAAATTCAACGGGATACCCTTCAATATTAAAACCCGCAGACCAGCCAGAAAAAAGGGGAAGATTATCGCACTTTGCGATATTTCCATGTCAGTGGCTTATGCTGCCCAGTTTACACTTCTGCTGCTCTATCGCCTGCAGAACCGATTCTCAAAAATCCGATCCTTTGTTTTTATCAGAAACGCCTATGAGATATCCGATCTTTTTAAGAAGTATCCTCTGGAAACGGCCCTGAAAAAGGCAATCAAGCAGCATCATATCGGTATGGGCCAGTTGACCAATTACGGGGCAACGTTCAAATCCTTTCTCACAAATTATCCCAATGCTATTACTCGGGATACCACCATTCTTATTTTAGGAGATGCGTTAAACAACTGTGTTGATCCCCAGGTTCAATACCTGAAGGAGATGTCGGATAAGGCTCTCAGAACGATCTGGCTTAATCCCGAAGAGGAGAAATACTGGTACACAACCAGCAGTGCTATCAAAGACTATGAGCCTTACTGCAGCCAGGTAGTGGAATGCGCCACCATAGACCAGCTTTCGGATTTTGCTAAAAACCTCGTTTTATGAAAACTTTTCGAAAAAACCCTCCCTAGTCAACCCACTGAATTAAGGAACGATCCACTATATTTGATCTTTTTCCGAATCCCACCTTTGATCCCGGCTAAACCATCCGCCATCTAAGGGCTGCATTCCCCCCGTTTGTATGCTAAAATCTAACTTTATTTTATGCTTTGGATTATCCGGAGCGGGTTTCCGCAACCCATCGTATTGCACCGTGTTAATCGTTCAGATACGAAATGAGTGGATCAATAACCGAGAAAGATCTGAAAAGGCACAAACTGCCAAGCCTGTTTACCGGTTTTGCTTTTGTGTTGCTGGCAATCATTGTCGCCGATGCGGTGATCGTTATTCTTACCCGATTCGATCTCCGGGAGTTATTATCCCGGCAAAATGTTGATCCGTCTTCCCTGGTTGATTTTCAGTTTTTTGGATTCATTATCAAAACTTCCCTTGTAATGGCGGGAGTTGCCATTCTGATCCTTATCGCCCGGCAAAACACCACCATTGTCAGACAGTTGCAGAAGTCGATCAAACGGCAAAAAGAAAAAGAGGAACACAATCACACCAAATCGGCAGAACTTTCTGATATGATGAGGAGACTTGGGGACAAAAACAGGGATCTTGAGAAATACCAGGATCAGTTGGACAATGCCCTTTCCATAATTGCCCAAAAAGAAAGAGACCTGCGTATCATCTTTGAGAAATCTCCCTTGGGAATGATCAGGGTAGATGAAACTGGAGTGATCAGGGAGTTCAATGATCGCTCTTTTGAGATTTTGGGCTCCCAACGAGACAGACTTCAGGATTACCCGACTCTTGATAACACCGTTCCCGAACTCCAAAAAACAATCAAACAGGCCATCAACGGGGAAAAAGCGATTTTTGAAGATACCTACACCTCGATAACCGGAACCCGTACTCTCTACATGAGGGTCATTGCCAATCCGGTCAATCCCGACAACCCCCCTACGGAAATCATCTGCTCTGTTGAGGATATTACCTATCGCAAAGAGATTGAAGATCAGCTTTTGCAGTCCCGCGACAATCTTGAGAATCTGGTTAACCAGCGCACCACCGCTTTGCTGAGGGAGATTGAAGAAAGGAAACATGCCCAGGAAGAGTTAAGAAAAAGCGAAGAGCGTTATCGACTGATTACCGAGAACTCATCCGATGTGATCTGGACCCTCGATTTTTCAGGGAAATTCACTTATGTAAGTCCGTCCGTTAAACAACTGACCGGACATACCCAGGAGGAGATGCTGGCATTGCCAATGGATCAGACCCTTGTCCCCGAATCTGTGCAAAAGGTAATGAATACTCTTGAGCGGGAGTTGAGCAGACCGGAGGCCGAAAGAAAAACGCATGATTCCTTGGAGGTTCAACAATATACCAAAAACCGAGAAATCATCGATATCGAAGTATCAGTAAGCTGGATTCTGGATGATGATAACCAGCCAATCGGTATCCAGGGCATCAGCAGGGATATTTCAGAGAGAAAACGGACAGAACAGGCGTTGCTTAAAAGTGAAGAAAAACACAGAACCATCCTGGAGAGCATTGATGACGCCTATTTCGAAAGCGATCTGGATGCCAATCTGACCTTCATCAATCGGGCTATGGAGGAGATGACCGGATATTCGGAAGCCGAACTGTTGGGGATACCCTTTCGGAAATATAACGATGAGAAGAGCTACGATATTGTTCACAATACTTTTTCCGAAGTCATCAAAACAGGCCGGAAACGTGGTCAGATCTACTGCAGCATTGTCACGAAGCAGAACAAAGTCAAACACATCGGTATGGTAGCAACCCCCAAAAGAGGTAAGGATGACACGATCATCGGCATCCAGGGAGTGGCCAGGGATATTACTGATCAGAGAAACCTGGAACAGAAACTGAGACAGACCCAGAAAATGGAGGCTATCGGTAACCTCGCAGGTGGGGTTGCCCATGATTTCAATAATATTCTGGGCGGAATCCTGGGCTATGCCCAGTTAATTAAAAGCCATCCCGATTCCAAAACCCGGGTTCTCTCTTTTGTGGATCATATCATTAAAGCCAGCAG
Source organism: SAR324 cluster bacterium (assembly GCA_028282885.1). Classification (GTDB taxonomy): domain Bacteria; phylum SAR324; class SAR324; order XYD2-FULL-50-16; family XYD2-FULL-50-16; genus JAHJTV01. The sequence goes on from JANQGX010000032.1 coordinate 124,082, forward strand.
CAGGGCGACCGGACTGATTAACCAGATTCTGCTCTTTTCCCGAAAAGGAGAAAGCCGGAAAATTCCCACCGATCTGGGCCTGATTACTGAAGAGGTGCTTAAACTCTTGCGAGCGTCAATTCCTGCAACAATCAAGATCAAACATCACTTTGAGAGCAATCTCAATCCGGTCCTGGCCGATCAGACACAGATTCACCAGGTCCTCATGAACCTGAGTAACAATGCGGCCCATGCCATGCGAGAGAACGGTGGCACTCTTGAGTTAAAACTGGAAAACTACTGGATCAACGAATCGGAAATCTTTAAATCTCCTGGTATGTCTTTGGGCTCCCATGTAAAACTATCGTTGATAGATACGGGGCACGGGATGGATACAGCCACGCTGGAACGAATCTTTGATCCCTATTTCACAACAAAAAAGCAGGGAGAAGGAACCGGTCTTGGCCTGTCAAGTGTTCATGGCATAGTAGAGGACCATGGTGGCCACATACAGGTGGAAAGCCAACCCGGAGTAGGTACGACATTCTTCGTCTGCCTGCCTGCTATCGAACAGAATATTGAGTCTGCAGAACTGGAGGATGATGCTCCCATGGGAAGTGAATCGATCCTCTTTGTGGATGATGAGGAATATCTCAGCAGTATCGGGAAAGAGATGCTGGAAGACTATGGTTACTCCGTTGAGGCATTGACAAATCCTGTTGAAGCCTTGAAGCTTTTTGAAGAGAATCCCGACAGGTTTGATCTCCTTATTACTGATTTCACCATGCCGGAGATGACGGGGGACAAACTGGTTGACCGTATTCTGGAATTAAAGTCCCAATTTCCGGTTATCATGTGCACGGGGATTGTTCTTCCTCCCGAGATTCAGCAAAAACCAGGAATCAGCAGAATCGTCATGAAACCCCTGGATATGTACGCCCTCTTGAAAGTCATCAGGAAAACCCTGGACTCAAAATAGGGGACGTAGTTGAAATATTTCGATTTGTGCAAATCGAAATATTTCAACTACGTCCCCTATTTCAACCAAGAAGCAGGTTTGTCGCGATAATCAGGATTGCAATCCCCAGGACCAGTCTTACCACTTTTTCACCCCTCACGATCGAGATTTTAGCAGACCACCAGGCCCCAACCGCATAACCGCCAGCCAGAAAAATGGCGCAGAACCAATCGATATTCCCGGTCAACCCGAAGATGAAGAGAATGGGAATGGTGTATATGAAAACGATAAACACCTTATGCATATTAACCCTGATCAGATCCAGCCCGAGTAGATGGCGCAGGGCGCCCATCAGGATAAAACCGATCCCGACCTGCACAAAACCCCCGTAAAATCCGATCAGGAACATAGCCGGATAAATCATCAGTTTTTTCCTGTCACTTACAACAGCTTGTTCGGGGTGACCTTTTTTGACCGGTATAAACAGCGATAACAGGATCAGGATCATCACGACTCCGAGTATCTGCTGAAACAGTTCATTGCTGATTCTCACTGCGGAGAGCGCACCCAGGATGGCGCCGGGAAGGGTAAACAGTGACAATTTGAAACTTTCGCCAAAGGCGGAATATTTCTCGGACCGAAAAGCCAACACGCCGGATGTGCTTTCCACCATCAAACCAATTCTGTTGGTGCCGTTGGCAACCGAGGCGTCCATTCCCAGAAATATCAAAACGCCAAGCGTAATGGTGGACCCCCCCCCGGCCATGATGTTAATAACTCCGGCAGTCAGACCGGACAAGAAAACGACAATCACTTCAAAAATTGTAATATCCATCAATGCAGTCTCCCCGCCGCAACTGTTGCATCATATACCTGAAAATCCTTCCAGTTTCTCAACATCCAAACACCAGCCTGTCATGGTTAACCTTTTTTGCCAATGTCAGGAATATTCAAGAACCACCACCGAAAGCCCATTTCGAATCGTAATAGCCTTGAAATTTCAAAACAGATTTCCCGTCTGATTGATTTACCCGGATTTTGATCAGGTGATCTTGCTTGCATCGCTGTTGAGCTTGAACTGGCTGGAGTCCGCAAAATCTTTAACTATGAGCTTGTTTTCCTTTCTGTTTCCTGTAAATTGTAAATATCCATTTTTACTTGTATTGATCAGTATTTTGCCGGTTCCGAGTTGAGGGAAGATTGAATGACGGCAAAATCGATTCAGGGATGTCCATGAGAAAACTGCTTATTGCTGTATTGATTCCGCTGCTGTGTTCGGCTTGTGGGGGTGGCGGCGATACAGCCGACGATTCCAATTCCGGTTCCACCCATACGGTGAATTTTACCCTGTACTCCAGCGACGGGAACTTACCTGCGGGAAGAAAAGTGGTGTACCTCTACGCCAATTGTCAGGATGGATCAACCTGCTCCCAACCTGATTCTCCTTTCCATGTTTATGAAGCTGCTGTCGAAGCCGAAGGGGAGGTGAGCATTTCCTTTTCTCATGATCACGTGGGTTATTTCTGGACCAGCATTTATATCGATATCGATCAATCCAACACCCTGAACCCCGGGGACCTCGTCTGGGGTACCGATCCGTACAAAATATTCGGCGGAGTCATCGAGTTCACATCTTCCCGAACTTCCCATTCTTCCAATTATACCTGGGAGGATATTGCCACTTCGGAGTTTGGAGGATACAGTACCTACAGCGGTAGTTCCCAAAACTGGAATATTCGAATGAAATCGGAGTTGCTGCACCAATCTTTCTCCACAGCAAACTAAAACCGAAATTCAAAGCCCGCTCCTGCTGCAGACAGAAAACCACCAACAACAGCGCCTTTCAAGGTTTCAAACTGATACTACAATCCCGGATCAGGGATAAAATCCGATTTTTCCCTCGAAAATTTGAAACAGATTCGGTAAAAAAATAGAAAACAACAACTCACAATCGGAGCAGCCCATGAAAATCTTCGCCAGGACCATAACGCTACTATTGAGTATTGCATTGATAATAACCATTGGACTTTCCCAGTCCGCTTACTCTGCAGGAAAATTATCATCCGCGATAATCGGTCATCTGCTGGATAAGGATAAACTGATTACCATTGTTTCCGGTAACGGGGGACCTGTTTATACGGTAAAAGAGGTTGGTGGAGAAATCCTGGCAACCGGAATTCCTGCATCTATCCTGTTTGCCAGATTCCCTGAATTAAAAAATGTCATTGAACACGGATTTGCCGGAAACGACGCAAGTCTGGGGCCTAAACCTGAAGTATATCAAAAAAACAGCATGGATGGGATAGCAAATCCCGGTTTACTTATTGACCACTCTTTTCTGCTTGACTAGATCAAATCAAGACACAGGGGTGGCATAACGCCTGAGATCAGACCCTTTGAACCTGACCCGGATAATACCGGTGTAGGGAACAGCTTCTTTTTTGGCCTCTTCTCACTGCTTCCGTTCATTCCTGTCTTTTTCAAGTCATACCAAATTCTGTATACAATTGCTGTTTATCCAATGCATTGATCGTCGTAGCCGGTTTTTTGTTGGGCCATTTTCCGCCTCCTGATTCTCCCGGCAGATGTGGTTACGTCCAATCTGCCGGGAGCAGAAATCCTTTCAGAAAAAAAACCAACCGGAGACAGCTAGGTCGAAGACATGGCCGGTTCCCTGTTAAACGGTGGATTCAGTCAGTCAACAGTCACGTTTGCATCAGGTCCATGAGGGCAGTTCATTCTCCTTGGTGCTTAAAAAGAAATCGAGCCTGGTTCGGGAAAAGTTTAGTCCCGAAAATTTATGAATTTTTAAAGATACCTGACATGATGGTGTCAAAGATCCCTTTTATAGTATTAGGACAATCTTTTCCGAATCAAATCGGGATAGCTGATTGGCGGTCAAGCAGTTTATTGATTTGACACTGTTTCATTTATTTGTAATGACTGATGAATATAAAACGCAACACCTGAAGGGAGATTGATCATGAAAGAGATAGTTGCCGACAAAGCTTTGGTGGCCTATTGCGGACTGTATTGCGGAGCTTGCAGAAAATATCGCGTTGGAAAATGCCCGGGATGTCATGAAAATGAAAAAGCATCCTGGTGCAAAGTGAGATCCTGTTGCGTGGAAAATGGACATACGAGTTGTGCGGATTGTCATCAGTACGATGATATCATGGAGTGCAAGGGATTCAATAATTTCATCTCCAGGATCTTCTCCCTGGTTTTCAATTCGAACCGGGAATCCTGCATCAAACGCATTGGTGAAGCAGGGCTGGAAACCTTCGCGAGTGAAATGGCCCAAAAGGGCATGATGTCCCATAAACGAAAACCTTAAGAGAAAACAGGGACACGCAAGATCATTTTTTATAACCTATTCAGGCATCGGAAAGACCAGAGTACCGCTGCCATAAGAGTGGCCAGGTTGCCGAAGACCAGGATGATGAACAGGCTTGTGATTCCCGATTCCAGGCGGATGATTGCAAAGTATGATAAGGGGAGGATCAAACCGGCTACTCGGAGCAGGTTCAGAATCAACCCGGGCATGGCTCTGCCAATCGCCTGGAACATGGAATTGCTGACCAGCAGGCCCAACACGCCGAGAAAGGAGAAGGAAACAATCCTGACCTGACGGACACTTCCCTGCACCACCTCAGCTACTGAAGAGAAGAGGGAAAACAGGTGATGGGCTATCAGGTTGTAGATTATGATAACACAGACACCTACCACCATTGAGAAGAGTAGATTGGTTTTGTAAATCTCCTTCAGTCTCGACATATTCCCGCTGCCGAAGGTTTGTCCCACCTGCGTCAGGGTGGCATTACCGATCGCATAACCGAATATCAGAATAATCTCGTCCATTCTTCCCACCAGCACCCAGGCGTTCATGTGCGTTTCACTGATCGACCCGACCATAAAGTTCAACACTATCATTCCAAGGCTGAGCACGGAAAGACTCAGCACCTGCGGAATCGCGATTCTTACAATCTCCTTGATGTGAGTGAGACGGCTTACAGCCAGTCTGAGTGTCAGCCCCAGTCCGTCTGTATTGGACTTCAACTTAGTATAGAGCAGGATTAATGAGATAAAGATTGACAGACTTGAAGCCAGGGCGGCTCCTTTAACCCCTAAACCCAAGGCAAAGATACAGATGGGATCTAAAATCATGTTACATATGGTGGAGGCCATCATGGCCATGGCGAAGTATTTTACCAACCCTGCGCCTTGGGCTGCCCCGGCCAATGAAAAAAACAGCAGTAAGAAGAACATTCCGGGCAGAAAATAGAGCAGATACTGATTCCCGTGATGCATGGCCTCTTCGCTGATCCGATCCCCGGCAATGACCCGGATGATCTCTGTTCTTCCCAGGAACAAAACTATTATAAGCAAAATACCTGCAATAATCGCCACGGAGAGGCTTGATGAGATAATGGATTGGGTGGATTGATGTCGGTTATCGCCCAGAAAACGTGCCAGCAGGGAGCTGGTGCCGGCAAAGATTCCCGTGCCGAGGGCAACCATTAACAGGAAAATGGGGAGTATAATTCCAATGCCGCTGATTATGGCTGTTGAGGATTCGTCCAGCATGGAAATAAAAAGCGTGTCGACAATAGCATAACTTAAATTGAGCAGGTGCCCGATCAACACCGGAATAGAAAGTTGAATAGTCATGGGCAGGATCGACCCGGAAGTGATGGGATTGGTACTGGACAATGGTTTTTCTAAACTACGCACGGCAGCCTCCTTCGCATTTAGGTTTGTTCCGTTCAAAAACATATACGAACTCAGCTTAACACAACGGAAAGCCCGATTTATGTCGGGAAGTGCTCAATTTTTGATGATTTGTGCTAAAATGCGGCGATACAAAACCTATTTTGCAATAAACTGGCCTCGTGTCCTCGTGTTTAGAGAAGGTCGATTGGGATATGGATCTTGAATTCGATTGAATCAGGATCCCCGGGATCAATGGGGTGATCGTAGAACTCGAAGTCGTAGAGAGCAGCCGGGCCGAATTCGGATTGGGAAAACCAGGTGCCGTAAATATACTCGTAGGAATGCGGGATTTTTTCCACGGCTCCCTGGTGGGTGAAAACGGCATATTTCGCAGCCGGCAGGGCTTTCAGGCAAAACTCAAGAGGGATCTGACTGAAAACCGGAACCAGATCGGTCCTTAATTCATAAGCAGCCAGATAATTGATATCCCTGTTTTTAAAAAAACTTTCTCCATAATAGACAAGACCGTATGCCCTGCAAGGCTTAACAATGTCCTCAATTTCGTCGGACCTCTTGAGCAGGTTTTGCCAGATCTCCCGGACCTCTTCCTGGTTGTGACCATAATAGGGGAAACCAACCAGGGGGATGATATCACGGGTGATAAAGTCTGGTTCACGGGAGATTCCGGAACTCAGGTGGTCCAGAACTCTGGATTCGAGCCGATTCTTTTTCCCGGCAATGCCATTGTTTTTTTGCCGGCGATATTGATGAGGCGTCTGTCCAAACTGTTCCTTAAACGAGCGACTGAACGACTCCTGGGATTGAAATTGAAAATCCAGGGCGATATCGATGATGGTTCTTTCACTTTCTATCAGTTGCCGGGCGGCTTCTGTAAGACGCCGCTTGCGTAGATAGCTGCCCACTGTATCTCCTGTTACAACGGAGAATAATCTTTGAAAATGATATTTAGAATAGCGGGCAACGGAAGCGATGTCATCAATCCGTATCGGAGAGCAGAGATTCTTCTCCATGAACTCGACAGATCGATTAATGGACTCAATATAGTTCATGTTGTCTGATCAAAAAGATTAAAACTTTCAAAAATACCAAAGACAATCCCGGAATCAGTTTCGATCAGGTATGGCAAAGTGTCAAGAATCCTTCCCGGGCGAGGAGCGATTGGGTTATCAGGAAGGATCATAATTAAAAACCGTAACCGATAAAGACGGTTGTCTCTTCCCCCTCGGCTCCCGTGGCATAATCGGCTCGCAAAACAACTGAGGAAAAGACAAACCGCAGGTCTACCCCTGTCGAAGATTTAAGATGCTGAAACAGCGATTCATCATTTTCGGAGGAAACCTGTCCCGGCTTATAATTAATAATTCCTCAGGATTTTGTCAGTGCAGATTTCAGGGATTCGGGATAATCCGGCTGGGCGCCGGGTATGGTAGCTGTGTACGAGCCGAAAGAGTTGGCGATGCGAACGGCCTCTGCGGATGGGATTCCAAGGAATCTTGCCACGGCGTAACTTCCCACAAAAGCATCCCCGGCTCCGGTTGTATCGACCGGTGTGATAGCCGTGGTGGGAATTTCGGTTGAAATGCCTTTTTCCAAAATCTCTGCTCCGGCCTTGCCTTTGGTCAGAATGACTGTTTCGATATCCAAAGTTCCTCCCAGGTCTTCAAAGGAATGAATTTCAAAATTCCTCTGCAAGGCGTCACATTCGGTCTCATTGACAACCAGGGTGTGAACTCCGGCAAACACTTCCCTGGCAAAAGCTGTGAAAGGGGCGAGATTGAAGACTACTTTGATGTCACGAGACTTTAACCAGTCGATAATGCGGGCGGTTTCCTTCGGATCCAGCTCTGCTTGTAAGACTGCCATATCCCCGGGATTAAAGAGATCCGAAAACCCGGTGACTGATTCCAGGGTGAGGCATTTGTTAGCCCCCGAGTGAACGACAATGCTGTTCTCACCTTCATCATTAACCTGGATGTAAGCTGCACCGGTCGGTTGGTCGTTGATTTCCGCAATGGTTGCCTGATCAAAACCGCCCTGTGCAAGTTTGGTCCTGATCAGTTCGGCATCCTGATCTGCGCCGATAGCAGAAACAAAGCGCGTTTCGGTCAGCAATTGCCTGCAGGTAACCGCCTGGTTGAAGCCCTTACCCCCGGTGTACTTTGCCAGGGAATCCGCGATTATTGTCTCGCCGGGCATAGCGATGGATGGGGTTCTCAGGACATAGTCAACGTTGGAACTGCCGATAATCCATAATGTGGTCATTACATTTCTCCCGGATTAAAGATTCAGCAGAATCGTGTTTCGGGTGGAGATAATATGTTCCCGCATCTTTTTTTCCGCGGCTTCTTCATCCCGGTCTAAAATCGCTTTGCAGATATCCCTGTGCTCCCTGCCCATGATGGGATATCGGCCCGGTATCGTATTGGCAATCTCCCTTTCCTGTCTCAGGATGGTTTTGTAGTTGGACAGAATCTGTGAAATACGAACGTTACCGCTGGATTCAACAAGTTGGTCGTGAAATTCGTCACTAAGCTGATTGATGACTGCCGCATCGGTGATTTCGCCTTCGGCAATTTTGCCGAACTGATCATGAAAGAACTCAAATTTCTCAACCGGGAACTGTCTTCCCGCTGTTTTTCTGGCTGCCAGTCCCTCCAGCATTTCGCGAATTTCAAAGAAATCCTTTATGTTTTGCAGGCTGATGTTGGCGACAATAACACCACGATGGGGGATCCGTTCCAGTAGCCCTTCGGTTTCAAGCCGGTTAATGACTTCCCTCACCGGTGTGCGACTGATGTTCAGCTTAGCCGCAAGTTCCCCTTCCACAAGGGCTTCCCCCGGTTTAAAGGTGCCATCCATGATCCATTCGGAGATTTTTTCGTAAGCCTCATCGCTGAGGGGTTTCTTTTTAGCCATAAATTGTTCCGGAGGTGAACATTGTTACGCCGGGTTGACGACAATCATCTATAGATATTAGGTGTCACCGGATGCGTCAACACGTATCTGAAAGGTCGCCGCGTTTTGTGTTTTAAGGATCTCATTCTACATTACCCGCTCTCCCTGGTAAATGGCGAGAGTTCTCTAGCCGGCTTTACTATTGATTACCAGTGGTGTGGCTGCGCTTTTAAACCTCTCAATCTCTTCGGGTTCGATGGGCAGTACAAACTCTACCAACCCCATGAATTCACCGTTTTCATACCAGGGCGACTGGTAACAGAAAATCCCGCTGTCCGGGTGACTTTTGGGTTTGTATCTCAGGTAGGAATGGGTTTTCTGCTCGGATAAGAGCTTTCTGATAATCTCCTGGGTTGAAGCTTGATGGCATTGAATGCCGTTTTTACCGATTACCTCTTCTCCACCTGCATATTCGAAGGCTTTAATCGCCTCGTCGTTCAAACCGACGATGGTACCATCCTTGGCCATAACCGAAACCTCTGCCGGAAAATCCTTGACCCATCGGACCAGGGGTGGGAGCTCAACAGTCATTGGGGTTTTAAATCCGTCTTCCGCTCGATCCAATTGGCTGATATGTCTAATGGCCTGTTGATTGATAGCTCCGTAAATCCTGGGGACCTCTTGATCCGAGTCGGGACATCGTTCGACCTTCATCTCTGCAGACAGTTTCCCGGGATCAATACAGAGCAGACAGGGTTCATCCTTTGCCCCGTATAGTCGGTTGGTTCTCTCCATAACCTGGTAGGAAAAACTGCAGGGGATAAATCCGTCGGTTTTTAATTCGGCAGGAGCAAAGGTTCCTTCCCGGCGATTAGAAATGTAATCCTCAAACAGGCAGATGTAATATATCATTATGGTTCCTTTAGATAACTGAAATGTAATTGTTTAGCTGATGTTCTTCGAAATACCAAAGATGTTGAGTTTTTGGATTCCTGTAAGCGAGAGACGGCCTTATGGAGTTCCTGATCCAAATCTCACCAGTTACAGGTGGATTCACGTGCTTCCGGAAAGCAACAGCTTTGCGTGATTACCAGCATTCTATTACGTTAAAACAAAACTATTCAAGTTAAAAACTTCCGGGAGCACTGACCCATTGCGCAGGAACGATCGGACATTGATGCAGTTCCTTCGTTAACCCCGCTCCAGACAATCGATTAGCTGATCGATGTGAACGATTTTTTTATTCAATCCCAACCGGCCGGCCAAAATCGAAACCGGTAGTTGTTTGATGGCGCTTTTTTCCAGGATCTCAAAATTCCAGAAGATCTCGCTGCAAGTGTCATCCGCAATGATCTTCTTATCCGTCATGACAACCACCCGCTCGAAGTTTTCAGCCACAAATTCCATGTCGTGGGTAATGGTCACTACGGTCTTGCCCCGTTTCAGCAGTTCCAATATGATGCTTCTCTGTCGTTCCAGACCGACAAGATCCTGACCTGCGGTGGGTTCATCCAGGATAATATACTTGGCGCCCATGGCAATCACCGAGGCGATGGTTACGAATTTCCTTAAGGAAAAGGGTAGATCGTAGGGATTCAGTTTCAGATCATCGGTCACCCCGCAGAGTTCTGCCGCATCCATGACCTTCTCTTCCACTTCGCTCTCCGGCAGCTTACGATAGCGCAAAGTATAAGCAATTTCGTCAAATACGGTACGATTGAAGATTTGATCTCCCGGATTCTGGAAAACATAGCCCACCTTCTTTGAAAGCTGGGCGACGGTCTGGTCGGAAGTGTTCTCTCCATCTACCAAAATGGTTCCTTGCTGCGGTCGCAGTAACCCGTTGAACATTTTGACGAAAGTGGTTTTTCCGGCACCGTTCTGCCCGACAATGGCAATATTCTCACCACTATCGATCTGCAGTGAAACATCGTCTACAGCCAGAAAACCGTTTTCATAGGAGAAGCTGACATTGCTGATTTTAATTCCTTCCATCACTCGCCTCCTCCTGAAGCAGTTCCTTAAATACCGAAACCGCATTGTCAATGGTGGTGGGAATTCTTTTCAGCTTTTTCCCCGTTCTTTTTTCATACGCAAGCCCCACCTTGGCTATCTGCGGCAAGTTCACACCATGGTTCGGCACGGCTTCATTGGTCAGTACATTTTCAGTCTTATCGTCAAAGATAATTCGTTTATCATCCAGTAAAATCACCCGATTGGCATATTCACTGATCAGATCCATTTTGTGTTCGACCAGGATAATGGTCTTGTTCTTCTCCTTGAGTAATCTGATAATTTCAAAGACCTTTTCTGTTCCCTGCGGATCCAGTTGGGAAGTCGGTTCATCTATGATGAGGATGTCGGGATCCATCACCAGGACTGATGCCAGGGCAATTCTCTGCCTCTGACCTCCTGAAAGATCGATGGGGTGCTTGTCTGCCAATTCAGAGATCTTGAGTTCTTCCAGAATAGAGGTAACCCGCGGTATAATCTCATCTCTTTCAATTCCAAGGTTTTCAAGACCGTAAGCCACTTCATTGAACACGGTTTTCTTGACCCCGCTGACCTGTATGAAAGGATTCTGAAAGACAAACCCGATTTTTATGGCAATTTCGCCCATGGACATCTCATCGATATTCCTGCCTTCGACAAAGACCTCTCCTTGGAACTTGCCTTTATGAAACCCTGGAATAAACCCCCTCAGGATATTGCAGAGAGTTGTTTTTCCGCTGCCGTTCCTGCCGATAACAGCGACAAAATCCCCCCTGTCCACTGTCAATGAAATATCTTCCAAAACCGTGGATTTACCGATGGGGTATCGGTAGCTGACATTTCTCACTTCCAGGGCTTTCATAGAATAAACCTCCAGATTAAAAAGAGGACAAAGCCCAGGATTGCCAGGCCGATCACAATCTTGTCCCGGGAGGCCATGTTAATCTCTTTCAGGTGAGTCTTCTTGACCTCAACGGAAAATGCCCTCGCCTCCATGGTAATCACCTTGTCTTCAATATCGGCAATGGATGAAATGATCAGCGGTGTCAGCGTTGGTAAAAAGGCCTTGAGCCGCACCAGCAAATTACCTTCAGTCTCGATTCCCCTGGCTCGCTGTGCCTGCATGATGGTCTTGCTCTTTTTGATGAAATCGGGGATCATCTGCAAGGTCGATAAAAACACGTATGAACCGATATGTGAAATCCCCACCTTTTGCAGCGATATCATGAAATCCTCGATATCCGTGGTCTCAAAAAAGAGCAGAATCGTTCCACCGGCAACAAGAATAATAGACGTCAGGCTCAGTGCATCGGCCAGTCCCTGCTCATAAATCTTCAGGATTCCCCACCTCCACAACACTGTTTCCGAGGGAACCAGGCAGGCCTTGATCAAAAAGATAAACAGGAACATGATGACGATGGCACTGACCAGCTTTTTCGCATAGGGAACGAACTGTCCCTCCAGAAGCGCCAGAATCAGCAGACAGGGAAACACCACAAAGTAGCCGAACCGAAAATCCCCGGCAATAAAGGCCGAAAGACAGACGAAGAAGACAACAGTTAATTTTGTCATCGGGTAAAGGCCCGATAAAACTCCCTTCCTATTCATTACCTGACACTCCTTGTTATACAACCGGGAGCAAACATCGCTCCCGGCTGATGAAGATCCCTAGGCTGCTTCCTCAACATATCGGGAACCCAGGTTGAACTTGATCAATGTGCTTTCCGGGATTCGTTTAATAACGAAATAGACGATGAAGGTCGCCAGCAATTTATCAACGGTCTCAACAATAATACTCTGACTGAAAACAGCTTCCCAGATTCCCTTACCGGATGCCAGGAAAAAGGAGGTGATAACGGAAGAACCGCCACCTGCCGTTCCACCGAACAGGATGACAGTCATGGGAACCGCGGTTACCTGCACAATGGCCCAGATCAGGATACTGGTTACGACAGTCATCTTGAAGGTGGTAAACCAGCCTTTTCTGGCACAAAGACCGGCCACGATACCAACAGCAATGTTAACAACCGCAAAAGGTATCAAAACGGGGTTTCCAATACCGGTAATCAGGTTGGTCACCAATCCGACCAAAGCGCCACCGATTGGGCCTGTTAAAGCACCTGCCAGAATCGTCCCGATGACGTCCAGATAGAGCGGCAGTTTCAAAAGGGTTACAATATAGCCCCCGACCACGTTTACGGCAATACAGATCGGAATCAGCAGTGTTGTCATCATTCCCAGTTTTTTCAGCATCTCTCTTCTCCTCAAAAAATTAACATTCGAAAAAGTGTCAATTCCACAATTGACAAACTCTCCTTACAAAACGCCGGAGAACGGCGTGCAACCAACGCCGAAATGAAGAACGGTTCGCATTCCCACCCCGCACCGTTTCGGCGGACTAAAAGCAATCGAAATCATGTTCAAACCAACCTGCTTGCCATTGAGCATGATCCCGATTGCTTGAGAACTGCTACGGGCTTTGAGCGACTCCCGCCCGTCAGCTTCTTACAAACTTTCGATACAGGTCGACCACATCTCCAAAAACAATCTCAATAAACAACTCCTTGAACCTGCGACTATCGGCATTCATAACGACATAAGCATTTTTGGTGAAATTGAATCGGTCGACCAGGTCTACAATGGTCTGCCCCTGTGTCAAACCGGGTTCGCAACAGACCGTCAAAGCGCTTCGATAGACATCTTCCGGTTTACTGATACCAGGATCGATGGCATAGATAATGGGCACCAGGTCGTGTATCACCGCCCCGGTTATTCGTCGGTTCGACCAATAGGACCCGGCGTAGGCCAGGGTCATGTCATACATGATCCGCCCGATCTCTCCTCCTTCCTGTCTCAGAAAAAAGAGATCGTTCATAGTGAAAAACGTGTTGTAGGTAACATCGAGGCCAAACATGTAAATATCAACATCAGTGCCGATACCGTACATCACTTCCACTGCTTCGGGATCGAACCAGTAGTTGAACTCGGATACCGGCGTCATGTTGCCCCGATGAACACCACCTCCCATGGACCAGATGGTTTTAACCGTTTTCATTACCTCCGGTTCCTTCCTGATCGCCAGGGCGATATTGGTCACCGGGCCGATAGCCAGAATCTCGACTTTCCCGGGGTTCTGTCTGACCGTGTCAATGATAAAATCAACAGCATGCGTATCCGATCGGGTTGCTTCATCAAAGGAGAGGTCTACATCACCCAAGCCGTCTGATCCGTGGGTGTTGCCGGCGTCCTTTAACTCGCCTGTAGCACTCTCAAGATCCTTCAGGGAGGCAATGGAGCCCGGGTAAACCTTACAATCCGCTCTCATCAACCTGATCAGCTTCATGGCATTCACAGTCACATATTCCAAACTTTTATTGCCGGCAACGGTGGTTATGCCCTTGACCTCAAACTGTGATGAACTCAGCGCGGTGATGATGGCAAACGCGTCATCAACCCCGGGATCGGTGTCTATAATCAGTTTTCTTCTCTTCATAACGCCCCTGAATAGGTAGACTTGTTGTCTTATTCAAAAAATATACGGATTGTATACAGTAAATATCCAGCTCATGTCAAGGCTTTCCAATTTTCTTGTATAAGCCTTTGAAATATTGAAAAATTGCACTGAAAATCAGCAGGGAAATTCTCTAATTTGCCGGAATTTATCAGAGATCGTGCATTGAAATCACCCGAACTCCCGATTTTGATTACAGGTAATCTTGATTCGAGTTGCCAACAGGAGTTGAAAAAAGCAGGGAGCAAACAGGGAACAGATATGAATTCAGATGGTTAAATTGAAATCGAATCACTCCCATAATTTTTGCCTACTATTGTCAATGATTGATCCGCATCTATAAACCCGGGAGAAGGAGACGCTGAAATTGACTCAACAAATACCGAGAGTCCAATTGACCTGTCATACTATCGGGACCAGATGCGATAAATCCAACCTTAACCGTAATCATAGAATCGGAGAAGAAAACCTTAGCATTTCACGGAGGGATTGTGACCCTTGACATCAAGACACTGATGATCTGCAACGTCATCATCGCCTTGTTTTTCTGTATGGCTTTCTCGTTTTACATGGTGGGTCGGAAAACCCAGGCCGGATTTCGTTTATGGACCGTCGGCATCCTCTTTCACGCTCTCGGATTCCTGTTTTTGGTTATGCGCGGTACAATCCCCACCGGCCTTAGCATTTTGCTAGCCAACGGATTAATTATCCTGTCCGTTGTCTTAAGGCTGGACGCCATTTACCGGCTTGTCGGTAATAAAACCCTGGCAAAGTCCATCTACCTGGTTCCTTTGGTTGTCTGCCTGGTCTGCTTCTATTTTTATCGGTTTATCGACCACATCGGCGTCCGCAGTCTGGTTGTCAGTATCACCCTCTTTTTACTGGCTCTTGCTTTTGCCAGAAAACTGATCCAAAAGCGCTCTCCGCGAAATCGATATCTCTATTATTTTGCTGCGGGATTTATCCTGATCAGGGGATCGAGTCTGATGATCAGGGCTCTGGACTGTTTGGTTCATCCGGAGATAAACATTTTTACAGCGGGACCGCGACATTCGACGCATTTTCTGATCGCTTTAATAGCCGAGGTCGGAATTAACATCATTTTTCTAATGATGAATATGCAACAGGCGGAAGAGGAGTTGTACCGGGTACACGTCAAGATGGCGGAGAACCATGACGAATTGAGACGCCTTTCCATGACCGATACCCTTACAGGGCTTTTGAATCGAAGGGCCGCGATGCCGATCATCAACAGGGAGATGGAAAGAACCAACCGTTTTGGTCAACCGGTGAGTCTGATCATCCTGGATATCGATCATTTCAAAAAGGTGAACGATACCTGTGGACACGATGTAGGGGACAAGGTTTTGGTCGGCTTTTCCGATCTTGTCAGGGAGAATTGCCGGAAAATCGATTCCGTGTCCCGCTGGGGTGGAGAAGAGTTTGTCATCATCGCCAGTCACACCAATGCTGACAATGCCGCGATCCAGGCGGAGAAAATTCGTCGGACGATAATGAACCGCCGGTTTGACAAGATTGGCACCGTCACTATCAGTGCCGGGATCTCGACTTACCACCCACGCGAGTCATTTGAAGAGTGGTTCAAACGGGCAGACGAGGCCCTGTACATGGCCAAGGAAAACGGTCGTAATCGAGTGGATATCCATCCCCTGGATCGGGTAACAGAGAAGTCAATGGATACCATTCAACAGGTTTTCAGTATCAACTGGCAAGAGGAGTTCAGTTCAGGGAACGACCTGATTGACGCCCAGCACAGGGGCCTGATTAAACAGTCGAACCTGATCATTGATGCGATCATGAACAATAGTGAGACCGCGATTCTCAAAAGCGAGCTTGATAAACTCCTGAGTCTGACCTTAAGGCATTTCCAGGATGAGGAAAAGATCCTGCGTGATCATCAATTTTCGCTACTGGACAGTCATGCGGAGGAGCATCGAAGATTTACGGAAGAACTGCAACAAAACATCCGCCGCTTTTCTGAAGATGACTTGGATGCGTATCACCTTCTGAGATTTGTCTGCCACGATCTCGTGATCGGCCATATGATTAACAAGGACAAATCCTACCACTATTGTCTGAACATGAATTGATATAACGGCCCTCGCTTACACCGTTCACTTACCTGAGTCCCCTGGTTTTGCAGGATTTCTGATCAACCAAGTGCGACAGAAACCCGAAGTTAATTACATTTCATCGATATCTGTCGACAACGTTCATTTGATTCCTGACAGGTCTCAATCCAGAAGATCCAGATTGAGCCTGGCTATCATGATGTCGGAGGGTTCAAGCATGCCGTCAAGCCAGATAAAATCCCTATCGATGTCATTAGTGTAATAACACACTGTCAGCTCATTTCCTCTGACCACGACGCCGGCATAGGCTGTATCACCGGCGCTGGGAAAATCCGTCAGACGTTCCAGTCCTTTTTCCCTGACCCGGAAAAGGGAGGTTCTTTTGGAAGTAAAACAGCTACCCTGGCGGCTTATCAGGCCAGTGGTTCTGGGCTGATATCGTCCGACCGCGTAGATTTTCTCTTTATAGGAAAAAAGACAGGGACCGTCCAGGCGGGTCAGGTAACACTTGGTGGATGCCTGCCAGGCAGTATAGGGAGGAGAGGCCACGGAAACCTGGGTGCAACCCCGGATGTCTCCGGTCAGCATTTCGCTGTATTCCAATCGGGCAGTGGCTATCAGACTGCCATCCTCCATGAACTCGATGGCGGTTTCATCGTTTCTGCCGCCATTATGGATCTCGGAGACATACTCCCAGTTTATACCGTCTTCAGACCGAAACAGGGCCGATTTACCATGTTCCCACCAATAGGCCGGCAGATACCAGGTTTTACCATCCCGGGTTTTGGGTCTCCAGAATAACCAGCCTTCATGTTCCAGGCTTTTGAAAGATGTCCAGTTGATCGCATCTTCACTACAGGCATAAACCGTTTTATATGGCTCCGGATTCATGGCAATATTGAGCAGGGCGTAGACAAATAACCTACCTTTGATCACAGCAAATTTGGGATCGCGAATATCCTGACCGGCTCCATCCAAGCGGGATATCTCTTCCCACCCGGACCCGTCCTCGGATCTCCGAATCACCAGGTGACAACTACTGCTGGCCAGGTGAAAGGGTGAAGTGGCATGAATCATATAAAACGCGTCATTCCAATAAATCATATCAGTGTTGGAATTGTGCGATCCATCCTGTACCGCCACCCAGCTTTGAAGATTCAAATCGGGATTAATCCAGGCTCTGTTTCCACGAAAGAACTGATATAGGAGCAGAATGCCGAGCACCGCAAGACCGCTGCCGGGAACATAAAGCAGAACAGAAATCATCGTTGATGGACTGTACGTGCCAAGAAACAATAACAGCAGACCGGCAGGCAACCCGCCCCATTTCAGGCTTCTCATAAAAATCAATATGGCCATATTTTACTTTTTAAATTCGAAAATCTCATGGTTTTAAAAAAATAAAAACCGTAAACGTTTACGTCTTATTATCGTAACCCCTTTGAATCGTCAAGTGGTATAAATCACATATCCCAAGCATCATAACCATAGCAACGGATAGCTTATACCCTGTATAAATTCAAATTTACGTCCTTGATACGTTTTATCTGGTAATATGGAATTACCTCTGTCGGGTTAAAAAATACAAGATATCCGGTCAAAATAAGATGTAAACGTTTACCCTTGAAGACAGTCCGGCAGACATGGTTCTGCCGAGCCAGTTTTCAAACCAAAACCGGTAGATCGGAGGAACCACCATGGTGAATCACGGATCTCCCAATGTCTGCGTTCATGGGGATTTGTCGTCGAGAGTAAACATGATGCCGGAAGATAAATCGGTCCGATTACAATCTCTTCTTCGTTTTTAAAAACCGGGTCGACCTTGACAAGCCCGAACAGGGGGATCATTCTGACTGGAGTGATCTGTTGTTGAATATCCTATTCCCGGGATTGATCACTGTTAAGGAAACCCGGGAGATAATGATACATAGCAGGCCGTCATTCCGGCGGCGAGGTAATCAATTGAGAAAACAGGAAACAGATATTCGTAACCAGACAACGCTGGTGCAGGATTCATCGCGGAAGAATTCGGCAGGGGACTGTCACAGGGCGATACAAAAATCAGAAGGAGAGTCTGAAAAAAGCAAATCGATCATCAAGGTATTGATTTTGCCCATTTATCTTCCCTCTATCCTGATGTCCATCGGAACGGGCATGATTTTACTGGTTATTCCTCTTTTAGCTGCAGAGCTGACCGGGGAGTATGCCACAGCCAGTCTTATTTTCGCAATGTTTGGGGCGGGAACCCTGGCCTCCGATTTGCCCTCGGGAGTGCTGGTATCCCGTCTTGGTATTAAACCGGCCATGATGATGGGTATTATCTTTTCCGCTACTTCAGCGATTGTTGCAGGTCTCATTGGAACGGCATTCATCCTCGGCCTCGCCGGTTTTTTTCTGGGTGCGGGTCGGGGATTGGTTATGATTTGTCGAATGACCTATATTGCCGATGCCACCGACACCGAGAGAGGAAAAGCCATGGCCACGGTAGGCGGCATGATGCGTGTGGGTATGCTGACAGGTCCCGTGCTCGGAGGATACCTGGCCAGATCGTTCGGTTTCGGTACAACCCTGGTCATCGCCGGTATCTTTACCGGAAGCTCTCTTCTCTTTGTTTCTTATCTCGCTGCCTCACGCAAAAGTGCAACAGCTATACACCATGGAAACCCTTTCAAGGCGATCGGTTCGATTCTGGTGCGTTACCGGCAGGTTTTTTTAACAGCAGGTTCCGCACTGATCGGATTGCAGTTATTACGCGCAGCACGGATTGTGATTGTGCCTTTTTGGGGGAACTCGATTGGATTGGATGTTGCCCAAATCGGCTTGATCACCGGTATTTCCATGGGACTGGAACTGGCCATGTTTTACCCGGTTGGTGTCGTTATGGATCGCTATGGCAGAAAATGGACTGCTGTACCCTGTATTGCCATCCTGGGCCTCTCGTTCGCTTTAATCCCTCTCAGTTATGATTTCACAAGCCTGCTATTGGTGGTTTTGGTCGCAGGACTGGGAAACGGGCTGGGGAGTGGAATTTTCCTGACCCTGGGAGCAGATTTCTCTCCGGCAGATGACAGAAGCAGTTTTATGGGAGTCTGGCGTTTGATTGGCGATAGCGGGCACACTTCAGGGCCTTTTCTGATAGGCTTGTTGACCGGTGTTTTTACCTTGGCAATGGCATCCCTGGTGACGGCAGGCATCGGACTCTGTAGTGCAGCCATGATGCTTTTTCTGGTAAAAGAGAGTCGTTAATCCCTGTCCCCGGCTTTTTTCCTGGGCTTTCCACCGGTGGGCAGTTTGATAATGAACTTAGCTCCCTTTCCCGGCTCGGATTCAACGACCATCTCACCACCATGGTTTTCAGTAATAATAAAATACGAGACGCTCAATCCGAGACCGGTTCCTAATCCTGCTGACTTGGTAGTGAAAAAGGGTTCGAAGACCCGCTTGCGAGTGAACTCATCCATTCCGGGACCGTTATCCTCGATCTCCAAACAGATCCTTTTCCGTTCTTTCTCAAATCCGATCCGGAGGATAAAGGTCGGATTGATTGTCCCAGATTTCTGCATGGACTGCGCTCCGTTACTGAGGATATTGAGAATAACCTGCTGAATTTTGGCTCCTTCGCAGGGTACCGGGGGTATATGTTCTTCATACTCCTTTACGATCTGCACTTTTTTGAAATCATAATGCTTTTTCAGACTATAATCGGCAGCCGCCAGTTCCAGGGTCTTGTCCAGTAATTGTGGTAAATAGTGGGACGATTTCTGATCATCGCTCTTTCGTGCAAAACTGAGCATATTGGAGACGATTTCAGAGACTCTCTGCCCGGATTCATTGATCGCGTCAATCATAGTGGGGATACCCCGGGTTTCCATATAGGTTTTGATATCCCTGAGATCAATGCCGATCGATTCCGCAACCTTCTGATTGGCCTGCATGGAGATATTGATTAACCGCTCCTTCATTACATTCGCGGTTTGTATCATCCCGGCCAGTGGATTGTTGATTTCATGTGCCATCCCGGCTGCGAGACCACCAACGCTGAGCATTTTTTCGCTTTGGATCATCATCTCTTCCATACGCACTTTATCCGTCACCTCGTCAATTCGGATAACTGCACCTTCGGTTCCGTTGGTGATCAGGGGGTAGATGGTGATATCTTCATAACGAAGCTTGCTGCCGTCAGCTACTTTCTTTTTTCGTTCCTGGATTACACTACGGGTGCGAATACTTTCGGAAATCTTGTTGAACTCCTCCGCTAACCTTGGAAAAAGCGATTCCAGGGTTTTCCCCAGGGCATCACTGGCTTCGATGCCGGTGCGATTTTCTGTTGCCTTGTTCCACTGGGTCACATTTCCATCGTTATCTACGCCTACCAGGATGGATGGCATGGAATTGATGATGTTGGAGAGATAGTTGCGCAATTGAATAATCTTCTCTTCCGCTTTTTTTTGCTCGGAGATATCGCTTGCAGTGATTCCCAGGCCGTCGTCCACCTTAAATACTCGAACATAAAGATGCATCTTTCCGTAGCTGAGATTGACTTCATCCGTTTCGTAGTGGTGGGGAACACCCGTTTCCATCACCTTCCTGTAGGCTTCCAACCGCCCTCTCTCTTCAATACCCGGAACGAGAGTTCGTATGTTTTTCCCTACCAGGTCTTCCTTGAGGGTGCCCGGGGGACTCAAAGCAAGGGCAGCCAGATTCATATCCACCAGGTTCAGTTCAGTATCCCAGAGTGTGCTCGCATCCACAGCCGAGTCCATGAAGTTTTTCATTTTTAACTGGCTGAGCCTTAACTCTTCCTGTGCTTCCTTAATTTCAGTGCACTCTTCTGCCACTCCATGAAACCAATCTTTCTCCGGAATCAGATTCCCGGAATATCGCACCCACATGATAGAACTGTCGTTGCGGTAAAATCGAGCTTCAAAACTGGAAATCTGTCCTTTGGCTATCAGTTCGGATGCCATTCTTTCCCTGGTTCCGGGATCGACATATCTGTCGATTATATTAAAATTGTCAGACAGCATCTCTTCTCGGTTTTGGTAACCAAAAAGATGGGCTAAACGGTCATTACAATCCACCAGATATCCATCGCCAATCGATGATCTGAACATGCCGACCTGCGAATTCATAAACATGTGTTGATAGGTGTCTTCCGCCAGTCTTCTTTCGGCTTCCATGCTTGCCATACGCAAAGCCATTTCCACGGTCACTTTGACAGCCTGGTCACGGATGGGTTTTATCAGAAATCCATAACTGGTAGGGATTTTATCCTTCTCAATCTGATCAATGTCTCTATCGTAAAGGCAGAAGATGATCGGTACATCCGATTTGGAAAGAATGATTCCGGCCGCGTCACCTCCTTTGATCGGTCCTTTCAGCTCCAGATCCATCAGGATAAGGTCGGGTTTTTCCTGATCAGCCAGGTTAATAATGGCATCACCGCTGTCAACCAAAACGATTTGACTGTAACCCAGACTTTTCAAACTGATTTCCAATTCAGCGGAAGTATACGGATCTTCTGCAGCTATCAGAATTCTGGTGTTCTCCATTTGTTTGGACTATTGGTTTTCAGGTCGGTTTTTGAATTGTTTTGGATAAACCGATAATCAATCAAATGCCAGGGGTGATTATCCATTTGGATCAGGCTTCATGGTACAGGAAAAGCTCCAGAACCTCAAAAGGTATTTACAGGAGCTTTCCTGCTCGGGATTGCTAAGATTTTGGGGGCAATTTCTAATTAAAATGTCAACAGAAAATGCAGCCCTTCCTACTGCAGTAGAAGCCACACATAAAGGTCAGAATAATAATGATTCTTTTATCTGGTCTCATTCCACGCTCCCGCGGGGGGAGTGACGAGTTATCATTCTGGAAAACCATTCAGCAAGCGGAGTTTCAATCCACGCTCCCGCGGGGGGAGCGACCCAGGCCCATATGGCGAGAGTTGGTATTTATGGAGTTTCAATCCACGCTCCAGCGGGGGGAGCGACGCCGTCTTATCGCCTCAATCGAAGTATTGTCATAGTTTCAATCCACGCTCCAGCGGGGGGAGCGACGATCTGTTGGAAAAAATTAAATATACCCAGCGAGGCTTCAATCCACGCTCCCGCGGGGGGAGTGACGCGTCTGCAATCTTTTGTTCGTCGATTTCATACCAGTTTCAATCCACGCTCCAGCGGGGGGAGCGACTCAATAGCAATGCGTATTTCCAGAGCTGCTAAAGTTTCAATCCACGCTCCCGCGGGGGGAGCGACAAACTTTTGATGATGAATCGACTGTCCAGGGCTGTTTCAATCCACGCTCCAGCGGGGGGAGCGACTTCATCGGAGGGGATGATTTTCTCTTTGGAGTCATAGTTTCAATCCACGCTCCCGCGGGGGGAGCGACTTTTGGGCGCAACGGTATTTTTACCAAACACTTATTGTTTCAATCCACGCTCCCGCGGGGGGAGCGACTGATTTTCGATTAACCGGCGCTTCAGCAGGGTCTTGTTTCAATCCACGCTCCCGCGGGGGGAGCGACCACTGATACTGAGGGGGTTTTCACTTTCACCGAAGTTTCAATCCACGCTCCCGCGGGGGGAGCGACGAGGTAAGGTGGAGATTGTATCAATCAGCTGATTGTGTTTCAATCCACGCTCCCGCGGGGGGAGCGACGAAGTTGATCGGGAAAGACTGCAATTCGGTCAACTGTTTCAATCCACGCTCCCGCGGGGGGAGCGACTGTCAGTTCCCTACAGCATAGGGAAATCAAAGAAGTTTCAATCCACGCTCCCGCGGGGGGAGCGACTTATGTTCAATCCAGCGGGAGCGATGATGTCAACTGTTTCAATCCACGCTCCCGCGGGGGGAGCGACCCGAGATCGGAAAGACAATCTTGATCGTTTCATAGTTTCAATCCACGCTCCCGCGGGGGGAGCGACCACCGTTGCTCCTATTACAGCAAATGATCAAATTTAGTTTCAATCCACGCTCCCGCGGGGGGAGCGACGGATTACTTTATTTCTTCATGCTCGATTTTTTCAAGTTTCAATCCACGCTCCCGCGGGGGGAGCGACCACTCATAACAATGGTATCTGGAAATGATGAAATAGTTTCAATCCACGCTCCCGCGGGGGGAGCGACGAGTTTGCTTCCTTGAGCGCCCCATCTATCTTGATGTTTCAATCCACGCTCCCGCGGGGGGAGCGACGAAGTAGGATTCAGAGACTTTAGCCGGATCAGTGGGTTTCAATCCACGCTCCCGCGGGGGGAGCGACATCACATAGCCTTTCTTGATATACATTCCAGGTGTGTTTCAATCCACGCTCCCGCGGGGGGAGCGACGAAACTGGATGCCAGGGACTTGTGGTTTGGAATGTTTCAATCCACGCTCCCGCGGGGGGAGCGACATGGAAGATAAAATCGTTGAACTAACCCCCGAAGTTTCAATCCACGCTCCCGCGGGGGGAGCGACACGATTGCCCCATTAAACAGTCTGACTATCCTATCGTTTCAATCCACGCTCCCGCGGGGGGAGCGACTTGGTGTAATTCTGGATTATCCATTCCATTAATGGTTTCAATCCACGCTCCCGCGGGGGGAGCGACGTTCAGGATGCCAATCTTTCCGCTCATGTTTATAGTTTCAATCCACGCTCCCGCGGGGGGAGCGACCGAATTTCAGCCGATCCTGTTCATTGCAGATGAGTTTCAATCCACGCTCCCGCGGGGGGAGCGACTAAACATAGAGATCATCAAGAACGGCAATTAAAAGTTTCAATCCACGCTCCCGCGGGGGGAGCGACGCAAGCTTCAAAAAGGCCCATGCTTCAAAGACGGAGTTTCAATCCACGCTCCCGCGGGGGGAGCGACTTTTAAACATATTCCGAGACGTTCTCAAATTAATGTTTCAATCCACGCTCCCGCGGGGGGAGCGACACTTCCTTGATATTTATCATCTCTCCTTCGACGTCGTTTCAATCCACGCTCCCGCGGGGGGAGCGACCCTCTGTTCAGGGCTCCGGAAGCTTCGAAATATTGTTTCAATCCACGCTCCCGCGGGGGGAGCGACACTGAAATATTCTGTTGAAAAGCCATTGTTGGATAGTTTCAATCCACGCTCCCGCGGGGGGAGCGACGCAAAAAATGCAAAACTGCAGTTTCAAAAAAATGGTTTCAATCCACGCTCCCGCGGGGGGAGCGACCATCAAAGAAACGCTCTTCTTTGTGATATCCAGTGTTTCAATCCACGCTCCCGCGGGGGGAGCGACTTTTTCTGCTTCGGGTATTTGCGGGCAATAGCGGTGTTTCAATCCACGCTCCCGCGGGGGGAGCGACTCGCTGTCTCTTGCGACTGAAAGCGAACCTAGAACTGTTTCAATCCACGCTCCCGCGGGGGGAGCGACTCCAGGTAGAATCGAGTATTATCACCGCTGTATCGTTTCAATCCACGCTCCCGCGGGGGGAGCGACTGTAGCGGTATTAAAGTTAGATTTTTCAATCCATTAAGCTACTTGTACCGCTAACCACTGTTTTCTTCGTTAAACAAGAAAACGTATTTTTTATCAAATCAATGAAAATCATTATTTTAATCAAATATTTCAGAATGATACTGTACTGCGCTAATCCAACGGCAACTTCTTATGAACTTAGGGGTAGCGCTATACGATTATTGGATCATCGGGAGAAGAAACTGCTTTAGCTCCGAAATGTTCAACCCTGCGTTTCCAATTTGAACCAAGGTAGTAGAAACGAAGTGAATCCTCTTCGGGGTAATAGGTGCTCAACAAACGAGCTTTCAATTTTTCCCATTGTCCCGGATCGACATTACACTCGAAGACTGAATACTGAACACGTTGTCCAAAATCCAGACAGTGTTTGGCAATTCGCCTCAGTCTTCGTTCTCCGTCTCTCTCAATTGTTGCCACGTCATAAGATACAAGAACCAGCATTTGAATCATCTCCAAATAAAAGCAGGATAATAGTCCAGATCACCTCTGATATGTCTTGATAGCAGTATGGTTTGTACATGGAATAGCAGTCCGATCTTGATCTTTTCCTTCAAAATCGGATGGTTAAGTGTTTCCTGTTTTCGCTTCTGGTAGGCTGTGAGCAATGTTTTCCTTGCTGTGTCAGACATTAACACAGCTCCGTTTTCAGTATTCTTAAAATCGCTAATCTTCAGTTGCTGAAGATTGATGAGGCTTAGAGCAAGGCGATCCCCAAGAAAAGCCCTGAACTCTTCCAGCAGATCCAAAGCCAGACTTTGTCGGCCGGGGCGGTCTCTATGTAGAAAACCAACATAAGGATCTAATCCCACACCTTCCAGCGCAGAAACGCAATCTTGTAACATAATGGCGTAAATGAATGAAAGAAGGGCATTTACCGGATCTCTCGGAGGTCTTCTGTTTCTTCCTGCAAATTTAAAATCATCCTTTTGCTGTGTAATCAGATTTTGAAAATTCTTAAAATAGCAGTTGGCAGCTTCACCTTCTCTACCACGAAGAGAATCAAGATCCGCTATGTTCTGAACTTTTCCAAGTGTTCTTTTTAATTCCGCGACGGCGATTTTGAGATCTGTAGCTCCGGCACATTCAGGATTATTACGCAACATTCTCTGGAATACCGTCCGGCTGTTAGAGATTTTTGAAGCTACTATGAACCGGGATATACTTGTCGATTTAACGGGGTCATCAGCCCATCGGTATTGCTCCCTTCTCAACAGCACGTTACCGGTTTGAGGTCCCTGAATCCTTGCCTGGAATCGACCATATTCACTGAAATGAGCTATACCAATGCCGTTCTGGCTGCAGGCAAGCATCAGTTGAGGTGAAAGCGATATCCTTCCGAGACAGAAGATATTGGATAAGGTCAATAGAGGAAGCTGCAGTGCTTTTTTTCTTTCAATCTCCACAACCACGGTTTCCCGATCTTTATGGAGGTATGCTCCTTCTGTAGTTACAAAGAGTGTATTCAGTAGTTTCTTCAATCATCCTCCTGAAAAAGGATTTCTTCATAACGTTTACGTTTTATCACACTGTTCAATTTAGGATTGCATATGTCAAAGAGAGAGCAACTTTTGCATCTTTTCTCATATTCAGGTTTCGGAGTTACGCCCTTTGAGATTAGACGATGCAGTTTTTCCGTGAGTCTTTTTGTTTCCTCTCTCAGGTTGTCATCAAAGCAGATATTTGTTCGGCGTCGTTTTTCTCCATAGAAAATGGCTCCTTCCGGGATTGACAATTTCAATTGCTCTTCCAGGCATATTGCTTGGGCACATAACTGAACCGCATCGATATTGTCCTTTTTCGGCTTTCCCCGCTTATACTCCACCGGGAAGGGACACCAAAGACCTTTTCTACCGGGAATGGCAGTCCCTTTTGCGTCGGACTTACAGAGATGAAACTCAACCACGTCAGCCTGACCTGTCAATCCCAGATTATAGGAAACCAATCTTACTGATCGGGCGATAATACAGTCAGCTTTTTTCTCACTTTTGGACTGATGCACATTTTCATGCAGCAGTTCACCTAAAACAGTGAAACGGTTCTCGGCCCACTGCTGCTCAAGGTGAATCAAAGCACACTGTCTCTCACAAAAGGCCAGATGCTGAAGGGCGGATATCATCAACAAATCTTCTTCCGGGTACATTTATTACCTCTGAAAAGCTTAACTGAAAGAATCACACCAACTCCTCAAGTGTCACTCCTGCCGGAGTTCCATCTTTGTCGATTATCACTTCATAGTCCGAAAAGGAGCGCGCCGGTTTTATCTCTTCCTTTTTTTGAACGGTCACCAGATCAAATAGCTTGTGGGCAGGTGCATTACCGAGTTCTCCATCATGTTTGAAAACAATCAGCTTCCTGCATGACATTTCACCGCGAGCTGCGGATCTATCATGATCAAACATGTTTTGAAGGGTTTCCCAAAGCAGTTCAAGGTCATCGTTCGAGAAGCCTGTATTTCTGGCAAGAGGGGCTGATATAAAACCATGCATTCGATAAATACCGTAAGGAACGGTGAACTTCCTACCCATTGTTCTCTCCTTTTCAAAGTCCTTTTCATTGGTAACAGCCATTCGGGTTATACTGTGTTCACCGGTGAAAATGCGGTCAATACTTCTGGCAAATGAAAACTGAACTGGTCCCCGGACCTGGCCTGCGTTGATTTCCGTTGTCATAACCGCGCCAAAGGTTCTTATGTCATAAAAATTTTGACACATCCAATCCGTAACCTGTTTGGCTTCTTCCTGGTTTTTCGGCAGTTTTTTACTTTCATGTTTCAGATTCAATTCTTCATATGATCTTAAATGTTGCGAATTCAACACGGCTTTTTCCTTCACATAGATTTCATGTGGAGGTTGTTCACCTTTTGCTAACCCAACATAATTTCTCACTTTCCTTTTTAAACAGACATCCGTTACCAAGCCATGTCCAGTCTCGGGATCTATTCTGGGGAGGTTTCCAGCATCAGGATCACCGTTGGGGTTTCCGTCCTTTACGTCAAACAACAATACAAATTCATATCTGTTTTTAATGATATCTGACATTTTTATTCTCCTTTGTTTTCATCTGGTTTTTGTTGAAAAAAGTCTTGCCGTTGATGGTAGTATCCGATAGCAAAACGACCTTGATCATCAAGGCTTAGAGTTGCAGGGATCCCTTCAGATGGTATTTTGCTAACGATTTCTTGCATCTGCATTTCCAGCCAGGTTGTGTTGGCTCCAGAGTTTTTGATTTTTGAGAGGTGATGGATCGACAAGTCCTGAAGTCTTTTAAATGTAACCAGCGGATTGCTGGTTGCAGCGCTGAAATAGGTATCACGAATGGTTTTGTTAAGCTTGGTTGTATGGGCCTTTTCCTGAATTCGTTCCAATAGGGCAAATAACCTACCAAGAACGTACCCATTGTTTGTGTATTCCTTGTCTAATGACATCCGGACCTCCTTTTTATTTGATTCGTGAATTCGAGCTTCTCTAGTTAAATAACCCTTGATCACTGCTGCCCGAGCAAGTGTGACTCTCTGTTCGGCTTTACATCTTCGTATAGCTGCAGTTAGCAGAGTTCTGGGATACCCGGTGCCAATCATAACAGCACGAGCAACTTCACCGCCGAGATTGGGAGTGATATTGTCCGCCTTCCCTTCTGTTGCAGTAGCAACCAATAACTGAAACAGAGAAAGGAATTCCCGGTCGTGGGGAGCACGAATCATCTCAATATCTTCGAAATGTTGAGCGATTTTGTGCTTCATATCTCTAACATTACCTTCATACCAAAAGCGTATTGAAATCCTTGCCGCATTTGGCGCAAGACCCAATACATAAAAACCGGTATCATCATCAGAAGGCAAAATCCCTGTCTTTACTGCATTTAACAATGAACGTATTTTCCCATAATCATGCTTTTCTCCTTTTGGAGGTTCTGCCAGAAAACAGGAAAAATCATCCTCAAAGGGATGAGTTTCCGTCGCCCAGAAAACCGTACTTGCGTCTCCTATCTGCATTCTTTGCTGAGATCCCTTGGCAAGCAGAGTGTTCAGAGCCGTGGTATAAGCAAACATCGTTTTTTGTCCTACTGGTGCATTCATCCCTTGTTTTTTCCCAAACGAACGGAATGCATCAAGATTGAAAGAGACTATATTAGCTCCTGCCGTCTGTGCTCCCCATACACCTTTAATGGCTGTGTGCAGCTCAGAAGCTTTATCTCTTTCTCCACTCACGGAGCATACCTGGGCATTATCAACAACCTTCTGGCTGTCGATGATTCGAGATATTATGTCAGGGCTTTGTGCAACAAGCTTATCATCATCTTTTAACATAAAGGTAAGATTAGCGTTGTTTTCCTCAATCTCGGGCCATAATTCATGAGAGAAGATTTTTTCAAAACGGCCTTTTGAAAGAAATGAAGTCACAGCCATCAGTCCTTTGTCCTGGAAATCGTCGCCGAATTCTTCCCTAATTTTATCCAAAAAAGCCTTGTGGAATTCAGATGCTCTTTTCACATCTTTTTCCTTGTCCGATTTTGGAAAACCAAGGACATACTGGGGATTATCCCACAACAGATTGGCTTTGACTCCAGATGACTTTTTCTCGCCTGCAGGCAGCAAGAAATCCTTTGCTGTTTTTTTCTTACCCTCACCGGTTCTGGTATCCTTAATACTGAAAAGATCTCCTTCATCATCAATTACCAAAAGAAAAGGAATTGCTTTTTTTTCAAATCCTGGTGGAGCAACATCTGAATCTGGGTCACTTAACAATCTCTCGTAATACTCCGCCAATGATTTTAATATCATGAGCGTACCTCCGCTATTCTGAGATCGATGCTGCCATTTTCCATATAGGCGTGGAAGAATGTCGGCAGGCTTTCCTTGTTGGAGTAATCCCGATCATATAGCATCCAACCCAGGTCGCGACTTTCGCCGATCGGCTTAATGCGATCCGCCTCTTTGGGTATAAACTCAAAGTCCACTGGAAACTCTCTACAACCGAAATAGGGGCGATGAAAGCACTGTCCTTTTGAAGCCCTGCGGATAAACATCTGCTCGAATTTGGTCACGCTATCGTCCTTTCCGGCATTGTCAGTCATCTGAAATTCGGCATGAATCACATAGGAGACATTGCGTAGAAAAAGACCGGCTCTTTGTTGCCTCATTTTTGGTGCGTCAATATAGATGCCAAGTTTGCCTCTTCCTCGTTTCATTGATGTTTTCGCCTTTTGGGTCGAAATAACGGAGCCCAATTCATTTCTTCGCACCGATTCCCATTCAATCGGGTTCAATACATCGATTTGCAGAATGTTCCAGGAAATCGCAGGTTTCCATAGAATAGCCTCCAGAATCCCTCGTGCTGCCGATGGGGTCATCACATCATAACTGACCCTTTCAACTTTCATCTCGGGTCTTGTGAAGCAGGCGTTCAGCCCGCTTACCTTAATCCTGAACGGATTGCTTTTTTGCATAAAGTTCTCCTCTGTTAAAGAATTAATTTTTCCGGATCAGAATCAATCGATTTGTCCAGGGGGGTAAAACCAAAAACATTGTGATAAAGAGTCATATCCAGCATGTATAATCCCGGATATCCCGTTTCGGTAATCAATTCGTTCTTCTTCATTTGAGCAGCCAGAAGCTTGGGAATATTTACCGAGTATCGACCAAGCCTTCGTAAGGTTTTGCGTTGGTTCCATTCTTCTTTTAGTAGACGATCAATCAGGTTCACCGATTCTCCATAGGGAACAATTACAGCTTCCTGCCAGTCATCATTGATCAGCCTGAATCGGTCAGCCGCAGTTCTGAAATAACAGTTTTTAAAACCGGAAAGCAAATTGAGGATCTGGTTTTTGTCCAATGCATCCTGTCCCAACAGCCAGAAGCGTTGCTTGAAATACTTTGAATAATTGGGGGAAGACAGCAGGTTGCAGGGCTCAGAGTTCTCAAGCATTTCCAGAGAAATACTTGCAGGTTGACTGATAAAGCGAGGCTGTCTTTCCGGTCTGAAGACAACTGTTTTACCCAAACCATTTAGCTTTCCTTCGCGATTACAACGCCCTGCAGCCTGGGCAATGGAATCGAGACCCGCCAGCGATCGGTAAACAATGGGGAAATCAATATCAACGCCTGCTTCTATTAGCGACGTACTAATCACGATTACTTTTTTGGTTCCATCTGCCAAATCCTTTTTGATTTCATCCAAGACATGGGAACGGTGTTCTGCACACATGTTTGTGGATAGGTGATAGGTATTCTCGCTTGACAGGAGTTGAGCTAATGTCTGTGCATCATCTTTCAAATTTACTATGCATAAAACAGAATAATCTTCACCGATCAAGGCTTCTGCAAGATTGGGGAGATTTACGGGATCGAGGGAGTTTGCGAAAAGTTGGATATCGACTCTTTTCAACTGCATTTCCAGTGATCCGGGATTTTCTATGATTTCTGATACTGATTCGAAGCCCTCTTTAAATTTGAAATCAAATTCATCAGTGTAGTCGAGAACTGGTTGGGTTGCTGTGCATAGAACAGGTGTAACACGGTAAAACCTCTGAAGCTCTCGGATTGCCCAAACAACCGGTCGTAAAAACTCAGGGGGAAGGCACTGTGCCTCGTCAAAAATTACGATGCTGTTGACGATGTTATGAAGTTTGCGACATCGCCCCGTACGACAAGCAAACAGCGATTCAAAAAACTGAACGGAAGTTGTAACAATCAAAGGAGCATCCCAATTCTCAGAAGCCAGCCGATTTCTGGTTGTTTCCCTGGTTTCGTTCGTCTCGGCAAGATTGCTGTGGTGCTCCACTACGGCATTTTCAAACCCAGGAATGCGCCGAAAAACATCAGCAGTCTGCTCAATGATGCTTGTATAGGGAATCACATAAATAATTCTTTTCCTGTTGAACTTAACTGCATGTTTCAAAGCGAATGATAAAGAAGAAAGAGTTTTCCCCCCTCCTGTGGGCACAGTCAGCGAAAACACGGTTGGTGATTTTTCCGCAGCCTTTCTACACTGATTCAAAACCTTCGATCTGACTTTATTTACGGGCAATTCGGATGCTGATTGGCAAAGTTGATCCATGTGCCGGCTAAGAGCTAAATCCAACGATTCCAATGATCGATACTCATGATTTCTCAGATTTGCCTTTTCACTGTTCATAAATGATTCTGTATCCAGAAAGTCAGCATCCACCAGACATGAAAATAACATTCGGATAAAAAACAACGGATTGGCGCCTGCTGGTATGGTTTGCTGAGGAAGCTCTTGATCCAGTATCCAATCTGGAACGTTTTTCAAAACCTCTTTCGATTTTTCCGGGTACTGCATTTTGGGCCTGAGGGACTTAGCTCCAATTTCATCGGATTCGAAATCGGTTAAACCTGCATGATGTCCCATGATCAACCAGGAGAGGATTCTATCAGCCTTTTTCCATCCCTTGATTGTTGCCAAATGACCGCCTGCTTGTGAATGAATGACTTTACCCGGTTTAGTCTCCAAATGGCATTCTATTCCGTTTGCTTTATACAGTTTTGCTTGAAACTCATTGGAGAACTTTCCAAGGTCGTGCCACAGACCCGCAATACGAGCCCATTTGTCACCACCGAAGGGCTCCGCGAATTTAGCGGCCAATCCGGAAACGTTTTTTAAATGGTCTTCCAGCAGTTGCCAATTGGATGGCTCCTGGTCCTCCAGACTATGTGCAAAATACTTGATCATTAAATCTACCTGTTGTTACCTGTTTAAAATCCGATTCGACGTTTTGGTTTTATGTCTTCACTGAGGAGGAGTTGTATTGCTTTGAAGATCACCCGGAATTTCTCATCATATTCGGACTCCATTTCTTCCATTTTCCATTTCAGTTGCTCATATCTATTGAGTGTTCTTCGCATTTCGACAAAGGCCCCCATTATGGCGATATTGGGCTTGAAAGCTTGGTCGCTACTTTGAACGCTGGAAAGCATGGCTACCTCCTGTTCGGTGGATGTCGTCGGTGGATGGCGTAAGCCCATTTTTTCGGCAAGACAAACACGAAATCTTCAGGGAATCGTTCCAAATTCCTTCTTACTGCCAGCTTCAAAGTTCTTGTTTCAACTTCTTAAAGTTTGGCCAGATCCCTATCCGGCATCACATTCACCGCCCGTAGAATGTTAATTTTGCCGAGCAGACCATTGGTTGACGTCCGTCCGTTCATTCTGATTTGTGGTTTTCATGTTTGAGAGACCATTACCGGAAACATGAAAGCGTCGCCAATGTGATAATCAAATTGAATTGTGAAGTCAATGTTTTGATGAAATGGCCCAGTGAATTATATTTATCGTGTTATTTAAATCAATGAAGATAACTATTTGAAATTCAATACTATCCATGGATAGAGGCTGAGGTTTTTGGATAGGGGGTTCCAGCTTATTAAAAAATGGCCCTTCTCATGAAAGTTTCGGATTGATTTGTAAAACGCATTCTACTTGACATTGATATGGTATAGGCATAAATTCTTAAAAAATAAGTGGCGATACCACAGAATTTCATGAAATTTGGTGACTGAGTCGCGGATGTATAAAAGAACTATTCAGATAGCTGATATCATAAAGAGAAAAAGTGTATTCTTATTAGGGCCCAGGCAAACGGGCAAAAGCACACTTTTACGTACCCTGTTTCCTGATGCATTATATGTTGATCTGCTCGAATCAGAAACGTTCCGGGAACTGAGCGCATTTCCGGAAATCTTGCGGCAGAGAATTCAGGAGAGACACAAAATTGTTATTATCGATGAAATTCAAAAGCTTCCCGGGTTACTGGATGAGGCCCAGCTTTTAATTGACCGTAATAAGGATATTCGGATTGTGTTGACAGGTAGCAGCGCCCGCAAGCTTAGAAGAGGGAAAGCTAATTTGTTGGGTGGACGGGCTTTATTTCTCAGGCTCCATCCCCTTGTATCATCAGAGATTCCCATCAACCGCCTGCTGGATCGCATGAACCGGGGAGGCCTTCCGGCAATATTGGACTCGGAGTTCCCTGATCAGGATATGAATGCATATGTAGGAACTTATTTAAAAGAGGAAATCCAGGCGGAAAGCATTACCCGGTCGATAGAGAACTTTGCCAGGGTTTTGAACTTTTCGGCACTTTTGAATGGATCTCAAATCAATTACACTAAAATCGGAAGTGATGCACAAGTGCCTCCGCGGACCGTAAAAGACTACTTTGCCGTTTTCCAGGATACCCTCATTGCTCACCTGCTTCCGAGTTTTCAGGGTACTAGGAAACGCAAAGCCGTGAGCACCGACAAGTTTTATTTTTTTGATCTTGGAGTTGCGCGCAACCTGTCGAGAACCGGTCTTATCCAAAGCAGATCCGTTGCATACGGGAATGCTTTGGAGCATCTCGTGTTTCTTGAATTGCTAGCCTATAAAGATTATTTTCTCAAGGATTTTGACCTGTTTTATTGGAGGAGCCGTTCCCAATACGAAGTGGACTTCCTGATTAATGATGAAATCGCAATTGAAGTTAAAGGGACCAGTCGGGTTGCCAAATCAGATTTAAAAAGTATTAAAGCTTTGTCCGAGGAGATACGGTTGAGAAGAAAAATCATTGTCTGCAGTGAGAAAGAGAACCGGCGGATTGAAGATATTGAAATTATTCCGATTGAGAGTTTTCTTGAACTGCTGTGGTCGTCTGACATCATCTAGCTTGCACCAAACTTAATCCCCGGGTTCTTTTGGTCGGACCACTTCAAATCCTGATGCACACCAACCAGCCCCGGCTTGCAAAAGCAATCAAGGTAACGATATCCTGATATCAGTTAAGATTATCCTTGTGCAGCAGGCAGGAGGACACCAGGTAATGGAACTCTTCGATGTTTTGATACCAAACGGAAAGTTAACAAAAGGACTGGTAAATGACGGTAAAGATTTTATTGACAGGTGGAACCATCGATAAAGAGTACGACAAGATCCATGGCGAACTGGTACTGACTAGATCTCATATAGATCAAATGATCGAACAGGCCCGCTGCCGGCTGGATGTAGCTGTGGAAACCCATATGCTGAAGGATAGTCTGCAGATGGATGACAAAGACCGGAAAAACATCGCCGAGAAGTGTCTTTCATTTTCCGAAGAGAAAATCGTTATTGTCCACGGTACCGATACCATGGTTGAAACGGCTTCGGTACTGGCTGATACTATCTCGGATAAAACCATCGTGCTTTTCGGCGCCATGATTCCTTACAGTTTTGGCAACTCGGACGCTTTATTCAATTTCGGTACTGCCCTGGCGGCTGTTCAGGCACTCCCAACGGGCGTATACCTGACCATGAACGGGATTATCTTCCCCTATGACAAGGTACGGAAGAACAGGGCTGAAGGCTATTTCGAGCCAAAGCAGGGATCAGGGGAGATATAACAACTTTGCAGGAGCAGGCAACTTGTATCGGCTTGACAGCCCAAACCGAGCTTCAAAAAAAAGGAGAGATTAAATGATACCGGGATGGCTTAAAATTGGATTATTTATTTTGCTGATCTTAATTCTGGTTTTTATGTTTGCCGTTTACCTGATTGTTCCGGGGATGGTGGAAAAAGCGCAGAATAAGGTTCGAAATCATTCCCCTTATGACATCAGTGAATCAGCAGCTCAGCGGCACGCCCAACTCCGAATTGCGGATTGGCACAGTGATTCGCTGCTTTGGAACAGAAACCTGTTGAAACGCTCGAATTACGGCCACATGGATATTCCCCGACTGCGCGAAGGTAATGTTGCCGTCCAGATGTTCACCGTTGTTACCAAATCTCCTTCCGGTCAAAATTATCAATCGAATGAAAGCAACACCACGGACAATATCACCTATCTTGCCGTTATCCAACGTTGGCCGATAGCAGCCTGGAAAAGCTTGTATGAGAGAGCCCGTCACCAGGCAGAC
>JANQGX010000033.1 GCA_028282885.1 SAR324 cluster bacterium
TTGTTGCATGGCAGCTGTTTTCACTGCCGTCATGGGCCCCATGGCCCAGTCTCAAGCTGTTTTTTGACGCACTTCGCCTGTGCGTTGTTCACTACCGGCTGCTTTTAAATAGTTTCGTATTACTGCTGTAGGCCGATTTATGCAGTTTGTCACTGAAGGCCAACATCCGGTATCCAATTTTTACTATCCTTTGACGCGTTGCGGATTCGTATGATTCTCTGACGTGCCTTGGCTACAAGGCTGAATAAAGGCAGATCACGTCCAACCTTAATGGCCAATCCGCGGCTTTTCTTAGTGACTTTGACTGCAACTCTGAACAGGATGCTATATAATCTTTTGATCCGACAT
This sequence comes from SAR324 cluster bacterium, assembly GCA_028282885.1. Classification (GTDB taxonomy): domain Bacteria; phylum SAR324; class SAR324; order XYD2-FULL-50-16; family XYD2-FULL-50-16; genus JAHJTV01. The sequence goes on from JANQGX010000033.1 coordinate 349, forward strand.
CTTCGATACTGCCGTGGCTGTGTGTATCGCTGAAACAATTTTTGCAGGTTTAGCGCTATAATACTCATATACCACCAAGCAGCATTTGCTCCAAAGCCTTAACGACCGCCGGCCATGTCGCGGGTGAGTCGTGCATGTTCCTGTTCGCTATTTCCACATCTCTTGCGGTGCCATAAAACAAGGTCAACCGCAGGCTCGGTCTTGTTGGAAACGATTCCAAACACTTTATAGACTTTACGATTCATCTCTTCCAGGTGAAGCTTGTTTTCAATATATTCAGAGGTCAGATAGGCCTGTTGCCCGGTTTCAGAGATCTGACATTGAACATCTGTAGCCTCTCTGATGGCTGGATAGCGAAATACCGGAGCGGTTGTTTTCTTGTTTTTGGTTTCCGGAATAAAGCAGACTTCTGCTACTTCCTGGCCAGTATCTATTTGATTGCCGTATTCGTCGGTATAAGTAATCGGCTACCAACAGCTTTCTGCTACCTCTTGTACTGCACAACGGAACGATTTGGTGACGTCACAACTGACAATGAAACCGATTTTGCCGAACCGGCTTTCTCCGGAATCCAAATACGCCAGTAGTTCATGTTGATAGCCAGCCGTATCAGATCGAACATTTATCTGATCAACGCTTGCAAGCAGCAACGATACCGATTGTTGCAACAGTCTTTTATGTTCAAAGCCTGGGGGGACATTGCCGCCACTGAACTCACTGAGCATCATCAGATCCTGTTCTGCCCAGTATACATTGAAGGGCCGGTAGCAGAGTGCCTTCTTGTAGCTGTATTTTCCATTTCGTTTATTGGAGATGACCTGGTTGTTGTCCATGTCCAAGGTGGCAGTGTCACAAGACTTTAACTCTTGAGCTACAGCGATAATATCGCTGTTAATATGAATCAGTTTCTCAAACTCGTCTGCAACCGGGAGTATTTTGCTCTGAATAAACACCATTGAAGCAGAAATCGGAAGAAGTTTCGATAAAGCTGCTCTGTACGCGCAACTCAAACTCGCCGATCGCTACATCGAACAGAAAGAGGCAAAACGAAGCCGTGTGTTCAAAAAACCGATCAGGGCCTGGGCCTCCAAAAAGAGAAACGCCATTGAAAACGATAAGCAGCCATGAACTCAACCATTGAAAAAACCGTCCGGCGTGAGGACTGTAAAGTTATCGAATACGGATTCAAACAGAAGGTGAAAACCAGGAGAAGGAGGCGGAACGTGAAACCCGCCTCCCGGGAAGAAGTTGAAAGGGCCACCCGGGAGTACCTGGAAAAAGGTGGGAAGATCGCCAGGTTAATTATTGCTGATCAGCCCGGGTTTAAAGATCAGTGAATGTCGGTGGTAGCTATCAACTCAGTTGCCTTTTACTGACTTCGTCTGCTTAACCTGAAGCAAATACTCATCATATTTCTTGAGCAGGTGTTCATCCTTTTCCGATTTCCTGCAGTTTTCAACGATTGATAAGATATCAGGCGGATTCTTCACTTTGAGTGATCTGAAAGCCCTGCCTCTTACCCCGGGATTTTCATCGTTCTTCATCCGATCGATAATTAATCCCAGCACCTCTTCTTCATCGTAGAGTGGCAAGATTCGCACAACAGTGTTGCGAATCCTGTGGTTCGGTGAGCTTAAATACGGTTTAATGATTTCGTAATTGCTTTTGTTTTGAGTATTGTACAAAGCTTTGAGTAGGACATCTTTTAACCGCTCATCATCCGTTTGTTGCAACAATTGAATCAATCTTCTGTTAATCTCATCAGCCCTTGCAAATTCACCAGCGGTATTGAGCTTGAAACTCAACGCCCCTATGACAAAAAGCGACAGATAGGTTTCACGGGTCTTTTGAGGTTTACATTGCTTTAAGCTTTTTGATCCGCAGATAAAATCCCAGGTTTCACTTATTAATAGTGCATTTGGTTTTTTAAGATTCCGACTACAGGTAATGGCCTGTCTTCTGACAATCTCAGATTGTTTGACATCTTGAATAATACTAATCAGAATCTGCTGTCCTTGCGGATTGTCATGCGACAGAGCTTTGCAGATCAGTTTTTGACTTGTTACTTTTTTGAGTTTTCCTTTTAACACAATTTCCGGAATTTGAGAGATTCGTTCCGGGAATACCAGAAAATACTGTTCGATTTCATCCAGGGCCTGAAAAAGTTCAAAACGGCTATCTACCCCGGAGTGCTCGTCGGCTTTCTTCACAAGATCAATTAGCGAAGTGTTTTTATACTTCTTTTTGAGTTGGTCCTTCTTTATCTCAATCCAAACGTCATCTGCGGAATATGTGGAATCTGTCTTTGTGTTTTCAAGCTTCCGGATAACAGTTGCGATGTTTCCTGCAATCTTCCATAGTTCAAGTTTTTCATCCTGCGTTAACTCTGCTTCTTTCAGGGAAATCTCGGATGAAGATACGGCAATTGGAACATCTTTCATTTTGATTTCCAAAACCTCAGCTCCCTTGAAATCTGCAAACCAGCCGTTTGTTTTATTAAATGTGGCGGTAAAAGCAGAAACGCTGGGGACAATGGACAGGTGTTTGCCCATTTCTTCCTTTGCGTCCTTGCTACCGAGAAACCTGGATTTCTTCTTTGTAAAGATGCAATCTGCTGGCGAGAAACTGTAATCGGCTAAATAGTCCTGGGTTGTATATGGTTCAAGTTTATCCCACTCTTTCCCAGTGGTACCTGTCTCAATTCCTTCAGGTAAATGCCATTGTAGTGTGTATATAAGCTCCTTGAGAATGGATCGGTTCTGTTTTGTCAGTCCTTTTGGAAAATGAAATCTTACAGGCATTCCACTTAAATCGTACGCGACGATAAAAAATGTACGATAAAGCATTTCAAGACTCGGAACTCTTTTGCCGTTCAATGTCACAATAACGTTTGACAATTGAAATCCAACAAAGGCCGTGTCTTTGCTGATATCCAATACCTTCCTGTTAAGGGTACCTCTGAATTGGTTTGTGCTATCCGTACTTGTCGACGGCCCTTTCAGATCTTTGGACATCATTGACTGATAGGACTTGATTTTTATTGTCCGGGTTAAAAGGTAGCTGCCGGTAGAAGGTTTGAAAAACGGCGCAGATCGATTAATCTCCGCACAACTATTGGTTGAAATTTTTGAATCCGATTCGGCGTAGACTTCTTGAATTCCTATAAAAGCTACCGAGCTAAAAAAGAATATGTACAGATAGTTGAGAAATTTCATTTCTGTTTGTAAAAATAAAAAAACCTCTCAGGAAAATCCTTGAGAGGTTTTTGATTAAACAATAAAGATTGATTGTTAATAGCACGACTGACCGTCATCAGGGTACACCATCTCGCAGCTCTCATCACTTGACCAGGAATACAACTCCACGGGCTCAGTGTTGCAACCAGGAATCGGGAAATCCATCTGAATAAAATCGGAATTGAATGAAAAACTAATCCCGATAGGGACAACTATTGGTATTCCATAAACGTCTTTTACTCTACAAAAAGTACCATCGCAAATGTCATTCACAACATCCTGGACACAACTTATTCCTGTTGAAAGACCCGTCTTTAAATTCATCTCAATATTGTGTATCACTGATTCAAAATTCTCTTGTAGCGTTTCTCGAAGCTGCTGATCACCCGCCAACATTGTTTCTCCAATAGTTTTCATTGCCTCAAGATTTGATTTTCCGAATTGCTCGATATCATGAGCAGTCTGAAGTATAACTGAACTCGCCATATTGCAAAGATCTTGAGCTTGATATGGTAATCGGGTGTATGCATATATTTTTCCGTTCGGTCCCCTGGTGGTCTTTTGAATTACAAAATTCGGATCATCCCCATTAAATGGGAGATTTATATAACTAGTGTATGCAATATCACCAACCGAAAGATCACCTGAAACCCCTACTGTAGCTGGAGCATTATCCGATACGGCCGCTCCTTTAACAAAAGCTAAAGCGTTAAGACGCCCAGTTACACCTATCGAAGCTCTGCTCATGGACGCATTCAAAGGAACTTCAAGATTGACGCAAGCATCATATCCTGCGGATATTTCAACAGGGACATAGCCGACCATCACAGTAACCTGATACAAAGTCAAATCTAAGTTTTCCTCGGATAAGCAATATCTAAAATCCTCTTCATCACCAAGGGCGTCAGTAGCTGGCAAAGTAATTGCGAAATCCTCGTTAAATCCATTTGTCAGCGAGTAAATCCTATCGTACCATCGCATCAACTCTTCATAATCGAATCCTTCAATAGAAATTTGGGGATCGCAATCCAATAGCGCATCCTCAACAGCTATACTAAAATTGTCAATTCTAACTGCAAGAGTTAAAGAGTTTCTGGTTACATTGAACTCGTTCAAAGCTGATTCAATCAAACTAAAATCGAGATCGATACTTCCGTAAACATCTGAGATATACTCTTGCAGAATTCCATTAACGAAGTAACTGTTAAGTGCATCTTTAAAGATGTTCTCTATATTGTAGCCTCCGGCATCGAAAATGCTTGTAAACAGGAATGGCACAAAATCATCCAAATCTATTTCCAAATCCGCACTGTAAGCTGCATTATTGTTTATCTCGTTGATGATACCCTCTATGTCTCCAAGAAATTCTGACGTGAATTCTACCTCAACAGTCTGATTAATCAGATCTTCACTTGTTGAGCCGTCAAATAGCCCATGCGGTTCAGTACTTATAAATATTGGAGGAAAATAATTCCCTACTGAATGACCAAGTTCAACAAGAAATTCGGCATTTGCTGTTCCATGTACAGCCATGGAAACAGTGTAAGTATCTTGACCTTCGGGGGTTATGGCGAAGTCGTCGCCTATTATATCCAGCCAGCCAATAAAGGTTAGGGACGATTCGGGTGTGGAATGTCCAAAAACACTTACAATCGAACCCACTTTCAGTTGTGCTTCCCCAGTCGCATGAAAGATCGTGGTTGAGTCTGGCAACAGATCTACGTTTGGATAGATGCCGAGATATGGTTTAATCTCAAGTCCAAAAACACTGTCACCATCGCCCACTTTGAATGCCGGAATATTAACAGGAAATTGAAGAGTTCCTTTTTCACCTGTTGGAGGGGAGATATTACTTAAGTCGCCCCCCGGGGCGAATGAGTCCGCAACAAGGTCACCCGCACGATACGGATCATGATCATACAGATCACGCAGATCCTGGTTTATTCGAAATGGAATTATATCACCATCACTAACTACAACACCAACCTTCAGGGCAATCCTGTTGCCTGCCTCAAATGCCGAACTATCCAATACCCAATCGTTTATTTGGATTTCATCATATGCCTTGTGGGTAGCAATACCATCAACTTTAAAAAAGCGAAAATTCCTGTTGCATTCATAGTCTCTTCCAGCTTCAAAAGGGTCTGGTTCATCAGGAACACACCTGTATTTTCTGCATTGATCGGGCCTGTAAAAATATCCAGAGTCTGAATCATCACAATAGTAATAGTCAAAATCCACTCCATCACCAGTCGCATCATACCTCATTTTTTTACACCGCCCTACAGTTGTATCGGCTGTCATTGGCACTTCCAAAATAACCGCGGGTCCGGAAGCTAACCAATCTGTCGTATCACAGTCGGCAAACACCTGCCCTGAATAACCACCCCCTAGTACAAATAAACAAAATATTAATACTGCAATCTTTTTTGTGGTTTTCCCGTATTTCATTTGGACTCCTGTTTTATAAATGTATCAAATAATTAGAGTAGTATATGTAAAATAGGTACAAACCACCCTTTCGGAAGTGTTGGTGGAGGAGGTGGAGGAGGTGCCGGTATTGCCAGACACTGACCTGATTGTGATGTTGCGGTGATAACACGAATCCCTTGTGCGGTATAATTACCTCGCATTTCCAGAGCAACCATCTCACCATCAGTCGGACCGCCGATTTCGAGATCTTTTAAGTGAAAATCTGTCACGTATCTAAGTATTAAACCTTCTGTGTCGGAAAAAACGATACTTGTTTTATCGGGACCATAGTTTCCATTCCCGTGTATGGAAAAATTGTTTACACCAGAAATGATCAAAGAGTTAAGCTTAAACTCACCTGCTGACAATTTTATGGAAAAGTCTGAATCTATTAAGCTCTCAAGCAAGCTTGTGTTAGCTGCAGCGGCTGTTGCAGTATTGCAATCTACTGATTCTAATATTATTTGAGTTATCAATCCTTGGGCGTATAATCTGGATCCAAAGCTGCTCATTGCCATTAATACGAAGCAGAGAGCCGCGATTTTTAATCGTGCAAATCTTAGATTTTTCATATCCTCCTCTTGAGAATTGGTTATTGGATATTTGAATGGAAAATGAGTTATTCCAGAATCGTAATATAATCGATTTTGCAGGCATCGCTCAATTGGTCGTGTACGCCAAATCTGATGGTATGCTTTGCAGTAAAAGCCACCAGGGCCAAGGACATCAGCGATTTATTGAGTTCTTCCTCTGTATCGGCCAGACGAACTGCATCATAATCACAATTCCATGGAGCGGATGCATCTCGAGGATTATCGATGAATATCTGGATCAAACCCGCTTCAAATACCCGAAAATGCTTAATCTCTCCCGTAACCTGATTGTAAGCAGACACATTCGTCGTAATGGCAATCAAAGGCACCAAAATCATAATCACAATATTAGACTTCCTCATCATTCCTCACAGGTTAGATGGTACATACATTCTCACGCCGACAATTTCGGTGTTGCCATTTACACAAGCACCTGTCCTTTGAAGCACCCTGACTTTGGTTTTGCTGACGAATGCGGCCAACAAAAAAGAAACCAACTCCTCGTGAAGCAGCTCGGGAACATCGTTTGCTGCAACTCTGAAATTCCCGGTATCACAATGAAGAGTTTGACCTACAAGCTGGCCAAAGATCCCATCGTAGGCAACTCTCAAGTCCCTGATCTCTGCATAAGTTGAGCTCCAGGTGTATGCATATGTCTGGGATGATACAAGCAGAACGATAATAATTAGAAATAACTTTTTCATATTTGGCTCATTTATTTGAGAATTGATTTCATTTTAGATGGTTTTATAGCACAGCCTCAGGGATTCATGACCATGTAATCTGCGATGAAGTCGTTCGTTCCGGCACAGGTGCCGCTGAAATATACCGATTTCTCAATTGATTTGGCAAAAAGTGCGAGTGAAAACATCTTGTTACCCGACTTCTCATCGAGTGTTGGAGGGATGTATACATAAATCGCCTTGGGACAGCTCGGAGCCCCCCAGTACCCATCGGTTAAAAGGTAAACACCTCCTTGGTTATCGATATTTACCTGGGTTATGTTGTGTGATCCTGTGTCCTCGGTTCCAAACGCGAATAAAGGAAGTAACAGAAAAACCAGAATTATAGTCTTTTTCATATCCAAATCTCCTAGGGTTTCGTCCGAATCTAACTTGAATCTGACAAAAAGTTCTGTTTGTTAAACTCTGTCAATCTGGAAACTTGATATAGTTGACGCCACAGTCGGTTCCCTCCCCTGAATGCTTTATGATGATTTCTTTTCTCATAGAAACCGACATTAACAGCATCGATAGCATTGCCTTTTTTCCATCTGCATTTGTATCAGGTAAGAAGATTGCTTTACCGTTATTCGCTGGTGTACATGAAATGCCGGTTAAAACACCGCCAGTCGGATAGATTGCGATTCCTCCATCCGGATAAGCAACAACCATATCCGGAAATCCGGTACATAGCGTATTACCGCAGACCATATCTGCAAAAGCTGCGTAGGAAACCATTATAAACAGCGACACTAAAATAGTTATCTTTTTCATTTTCGATCCGGTTGTATGTGTTGTTAAATGCTTCCACCCAATTAATTGCTTAAAATCCTGTTTTTAATTATTATCACCTGATACCAATAAAAGTAGCCTGCTGATAGGAACCGGAGCATCCATCCACTCTTGCACGGATTTCGTTTCCTGAAATCAACGCAGTCAATGCAATTGAAAACATCTTGTCTTCAAATTCAGAACCCGTGAGAATTCTCACTTCCGGCCTGTTGCAGGGAACATCCAAACCCACATGGGTTGCACCGGTAAAAAAAACAACATATCCGTCCCAAGCGTTATCGATTTTTGTTACCTTACCCCAACTTGTATAACCACCACCGGCATATGCTAAGCCACTGGTAAAAACAAATATCAAAACAGCAACCAGCTTTTTCATCTCAGATCCTGTTGAGAAAAGTATTTAATCCGAAAACAAATGTGGAAAATTTCCGTGGCCGATTCACACACGGCCTGTACTCGGACAGTCATAACATGCCGGTATCAGGAATGCAAATTGTTGAATACTACATACTACGGGTGCACCAAAAACATGTGGGTAAAACTTACGAAAAGACAGAGGTAGAATAATAAAAACAATAGGATAAGGCGCAATATATTGATAAAAAAGACTT
>JANQGX010000086.1 GCA_028282885.1 SAR324 cluster bacterium
CCCTGCAAGGGTCTGCCTATCAATGTCGTTCGAGCTATGTGATACATACCGCCAGTCGGCTCAAATGCCGACCGGCGGCCCGCTCAACATCGGGCGTTAGCGAGCGAAGTTATCGAAAATCAATATAGTTTTGGAGTTTAAAATGGAAGCATCAAACCTCGATCAGTTGAAGGCTCAAGCTCAAGTCCTTATTCCATTCTTCAAGACATTAGTTGAAGAACTCGGCAAAGATAAGGCGATTGAAATCAGTCGCAAAGCAATGAAAAATTTTTATTGTGACATTGGGCGACAAATAAACATGTTTTACCCCGGCAATCCAATAGAAAAGACTTCAGCTCTTACTCCATACTATGCTACTGGCAATGCTCTGGAATACCAGGATCTGACAAATACAGAAGATACGTATGAGTACAAAGTGACTGCTTGTAAGTATGCAGAGTATTACAAAGAATTGGGAGAACCTGAATTAGGTTACCTATTTGTATGTGAAGGAGACTTCATGATTGCAGAGGGCATTAGCCCTGAACTGGAGCTGACGAGAACTAACACAATAATGCAAGGCGCTGAATTCTGTGACTTTTGTTACAAGCTTAAAAAATGAATCGCTAACAACAGTTTCCACCCGACGGCCAATCGCCATTTGGGGCCTATTGTTGCCCAGTGTATCACTACTTATTACTGCTTCGGCCCAGTTCAGCAAGGCCGCGGGTGAAACAAACGATAAGTAGACCCTGAACGGGCCTGCTTATCGCCCGATGTTGAGCGGTCCGCCGGTCGGCTCAAATGCCGACCGGCGGACCGCTCAACATCGGGCGTTCGATTCAAAAACATTCTACCACAGTCAGTGAAATCACTTAACTGTTGACATACACATTTATTGCTGTAAATTGGTGTATAATGCATATCAATTATGAGGAGGTAGCGTATGAAGCGTACAAATATTGTGTTAGATGAGGAATTAATAGAAAAAGGATTAAAAGTCACAGGTATAAAGACTCGTCGCGCTCTGGTGGATCATGCATTACGTGAGTTATTGCGTAGAGAGTCTCAAAAAAGGATTTTACAATTACGAGGTAAAGTTCATTGGGAAGGTAACTTGGATGAAATGCGACAAATGAGATTTTCAGAATGATATTAGTCGATACGACAGTGTGGATTGATCTTTTTTCGAATAAAGAAACATCTCAAGTTAAAAAACTAGAAAACCTCATATTACAGCAGGAGGATTTATGTACTTGTGGTGTTATAATGACTGAGGTTTTGCAGGGTATTCGAAGTGATCAAGAATGCCGAAAAACCATTTCCGTACTCACAGACCTTTTGTATTTGCCAATGGATCAATCAGTATACATTCAAGCTTCCAATATTTTTAGAACCCTGAGAAAAAAAGGAATTACTATTAGAAAAACAATTGATTGTATGATTGCTGCTATATGTTTGGAGCATAATTCTCAACTACTGCATAATGATAGAGATTTTGCATTTGTTGCGGATTCATTTCCTTTACAAATCGCAAATGATATTGATGCTTGAAAAAATCGAACGAATTTATTAAGCGGAACGCTATGGCCGCCGATGATTTCAGATTTTACGATCTTTGCATATACATCATAAACTCACGTCCTGTGCAGCGCCAGATGTTGAGCGAGTCTAATAATGCCCCTAGACCGATAGACCCTGCAAGGGTCTGCCTATCAACGTCGTTCGAGCTATGTGATACATACCGTCAGCCAGCTCAAATGCCGACCGGCGGCCCGCTCAACATCGGTCGTTATGTCGGTAATCTATGTAAAAGCAATCAAACAATATGACAATCAACCAAATTTTCGTGTTAGGATTATATGCGGGTTGTGTAATAGGTGGACCCTATGGCCCAAGTGGATCACTTTCATTGTATCGAAGTATTCGTTATGGATGGCGGATCGGTTTATCCACAGCATCAGGGAGTTTGTTAGCCATTTTTTTGTTTTCTTTCCTATCAGCTCTATTTATCGAATTCGCATCTTATGTAATTAATTATCAGCACATTATTACTAAAATTCGATTAGCATTTGGGATTGTATTATTGGTAGCTGGCATAAAACTAGGCTATTCTAATCTAAAATCGAACTTTGACAAAAAGGATTTAGAAGAAAACGATCATTTAGGGACCTGGACTAGTATGATAAGTTCTTTTGTCGTTGGTTTAGTTAGTGGAAAAAATTTAATTGGTTTTCCTTCATTTCTTTTTGCCACTCAATATGTAACAAGCAATTCGATACCTGCTTTAATAAAAGCTGTCGCTTTTAGCAGTGGTAGCCTACTTTCAAGTTCAATTCTTTATATTTTACTTGTGGCTATCGGTGCAAGATTAAAAGCATTTCTAGGAAGATGCATTTTTGTTTTCGTGAAACATACTATCCCTTTCATATTTATAGGGTTAGGACTTTATTTGATTGTCCACGGTTTGCTGTAATTGTCACAGGTTTGAAATTAATACAAGCAAACGCATACACCGAACCGCTAACCGTCGCTGCTGGGCTGAAGTCCGGAGATTTAGGTTAATTCATCTTAGGTCAATCTACGTTGCGGCGGCCCGATCAACATCGGTCGTTGGGAGGCAAAAGAGATTCATAAATTTAAGAAATCAGCGTCATATCAACGCCAAGTTTTTTTGCAGATTCAGCTAATTTTATGTCCGCGGTGAGAAGTGGGGCTTTGTTTTTTGATGCTATTGCAAGATGTAAAGCATCCGATGTTCTAAGGGAGGTGTTGAATTCGGCTATCCAATCCATCGCAGTTGAAAAGTGCTTTGGTTGTATGGGTAGGTAAGTATAACTTTTTTCATCAATGTGAGTACGAAAAATGTCAAGCACAGCTTTGCCGTCTTCTTCAGACAAAGCTTTTTCTCTGATTTTCCTTGCAAGAGCCGACGTTAATTCCACATCTGTTAGCTGGCTTATTGCAGGATTACTGGCTTCAATCAGTATTTTTTCGGCTTGGTCACTGATTTTTTCCGGGCAGTAGTACGCAACCAGAATACTTGTATCAATATATACCATTAATACCGCTCTTCATTTCGTTGATCTATCACAGTCTGACTAAGCGATTTTCCTTTTACACTGATCTTTTTTCGAAATTGTTTTAAACTCTTTAATGGAGAAGGCTTGTTATCTATATTAGATATCCGAGCAATACGTTTTCCTCTACGTGTTATTATTATTTCTTCTCCTTTTTCAACCCTGTCAAGAATGGAACTTAGGTTGCCTCTGGCTTCTTTGACATTGATTTCAAGCATGATTACCCTCCTGAATGTGTACACTTAAAGTGTACCTATTTGACTTGAGTGTGTCAAGAGTAAATACATAAGCGTTTCTGGTTCAAGTGTAATAAATTCAGATAATAACCATATATGAATTATATAAAGGAACTGAACAATTTCTTACAAGAATACGAGAAATATGAACTCGATATCTTAAAACCAACAATGGAAGAGATTGATTCAATCCTGGAGAAATGGAAAGCACCGGAGTATTGGGAACACTACGCATCCAAAAAAGGTGCCGCTTCACCATCCCCTATTCGGATGACACTGGTTCGAATCAAACATCCGGAAAAAGCAGTAGATAAGATTTTCCGTAAAAGGAATCAATTTCCGGATGGGTTATCACCTAAAAGCATCCATCTAATGGAGGATACGATTGGTGTTCGAATAATAGTCTACTTTACCTCTCAATTGCCCTTGATCGATAAAGAGCTTAGAAGCTCCGGTCATTTTGAATTGTCAGACTTGTCTCCTCCCGAAGCCTATGCCAGTCCCGATATTTTAGCTCGATTCGGTCTAACGCACATTGAACAGAAAAGTAAAGAGAGTGGTTACGCTTCTATTCATTATACAGTCCGATTAACCGAAAGTGTGCTTGAAAAGTCCAAGCGCCCCAGTTTTGAAATTCAAGTAAGAACAATGGCTCAGGAACTTTGGAGTGAGCTGGAGCATGTTTTGGCTTATAAACCGGATAACAGACCTCACTTTTCTGCTAAAAGGCGGTTGCAGATTCTCAGTAAGGAATTAAGCGTCATTGACGAACAGTTCAACCTATTATACGAAGAGTTGATCCATAATCAGGAAACTGCTACCTATCATGAAACAGATCCTCTCAATTTTGAAAACCTGCCCAAAGTGTTGATGGAAATTGGAATCAAGTGTGCTCTTAATGAGCTGAATCCGATTTTAAAACTCTTAACCAGTAGAGGTATAAACTCAATCAAGGATATTTTGAAAATCGCAACACCCCGCAGATTGGAAACTATTCGCAATACCTATATGTCATCGGCTGGTTATACACCCGATGCATTGGAAATATGCGCTGCCTTGGCTGCTTTGAAAGGAGCTAGAACAAAAGAACTGGAGATTGACCGGATTAATTCTCAAATCGAAGTTCACCGGTCCAATATTCTGGAAAAGTTTTCTCTCCACTCTGATCGTCACTAGAAATTTCTTACTTAAAGCTCCCCGTAGCTTTAAAGTTAAAGGCACCCATCCCGGATCTTGTCTCAGTCTCCAGGTTGATAACCCTCCCGCTGATTTTACCTTATTCGCTACGATCAATAAGTTGACCATGTCCGATCCCTGGGAAATCCATACAGGATTTCCGTTGATTCCCCGTATATCAAATCTTGTATCACCAGTAATGTTTTGAATTTTGACATTGTCGGGGGAAAACTCTACCATCAAATAAAGCGGAAAAACCGCTCGTTCAGAACAGCTCTGAAGCAGAAAACCGTTTTTCTGAAAGACTCAATTATATGCTAACTCTTGTTTGAATATCGTCAGGAGAGATAAATGGGAATCAAATATGTACACACAAACCTTATAGCAAAAGATGTACAGAAACTGGTAGCTTTCTATGAAGAAGTCTTTGGCTGTTATGTCATTCCTCCGGAAAGAGATGTATCCGGAGAATGGTTGGACAGATCGGTGAATATGAAAAACGTCAATATCAAAGGTGTGCATTTGCACCTGCCCGGATATGACGAAGCGGGTCCAACCCTGGAGATTTTCACTTACAATGAACTGATTAATAATACAGCCAACCAGATTAATACAACCGGCTTTGCACATATCGCGTTTGAAGTGGACGATGTTGAAGAAGTGAAACAGAAACTTTTGTCAGCAGGAGGGACACTGCATGGCGATGTCGTCACTTTTGAAGTCAAGGGAAAAGGTGTCATCACCATGGTTTATGCCAGAGATCCGGAAGGCAATATTGTGGAGTTGCAAAAATGGAAACTGGATTGATGAACAAATCAAAAATGAATCCGGCCAGCCACTCATCCTGTAACAGTCTGATAAAACACTTAACCTGATAACTTTTCATTACGGCAAAGGACCGATACCAGGTTGCAAGTGATACTCTGATGGCTCTTTAGGACGGCTACCCAAGTAACAGATGGTTTAAGGAAAAACCAAAAGAAGAGGCGGTACATATTCCGGACTGCCTTCAGCCGGTTCAACAAAGTTGGAGCTCGACTCTTCCGAATACAATTAACCCAACAGACCCGATATCAGCAGGAGTAAAGCCAATCAGTGTGTCAACGCAGCCGGTATCACCCCTATTTCATGCAAATCAGTCCTGAGATGATGTCCTCATAAAGCTCAAACAGAAGTAAGTTCAAACCTCTATTAACGACAACCACAGCCGGAAAGACATGTCCAAATAAAAAGCCACGCCGGATGCCGTTACAGCCCGAATTGAAGTAAAATCAGCTATTTGCTCCAGGTCTCCCTGATAACAATCCCGGAAGAGAACCTCTTCTAAAAACTCTTTGTTCCCAAAAACCATAAATTCGTGGGTACCATTCCATCCCCGCGAATTAAATGAACTGACAAAAAGTTCATGTTTTTCTTGAAATCATCCAAGCGCTTTGGATAACCTGATAGCAACATGAGAGAAAACAAATTCTGACAGGGAACAGATCGATGAATCAAAAAAAGATCAGGATGCCAAGGCAGGAACGGGGGATTGCCACTCGCAACAAAATTCTGGAAGCAGGCAGAAAACTGTTCTCCGAGAAGGGGTTTTACAAGACCAACTCCAAGGAGATAGCCAAAGCTGCCGGTGTCGCAACCGGAACCTTTTATATGTATTTTAAGGATAAAAAGCCCCTTTTTCTTGAAATCTTTGCAGTCTATTATGAGCAGATCCTTCAGGATGTCCTCAATCTGCCGAGTCTTCAGGTGCAATCGATTGGTGAGGCCGAGGAGATAATTGGCATCCTGGTTGATCGATTGTTCGCGGCTCATAACATCGAACCGGAGTTCCATCGTGAACTGATCGCCATGATCTATTCCGACAGGGACGTCAGAGCGCTGAATGACAAGCTGGAGAAAAAGGTAATAAGCCTGGTCGAAGCTTTCCTGAAGATGAACAGGAGCTTCCTGGCTGTTGAAGATCTTGAAACTGCCAGCAGGTTGATCCTCAGAACCGCGGAGGAGGTGGTCCATTCCATCAGAATTTTCGGCTCGGACGTTCCGGCAGACAGAATGTTAAATGAATTGAAGAGGATGTTGTTTTGCTATCTGTTTGGAAGAACGAAGTAAAAACCATTTGGTGATGCGGAAAACTCCGGATGGATTGGTCCGTCGAGGACGATACACGACCTGACTGTTAGCTTCATTCACGATTCAACAACTCCTCAATAAATTGATCTCGAATTTTGTTAATCGTTCCATCCATTTGCATGTCTTGCAATGATGCTGAAACTTTTGGAATCAGGACTTTGTGTTTGCTATGTAAATAATGATAAAGGTAGGTCCTTAAGAGGGGAGGTTCCAGAACCTTAATTTTTTGATATTGAGTTCTTTTCAACTCCAGCATACCGGTTAGTCGTGTTGCTATCACCACATCAACTCTCTCCCTATTCAACAATAAAAAAGCACGATCCAGGGAGTCCACGATAATTCTATTCATCCCTTCGGTGCGACGGACCGCAAACTTCACACCTCTTCGAACTGCGATGCTGTATGGTTTGAGACTGTCAAATCCTTCAACTTGAAAACTCAAATTCCTGGTAAATACTACCCCTTCTACTTTGGCCAGATAGACTGGTATCATATTTAGATTTGGATACTTCTTCTCAACCCCTTGGACACGCATGAGCTCACCATCAACAATACCTTCGTTTGCAGAGATTATTGCCCTTAAAGCAGGATACTCGGTAATCTTTATCTCTATTCCGATTGAGCCATATGCCTGTTTAAGGATTTTTTCCGCTACCGGTCTCATCCTGCTGTTCTCTGCAGTTGAGAAAACAAGTCTGTTCCTTGCATCAGCCGAAAAAGGGACAGCCAAAAGGATGATAACAATATGCAATAGGTTTAATTTGAGCCTGAGGTCGATTTGGAGGTGTTTCTTGATGAGGTTTGGCATCATACTTTTTATCAATCAATTTGGGTTTCATTGACAATAGCAGTGTTTTTCCATTTTTGCGAAATGGATTTTTCGAAACCGAAACCATCCCAAGTACCATATATACACACGTTCAACCTGCTCTCATCAATCGATTAATACTGTGCAAATCCCTTAAGCACAATGATAACGGCAACTCAATCAATACTCCAGGAATATCATTCAGCTTTCCAATTGGGTTTGGTCAAGACAATTGGCGAAGCAATTATTCATCCGCCAAAATCTGCCTTTCATCATCAACTCTGAAGCGCTCATCAAAAATTAATGGCCGATTATCGTCCAGGGAGAGGGTCAGATCGGTGAGAGAGGAAAAGGGACCGGTTTGGGACTCACTTTGATGCAAAAACTGGTGGAATTGCCCGGGGGAAATCTTACAGTTGAATCAAAACCGGGTGAAGGTTCCATTTTTAGTTTTTCTTTGCAGATACATACGGATGCATCAAAACCGATTTCTCCCCGGATTCTACACCGGGTCGATGCCATTTCTCCGGACATCGGTCTTTATTTGACGCCTCAACCATTCGATGAAATTAAACTCTCCGCCGGTAGTGTATCGTTCCCGCATTTGTTAATTGTTGACGATGATAGCGCCATTTTCAATGTACTCAGCAATTATTTTTCAAATCAATCTTACAAAATCTCTGGGGCGGCCGGTGCGTGGATCAGGGACATCAAAATACATCCATGGATTGGATATGATATAACGAGACTTTCGCACGAATCAGGAACCGTACCACCCCCGATTTCAGAGCCCCTTTTCGTTCAATCCAGTAAGAAAAAGCTTTGACATCATTCGACCAAATATCAAAAATAGTTCAAAGGGTTGGCAAATAAACCCGGAACTGTCGTGAAATTGCAGAACCATAATCGATCACGTTTAAAGAACAATGTATTGATCGCACCCTGCATATCGATTGAGACATGTCCATGAAGAAATCCAAAGAAGAAGAAATCCAGGAACTCATAAGAAAAAGGGTTTTAGAAGAGTATAAGAAAAGAGAGGAAGCCAAGGAGATTGAGCTTCAAAACGAAGCGAACATCGAAGCGCTGCATGATGTTACCGGCCTGCCCAAGGAAGAAATCCAAAGAATTGCCGACCAAGTTCGAAAGGAAATGCAGCCGGAAAAGTCCCCACCGATTGTTCCTGATAAACCAACAATGAGACGACCTCGCCGACGTAAAAAACGTCGTCTGATGTTCATTGGTCTGGTAGTGTTTGCCGTTTATATGTTCAACAGGGCCCCTTTTTTTGATGAACAAAGTAACAAAGCACTTCCGCAACTTCCCATCACGCAACCCGCTCAGCAACTCGCCTTACCCCCTGCTGACGTCCCATCTGTCGGATTGACAAAAGGGTTTTGCAGCGCGCCCCAGCCCCACAAAGACTATAGACATTGTGATATGGAGCGAAAAGTGTTTAAAAATGCGGATTTAACCGGTTCAAACTTCGAAGGTATTGATCTGAACAGGGCCATTTTCACCAATTGCAATCTGACAGGAGTCAGCTTTAAAGGAGCAAGCCTGGAAAGAGCCGCATTCAAGAACAGTTTATTGGTTGGGAATGATTTTTCAGGAGCGAACCTGGATCGAGCGAGGTTTGTTAACACCCATCTTACACGTGTCAATTTCTCCCAAACAAAACTTGAAAGAGCTAACTTTCAAAACATTACTTTAAACGATGTGCAGATGAGGGGAACTCACCTGGAAAGAGCAAATTTCAGGGCAGCGAGCTTAAACCGGGTGGATTTTTCAAATGCGGAGCTGGAGCGCTCTGATTTCAATCATGCCAGTTTAAACCACGTGGTTTTTACCGGTGCCAACCTGAAGGATGTGGATCTCAGCAAAACTCAACTGAACCAGGTAACCCGATAACAGGATCTTGAGTCGCAGGTGCAGAAAGCACTTCATCAAAACCGCAGTTTACACTTTTATATCGCTTCTGAGTTAACCACGCTGTTGTGCTCCGGGATTTAATGAGAATTCAGTCTGTGGTGTTTTATCAATCGTTTCGATAATCCGAAAAGTCACAGTAGCCCGGGTCGGATAGCTCATCAAAATAGAGTCGATGTATCTCAAACTTTTACTTATCCTTGCGCAGATATGGATCCGAACACTCGGTCATAGTGGCTGAATGCTTTTGTAGTAAGCTGTTTTGCCATCAAGAGAGTTCCAGAAAGCATCTGCTTCGGATTGAAATCGTTCTTGAGATATTTGAGGATCCAAAACGGCTTCCATATGAGCTTGATCGATTCTCCCTTCTTCAATAACCTGTTTTCCCGCTTTGAAACAGATCGTTTCAACTTGTTGCCGTCGCTCCGAATAGACGGGTTGTGAAAGTAATTCTGCAGCCGGGAGATAAAACTCTGCCATCAATGAACCTTTTTCGGAGTGATTGCTCATGTTACGAAAGATGTTGGCAACTCCATCAAAATTACCCTGAACCTCAGGAAAACCCCCTGCCGAGAAAATCACAAAACCATGTTCCTTGTCATCAGTGTAACGGGCGGGGTGATGGGTCAATCCATTCTTTTTCACCATGTAAGGTTTCAAATTGGGAATTTGTCGATCAAGGAAACATTTCAGCCTGGATGTGACTGAAAATACGAATAGGGGAGAAACATACACGATTAAGTCAACCTGTCTTGTTTTTTCCAGCAGTGCCGGCATGTCATCTTTGTATCGACAGCTCCCCGGTGTTTTGGTCCAGCAATTATAACATCCACAACAAGCTTTGATTTTCAGATTGCGAAGGTTGACGGTTTCAACTTCAGCACCGGCAGATTCAGCTCCCTCACAGAATTTTCGGGCCATCAGTGTACTCTTGCTGAACTTTTCCGAACGGCCACCTCCATCGATTATAAGAATTTTCTTGATGTAATTTGGTTGGAACCTACCATATTGAAAAGGCTGATTTTCCATTCCGGGCAGCCTGTTGTCTATTGTCTCCGCATCAGATTTCGGTTGAGAAGAGAACAAATCATTGAACTTTAATAATAAGGAGGCATCGCCCTCTACAGAATAAAGCCCGTTCAACAAGGCTTCTGCGCCATCCCGCTCACCATTTGAAATCTCCAGCCAGATCTCGCTGGGGGACTTGATCACCATCGTTGGTTGCTGATGTTTTCCTTCCGAATAGCTGCAACGTTGCTCTTTAATTGTAAAATATCCTTGGATGTTTTCATCACCGGTCAATTCAAATTGTATAACGGCATCGATCCCAACTGCCTCATTTTTATTTAAGCCAAACGGCATGGCATCAAACATCTCCCGTACGGACTCAAATCGGATGGATTCGGATTTGAAATACTGCTGCAGGTGATTCGGGAGCTTTTTTGTCACGGGATAACCAATTCCCAAAATAACCGCCAGAGGAATCAGATTTTGTAAAAGTTGCTGCCAAAGGATTGAATCCGAATAGTGAATAAGGGACAGCATAAAGCAAAATGCAAAAAACCCTGCCCAAAGGTAATTCAGAATCAGGTTTATCACCACAAATTGCCTGGTCGACCAAACAGCGGGGGGATAATCCTTTTTTGAGTACTCATAGGTGAAAGGGTCCAGCTTCAGTATTGGTGGCAGCAACGCTACCATAAAAAGTCCCAGGTACAGGGCAGCAATAACGTTTTCCAGAAACAAGCGCCCTAAATTCGGGAGAAAGAGCACGGAAATTGTTCCCAGCAATAGCATGCAACTGAGGCCAACCATGAAATAGGTTACGGTTTTATAAAGAACTGATGCGATTAGATTAATTGCCACTACCACACAGATAACAATCAATACCGGCTGCAAAGCATTCAAATTATATCGTGCTGTTTGAGCCAGAATGTTCAAAACAATCAGCCCGGCAAATGGTAGGCTTTTTAACATCTGATTTCTAAAACGGTTCATGGTCTGCTCCCAATCAGGTTTAGTTCTTTATTCAACATGAACTACTGTTTTCGTTGTTTTGTTACCGGAAAGTGTGATTTTGGCATCCTGAAAAGAGGGTGGTCCGATGATACCGTGCGCACTATTGGAAAAACCGTAAGCTTCCTTGGGTATTCCTAACATGTTTTTATCGAGCATCTCATTGTTATTTTCGTCATGAATAACGGCAACAGCATATTCTCCGTCGGGCAAACCGGTGAACATAACCACCATTTCTTTCGCATCAGCGCGGATGGTATGTCCCTGGAGCATGTTTTCGTCGGCGGGGAAGCTGCCTTCTCGGTTATATAAACCAATCGCCACCTTCCCTTTCTGATTCGGAACACCGGTGATTGTAACCTGGATTGTATTTCTCACACCTTCGGCGAATGAGTTGAAAAAACCAAATATTCCAAAAACCGTTAAAAAAAACAGTATCATGATTGATTTCATGTAATCCTCCGCAATATGATTTCGAACTGAGATAAACAGAAAAAACGATTTGCCGGAATCCAACTTATAAATCTGTGTAGGATTATTAAAAATCACAGATTTATTGTAAATGGCTGTGGGATTAGCTGCCTATTTTTAGTGATGAGTGGGATTATTTGGGATCAATGGGACGATTGAGGGATGAATTGGCAGAATTGTTATTGTTATTTACTTCACTGTACTTTGATCTTTTCGATCATAGCTTTAGGAAAGCTCCTTGAGACAGGTATGGCAAGCTCGGGGTTGCTGATATGCAATTTGAAAGCTCGGGCATTTCCACTGATTTTTTGGATATGACTGAGATTGACAATATAGGAACGGTGGCAGCGAACGATGGTGTCGAACTCCTCCAATTGTTTTTCCACTTTCTTTAACGGGACTCGCATCAGCCGTTCTTCAACTTTACCATTCTCACAATAGTAAACCTTGGAGTAGTTGCCTTCCGAGTTGATACAAACTAACTGCTTCGGACTTAGTCGTAAGGATTCTTTCAGACTCTCTGCAACAAGCGTAATTGAGTCACCCGATTCGGAGAAATATTGCTGTTTTTTAAGCCGATCAGATACATCATGCGCTATTTCGTTATGCCTGATCCACAACTCCCGTTCAATCAAAAGTGTAAGAAAGACGACAGGAATCAAACCAACTCCTGCTGTTATTGCAAGAAATGACGGCAAATCGTGATACTTGGCAATCTGTTCTCCTACTTTATAGTTATAAAGCCAGTTAAACAGGGCAATCAGGATAATGTTCCACAAACTGAAAAGGATATGTTTGCTAACAACCCAGCGATCCAGATCGAAAAGAGAAGGCAGAAAGATACGCAACAACACAAAATTAAACATCATCACGGCAAAAGTAATCCCTCCAAAACCTAAAAGGTAGGTATGCTTGTGGCTGGTAATACCGTTGATACCAAAGGGTTGAAAAAAAGCCAAAAACAGGTAGATGAAAAGCCCAAAAAGCGATGCGGTCACCAACTTCGATTTCGGTGTCTCCGCAAATGGAAATGGCTTGTTTAACCAGGACCGAATAGCATGAATATGCTGAACCATATGAGTCGCTTGAGATTACTGCAATGTTAACAGGAAAAATCTGTCGGAATTGTACTGCACCACGATTGAAACTCTAACGTAAGGCAGGAACTCTAGCAATGCTCATCTTCGCCGATTCGATCTTACAGATACAGTTGTAATCAGGACAGAACCTCAATTTTTGTCCGGAATCGTCGATAAACCTTTGAACTTTTATGACTCCAGTTGGTTTTATTTGCCTCTAATCTTAACAGGGTTAACAGGCAGGAATCTGACATGCGTTACTCCTTCGAGAGCGTTCAAGATCCGCGAAATAACCAAGCTGTTCAATTCTTTACTTGACATCATCACAGCTTGGGGTTATTCGAAACGGCAGTGATTCAATGGCAGGCATTTCAGTGATGCTTTCAATCAGCAACTTCAATCCTGCTGCAAACCTGCTAGCCAAAATGCTTTCCTTCAACACAGGCAGGCATTTTCTCGTACCGTACACGGTGATTTCAATGGAATTGAAACCTTAACGATAGCAAAATGATGGAATATCAACATCTTCTTATAGAACAAAAGGGACACGTTGCAATTGTCAAGTTTAATCGTCCTGACTCATCGAACAGCCTGTCCTGGGATCTGATGACTGAAATCGAGCACCTTGCCACATGTCTTCCTCAAGAAGAAGATATACGGGTTGTTATTTTTACGGGAAACGGAAAAAACTTCTCAACCGGCGCCGATTTACAGGATTTTGGGAGTGTTCTGATAGATAAGAAAATCAGCCGGTTGAACAAGTTGCAGCAACTAAAACTGGGTCCCAAAATGATCCGCAGCATTTATGAGATGGACCAGATTACCATCGCCGCAATTAACGGTCTTGCTTTAGGGGGCGCAGCCTGCATCGCTACGGCATGTGATTTTCGCATCGGCGCGGAAAGCTGTCGCGTCGGTTATCCGGAGGTAGCACTGGGAATGAATTTGCACTGGGTTGCCCTGCCTTTGCTCGTACATCTGGTGGGACCTGCCCGTGCCAAAGAGATGGTGATTCTGGCAAAAAACGTCGATGCTGAACCCCTACTCCGTTGGAAATTCCTGGATTATATTGTCCCCGATGATCAGCTACTGATCGAAGCGGAGAAAACAGCGGAGTCATATGCTGCAATGCCACCATTGGCTGCACAGATGGTCAAACAGAGCGTTAATGCTATTACTTCAGCGTTGAACCAGTCGATTATGCACATGGACACAGACCAGTTTTTACTAACAGTATCCAGTGAAGATCACCAAGAGGCAATTAATGCCTTTTTTCAGAAAAGAACCGGAAAGTTCACAGGGAATTAATTTCAAAAGTGAGCGTTAACCCATTGTCGTGTCACCTGTGGATCAGTGGAACTGTGGGGATATGTGCCCGTTACGTCCCCACATTTCCACGGGATCGAAGCAAAGGTTGAGCGTTGACAGGACACTAGACCATGCAGTACTGGCAGTGCCGAATACTCTGTGATAGATTTCGAAAGCGACTCAATTGTTATTCCTTTAACAAAGCTGTGGGCACAACTCACCCGATGTCTTAGCAATGAGTCGCTCAGCCGTTAAAGACTCAGAATATGAATCCTGTCCAAAGGGCAAAGGTTTCTATTACGAACCAAATCTAAATTACAGACACAGTCCGGATTTTATACAGGATTCGAATTGAACCTATATTCGTTTACAAGCAACGAAATGATCTCCATCGATGGATTTTAATTCGGGAGGATTCTGTGAGCAGATCTCTCTATAATCGGGACAACGAGTTCTAAACCGGCAACCGCTTGGAACATTGATTGGGCTGGGAACATCGCCTTTCAATATAAACTCATCATTTTTAACGTCAGGGTCCGGATTGGGAACGGCCGCTAACAGAGCCTTGGAATACGGATGCTTTGGATTCCCGAACAGCTTTCTTGTAGGACCCATTTCAACCACCTTTCCCATATACATTATGGCAACCCTATGGGATATATGCTCAACAACTGCAAGGTTGTGCGAGATAAAAAGATAAGTCAGATTGAATTTTCGTTGCAGGTCCACCAAAAGGTTGAGGACCTGTGCCTGCACAGAAACGTCCAGGGCGGAAGTTGGTTCGTCCAAAATCAGTAGAGAAGGATTTAAGGCTAATGCCCGCGCGATAGATATCCGTTGTCGCTGGCCGCCACTGAACTGATGCGGATAGCGAAGCAGATGTTCATAACCGAGACCTACATGTCCCAAAATCTCCAAAACGCGATCCCTTATTTCATCAGGCTTCATGGACGTATGTGTCTTGAGGGGTTCGGCCACCACGTCAAGAATCTGCAGGCGCGGGTTTAATGAAGAATACGGATCCTGGAATACAATGGCAATTTTTTTTCTGATCGCCCTCAGTTCCTGTTTATCCAAATCAAATATACGGTCCGAATTGAGAGTGACCTCTCCGCTTGTCGCCTCGGTCAGGCGTAACATGGTGTTGCCAACGGTCGATTTGCCGCAACCTGATTCCCCCACCAATCCCAGGGTTTCTCCCGATCCGATGGAAAATGAGACATCGTCTACCGCATAAACATGTTTTGACCTTAATCCAAACAGGCCAGTCTTGATCGGATAGTATTTTTTTAAATGTTTAACCCTTACCAGGGGATCAGTAGAGACGATTGATTTCATTTTGAGCACCTGCAAAATGTATAAGTTCATTAGACTGATTTCTTTTACATCCTGATTGATCCCAATAGTCCATTTTTCCTTCAATTGAAAGAAAACGTGCAATCATTGAAACTAAACTTGATAATAGCCTTCTTTATAGACAACAGGCAGCGAAGTGTCCTTTTTCAACTTCCCGCATGCCCGGAACAGATTGCTGGCATTCATTTTTTGCCTGATCGCATCTGGGTGCAAATGGGCATCCAAGGGGCAGGTTACCAAGATCGGGGACATAACCTTCTATCGCTTCCAGGTGATCCTTCACCTTTCCAATCCTGGGTGCTGATACCATTAATCCGAGTGTATAAGGATGCCGGGGATTTTTAAAAATATGTCTGGTGGTTCCATATTCAACGATATGACCCGCATACATGACCGCCACATATTGACACATCTGGGCAACGACTCCCACATCATGTGTTATCAAAAGAATGGAAGTATCCAGCTCATCTTTCAAATCATTTAAAAGCTTCAGGATCTGTGCCTGAACCGTAACATCCAGGGCGGTGGTCGGTTCATCCGCTATTAGTAATGCCGGTTTACAAACCAGCGCCATCGCAATCATAATTCTTTGGCACATTCCCCCGCTTAGTTCATGGGGAAATTTTTGTAGAGTGTCGACTGGATCCGGCAGCCCGACGAGATTCAACATTTCCGTTGCCATTTCCAAAACTTCACCCCGGGACTGTTTCTGATGAGTCCTGATCACCGTTTTTATCTGGTCGCCGACTGAAAACACAGGATTCAGTGAGGACATAGGATCCTGAAATATCATGGATATGGACCTCCCACGAATGCCTCGCATCTGTTTTTCCGATTTTTCCAGAAGGTCTTCTCCATCAAAAAAGATTTCACCTGAGACGATTTTTGCAGGCGGGCTGGGCAGCAATTGCAAAACAGAAGAGGCAGTCACCGATTTCCCGCAGCCGGACTCGCCTACCAATCCGAGCGTTTTACCTCTTTTCACATCCAGGTTAATCCCCTGTACTGCTTTAACCACTGACTTGTATGTATGAAAATGGATATGAAGATTCCTGATCTGGAGCAGTTCGCCTGAATTTGTTTCCATGTTTCACCTGATTTTGGGATCAATAATTTCTTTAAAACCGTCACCCAGCAGATTGAAAGCGAAAACGGCAATGAATATGGCCAATCCCGGAAAAGTGGTGGTCCACCAGAAATCAAAAAAATAGGGTCGCGCATCGCTTATCATCAATCCCCATTCAGCGGCAGGAGGACTTGCTCCGATTCCAAGAAAACTCAAACTCGCCGATGCCAGAATGGCATATCCCAGATCTAATGACACCTGCACGATAAAGGCGCCGGAACTATTGGCAAGGATATGCCTCGTGATGATTTTACTGTTCTTTACCCCCATAGACTGTGCAGCTTTGACATAAAGCTGCTCGCGCACGACCAGAACCTGAGCCCGTATCAAACGGACATAGTAAGGCCAGTACACCAGCCCTAACGCCACGACATTGACAACCAGAAGGTTTACGTTCATGGTCGCACTAATCATTCCACCTAGGGCAATCGGAAACAGGATAATGGGGAATGAGAGAAAACCATCACATATGCGCATGATCAGTTCATCAATCCTGCCACCATAATAACCTGCGATCAGACCAAGCGGCATGCCGATAATTATTGCAATCACCACAATTGAAGCGCCGACGACAAGGGACAAACGAGCACCGTATAAAACTCGAGAAAAAATATCTCTGCCAAACTCATCTGTACCCATCAGGTGTTCCAAACCAGGTGGTTTAAGTTTGATGGACATATTGATCGCCCCGAATGCATCTTCCGGGTAGGGTGCAATCATCGGGGCGAATACTGCAGCTATTAGCAACAGCAGTGTTAGAAACAGGCCCAGCATAAAAAGATAGTTATGGGATATCAGATAGAGGTAATAGTCCAGTTTATCCCGATTCATGTCGAGGATTTTACTACCTGCAGGGAGTGGTTTGAATTTTGAGTTCATTTTCAGCCTTCCTGGCTTTTATTGACTTTCACCCTGCGGTCTATAAAGGCATATAACAGATCAACCAGAAGATTAACCGTGCAACATATGACCGCAAAAACCAATGTAACGCCTATCAGGCTGGGAAAGTCGTTATTAATAATCGACTGCCACATGTAACGACCCAGTCCGGGCCAGTCAAAAATACTCTCCACCAGAATCGAGCCGGCAAGTGACATGGCAAATGCGATCCCCAGGACTGTTACAACCGGGATTAATGCGTTCTTCAAGGCATATTTGTATTTCACCAGTCCATCACTTATCCCGAAGGCCTTCGCTGTCCTGATATAGTTTTCACCCATTACCTCTATTACGGCAGAACGGGTAATTCTTACCAGGTATGCCAGGGAAGCGAAAGCCAGGGTGAAGGAAGGAAGAATAATATGGAGAAGAGCGCTCTTTAGAGCAACCCAGTTGCCCATTATAAGGGAATCTAGAATGAGTACTCCTGTCCTGGTTTCCACAGGATTGGTGAATCGGATAATATTGGAGACACGACCGTTTATCGGCAGAATATCAAAAACGATTCCGAAAAGAAGTTGAAACATCATTCCCAACCAGAAAATCGGCAAGGCTACACCAAGAAGTGAGAAAACCCGGCCGGCGTGATCCGCCGGGGTTTCCCGTCGAAAGGCGGTAAAAACTCCCAATGGGATGCCGATAAACACGCTGAGGACCATGGAAACAACCGCAAGCTCAAGGGTTGCCATATAATATTTTTTCAAGTCCTCCTTTACAGGTTTGTGTGTACGGATAGAAGTTCCGAGGTCTCCCCTGATCAGTCCAGCCAGATAGTGGTAGTATCGAACATAGGCTGGTTTATCCAGACCCAGTTGCTTTCGTATTTTTTCTATCTGGCCGGCTTTAGGCCGGGGGCCGGCCCATAAAAGAGCTGGGTCCGAAGGTGCAACGGCTGAGAGGAAAAACGTCAGGGTGGTCACAACAAAAAGAACGACCACCACAAATAGTACTCTTCTGATTATATAGCCCGCCATAATGATCCATGGCTCCAAAATAGCATGAATAAAGGTATCACAGTTGATACCGCTAAATTCCGTAACCGCTCACTTTAAAACACAATAATATTTCAGGGAGTTCCCCTGTATCCTACCAACCCGGCAGACGGATAAACAAGGCTTCCGCCAAGAAAAATCCTGAAACTTTCAATGATGTTTTCTGTGTCAAACTACTTGTGCAGATTATATATCCAATAGGCACCGTTGTAGATAGGCAGATGTCTGAATCCCTTGATATGTTTGCGCATGAAGACGGTATGCCTCCTGTCTGCCAGTGGCATCATTACAACATCATCCCAGAGCATCTGCTGTGCCTGTTTATATTTGCTCACCGCTTTATCCAGATCTACTGCCTCCAGATACATGGCCTCGTTGATCAGTTTTTCATAAGCAGGATTGGCATAATATGCCCAGTTCCAACCCAGTTTTTCATCTTCGAACCAGATTCCTTTGAGCCAGCCGGAAGGTGTTGCATAGTCGGCCCACCATGACTGTATGGTCATCTGAGGACATCTTTTCTTATCCTTGAACATATCCTCGCTGGCTGGCCACAGCGTTGTGTCAACGACAACTTTTATACCCAGTTTTTTCAAAGCGGATTGAATATAGACAGCATAACTCTTTGTTATTCCGGACCATTGTGAAACTGTGATTTCCAGCTCTCCCTTTCGCCATTGTTCGGCATACTTGGATTTGGCCATCAGTTGTTTTGCTTTTTCCAGATTATACTCAAAGGGCTTAAGGTCGGGATTATGCCCAAACATGCCGACTGGCAGCGGCGCTGTCCCCTTGATTCCTGATTTCCCGACAAGGTTATCGACCAATCCATCCAGATCAACTGCATGGCAAATGGCTCTGCGAACATTGATATCATCCGTCGGTGGCTTCTGCATATGGAAATTGTAAAATTCGTTAACCACACTATCTGAGTATACAGCAACGATATCCGGATTTGACAAAAGCGCAGGAACACTATTTACGGGAACTTTTTCGATCATGTCCATTTCCCCTCTCTTCAGCAACTGAATTGCCGTTACAGCTTCCTCAACGGGCTTGTAGATGGCCAGATCAAACTGGTTGGATTCCCATCCTCCCCAGTAATCATCAAACTTCTTCAATACAGTCTGCACATCCTTCTCATACGATACCAACATATAAGGTCCTGTCCCTACTGCATTCCCGGCCTGAAACCAGTCACTGCCTTTTTCCTCTGTGAGTCTTGGCGGCATCATATATGCGCCATAGTATGAGCTCATTATCAAATCAACAGCAGTGGGATCTTTGCAGATCATTTTGATAGTGAACTCGTCGACAACCTTAACCTCATTTATCGGTTCAAACATCCATGAGGGCCCGTCGCCCATTTTTCTAACCCGATCCAGCGAGTATTTTGCCGCTACAGCGTTAAACGATTCGCCATTGTGGAATTTCACTCCTTTGCGTAGGGTGAATGTCCACTCCCGACCGTCATTTGTTTGCTTCCAGGAAGTTGCCAGTTTTGGTTTCAGTTTTCCGTCATCATAAATCACCAGGGTTTCATAGATGTTATGAAGCACCCTGGCCTCATCTCCGGTCGCAATATGAGGATCCCAGTGTTTCATTTCATACATGTAAACGGTGATCAAATTCTGTATCTTGGCAGCTGCAATCGGCGCCAAACCGCAGATATAAAAAGCAATCAGCAGTGTTATGAAACCACGTCTCAAAATTTTTGACATTTGACTTCTCCGTTATTCAGTTGTTTTTGAATCTGGATTCTGACAGATCACAGTCGACCGGATAGTTCGGATCAATTGAAGGTTCAACTCCCTTCAGTAAAATATTTAACTGCAGAGACATACATTTCAGCCGCCAGGTAAAGATCTTCGAGTTTAATACTCTCTTCCGGAGAATGGGCACAATTGATTTCACCGGGACCCCATATGATGGTCGGTATCCCCGCTTCCCGTGAAAGAAGCGAAGCATCTGTCCAACCGGGAACAACTACTAAAGGATCTGCAGGAAGATTAAAATCGCTTAAAGCTGATTTTGCTGATAGAACCAAGGGATGGGTTGGATCTATTGTCACCGGACCGTGAATCATAGTAGCCATTCCGCCCGGAATCCTGGATATTTCGGTCTTCAGTCCCCGATACTCTGACCTAACAATGTTTAATAAGGTTTCCAATTCATTAAAAACCTCTTCAACGGTTTCAGAGCTTATCCATCTCCTGTCAAGTTCAACCCGACAAAAGCCGGCCACAGTGCTGGGTTGGTCACCTCCTGCAATGGTACCTATATTAATTGCAGGCAGGCCAAGTACAGGATCGACTTTAGATTGAAACCCGGGCAGCAGTTCATTTTCAACCAGATAGATAAAACGAGCTGCAGCAGAAATGGCGTTTATTCCGGATTCCGGTGTACCGCCATGTGTGGAGCGCCCCTTGAAATCCACCCTCAGCCATTCCAGCCCCCGGTTTCCAATCGCAATTTTGCAATCGGTAGGTTCACCGACTATTGCCGCATCAGCTTTGAATCCGTTTAAGATGAGAGATTCCGTCCCCAGGCTTTTCATCTCTTCATCGATGACAGCAGCCAGACTGACCTTACCCCGCTTGAGACCCCCCGATTTCCTGATATAGACCATAGCCCCGGCCATAGCGGCTAAGGCTCCTTTCATATCAGCAGTACCTCTGCCGTATAACCGACCGTTCCTTTCAGAAGCAAGATACGATTCAGAGGAAGTTCGATCATTTGGTGGAACTGTATCGGTGTGCCCACATAAAAGAATATGCGGACCCGGCTCCTCACCTTCAATTGAGACTATCAGATTGGGACGTCCCTCTTCTACCTCTGTTACAACCGGCACCAGCCCGTGCGAGATTAAATAGCCGGATAAACTCTTAACTGTTTTTTCTTCCTGGCGAAGAATTCCGGGGTAACTGGGTGCGTTCACCATCTGCACAAGCAGGTCATAGATTTCTTTTCTGTTACATCGTCCACTCATGGT
This sequence comes from SAR324 cluster bacterium, assembly GCA_028282885.1. GTDB lineage: Bacteria > SAR324 > SAR324 > XYD2-FULL-50-16 > XYD2-FULL-50-16 > JAHJTV01. The sequence continues at coordinate 21,618 of JANQGX010000086.1, forward strand.
ATTTATCGATTTGATAAACTAGCTCCAACTATTGCATTGAAAAAACACTGTTTAAACAACGGGATATAGGCACATCGAGTAATCTTGTAACGTATAAAGCCCCGGGACGTGCTCATTGGCCCGGACTTACGAAAAATCACACGTATCGAATTTGCTTTTCCCAAAAGCGGGAGTCATTCAACAAAAAAGTTCCCCGACTCCCGCTTTTAGGAGGAGGAAAGAGACGGACCGGTTATTTGTCAATCTTTGCTTATCAAAACAGATCATATTCACAATAATCGTTTTCACAGGGATTGCCTCTGGCAAGCCACATTTTAAGGGTACTCAGGTTTATAATTACAGAAAATGTCGTCTTAACTTCTTCTCCGTGAAAACAGATGGATTCAGGGTAATTGGCATGGTCGGACAGAATAGCCTTGAGCGAATCAACCGATACTTGTCCTATATTGGTTTTCAACAGGCGCAAACATCTGTTATAACGGACAATAGATTCTCCAATGGCGCCGGGATCGGATTCATATTTTCTCATTCTTGGCGAGGTGTAATGATTGGTATGAACCAGGTAGCCATTGACGGCATACATCGGTTCATAGTCGGTGGCCGAACCCTCTATACTGTATATTTCTCCATTTTGATCTGCGATTATCTGATTGTAGTTGGAAGCTCTGGCTTTCAGGATTGAGGCTTCAACTGCTTCCCCGATTCTGTTGGAAGCCAGAATCCTGCGCACTAGTAACATCCTGGGAACACCGACTTTTACATCGTTTGGATACAATGCATTACCGGTTAAACTGATGCCGGCAGAATTATATCCGACACTTATTCCTAATCCTCCAGCACCCACTGCAATTATTTCCGGTTCTCCCTCTACCTGGTAGTGAATCAAAGTAATTGAATCCTGCAGTGTTGCCAAAATATCATTATTATGCGCAATCAACACCGAGCCATCTTCTGTTACATCATTTGTTACAGCCAGATCACTGCAACCGCCGGTAAAAGAATAGATGTCGGAATGCAATTCGTCACAGACAGTTGAGAACAGTTCACAAAGATCCAGGCCGGAACTCTCGGCTGCTCCTTCTATTTCGCGTATATATTCGGGAAAAACCTTTCTTGATATCTGCAGATTCTGTTCTGCCTCCCTCCTTACCTTGTCCCAATTGTCGCTTTCTTTCAGCTTCTTGACTTTTTTGGCCAGGTTGTCTTTCAACTGACGGCCAAGCTGGAGACCAACCTCATGGTGATTCCCGCTAACCTTGATAATCGGAACCGGAGTTCCTTCCCTATTCGTTCTATTCTGGAATCCTGAAGCCATTTATTAGTTCTTAAAAGGTTTTAAATCTCATGAATTACGTACTCATTTACGCAGGGTGGTCCTGCTGCGACCATGATTTTTTGATCAGTCAGATCGACAATTATCGAGACGATAGTCTGACTTCTCTCCCAAACCGGTTCATTTTGGTCATCATGGGAACATATGGAATCAGGCCAGTTTTCATGATCTCGTAGAATCAGTTGAAGATCCTCGATATTGACTTTCCCCAAACGCTGGAGAAGCAGGTTTTTGATTCGTTTCAATCGTTCGTGTGATCCGTTGTACGCTCCTGGTTTTTCCAGCTTCTGCAAATTAGCAGATTGATAATGGTTTGTATGAGCAATCCAACCCTTGTCTCCGGAGATCAGTTCATATTCAGCAGCAGAACATTCAACACAATACAAATCACCCTCTGCTCCTGCCAGGGTGAAATTGTATCCACCCGATCGGTTTTCAAAAATGCAGCTATTAACAGCTTCGTCTATCGTCCTGGCTGAAAGTACAGCTCGGGAATAGACAATTCTGGGCACTGAAATATTGAAATCCTGATGATAAACAGAGTTGATCGCAACTCCTATCCCATGCTCATTAAACCCGATGTTTGCCAATAAGGCGCCATAGGAAACACTTATAAACGCGGGGCTATCCAGTGGTTGAGTGCGAAGAATATAGATATGATTGCTATCGACGCTTAACCAGTCTTCGTTGTGAGCCAGCAAAACATGATTGTTCCCGGTTTGGTTACTACCGACAGCCAGGTTGCTGCAAGACGCAATGCGAAAATCACTGAATACCTCTTCCCAGCAATTCAAAAGCCAAACATCGTCAAAGGAAACAACAGCGCCTTCCGATATTCCTTTAAGTTCTTCAATCATATCCGGAAAAAAGGACAATGCATGGGGCAAATAACGATTTGCCATTTCAGAAGCCTTCGTCCAGCGGTTGTCATCGCTTTCAGTGCAGAAAAAGCGATAGGCATTAATCATACTGCGAATTTGCTCCCTGGCACCTTCACCCTGTTGACGTCCTCTTTCACGTGCTTCTCCCTTTACCTCAATTACCGGGATCTCAATTGGTTTTTTCAAATTACTGATCCTTATTCCTCGCTGGTTATCATTTCAGGATTCCGCATCTTCAGTTCAGGTAATGAATCGCCGGTAATCAGTGTTACCTTCAATAAATATCCTCTTGTATTGACAGCTTAAGCAGAAACTTATCCCCGGCTTTCTTATTCTGAATTAAAAGTCTGATTTCTCGTTAGTTGAAAATGAGTAATTGTCGTTTTTTTACATTTTTTTTGTTTTAATTTCCGTTTTCGACTTTTTTCTATCAACGATGCGCATATTTGTCAATAATTAATTTCACAACTCAAATGTGATCCAGACCTTTCCTTTAGCTAGTCAAAAGTCCCGCCAGTAATTCTGAATCCAATATAGTGGTCTGCTTTTATTTAACATTGAGCCATCATTCGGACGACATCGATCTTCACTTGTGATCCTTATCTCGCACGATGACTTTCACAAAATAAAGGAATAACAACTCCCTTTGGATTGGACAGAATTGTCGAATTCGGATAAATGGCATATCAATATAGACAAATACGGAAAGAATACCTGAGCTAAAACGATAAAATACCGAAATACACGATCTGACCAACTAGGAAATCTAACGGAGACAACATGCCAAAAATAGACAGCAAGGACATTTCAATCATTAATATGTTGATGGATGACGGGCGAATGTCCTGCTCCGCAATTGCCAAAAAAATGGGGAATATAACCGAACGATCCGTAAGGTACAGAATAAACCGCCTGGTAAATGAAGGCGTCATTCAGATTTCAGCAGTACCTACTGTTGACAAGCTTGGATTTCCGGTTATTGCAGATATCTATATTGAAGTTGAATCCGGAAATATTGAAGAAGTGGCAAGATCCTTAGCAGAATACGAAATTGTCAGTTATGTCGCCTGTTCTATTGGAAACCCTGACATCAGCATCCAGATCTTTTCTCCGGATAATCCGACGGTATTCAGGTTTGCTACCGAGATTGTCGGAAAAATGCCCGGTGTCACAAAGACAAAGGCTTTGATACTACCGATAGTATTGAAAGCAAATGAAAACTGGAGAGTTCCGGTCGATTTTGGATATGAATTCAAAAAGGTGAAAAAGGCTGAGAATTGATCCATTTTAATTGTTTGTAAAGTCAGCAAAAACGGCAAACCTAGCATTAGAAGTGGGCTATTACAATACTAATTATTTGTCCTACTTGTGATTATCGTTCTGGCTTGGACATTGGTCTTTTTATGGTGATGTCTGGGAGAAGAATATACATTTGGTAATGAATTTATCAAAACCTGTACAACAAGCTCTTCAAAGTCTTCCTGGAGTCCTTCCCTGACATCGTAAAGGTGATTTTTATCAAGATCTCATCATTCATCAACAATAACCTAATCAAATACCTATAATTCTTCACTAATCTCACCTAACCGGTATTAAATCCCAACAGATCACTGATGTAATTTTTATCTCAACCAGGAAGTTGCTATGGAACGACGAAACCGCCGTCGAGTCGAAACGTTTATGATGAAAACGCGGGAAAGCGGATTTACCCCGATTTATATATTCAGCCAGAGTGATTCGGAATCAATTCCAGGGTTGATACTTGATGTCAGCGAAGGAGGGTGCAAACTGCTTCTTCCCAAGAATCGTCAGTCAATTTCATCCAAAATCCAACTCAAGATTCAGGAGTCCGAGCAACTCACGGAACAACTTATCGAAATTGACGTTGAGCAGAGTTGGTGTGATCCGGATTATTCTATCGAGCACGAAGCAGTTGGTCTGCGGTTCGCCGATCCCCACCATCAAACGGAGTTAATCAACCAGTTGATTGGAATTTTTGTTGATCGCAACGAAAATGAACAATTTGTAATCTGTGAGTTAATGTCTCCGGGTAGATAGGGTTTTTTCCCCAGAGAAGGGATCATGGGTCTTTCCCAAAAATCGCTTGATGTGAGAAAGGTGTTGAAACCCGCTTTAATGCTACAATTGATGCGCCTCCCAACTGGATTAAACCGTCACCTGAAGTGACAGTTCTTGATAGTAAACCTCGGCTCAAATCAAAGAATCGGAAAAATGAGTTTTCTCTTTGATTGCGGTTAAAAGAGTTTGAATATTTCGCCACAAGTGCCAAATTGCTATACTACTTTTTGTCAAATGTGAATCGACTTGCCTGATCCAAAGAAAAGCTTGACATTAACGCCCATCACTAACTGGCAATCAAACTCCTATCTTCTCTTTCCATAAAGAGGTAGACTGGATTGTCATTGAGGATTTTTCTCATCCGATTGTTACCCCTCCGTATTTCTAAAAGCTAATGAAACACTTTAAAGAAATCATACAGGTATCACTGCCCTTGGTTGCGTCAACGGCTTCTTATACCGTTTTGACGTTCACGGACCGCATGTTCCTTTCCTGGTACAGCCCTGAGGCGATTGCCGCGTCGGTTCCTGCCATGGCTTTGAGTTTTGCGGCGATTTGCTTTTTTATGGGAACCGGCCAATATGTCAATGTTCTGATCGCACAATTTTACGGTGCTTCACAAAACGAAAATGTCGCAAGATCTCTCTGGCAAGGTATCTATTTTTCAATCTTTTCCGGCATAGTCCTGGTGTTATTTATCCCATTGGGATTATTGATCATCAACAACTCAGGACACAGCCCCGAAGTGATCATTCAGGAGAAAACCTATTTTGAAGTGTTGATGTATGGTGCCGGGTTGGTGGTTTTGGTTCACGTTTTAGCAGCCTATTATTCCGGACGGGGAAGAACCAATGTTGTTATGTACACCAGTTTTCTGGGGGCAGGGGTGAATATCCTTCTCAATTATCTTCTGATCTTCGGCAAGGGGGGACTTCCCGAGATGGGGATAAAGGGAGCCGGTCTGGCTACGATTCTGGCGAACTTATTCATTGCGCTGTTTTATTTTATTATCATTTTTACAGGAAAGGACCGACATAAAATACCTGTTATCCGGTTTGCCGGTTTCAACTGGGAGGTCTTTCGAAAGCTGATTCGCTTCGGTGCTCCGAATGGATTCCAGTTCTTTATCGATGTCAGCGCCTTTACGGCATTCATCTTCCTGATCGGTTTGCATGGGGATGACATTCTGGCCGCCAGTAATATTGTCCTTTCGGTAAACATGTTGGCATTTATGCCTATTGTTGGTTTCGGACAGGCAACTTCCATTCTGGTGGGCCAATATATGGGGAGAAAGGATCAGGAGTCTGTTGTCAGCATCACCTGGGATACCATCAAAGTTGCCTGTATTTATGGCGGAACAGTTGGTTTTACCTTTCTATTGTTTCCCGAGTTTTACATACAGTTTTTTAGAGGTGAGGATGCAACGTCCTTCCTGAATATAACCAAAGCCGCCATACCCCTTTTCATGCTGCTTCCTGCTTTTCTGTTGGCAGACACCTTTGCTATTATTTTTGGAAGTGCTCTTGGTGGGGCCGGAGACACAAAATTTAAAATGTGGTTCACTATTATTGCTACTCTTACTCTTTTTGTTCCTGTGGAAGTTCTGATCCTCAAGTTCAGCGAGATGTCTGCCGTTGCTGGCTGGGTATGGATAACCCTGTACTGGACCTTTGTCGGATTTGTCTTCTGGCTCCGTTTTAAAAAAGGCTCCTGGAGATCAATCGATATGGTTGGCTCTTAGTTTGGAATGATGGTTCAGATTATATTGGGATCAATTGCAGACTGAAGGAGTGGAAGTATCCTTTCTCACCATATCCACATTTCCTCTCGGATAAACCACCCGACTACCTAAAATAGTTCATGAGTGGTCCTTCCAAAGCACAATCAATTGTTCTGACATCAACGCCCTGGCACGCTGTGCTTTGATATAAACAGTTCTAGATCGGGAACAGCGCACAGTGATGAATCACAGCAGTTTGTCTGAAGGGAACTGTTTATATATTCGACCACCCTCTTATGTTCTCTTTCATACCGGCATGCCACTGACGCATCATCGCCAGCAGGATTTCTCCCTTTTCCGGATATGTCTTGATCGTATTGTAGTTCTCAAAGGGATCCAGTTCGAGATTATAGAGATAGGGCCATTCACCAAGCGGAGCCAATGGTCTGCGGCTCATGCCCATTTTTCCGGAAAATGTCTGGGGCCGGTTGATAGGTGTTGGATAGATGTAACAGTTGATATTATGAATATACTTCCAATTGTCAACCCGGATTCCTTCAAGCTCGTTGAGATGGTAATAGTATATCGGTCGATTGCGGTTATAGGTTTCGTTGGACTCTCCTCTGAATGCAAAGGATATATCTTCACCATCGATCTTCCGATCATTGGGTAGTTCAAGTCCTGCCAAATTGAGAAGCGTTGGAAAAAGGTCGATGTTTGAGGCTGGGGCATCTTCCACAAGCCCGGGTCTTGATTGTCCTTTCCAGCGGATCAACAGAGGGACTCTCATACCGCCTTCGTAACTTTGCCCCTTCGCCCCCCTGAGCCCGGCTTTGCTGCCCTCAAACCAGGCTCCATTATCGCTGGTAAAGATCACAATGGTGTCTTCTTCAAGTCCATTTGTTTTCAAATTATCCAGAACTCGGCCGATGCCCGCATCCAGTTCTTCGACAACATCTCCGTAGATCCCGCCATTGGATTTTCCTTTATAACTTTTCGAGGGGTGGAAGGGTTGATGGGGGGCTGTGTAAGCGAGATAAAGAAGGAACGGATCCGTTGCATCCTTATGATCGTTAATAAAGCGTAATGCCTCTCGGGTCCACAGGTCTGTCAGCCCGGATTGATCGACGGAGATATCGGGATTAATCAGTTCCTGGTTAAGGTATAGGTTATTCGGGGACTGGCTGTTGGACATGGCACAGGAGTAGACATGGTCAAAGCCGTAATTCGAGGGGTGATAGTCAAGATTCACTCCGAAATTTCCAAGATGCCATTTCCCAACGATACCGGTTCGATATCCCGCTACCTTGAGTGCCAGAGCCAGAGTTATTTCATCCTGCAATAGGTGGTCGCTTTTCCCTTTACCGTCCATGTCGGAAACTCCCAAACCAGCCAGTTTCCCGCCTAACCACCGCACAAGTTTTTTCTTCGTAGGCTCATCCTTACCAAAAAGAACCCAGTCGACACCACAGCGTTGGGGATAGCGCCCGGTGAGAATTCCCGCTCTTGACGGCGAACAGAGAGCGTTGCAGGAATAGAAGTTGGAAAACCGAACACTCTCACCTGCAAGCTTGTCGAGATTGGGCGTTTTCAGGGATTTTGTTCCCATCAGGCTCATGTCTCCCCACCCCAGATCATCAGCCACAATAAGAATGATGTTGGGTTTTTTCCCTGAATAGCCGGATTTCTGTGCTATCACCTTTTCTGTCGGCATGTTCAGCCTGTATTCATCAACATGAATCGGAACATCCAGGTGAAATTCGTTCTTCGGGGTGGAACAAGCGGTGAGAAAACCGGTACCTAATACTCCTGTTCCCGCCACCATTATGGATGACCCCTTCAGAAAAGTTCTTCGATTCAACAGATTTCGATTTTCCATAATCCGCCCCTCCGATTCATTAACAGTCATAAAAATCCAGTAGAGAAAGAAAAAGCCGGCACCTTCAGGATTTTCTGCTTTTTACAATGTGCAGAAATCAAAAATCCTCCTTCCGCTGCCTTGTTCCGGAAGGTATCATTTCCCGTAGAACTTTCAACAGGGCCGGAGATGGAGGCGTTACCTTTTCCATTGGATATGCCCGGTTGAGTGTGTTGTACTTAACGATTCCAAACCGATGATAAGGCATCAACTCTATGTTGCTGATTGCCGGTTGGGATCGAAGAAATTTTATAATAGGTTTTATCTGCTCGGGAGAATCGTTAAACTCCGGAATCACGGGAATCCGGACGGTGAGTTTCAATTCGGGATAATTCGAGCAGAGTTTCTGCAGATTGTTCAATATCAGTTGATTGGGAACACCGGTATACTGTTTGTGAAGCTCATTATCGGTGGACTTTACATCAAAAAAAAGATGATCGATACTCGGAACGGCCCTTTCCAGATTACTCCAGGGTACTGCGCCGCAGGTTTCAACAGCGGTGTGTAATCCGTTTTTTTTACACAGGTCCAGAAACCGAGTGACAAAATCGATTTGCAAGAGGGGTTCTCCACCGCCCAAGGTGACACCACCACCCGAGCGGGAATAAAACATGACATCTTTCTCGACGATCTCCAGCAATTCCGGAGCTGTGACCCTGTTTCCGTATATATGACGAGCATTGGAAGGGCAATAGTCGACGCATTCACCGCATGAGCAACATCGGTTTCTGTCGACAGCGATTGAACCATTCTGCTTTGAAACAAGAATAGCGGAATGCGGGCAGGCCCCAATGCAGAAGCCACACTTTTTAGCACCGATACACTTTGCAGAGTCAAATGCCAGTTCGGGTTCAGAGATCCAGGATTCAGGATTGCAGCACCACCTGCATCTCAGCGGACAACCTTTGAGAAAAACCAGGGTTCTCCAGCCAGGTCCGTCGTGCACGGCCATTCGCTGGACACTGAAAATCAATCCATCGGGTTCAGAACTCATAGGCGGCGCGTTCGATAATTTCATCCTGGAGATCCTGGGACAAATCGGTGAAATAGGCGTTGTAGCCTGCAACCCTGACAATGAGATCCCTGTACTGCTCAGGATCAGCTTTCGCTGCCAACAGTGTGCTCTGATTAACAATATTGAATTGAATATGCCAAAGTTTCAAATCCATCCATGTTTTGACCAGGGACATCAGCTTGCGGGTGCCGCTATCGCCTTCAACCGTCGCCGGTACCAACTTGACATTAAGCAGTCGGGCCGATCTTTCATTAAACCGGTTGCATTTGGTCGCTGCATTGGAAAGAAGAACAGCCCCGAGACCTTCGGTATTTGCCCCCTGGGAGGGGGAAGTTCCTTCCGAGAGATAGGTATTTGCTTTTCTGCCGTTGGGTGTAGCCCCTACCATAAAACCAAGCGCTATGTGCGAAGTGATGGGGATATAGCGGACATGCATTCTACCCCCATTGAAGAGAGGATATTGATGGCAGAATTCCACTCCTATGCGCTCCACAGCCTGACCGATCCGGTTGCTTTCCTCATCGTTATTGCCATATTTAGGGGCATTGAGGCAGAGGTGACGAATCGGCTCATGCCCCTCAAAATTATCTTTCAAAGCGGTTATCAACTCCTCCATGGTCAAGCGTTTCTCTTCAAAGACAAGTTTTTTGACAGCCAGCAGCGAATCGATGGCCGTGGCATATCCGATAAAATCGAATTCCGAACGGTGAAGTCCGCCGGGGACATTACCGGTGTGGAGATCCATGCAAGCGTTCCTGCAGGTATCATTCAAGAGTGAGAGGAGAGGAGCAGCCAGGTATTGCGGTGCCAGGGTATCGGATATGTAACGTACGGTCATCATATGCATCAAAAGGTTTACCAATTGCCGTCGGAAAGCGCCAAAAAACTGGTCCCAGCTTTCAAATTTCCCCGGATCACCGGTTTCCGGGCCAAATCGCTGGTTTTCAAATAGCTGAATTCTGCCATTGTTCAATGTCATTTCAATGACAGCGCCAAGGTTGATCAGCGATATCCCCCGAAAGTAAGTTTCACGATTCATCAGGCGAGCCTCGGCGCATCCCGACACTGCATAGTCGTTCGCTTCTGAAGCATCAGCACCGATGCTCAAATAGTAGGGAATGATCTCTTCATCGTTGATCAGTTTCGGAGATCCGGTGCCCTGTTTAATCGTATTGCAGATATCGTACAAGAACCGATCCGGTGCCTGGGAATGGATGCGGGCTCCCAGGTCGGGAAAGTTCAGGGGAAACTCCCGCTTGGATTTGAGTAACAGGTGAGATAATTCATTGCTGGCATCCTGCCCGTCAACTGTCTTGCCACCGATAGTAACCGTTTCCCAATGGGCATATCCTTCGGTAAAATCGGCTCCTGTCCCGGCAGCATACATTTCGACATAATTGGCCATATTCAGCCAGAGATGTTCAAACAGTTCCTGGGCCTCTGACTCGGTAATTCTTCCTTCCTCCAGATCGTTTTTATAGTAGGGGTACAAATACTGATCCATGCGCCCATTGCTGATAACTCCACCGGTTTTCTGTTCCAGCCGGGAGAGGAGTTGCACAAACCATTGTGACTGAATGGCTTCTCTCAGGGTACGCGCGGGATTTTCCGGAACCTGATGGCAGATTTCAGCAATCTGCAGAAGCTCTTTAGCCCGTTGCCGGTCTTTTTCCTTTTCAGAAAGCGTTAAGGCCAGTTCAGCATATCGATGGGCAAGTACAATCGCTGCTTCACAGGTTAGAATCATGGCTTTGAGAAATGGCATTTTCTGCACCCTGTTGTGCCAATTAAGAGAATCCAATTCCTGCAGACGCTGTTCTATTTCCTGCTTCAATCCATTGAATCCTTTTCTCAGAACCTTTTCGTAATCCGGAACCCATTGCGCGCTGTGTCGTGTGGCTTCGGTCGGGACCAGAATTCCACTCCACTGGTTGGGATCCCCGTTTCGAGAAGTGACTGATAGGGTGTCCTCCGGCAGGTGCTCCATCACTTTTTTAAAATAACTATCCTCTTTCCAGAAAGGCAAAATCTGATCTTTCAATTCCACTGCATCTTCCGGCGAGAGGTTATAACGCTCAGTCTGTCCTGACAGAGCCTCCTCAGCCAGAGTCTCAATTGCTCCGGCCTCCAGTTCGGGATAGACGAGTCCCCAACGACCCGGAAAGCTACAACCTCTGCCAACGATCACATCATCCGGTTCTATCAGTAGTGGCAAGTGCTGTGCAACATTCTTTAGAGCCTTTGCCCAGCGGAGTACCTGTGGTTCCCCTTTGCTCTGTCTGAAGGATTCGGTGAATAGCCTGGCGCGTTCGATGGAAAATCGTGGTTTAGTTTCCCGTAATCGATTCAACCTTGAATGAACCCCGGTCTGCTTGCCAGCTTTCAACTGTGAGTTCTCGTCAGGTTGCCCACGAATCATGTTTTCTTGAGGGGTTAGTATTTCCGCGATTGTTTCCATTTTTCCATAGCTCCGTATAGGTTGATGCCTCGGGTGAATACCGGTAGAGATTAAGCCTGTCTGCTCTTATTCCGGCTACAGGAACAAATAGCGATAAATCATTCTTAACTTCAGGCTGAAAACATGTCCGCTTTCATAAATCAGGATAAAATAAAGTGGGATGACGGATAAAATAATGGCAATTATGGGACCGGGTGTTAAAAAAGGGCCACTCCCGTTGCTTTTCCGCTTAAACCAGCGATACACCAACTCACACCCCCCAATCAGTGCTACCTGGCTGATCAGCACCAGGAGTTGCACGGATTCAAATATCGCATAATAGAGTGCTTCCACCACGGTGTGATTTCCAGACACCCTGATGAACTCCTTGAGGCACCAGACAAGCGGAACGATATAGGACGCAAGAATCCTGATTGATAAAGGAGCTCCCATGAAGGCAGTAATGGGATAGATGACAACGACACTGAATCCAGTGCTCAGAACCAGGAGAACCCAGTTTACAGCAGCCAGGGTTCGGTAAATCGACTTATTGTCGATATAACCCAAAAGATCGTAAGACATTTGCAATGCGATCCAGATCACAACCGCAATTAAAGGAGCAACAAACAACCGCCTGATCGAATCGGGAGGATTTGCCGCTGTGAAGGACTTATCCATGGTTTTTTTGTCTCCTGTAGTGTTCCATCAAACGCTTTAATTCAGGCAGGATGGCCTGACCTTGAGGTGTGTTTATAAGGTTCTCAAACCGATCCAGATCTTCCCGAATATCGAAAAGCTCGGGAGAGAGTCGAGACCTGTTGTACTCAATATAAAGATACTCCCGGGTCCGCACCGCATCGATTTCGGGAACTGTGAAAGGTGGAAAATCCTGGAAAAATTCATAAGCGAATGATGTGCGGAGAGTCCTGGTCTGATCCTGCAAAACAGATTTGAAACTGACACCATCCATTCCTTCCGGAATGTCCAATCCAGCCATATCAAGCAATGTGGGAGCAATATCGATATTCAGTACCATCTCATCCGATCGTCTTCCCGGGTTTCTTAATCCCCGGGGATAGCGAACAATGAAGGGCAGCCTGGTGGACTGGTCGTAGGCCCAGCGTTTGTCAAAATGGCCGTTATCCCCAACCAGCATTCCGTTATCCGTAGTATAAATGACGATGGTATTATCAGCGATTCCAAGCCGGTCCAGTTCATCCAGCACCCTTCCGACCTGTTGGTCAATAGAAGTAATCAGGCGACAGTATCTCTTGTATTTGTTTTCCACATTAAAAAGCCAGCCACCGTAAATCTCACCATTGACCATGCCGGCAAAGCGGTGGGCCCATTTTGGCAGATGATCGATGGATTCATCACTGTAAAGCTCCTCCTTGACATCCGGAGGAGTTATAAAGGGGCCGTGGGCAGCTTTATGAGAAAGATAGAGACAAAATGGGCTGTCCTTCTGTTGTTGCATAAAATCAATTGCATAGTCCGTCAGGTCTTCGCTGATGTAGGTTCCCTTTCTTTCCACCTCTTCACCATCGATAATAAGAGGACAATCGTGATAAACCCCTTGCCCGGTTCGAGCAGTAAAAGTGATAAACCTGTCAAGACCGCGCAATTCAGGAAGGGGACCGGGCATATGCCATTTGCCAATGAAACCTGTCTGGTAACCCCCTTTTTTCAACAGCTCAAGAAAGGTTGTATTCTTGTTATCCCAGAAGCTTAAGTTATTGATCACGCCATGGTTGTGTGCGTATTGTCCGGTGATGATGCTGGCTCTGGAGGGGCTGCAGAGAGAAGTTGTACAGAATGCATTGTTAAACAGCACGCCCTCTCCGGCCAGACGATCCAGGTTGGGAGTCCGTATCCAGGGATGACCTGCAACCCCCATGTGATCCCAGCGATGGTCATCCGAAAGGATAAAAACGATATTTGGTTGATCGGGACCGGCTGAAAGGGTCTGTGGGATCATGCTCCCTACCACACCGGTTGCCAGTGCTTTTGCCGAGGATTTTAACAACTCCCGACGAGTTAGTTTATATGCCATATTCTCCCTTGAAAAAGATCTACTATTTGAATCCTCCTTTCCCGGCAGGTAGAGATTTTGGACATGTAGGGCACCCGCGTAACAGATTTGTCGGATTCAGTTTTCCAATACCGGTGCATTTCCCGACGGTGATTCAGAGAGCAGGTTCTGCTCAAACAGATCCTTTGGTTTTCCCCAAAAATTCAAACCTTTTAACAGGATAAGCGACACCACCATGATCACCCCAAATACTGCTGCCAGTTGCCAGGTCTCCCATCCCCAGGCGACCAGTCCCGTAGTCAGCAAAATGAAGGCGATGGTAAAAGGGAAGACCAGGAAGGGATACACCCCCAGTTCAGATAGGACCGGAGACTTGAAATCAGGATCAACGATACGCAGCAGCAGCAACCCGGTGGACATCTGACCTGTATAAATACCGTAAACCAGAACGGTTCGCTCCAGTGCAAGACTGTTCTGGCGTTTCCCGAAATAGACAATACTGAACAAGGTCAGAAGCCCGCCCACCAGCGAGATGATCAGAATGGGAACGATATTCTCCCAGATCACGGCCATCTGAATAGCCATCAGAGTTCCGGCAATCATAAAATCCAGGGAAAAACCGGTGATATGGTTTTGCGTCCCCGGATCAACCAGGTAATCGACACCAAGCTTTTGTAGCAGTTTGCTCAGCAGAACAGCCACACCAAGGCCGACACCGAAAAATATCCCCCAGATAATTCGCTCTATTTCGGCTGGTAGCAAAAGGGAAATACCGTAGCAGATGGAGTAAGTAATCAGGTAAACCACTCCGATCAAGGCAATCTGAAAGGCAAGGTTGTCGATGTTCTCTGAATAAAGCGTTTTGTGAGAGACACCTTGCGACTTGAAATTGTGATTCCTGGGAAGAATACCTTTAAGAAAATGTCCAGGGATTTCATCGTTTTTCTGATTGCTTACCCTTTTCTTCAGCCCGGCGCGGATCAGAGGCATACCGAGAAAAAAACAGAAGATATACCCCATGGTGGCAAACATCAAGCCGATCGATGATGCGTGCTGAAATCCGAATCCCTGGTACACCTTTGCTATGCTCAATGCTTGCCCTGGCCCTTCGACATAGCCTAAAGGTAGAAACAGACCGAAACTTGGAAACAGGTTGTACCCCAACATAGTAAAACCCAAAACCAGAATAATCCCGATCAAAGCCTGTAGCGGAAACACCACCCCCTTGATCAAAACCATCCAAAATGCCCCCCGAAAAACCGTTTTTCCATTAATCGAGCTTTGATTAGCGGTTTTATTGCGGGTCAGGCCGATAGAAATAAAGCTGATATTCAAAAACTGATAAGCTATGTTCTCAAAATATGAAAACTGCAGATCGATGAAACCCAGGTTAATAAAAATCGTTCCCAGTGTTCCTCCAATCAGGCAACTGGGCAGTAAAAATCTCTGCAAAGCGCCTATTTTAGCTCTCAGCACAACGCCGATGACCAGAAAAACACCAATTAACGAAAATGCGATAACCGGATCAAAACCTAATGAGTTGTCCATGTTTATCTCTCGTCTGCGCGGGACATTGACTGGGAGAAGCCGCTTTGTTATTGTCACTACACGGATTTGATCACCGCTTCTTTTTTGGGAATAGTAACAGGGCAGGGCTGATATTTCGCTTTAATTGGTATCAGGTAATTGTGATTTCGTCTCAAAAACTGAGGTATCCTATTGGACAAACTGTTGTCTCTCTTCCCACCAAAATGTCATGAAATCTGAAGCAAAAAGTTCAGCGATTGTGACCTTGTCTTTGTTGGAATGCTTGAAAGCTTATGGATTGAGCCCTGTGCAGATCAAGGAGAAAACGGGTGTTGATGAGATCGATTATCAAAGTCCGGATGTTGAGATCCCGGTAAAAAAGCTGATCAAACTATGGCAGGTCGCCACCGAGGTGACCGGGGATCCAGCTCTGCCGCTTCATCTTAATAAAAGGTTTGGGAAAAACTTAACTCATTTTCTTTATTGCATAGCAATTAACAGCAAAAACGGTTTTGAAGCGATACAACACTGGTGTCGATACTCAAGTCTGCACAGTGAGATTAACAGGGTATCGGTTGAGATAGAAGACGAGGCAGTGACAATAAACTTCTTTCTTGCTGTGCCGGAGTTGCAGAATCGTTGGATGCACGAATACCCATTCGTCCAATTCGTTCAGTACGCCAGGCAATTACTTGGCTCGCAGTATAAACCTATCGAAGTTCGTTTCCAGCATCAGTGTCCTGACAAGGAGGAACCCTACAGAAGCTTTTTTCAATGCCCCGTCTACTTCGAGCAGGAGATGAACTCCCTGACCATCGATAAGGAACCGCTATATATCGAATTTGAACAGAGCAATCAGCATCTCCAGACAGTATTGATCAAAAAGGCAGAATCAGATCTAAAAAACCTGGAAACCAACCACTCTCTCAAAAAACAGGTTGTGGAGCATATTATAGAAGGGTTACCAAAAGGAAACCTGACGGTTGAAACGATCTGCGGCAACCTCAACATGAGTCGCGCGACCCTTCACCGTCATCTTAAGGAAGCGGGAACATCCTACAAAGAGCTATTGACCAACGTTCGAAAAAAACTGGCTCAATCCTATATTGAACAGGAAATGAGCAGTTCGCAAATGGCGTATCTGCTGGGGTATTCCAATACGAGCAATTTTGTAAATGCTTTCAGACGCTGGTTTGATGCAAACCCAAAACAGGCCAAAAAATCGTCATAAATCAGCATGTTATCGAACAATCGAAAAAGAAGTGATTAAGCGCTGATCATTGATATTCTTATATCTTTTCTCAACTGACATCACTTACCATTATCAATAACACTCCCCGGAATACTGCACCTTTCGAATAACCCATTTTGAATCCCGGGTACATCCTTCATAAAACGATGATAATTTCCTTTTTCTCCGTCAGACCAAATTCATCCATTTTTCCGATGTTCGAATAAGACAGGCAAGGCCAAGGTCGAAAAAGTGACTCACCCGGCAGGACTGATATCGGCATGTTAAACAAATCATCCAGAAAATCCTGTCCAATCCTGTATCCAAATATGGACTGAATTGGACCATCTGAAGCGTAACAGAATGAAACAGGAGTAAAAAACAGAAGTTGAGAAAAGTGAAACAAATCGCGGGTATGATTTTGAAATGCCTGAATTCACAGGGTATAGTTGCAGATTTGACGAGTAAAATGCCAGAAAACGATAGTAGAATGGTGGATCAACTATTATTGATAGAACTATCGTGATTTGGAAACTGTGGTTGAGGAAATCTACTCCAGGTTCAGATTTGATGAGATAACCTTCCTGGTAGTCTCCAGCAGTTCGTCAACCCGGTCGAAGTCGTATCCTTTAACCTCGATGGGATCTCCCACAATGACTTGAATGGGGCCGGGCCTGAAAACTTTTTTATTCCTGGGAAGTGCCCTGGAGCTCCCGTTTATAGTCACAGGCAGGATGGGGAGACCGGTTTTGAGGGCAGCATAAAACCCTCCCTTCTTAAACTCATTAAGCCTTCCGTTTGTCGACCTTGTGCCTTCCGCAAAAAACATCACCCCAACTCCTTTCGGCAGGCGATTGATGCCTTCTTGAATATCATTAAGCGACTTCTCTCGGTTGTTGCGATCAATAAAAATATTACCGCAGGCGTGAAGACAGTTACCAAAAATCGGAATTTTCAGCAGTTCCCGTTTGGCTACCCAGCGAAATTGGATTCCAAGCGTTAGCGCAATTGACGGACCGTCGAAATGGGATTGATGATTGGAAATTATAATGTAGGTCCTGTTTTTATTGATCTTCTCCTTTCCCCGGATAGACAGCCTGACGCCTGTAATGGTGAGAATGATCCAGGCCCAGACTCTGGATAGTTGGAAAGCGATGTTTCCCTTGGAAGTGAAAAGGGTTGAGATCATAATCGGCGGAAAAACCAACAGTGTAGCCACCACGAGCCAGAAGGCCAACCAGGTCATTTTCAACACCTTAACGATCCCGAGAAGCGGTTCAAAGATGATTTTTTTTGCTATGGAATGAGATTCAACCGGTATCGATACCTGTTTGGACATGTCACCTCCGCAATTCTGTGAAAACATTATTTACCATTAGGTCCCTGCTCATATCCAAAATGATTGAAACCAAAAGCACAAGGTAATTGTATAGATTTACAAAACTTTTACATCAGAATGAAACGTTTGGACTGTCCTTTCTTAAATGTGTGCAAAGCGCAATTCTGAATACACACAAACATTGTGTGGAGTCTCTATGGATTCTCTATATCGACCAATGCCTCACAGGTGTGGAATTTGGCAGTTAGACCTAAATCGGTTTTGTCTTTTCCATTTAGTGGTTCCGAGAATTGCTTCTCTCTAATGCTTGACGCAAGAAACTCAATTCATTATCATTTATGATGCCTAATGCTCAGCAGAATGTGATCGGGAGGGGAATGAGCGGCCGAGTTCTCCACCTACAAATGTCCTGATATTCTCATTATTGTGCAGAGGCGTACCGGATTGATTTACCCCCATTTGGATTTTAGCCATTGGGTTAATGACATCTGTTTTTATTGACATTCTATATCGATCAACGATTTCACATTCAAGGAGAGAGCAATGATTCGAAAATCATTATCTATCACATTTATATGTTGTGTTGTGATCGCATTTGCATTGACGGCATATGCCGGAAGCAAATCAATAAACAGTTCTGACTTGTACACCCCGGGAAAGCTGACGGTTGCCACAGGTGAGCCGGTCTATCCGCCTTGGATGATGGATGATAACCCTGCCGGTGGTATTGGTTTTGAGAACGGTCTAATCTATGCCTTGGCAGAGAAACTTGGATTCAAGAAAGAAGATGTGGTTTGGGTACGCCAGACATTCGACCAGGGAATTGCCCCCGGTAAAAAGCCCTACGATTTCAATATCCAGCAGTATTCCGTTACTGAAGCAAGACGCAAGTTTGTGACCTTCTCAACCGTTTATTACAAACCACAAAAAGCTGTTGTTGCCTTGCCCAAAAAAGGCGTCTCCAAAGCGAGATCATTCAAAGATCTCCGTAAACTTCGCTGGGGAGCTACAGTAGGTACAGCCGATTTTGATTATATCGAGACAGTCATCGGTCAGGAAGACGTTGCGGTTTACAATGATCAGGCTGCGACATTTCAGGCGCTTCTAAGCGATCAGATTGATGCAACCGTCATCTCTCTTCCGACTGCTCTGTATGTAACAGCCGTTCAGGTTCCGGAAGCGACAATCGCAGCGGTTCTGCCCCATGACACGAAAGACTTGGGACACGGTCTGGTCTTTGAAAAAGACAATCCATTGGTGGATTGGATCAACGAAGGATTGGAAGCCATTATCTCAGAAGGTGTTGTCGACAAACTGGCGAAAAAATATTTGATCGGTAAAGATTCAATTCCGGAGATTATCGAGTGATATCCCAAAAACCATCGCAACCTTCTTCGGGAAGACGCAATCGGAAGTTCAGGGAAAAGTATCTGCCGACGATTATCAGCATATTATCGGTTATCGTGATTTTTTGGGCCATTCGTTCAGCAGTCATCAATGCTGAACAATGGCCGCGAATCAAAGCCCAGTTTTTTGACATTTCCGCCATTATTGAAGTGTTTCCAAAAGTACTGAGGGGATTTGGGCTGAATATGCTTGTCTGGGTTATCTCAATAGCGTCCATCGCACTTTGGGCGCTGGTCCTGGCGATTTTTCGATCATTCAGCGGGGCATGGTTTGCTCCTTTGAAGATTTTTTCCATTGTTTATATCGATCTCCTGCGTGGACTTCCAACCCTGTTACTGGTGTTGCTGTTTGGTTTTGGTATTCCCGCTTTACGTATTCCCGGACTTCCTCATCACAGTGTATTCTGGGGAGGGATTGCCATTGTAATGGCTTATTCGGCTTATGCAGCAGAAGTTTATCGATCCGGGATGGAAGCAATTCACGATGGTCAAAGAGCTGCAGCGAAATCCCTGGGGCTCTCACAGATGCAAGCCCTGCGTTTCGCGATCCTCCCCCAGGCAATTCGAAATGTCGTGCCGTCCTTGTTAAATCTTGCCGTTGCCTTGCAAAAGGATGTTGCCTTGCTCAGTGTGCTGGGAGTGCGGGATGCAGTTCGTGAGGCCCAGATCTATACTGCCAGAACCTTCAACTATTCATCTCTGATTGCAGCAGCGCTTTTATTTCTTGTTGCAACGATCCCCATGGCTCGATTCGCAGATTATGTTACTCGCAAAGACCAGGAACGACGATTACAAATTACCCGCTAAATGGCCAAGATTACTATTCAAAACCTGACAAAATATTTTGGCGAAAAGCTGGTGCTTGATAACGTCAGTCTTAGCATTGAAGAGCATGAGGTGGTATGCCTGATTGGAGCATCCGGCTCCGGCAAATCGACATTGTTACGCTGCATCAATGATCTGGTGGAATTTGATAAAGGGATCATCGAACTGGATGGTGTTTCTATTCATGATGATAAATTCTATAAAACAAACGAACTGTACAAGCGTATCGGCATTGTTTTTCAGTCGTACAATCTGTTTGCGCACATGAATGTTATCAAAAACATCACCCTGGCACCGCGATATGTGCACAATGTTCCCAAAGCCGAGGCAGAGGCTTATGCCATGGAACTACTGAATCTATTTGAGTTGGACGGTTATGCCAAATCCTATCCCGAGCAACTCTCAGGAGGACAGCAACAACGCGTTGCGATCATCCGAGCTATGGCGACACGACCTGATGTATTGCTGTTGGATGAAATCACCGCAGCATTAGATCCTGAACTGATCGGTGGAGTGCTTTCCATCGTAAAAGACCTCCGGGAAAATGGAATGACGATGGTAATCGTCAGTCACGAGATGGGATTTGCCAGAGATGTCGCAGACCGAGTCTGTTTTTTGGACCAGGGTAAAATCATTGAATCAGCCCCACCCGAAAACCTGTTCTCCAATCCTGAAAATCCCAGAACCCGACAATTCCTCCAGCGCATTATCGAAGCGGGTCGAATGTAATACACAGATTCGCCCTGTTACCGAATTCGCGATACTCGCAGTGAAGAAATTCGGGAAACCATCCCTGGCTGACCACCTACAACCGTCCCTTATAAATAGGTTTTCTCCCTTCTAGAAACGCATTGACACCCTCTTTGGCATCATCCGAAAAAATGTTTTCCAGGAATGCATTGCGCTCCATTTCCATTCCGGTTTCGAATCCTTTCCGGATACCGTTATTGAGACATTGTTTGATTCTAGCGATTGCACCGGTGGCCTGTTGGGCAAGCCTCGCGCAGTAGTCAAAAGATTCTTCAAACAGTTTGTCTGCATCGACAACCCTGTTGATTAAACCGATTTCCAGTGATTCTTCGGGTTGAATCTGCAGCCCCTTGTACATCAGTTCAACAGCTTTTCCTTTTCCAACCAACGGCCACAAACGCTGGGTCCCGCCGAAGGCCGGAATCATTCCCAGTCTGGCTTCCGGTAATCCGATTCTGCTTTCGCCGCTTACCATGAATCTGAAATCGCATAACAAAGCCAACTCAAGCCCCCCTCCCAAACAATGTCCGTTAATTGACGCAAGCGTTGGGATGGGCAGAGACTCAAACTCATCAAACAATTGATGGACCTCCGGTTGTCGTTTTACGAGATCCTCATTGATATCTTTGATTGAGTTCAAATCCTCACCCGCCGAGAAAAAACCGGGGCAGTCACTTGTAATCATCGCTGATCTTGCTTCCGGATTATTGTTAAGATGATCGACAATTGCCCTGAGGTCATTAAAACAAGGTATATCCAAGCCGTTTACCGGCGGATTACATAAGGTGATAATCGCAACGTTGTCTTTCATTTTGAACTTCATCACACTTAAATCCATTTTTTCCTCTTTTAGCCAGACATGGTCTTAGGTGATAAGGTATTAGTCTTTTACTAAATCCGTTTTATTAAGTCTTTTTTGATGAAAAGGCTTATGTCTTGAAAGTATCTCCTGTTAGAGAGCTTTGCGCCGGCGGCAAGCATTTGATTGTAAGCCAGTGGCAAGACCATCTTGAGGTCGAGAATTGGAGCGGGAATACCCAGTTTACCCAGAATGTTTTGAGCTAGATCCAAGGCAGTTGAAAAACATCGATCGATTTTGTTGATTTTTTTTGCGTTGATGACATCTGCGTAAGAACAGCTACCAATGAGAAAAACCTCTTCTCCTTTTGCATCAATGGTTCCTTCAATTTTGCCGACAACCAGAACAACCGGTTTTGCCTGCCTGAAAGCGTCCGCCCCGGCATAATCTTCCAGGAAAGCTAAAAACATCTTAATAGCCATCACACAGCCGGTAGCGCATTTCAGCTTCTCTTCCGGTTTGGCATATCCCCAGAGAAAGCGTATCGGGGAGTTTAATCGTTTAAGCTCTTTCTTCAGATCCTGCCACTTGTTGAACTCATCATCATAGGGTTGCAAGCGTTTCGCCGCCTGACCCAGGTCCGGTACGCCAGAAAAATCTCCGGAAATCTCGATATTTTCAAGACAGCCGGGGGTATACCCTCGCTCGGCTGCCAGTTTTAGATGTGCAACATCCTCGATATTGTATCCCAGTAATCTTGCTCCAACCAGATCAACTGCCATAGGATTTGTACCCATGATAATCAAACCGAGTTTACGGCTGATCGGGCGCAGTTCATTACCGACACCAACATCGATGGCGTCCATTACGATCAAATCCGGATATCCGATTGTCAGCAGGTCCACAATTTTTTCATTCAGCATATAATCATGACGAATGGCCCTTTCGTCGGGTGAACAAACACCTATATTCAGTTTGACTGCGCCGGTAACTGTTGTGACACAATGACGTTTGAGTTTGGGAAGATACACCTTTGAATCGGCTCTTGCCATTTTATGATGAATCCTCAGATTATCATGGACCCGTCCCCCGACAAAAAGCCGATCGCGTCGACCTTCTTCCATGCAGAAAATACCAATTGGGATATTTGTCACCTGATTCGTACGATGTATCTCTTTATAATATCCAGCATATTTAAAGCACAAACGCGTGGGATATCCAATACCAGAACCTTCACCAAGATCAATGCGCTGAACTTTGTCATGTTGAGCAACTGCTTCAAGAACTCCACCCACCAATGATGTGTTTGTAAATGTTGTTGTCTGGTGGTTATCCTTTTTTGCGGCATAAACAACATTCGGTTTTACAAAGATATTTCCACAAGGTTCATAATTCAATCCTGTTATGCCGGCTTGAACGATCTCCTGGATCCGTTTTCGGTCATAGTCTTCACAACGAAAAACGAGAACTCGATCTTTTTTTCTTTTGCCGCTCATCATCATAACCTTTGAAGTTATGTTAGGATGGTGATGAAAAGATCCCCATTTTCTAAACTCAAATAAAGGCTTGAATGCCAGTCAATCTGCGTCCGATCAATAGTTTCAAAATCTGGGTCGTTCCTTCCCCGATACCTCCCATGATGGAATCACGATAAAACCGTTCCAGTTTATACCCCTCATCGGTTGTTAAGCCTCGGGCACCAAAAACCTGAATCGCTTTATGCGAAACGCGAACTGCAGCCTCACCACAAAAAACTTTTGACATGGCTTGTTCAATATCGCTACGAATACCTTTATCCAACAGGCATGAAGCGCGATATACCAATAACCGCAAGATATCTGTATCCATGGCCATATCTGAAATCAACTCCTGAACCAATTGAAACCCCGCTATCGGTTTACCAAAAGCCACTCTTTTTTTGGCATAGGCGATGGACTCTTCCAGGCACGCCTGCATGCCACCAACTCCCATGGCTGCGATATTAATCCGAAACCAGGTACGGGCCAACAATTGATGTTTATATCCCTCATCGGCGTTGTGCAGGAGATTTTCCTTGGGAACTTTCAGGTTTTCGAACTCGACATACCCTGTGTTTCCGGAACGACAACCGACGAAAGGGATATCCCTGACCTTCCAGGGAGATTCTTTTCTATCCACGATCAAACTGATCACTCCTTTCCTCGGATCGGCAGCGTATGCTTCAGGGTCTGTAACGGCGGTGAGTATTCCCACATCCGCCTGAACAGCATTGGTGACCCACATTTTGGTGCCATTAACAATGTAATGATCACCGTTCAAAATAGCAGTGGTCTTGAACTGGGTTTGATCGGAGCCTCCGCTCGGTTCACTGACCATATCAGAACCTATAATCTCACCTCTCGTTCCGGGCTCTGCCCATTTCTTTTTATGTTCTTTGGTTCCAAATCGAGCAATCATTTCAATTACACCCGCATGTGTGTCCAGGGTTACGACCAGGGCACCCCAGGCTCGGCCCAACTCCTCAGCCATGACTGCACGTTCCAGGTAAGTTGTATCCAGTCCACCGACATCCTTGGGATTAAAAGCTCTGATATAACCAAGAGGTACCAGCTTCTTGAACAGTTCGATGTTTTCAGAATAGGATAACGGACCTTTGCGATCCTTTTCTTCGGCAATTGGAACAATTTCAGCGTCCATAAATTCGCGTAAGGCTAACTGTTTCTGTTGTAATTCATCGGGAAGAACAAACGGCATATTTATCTCCATGTTTTCGCTTGAACGTACCCACTCAGAATCCTCTTGATGGAGGATATACCGAATATGTACGATTGGATTTTTGTTTACGGATTTTAGCTAATAACTTACCGGCCTCAGCATATCCCGTAGCTGCGCCATAAAATTCACATCCCCTTCGATTTTCAGTTTCCCGGTCATCACGGCTGTGATCCCGTCAATCTTTCCCGTGGCGATATCGAAATAGTCTGCATCCTTGGCGACAACGTAAACAGTTGGGTTTTTCAAAATCCCTTCAGTCAGGGTCATGATTTGGTCCTTGATCGTAAGAGTCCATTTGCCGCCACCTTTGCCTGTAATATTATAACTGACAGTGGCATCGACCTCTTTTGCGTTATCCGGAAGAAACCGGCCGGGCATCTCTTCGAAAAAGTGTTTGACCGGCACCGGAATCGCGGTTTCTTCCTCTTGTAGTTCGACAAAGAGGTCTTTTTTAATAACCTTGCCCAGGGCATTGGTTGGCAGGGACTCACGGAATAAAAAAACTTCCGGTATCTTGTATTCAGCCATTCTCTCCTGACAGAACAATCGTATTTCATCTTCTGTTAAGCTTTCTCCACGTTGTAATACCATACAGGCTTTTGGTACCTGACCATATTTCTCATGGGGTTCTGCAATAACAGCAACGCCTGAAACCTTCGGATGAGTCGCAATGGTGTTTTCTATCTCCTTGGGATATACATTGACACCTCCCCTGATAATCATATCTTTTTGTCGATCCACAATATAAAAGAATCCATCATCATCCCTGTAACCCAGGTCACCCGTATATAACCAACCATCCTTAATCGTACTTGCGGTTGCTTCCGGATTGTTATAGTAACCTTTCATCACCGTATCTCCTTTGGTTACAATTTCACCTATCTCTCCGGTTGGGGCCTCCCGTCCATCTTTATTGAAGATGCTTGCTTCTATCCCTTCAAATGCAAAACCGATAGAACCTGTCTTTCTCTTATCCAAGCGATTGGTTGTAACTATCCCTGAGTTTTCTGTCTGTCCATATGCTTCAAGAATGGGGATATTAAATCGTTTTTCGCATGCTCTGAGTTGCTCTGGTGGGATCGGAGAAGCTCCGGACATACCAAAGCGCAGGGAACTGGTATCGACGGTATCGGCTTCCGGTGTATTGAGCAAAATATTCCAGATGGTTGGGACAATTAGAAAGGCATTAACCTTATAACGCTCAACACTCTCCCAATACTCTGTTGCAGAAAAATTACGCCTCAATACAATTGTCGCTCCTCTGTACATACAAGGAATAGCGGTAGCATACAGACCACCTGTGGTGAAAAGTGGAAGAACCAGAAGTATCCGCAAACCATGCGCAATCGGAATACTGTTGGTAGCAGCATGGGCGGCGGATAAAATGTTTTTATGAGTAAGTGCAACAGCCTTCGGGGTCCCCGTGGTACCTGACGTGTACATCAGGCCTGCTATATCATCTGACTCCAGAACTAAACCGGCTGGAAGGTTTTTTGACGTTTCATCAAGTATTGCAGGCAAATTGTCGTATTGAAAATCCAGTTCCATCTCTGTCAGTGAGTTTACAACAATCTTCTTGACAGACGGAATCGTGCGGCTGATGGCGGAAACTATTCCCGCATATTCAGGATCGATAACGATAACCTTCGGTTTTGAGTCATTAACCAGAAAATCGACCTCTGGAGCCTGTAACCAGCAACTGACAGGTCCTGCAATAGCACCGACTTTTTGAATCCCGATCAGGCAGTAGAAGAAATCTGGATTGTTTCCCAGCATAAAGGAAACGACATCCCCTTTTGTGACCCCGTTTTCCAGCAGGTAATTTGCAAACGCGTTGCTACGCTCATCTAAATCCTTATAAGTAACGATTTCATCATAAAACATCAAAAATGGCGTTTCCGGAAATTCTTGTGCGTTTGTAACAGCAAGTTCAACCATTGATTTAACATGTGTTTCCATACCTTCCTGTTTGTTTTATGTTGATGTGTTTCTCCATGGATATGGTTTATCCGGAAAGAGTTTCAGGGACAACAATCCATAGAATCGGCAGACCACCCTTTTACCGGTACTGCTTTCAAAGTAGTTACAAAAAAACAGATGCCGCTCCTGTGTTTTTTCACAGGCATCGGACAACGAGAAGCAAAAAATGAATAACTCAAAACGACAGGCTTCAGCTACTGAGAAACCAAAGCTGAATCATTCAAAATAAATTCTATTTGGAGGTGATTATTTGTCCAGCCCAGAAAAACACTAGGAAAACACTGGGGAAAAACAAGGGCTATTTAAGCGACATGAGGAAGGTTCGCAAGCTGACCTTTTTGTTCTTGATATTGAGTTTCAGCCTGATATTGTTGCGATGAAACTCTATGGTCTTGTGCGACAGATTCAAAAACTGGGCAATTTCCTTTGTCGTTTTGCCGGCTTTGATCATGTTTACAACCTGGATTTCAGCGGGAGTCAGCCCCAGGTAGCTGCTAGATATTACACGGACAAACGGGGCTGTTATATCATTCAGGTTGAGTCGCAAAATTTGCAGGCAGTTTTGTTGGTATTCGGTCAATGAACTGTGCTCCAGGTTTTCAATAATGGGAAACACCAGCTTTTTTATTGAGAAGAGGATCTTTTCCTCCATTTCTGTTTTATCTTCCTCCCGTTTGTTCAACAAAACCTTAAGGGCCGTATTTGTTCTTTCCAGGCTTTGTTTTTTACTCTCAAGTTGCTCATTGGACTGTCTTAAAGCCTGTGTTCTTTCAACTACCAACTGTTCGAGATTCTTGCGAATACCTTGCAACTCCGCTTCAACTATTTTACGCTCGGTAATGTCCCGTGCAATGTTCAAGATCAGGTCCCTGCCATCCAGATCAATGGCAAATGCTTTGATTTCGACATCAATCTGGCTGTTATCATGTCGTGTCAGCCTGTATTCAGCCGGGCCTGCCGACCACCCTTTTTTAACTTTAGTCAGTTCTTTTTCAATAACAGGTTTGAGTTGTTCATCGACTATATCCAGATCCAAATACCTTTTTCCGATTAAATCCTCGATCTGATGTCCCAGCATTTTTTCGGCAGCTTCGTTCCCGTCGATTATAACACTGTTCAGATCATTTATGTAGTATGCATCTGGTGCCAGTTGGAATAGTATCTTCAATTTTTCTTCGGAGCTTTTTAGCTTTTTTTCCGTTTTGCGAAAATCAGACAGTTTTTTTTTCAACTGCCTAATTTCATCTTTTAAAACCTGATTTTCCTTATAAATGTCCTTGCTCGCGTCCTTCATAGTTTCACCTTCAGATATTGGAATTTTCACAGTTCAATATAAGCTAGCAAACATCCTGAAAAAAGGATCCATCTGATGATGCAACCTAGATGATTGCCCGGCTTAAGCTCTTCTTTTTTTTCTCATTTCAAGAGCTTCTTCAAGCTTTTTATCCCGTTTCGCAAAGATAGTCCGTTTCATTGCCATCGGTTTATTTTTTAATCAGCCTATACAATAGATTAGCGCTTTTATAAGCAAAAATATGAATTACATTTCACTTTTTTCTTGAACATGAACTAGAGTTCATATATATTTAGTACATGAACTTTAGTTCATGTTCAAACATGAGCCAATACAAAACACTGTTTTCCAAAAAAAATCCCAATTAAAAACCAAAACAAACAAATGAAAGCAAAAATCCAAACAAGATTCGACTGTGACCTTCAAACATTTAGCAGGAATGCGGTGAAATCAGCAGTTCATTCCTATATCTGCAAACCGATTTTCAGATTCGTACCACGCGAAAGCGTTCCGCTGCCAGCGATTTTCACAAAAGGCGAGTATGCCGTAAAACTGACTCTCTTTGGATTTATTCCCATGGGCAATCACTATATTAAACCTGAAAAGATCATCGTGACCGATAATGAGTTTAAAGTCCGTGATAACGGACGAGGCAGCATTGCAAAAACTTGGGATCATTGGCTTTATGCCAATAAAACAGACGACGAAAACGGGATCTCTTATGCGGATGAAATAACCATTAAAGCGGGATTGTTTACACCTGTTGCGTTTGCGATAGCAGTTGTGTTTTATTCCTGGCGCCAGCTCAGGTGGAAAAAACTAATTAAATCCGGCTTTAAGCAGATAAACTGATCGGATAAACATGCTGTTCCATACAAGTGCTGTTTATATCAACCACAAAAAACAGTTGGCAAACCATTAATTCTTAGCAAATAAGGGGACTTTATGATTTCACAACTCACACAATTAGTTGAATACTGCTTACTGATCTTTCCCGGCATTTTGTTTATTGCGTTATTCCTGGTAGTCATTCCCAGGTCTAACCATCCATTCCGAATAGTTGCCTATATTTTCCTGTTCCTGGTCATCAGGGATGGCATGACGCCGGTAAAATTCTGGTTTATCGGATCTGAAGGTTTTTTTTGGATGCGATGGTGTGAAGATGGGCCGCTTTTGATAGGTTTTGCACTTCTCGGCCCTTTTGTGGTTTTGCTGATCAATAGAATCGACAAGGATCTGAAAGATTTACTGGTCTGGTTCAAAGGCGACAAATTTAAAGGATTCATAGTGGGTTTGGCAGGGGCACTTGTTTGTGTGCTGCCGTTTTATGTTATCTACCATTTTGTTCCTGCTGAGCAGCGAGGTGGTGCAGTAGCAGCAGAACTGCTCATCCCGATTCTGTTGATATCAGTGTTGGGTAACTTTACGGAAGAGGTCATTTTCAGGGGTTATCTGCAGGGGTATTTTGAAAGAATAGCTGGATTTTCTCCTTTGCGAGCGGCCTTGGCATCGGGAGTTGCATTTCCATTCGGTCACATCCATCTGGCTGTCTTTATTTCTGGTGCCGGGCTTGGCCTGTTGTCGTATGCACTTTTGGAAGGGATAATTGCAGGTTTGGTTCGTATGAAATATGGAGTGATTCCGGCTACGTTAACACACGGTTTTGCCATTTTCCTGATGACATCCGGTTTCTTGGGTTAATTGTCAACCCTTGGCAAACCGGGGGATTGATACAGTTGATCCCGGACAACGGGGATATCTAAGTCCAGACCATTTTCTATACGATTTATCATATCTCACGATTTCCAAAGGTCTAATGTGTTAAGGCACACGACTTTCAAGCTATAAATCAGAAGTTTCAACGATCCTTTAGTAAAGCTCACAGAACCATAAACCGGACAATCCATAACCAGGCAACCCTTTACTTCTGCTTGTTCCTTCTCCTCTCAAAAAAACCTAGAATCCACGGAACAGCTTCATAATTTTTATGCTGTCAGCTACATCCGATACTTCCGGATTCTCAACTTCTGCCCGACAGGATAATCCACAGATACGTCTCCGTTCCTCCCCAAAGACAACCTTCCGATTATAACGGCATTTGCATTGTCTCTCCGGAAATTTTGCCTGGAACCACCCAAAAAGTTTCCGATCCGTTTCCAGCAGTTTCCGGCACATTTCATTGATGTTTTGCGCGTCATTGAAATAGATACATAGCATCAGATATCTTGGCTCTGCATAAAATCCGAAAACATTTTTCCCTTTATACATATAGGCCGCCTTCCATTGGAAGCCGGAGGTAATATTCCGCAGTCTCTGAATCTTCACTTTCATCGGAAAGCCCTCCATGGCTTTCTCCAGCCTGTCTATCATAAGGGCATGTTTTGGTAGCAATGTTTCCTTGATATCTTCAATCTCCGGCATGGCACGGTAGCAGCCTTGAAAATCCACTCTCAGGTAGTTCATATACTTATACGCGCTCTCCGGTGCATGGCACAGTATCCAGAGCCCAATGAACATGTCCGGGTTCCTGGAACTGCTTATTTTAACCATCCCGTTTTCTTCCGCAAAACGTATGCCCATAATCTTCCATGCCGCATGTCTGTTCTCCGGAAGGCTCTTGCCACGGATCATACCGGAAGCTCTCTTCGCATCCTCATATGAATCGCTGGTGATATGTAATACATGGCTCTCCGGGCAAATGGATTCTGCTCGGATTCCGATTTCATAAAGAAATTTGGCATAGTATTGAATGGCCTTCTGGAACTCATTCCGTAATTTACTCTCTTTTGTGTCCGTATAATGTTCTTTCTCTGCGCCTTTTCTTGTTTGTGCTGTTTTCAGATATTCGTCATACGGTCCCACCGGAATCAGGAAGCTTTCCGGATCCTTGTACATGTCCTCATACATCCGGCAGATAAAATCATGGAAATCCTTCTCCCCTTTCCTGATTTCTTCAGAGCAGAATCCTTCCACACCTTTCTCCACTTCATGAAATCCGGCCAGCATATGTCTGCAATACCAAATGGATAAATGTGCAGAACTTGGATGCGTTCCGTCATTGATGGAGTGTCTAATGTTCATTATCCTCCCGCACTATCTTGTCGAAGCTATTCATTGTTATCGTGGCTATTCTGCTGTCAGGCTTCATTGGCGATTCTTTTGGTTCTCATTTCTGTATTGAAAAAAAATTGGGACGAAAAAAATCCTTACTCCCGGGTTAAGCATCTGGTCGCGAGACCAGTCATCGCTTACTGTTATAAAGATTTGGCCATATTAACCGAACTCTAAATCATACCCTTCAGTTTTGCTAAGGAGTCTTCCAAAAGCTGTTTTTGAGGGGATGTTTTTTTGCAGGAAGCGAGGACAAAGTTTGCCGTTTGAAAAACCAGTTTAATTTTGGGCTTTTTGGGTAAAGTTTCAACGCTCAGGTATTTGTCCAGTGTTTGTGTACGCTGGTATCCGTTATAATCGGTGTAGACCTTCCAGAGACCTGATTGATTGGCAAGATCGATTTTTGAGGCCCCATTGGATTCTACCCAGTATTGAACAACAGCATTCATTAGCTTTACCAGTTCCTGTCTGAGTCTGGATTGATCTTCGCTGATCACCAGGGAATTCTCCAGTTTTGATAGTGATTTATCTATTGATTTGAATTCCTTTAGCAATTCCGGTTTTTGATCCATTACTTCCGGCGTGATATCGTCCAGGATATTCACGAAGGAATTGATACGTTTTCGATTCCTGTTTAGTTCTGCCACCAGGTTAAAAAAGTGCCTTGAAACTGCAGATGAAATAGTCTGTTTCTTAGTTTGTGGTTCCGGGTTAACAATCAGAATATGGAAACACTCATCATCCATTTCAAATGATGTTAGAAAAACATCACAAATCAGGTTATTGTTTGTTGTTCCTTTTTTCAGGTAACCGTGCAATTCCAAGCTAGAGCCAGGGTCGACCTCACCGGATCCAATTCTGTCTTCAATCTTTGTTTTTAATCCGTTCTTTTCATCTGAGAAAAGCTGGCTTACCGGCAATCCCAACAATTCCGAAACGGTTAATCCCGAAACCCCCTCAAAAGGCAAATTACAGCAGGTAACCTCTCCATTTTCATTGACAACCACCATGGCATCATCAACGCTATCCAACATCAGGGTCAGCCGACGCTGCACAGCTTTTAACTCCTGTTCGGTCTGCTTTCTTTGCTCAAGCTCACTTTTCAGCCGCAGATTTTCGGCAAGGGTTACGTAAGTTTCCTTGATAATGAGGTTGGAGTGAATTCTGGATATTAGCTCGTCTTTTGAAAAGGGTTTTGTCAGATAATCATTCGCTCCGGCTTCAAATCCCTTCACCAGATCTGAAGTGCGGTTTTTCGCAGTCACCATGATGATCGGGAGTTCAGATGATGAGAACCTCTTGCGCAGGAGTTGACAGACTTCATACCCGGTCATTTCGGGCATCATGATATCCAAAAGCACGAGATCAGGTAGATTTCCTGCATCAATGCGGTTCAGAGCATCTTTACCGCTGCTCGAAAATCCAAAGGAAATATTTTCCAACATCAGGAAATTCGCGATTACATGTCGGTTAATCGCTTCGTCATCGACAATCAACACCTGCACATTCTCAGACTCACTGTTTTTTGATGTTTCATCAAGCTCCTGCAGATATACAACTTCATCGGGATCATGCTTAATCAAAGATTGCTGCTGAAGTATTTCATGGGGAGGTAAAGAGACCGTGGAATCCGGTTTGCCTTGTGCGACCGGCAATGTGAAGGTAAAAACCGATCCCTTGCCAACCGTCGATTTTACCCGAATTTGGCCTCCATGAAGCTCAACCAGTTGTTTTGCAATGCTAAGGCCCAACCCGGTACCGCCTACTCCCTCTGTCATATGTGGGTCAACCTGTTGAAAGGATTTAAAAATATCATCCAATCGATCTTCCGGAATTCCAATCCCGCTGTCGATGACACTCACTTCGACCGTCCCGTTTGCAGTTGAAGCGGAAACAGAAACTTTCCCATACCGGGTGAATTTGACAGCATTGCCCACCAGGTTAATCAGAATTTGCTGCAGGCGATTTTCGTCCCCGAATACATAGGGTGTATCGCTAAGGATTTGATTTTCAATTTCAAGACTCTTCTCCAAGGCAGACGGGCCTAATACCCTTAGGACAACATCGGTGACTGACCGGATGTCAACCGGTTTACGGTCCAATCCCAAGTCCTCATTTTCGAGTCGCGAGAAATCCAAGATGTCGTTTACCAGTATGGACAGCCGTCTTGCAGATGATGATATAAGTGACAGATTCTGGTTGGTTTCAACGGAAAGCTCTTCAATTGCCCCGGCCATCAATGATTCTGTAATCCCGATAATCCCTGTTAAAGGTGTTCGAAGTTCGTGGGAGGTATTGGCCAGGAATTCGTCTTTCAGCTTATCGAGCCTGGAGAGTTCGATATTCTTTCGCTCCAGCTCACCGGCTTTTTCCTCTAGGCTTTCGGCCAATTGCTCTTTGGCATCTGCCGTACTGGAAAAGAGATATGAGAGCAGAACCGCCTGAAACAATGCAAAGCAGAAGAATCCTGCGCTTAAGAGACTGACGGATTGAATTACATTCTCAATGATCAGATACTCGTTGAATGCGCTGATGATAAAAAAGCTGAAGCCGATTAACACATATCCGGCACCCTCCTTTTTTCTCAGCTTGGCCCGGATAAATACCGCAATTGTGTAAACTCCTGTGGAAAGGCAAACCATTATGTAGGGAATGACCAAGTTGCTGTAAATCTCCGCAGATGTCGGCAGCGTAATCGCGATAAAAGTAACTCCCAGGACTTGGGAAAGCCGGATCAGTTTTGTGGAAAACTCGCCCGGCAAAAGAGAGGAGAAAAACATCAAAATAAAGGGTACAGAGGGATACAAAGACAATAGCTCGATTTTCAGCAACAGATCGTAGTCTATACCCGGGAAGATAAGGGCAAATACGTTCCCACTGGGATTGTTAAAGAGAAATACGAAACTCCACAGAAAACAGACGACACCGAAGTAAACCTTGGCTACATCTCTTCTTCTAAACAGAAATATCCCGCAATGGTACAAGCCGATTATAAATACTCCCCCGACCATCAGGAGATCAAGGATGAATTCCCGAATGTACTCATTGTAAATGTCGGTTTCATTGCCGATAGAGATCTTCCTTTTCGGTATAAGCTTCACATCATGAAACCTCGAGACCTGAACCACAAATTCGTTGATTCCATCAACCGGCGTAAACGCAGTGATATGCAGAGACATGGCAGCTTTGGTGTGCTCCTTGTCAACTCCTACCTTCCCATTCCATTCAGACAATTCGCCATTGATCCAGATTCGGGATGCTGTGGGAATTCCCCTGGAGACTCTCAGTGTTTTTATAGAGTTATTTTTGTTAAACTTTACTAAAAGTCTGAACGTCGCATACCCTTTACCATCAAGGGTTTCACCTCCAACTTCACTGCCTTCCCAATTACCGGGAAACCAAATATCCCCTGACTTTTGCGGCAAAACATTTTTGTTGAAATCCTCAGGAGTCAGTAATTGGTTCCAGTAGATCTCCCATTCTCCATCCAGTCTTGTTACTCCATCTTCTTCAAAATCCCATCCACTCAAATCCAGAAAGCCATTTTCAGCAGGCGTGTAGCTTTTGCCCGATTGACATCCGCCCAGAAACAGAAGAAGGATCAAAAGCAGACAGGCATTTTGAGACAAATATCGGAGAAGTCGAGTTGTGATGTGCGAAAGAAGCGATAAATAGTTCATCTGAAAGTAGACCATTTTTCTTCACTCAATCTCAAATCAGTAGTTAGCGGGATCTGGGCTACAGGTGCTTTTATTAATCATTAAGGATAATGAGCTGGCAGTTCCAGCAGTTGGTCGGGATAGTCAGTCATGATGCCGTTGACACCGGCTTCCTTAAGCTGTTTCATTTGTCCCACATCGTTGACAGTCCAGACCTGAACCAATAATCGTTTGTCATTGGCTGCTTCGACAAACGCCGAATCGACTTCATAGAAGGTGGGTTTGTCACCGATCAATTTCAAGTCCAGGCGTGGCATGACCTGTAAGGATTCGTATTGTGGAGTGATCAGGCTCGATAGTCCCACTTTTTCCGCAAGGACAAACCTCAATGCTTCACCGGGACCAGCCGAGGTCGCAACCTCAGGGCAGGTCTCGCGAAACCGGACTAAGACATTTCCATGAAATGAACCTATGATTAAATAGTCCTGTTTATGAAATTTTTCAATCATGTGACAGAAGGGTGCAATGATATTCAGGTTTTTGGGTTTGATTTCGATTATCATCCGTTTGCCGGGAAATCGTCTAAAAACATCGCTCAAGGCGGGGATCTTCACACCTGTACCTCTCAAGGGAAACAGGCTCATGTCGTTGCCTAGCCCTTGGTAAATCGATGAATCCCTTTTGTTGTTGTAGTTCGGATCAGGAGAAAAGTAGTGGGCGGCATCAAATGTCTGCAGTTCATCAAAGGTATAATCCCTGACCGGCCCCGTTCCGTTGGTGGTTCGATCAAGGGTAGCATCGTGGATAATCACCAATTGACCGTCACGGCTCAAATGGATATCAAATTCCAGTACATCGACTCCCAACTCCTCGGATTTTTCAAATGCCATCATGGTATTCTCCGGCGCAATCCCCCGGCCGCCACGATGGGCAATAACTTCAAATTCCAGTTTTGTATTGGCCGGTAGCAGTCTGGCCGGTTCTGAAAACCAGTAGCTGACGCCAGCCCAGATGACCAGGACTAAAAACAGAAGAAGAAAAACTCTCTTCAGGAAACGCTTGAACATTTCATGCCTTTCGAATCGGGTAATTGATAATTATTAACCTGTTTCCGCACCCGGCATTCCGGAGAGAAGTTCCGGCTTCCAATCCGTTCAATATAAAACCGATCTTGCCACTATGGTGCTTATCAATAATCGTTTACTTGCAGATTCTTAATAATAACCGAACGGTTGGTGAGTTGGGTAGGGGTAGATTCAGAGATAAGTTGCTGCTTTATTTTTCGGATGAAGTTTAGCGGGTTTTTGAACAGATTCGTCAGCCTGCTGCGGATTTGAACAGAGCTAACCCGCAGCAGACGACTTCCTGTTTTTCTGAATCCGTTAATTATTATCAGCGATTGGCATTGATCATCTCCATGAAAGCACCGATTCTCGTTTCAATTTGACTCTCAGCAAAACTGCGAGAGTCCACCATATCAGCTTCAATCACCAACGTAGGAATATCACATCGTTTTTTGACAATTTCCAGGATATCATATTGACCCAGTGAGTAAGGCTTACAACTCCGGTTGGAATGCATGACCAAACCATCGGCGCTGTATTTATCCACCATCTTGACCACTTCTTCCGCCATGGCATCGACTCCGATATTGAGATAGATACGTGAGTATCCTTGCACCATGGAATCAAAAAAATTGTCCGGATCCAGGTATTTCAAGGAACCACACCAGGCTGAAGTATAGGTATCCGCAACCAGACAGGCTCCGTGACCGGCAAAGGTTTCCGAAAGCCATTTGGTTCGGTACCAGACTGGAAGGTTGTCCCAGAGAAGCCGGACTTTTTCGTCGGGGACAGCGCTGATCCCCTCGGCAATTCGCTGTTTCATCTCTTCCAGGAGCTCTTTGTAGTACTCAACTGCTGTAGTCGTTCCCCTCAGGGTTACGATCAGAGCCAGATGAAAAAAGGCGTCAAAAGCACTCATAGGCGAAGGTTTGTTCATGGTTGTATCCAGCACCGCCTGCCAGAGATTCTGACCTTCCATGGAGACCTTACCCACCTCTTCCAGGTGGTCCATATCCATCTTTTTCCCGCAATGCTCTTCCAGGAATGCAACGTACTCTTCAAACTGTCGTTTCACATAGCGATGGGCCTCTTCCGTGAAATCCGTGTGACTGACAGGTGTGTCCAGGATAAAGAGAGGGACATCAAGGTAGCGGGCCTGTACTTCATACCATTTGAGTACGGTGCCGCAAATGTTATTACAACAAACCAGCATATCCGGTTTGGGAAGACCTCCGATTGGGCCTCCGTCTACAGTCACGCAGGAAATATCGGATCTGGCATAGGAACATAAATCCCTTGGATACCCCATCTCTTCCGCCTTTTCACAGAGATCCACACCCATTTTGGAAGCACCAATCATGGCTCCATGATTCTCGGGATAAACCGGAATCACATCCATGGCAATCAGGGGCTCCACAGGACCACCACTGGTTATCCAGGCCACCTTCTTCCCTGTCTGATCGGCGGTTTTGGCCTCTATATAGTAGTTGGTCATGATATCTTTCATTTTTTTGACACTTTTGATCTTTCTGCGTTCCTTTTCAGGATCTGTCATTTTGTCATTATTGCTCATTTCATCTCCTCGGGTCTGATTTAAAGTCGGATGTTGATCAAAGGAATCTTATCGGAAACAGGCGGTTTTTAAAGCATTTCCATAAACGCCTGACATCGGGTTTCAAATTGTCCGCCGCTCAACAACTGCTCTTCCATTTCGTAGAGCAGGCAGGGAATTCCGTTCTCTTCAAGCATCTCCTTTAAATATGGGTAGTCGAATCCATGGGGATCGCAAAATTTCAAAAAGATATAGAGCACACCATCCGCCCTGCTTTCCCTAGCAATTCGAACCAGATTCTCGCCACGGGTTCGAATGCCGGAGTGTTTTGCAGGGCAGACATTTCGATTGGAGTACCGGCGAGCAATCGCTTCCAGCAAGTCACCGTCCTCTGCAATGTTTCCTTCAAAAAACCGGCTACCTGTGCAAAGGTCATCCGTCACCACATAGGCACCTGATTTTTCTATAATTCCATATACATCCGGCATGTTACAAAGTCCTCCTGACAGGACAATCCGTTTACCCGGCTTGGTTTCAGCCGCTGTAACCTTCTCCAGATCATCGGCAATCTCTTTGACAAGTTCGAGAAATCGGTAGCGATCCATCATCATTCCCGCTTTCACCAGGGAGTGCATATCCTCTCCCTTGATAACCCCAGGATTTTCGATCCTCAGACTGTACAATCTCTGCATCGTATTCCTGATCTGATTACAGGTGTCAATCGCTCCCCTTAAATCTTCTTCGGTAATAGCGGCACCTGTTTTCTCAGCCAGTTCAACCTTAAATCGCCTAATGATATCAGCCATATAATCACGAGAGCTGTCTGTATCCAATTTAACAGGCATCACCAGATCCAGATGAAAACCGGTTCGATTGTTCATTCTCCAGATATCAGACAGTCGTTGAATGGAATCGCAGGTATGGGGAAAGACGGTTCCATCCAGGAACTCGAGCGCGCCGTTGAGCGAATCTTCCATGGCCCCGCGTACAAGGCTACAAGCATAGGATTGAATGTGGGCATCAGCTTTTGCGATATCCGCTCCGGAACCAAACAGTCGATACCCCAGCGCGCCGGATGCCAGAATGACCTCTTCCGGAGCATAACTACAGAAAGTGCCGATCACCGGTTTCCCGTTTTTGTCTCTCCACTCCCTGGCATAACCCGCGGGATCACTAATCACATCATAAAACTCCCTGAATTTATCCATGATTTCTCCTTGTTTATAGATGTTTGGGTTCCTTTCCAAATGAATCCGTTTTTAAAAACCGGTGAAACAGGTCTTTATTTTCCGACTGAAACCGAACCGGATTTCCCCGGGTTATGTCTCTCGATTATTAGACGATTTTCCCTTATTCATTCCGTTATTAATACCCGCTGCATACCGGCCCATTCTGACAATTCATCATCCGGATCGCTGGCGGCCAGTATCTCATTGAGATGGAACAGTGCCTGATCACGCTCGCCCAGTTTGCGGTATCCTTCCGCAAGAAAACGATGGATACGCAGATCAATCGCCGGGATGATCTCATAATCTATGGTTTTGAACAGCCAATCCGGATACTGAGTCCCTTCCAGTTTCCGCCGAGTCGTACTCCAGTTCAGCCGGTTGAGGATTTCGACTCCTGCCTTGTGCAGACCGATTGGTTCGGGAAGCATGATATATATAGCGCCGCAAATGAAACTGGCAAAATCCATTGAAAAAACATGTCTCTCACTGGATTTTTCTATCCGCTTCAGATAGTGCAACATCTTCTTAGCATTAAACATGGGAGCTGAGAAGCCCCGGGCGTCATGTACCGAGAAACAGTAGGTCAGTGCCGCTATGGCATTGTTGAGAACATAGGCAGAAGGTTTGGACATATAGGTCTCTACCCTGTTCATCGCCTCCTTGACACGACCACCCAGTATGTCAGCCAAAATGCCGAAATTAACGATATCGTAGTCCGCTTTGCCACCTTTTTCCGGTTTTGCCGATTTTCTTAGATTATTGTAGTCACCCCGGCACAAGTAATAAAAACAACGAAGTTGCAGGTTCCTGGGCGGGGTTTTGGGAAGCTCTTTTCCCACAATTGGAAAGAAATTCAGGATGCTTAGCGCTTTGGGCAACCCATTGGTTTCCCTGATGATACCTTCACCCAAAGTATTCAGCCTTTTGTAGCGAAAGAGAACCATAAACTCATTCAGCATCTCATCTGCTTCCGTCATCAACTTTATTGCGGTCTGGGCCGAGACATCGCCGATAATTTCCCGGGTGAAATAGCTGATGTCCTTTTTAACTGCTTCATTGATCGCGTCACGATAGATACGAATGGTTTGCACGGAATGATCAAATCTGGCGCCTGCTTGATCCCGCTTGCGCATTATTTCTATGATCCGACAGTCCGTTTCGCTATACTCCTTTCCATACCGACCGATTTGCGGATGGATCAATCCTTCGGCCTCCAGAAGATTGATCCGATCAATGGGAAAACCTGTGTGTTTCTCAATATTGGACTCCCTGACCATCTCCAGGTTGTCCGGAGCCTTATGGGCTTTCAAAATAGCTTTGCCCATCTCCAGATCCTCTTCCTGATGATCTCCCGAGTCGATTATCCTCTTAATCACCTCCAGCGGTAAAAATTTTTCCTTTTGGAGTTTTTTAATCGTTTTGATGCGTTCAATACATGACTCATCGTAGTACGCCATGTTTTTGCTGGTCTTTACCGGCTTTGGCAGTAGTCCTTCATTGACATAATGTTTGATGGTTGGCGCCGATACCCCGGCTCTTTTAGCCATCTGGCCGATTCGGATCAAATTCGGTTCCTTCTTTTTCTTCATTCCTTACCCGGTGTCCGCGATTCAAGTTTTTATTACTTCCTGATTGTCATGCAGGCAAATCAAAACGTAATACTTCTTACCATCAAATAAAAGGAAATTATCATCAACTTTTTGATTTTATGTCTGATTTTCAAAATCACATTGGTAAAGAATCCACATCTGAAAGCGGCAAAGGCGATAATTGACCGCGTTTACTTATTTATCTTATCCGGCGAAGATTCCCATGAAATTCGCCTTTTCCTGACATCCCGTTTCGATGTTTTCTGTATGCTGTATTTTCACATAACTTGATCCCGGTTATTCCAGTGTGGTTCTTAGATTTATTAAGACAGGGTAAAGAATCGATGAGAATATTAATTCGCGCGGATCTAAAACAGGGATTTTATCGATATTGATTTGTTTCCATTTGCGCAAGCGGATACGTTTTAGGTAAGATCAGGAAAATAATAAATACCAAGGTGCTGACAGCGGCAGGTACGACATTGGATCAGGAAGCTCCAACATTAGTATCGTCTCAAAATCAGAACCTGAAAGGCTATTAAGGGACAACCGTTTAACGGCCCTTACAACAGATCAAAGGATAAAGGAATGGAAGTTCACAGACAAACCTGTCAAATATGCGGATCCAGAAAACTGAGAAACATTCTTCTAAGAGAACCGAAGACAGCCGATAAGGTAATTGTACAGTGCACGGAATGTAAGGAGCTGGTTGCCCGTTACATCATCGCCAAAGGCGGCTACTATCACCATGCAAAGGGATACGAGTCATACCTCAGGGGGCTGACCAGGGATGGTGATTTTATGAATGCCAGAATCATGGAGAATGAATACCTTGAGATCAAGGAATCCTGCGAAAAAGAGTTCGACACGGTTACCGGACATCTCAGCGAACAGGGCAAAGACGACTAGATGCATTTATCTTTGTGATTCTCCTGTCAACCCGGGATTCTGATCGGGTTCGCATTCGGTCAATAGCGGCCTGTTGAATTAACAAGTTTAATCAACGACCGTGATCGGTCCCACTGTTTTTTCGAAACATAATCCTTTAACAAAGAACATTCGGGTGACCGGATTTTGGTACAGCTTAATCGATCATCAATTACATGTAGAAAACCAACCCGAGGATATCTGCAGCAACAATATTTTCAATTCCAAAAATCTACAATCCACTTTTCTGCTTGCCGAAGGACAGGAAAACGGGTTTGACAGGGGAAAGGTAAAATCCGGTAATTGTTTACCTGTCCCTTAATCCTGCTTTTAACCCGTCGAAATAAAAACTCTTATTATAATCCACTCATCATGAAATTTGATAAAAAATACATTTACCTGGGTGCTTTTTTTGTCCTAATACTCCTGACCTGGTTATTCAGGATTTTCGAAATGGTATTCTCCCTGGATTCAGGACAGTCAATTGCCCTGTGTATTCTTTTAATTGCAGCATTTTTGTGGATAACGGAATGGGTTCCCCTTTTTATCACCAGCATGATCATTCTCTTCCTGCAGGTTGTCTGGTTGTTACCTGTGATCAACCCGGGGGCGGGGAAAGCAGAGCAACAGGTTTATCTTTCACCGTTTTTTTCGGATATTATTCTGCTCTTTCTGGGAGGGTTTGTTTTGGCTTCCATGCTCCATAAATACGGCCTGGATAGTCGAGTTGCCAGTTGGCTTCTCAAAAAAACGGGAACCAGGCCCCCCAGAATTCTCATCGGTATCATGTTGGTATCCGCCGTCCTCTCCATGTGGATGAGTAATACAGCGACTACGGCCATGATGTTCGCCATTATCCTGCCTATTGTGGATCAGATCCCAAAATCAAACCGGTTTTCCATCGCTTTGTTGCTGGCGATTCCCTTTGCGTGTAACCTCGGAGGATTGGGTACCCCAATCGGAACACCGCCCAACGCGATTGCCATGAACTACCTGGCTGAAAAAGGATTAACGATCAGCTTTGGTGAATGGATGATGGTATCAATACCGTTAATGTTGATGCTCCTGGTTCTGGTATGGGCGCTGCTTTTGAAGATTTTTCCGCCAGGAGATCTGGAAATCAGCTTCCAGGAACAAAAGAGCGGGGAGATGCTGGTTTCACATTGGATGGTGATCGGCTTATTCCTTATCACTGTCCTGGGTTGGCTGACGACCGAACAACACGGAATTTCCATCGGAACCGTCAGTATCGTCCCCGTGATCGTTGCCTTCGGACTGGGACTACTCTCGGTTAGAGATTTCAAGAATCTTCCCTGGGACGTTTTATTTATGGTGGGCGGTGGAATTTGTTTGGGAGTTGGTTTGAAAGAGAGCGGTTTGACGCGGGAGATGATCGAATTGATTCCGACCAAAATCAGCTATTTATGGGTTTTGGTAGCTTTCCTCTGTCTGGCGGCAGCAATGACGACCTTCATGAGCAATACCGCCACTGCCAACCTGTTGATCCCCATTGCCGTATCCCTGGATTTCAATATATTAATGTTTGTCATCCCGATTGCCATGGTTTGCTCCACCGCTATGGCATTACCCATCAGCACACCGCCAAATGCCATTGCTTTCGGTTCCGGTTTGCTTGAATCAAAAGATATGATCAAGCCCGGATTCTGGATCACCCTGTTTTCGATTTTGATCATCGTTGCTGTAAGCCTGTTTTATCTACCACTATTTGGATTTTAGGAGAAGATCATGGAAATACACCGTCAAACATGCCAATCATGCGGTTCCAAAAGCCTTCGTAATATCCTTGTCCGGGAACCCGGGAAAAACGACCGCGTGTTTGTTGAATGCAGGGACTGTGATGAACTGGTCGCCCGTTACATCATTTCGCCCGGCGGATACTACCATCACAAAAAAGGTTATGAATCCTACCTGCGAAGCCTGATGCGAACCGGCGAGGAACAGATGAGTGGAAAAAACCTGATCAAGCAGTTTAAAAATATGCAGGAAGAGTGTCTGGAAAGATACGCCAAGGTAAAAGCTGCTATGGAGGAGCAATATCAGGATAGCGATGAATAACTTGATACAACCCGGTGCACGGAAAACACAGCCCCGGGTTAATGGATTGTCCGGAAAGAGCGGTAGATTGAGTTGTGAAATGTCATTCGGTTTTGACGGTCACTTCATCCGATACAACAATGATATCCATATTGGCTTCGTAAGTTTTCCTGCCGATTCCCTTCACTTTCATGATGTCTTCCGGAACAAGGAATTCACCGTTTTTTTCCCGGTACTCAATGATTCTGGCTGCGTAGCTAGGGCCGATCCGCTTGAGACTCGTCAACTGCTCAATTCCCGCTGTATTGATGTTGATTTTTTGATCGGCTGCCTGAATGGTAGCAACCGGTGAAAACATTAACAAAAGCGCTAAAAGGGCAAAACTCAGCATTCTCAATTGCTTTTTCATCTTTACTCCTTTGTCTAATCGAATTCATATCTTTATTAGTTAAAAGAAATAAAAAAACGAAACAATGCCATAGTATTTGAATTCGGTTTGCCCGTGTCAAGATATTTATCCCGCTTAATCAATCAAATATGATACAAACCGGGAAAAAGACTGCTTCAACATCAATGAACTTATTTCCAGCAGTTTTTTCTAATTTCGATAATTGCTAATTCTCATCCGATCTGATCGGTCTGACAGACGTATTATCGACAATCGATCCTACTGATTTTTGCACAGCTGCTTACCTGCTGCTCTTAACCATTTAAATCATCCGGAACGCGGGTAGCGCGTTGTTCAAATTCATCTGCCTTGGCA
Organism: SAR324 cluster bacterium; assembly: GCA_028282885.1. GTDB lineage: Bacteria > SAR324 > SAR324 > XYD2-FULL-50-16 > XYD2-FULL-50-16 > JAHJTV01. The sequence continues at coordinate 64,887 of JANQGX010000086.1, forward strand.
TTCAGCCATTTGGCAAAAGCCCTTGCCTGGAGCGGATTTATCGATATTGCAAAAGGAACTTCCCTGATGATTGAATTTGACGCCGCCGGTTCCCGACTAACAAACTGGAGTTGACCGTTTTCCATTATCTCGAATGACTCTTTCTCCGGTAGGGGATGTCTCTCTTTGTAACAATTGATTACCAGATCTCCGGTTGGTGTCAGGGTACCCTGGAAACCGGAAACGGAGTATATTTTGTATTCGGTCGACAATCTATATTCAAATTCAATTTTTTTCTGATCGTTCATTCGAGTCCTTTGTTGATCGGCTTGTTCAATTTAACATACGGCCTGATAGAATAGAAAAACTGAGCATACACCTGTATTAAATGTTCAGGCTTTTCTAAAAACAGCTTAATTTGCTATAACACTTTCAGGATAAGAAGACTTGGTTTATGTAAGGTGATTTAATCTAACAAATCGGCTTCGGTTTTACTATTGAGAATATCATTTCAGGTATCACTTCGCGCAATCTGCTACTTGCAGGAGACAACCAGATCACTTTCCAATCTAAATCCTGGAGGCGATGAGAAACCGCGATTGTTCAGTGATTTAACGAAGCCTGGCAGATTGTTTTTTGACAGTCACCCGAAAACATTTCACGCCCGGAAGATAAGGAAATACTCAATATGGTAAATCCGGAAACAGACAAAAAAGCCGGATCGAGAAAGAAAGTCACCAAAGTAACCATTGATCGGATTCTCAGCATCAAGGTAACTGAGAAAAGATTCACCGAAATGAGAAGTGGAAGACATTTCGAGTTTACAAAGGTACGAATCCCGCCTGCCAAACAGAACAGAATGAAAATAGGCGATACCATCTACGCCAAAAACCCTTCCGGACAATCAAAAGCACTTGAATTTCTCACTATGGACAAACAGAAAGGATATGAGGAGGATCAGGTTGACGTCATTGTGAAAGTGATTTGAGTCCGTCTTTGAGGCCGGAGGCCCGTTCCACCTTTCGGGTAACAGCCTGGCAAAGAACCTGTTTGTCAGACCAGAGCATCAACCCTTTCCTGGCACGGGTTATGGCCGTATACAGCAATTCCCGGCTTAAGAATGAGGAAGCAGACTCCTTCAATACGATGACCACCTCATCAAATTCGGATCCCTGGGATTCATGTACCGTTAAAGCATAAGCCGATTCATGGCGAGGTAACCTGACCGGAGTAATGGATTTAAAATTCCCTTCTTCGGTTTTGAAAAACACTTTCAGTTCTCCATTCTCATCTTTTCTTATCAGGCCGGTATCTCCGTTAAAAAGGCCAACACTATAGTCATTCTCTTTGATGATGACCAACCGTCCCTGGTAGAATCGGTCAACCCGGTTTATCAGCCCACGCTCTTTCAGAATCTCCTCAACCATACCATTGAGCTGGGCCACACCATAGGTACCCAGCCTGTGGGAGCAGAGTATTCTAAACCGGTTATAGGTGTCAAATGCCCTTTCAAGAGATTCAGCTTTAATTGCAGATTCAAAATGGTTGGAAACCACACGTTGTAATTCCTTTTTTAAATTTTGAACGGCGGGAAGATCGCTTACTGTAACCCACTCCTGTGCTTTGTCACCCAGGATAGCCATTGCCTGCTCTACGTCACCCTCATTAATTGCATGGCTCAAGTCCCCTATTCCGGAATCACTGGCGAATCGATAACTATGATGTAACTCCACAATATGATCCGAAAGGGCAAAACTATTTCCCGTGCCCTTTGTTATCGGCGAAACCGATATCGCTTCACCGGTCATTTGCTGATAACGCTGTTGCATTTCGGCGGAGAACTGGTTGATGTCAGCGGCATCACAAATATCACCAAGAACGGAGCCAGCTTCCACAGAAGACAACTGATTTCTGTCTCCCAGGAGAACTACATTCGTTTCCGGAGCGAGGGCATCCATCAACCTGGACATTAATGAGAGTGAAACCATTGACGCTTCATCGACAATTAGTACATCTGTCACCAGGGGATTATCCCGGTTATACCTGAACCGGGTTAAATCTCCGGACGCGCCCAGCAAACGATGGATGGTTGTTGCTTCAAATCTCTTGAACTCCTGACCGCAGTCTTTCCTGTTAAGCAATTGCCCGGACCGGCTGATAGATTCCTGTAATCTAGCTGCTGCTTTGCCCGTAGGCGCGCATATGGAGATACGTGTGTCCGGCTTCTCTTTTATCAGAAGGGTTATAATTGATGCCACCGTATAGGTTTTCCCGGTACCGGGCCCTCCTGATATCACGCAGAATTTACCTGACAAGGCAGTAAAAGCAGCTATTTTCTGCCAGTTCGGAATGGTGTGGCTACTCTTGAACAGTCGATTGAGCTCTTCGCCGTTCCGGGATGATCTTGCAAAATTGGAAACCTCCAGACGAAGACTGATTGACTCAATCAGATTGCGTTCATAAGACCAGTAGCGATAAAAGTAAAGACGTCCGGCATCGTCAAGAATCAGCGGTTTGTATTCACCCGGTGTTCCGACAACAGAGGATTGGGAAAGAGCTGCAATCCAGTCCGAATACCCGGGAGTTACCAACTCCGGATGACTGCTTTCATTCATGCCCCGGCTTTCCCGAAGAAGCTCCATCAAGGAATGTTCAGATACCTCTTTAAGATCGAGACAGATATGGCGTCGACTGGCGGAAAACCGACTAAGAAGGGCTGCCGCTAAAAGGAGAGACGGATTGTCCTCTCCACCTGCCAATTGGGTCATCAATTCCGCAAGGCGAATATCAATGGCGTCAAAATAAGGTTTCAGCGATTGCGGTTTGATCTTAAGCATTTTCCTGCCTGGTTTCCGTTCTGATCATCCTGCTGAATGCGTCTATCAGACCTTTGGAGGGAAGATCTGCATAAACACCGCACCCCGGGTGATCCGGATGAATCCCTCTCACAAACAGGTAAAAGACCCCTCCGAAATGCTCTTCATATCGATAATGCGGGAGACGGTGGGTCAAGTATTGGTTGAGGGCGACAATGTAAATATAATATTGCAGATCGTAGAAATTGTTTTTCATCACCGGGTCCAATCTTTCCGGACTATAATCCCCGTAATGTGATCCCAGGTAATTGGTTTTCCAGTCGATAATGTAATAACGCCCGTGACTGTTGAAAATCAGGTCGATATATCCATGCATGAATCCCTCAATCGCATGAAATCCCAAACCAGCGATCCTTTCGGATAAGTCTTTGTCATCGACCTTCGTCATTCCGTCATTTTTCTTAAAAAAGTTGCTCAATATTTCCGGTGACAATTTTCCAATGGGATAGTGAAATTCAAATTCAACCAGTTTTGAATCCGCACCGATTTCAGATAGTGAGGTTGTCCCGAAACCAGTTCCGAGAGGCACCTGCAACACGTGGCCTATCATTTTCAACACCCTTTCCACAAAAGAACCTGACTCTTCTTCACCGGGATTGAGAAGATTGTAGCGAATTAACTCCTCTGCTATTACCGGCTTCATTTCTTCGAGTGATTGGGAGGTATAGTCAATCTTTTCAAAAATGGCGTGAACACACGTTCCGGGGACTCTTCCCCGTGGAAAAGTGAAAAAGGAATCGGGATCAGGATCGGGTTCCCGGACAGTTGCAGCAGTCTCTGTCTCATCATTTAACAAGAGCTTCTCTTCAACTGTCTCATGGCGATAGCTTTCACCTGACACAAACCTCGAATAGCTGGCAATACCCCAGTTTCTGAGCCATGGATTACTTCCTGAATAAGTTCGACAGTTTAAATCATCTTTGTGATCGGCGAAGGATTGCTGAAAATATAGTGATTGAAGGTTATTTTCATATAGATCGAGCGTTATGGTTTTACCAGCGAATCCATCAGCTTTATGCCTCATTTTTTCGTTATCAAATGAGGCTTTTGCCTTTTGGAAATTGCTGAAACCCGATTCAATCCCTGAATAGCCACCGTTCAGGATATAATCGATAGCGTTAACAGATCTGGCACCGATTTTTCCACAAACCAGGTAACAGCGGTTTCGGGCTCGGGTCAGTGCAACATACAATAACCGCAGTTTGTCGGAAAGCTCTTCGATTCGCACGAGTTCCAACTCCTCATCTTCTATTGAATCTGCATCGATCTGTAGAAAGAGTTTCCCGTTTTTGTGGAAGATCAGATCGTTGGGTTTGGCCGATACTCCCCTTTGCCACATAAAAGGACAAAAAACGATCGGATATTCCAATCCTTTGCTTTTAAACACTGTGGATATTCGGATCGCCTGATCATCCCGCTCCAGCCTCAACTCATTCTCTTCTTTCGCCTCGGGAGCAAATCTCTGGCCGTAAATCCAGGACAATAAACCGTTAATACCTTTCTTGTTTCCTGTGCTCTCCCCGTGGATCAGCTCCGTCAAATGAAGGATATTGGTCAATCTGCGTTCACCGCCGGGCAGGGATAACAGGTTTTCCCTTATCTGATAATCTGACATCATCTGACGAAACATACGAATAAAACCGCGATTTCGCCAGATATCATGATAGTCCAGAAATGCCTTGACATGAACCTCGCTCCCGCCCGAGTTCTGATCATCCTCTATCAGCGATCTAATCGCTTCGCCGTTAAATCCCAGCATTTTTGTTGCAAGGGCGGTATTCAAGCGAACCATCCTTGTTGGAGCGGCAACCGCCAGCATAACCTTATGAATCTCATCCGCCTCTTCCGATTGAAACACATTTCCGCTTTTCGTAATGACAGCCGGGATATTGGCAGTAATTAGATGATCTTTTAACGACGCCGCATCGTCATTTTTGAGTACCAGAATCGCCAGATCGGAGGGTTGCAACGGACGATCACCAATTCGCGCTTTTCCCTGCTTTGAAAGTTGGAGCAGTCTGTGAACTTCACTGACAACCGCATTCGTTGCCCGCCTCCCGGCTTCCTCCAGATTCATGGGTTTGGCTGGCCCCGAATCCTCTTTGTTTTGAAGATACCAGACCAGAAGATTGTCCGGGGCTTCTCCGTCAATATACAAAGGCTCGAGATTACCCTTGCTTTCGGAAGTCGATTGAGAGGGACCGAACCTGATGGCTTCCCCGGCTGCAAAAGGATCTTCCGTTTCGGAAAAGAGACGGTTTAGATTGTCCACCAAACCGGACTCAGAGCGCCAGTTGGTGTCCAGGGTAAACCGATTTTGAGAATCGATGGATGAAGATGCCTCAAAATAGGAATGAACATCAGCCCCCCTAAAAGAGTAGATAGCCTGCTTGGGATCACCGATGTAAAACAGGGTGGCGTGGCCTTCAAACAGTTTCCGGAAAATCTCATATTGTACGGGATCTGTGTCTTGAAATTCATCCACAAGAACAGCCGAAAAAGACCTACGCATGATCTCCCTGAACTGACTACCAGATTCTCTAGATCGAACCGCATCCCGCACAGATAACAACAGGTCGTCAAAGGATTGCAGATTCTGTCCGTTTTTCCTGTGCGCAAGTTCTTGCAGCAGAAAAGCGATGAAATCCCTTTTGAGTTCAACCAGCAATCTTTTTCGCAAGGTTAAAAACAGCTCGCATAGCCTGAAAAAGGGGTGTGTGGGTGGTTCATGTTTTTTCTTCACGGAACCTGCCAAGGTGCTTTCCGCAAATTTTTCCAGCACTTCGGGAATAACAGAAACAAGCGTACCTGCTACAATCCGTTGCATTTTCAAAAACACCTCTTCCAGCAAGTCAGGATGGTAGTTTTTTTTCGATCTGCTTAATCCCTTGTCTTCCAGCAAAATGTCACGAATCGATTTTTCGGATTTTGTCCACTCACTCTTCACGGCTTCGAGATTGTCAAGAAGTGCCTGTGAACTCTCTGAGTGAACTGAGGGAAGCAACTCCGCGGTGGGATATCTCAGGATGAGATTGGCCAGTTGCATCAGGCCATCGGAATCGAGCCCCCCCCCGCGTGCAATGACAGCTAAAACAGGTGAGGTTTCGCTGAACCTGACACGTTGAAAATCATCCACAATCTCCTGAATCAGATGTTGTTGATCGTTGATCAGTTCCAGATCAAACAGCGAAGAGGTTTCAAATGAAAACTCATTGAGGATTTTTCTGCAAAACCCATGAATGGTATGAATAGCAGCTTCATCAAACCTGACAATTGCCCGATTCAGCAGGGAACGATAACGATGAAGTGATGTGGCAGGAAGTGAATCGTCAATTAATCCATCCAAAACACTACCAGGAATTTTCCCTCCTTGACTACAGAGTTTGTGTGCCTGCCGGAGGTTACCGCGAATCCGGTCTATCAGCTCCTTGGTTGCAGCTTCCGTGAACGTCACAACTAAAATCTCTCTGACATCCAGGCCTTTTTCGAGGATTAACCTGAGATATAGCCGTGAGATGGTAAATGTTTTTCCGGTTCCCGCACTGGCTTCGATCAGGTTGACGCCGTCCAGTGATACCGTATTGATATCGAATTTTCGGTTATCGGTCATAGGCCTCCTTTTATTCCAGATACTCCAAAGCCTGACCGAACACCGTTGTCGCCAGTTTTTTGAATTCATCCCCACCAGGCCGATAACCCGGAAAACAGAGCCTGTTATACTCATTTTCCGATTCACCCGTCTGAGAATATCCCGATTCCCATTTTTTTCTCGCCGCTTCCAGGGCTGATTCTTCATCTGGTGGCGATTGACTAATCGACTTGCAATATGCCAGTGATGTCTCCGGGAAAAATGGTAAAGGAATCTTCAATCCCTCGTAATAGATCCCGGCCAGATCGTCCAGTATCAGCTTCGCATCTTCTGCATCAATAGTCCTGAAACCGATGCTTTCCTCCCTGCCAACAAACCGGGTGATTTCGACAACCCGATCCCGGGAAGAATGGCATAAGAACAAATGATGAATCCACGATTCGAGAATATCAACCGCTCTTACCCTTCCCGGTCGAAAAAACACCTGACCGGACATCCATAGATTGGTTAGAAAACCGCTGACAGAAAGCTTTTGCTCGTTATTCATGTAGTCTACAACCAGTGGCGATATGGCATTCCCATCGCACAGCAATCGCAGATTCTTTAGCAGCTCATCGGCTCCTTCAACCATCTCTTCCAACACCAAGTCACCGGGACTTCCGTGCGCTATACCACCTTCCGCTCGGGCTGCATTTAAAAAAGGCATCGAATCGTTGTGCTTCAAGGCATAATCAATCAACCTCCCTCTTAGTTGATAAAGATCGAGGTTATCAGCCTCTAGAGCCTCACGGTCATCGGACATATGTTCGGGTTTAACCCTCAAATCTATATTTAACCGGTTTTGTATCAAATATGCAGTCGGATTCCTGTAAAACCGACAGAATTGTTCTATCGATATTGACTCTCCAAATTTATCTTCCTTAAACTCCAGTGGCTTATCAATAAACGGTCTTTCGCTGGATGATTGTCGTCTGCAACCCTTGGCAGCCCTTAGATTTTGTCCTGAATAGCTGAAAAACCGCTGGTTTCCGTTGAAATAGATGGAATTAAAGGGCTGCAGGGCATGACGATACAGGACCTGATCCATGATACTCTTTCCACTCTCCTGCCTGAATCCTTTTTCCAGATAATCGATTAGCTCGGACACAAGAACGGAAGGGGGGAACTCACTATTGTCTTTGATACTCTGCCCGAGGTAGCTGATGATGAGATGTTCCCTGGCTGAGAATACTGATTCCAGAAAAAGGTATTTATCCTCATCCCTCCTGGAAGGATCACAAAGCCTTTTCTGTTTACCCATCAGGTCAAAGTTGGAACGTTGGAAACGTCGCGGGAAATCACCATCATTCATTCCCAGCAGTACAATCACCTTGAAGGGGATACTGCGCATAGGCAACATGGTGCAGAATGTGACCCCCCTGCTGATGAATCCCCCTGAACGCCCCATTCTGTTCATCCGTCTCTCCAGGAAAGTTAAAATCACTTCTGGTGAAACCTGCTCTTGATAATTGCAGATTGATTGCAGTTTCTGCAGTCCCTCATCCTGGATGGAATCCCTGATCTCCTGAAGCGGATAATCACTTTTTTCGCCAACCGCAAAGATCTCGGAAAGAATGTGATTTATGAATTGTGACCACTCAGTCAGAATCTTGGGTTTTTCGGCTTCTATGGCAAACTTAAAAAGCAGTTCCGTAAACTCCAAAAAGCGTCCCAGGAGCAGGGTGTCATCCCCTTCAATCTCATCAAATGGCAATATCCCCGAAAATAGTTGAAGATCATCGGATTGACTCAGGACCGTTCCCAACAGCATCCTTTTGATGCCAAAAGCCCAGGTATTCTCTTCAAAAGCGGGCAGATTAAGATCGGTTTTCGACACGCCGTCAACTCCCCATTTGATACCCGACTTAATGACCCAGCTTTTGATCCGTTCGATCTCACTTTCCGTGAAATCAAACCTTTTCCGGACAGCCTCTCTCTCCAGGATGTCCAGGACTTCTGAGGCAACAAATCTTTTCCGCTTGAGAGTCAAAATTGCCAATAGCGTTTCTGCCAGTTGATTGTCCGAGTAGACAGAAGTATCGGCTATCGAGTATGGAATTGCCACTTTTTCCGATTCCGGCGTATCAAAAACAGCTTGAATGATGGGTGTGTAAATGGAAACATCCGGCATCATTACAACCACATCTTTGGGAGCAAGACCGGGATTGGAGTCGAATATGGACAGAAGGTTGTCATGGAGAATCTCCACTTCTCTCACCGGAGTGTGACAGGAATGGATCTGAACTGATCTGTCGCTGGCCGAGACAGATCTGATCCCCACCTCTTCCGTATCAATCATATTCATAATATCCGCTTGTATGCATCCCAGCAGGGTGTTTTCAGTCGGTGCCTGAAAAGTCTCTTCCCCGGTATCACCGATTCGATCCAGAATGAGACTAAAGAATTCCCTGCCGGAAACACCCATGGAAGCCAGAATAGGATTCCCACTTTCCAGATACTGATCCTCTTCATCCATTCCCAGTTTCAGCAGTCGATCAATCTCTTTTTTCCCGTAGCTATACTCCCAGAACTCTTTGCAGGGATTAAGATAATAGAAGTCAATTGAATGTTGCTCAGACAGTTTTTTCAAAATATCCAGGTAAAAGGGCGGCAGACTGGAGATTCCGAAAATAGAGATACGATGGGGCAGACTCGCAAATTTTTCGGTATGGTCCAGCAAAATACGCCTCAGCGCAGCCGGATGTAAGCCAACTCCAACCGTTTCTCCATCATCAAGGTTGATCTCTTTCCACAACCTGAACTGCCACGCGGAATCCGGTTGTGATATCGCCAATGGATTTGATCCCTCATCCCATTCCAGCATCAGATCGGGCCTGAAAATCAGGTATTGGTCAAATAATCGGGCAATTCTTTCAGAGAGTTGAAACAGCCTCAATTGACTGATACCAGAGTCGCAATATTCCCTTAAAGAATTGAATTCAGGCTGATCCAGCAGGCCCGGAAGGCTTCTCATGATTTTCCAGGTTAAACCGTCGACCGAGAAGTTTAAATCATCACCAACCCCGGTGATTTCCTGGAAGAGCCCATAGATGAATGCTTTTGGAAAGGGGTAGGAGATATTGGCACTGATGCGGATTCTGGCTGCCAATTCAAGATTGAGCCACTGTTGCATCCCCTTGCTTTGAACAACGATGATCTCTTTTTGCATCGGAGGTAATGGATCAGCAGAAATGGTCTCCGCCAGCTTTGCAGCCAGCAGTTCAAGCCTGTTTCCCGTATGCAGATTCAATCCGGCCATTGTTGTCAACATCATCTTTTAAAGTGATTTCAAATAAAGACAGTCATTTCGCTCCTTGTCGCGGCAGTAGAAATTGTAACTGCAGATAGACAAAAAGCAAAGCGATATTCCACGGATTCGGAGGTAACATGTAACTTACGGCGGGTTCTATAAAAACTCATTGGGAAGACCTCCAGCCAAGTATTGGAAAGGCAGGCACAGCAAATCGTAATATCCTGATTCGTGCGTATCCACATCTGCGCAGCTGCCACTCTTGTGCACCGGTGGGATTAGATCTTTGTTTGATTTGTCTTTTACCCGTTCAACAAATATAATGGGGGCACATTACCTTTCGATATGCACGCAACCTGCAACCAAAACAGAGATCATCTCATATCAAATGGCACCAATGGCTTTATCCCGATTAACTCTTCAAGTAATCTTGTTCGTGGTTTTGATCATTCATTCCGAGATGGGCCTGGCCCAGGGACTTTCAATCGACAGGTTTTGTGATATTTATGCAGATACAGCCCCTCAAAGGATCGATAAAATCATTCGATTATTCAAACTTCCGTATAGGTCGGCTGATCAGTTAAACGGGAAATCCTTTTGTCAGAATGGTGAATCCTTCGAAATAAAAACATCCTGTATTGGTCCCAATCGCGTCGCCATTTTATCACTGAGCCACCCGAAATCCCAAACCAAACCCTCCAGCGCCACCAGACTGTTTCACCTATACACAACAACCGGGGACAAGAGCTTCACCCCTTGCCAACCTGTTGCGGAATAGTGTTACTCCAAAACCCTTTTTACCACAGGCAGGTCTATGTTATCTCCATCCGCTACTACCACACAGTTGCTGAATTCTTCCTTAGCTTCAGACAGCATTCCCCGGGTATCAAGATATCTTTGTGAGTAATGGGTCAGAACCAGCCTTCCGGCATTTGACAGTCGGGCAATTCTCGCAGCCTGAGCTGATGTAAGATGGCCATATGTTTTTGCTAATTCACTATGTTCTGATGTGTATGTCGATTCACAAATAAGTAGGTCAACCTCATGAGCCAGGTTTAAAGCATTCCGGCAGTATCTCGTGTCCATTATAAATGCCATGGATTGACCTTTCTTGGGAATACTGACCTCTTCCAGTGATACTTTTTTCCCTTTGATCTCAATGGATCCATCGGATTTTAAACTTCCGATATCAGCTCCAAAGATACCGGCCCGTTTGAGTTTTTCAGGGATTACGGTAAGACTATCACTCTCTGTAATCTTGTAACCAAACGCATCTATGGTATGATCCAACGCTTCAGCCTGGATTCGCATGGACGGATCAACAAAAATCTCACCCCCGTCTTCAACCGGGTGAGGATTCATCTTAACTCCCTGGTGGTAGCTGGAAGCCCGGATGAGATTATCATAAAATTCCATTCCGGACGCCGGAAAAAAGATATCAACTGAATGAGTGATATTGTCTAAAGCCAACCTTTGGATCACACCGGGCAGTCCAAGACAATGATCTCCATGAAAATGGGTGATGAATATTTTGGTGATGGTGGAAGCACGAACATTAAATCGACACATCTGCCGTTGCGTCCCTTCGCCCGGGTCAAACAGCAGACCTTCCCGATTCCAGTGCATGAAATAACCGGAGTGATTTCTCTCCCTGGTTGGAACCTGGGCGGAACTGCCAAGGATAATCAGTCGTTTGATCGACATTTTAAAATTCCAGTTTGTCTGTTTTGGTGATTAGACTATTGACTAAAACCTGTAATCCGGTGATCAAAATACCCACCAAGGAGCAAATCTGCCGTCCGGCTATAGTTTAGCTCATCTCCGCTTTTGAGGGAACAGAATATTACTCTGGGTCTTGTTTGGCATACTTATCATTTGTCAATGAATTTGTTTCGCTGGTGATATTATCAATCTATCACAAAAAAGTACTTGAAAGATCACCCAAGTTTGGATATTCAGCAATAAACTGCTGTTTATCACTGAAATCCAAACGGAGATCCCCATGAGCACAAGACAAGATGTGTTTACCTATTTAGAATCACACCCGGAAGCCTCACTAAAAGAGGTTCTGGGGAAAATATCACAGGCAAAGGAAACAACGGTCAGGAGGTATTATTTTGAATTTCAGAAATCAGATAACAAATCTGCAAAGAAAAAGATCACTCCCGGCAAAAAAAAGATTGCTGCAAAAAAAACCACCCCCGCCAAAAAAGGACCAAAAAAAACACTGAAACAGCAGGTCTGCGATTTCATGGAAAGATCTCCGGATGCTAAACCGAAAGAGGCCTATGCAGCATTTCCGAAAGCCTCGACGACAACAATCGGTAATTACCGGCGGCAATGGCTCAAAGAAAACGGGGTGGCAAAGGAAACCATCTCAAAAAACAAACGAGCTGAGATTCTGAACTACCTGAACAACAACCCCGCTTCCAACATTGCCGATTTGAAAAAGAAGTTTCCGGAAGCAGCCAACAAGGTAATCACCGTTTTCAGATCGTGGAAAAACAGCCAGAAGGGAATTTCCGATTCCGCAAAGCTCGCTGAGGTGAAATCGGCTATCTCTGAAAAAGGGCAGGAAATTAAAGAAAAATCTCAAAACTGGATTGAAAAGCAGAAAGAAACCATCGCCAGACAGAAGGAGATCATTGAGAAACAGCAGACACGAATCGAAGCTTTGAAGTCTCAACTGCCGGATGTAAAAAAGCCCAAATTTGTGGATTTACTCAAGGACTTTATTGTTAAAAAAGTACTCAATCGATAAGTCGGAGAAAGCAGGGAAATAACCGGTATTAATCCGGTTACAGAGCTCGATTTTTTTCGGCTGCGGCAGCACTGCCGTAGCCGATATTTGAATCGGCCATAAGGTCACAAGAACTCTTTCAGCTTTGCCACCACCGCATCGGCACCACGCAAGATGTTGCCTACCGAAGCATCCAGCATATAACAGGGACCGGTTACAAATTTCCGCTCTGCATCAACCACAATCTCTTCGTGCGTGGTTACCTGGTGTCTTGCACCCATATTCTCCAGATTTTCAGCGTGCGGGCTATCTCCCCCAAGCGTCAATAAAGGAGCATCCTTGCCAAACAGTGAAGCCAGTAAAACGGGAGCGATACAAACTGCAGCCACCGGTTTGCCGGCTGCTACCGCCTTGCTCAATACCTTCTCCACTACGGGCAATACAACCATATCACTACCTTTGACTGCATAATCAGAAAGGTTTTTTGCTGCCCCGAACCCCCCGGGCAGCATAATTGCGTCCAGATCATCACAGGAATTCTCCTGTAAAGCAGTGATACTTCCCCTGGCAATTCGAGCTGATTCAACCAGAACATTCCGTGATTCTCCGTTCGAGACATCCTGGGTCAGATGATTGACCACGTGCATCTGCTCAACATCAGGAGCAAAACAGACAGCTTCCAATCCATGATTTTCCAACGCTGCCAGTGTGGCAACTGCTTCGTGGATTTCCGCACCATCCAGAAATCCGCAACCCGACAAAATAACACCCACTCTTTTCATAGATATCCTCCGGTTCCATGTAGCTACATTATCCACAATCGGTTAACTTTCCCTCAGTTTTCTTTTTTTGTCTTAGCAAAGTCAACTTGACTTTCATAGCCCTTTCTCCGCAAATTTGAGAGTTGAAATCCGGATAAGCTTTTGACAAGATTATTGAAGACAGACGGCATTTCAATGATGACAGGAAAATCCGATGAATGGAATCCGCTTCCGCAGGAAAGGGTTACCTCGCCTTTTCGTCTTTGATTGGGGTATTCACAGAATGAGGGAATTCTGTTACCTCTGTTAACAATTTTCAACGACAACTGATTAAAGAATAAAACATTAATCGATACCAAAGGCTTATATGGCCGAAGAAGAAGCAACAGAAGAAGGTCAGGAAGATGATCTAGGCGCGCCCGGTACTGAAGCGGAAGAACAGAAGGGTAGTAAGAAAACATTGATCATTGTTGTAGCTGTTGTGGCTTTCCTGATCATTGTTATCGCTACGATCCTTATCATTCTGTTCATATCGGATGGCGAGCAAGGGGCTATCAGAGGAACAGCCGAAGAAGCAGAATATGTAGATCTTTATAACAAAAGAATGCAGACTTCACTTGAGCCTGTCGTCGAACCGGTTTATTCGGAACCATTCAGTTATTCGGTTAACATGAAGAACGGTCTCAACTACATTCACCTGACCTTTAGAGCCGTTTTCAAAGATCCGATGGCCAAGACCTTTCTCGAAGCCCGGACCCCCCAGATTGATGATATCATGATCACTCTCCTCAGGGGCAAACTGCCCAAGGACATTCAGACAAGAATAGGACTGGAGCTGTTGAAGCAGGAGATATTTCTTGAGATCAACAAACTCTTTCCGCAGGAATTTATCGATCAGTCTCTCTCCAAAGACAGAATGCCTGTCAAAGAAATCCTTTTTAATGAATTCTATATCCAGTAACAGGGTGTTTCAATCAACTATTGGAATGAAAAGCCAATCCGCCAGTATCCGGAGAAAAACGATTTAATGATCAGTGTGTACCCGCATATTCCATTCTGAACCAATCGATTAGCCTTCCCGCTATACTTAGTTTACCGGTGGGACACTTGGGAAGTTCGTCGACACCAAACCAGTCAGCCTCAGCAATTTCCTTTCCGTCAACCGTGATCTCACCATCCCGATAATCCGCAGTAAAGGCAATCATCAACGAATTGGGAAACGGCCAGGGTTGACTGCTGAAATAACGGATGTTTTCGATTTGCAAACCGACCTCTTCTTTCACCTCCCTTGCGACGCACTCTTCCAGCCTCTCTCCTGGGTCAACAAACCCTGCCAATACGCTATAGAATCCATCTGCAAACATCCTGTTTCTGGCAAGCAAAATACGATTATCCCGAAGGACGCACACCATGATCGCTGGTGAAATCCTGGGAAAGACCATTAGCTGACAGGAAGGACACTTCTTGGCGCGTTCGCTGTCCTGGTAGCCCAGCGGGCTATTGCATCTGCCACAATACTGGTGATCCCTGTCCCACGCAACAATTTGCTGCGCATGAACGGCGGTTTTATACAACTCTTCATCCAGCTTGCCAAAAGCTTCGATAAGGCTGAAAAACTCCATAGAATCCGGCCATGGGTCAGTTAAGGGGATCTCGGCCGAATAGCAGTCTGTTCCATTTAAGGTGCCCAGGTATTGACTTCGTATTGGTTTCAAATTCAGCTCATCCGGATCGAACAACCTGGGGATCTTTCCGCCACTCTCATTCAGTTCGATCATTAACTTATCATTTTGAAAACAGAACCAAAATCCGGGTTGATTTTCAGACTTTGGATTCACAACGGATGCAATAAAAGTCATATCCCACCTATTTCACAAATATGCTATAGTTCCTGCTCATTAGCTGAAGAGAAAAGATCAAGGTCGATAGAATTACTCAAAAACTTTAGCACAGCTTTCTTCTCTTCAACAGGTCCATTTTTCTCAAAAACTGACCCAACTCTTCAGCTTGCAGAGCCTATTTCTTCCGTGTAAGCTTTTTCCATTAACAACCAGAATCTGACCGGTGTAAGGCAAAGCATCAGCAAATGGTGCGTTTTATCAGGCCGACTGCCAATTGAAATTACGTTTCGTTCAAGATCTTTTGAGGGGATTTTCAATCATCTTATTTGAAACAGGTTGTTAGTGATAACCGGTTGAACGGCTTTCGGATACTTAACAATAATATCAATTAAACCAAACCCATGCCGATATATGAAATCAACGGGAAACGACCCGTTATCGGGGATAACACCTGGATAGCCCCCAGCGCCGAGATCATCGGAGACGTCACCATCGGTGATAATTGTTATATAGGATTTGGGGCGATTATCCGTGGAGATTTCGGTTCCATTTCCATTGGCCGCCACTGCTTGATAGAAGAGTCGGTGGTAGTTCACTGCGCGGCCAGGGTTAAGATCATGGATTTTGTCATCATTGGCCATAAAGTCATGCTCCATGATGCAACGGTTGAAGATCACGCACTTGTGGGGATGCAATCGATGATTTGCGATAATTCCGTCATTCACAGTTGGTCGGTTGTTGCAGAGCAGTCCCTGGTAATGAAACATCAGGAGATTCCCAACGGAAAAATCTACGGTGGATCTCCGGCAAAGGAAATCGGCGTGGTCACAGATAAACACAGGGAAAGATTCAATTTTGGAATACAGGCATACTCGGAACTAACTCAACAATACCTGAAGTCTTTCCGACGAATCGATTGAGCTTGGGCTGGACAGTTTTTCCCGGTTTTGACATTCTGCAACAGGTTGATAACCCGTTACATTGTCAAGGCAAGGAAGAGCGGGTTACGACCATTTCAGAGACATACTCAACGGAGCATTCACCTGGTCCCGATCAATCAAATATATCCATGCGGGAGGTCAGATGAACAATCAGGAAGTTTTAGACAAGATTACTTTCAAAAAGGGTGATATCACCCGCGAAACAACCGACGCTGTCGTCAATGCAGCTAATGAGGCCCTGTTGGGCGGTGGCGGAGTTGACGGTGCTATTCACCGTGCTGCAGGCCCGCAACTTCTCGAAGAGTGCAGGTCTATCGGTGGTTGTCTAACCGGTGAAGCCAGATTAACGAAGGGCTACAACCTGCCAGCCAGGTTTATTATACATACTGTAGGGCCTGTCTGGAAGGGTGGGGGAGAGGATGAAGAAAATCTTCTTGCCTCATGCTATCGCAACTCATTGAACATCGCATGGGAAAATGGAATCAGAACCATTTCCTTTCCTTCTATCAGTACAGGTGTTTACGGATTTCCTTTTGAAAAAGCTTGCCGCATAGCGCTTGCACAAATCCGCGATTTTCTGGAATTGCATCCCGAATTTGAGGAGGTTCGCCTGGTTTGTTTTTCAGACCGGGATCTGGACTTGGTACAAGAAGCGTATGCAGAACTGACAGAGTAGCAATGAAATAAAGGGATACGTCGCACGAACAAAAATAACGGCTCAAACCAATATTCCAAAACCAAACCCCATTCTGCTTCAGAATGGCTAAGTGAACAAAAGGATCGGTATCAGATGGCAACAGTAGAAGAGAATATCCTCCATTCTATCAGAAAAAACGGCTATCCGGAGAAGAGAGTATCACTTCCTTTTCAGCCGGTTTTCAAAGCCTGCAAAAACGATGAGAAATCTCTTTCAGATGTCTTGGCCGGCCTGGAGGAGCAAGGTATAAAAAGCAAGGTGGAAGGCGACCGCATCCTGTTTTTCGATAAGGAATGGAGCCAACCGGAGCAACCGAATCCCGAGTTTGATTTTGATCCTTCCAGTGAGATGATGCAGGAAGCGATGAAGAAAATGAAAGAGATGGATCCCAATGAACTGGAGAAGCTGAAACAGCAGGTTGCAAACATGAGCCCGGAAGAAAGGGATGAGATGATGAAACAGGCAAAAGAGTTCTTTAAAAAGCCCCAATAAACGCTGCAGTAGCGATTCGGGCTGGCAAAATCAAAATCGGCGTGATACTATTTTCCTCAAAAAACAGAAAAGATAGTTTCATCAACCTCACTAAAAGGAACAATGGATCTTACTGAAAAAAGAGATGGAAATATCCTGATTATCTCCGTGGTCGGAAACATCGTCCTGGAAGATACCACCAAGCTCAAAGGATTCGTTGAGAAGTACATCGAAGATGCGGAAATTGAAGGAATCATCATCAATTGTGAAAACGTAAGCTTTATCGATTCCTCCGGACTTGGGCTCATCGTCTCTATCTATAAGACGTTGAAAAAAATGGAGAAGAAGTTTGCGCTGACCTCACTCGCAGATCGCACCATGGAGATTTTCACCCTCACCAAGCTGGACAATATCCTCACTATCACCAAAGATGATTCATCGGCAATGGAAGTTTTGAAGAAAGATTAGATCATCGGAAGTGTCAGTTCAGGGAGGTTCGAGCTGAACCAAACCTCCCATCCTGTTTAAAGTATTTCTACAGCAACAGCCATCGAGACGCCGCCACCGCCACACAGTGTGGAAAGACCGATTGATTTGCCCCTGTTTTTCAAGGCATAGATAAGTGATGTGGTTATCCTGGCACCTGTGGCACCAACCGGATGGCCCAAACCGATTCCTGAACCGTTTACATTGGTAATTTCCCTTTTCAGGCCGATCTCCCGCTCACATCCGATATACTGTGCAGCAAAGGCTTCATTTAACTCAACCAGCTCAAAGTCATCCAGCTTGAAATTGCTGTTATTGAGCAGTTTTTCGACTGCCGGAACCGGTGAAAGTCCCATTACCGAGGGATGACAGCCGCCACTCCCCACTGCCTTGATCTTGGCAACAGGACTCAACCCCAACTCACGGGCCTTCTCCTCGCTCATCAGGATCATGGCTGCAGCGCCATCATTTAATCCGCTGGAGTTTCCTGCCGTCACCTTGCCTGATTCCGGAACAAAGGCCGGGGGAAGTTTCTGCAGATCTTCAATCGTCAATCCGGGCCTGAAATGTTCATCCTTATCAAAGACGATCGGCGGCTTTTTGCGTTGTGGGACCTCTATCGGCACTATTTCATCCTTAAAGGAACCGTCGCTATTCGCTCTCTCGGCTTCGTTATGACTTCTAAGTGCGACCTCATCCATCTCTTTACGGCTGATATCCAGGTGCTGGGCAATGAACTCCGCCGTATGCCCCATGATATAAGGTTTGCCCTTAAAATAGCTAAGTGGTGCTTTGGTTTCATCCACCGGTCCTTCCGTTGCATCCTTCAGCAGGTGTGAACCACAATGAAGTCCCCTGATCATGCGGTCGACCAACGCATTATCCTGAAGCCTGCATCCCCACCGAGCCGCCGGAACCGTATATTCCGCACCCGACATATGCTCAACTCCACCTGCCAGGACGACATCAAAAACACCGGCCTGAATCATTGCCATTCCTGAAATAATAGCCTCCATACCGGATATACAGACCCTGTTAATCGTGACCGCTGTTGATTTTTCAGGTATCCCCGCCATCAGGGCTGAGACTCTGGCAACGTTTAGATTGTCAGCGTGCTCCATGCAACTTCCCATTCGTACATCGTCTATTTGTCCCGGCTCAATGCCTGCCCTGTTTATCGCCTCTTTCATGACAACGCTGGCAATCTTGGGTGCAATCATGTTTTTAAGGGTACCTCCAAAGGCACCAATTGCTGATCTGCATGCAGAAACAATTACAACATCTTTCATTTGATCCTCCTGAGTCTAAAAGAAAAAGATACGTAACCAGCAGTTTTGAACTTCAATACAAATGTCCTGTTTACTGTCGTCGCAAACTCCTTGGCTTCATTGCCCCGGGAATGACCAGGCACCCGTTTGATTTGAGGTCCCTGACTCAGTAAATACCGGCTGGTTGCTTGGAAAGAAGCCCAAAAATCCTGTTTCGGGCATTTAAAATCAATCGTTTGTTTAATGCCTTCGCTGTCCGGGAATCCACACCCGGAAATGAAGAATCATCCTGCTGCCAGCAGTGGGATGAAGTTATATTCAGATTCGCTGTAAAAAACCAAGGGTGTTGACCTTCTCCAGCTCCTTAAACAATCCTGACGCCAGAGCTAACTTCCAGATCTCGTATGGCGCCTGTCCCCCTTGGGAAGGATCGGGAAAAATATCATGAATGGCCAGAATGCCATTCTTTACCAAATGAGCTGCCCAACTGCGATAATCCTCCAATGCTGATTCCAGGCTGTGCCCACCGTCAATAAAAACCATTCCAAGTGGAGTTACCCAATGCCTGGATGCCACCGAGGAGGTTGCAACAATAGGTATAACCGTATCCTGGAGGTTTGCCGCAGATATGGTTTTTCTGAACTCCCGAAAACTGTCCACGACCCCTACATCTGCATCATATAGGTCCGGATCATGATACTCCTCACCGGGTTGATGCTCTTCGGATCCGCGATGATGATCCAGGGCATATAGTACACTCCGGTTTGCCTGGCAGGCTGTAGCCAGATATACCGTTGACTTACCACAATAGCTGCCGATTTCCAGGCAGGGCGCTAACTGCGAAGCTTTAACGGCATATCGGTGCAATGCTTCACCCTCATCCGGTTCCAGAAAACCTTTGACAGACTCTATATCTAAAGGCAGGTTCAAACTCATATACAACTTCCGATTAATTAATCAATCCCCGGCCCGGGGAAAAAGCATGGATCGCAGCCAACCCAGGGTGCTGTTTCCCTTGAGAAATGAGCGATCAAAGTCGTCCATGAACTTGGCTAGCTGACGGGGATTTTCAAATAATTTTTCACGTTTGTTGAGTTCAATGGCTGGATCGAGTTCCTTGACCACTTTGGCCGGATTTCCCACGGCAATGCAATTGGCGGGAATATCTTTTGCTACTACCGAGCCAGCGCCAATGATACTGTTTTCCCCTACGGTAACACCCTTGCAGACAATGGCGCTGTCGCCAATCCAGACATTCTCCTTTAGCTCAACAGCGGCGGTATCTCCGACTGTTTTCAGCCTGTCGTAAATGCCGTGCCAATCCGCGTCCGAGATATAAGCACCATTGGCAATCATACAGTTGTTCCCGATTGTCACCCCTGTAGCCGAAGTGATCCTCACCCCCGGGCTGACGAGGCAATAATCACCAATAGAAATTTTGCCGCACCCCTCCTGTTCTGACCAGATAACAAATTTGATCTTTTTGTCAGCCGCCGAAACAATATGGGTAAATTTCCCGACTTCAACAGGGGATCCGAAAATCTCTACATTCCAGGGACGGATAAAATGATAGCCTTCACCCAAGGACGCAAACTGCGGACGAAGAAAGTGCTCCACATATTTGTCCTGCAGTTTGTAATAGAGCCTTTTCAGGTAATAGGGACGGCGGTCGTGAATCATGTTTAACTGTTAGGGTTGGTCATGTTGAAGCTGACTGCGAACACTGGTCACTGCCTGAATTTGCTATTTATATCAATTGAATCCTTCTGCCAAAGGCAACGCCCAGTCCATTCTCCGGACTTTCAGTTTGGGCTTTCCGGAACTACAAAGATAATGATGGTCCGTTCTCAGGTTTGTCAAGAGTACGAAAGGCCGGAAGACGATCCAGCACTCTTTTTTGACTATACAAAATTAATAATTGCAACTATGATATCGACTTAAAATCTTTTTTGACCCGTCGGTCATATTTAAAACACCAGACACACAACTGTCAAGGTCTCACAGGCAACAAGACTGTCCGAAACAGAGCATAATCCATCCGGGTAAAGCATCACCCAATCCAGTTTATGCTGATTTCGTTTGAGAGAAATAAACGTCACCATGAAAGATTTTCCGGAACTGGGCATTGCAAAAGACAGAGCGCCTGTAGAAACAACCACGGACAAACCACTGAAGATTTGTCTTCTTGGCTACCGCAGCAAACCGCATTGCGGCGGACAAGGAATTTACATCAGGTATCTCAGTTCGGCACTTGCCAAAATAGGACACAAGGTTGATGTCATCTCGGGCGAACCCTATCCGGAACTGGAAAACAATATTGGCCTGATCAAAATGCCCGGTATGAATCTGTTTGATAAGGAAAAACGATTCCTGGCTCTTCGTTTGAAAGACATGAAATCATATACTAACCTTTTCGAATGGTTCAGCGTTCTCACGGGAGGATTTCCCGAACCTTATACTTTCGGACGTCGCATTGTTAAGTACTTCAGAAAACATGGAAGCAATTACGATCTGATTCATGATAATCAAAGTCTTTGCTATGGTTTGCTGGGTTTGCAGAAAATGGGAATTCCTCTTGTATCAACGATTCATCATCCTATCACCAAAGACCGGGATATCTCTCTTGCCAGTGCCAACGGATTTAAACATAGGCTGCTGATTAAAAGGTGGCACTCTTTTTTGGGAATGCAGAAGAAAGTGGTGCAAAACCTGGATCACATTATCACTGTTTCCAGGCAATCCCAGGGTGATATTGCCCGGGCTTTCGATGTTAATCCTTCCAAAGCAGAGATTGTCTATAACGGGATTGATACGGAAATCTTTGCCCCAATGCCGGAAGTCGAGCGACTGCCTTCTAGAATCATGGCTACTGCTAGTGCAGACCAACCTTTGAAAGGGCTTGATTATCTTCTGGGAGCGTTATCGTCTCTCCTCCCCCGGTTTCCTAAACTTGAGCTTATGGTTGTGGGTAGCCCCAAACCTGGCGGTCACACGGAGAAGATGATCGGCAGGCTGGGAATTGGCGATAAGGTCCGATTTGTAAACAATCTCAAAACCGAAGAAATTACCCGTTATTACGCCAGGGCTACCATGGCTGTCATTCCATCCTTGTACGAGGGATTTGGACTTCCGGCAGGTGAAGCCATGTCCTGCGGAATTCCGGTGATCTCATCGGACGGAGGTGCCTTGCCGGAAATTGTGGGAGATGCGGGGATCATTGTTCCATCCGCAGATTCAGCCGCCCTTGCCAAGGCCATTCAGGATCTGTTAGAAAACCGGGAACGAAGGGACTCACTCGGAGCCAAGGGACGCCAGCGAATTTTGGAAAAATTCAGTTGGGATGTGGCGGCAGTACAGATGACACGTTACTACAGGGAAGTTATCAGAGATGTTAACCATAGATTTTGATCGATTCGGACTCTCCGAGGGAGATCGTGTGCTCGACCTGGGATGCGGTGTGGGTCGCCATGTCATTACTGCCTACACACTGAAAAACGTGCAATCTGTCGGAGTCGATCTCCGCCATGATGATCTGAAAGAAGCCGCAGATCGTTTCCACAAGGAGTTTGAGGAATCCGGCAATTGTGAAAAGAGTTTGGGCCTGGCCGCAGCCAATGGTCTCTCTCTGCCGTTTTCGGATCACTGTTTTGACAGAGTCATCTGTTCTGAGGTCCTGGAACATATACCGGATTACCGGTCGGTACTGGTAGAAATCGACAGGGTGCTGATACCAGGGGGGATGTTGGCGGTCAGCGTACCCCGTTTTTTACCGGAGTGGATTTGCTGGAAACTGAGTGAAGAGTATCACAAAGAGGAAGGGGGGCATATCCGCATATTCAATGCTGCTCAACTACGCAGCAATATCGAGAGACAGGGATTCAGGTTTCTCGAAAAACACTGGGCACATTCCCTCCACGTCCCGTACTGGTGGCTTCAATGCCTGTTCTGGTCAAAAAGGGAAACATCAAGGTTGATCAAACTATATCACAGGTTCCTTGTCTGGGATTTACTAAAAAAGCCACGACTGACACAAACCATGGATCGGTTACTTAATCCACTGATTGGAAAAAGTGTAGTGATGTACTTCAGAAAGGAATAAAAATGTCGAAGCTATTCTTCTTCAAAGGTTTTTTCCCCAACGATTTTTTCTACAAGACCGCCGAATACATAGCATCGGTTCAAGACAAGGACGGTTCCATCCCCTGGTTTGAAGGAGGGTATACCGACCCCTGGGATCACGTCGAGGCGGCAATGGGTTTAAGTATCTGCGGCAAGAACAGGGAGGCAGTCAGGGCCTTTAACTGGCTGAAGGAAACCCAGCGGAAAGACGGTAGTTGGTGGAATGCATATAAAGATGGTTGTGTCGAGGATAAATCCCGCATCGAATCCAATTTTGTCGCCTATGTGGCAACCGGGGTATGGCACTACTATCTGATCAATCGTGATCGTAAATTTCTGGAAGGGATGTGGTCGGTTGTCGAAGGTGCAATTGAATTTGTGCTGACACTGCAAACCGAACATGGCGAAATCTCATGGGCCATCGATCCGGCCAAAGGGATACTGGAAGATGCTCTGATCACCGGTTGCAGTTCGATTTATAAAAGCTTGGAGTGTGCCATCAATATCGCCACAGTTCTGGAAAAGAAAAAACCTCACTGGTTAACATCCCGCAACAAGCTTGGGCATACCCTGCGTAACCATCCTGAAAGATTTGACAGAACATGGGAAAGCAAAAGCCGCTACTCAATGGACTGGTTTTACCCGGTTCTCACAGGCGTTGTCACCGGACCCACTGCCCGGTCCCGACTGAATAACAAATGGGATACATTTGTTGTCGACGGTTTGGGCTGTCGCTGTGTTTCGGATGAGCCCTGGGTTACTATTGCCGAATCCTGCGAACTGACCATGGCCCTGATCGGTTCCGGCAATCACAAAAAAGCATCCCAGCTTTTCAATTGGCTGCACGACTATAGGGAAGCAGATGGTTCATACTGGACCGGATACGTTTATCCCAAAGATGAACTCTGGCCGGAAGAGAAGCCAACCTGGACTGCCGGCGCCATCCTGTTGGCAGCAGACGCTCTGGCAAATGCCACCCCTGCCTCCTATCTTTTCACCAAGGTGAATCTTGTGGATGCCGACCAGCCGGCTAAAAGCATCCATTATGCCTGAGACGTTCCGGTGTAAGCATGGCAATCCTGCTTAAATTTCAAAAGGTTTCGCTTTTTCGGGAGAAACCTTTTGGCATCTCCCGGGTCTCTTTTGATATTGAGAGAAATCGGAAATATCTTATCCACATTGATAATCCTGAAAAGCTAAATACACTGGCGGGACTGATTGAGGGCAGATTCCAGAAGGAATCCGGCTACATCGAACATCAGGAAAAGCTCTTCATCCAGAGCGACCGACTTCTATTGGGGGAAAAGATCTATGACAAAACCCCGCGCAGATGGTTGGCCCTTGGAAGTGAATTCTTCAAGTTCGGAGCCCGACAACGATCCAAGTTCGGCATGATTCAAAAGCTGAAGGCCAAACATCTGCTGGATTTTCCCATTTATAAATTACGAGGGGAAGACCGGATTCGATTTACTCTCCTTTCACTCTGCTTTCAGGAGTCGGGTATCATCCTGATTAGCGAACTGCTCAATCGGGATTTGGACGATACTCAAAGAGAGTTTTTGGTCCGAATTATCAGGGATACATCCACAACCTGCTGCGTGCTCACCTCCTCCCCTGGATGGATTGAAGAAGAGTTGGAACAAATTCGCGAAATGATCGAACTGAAGCTATAAACTATTGAATAACAGTCATAGTTCCTAATCCTTTCATCATTCATTTTTACCGCGATATATAAATATTCCTCAATAGATACTCTTTTCAGATTGAGCCTTCGCTATCGAGCCTGGAAGAGGGGTTTCAGGCTGAAGATGGTTCCCATAATCTTTTATGACGAAATCGCGGTCACTCCAAAATGTCCAATCGGATTATTCCCAAGGCGATGTTGAAAGTCTGGTATCTTAAGATAACCAGCCTGTTCGAACGCTATCGATCCCAACCCATTCTATCATTTTGATCTGTCTTCCCGACACCTTCCAGCAACTATCGACTTGAAATGTTGAATCATTTACGCAATAATGTCCCTGCATTCGATCAAAGTCCAAAATTGCTAATAATTGTAACTATTCACCCTGCAAGCTTAGCCATAGAGTTTGTGATGCTGTAAAACCCCTGAACATCGCAAACCGGATTGAGGAATTGACGTTGGCCTTTTCAAACTCACAAATCCCCTGGTTATGCTCAGATTGAATAGATACCTCCGATCTGATAATCGGCATGATATCCTTTTAATTAGGAGAGAGTTGTGGAAAAACATTTTATGAGAATCGGCCTGCTTGTTGTTTGTTTTACCGCTATATCCTTCGCCTTTTCATCCTGTGATTTTAATCAGACGCCGGTAAGCACCGAACCGTATAAAATAGGCGCTGTTTTATCAATAACCGGAGGTGCCTCTTTCCTCGGAAATCCGGAAAAGAAAACGCTGGAAATGCTGACAGACAAGCTAAACCGACAGGGCGGAATACACGGTCAACCGATAGAACTGATCATCCGCGATTCCAAGAGTTCACCAACTCTAGCCGCAGAGGCAGTGACAAGATTGGCAACCGAGGATAATGTGTTGGCTATCATCGGACCTTCAACCAGCGGTTCCACGATTGAGTCCCTCCCTCTTTCCTTAAAACATGAAATTCCGATCATCTCCTGTGCAGCAAGCCATAAAATTGTTCAGCATAAGTTTACACGAAGGCCTTATTCATGGGTTTTCAAGGTAGCTCAAAGTGATAGTATGGCCGTGGAGGCGATATACGCCTTCATGCAATCCAAAAACATCAGGAAAATCGCTGTGATGAGTATCACCAGCGGTTACGGATTGAGCGGACTTACCGAACTAACCAGGCTGGCAATGGACTACGGGATCGATATCGTTGCCAATGTGAAATATAAACCCGGGGAAAAAGATTTTGAATCCTTGCTGAAGAAAGTAAGGTCCTCACGACCACAGGCCATTGTTAACTGGTCTATCGGACCCACACAGATATCCGTGGTTAAAGCCTGGAAGAAACTTGGCATGGAGCGCACCCTGATGTTTCAAAGTCACGGATTTGGCAGCCTGAAGAATGTGCAACTGGCCGAGGGGGCGGCGGAAGGAGTCTTCCTGCCCCTGGGAGCTGTCAACATTGCCAGAATTCTTCCTGAAAGTCATCCACAGAAAAAGGTCACCATGCAATACACCCGGGAATTCAACGATATGTACAATGAACCGGTCAACTCTTTTGGCGGTCACGCCTGGGATGCGTTTTACATGCTGGTGCAGGCTATCGAAAAAGCAGGTCCTGACAGAGTGAAAATTCGTGATGAGATCGAAAAGACGACCGGATTCGTGGGACAAGGTGGAGTGTTTAACATGTCGATTAGTGATCATGCCGGCCTGGATAGGACAGCTTTCAATATGATCGTAGTGCGCAATAACACTTGGGCCCTCGCCAGATAGCCGATAAAAAGAAAACCGTTTTGAGGTTGAACATTATTGGAACCTCGGCCTTTTTGATGATTCTAACGGATTAAAGCATGCCCCGGAATATGGACTCCTCTCATTTTATACGCCAGCCGGACAGCAATAACATAGCGACAGGAAAGAGCATTCGTTTTAAACTGACCCTCGCCGTCATTCTATTTGGCACCCTTACAACCGGGATTGTCTCGATTTTGATGTTCACCTCCACCCGCACCCAGATGCGTAACGACTTCAAACAGAGGCTCCGTGATGTTGTCAGCATCGGCGCCCTGAATATCGATGCGGTAACGCACGACAGGCTTATTCTACCTGAACAGGAGGGGAGTCCGGACTACCTTCGAATCAAATCCGTCTTAAAAAAAATCAAAGCGAACGCGGAGGATATCCATTTTGTCTATACCATGAGATTGGATGGGGAAGGTAGAATCATGTTCGTGGTGGATGAGACAGACAACCCTGATGAAATTGCCCACCTGGGAGAGATATATACTGATGCCAGCCCATATTTGATTCGTAACTTCTCTACCTTAAGTTCTCCCGGCGTGGAGGAGGATTTTTATACAGATCGTTGGGGCACTTGGCTCACCGGATATGCACCGATTCTTGATAAGGCGGGAAAGAGAGTTGGTGTTCTGGGGATCGATATCAAAGCTGCCAATATACTTGCTTACGAGAGAAAACTCCTGGGTCTTTTTACTGCCATCTTCTTTGTCAGCATCCTGTTCTCTTCCCTGTTGGGCGCCTATCTTGGCAAAAGATTTTCAGATCCCATTCTGGCCCTGAAAAACCATGCGGAAAAAATAGGTTCCGGAGATTTTGAATCCAAAGTGATGGTGGAGAATAATGATGAACTGGGTATTCTGGCCAATACCTTTAATTCCATGACGGCAAAACTCCGTGAATTGGTCGGATCCCTTCAAACAGAGATCAGCAGTCGGCATGCGGCAGAAAAGAAATTCAGATCCATTTTTGATAATGCCATGGAGGGAATTTTCCAATCCAGCCTTAACGGAAAACTGTTGACTGCAAATCCCGCATTTGCATTGATGCTGGGATATGAATCACCTGCCGAGGCCATGGAGCAGATTGAGTGTATTCCTGAACAGCTATATGCCGATAAGGAGCAGCGGCAGAGAATTCGGTCCGCCCTGGAGTCCGAAGGGGTCGTATCCGATTTAAAAATCAGAATGTTAAAAAAAGACAACAGTGAGATCTGGACGGAACTATCGGCCAAACTGGTTCAGGAGAATGACACCGAACCATTCATCGAAGGACTGCTGAAAGATATCAGCGAGAAACTTGCCCGCGAAAGCGCAGAAAGGGAACAACAGGTGGCTGAAGCCGCATCTCAGGCCAAAAGTGAGTTTCTGGCCAATATGAGCCATGAGATCAGAACCCCGATGAATGCAGTTATGGGCTTGACACACCTGGCGTTGAAAACAGATCTGACCTCGAAGCAGGAGGACTATCTGAAAAAGATTCTCAATGCTGCCAGATCCTTGCTCAGAATCATCAACGATATTCTCGATTTCTCCAAAATCGAAGCAGGCAAGCTTGCTATTGAATCCATTCCTTTTGATATCGAGGAGAGCATGAACAACCTGGCCGATATCTTCGGTTTCAAAGCAGATGAGAAAAACCTTGAACTGCTTTTTCAGTTCGACAAGGAGGTTCCCACGGCGCTTGAGGGAGATCCATTGAGATTAGAGCAGATACTGACCAATCTTATGAGCAATGCGGTTAAGTTCACGGAAAAAGGTAATATCGTCGTCTCCATACGCAATGATTCTACTGCGACAACACAAACCGAGGAAGAGGTTCCACTCTTGTTCACGGTAAAAGACACAGGCATCGGACTGAGCAAATCCCAGGCAAAAAAACTCTTCCAATCCTTCACCCAGGCCGATGACTCGACTACCCGTAAATACGGTGGTACCGGATTGGGACTATCCATCTGTAAAAGCCTGGTGGAATTGATGAACGGGCGAATCTGGGTTGAGAGTGAACCCGGGCAGGGCAGTGCTTTCCATTTCACAGCCGTCTTCAAAAAACAGGTTGCAAAAACCCCAAGGGTGCTCAATTATCCATCCGACCTGAAAGGAATGAAGATCCTGGTTGTGGATGACAATATCACCGCCCGTGAAATTATTTGTGAAATGCTGGAAAGTTTTTCCTTCAGGGCTTATCAATCTCCATCCGGATATGAGGCCCTTGCTGATTTAAAACAGGCACAATCTCAAGGCGATCCTTTCAAGCTGGTGATCATGGATTGGAAAATGCCGGGCATGGACGGTATTGAAGCGTCCCAATTAATCCGTAATCATAAGGATCTGTCCCAAATCCCATCCGTTCTGATGCTCACGGCGTATAGTCATGGAAAAATCCAGCAAAAGGCTGAAAAAGTCGGCATTCAGAGTTTTCTCCTCAAACCGGTCAATCCGTCACTTCTTTTTGACACCATTATTTCCGTTTTCACAGATTCAAAAGAGACCAGGACCAAAAGGGTGGTCAGGGATGATATCCGTATTGAAGGACTGGACCAGGTGAGAGGGGCCAGCATTCTGCTTGTTGAAGATTATGAAATCAATCGACAAATAGCAACAGAACTTCTTGAATCGGAGGGATTCAGAGTAACGTCAGCCGCAAATGGAAAGACAGCCCTTGAGCTATTATCCGAAGGTAAATCCGACCAGGAGTTCGACCTCGTTCTGATGGATATCCAGATGCCTGAAATGGATGGTTACACGGCAACCCGAAAAATTCGGGAACTGCCAACACAGTCAGGTCAGATACCGATTGTCGCCATGACAGCGCATGCCCTGCAGAGTGAAAAGGAGAAATGTTTTGCCGTAGGAATGAACGACCATATTGCCAAGCCTATCGATCCCAACCGGTTGATCGAGTCCCTGGTCAGGTGGATTAAACCCGGAGACAGGAAAGTTTCCGGAAAGCCATCCGCAATAGACTCAACACCCGATCCCAAACTGCCGGAACTCAACCTGGAATATTTTGACCAAACCTCGGGATTGAGCAGGGTTGCCGGAAACAAGAAGCTTTATCTGGAATTGTTGATCAAATTCACGCAAAAACACGCCACTGCAGCCAGGGAGATTCAACTGTATCTGGAACAAAATGAGTTTGAAAAAGCGCGGACTTTGTCGCACGCAGTTAAAGGTATGGCAGGAAACCTGGGAGCAACCGAGCTTCAACTCAAAGCGGAGGATTTGGAGGAAGGGTTGAAAAGCGGACTATCGGACAATACCTACAGCCACCTTCAGTCATTTCAGGAAGCCCTGGATTTAGCCATTAGTGAAGTTAAAAAACTGCAACATTTATGCGCTTCAATTGACACGAAACCTGAATCCGGTGATGCGGACCATGGTGAAATTCAAAGCATTTTGACAGAATTGCAGTCGGCAATCGTATCCGATTTCGGCACAGCATTGAAAATAATCGAACACTTAAAAAGCCTGTCCAAGCCGGTTGAGACGGAGTTGATGATCGAATCTCTCCTGGCCCACCTGGAGGCATTCGAGGAAAAGGAAGCCCTGGAATGCATTGACCGATTGCTGGATCTGAATAAACCTGCCAATGGAGGCTCCTGACATGAATCAGCCCGATGAGCGTGCAAAAATCCTGATCGTCGATGATCAGCCTGAAAACATCCGTATGCTGATGGAACTACTGAGGGATGACTACGCTACAATCCCCGCCACCAGCGGAGAAGCTGCACTGGAAAAAGCAAATGAAGAACCGGGACCGGACTTGATCCTGCTTGATATTATAATGGGTGGAATCGACGGATACGAAGTCTGTCGAAGGTTGAAAACATCACCGCAAACCCAGGCAATTCCCGTGATTTTCATTTCAGCTGTTTCAGAGGCGATGGATGCAGCCAAAGCCTTTGACTTGGGCGCCGTCGATTATGTAATGAAGCCCTTCAACCCGGCAACTGTCAAGGCCCGCGTCAAAACCCACATCAAGCTTAATAGTACCTTACAGGAACTGAAAGATGCCCTTGCCAAAGTGAGGACGCTTAGCGGTCTCCTACCAATCTGCTCTAATTGTAAAAAAGTGAGGGACGACCAGGGGTATTGGAATCAGATCGAAGTTTATATCGATCAACACTCAGATGCGAGTTTCAGTCACGGTATCTGCCCGGAGTGCACAGAACTCCTCTATCCCGAAATCAACAAAAAGAAGAAAAGTCAGTGAAGAACGCTTGAAGACCGACCCTGCTCTGTCTATTAATCCGAAAGCGTAAACGACAGGGCAACAACACACCTGAACCGGTGAGGTTTGTAATCGAGGTTGTTTTCCGGGCAAAAAAAAACCTCCCGAAGGAGGTTTGGCATAACGACCCAGGTTTTTATTCAACAGTCACGTTGGATGCGGCCGGTCCTTTCTGTCCCTGTTCGATATCAAAAGATACGCGGTCACCTTCCCTGAGGGTCTTAAAACCGCTCATGTTGATAGCTGAATGATGTACAAACACGTCATCTCCGCCTTCCTGTTCAATAAATCCAAAACCTTTTGTGTCACTAAACCACTTAACTGTTCCATTAGCCATTGTGGATAACTCCATTATTGATTGTTTTAATTTTCCTAACTTCCAGCATCCACTTACATGACAAATGGTACCTTCGATCAGACATTGACGAACCCTACCGGATTCTGATTTTTAGACCGGAAAAACGTATTTCCGACCCGAATCGCTTATATTAGTCCATACCTCACCGAATAGCTAAACATTTATCTCTCTTCTGAAAAAAGAATCATTTTTATTGATTTAAAACATCGTTTTTTCAGCCTGCTCATCACTGAACTGAATTGTATTTATCCTCATCCGCCTGGCAGCCCGGTTAGTATTCACATTTCCAACCTTGCGCAAACTCAAACCCTGTTGAAGGTTTCTCAAGTGCACAGAATCGCTTGTTACGGTAAGGTTTGATCACCTTTCGATTTCTACCTGGTATCTTCCCCACCCCGGAGATCCGGCTTCGGTTCGGTTGCAAGAAATCCGATCCTTCCTGTAGAATACGCTTATAATCGAATTGAACTAATTTAAAGAGGCTTAACATGAATTTAATTGAGGCTGCTGAATGAAAGACAGCCCATCTCCTCCGGCACAGGTCAATAGCCCATTCGAGCTGCTTAAAAACGCTGAATTTGCGTGGCTACTATCCAGTAACTTCTCCTTCTTTTTTGCCATGCAGGCACAGAATGTCATGCGTGCCTGGCTCGCTTTCAAACTAACCGATAGTGAACTGGCCCTTGGTGTGGTCATGTTTGCCATTGCCATTCCCATGTTTTTTCTGAGCCCTATAGGTGGCATGATGACAGATAGGGCGGACCGTCGCTCCTTGATAATGAAGGGCCAGGCCGCAGTATTTTTGATTGACCTTGTCATTCTTATTCTCTTGCTGACCGGCTATCTGGAATTTTGGCACTTGCTCTGTTCGGCCGTTATCATCGGTAGTGCGTTTCCGTTTATCATGCCTTCGCGAAACGCCATCGTTGTCAATATCGTCGGCAAAACAAATCTGGAGCGTGCAATGGCGCTGAATATGGGTGGCGTCAACATGTGCAGGGTGTTAGGACCAGCCATTGCAGGGCTTTTGATCGATATTGCGGGAGATGGTTACGCTTATATTTTGGGAGTGAGTCTATACGGGTTGGCCCTGGTTTTCATCACCCGGGTCAGTAAATCCCGAGCGGAAACCGATGGTGAAATACTTTCACCAAAAGACAGCATTATCGAGGGTTTCGTCTATATCAAGGAGCATCGACTGGTCGGGATTCTCCTCATCTTCGGTCTGGTACCCATGTTTGTGGCCATGCCGTTTCAAAACCTGTTGGTCGTATTTGCGGAAAAGGTATGGGAAGTGGGTCCACGTGGTTTCGGTTTTCTGGGTGCGTCTTTTGGAGTCGGAGGGATTGTCGGTTCCCTCTGGGTTGCAGTGATGAAAAGCACACACGGCAGGCTGAACTGGATGATGGCCAGCATTCTGATATTTGGTATCACCCTCTTCTTCTTTGCAATCAGCCCCTATTTCTACCTTGGACTCCTGTTGGCATTTCTGGCCAATGTGTTTATGAGCGTCCTCAACACCCTCAATAACACCTCAATCCAGCTCCTGATTCCCGATCGCGTTCGGGGAAGAATCACCAGTTTTCTGATGATGTCTTTTTCTCTTCCTCTCCTGGGAACCCTTCCGGTTGCTGCAGTTGCAGAAGCTTACAGCGCCCCGGTGGCAGTAGCTATGACTTCCGTACTTATCATCATTGCCGCCCTGCTTTTTTACGGATTAAGCTGGAATTTGCGAAATATGGATGCCCAGGTGAAAACTGCTAAAAGGTTCAATTGATGAAATACCTGGTACTGCCTGTTTTATTATTGCTTACCGTTCCACTAAAGGCGGATTGGAAGACTGAAAAAGCAAAAATCGAATATCTGCTTCAGGAAATCTCGATGGTTGAGGGAGTATTTGTCCGCAATGAGACTGAACACGCCCCCCAGGAGGCTGTTGAACATCTGAGGATGAAAATCAAACGAGCAATGGAGAGTTGGTTTGCCCCGAAAAAAGAGAAATGGACCGCTGAGATGTTCATCGATAAATTGGCCAGCAAGTCTTCGCTTTCCGGAAAGCCTTATCAAATTAAGTTAAATGACGGCCGGGTTATCAATTCCCGCGATTGGTTGAACCGGAAACTGAAACAATTTAAGCCCACCAACTAATTCGAATTATAAAGTATTGAGTCATGAAAAAGAGCGCAATTGGATTGGTAATGCTCCTGATAATCGGATTTGGCTGCTCCACACCGCACTTCAGCGAAGAGGAGTGGCGTAAGCAGGTTGAGAGCGTCAGGGTTGAACAGCTTTACGCTAAACACGAAAAAGACGGAATCTATTTTACCCCCTGGTTGGATCTAAGAAAAGGTTTCAGCGACTTGCTGACCTGGAGGCTTTCGGCAAGTCGTCCTTATACCGAACTGGAAGAGAATTATCTTCCGGCAGTCATTCCGGATTCAGCCGAAAGGATTGCTGCCAGCTTGGATAGAGATTTTATTCTCTGGATCGGACACAACTCATTTCTGATTAAAACCGGAACGGAAGTTTGGTTACTCGATCCCATGTTTTCCAAGAGAGCCCTGCTGCCTCCAAGAAAGACTCCCCCTGCATTGACGGCAAGCGAAATCAATGAACTATTTGCAAGAGTCAATGTTATTATCTCTCACAATCACTATGACCATCTGGATCAAAAAAGCATAGAAGACCTGTCGGATCAATTCCGATTTTTCGTCCCGGTGGGATTGAAGGACACTTTGCAGGAATGGAAACCCAATGCCAAAATCGTTGAAATGGATTGGTGGCAGGAGTTGAAACTGACGGAAGAGTTCGAGCTCCATTGTTTGCCGGCCCAACACTGGTCCCGTCGCGCGTTTGACGCCGAAAACAGTTCCCTTTGGGCCAGTTACATGATTATCACGCCCCGAACAACCATCTATTTCGGGGGAGATAGTGGCTATTTTATCGGATATTGGGAGTTCGGACGAAAATACGGGAACATAGACTATGCCCTAATACCGACCACCGCGTATCACCCTCGTTGGTTTATGCATAAGGCGCATATGAATATAGAGGAAGCCATCCTGGCATTCAAAGAGCTGGGCGCCCGTTACTTCATTCCCACTCAATGGGGAACCTTTCATTTAGGGGACGAGCCGGTGGGATACCCTGCTCTCGATCTACAGCGAACCATAGAATCCCGGGATCTGGATCAAAACCGGTTTCTCATCATGGATATTGGTGAAATCATTGAATTCCATTGATGATTTCACCTGACAAAGGTCGGAAAGCGGTATCGGAGATTTAAAACCTAACCGTTTTCCGACTCCATCTCCATATATAACGACCGCCGCTCCTTATCCATAGACAATAGCCACGCCTCTGCCTCTTCGGGGGAAACGGCGCACAACGAACCGTCCTCCTTCTGAATGGTGACACCGCTGCCACGGATGGTTTTCAGACGTTGCTTACGCACCTCCTTATCCGGATGACAAACCAATTGGCAAAAACAGCAAGTTAATTCAATGACGTTACCGGGCATAAGGAAATGGTAAAACCCCACATCCGATTTTGGACGCTTTTGATATGCCGGTGCCGCTTTGATAAAAGCCTGGGCGAAATCTTCATCCTTTTCAGGTATTTCGAATCTGGCAGGAGACCACGTCGACCACTTTTTTGATTTATGCAACCCGGAAAATCCTCCACAAACATAGTCGCAGCGCCAATGGTGGTGCCTTTTGGCGTAGCTGAATTTCTTCCCCCCCAGCGTAACTCCAATCGTCTCCCTTGCGTCCATATAACCCGATGCGCAAGCACCGACACATACCTTGCATTGATCACAATACCCCTCTTCAGGTTCTGTCAACTCGGTAGGTAATAACTCAGCTTCCGTCACCATTGATCCAAGGATGACAGCAGCCCCGTATTGTGTCGTCAGCAAATTCCCCGAATATCCCAGAAATCCCACTCCGGATCTGGCTGCCAGGTAGCGGTGTGATATCGGCGGCAACTCATCCAGCACACCGCCCTTGGTGTCTTTTCGGTAGTCAATATTGGCCGTCAAAGGAACGGACCTGAATCCTTTCATTTCAAGATACTTTGCCAGATCCATGGAAATACCACTGACCAGCGTGTTGGTTCTTACATTGTTGACATTGAACGATTCAAAATCTTTTTTGCTGATAAACGATTCCACACAATCCTGATCCAACGAAACGGCAAAAACCACCGCTGATTCGGCTTCCGGTAATACATATGTGAGATCCGATGATGGCGGACCTCCTCTCAAAGCTTCCCTTGTAACAATACCGACCAGATCTGCTCCAAGCCGCTTTGCCAGATCCTTAATTCGATTGCTCAACTGCTCTTTTTTTTGCTTCTCCATGGCTTACCCCTTTTCACCCGGACAGTTTTAAAATATCCTGTTTCAACATTTAGCTCGTATACAAATATATTGCCTACAAGCTAATCTGTCAAATCGATTTCTGAAATGGGATTAATAGAGGCGGGTCAGGATTGTTGGACCACCTGACGCACTCTTGAAGGTTTGTAGCAAACGATCTTGAGATATGAATGGTTATCTCAACTAAGCAGATTATTTAGCAAACTGATAATACTTGCAATTGATAACGAGCAGAAGATACCTTAAGACGGGAAGCAGGATACCATTGGCCTGTTTACCATGTAAAAAACACATTAACAAAGTGTTTAGGCCGATTAAGACCGGTGTCTTGCCCGAAGCTAAACCTTAATCTGGGTGAGAACGGCTCCGATCAACAAGAGTAAAAGTCCCAGGATATTGGTTATACTGGGGATAACCACTTTTTCTTCCATCAGTCCAAGCCGACTGATGAATACAGATCCCACAATCTGGGCAAAAATGATAAGCGGTACGGCATAGAGGACACCCAATTTGACAACCCCTTGCATAACCGAATAGACGACCAGAACACCGACTGAGCATCCCAGCAGGTACAAGTAGCTAATGTCCTTGATCGAACTTTGGCTGGATCGTCCGACAACAAGCAAAATCGCCAGGGAAGCGACAAATCCCAATCCATGTACCAAGGTAGTGGCCTCCCAGAATCCAAGCTTCTCTCCGGTTCTGGAAATCACAACATTTTGAAAACTAATCAGCATCCCTGCAAACAGGGCAAACGATAAACCTTGTAACATATTTTTCCTTCTTTTATTTTTCTATTATCGCAAATAGCCAATGTCCATAGCATTTGAGTTACCCATTTCTATTCAAACAACCCTACAGATAATGAATTGAGTTTTTCAAAATCATTTATCCTGATTTTTCCCCGGTCCCGAAAGATAATCTCTTTTGATTCAAGCTGTTTTAGCACCCTGCTTAAGTGGCGATAGCTGGGGCACAAAAGATCGGCCATCTCCTCCATGCTGCTGACCCGAATCTCTTCCAGACGTTTCCTGTCGTTAATCTCACTCAGGGACCATAAGTAGCTGGCGACTCTGTTTTCAAGGGGATAGACGAGATTCATGGAAGCTGATTTGGAAAAGGTATATAGCTTGTGGCTTAGCTGAGTAATGATAAACTTGAGAAATTTCGGACACTCGGTGGTATAACAGCGAATTATCGTCATGGGTATCGAGATTACCCTGGTATACTCCAGGGCTTCGACAATTGCATTCGGCGGGTAATCGGACAGATACTCCAGGTCCCCGATGGCGGCAAGCGGTCGATAGAACCTGATCAGTATTTTCTTCCCATTCTCATGAATGGTGTAAATCTTCAGCTTCCCCTCGACCAGGAGATAGAAGTACTCCAAACGCTCGCCCAGACTGCTAAGTGCACCGCCTTTCTCGACAGTTCTGATTGACATTTCATTGATCAGCGGTTCACTGAAGACCTCTTCCAGATCAAACTTCCTGATATACTGCATTACCTGATTATCCACCATGTCTCCTCCTTAACTGATATTATCTTATGCGGAAATTAAACCATCAAATAGGACATTTGTCATATCTTCTTTAAAAGAGAGCTTTCTTAGTTTGGATTGATTATTGAATTTGTAATACTGAGCAAGACAAACGGGCTGAAGCCTTTACTTATTTTAAACTTAAATTCGGAAAAACAATGGCTTACGATGAAGGATTAGCGGAAAGAATGCGTGATCTTTTGCAGGATCAACCGGATGTTGAAGAGAAAAAGATGTTTGGAGGTCTCTGTTTCATGGTATCGCGACATATGTGTTGCGGAATTATCGACGACAAACTGATGGCCAGGGTGGGACCCGATAATTATGAGGAAAGTCTCACAAAAAAGCATGTTTCGGAGATGAATTTTACCGGCAAACCCATGAAAGGCATGATCTATGTCGAAGCTGAAGGAACAACGGAAGATGAAGATCTTTCACGCTGGCTTGATGTCTGCCTTGAATTCGTCAAAACCCTGCCCCCAAAATCCTGACCGGAGGCGTAATAGTTTTAATCCGGGCAAGATTGTTTGAGTTAACCAATCTTGAACACTATACCTGTAATACAAATTGGTGCGGGTCACGTATTCATGATTCACTAGGGAAATTAAATGTCACTATTGGGTAAGGTAGCTAAAAGTCTGGACAAGGCGACCGGATCAGCATCCACCAGGATGGCAGTTAATGCCTTGATCAGTAAATATGGCAAACTGACAGACCTGTTAATCGACACACAAACTGGAAAACTGTCGGCGTCCGTCAAATTGAAGGGAGAAGCGACACCGATTTCAGTCACCATCGACAAATACGAATTGATCCGTGACAGATCTAAGATGAGACTTCTGATTCGGGCTGCTGCTTCCGATAAGGAGTGGCTGGATTTACTTTTGCAGGATTACGTGGTTGGGCGATCGCTGAAAGTCCCGGATGACAAAATAAAGCTTGTTGAAGAGATGCTGGGATAAACTCAGTCAAAAACCAAAAATGGATTCCAAAGCAAAGGCATATTTGAATCGATATCTCTCCAAACTGCTACCTGCTAAAAGAAATCGTTATCAGAAATTCGATGCTTACCATTTTTGTATGGAACGCGAGGAGATGGGGGAGAAGCCGGACAAAACCATGCCGGTGATTCTCGAATAGTCCAGGGTTGTTTATGACGAAAAATGGTAATAGTGCTTAGCTGACTTTGAATCCCAGTACAGTGAGGTCATCCTGAATCTCGTTATCGCCTTTGTATGCTTCAAACCGTTCAAGCAAAATTCGCTTCTGCTCTGTAAAGGGTTTTTTAGCATTTTCATTTAACGCCTTCTCCAATCGTTTTTTTCCGAATGACAAGCGTTTTTCTCCGCCCAGTTGATCCACAATGCCATCGCTATGCATGTAAAATGACATCTCATCCTTGATATCGATGCGATGGCTGGTAAAATCGAAATCCAGATCCGAGCTTTTATACCCCAAACTCTGACGATCCCCTTTAATCCGCCTCAGGTTTCCATCGTCTGCGATCAAAAGCGGCAGTCTTGCACCGGCGTACTTCATGAAGTTCTCTTCAGGACTAACCAGGCAAAAAGCAGCATCCAGACCGTCATTGGAGCGTGTGAATTCGGTATCTTGCTGCAGGGATTTTTTCACAACGATATTCAACCTTCTTAAAATCTCGGCCGGATCCAGATATCCTTCGGTTGTAGTGATTCTGCGCAGTCCTGTTGAGGCAACCATGGTCATCATCGCCCCCGGAACACCGTGCCCGGTGCAATCGATAACCCCGGCCAGAAACTGATGTTCGAAGAACTCCAGTACAACAAGATCTCCGCCGACAATATCACGAGGACGCCAGATGACAAAACTATCCGGCAATTGCTGTTTTAAATTCTTCCAATTCGGAAGCAGTGAGGATTGAATCATTTTGGAGTATTGAATACTGTCCATGATTTTCCGGTTTGCCTCCTCCACTTTCTCCAGCGTGGCATTCAGTTCCCTGTTTTTTTCATTGAGATTACGGGTTCGGTCCGCAACGTCAATCTCCAGTTTTTTGCCGTACTCCTCCGAGGCTTTCAGCATTTGCCGATTGAGTTCATTTTTCTCTTCGGCAGCCTTCAAGGTATTAACGGTTCTTCTTTTTATCTCGATGGTTACGAAACCCGTAACCATGCCCATCAACAGGAAAAGCATCGCCTTGGCAACATGGTTTCCCATGGCAAACAGAAAAGGATCAACATCCACATAATTACCACCGACAATATAGGTTTTATACAACCAAAGATACTCTGAAGCGGCTACAAAACCGGTAAAAACGCAGAGTTTAAAATCGAGACGAAGGGCTGAAAGAATGATGAACAGAAAATAGATGTAGACAAACGGGGTGGTGATAAATGAGGTGGGCTCCATGATCTGTGCCATGATGACCAACACACCGGTCGGAATGCTCGTTTCCACCAGAACGGTCATGTGCCTCATGATATCAAGCCGCTTTTTGAGCCGATCCGTCACATGTTTATATCTGATATAAACCCCAATCTGATACAGGCAGGAAACCAACAACATAATAGACATCCACTGATATAGTTTTAATCCTTTATATTCCCTGAAAAAGGAATCGGAAAGCTGATTGGAGTTAAGATGGGCAAAGCCAAAAAATACCAGGGAAATAATGAAAAAGGCCGCAGCCAGAATAGTGATCCGGAGTTTCTCGCTTTTCAGAATCTCCAGCATCATCTTTTCCTGCAAATCCTTCTCAAGTTGTCGCATAAGTCTCCTTGAACGGACCAACGTGAACTCTTTAGACGTATCGGTTGCTAAATAAATCTATATTATACCGTGACGCTTGAACAATCATACCATCAGTGATCAAAACTGTGATTTATGTATATAAAACAGACACGATAATAACCTCTATCCGGTACCTCATCGAACATAATCCATGTTAATCATGAACGGCACTGCCGGGAGAGTTAGATGGGCAAAATTCACAGCCAAAAGATTGATTGCCATCGGCAAGCTTTTCCTGAACAATAAAACCACCCTCATTGAGATGAGGTTATAATAAATTCCTCACCGGATACAATCATTTTAAAAAGGAGAAATTGAAATGGCAGAATCCAATTGCCCCAATTGTGCCTTCAGAGCAAAATATGATAACAATCCCAAATCCTTACTCGGCAGAATTTGGAGATGGCACACTGGCTTTTGCCCCGGATGGAAGGGTTATATGAAATCACTGGACAAGGCAGAAAGGCAACAGATAGCACAAAAATACGGCATGAAGAAGTTCATGGATTGAATCGATGAACCCGGGTCTCTATAACAATTCTAACCCAGCTCACCTGCTTCGAAGACCTTGATCGTTCCAAATTGACCATCAAATCCGGGAACACGAGTAACCCGCCTTTCCCGGATTCTTCCGGTTCTTTCTGCCGGAAGCGGTGAATGAAACGACCCAATCTCTTCCAACACAGTTTACAGGTAAAGCCCAAACTCTGGGCCGATTTACCTTTCACTTCATAGTGTTCCCTTATTACTTTTTTGGAATTGGGACCAACCCCTGATCCCGAGGATTAGAAAGCAATCATTTCCTTCTTCAGTCCGTCAACAAATCCGAACCAAATATCACCTCCAATAATAGTTTCTCAGTAAAAATGTAAAAATGGATATTACCTCACGTGTTAAAATTTAATTAAAGGCTGGATCTAATTGAGCTTTATTGTTTATGATCGTAACTTAATTTATTGGCAACCGGATATGAAAAAACAATTCCTGATTAAACTCACCTGTCTGTTACTTGTCGGACTTTTCTTCAGTACAACAGTCTATTCATGGGTGTTTACAAGACGAGTTGAGCAATTTAAAAAAGAGTCATCCTACGCCATTTTACCTATTCCCTACAGCATCCCCGGGATCGGCAACGGACTAGGTGTGGGAGCCGGTTTTAACAATATGTTTGAAACCTACATCGACACCTATGCATTGGCCATTTTTGGGGATGTAGAGGGAAAAGCCGTTGGCTTCACGGATATCCACCTGATTGAAAAACGCCTGATTTTTGATATCGGCTACTCGGAAATCAGCAAAGCTGCTTTTTCAATCAACTATTCCAGAGGGATGACCGGGGATGAAGATCCGGAAGATTTTGATACGGCTGAAATTTCCGATACCAGCTATGCCGGAGGTATGCTTACCCTGACTTTTGCTGAAAGAATGTTCGAAATATATGCCCAGCAGTATACTGGAAAGTCAAAACTGGAACGGATCAGGGATAAGGAAGGGAACATTCTGGTGGAAGTTGAAGACCCCCGGGAAGAATCCATCACAATAAGCCTGGGCAATGTCGTCTTCGATTTTACTGATGACAGGCACGATCCAAGAGCCGGTTTTCGATACCACTACAGCAGGAACTTCCCGGAAGAGCCGGAGGAGGGAAACCCCCACTACTACACGGTTGATATCAATGCCACCCTCTATATTCCCTTATTGACAAATAGTACTTTTGTGACCAACTATTTCCAATCGGATGCCTATATGATCGAACAGGGTGAAACTGACAGGGATGCTATAGCAGAAGATGCTGACTTGGAGACTTGTGATCCCACCGATGCTGATTATGAAGTGTGCCAGGAAGCCCGGGAAAACTATATCGATTTGATTGAAGCCAGCAATCGCTATGGCGATGCTTCATCCCTGGGTGGCCTGAGTCGTTTGCGATCTTTTACCAGCATGCGTTATCGAGGAGCTCATACCCGCTTTTATGGCGGGGAATTTCGCTGGAACCTGACAGACGAAAAAACAAGTTTCGATATTTTGTTTATGAAGGATTTGCGAACGTCCATACAGCTCGCTTTCTTTCATGAAATGGGAACCATAGCCGATAAGACAGAGGACCTGTTTGAAGAAACCCGTCATTCCACCGGTATTGGAATTCGGGCCGTAATGGGGTCCGGGCTTGTTTACAGATTGGACGTGGCAACCGGTGAAGAAGGAGTCGGCTACGCGCTCTTCCTGGGATACCCCTGGGATATATTTTAGAAGTTTTAGTTTTCCGGCTAACGATTCAAACTATAAATCCCATCTGGTGATCCATATTTCCCGGTTCTTTGATTATCAGATGGACACAGATTTGAAGCGTATATAAAAACATATGAAATCAGGATTATTAAAATCAACGATTCTTCTTCACCGTAAAACCCAGCTATGAGTCTTCGTTATTCCTGCCTGATTCTCGATCACGATGACACTGCCGTAAACAGCACATCCGAAATTCACTATCCGGCACACGTGGAGGTGATGCGTCGACTTCGACCGGAAGCAACGCCTGTCTCTCTTGAAAACTGGTTTCGGAAAAATTTTGATCCCGGTCTGATGGAGTTCCTGAAAAAGGAGCTCGAATTCAATGATGAGGAGATCGAAGTTGAATTTGAAGTCTGGAGAGAATTCACAACAAATAGGTTCCCCGAGTTTTACCCGGGCTTTATTGATATTATCCGGGAATTCAAAAAACGCGGGGGCATTGTGGCTGTGGTTTCTCACTCGGAAGCCGATATCATCAGGCAGCATTATGAGACAGCCACAAATGGCAACATCTTCATTCCGGACACCATCCACGGCTGGACCATGGATTCGGAAAAGCGCAAACCCAGCCCCTATCCGGTTACGGAGATAATGAAGCAATTCTCTCTATCCAAAGAGGACGTTCTGGTCGTCGATGATCTGAAACCGGGAGTGGAGATGGCAAAAGCCGCCGGTGTTCCTATTGCAGCCGCGGGTTGGTCACACCAGATCGGAGAAATCAAAGCGTTCATGAAGGCTAACTGCCAAGTCTATTTCGACGATCCGGAAGCGTTCGGCAGGTATGTTCTCAACCAGTAATCAGGCCTGCCAAATTTCATTTTTTTTGTATCCGGTTCGAGATCAGGCAAACCCGGATGGCATGGAAGAAGGGATAGTCTGCCTTGACTCTTTACGATGGAGGATTTACTTTCAGACAGGAATTCTGGTTTAAAAAGTAAAACTCGCTCTCGGCAGTGATACTAAAAATACCCGGAACAGTGAACCTGTCCATGGCATTCGTCAATCATACGCTTGTTCCCGAATCCTTTAAGCAATCCAAAGCCAATGAACAGATCCCGGATTCCGAATGGGAGCAATTGGAATCTGTTTTGATACCTCTGGATTTGAACAAGGATGAGATGTTTGTGAAGGCCGGGGACAAGCCTCACCTGATCGGCATTATCGAATCCGGAGTTTTCCGGACCTTTTGCATGACGGAACAGGGGAATGAAAGGACACTCGCTTTTCGTCAAGAGGGCCAGTTGCTGGCAGGATATGCCCCTTTTCTGATGAACCGGTATATCTGGTACTCCATTCAGGCCCTTGAACCCTCCAGACTGGTCTGCTTTTCATTCAGTGATCTAAACAGGCTTTCTGATTCACACCCCTGCTGGAAGGAATCCCTGTTTAATTTCACAGTCGGTCTTTATCTGGAGAAAGAGTCTCGGGAAAGATCATTGTTAATGGAAGATGCAAAGGGCCGCTACCTTTCTTTTCTAAAAGAGTATTCCGGACTCAGTGACCGAATTCCCCAATACCACATAGCCTCCTACCTCGGTATCTCCCCGATTTCACTCAGCCGAATAAAGTCTGAGCTGAAGAAATAATTCCTGTTAACATATGTTAATGACATTATCGTTCATTTACAATATATACTCCTACAGCACATTCCAAACACAGCACCAGGATTTTCCTGCAAGGAAGAAAAGAAGCATTCCTTCTTAAACGCAAGGTCTAAAACAATGGGGGGACCTTTCCGGTTTGATTGAACCGTCTTCACCCTGTTTGTAAATGCATGAGTTTAGGGATTAACTGATGTTGCACTTCAGACTATATACAAAGAAAGTCTTCCGGTTCCGGGGTCCGGCCCGGGGCGACCTGCACTTTACCACTACAAATCCAACCAAAAGGGGAGATAATGCAAAAAGGAAATAAACTTGGTTTCTGGACCAAGCTGGGATTTGGTTCGGGTGAAATTCCGGCTGTTACCAGTAAAACCGTGATGAGCATGTTGTTTATGTTTTTTCTGACCGACATCGTAGGAATCCTGCCGGCCGTGGCGGGTAGCATCTTCATGATCGGTCGTCTTTGGGATGCAGTCACCGACCCGGTC
Source organism: SAR324 cluster bacterium (assembly GCA_028282885.1). Lineage (GTDB taxonomy): Bacteria > SAR324 > SAR324 > XYD2-FULL-50-16 > XYD2-FULL-50-16 > JAHJTV01. The sequence continues at coordinate 109,063 of JANQGX010000086.1, forward strand.
ATCGGAATGCTCAGCGATAGAACCCACACCCGCTGGGGCAGGCGTCGACCCTATATCCTGTTTTCGGCTGTTCCCCTGGGTGTTTTCTTCTTCCTGCTCTGGCTGCCTTACCCTGTGGAAAGTCTGGCTGCCAGAACTATCGTCTACACCATCGTCTTTATTTTATATATGACGGTGCTGACTACCTATTGTGTTCCTTACCTGGGGTTGATGGCAGAGTTAACCGACGACTATTCCGAACGCACCAGTGTGAACAATTTCCGGATTTTCTTTTCCATGCTGTTCGGGCTGTTTGCGGCTGTCGTGCCCAAGATGATTGCTGATTCCTATGATGACAAACAGCAGGGCTATATGGTTGCAGCCTCTATTGTGATGGTTTTCGTAATCATTTTCCCCTTTGTGGTTTTCAAAGTAACCCATGAACGATTTGGGGCGACCGCGATCAGGAAAAAAATGAATTTTCGACAAAGCTTTTCCGCGATGATCAGAAACAAAGCCTTTCTGGCCGTCCTGTTTGTCTATGTGGGCAGTCTGGCTGCAATAAACGTTATCGAAGGATTTGTGGTGTATTACATGAAGTACTGGATCCTGCGTGAAAAGGAGATGCCGATCGTTTTTGTCTCTGTTGTACTTTCCACCATATTGACCCTCCCCTTATGGCCGGTCATGTCAAAAAAATATGGCAAAAGATTTACCGTGATCTTCGGACTCGTGTTCTGGGCCATCACCCAGATGGGCTGGTTCCTGCTGGCACCTGCTTCCCCCACTTACATTGTTTGCATTGTCGGTTTCGTCGTCGGGATTGGATACGGCTGTGTTCATGTTCTGCCCTGGGCCATGTTCCCCGACGTTCTTGACCAGGATGAGCTGACGACAGGCGAGAGAAATGAAGGGGCATATTCGGGTATCATGACCTTTTGCATGAAAATGGGGAACTCCCTGGCCATGTTTTTTATTGGGCTGGTGCTCCAGTTCACCGGTTATCAACCCAATGTTCCCCAGAAAGGCGCTGCCCTGGAAGCGATTCGCTCGACAATGACGTTCGGCCCCCTGCTGTTTATTTTAATCGGTCTGATTGCAGCCTGGTTCTTCCCCATTACAAAAGATGTATATCAAAAAATCCAGACTGAACTACAACAGAAACGAGAGCAAACGGTTGAACAATCGATATAGATTTTCCATAGAGGACAAGAATGAAAAAAGAAGAGACGATACTCATCAGGCAGGGCCTGGTGATCGACGGAACCGGTGAAAAAGGGGAAATTTCGGATATTCGCATTGAAGGCGATTCCATAGTGGAGGTGAAGCCCGATATTCCGGTCAATGGGAGCAAAATAGTAGAGGCAAAAGGAAAGATTGTACGGCCTGGCACCATCGATATTCATCACCATGCTGACCTCAATCTTAAAAACATGCCTCTTTGCGAACCCTCCATTCACCAGGGAATGACCACACTTGTCACCAATCAATGCGGTCTGGGTATTTTTCCTTCAGACAAATCTTCCGGGGCTTATGACGAGTATGTACAGAAAGGCTTCGGAGGGGCTGAAACGGTTTATGAGGATCTTGATCAGTTTCGGGAAGACATGGAAAAAACCGGTATTTCCTCAAACATCATTCCCTATATTGCCCAGGGAAACATCCGCGCCTGCGAGATTGGTCTGGAGGAGCGGGTGGCAACAACTGAGGAGATGGAAAACATGAAAACCAGGGTAAGGACCCTGATGGGCCAGGGAGCCTGGGGACTAAGTTCCGGACTGGTATATCCAACCGGTTCCAATACCCCTACCGACGAACTGATTGAAATGGCCAGGGTTGTTGCGGAATATGACGGTGTCTACACCTCCCATGTCCGCAATGAGGGAGGTGAAATCATGAAAAAGGGATGGGGTGAGTTCAAAGAAATTTGCCAGAAATCGGAGATCAGGGGACATTACTCTCACATTTCAGTGATTAGCGGGCAAGCGAAAAAAACAACACAAAAATTGATCAAGGAATTCAAAAAGGCCCGTAACGAAGAAAACCTGCAGATAACGGCAGATGCCAGCGGTTGCGGGGATACCGGAACGACATCGCTCGCCATGATCCTGTTAAGGGATTGGGTTTTCGACGATTTCAAGAGAAACCTGTCTGACCCTAAAACCAGAAAAAAAATTATAAACGAGATATATGAAAAGCTGTACCAGATGTTTTTTGCTGATGCTCCCTGGTATCTTAGGTCTTTGCGTGCGTCCCCGGCCCTGCTGAAAAAACTGATCTTTACGGCACTATCCAAAAAAGTGTTTGTCAGGGAGGCGAGTAATCATCCCGAAACCCGGGGCAAAATGCTGAACGTCGTATTTGCCGAATTGTACCCCGGAAAAAACATAGCCAACGCTCTGCTGGACTTTCTGTTGGAGGAAGACGGCAATGTACTGATAGGAATATTCCATAAGGACGTTTGGGGATCTGTCATTCCACTGATCTCCCAGGACTTTGTCTGTTTCTCAACCGATGGTATTTTCAATCCCGGAAACACCTCACCGGGAACTTATCAGAAAAACGTGGAACAATTCATTGACCTGGTCAGGGACGGCCTGACCAATCCAAAGGGAGAGCAGGTAAAGACCTTCAGCCCGGAGGAGGCGATTTACAAAATGACCGGTTTTCCCGCCGAAATTCTAAAACTTAAAGATCGGGGATTGATCAAACCCGGCTACAAAGCCGACCTTGTGGTCTTCGATATGGATGAACTAAAATGCAACGCCACCGATTCCGATCCCAAACAGCATCCATCAGGAATTGATTACGTTTTTGTTAATGGAGAACCGGTCATCAACCAGGGGATACACTCAGGAGCAACTCCCGGTCGGGTTCTGCTGCATAACCCAAGTTAACCTGAATGCCGAATCCGGCTCGGATTGACGTCAACTTTTCGTCAGCTCTGTCTCGATTAAACCGGATTAGCCTCAAAACGGACTTTAAGCATAATCGTAATCAAGCGACCGAACCGGTTGGCCCATCCTATCCCCCTACATCGCTTCCGCATGCTCGGTTCTCAGAATGATCTCCTCCTGTAGCTCCTCGGTTAGATCCACAAAGTAATCGCTGTATCCTGCAACTCGGACAATAAGGTTTCTGTAATCCTCCGGATTCGCCTGGGCCTGCCGGAGGGTTTCCGCCTGAACAACGTTGAACTGGATATGGTGACCATCCATTTTGAAATAGCTTCTCACCAGTGAAGCAACCCTGGACAGACCTTCCGGATCCTCCATCAGTTGCGGGGTAAATTTCTGGTTAAGCAGCGTTCCACCGGTCCTGATATGATCTATCTTTGCTGCTGATTTAACAACAGCCCCGGGTCCGTTTCTATCAGTTCCCTGCACCGGCGATATTCCTTCCGATAAAGGTTTGTTGGCATGACGTCCATCGGGCATGGCACCGATCATACTGCCGAAATAGATATGGGAAGTGGTAGGGAGCAGATTGATACGATACCTGCCGCCTTTTGTTGTGGGTCTCCCGTTAACCGCATTGTAGAAGATCTCAAATACCCGCTGCATAACCTCATCCGCTTCATCCAGGTCGTTTCCATACTTGGGTGTTTCAAAGCAGAACAGATTCTGGAGTTCTTCATAGCCCTCAAAATCTGCGTTGAGAGCTTTTAACAGGTCATCAGCTTTAACCCTTCCATTCTCAAAGAGATTCTCCTTGAGCGATACCAGGGAATCGGTCACACTGCCCAGCCCCACTCCCTGAATATAGGCTGTGTTATAGCGTGCTCCGCCGGCATTGTAATCCTTGCCTTTGGCAATGCAATCTTCAATGAACAGCGACAGAAAAGGTGTGGGCAGATATTTGGCATAAAGCCGCTCGATAATGTTATTGCCGTGGATTTTGATATCGGCAAAATGCTGTAATTGCTTCTGATAGGCCTCCATGAAGTCATCGAAGCTGACAAAGGAGGATAATTCACCCGTGGCAATACCCAATTGATTTCCCGTCAGTGGATCCACACCGTTGTTCATGGTCAGTTCCAGGATCTTGGTCAGGTTAAAATAGCCGGTCAGGATATAACTTTCAGTCCCAAAAGCACCGCTCTCAACACAGCCGCTCGCTCCGCCTTTTCGGGCGTCTTCCACTCGCTTTCCCTGTCGAACCAGTTCCTGAATAATCGTATCCGAGTTAAAAATAGAGGGTTGCCCGAATCCGGTTTTGACAATATTTAAAGCCCTCTTCAGGAATCGATCAGGATTCTTCTTGCTAAGCTGAATCATGGAACTGGGTTGCAGAATTCTCATCTCTTCGATTACATCCAGGATCAGATAGCTGACATCATTAACTGCATTGGAACCGTCAGCTTTAAGTCCTCCCAGGTTGATCAAGGCAAAATCGGTATAGGTATTGCTCTCCTTGGCTGTTATGCCCACCTTGGGAGGCGCCGGATGATTGTTGAACTTGACCCAGAAGGATTGCAGCAGTTCTTTGGCAAAGTCGGGTGTCAAAGTTCCTGCCTCTACCTCCTTTTTGTAAAACGGATAAAGATGCTGATCCAGCCGACCGGGATTAAAGGAATCCCAGGGATTGGTCTCAGTAATAACCCCCAGGTGGACAAACCAATAATATTGCAAAGCTTCCCAGTAGGTTTCGGGTGCTTCACCCGGTATTTTCCGACAAATCGCAGCCATTGCCAGAAGCTCCTGCTTTCTTTGCCGGTCCTGCTCTGTTTCAGCATATTTCTCCAGCTCGACTGCGTGCCGTTCGGCAAAATCAACCAGGGTTTTGGCAGCAATTTTCATGGCTGTTAACTCTTCCCGCTTGTCAAGGGCCTCTATGTCTTCCATAAAATCCAACTGATCGATCTGCTGCTCAATCTCCACAATGAACTGTCGCAGACCGAGCCTGTAGATTTTGTCGCCGAGTACTGTGTGTCCCGGTGTTCTTTGCTCCTGGAATTCTGTAAATACCCCTGCCTCATAAGCTGCCTTCCATTCATCCGAGACCTCCCTGAAAATCCGATCCCGCATGGATTTTCCTTTCCAGAAAGGAATGATCCTCTCTTGATAAATGGTTTTAACCCTGTCACTGACCTTGAAGGCAACCTTTTCTCGGCCATCCAGAACCTCCAGATCCTCAATCGAGTGAAGGCAGACTTCCGGATAGGTCGGGGTGGCTTTGGGTTCGGTTCCCCGTTCTCCGACGATCAATTCACCTTGATTGATCCTGATGGTTTTGTTCAGCAAAATATGACGAAAAGCCAGGGCCCTTTTGACGGGAATGGAATAGCTATCCGCATCCTGCTGCTGGTAAAAATCGGTCAGCAGCTCAGCCCGCTCTACGGAAATCCTTTCAACCGCATCAATACTGTCTTTTCGTTGTTGCTGTATCCGTTCGTTCATCTTAGCCTCCGATTGTAACCTTCAAATTATGTGCTTCGAGATCCGCTTTCAGGGGAAGAAGCTGTTCCTGGTTCATGGATGGTTCGTCATCAAAAGTGTTTTTCATACCAAAACGCTCATATTTTCCTGCCGCGATGTTGTGAAAAGGCAATAAGGCAATATGGTTTATGTTTTCGAACCGATCTGTCAGTTGCTTCAAACGGTTGATATTCGCCTGGCTATCGGTAAATCCCGGAATTACCGGGAATCTGATGATCACTTGTTTATTCTGCTTTGAGAGCCATTTCAGATTCGTCAGGATCTGTTTGTTGGAAACCCCGGTGCAAAATTTGTGATCCTCATTGTCGATCAATTTGATATCGAACAGAAACAGATCCGTCAGACCGGTAATGCGCTTTAATGTCTCAAGTGTGGTAAAACCGCTAGTGTCAACAGCAGTGTGAATCTCCATCTCCCGACATCTTTTGAGAACAGCTTCCAGAAAATCCGGCTGCATCATGGGTTCGCCTCCGGAGAACGTTACGCCTCCTCCCGAATCATCGAAAAAAAGGACATCCTTCTCGATCTCCTTTATTAGCTGATCGACCGTGTAGGAGAGTCCCACCTCCTCCATCCGGCAAGCAACCACCCGACTTCCGATCCGATTCTCTTTCGACACTACCTGCACTCCGGCCTGGATGCCTTCCGGGTTGTGGCACCAGAGGCATTTCAACGGACATCCTTTAAAGAACACCGTTAACCGGATTCCGGGACCATCATGCACGGCAAATCGCTTCAGATCAAAAATGAGTCCTTTTAACATTTCAACCTGTGGTCTCACGCAAAGCGCTTACAAAAAGATTAAAATACTTCATTACATTCTCATGTTCCGACTCGGGGATTCGCGAAAACACCTTTTTTATGTAATCATTGTTTACCCGGTTTAATCGATCGCAAACTTCCCGGCCCTGTTTGGTTAGTTTAATCTGCAGGTACCTTCGATCACTGGGATCGGGCTCACGGCTGACCAGCTCCTTGTTTACCAGGCCATCAACCGTGCGGCTGAGAGTACTTTTGTCAACCCCCATGTGATTTGCCATCTGACCAATGGTCGTCTCACCCAGTTCTCCCAGATTTATAATGGTGTGTGTCTGCACGACGCTCAAGCCACCGGTCCTCTCATCTCTCTTCTGGCCAATGGCTACGTCCCTTTCGAACTTTCTCAGGGTTGCCCTGAACTTCTGAATCGATTCCAGTCGCATCTTGCCTTCTCTCCTTATAGTTGCAATATACAATAGTTGTAAAATACAACTATTAGTCTGTCAATCCATAAATCAGCTTGATACAAACAAAAAATTGGAAGGGGCCAAGGTGCCTAATCCAGGATTTGGCTTGGTATTGGGAAACACCCGATCATCGATTTCATCTACTCCCATCTGCCTGTTCCAATCTGAAAAGACAAACAAGAAAACTCAATTGAGTGGTTCTCCACCAATCAGGAATGGAAATAAAGAAGGACAAAAGGCGGGATTGAAATCAATACCTGGGAGAATATTGAAAACTTAATCTGAAGCAGATTAGGGGAATTTTTCAGATAGTACCAGATATAGCCTGGCTTCAACTTATGGTTGATTGTGATCCGATAGTCGGAAAACCGGATTGCTGTTTCTTAACCCAAGGAGGAGGGGGGAAGAAGTAAGACATCTCTCAGCAATCCGGTTACTTATTACAGGGGGCGATTATTGAGTAACATACTGAAAATAAGCATTATACAGGTGTTGTTCAATCTTTTGATTTTGCATCCTCATCTTCTAACATCATGCTGATGATTTCATTGTCTGTTTCACGCATCCCGTAGCGACCAAGCCGACCTATGTTTTCGATTGTGTTTTCAACACCTTTTTTAACGATTCCGTCGCCACCGTAGAATTGCTGACCATTTTTGTACATAAAGAACCCTAACAAGCCGTTTTCCACTGACATGGCGATTTTGGATGCACAGGATGGTTTGGCGCCATCACAGACAATTCCGGACGCGGTCGCCAGCCCGTTAACAACGGTATGTGCAATCTCTTCAAATTTCCCTCCATGAAGCCAGGCGATCCCGGCTCCTGCCGCTACTCCTGCACTGACAGCTCCACAATAAGCCGAGAGTGTGCCAATACCCGATTTTAGATGTATTGCAATAAGGTTAGAAATCAGCAACGCTCTGATCAAATTGTCTCTGCTGGTATCAAGTTCCCTTGCATATTCGATTACTGGCACAGATGTCGTAATCCCCTGGTTTCCGCTTCCTGATACGATAACAACCGGCAATTCACAACCACTCATTCTGGCATCGGATCCTGCAGCGGCTTTCGCTTTTGCCCGAATCTTGATATCCGTTCCCCAGGTATCCATCAGAACTTTTCCGATATTCGCACCCCATTCCTCTTCGAGACCCGTTTCGGCAATCTTTGAATTACAGTCAATTTGATTTTGGATCAGATCCTCCACTGCCAAAATATCCACCGTTTCAGAGAATTCGATAATATCTTTAACATTCAGAACAGAGCGATCGATATGAGTTTTTGAATTTGTTTCATCGCAATTCTGAGATTGGAGTAGTTTTTTATCATCCTTTGTAACCCGGGTCACATTGGTATGATACTCGGAGACTCGGACTGAGGCCTTGGATTGATCTTTGTAAACGGTAACGATTAAATCGAAGACATGTTCGCTTTCCAGTCTGGATACCCTGATATCTTTTGTATTTAAATATTGATGAATGTTTTGCTGCTCGGTTTCGGTCACCGCGGAGATAACTTCAAGAATCCGGTCGGTTTTACCGGCAACGATTCCTGCAGCGGCTGCAGCTTCCACCCCTCGTAAATTTCCGGTGTTGGGGACCGTTACACTTTTTACATTTTTCAAAATATTATTGCTGGCTTCAACCACAACTTTATCCGGATTTTGCCCCAGGATATCGCGTGCATAGGATGCAGCGTAGGCAATTGCGATGGGCTCCGTGCATCCCATTGCGGTAATGAGTTCTTCTTTCAGAATGGAAATATACTGACTGGCTTTTTGATCGTTAAATTGCATTTTTGTTCTGGTTTGTTAATTCGGTGGGTTGTTTATGACATTATCAAAGTTGGTTAATTCACCGTTTTAGAACAATGATGTCCGGTATGCTGCTATATCCATCAATTATGATGCAGGTGGCAGGCAACAAACCTGCCATTGCCAACATCCCGGAGCACCGGAGCCAGGGTGCTGCACACAGGCAGGACCTTGCTGCAACGTGTATGAAAATGACAACCTTCTGGCGGGTTCATCGGACTCGGCGGATCACCTGCCAGTATGATTCGTTTTTTCTTTCGATCCGGATCCGCATTTGGAACGGCGGAAAGAAGCGCTTCTGTGTAGGGATGAAGCGGTTTTCTAAATAGAGCCGTACTTTCGGCAGACTCAACGATTTTGCCCAGGTACATGATACCGATTCGGTCCGATATGTGTTTTGCGACACTCAGATCATGGGTAATAAACAGATAGGTCAATCCAAGTTTTTCTCTCAGGTTTTTTAATAGTTTAAGAATTTGAGCCTGAATGGATACATCAAGTGCCGATACCGGTTCGTCGCATACGATAAATTTTGGATCAAGGGCCAGCGCTCTGGCGATAACAACTCTTTGTCTTTGTCCCCCACTCAACTCATGAGGATACCTGTCCGCATAGTGAGACGTCAAACCGCAGGTCTCAAGCAATTCATACACCTTCGGCATGGACTGCCGAATACGCCGTACCCTCTTGTGAACCAATAACGGTTCGCCAACAATTTCACTGATCTTCATTCTGGGATTGAGTGAGGCAAAAGGATCCTGAAAAACCATCTGTATTTCTGCGCGAAGATCATTCAGTTTGCGATGCGAAAGCTCGGACAGATCTTTATTCTCGTATAATACCTTACCTTCGGTTGGCTTCAGCAAATGAAGGATGGTCCGCCCGGCTGTTGATTTCCCGCATCCGGACTCACCAATTAACCCGTATGTTTCGGTTTTCCGAATACTGATATTTAAACCGTCTACAGCTTTGACATAGGAAGCTACTTTGGAGAAAAGCCCTTTACGAACCGGGAAATATTTTTTGAGGTTGCTTGTCTCAATTATGTTGTTCACGATTTTTACCCTTTTGTTTTTGCAAACCGGTCTTTGAATTCGGGTGAATACATCCAGCATCTTACCTGATGCAGCTCGTCAATTTGAAACAAATCCGGTTTTCGATTGGCGCAGATATCCTCACAGAAGTCACAACGCGGTTGAAACGGACATCCGTTTACCCTGGTACCCGGATCGGGAATACTTCCCCGTATCCCTTCCAATTCAATATCCCTGGATTGATCAATACGAGGGATGGAATTCTGCAATCCAATCGTATAGGGATGCAGGGGATTTTTAAAGATTCCCCGCACGTTATTATACTCAACAATCATACCGGCATAAAACACGGCTACCTGGTCACAAACTTCCGCAATCACCCCCAAATCATGACTGATCATCATAATCGCCATATCGAACTCATTTTTAAACTGACTCAGCAGTTCCAGAATCTGGGCTTGGATAGTGACATCCAAAGCTGTCGTAGGTTCATCCGCAATGATCAGATCGGGATTACAGGCGAGGGCCATGGCTATCATGACACGCTGACGCATTCCTCCGCTCAACTGATGGGGATACTCATCCATTCGTTTGTGAGGGGCAGGGATACCCACTAATTTGAGCATTTCCAGGGTTTTGTCCCCGGCCACCTTCTTGCTCATGGATTTGTGAATTCGCAAAGTTTCGCCAATTTGCACGCCAATCGTGTAGGCCGGATTCAGGGACGTCATTGGCTCCTGAAAAATCATGGCAATTTCGTTTCCCCGAATATCACACATGTATTTTTCATCCTGGGTCAGCAAATTCTTCCCCTTGAACAGGATTTGCCCTCCGGAGTATTCACCAGGGGGACACTGAATGAGTTGCAGGATTGAAAGTGCGGTGACACTCTTACCGCAACCGGATTCACCCACCACTCCCAGTGTTTCGCCTTTTTTTATGGCAAAGCTCACCCCATCAACTGCATTAAACTGACCGGAACCAGTTTGAAAACTGATTTTCAGATCTTTTACATCGAGAAGGTTGTCAGTCACATTTACTCGCTTTTTTTCAAACGGTTATAATTCCACGCTCAGTTTCCGTTAAAAAACGAAAACCATCTTTTGTAATAACAAGCGTATCTGAGTGTTGGATTCCGCCTTTTTCACCTATTCGTATGGCCGGTTCAAAGCTGATGACCATATTCTCTTCCAGCAATTGGTCGTTTCCGGGATCGAGTGAAAAAGGTTCGTGAGCCCCCAGGCCAAGTCCGTGACCTATTCGACCAGGCAGTACGTCTCCGAATCCCTGCCGGATCATCACCTCAATAGCAGCCTGGTAAACGGTTGAAGCCGGTACTCCGGGACGAATCAGATGCAGGGAATTATCACGTGCTTCCAGTATGGTTTCAAAGGCATGCTTTTCATCGCCTTCAGCCGAACCCACGGAAATGGTTCTTTCATTCTCCGCATGGTATCCGTTCAATGCGCTCCAAATAACGATTATAACCAAGTCGCCCTTCCGTATCGTCCTGGATTTGGAGCTGTCACACATCATGTTCATGCGCGGACCTGACAAACAATATGACCAGAGAGCATTGAGTACGCCGCCTTCGTTGGTTCCGAAATCGACAGGTTCCAGATCAGGATATCGTCGACTCCAGGCTTCCTGCATTGCAGTCATCGTTCGGGCGCTGATATACGCTTCGGTAACGCCCACTTTCACCGCATTTATACCGGCTTCCATGCCCTGGTCTGCGATCCAGGCCGCTTTTTCAATAAATGAGATTTCCTCATCGCTCTTCACCAGTCGCTGTTCCAATATCATCGTATCGACGCTTTTTGTCCGGATACCCGGAAATAGCTCATTCAACTCATGCATGAAACCGACCGGCATATGGTCTGTTTCCACTCCAAGACTACTTCCTTCGGTTATTCCCGACTGTTGCAAACAGGCTTTGATGGCTCCGAAAAAATCAGGTGGAGCGTCATGACCGTATAATCCCCAGCGCCCAAACAGAAAAAGGTTGTCTAGAACGGCTTCTTCTTTAGCGTGTCGGGTTCGCAGGGCATGGAGAATCAGCGAAGCACTTCCTTTGGCGGGGATCCAAACGGCGACCGGATGGGATTGAATTATGGGATTAAACCCTGAAAAATAGTACACATTTTGTGGTTTCAACAAAAAAGCACCTTCCAGCCCTAGCTCCAGAATTCGTTCCTGCAGGTGAGCCAAGCGCTTGTTTAAATCTGCAACACTCATAAATTCCGTTGATATAAAAAAGTCTTTTCAAGTATTGTCACAATTTTCTGGCCCTGGGATCCAACGCATCTCGTAAGCCGTCACCCATGACGTTGATTGTTAATATGATCACCGCTATCGTCAAAGCAGGCCATAGCATCAGGTAACCATCAACAAAGAGATAGCTTTTGGCAGTTCCCAGCATGACACCCCAGGAAGGTGTAGGAGGCATTACCCCCAAACCCAGGAAGCTTAAACCCGACTCCAGCAAGATTAGGGCTCCAAAACTGAAAGAGCCTTGAACGATGATTGATGACATAATATTGGGCACGATATATTTCCTGATGATACGCCAGTTAGAACAGCCGATTGAGCGCGCACCTTCAACATATTCATTTTCCTTAACGCTCAGGCAGGAGGTATAAGACAGGCGAGCGAACTGCGGCACATACAAAACCCCCATCAAAATGACGAGGTTGACCAAGTTGCCGCCCGTAAAAGCAACCACTGAGATAGCCAGAAAAATCGGGGGAATGCAAAGTAAGATATCCACAAAACGCATTATCAGGGTGCCGATGATTCGACCGCCAAACACTCCCAAAAGTCCCAGAATCACCCCGCCGCTCATGGCAATCAGTAATGCGCTGCCCGCCACGGCAAGTGAAATTCGAGATCCGTAAATCAGGCGACTGAGAATATCTCGACCATATTCGTCACTCCCCAGGAGAAATTCGGTCCCCGGCATTTTGAACCGGGCACTGTAGTGGGTTTCCAGGGGATCATATGGAGCTATCCAGTTCGAGAATATTGCCGATAAAACAAACAGGGACAGAATTAAAAACCCTATGATGAAACGCGGCTCCTTAAAAAGGCTGTGAGACAGTATTCGACTGATGCTGGACTTTTTCATTGGTATTTTATCCTCGGGTCAAACAAACCTGCCAGGAGGTCGATAATCAGGTTGATGAATACGAAAATTCCGGATACGGCAATCACAACCGCTTGAATAACCGGATAGTCCCGGTTGGAAGAAGCTTCCATCATATAGGTGCTCAGACCCGGCCAGTTAAAAATTGATTCTGTCAATACCGTACCGCCCAACAAAACACCGACACGCAGTCCAATCAGGGTAATGATGGGAATCATTGAATTTTTCAACACGTGCCGAAAGAGAACCTGGGGCTGCGTAAGACCTTTGGCCCGGGCTGTGCGGGCATAGTCCTTGCGAATGTTGTCAATAACTGAAGAACGGGACATTCGGGAAATAATTCCCATTGAGAAAAAAGCCAAAGACATGGTCGGCATGATCAGGAATTTTAAATGTCCGCTAATGCTTTCGCTAATCGGCATAAAACCACTCGAAGGCAAGAGCTGCCAGTGAACACCGAACAAAAAGGTGATGATGGGTCCCACAACAATGCTGGGGGAACTAAGACCAATAGTTGAAATTACCGAGACAGAGTAATCGACATGCCGACGACCCGCTGCGGCGATGATTCCCAAAGGGACTCCGATCAGACTGGAGATGGTAATGGCTAAAAAGATCAATTCCAGGGTTCTGAAAAGTCTCACCGCCAACTCGGGCCCTATGGGTTTGTTGTTATAGAGCGAGTGGCCGAAATCAAACCGCAGGATACCTTTGATCCACTCAAAATATTGGATATAGATCGGTCGGTCCAATCCCAATGAAGATCGGAGAGCCTGAACACTTTCCGGTGTAGCTCGGTCTCCAAGAATGATGTATGCCGGATCCCCGGGTATCATGTAGATAATCAGGAATACCAACGTGGCAATCACAAATACCGTCAAAACGGAGAACATTAATCTGCGTATAATATAATTTAGCATGGTCTATTCTTAGGTCCTGAGGAATTGCCGAATCGCCGCATTGACTTCTTCACGGGCTTCTACATGTACTGCGTGATTGCAATTTTCAAATAACAAAAGCTCGGCATTTGGGATCTTTTCGGCAATGATTCTGGATTGACTCGGAGGACAAATCCAGTCTTGCTCCCCGACGATCACCAGAGTTTTTGCCTTGATTTTGCCGAGTTCATCCCTGACATCGTAATCTTCCTTATTAAGAAACAGGGCTTTATGTGTCTCGGCGTGAAAATGCATCCGTCTGGTCCTGGCCAACGCCGCATCGGCGTCGAATTCTTCATAATAGAGCGGCATCAGGGCCAACCAGATCAATCTCAATTCGAGATCGTCTTCCGTTTCGGAGAACAGCTTTTTGACCATGGCAGGTGAGGCGCTGGTGGCCTTGTGCAGACGCGCCAGGAAGTTATCCACAGCCTCTTTTTCATGATGATAACTGGGAGCCGTCCCCCGTAAAATCAGGTGACTGACCTTATCAGGGTATTTTATGGCATAGCACAGCGCGATCATGCCGCCAAAGGAACCGCCGAGCAAGGCTATTTTACGATTATCTCCAAGGCTTTGACGGATGCCTTCAACATCATCGGTCAATTGTTGGAAGGTGAAGGGGGGTTCCAGGCTTGAACATCCGCACCCGCGCTGGTCGTATGCTATTAGCCTGTAATCTGAAGCTAGGGGCAAGTAGTTATTGAAGTCTCCTTCATGATCGCCTATTCCCCGACCTCCATGAAGGACAATCAAGGGTTGATCGTTATTCTCGCCGGCAATGCTGTATCTTAGCCGGGCATTGTTAATTTCAATCCACATTTACATATCCTTCAACATATCTGTTTTAAACGATAAATCTGAAAACCGGTAACATCGCTTCAACCCGATGTCGGCAGTTATTCTATCTGTCAGGTGACTCTTATTGCAAGTATTCGATAAAGTATTGCGGGGACAAGCCAGAGGCAGGTTTCCCCGCAGTACAAAACCATTAATTATCCAACCAGATACCTTCAAAAGCTCCGATACAGGAAGAATACCCAAGAGCAAAGTTTTTAAAACCCTTTACTTTTTTATCAAGAGCAAAACCTGATTGGCGTCGTGCAAGAACGCCTATTGGACTCTGTTCCAGAAACCTTTTTTCCAGCTCGTGATATATCTTTTTGCGTTTGTCCAGGGACAGGGTTTCACGACCTTTTTGCAACAGTTCGTCTATCACCGGGTCCTTATAATCCACGGGACGGGCCATGAAACCTGATCCGGAAGCAATATAGCCGGAATAAAAATCCGGATCGGGCCTTGTTAGACCTGCGGCATAGACCATGAACTGATAATCGCCTTTTGCGCGCCGTTCGATGGTAGTTCCCCATTCCTCCAGTTCAAGTTCCACTTCAATACCGTAAGCTTTCAGGAGATCATTGATGACTTCGGCAGTCATCCTGTGCATACCGTAGGTTGAAGTCGCCAACAGCTTGGCCTTGAATCCGTTCTTATAACCTGCTTCCGCCAAAAGAGCCTTGGCTTTTTCCGGGTTATACGGGAGAGTATTTTGGATTTCACTGGAAGTCGCCCAGTGTCCGGGAGGTAGCAGTCCACCATTTGCCGGAACAGCGTTTCCAAAGAAGACGACGTCGCCAATAATCTTGTCATCGATCGCCATGGTTACAGCCCGACGCACTCTCGGATCAGAAAATGGGGTGTGTGAAGGATTGAAAAACAGGACCATTGCAAAATTCGCTGTTTTGGTGATCGTCAAGTTTTTCCTGGCTTCAATGGCTTTCCATGATTTCCAGGGGGGGAAATCAATGAAATCAACTTCTCCGGCTATCAGGCTGTTTACCCGAACATCCTCATCTTTGATAGGAACCAAATCGACTCCCTGCAAATAAGGCAGGCCTTTTTTGTAGAAGTTTTCATTTTTAGCCAGCTTGATCTTTACGCCGGAATCCCACTTTACAAACTTAAAGGGGCCGGCTCCCATCATATCGCTTTCCAGCTTGTTTCCTGCCGCCATCCACTTCTTGGAGACGACTGCCGTATGGACCATACCCAGCAATCCCAGGAAGGTTGCATCGGCTTTCTTCAATTCAATTTTAATGGTTTTTTGATTTATCGGCGTAATGCGATCAACAATTTTGACCAATTGATTATGAAGAAAAGCCCCGGATTTCGGATTCAGGACAATTTCAAGCGAAAACTTGACATCATCTGATGTCACGGGCTCGCCATTATGGAATTTGGCACTGTCATGAATCTTGAAGATAAATGTCTTGCTGTTGGGAATCTGCCAGGATTCAGCAACTGCTCCAACAATCTCCCCCTTCTCGTTATAAGCCAACAGGGAGTCATAGACCATGGACTTGACCCTTTCCGAAGCGCCGCCAGATTGAATGAAAGGATTGAGATCCGGTGGCTCTGCCGAAAGACCGATCTTTAACACACCTCCCGGTTTTGCACCGGCGGCCTGTACGGGAAATGCAACGCAGATCAGAAGAATAAAAACAGACAACAACCGGATGTTCCATCGTTTTATCATTTTTACCTCCGTAGAAGATTAATAAGTTCGGGACATTGAAAAGGCCTTGTTCCCCCATGTGATAGGGTCATACATAAAGCTAAAGCGCGCTGCCTGTTCTGCCGCGGCACTTTGATACAGAACGAATTAAATCGCGGCCTCTGTCTTGATGAATGCTTGCGAAACCACAAACTTATCAGTGTCATGCAACGTACAACATTGTGGGCCAGCAAATTGCAACTGGGTTCCTCACCACTGTAATAAATCTGCAATCTCTTCCCTGATGATCTCAACTATCTCTTCCCTTCGGGCTTCACTCATTCTGGACCTGATTGCAGAAACGGTAATCGCGGCAACAATCGTATTCGATGCATCGTAAATCGGAACTCCGATTGAAACGGCATCCTTGTGAAACAGACCGTCAGTGACTGCATAGCCCCGTTCTTTGGTTTCTCTCGATATTGATTTGACATCTTCAACCGTCATGCCGTTATAAGCGCCGTAATAGGAACTGTTGTACTCAATGATTTTCTCTGCCTCTTTCTGGTCAATAAAAGAGAGCAATGCCTGGCTTCCGGTCCCTATCCCCATCGGGCGGCGGGAACCAATACCTATCAACATGGTTTTGATGGGATAACTTCCCTGGACCACATCGACACACAAAGCATCGTTACATGAAGGAATAAGCAGAAAGACAGTATCTTGAGTCCGTTTGGCAATATTTTCCAGAGATGGCCTGAACTTGTGTTGAATCGAATACTGCTGGGCAGAATTACCCAACAGATATAGATCCCATCCGAGATAGTACAATTTAGAAATCCCATCATATGCCACCAGATTCTCTTCAACCAAAACCTGAAGTATTCGCCGAACTGTGGTGATATGCAGGCCAGCCTTTCTTGCAATTTGAGACAATCTGGCACCTGTCTCATTATATTGGGCCAGGATTTTCAGCAAGGCCGCTGTGCGATGAACTGACTGGGCACCCTGTTGTGCGTTAGACTTTCGACCGGGCTTAACATGTTCTGTCAAAATATAACTCCTGTTGGGTTTTAAGGATGTCCTAAATGAAATCTGCTTTTATTTTTTATTTCAATTTTTATTGAAGTCAAGAAAAAAAGATCATATTGTGAATTATTTCTATCATATTATGAAAGTTAGTTCAAATCAATATCGTTATTCTGACCTGAAATGACACTTGAAGGTTTAGATTTTTATCATAAAAATCAATATATTTGCTTGACTGCCCAAGTGAAAAATCCTGAATGGCCTGTAGATGAGACTTATCAATAAGGCTTTGCAGATTTGAAAACCAAAATGATCCATCAATCCGGGTCAAAAAATGGCAGGGGTGCGGATAAAAACGCAGTCGGGTGAAAAGTGAGATGGGATCTGATGAGGGATTTGCCTAATCCAACAGCGGTTGTTATTTGCGGTAGACTTCGCCCTTGATGGACCCTTGCTCGATAAAATACTCCATCTTCTCGTAGATTTTGGTTTTGACAGCCTGTGCGGCCTGGCTTAAAGAGCGGTTTTGAGACCAGACGAATGAGAGAACCCTTTTAATTGGTGGATCAACGATTTTTTTCGCCTTTAGCTTTCCTTCGTTAATTTCCAGTGAAAATGAGGCATAGGGAACCACCGTGTATGCCATTCCTGTCAAAATGATACTCCTTATGGCATTAAACGAGTTCTGTTCTATTTCAATGTTAAGCCGACGATTCTCCAGTATGGCGATACTTTCAAGGTCTTTTCGCAATTGCGACTCTTTAGTGCTCATGATGAGCGGATAGTTGATGAGATCTTTGAATTCTACATAGTCAATATCCCCAGGATTTTCAAAGCGCTTGCCGACAATATAAAGATCCTGGGTTATTGCGGGCTCCACATTCACATTCGATAATCCGGAGACATTTGGTAACAGCCCGAAATCGAGCTGTCCAACCTCAACAAGCCCTCCGGCAATCACCCTGATCACATCAGTCATTCTGAGATCGATTTTCGGATAGCTTTGTTTCACTTCCCAAAAAAGGATCCCTGTCATCAGCGAAGACATGGAACCGGCAATTGAGATGCTGACCTCGCCTGAGAGTTCATCTGATACGGAATTGATTTCGCCACGCACATGGCTCATATGTCTTAAAATCGCCTCGGCATGCGGACGCATCTTTGCCCCCGCCGGAGTTAATCTGACACCCGCAACGCTTCGTTCAAAAAGTTGAACCCCAAGATCCTCTTCAAACGCACGAATGTGCAGACTAAAAGCGGGTTGTGCCAGGTGAACTGATCGGGCTGCGGCTGCCAGGCTGTTGTGCTCTGCCGCTGCGAGAAAGTATTTAAGATGATGATATTTCATTAGATTTCTCCGTTAGGTCATCTTAATAACAAAACAGTTATACCAAAATACTATAGCCGTTATAATAAATAAATAATTTACATATGGCAATTGTGTTTAATATCTATGGACTAAGGTTAATACGAATGGCCATTCGGTTTCCAAAAGCCGGGAAATCAGGCTTTGTTGATAAAAAACCTGCCCCGGCGATTCACAAAATAAGCGGTTTCAAGGGACTTCAACCCCTGCTTTGCTGTTTTTGAATATACCGGGAGGATTTTCAAACGTGGAAGCAGATTAACGGCAGCAAGGTGAAGCTTTGGAAATCCTGTAGAGGACGATAAACCAGGTTTTTGTGAATAACCGGCTGCTGATTTATGCAGCGATTGACGGTCCGGCTATTTGCCGGAGACATCGCAATTCATCCGGAGACCGAACATGTATTATGATCCAAAAATCCGATCCCTATTTGGGCTCGAAAAAGAGACCCGACCTCTATATTCGTTTTGGACGCACTTTCCTGGAGACGATCTTGATCAACACAAGCTGTCAGAGGCGTCCTTATCGTTTAGTGAGCAATATCAAATCGATTTTCTTAAAACAATGCCGAATGGCATGTATGCAATCGAAGATTACGGTTGCGATATCGATTATAGTGAAATCCGTGCCGGTGGCGTAGCCTCGATAACCTACACACCCTACCAGTCGGTTGAAGACTGGTCTAAACTGAAGTCCGCTTCCATTTGCAAGGGAGCTCTCAAACGTGAACTCGAATCCCTTCGGCTCATTCTGGAGAAGATTGGTAAGACTCCGGTGATTTTCACTGTATTCAGCCCCATGACAATCATCAACAAACTGTCCCAGGGAAGAATTCACCAGCAAATTTCCGCCGGTGAAAAACTGGATGAGATTCACTCGGCTTTGACCTTAATCGCCAAAGATGTACGAACAGTTTCAGAGGCTGCTATTGATATGGGAGCCGCAGGTGTTTTTTTCGCGCATCAGGACACGGATCACCATTTGTTCAACTTGGACGATTTTAACAATTTTGTTGTTCAGTACGACTACGAAGCAATTTGTGGCGCCAAGAAGGGAAGGTTTAACATTCTTCATTTGCACGGGACATCTGTGCGTTTTCTGGCAGTATCAGACTACCCCGTTCATGGCATCAACTGGCATGCCTGGGAAACCTTACCTTCAGTATCGGCAGCCAGTCTAATGACGGACAAATGGCTGGTAGGTGGTTTGAACCGTTGGTCAATCACCAAAGACGACAGGCAAGGCCTGCAGCAACAGATCGATCAATCCTTGGGAAACATGGCTGAAAAAAACATTATCTTGACCCCCGGTTGCACCATTCGGCATCCGTTTAAGCCAGACACGCTTGAATTTATAAAAGAATATATTCGCTCCAAGGTTTAATACCGGACAGCAGGGATATCCTGCTGACAAAACCGGACCGATTTAACAGGTTAAGCTGAGTTCCGACGGGTTTTCCAACACCCAAAACAAGCTTCCTGAAATATCCAATCTGACGCTAATTCAAGATTATAAGGGACCTTATGTACTAGCTTTTGGGAATGAGTTCAAAACTTCCCGCCAATTTCTGTTTCAGGAAGGTGAAATTGTAAAGATCTATAACTCCCGATCTGAAGTAATTACTCTTTTCATTGGCGCGGACGGATTACTCGATCCTGCGATACTTTCTTTTCAGCAGAATCAGCGACAGGTTCAAATGACCAGGATTTCTTTTGGAAACCCGGTCAGGTTTTTGCAGCCGGAGTCGGTGAGAGCCACTATATCTTCGATACGAACACCGAACTTGTTTTGGAGGTAAATTCCGGGCTCCAGGGTAAACACCATATTTTCCCTGATGATTTCCCGTTTCTTGACGTAACTGAGATAAGGTCCTTCATGAACACTCATGCCGATACTGTGTCCCAGACCATGGCTGAAAAAGGGACTGAATCCCGAATCCCCGATCACCTCCCTGGCTGCAGCGTCAACGCTGTGGTTATACATCCCCGGTTTAACAACAGCTTCAACAGCTTTTTGGGCTTCGAGTACAGCTTCATATACCACTTTCATCTTGCTGGTCGGTTTACCGATAAAGACTGTTCTGGTCATGTCAGAACAGTATCCCTTGTACTTGACTCCCATATCGATAATGACACTGTCGTTTTTTCTGATCTTCCGTTCGGTGTAGTAAGAGTGAATTCCCCAACCGCTTTCACCTGAAGCGATAATGGGGAGAAAGGAGGGGCCCTCCAGGAGTTCATTTTCGTGGATCATTCTCAACAACAGGTGATGTAGTTGTCTTTCTGATTTGCCCGGCTTGATTTCATTGATGAACCGTCTCAAAATCTCCTCAGCTTCAATTTGAGCCTTGGAAATCATCTTGATTTCATAGCTGCTTTTAATTTGCCTGCACGCTTCAACACAATCTGAGATTTTGATTTTGATCGGCCTGGCTTTCTTTCTGATGGCAAGAAGCCTTTCGTGCGACAGTGAAGGATCGACGCCTAATTCGGTGATTTCATGGGCATGGGAAATCTCAAAGGCCTTGGCGAGAAGATCATCCGGGTGTATCAGCTCTTCACTCTCGATAGGGATAATCTCGCAATTTGATGTTTCCCGTTCAGCTCGTGGAATATTCCGATGATGCAGGATCAGAAAACATCCCTTTTCAGCTATCAGCATCAGGGCAAATTCCCCGGTAAATCCCGAAAGGTAGCGAATATTCAGGGAATCAAAGACAATGACTCCTTCCAGGCCCCGTTTGGCAAACTCTTTTCTCAGTTGTTTGATCCTGCTTGCAGTCTCAGTTTTTGGGGTATCATCGTTTTTTTTCATAGCTTCTTTGAAATACTGGTGACTGTGTTCTTGTTCTGCAAAAGGCTTGAAGCAATTAAAATGCAACACCTTGTTTATTGTTTACTCATTTGATGTAATCTTTCACTCAATCGAAAAGATGGCAAGCCACAAAACGGTCTTCCTGTGTGTCTTTCAGGGGAGGTGCCTCTCTCTCGCAAATATCCATACATTGCGGACAGCGTGGGTGAAAGGCACAGCCGGAAGGAGGATCTATCGGAGAGGGAGTCTCTCCTTTTATGGGAGAATACTGACTTTTTCTTCTGTTCAGGCGTGGAACCGCATTCAGGAGCATTTGGGTATAGGGATGCAAGGGACTGGTAAAAAGCTGATCGGATTTTGAGGATTCGACAATGGATCCCAGGTACATGATCAAAACTCGATCACAAATCGCTTCAATGACGCTGAGATCATGAGAAATAAACAGATAAGTCAGATTCAGGTCCCTTTTCAGTTCCATAAACAGGTTTATGATTTGCGCCTGAATTGACACGTCCAGTGACGCCACGGTTTCATCACAAACCAGGCATTCCGGGCTAACCGCCAAACCCCGGGCTATCCCTATCCGCTGACGCTGTCCGCCGGAGAACTGATGTGGATATCGGTCGGCGTATCCCGGATCCAATCCACTCATCAGGAGGGTTTGGCTTAATCTCTCATTTCCCTCTTCTCCTCCCGGCCATATTTTAAACTTCCGGGGTGCCTCGGCCACGATCTCCCTTACCTGCATTCTGGGATTTAGCGATGCATATGGATCCTGAAATATCATCTGAACATTCAGCGAGTAATTTCTGAACTCGCTTCGATTCATTTGGGAGACATCTTTTCCCTTATACAGAATCCGACCAGATGTTGGTTTGTTGATACCCGCAATAATGCGGCCCAGGGTCGATTTACCGCATCCCGATTCTCCTGCCAATCCGATCACCTCACCCGAATATAAGGCGAAACTGACGTCATTCACTGCATGAATCACCTCTTCCCTGATGCCGGAATCAAACTTTGAGAAGATTCTCTCAAAAACGCCAAAGGGTTTTCGGAATTCTTTGCTGATATGACTGATTTCAAGAAATGTGTCGGAATCGGGTTTCATCTTGAATATGTCTGATTACGGTGTTGGGTAATGTAATTTATGCATCACTATGTACTGTTGGAGCGGTGACCGGGATTTCTGCTGATTCCGGCCGGTTTATTCAACCAGATTCGAAGTCCATGTTTAATGCTAACTCTGCAATCCTTCACATTAGTGGGTGGAAACAGCAAACGTGATGGTTCTCACTTATCTTTGTTACCCCCGGGTTTTGCTCACACGATATGTCAGCCAAAGGGCATCGCTCTTTAAAAGCACAACCCGGAGGCAAATCAATTGGAGAATAACTCATCCCGGGAATTTGCTGCAGGGGTTTCCCCCTGGTATTCATTTCAGGCAGGGAATGGATCAATCCCTTGGTATAGGGATGCGCGGGATTGTCCAGAACCTCGTCCGTCGTCCCCCTTTCCACAATTTTTCCGGCGTACATCACACACAGTTTATGGGCCAAACCGGCAATGACAGCAATATCATGCGTAACCCAGATAAGACTGACGTTGTTTTCCCGGCTGAGTCGCTCAATCTCATAGAGAATCTGCTCCTGGATCGTTACATCAAGAGCGGTTGTCGGTTCATCGGCAATGATCAGTTCGGGATTGTGAAGCAGGGAGATCGCTATCGCAACTCTTTGCCGCATTCCTCCCGAGAACTGATGTGGATAGTCTTTCAGCCGTTTTTCAGGTGAAGGAATACCAACTTTTCTGAACACTTCCACTGCCTTTTTTACTGCTTCCTTACGGTCGGTTTTCCGGTGGGCAGTAATGCTTTCGACCATATGGGTATCAATCCTTAAAACCGGATTTAGAGACATCATTGGGTCCTGAAAAATCATTGCGATCCTTTTTCCGCGTAACAACCGTTTCTCCTCTTCAGGCATTCCAATTAGCTCGCAGCCCGCAAACTTTGCCGATCCTTCCGCAATATAACCGGGAGGATCGATCAGGCCCATGATAGAAAGCGCAGTAACCGATTTTCCCGAGCCCGACTCACCAACCAGTCCCAGGATTTCGCCTTTCTTCAGATCAAAGCTGACATCATTAACAGCTTTCAGTACCCCTTTCCGGGTATCGAAAAAGGTGGATAGGTTCCTGACCTCCAGCAGATTTTCCATGGTATTCCCTGTCATTTTGACTTTTCCTACCGTTTTAATCTTGGATTCAATACGTCCCTGAGATGATCCCCTACCAGGTTGATTCCTATCACGGTAATCAACAATGCCACACCGGGATAAAAACTGATCCAATACCTCCCGCTTAACATGTAATCAAAACCGTTTGAAATCAACAGGCCAAGGGAAGGCTTGGTTACCGGCAATCCGACTCCCAGAAAAGAGAGGGTAGCCTCAAGTGAGATCGCAGTTGCCACCCTCATGGTGGCAACGACGATCACCGGGGGTAAACAGTTGGGAAGAATATGCTTGAAAGCGATGTTCAATTTACCAAGGGTCATATTAACAGCAGCTTCAACATACTCTTTGTTCTTTTCTGCAAGCGCAACCCCATGAACCGTGCGTGCAAACCCCGCCCAGAAAACAACGACGATTGCAAAAATCAACTTGTCTATTCCCTGCCCCAGGATGGCCACCAGGATTATGGCAACCAGGATAGCCGGCAGCGAAAGATGCAGATCGACCAGCCGCATGATAAAACTCTCGACCCTGCCGGAGTAAAAGGCAGCCAACATCCCCAGGCTGACACCGATAACAAGAGAAATTCCGCCGCTCACAGCCCCTACAAAAAGACTGGTTCTCAGCCCATAAAGGATTGCACTTAGCAAGTCCCGTCCCTGTTCATCCGTTCCCAGCAGGTGAACCATACCATCCGTACCTTTGGAAAAAGGCGGCAGTTTACTATCCAGGATATTCAGGGTAGCAAGATCATATGGATTTTGCGGAGCGATCCAGGGAGCGAAACTCCCCGATATGAGGATAATTATGCAGAGTATAAGACCCAATACCGCCAGCCTTGATTCGAAAAACTCTCCCGCCAGTCGTTTCCAGGGAGTATCACCCAAGGCAAGCCTGTTTATACGCTTTTTTTGGCTCAATGTTTCCTCCCGCCCAGTCTGATTCTGGGATCCAGAATGGAATAGACAATATCCACCAGCATATTCACCCCGATAAAGATCATTACTATCATCATCACGTAGGCTATAATCACCGGCCGATCCATATTGACCACCGAATCCAGGAAAAGCCTGCCCACACCGGGCCAGGAAAACACTTTTTCGGTGACGGTTGCAAAAGCAATCAGATCAGCCAGACCCAAACCAACTACGGTTACGACAGGAATGAGGATGTTTTTCAGTAGATGAACAAACACCACCCGTTGCCGGGAAAGCCCCCTTGCCCTGGCATATAAGATATAGTCCATGTTCAAAGTTTCTCGGGTACCGGATCTGGTAAGCCTGATGATCAGGGCAATCTGAAAAAGTGAAAGCGTAAAAGCGGGCATCAGCATATGCTTCAAACCGTTAAGGGTCAGAAAGCTAAAGGGAATGCCAAACAAGTCGACTGTTTCTCCCCTACCCCCGGTAGGCAGGATTCCAAGGTTAACCGCAAAAACCATGATCACCAGCAACCCTATCCAGAAATTGGGCAGGCTGAAACAGAGAATAGATCCGGCCATAATGCCGCGACTGCGAGTGCTGTTGGGATTCAAACCGGCAAACAGGCCCAGGGGAATCCCCATCAAAATGGCAAGGAGCATGGCAAAAAAAGCGATCTCCAAGGTCGCAGGCAGTCGCCGCAGGATAATATCTACAGCCGGTTCACTGTGAATGAAAGAGTTTCCCAGGTTCCCCTGAAGGGTGTTTCCCAGGAACCTGAAAAACTGACGATGCAGTGGCAAATCGAGTCCCATCGCTTTGATCGTCTGTTGGACCTCCTCCTGCGTCGCCAGTGGACTGATCAATATATCCACAGGATTTCCTACCGCATAGACACCACAGAAGACCAGAAATGCCACCAGAAAGATCAGAAAAACACCAATAGTGACCCGCTTGACAATAAATAACAGCATCGTTTCCCTTAATTCGTTGCCTTCACGTTCATGGCTAATATCGCTCCGTCAACCCTTGGCTCCGCTTTAAATCCCCGACGAAAGGCGATGGTCACGTTTTCCCAGTAGAGTGGCAGAGCAATATACTGATCGGTTACGTAAGCAACAAGCTCCTTCAACAATTTGGCTCGTTCGATACGCTCCATGGTTGCCTGGGCTGCTTCCAGCTTTTTGTCAAAATAGGGATCATTATAATAAGCGCGGTTGGCCGGACCAAATCCCCGTTCGGCATCGTAACTGTGAAGAATGGTATTAAAAAAGGGAGAAACCTCACCTCCCTCACTAAAACCCCATCCCATTATCATGGCACTGTATTTGACACCGGCAGCAACTTTGATGTTTGGGAAATAAGTACTCTTTGGCTCGGTCAACACATTCATCTTGAACCCCAACCTGGACCACATCTGGGCAATTGCCTGCAGAGATTTTCCGTTACCATAGGCATTATTTGGTCCTCTCAGGGTAATACCAAAACCTTTTGGCCAGCCGGCTTCTGCCAATAGTTTTTTGGCCTGTTCAGGATCATAGGTCTTTTTGGAAATACTCTCATTGTAACCAACAATGGCCGGGGGTGGTAGCTGATTGGCAACAGTGCCGATCCCATCCAGCAGCCCATCAATAATCGCCTGCCGATTAATGGCCAGAGATAAAGCTTTACGTACCCTGAGATCCTTTAGCGGATTCTCTTTCAGTTTGTTTCCGGAATGATCGGTAAATTCAGGGGACTGATCCCTCCCCATGTCCATGATCAGGTATGAAACACGAGCTCCCGCTATGGTGGCAATCTCAACATCCGGTTTATTCTTCAGGGTAATCACATCGCTGGGTGTAACATTCCCCATCACATCAATATCGCCGGCGCTGATGGCTGCAATCACTGCTGCGGAGCTGCCCAGGACTTTGAAAGTTACTGAATCCCAGGGTTCAACTTTTCCCCAGTAATTCGGGTTCTTCTCAACCACCAGTTTCACTCCTGATTGAAAAGCAGAAAACTTGTAGGGTCCGGTTCCCACAGCAGCTCTTCCCTTTTTAAAATCCACCGGTGTTGCCTCCCTGGCAGCCTGGTTTGAAACAATAAAAGCAGCGGGAATAATACTGGGCAGAGTCGGGTCCGGTTTCTTGGTAAGCAGTCGCACGGTATAGTCATCAACAATCTTAACCTCGGCAATATTTCTAATCAGGGGAGTAAAAGGATTGGGGTTTTCCTTCAGGGAAGGAATTCTCTCGTAGGAAAACTTAACATCCCTGGCTGTAAATCCGGATCCGTCGTGAAACCTGACCCCTTTGCGGAGCTTGAACTCCCAGATGGTCGGTTCAACCAATTCCCAGGAAACAGCCAGGGCAGGTACCAGATTCTGGCTGTTATCCATTGCTGTCAGCCCTTCGAATATGTGATGTGAAATCTCTATGTTGTTTGCCATAAAGAGGTAATGGGGATCGACAGCAGGCTCTTCTGTCACGCCGACCACAAGGTCCTTTGCCTGGACGGACATCACAAAACCCATAAAAACCACAGCGAGACCTAACCATTTATTTAGATTTTTCATTTTCTTTCTCCGCTCGAATTAGTTAAGTTGAATTTCAAAATTTCTAAGAAGCCCTGATTTCAGCCATTACTTCCCTTAGCTTATCAAACAGCTCACGTGCCTTTTCGGGATGTTCAGCTATGATGTTTTTCAACTGGAAGGGATCCTTTTTTCTATCGTACAGTTCATCTCTTTCCGGGACTTCACTTGAGCTTGCAGCAGTACAGGTCCACTGATCCTCACCATCGAGCGTAGCAGCCTTCAACTGCTCCTCGTGTGCCCTGTTGTAAAATGCAGTATCCCTGTCCTCCACGGCATTCACCTGGCTCAAAACCCTCAGGTGCTCGGTTGATTGGGCAAGATCGCGACCGTAAATACCAAACCGGGCATCACCTACTGATTTTTCATCCTCTTTCAACCAGTGAATATAGGACCACTCGTCGGTAATAATCGACCACGAATAGCGGAAATAGCCGGCAATGGCAAAATCTCTGACCTTTTCCGTTTTCCCTTTTGCCATGGAAATCAAACTATCCCCCTGCATGGAGGGATGAACACCGATTCCCAGCCAATCCACCACAGTCGGAGCGACATCACAGGATTGAACAAAACCGCTCACTCGCTTGCCGGCAGGTAATCCCTTTCCCCGTATTATGAAGGGAATGTGCGCCAACTCTTCATAGGGCCAGGGACGACATTTACGCATGATACCATGCCCGTGCTCACCATTTCCCATGGGAGAGCCGTGATCCGAGACCAGCATCACCAGGGTGTTCTCCTCAAAACCAAGGGCGCGGAGTTTGTCCATCAAGTATCCGAACCATTTGTCCACATTGGTCACCTTCTCGGCATAAAGCATTCGAATATGGTGCAGTTCCTCTTCGGTATAAAGTCCGTCTACATGACCCTGGATCGGTAAAAACATGTCCTTGCCGTTGTAGTCCGGATCATAGGGACATTTTAAATCGGGATCGTAAACCGAGGGGGCATCCCATGGTTCATGGGGATCAAAACAGTCAATCCACATGAAGAAGGATTTATTGCGATCCACCTGTTCCAGGTAAATGGCGGCCTGCTTCATGATTTGCGCACAATGCTGGTCTTCATCCGACTTCCAGTATTGACGCTCCTTGAGATGACATTCCACCTGGTTCATCAGTGGACGCATCACATTTTCGCCCAGCAACTCATCCGCCGACTCCATCACATGATCCTCATAATAGTCTTCAGCCTTCATGTCGTGGAGTTCATCATGGGCATAATACTGGTGATCGGTTTCGTGGCCGTGCAGAAAGTAAACCTTGTCAAATCCCCTGGAATAACCAAATTTGGGGAGACGAAAGGGCCCCGAATCATGCACCAGGTAACTGTCGATGGGTTGCCCCCAGCACAAATCGGCAATGGTGGTATCATCCATATCCAGTTGAGACCAGCCCTTGACCGGAAGAGTAAAGCGACCGGTCAGCATTGCCCGTCTGCAGGGGACTGTAGGCAAACCTTCTGTATAGGCATTCTCGAACAGGACTCCCTGGCTGGCAAAGCGATCAATATTTGGTGTGCGTATCCATTCATTACCGTAACATCCCAGGTAATTGAACTGCAGCGTATCCAGCATCACCACAACGACGTTTTTTTGTTCCTTCATTGCTCACTTTTTTAAACGTTTACATTTCGGACCGGTAAAAGAGAGCCTGGTTTAACAAGCTTCGCTTTACCGACGGTTTTTCAGCATTTAATGAATCAGTATAAACCTTCCATTACTCAATACCGATTCATGGTAATCTTCTGCAGCAGTTGTTTGCATTCCGAAACACTGATGGTCTTTCCCGGTTTGAGTGACCAATATCGACCCTCAACTTCCAGGACCGGAACCCTGTCCAGCAGATTTTCTCTGGCCAGTAACGGAGGTTCCGAAATACTCCGGGTCACTCCTCTGATCCCCAACGCCCTTAATGCCAAATGCAGATTGCGGTCAATCTCGAATATTCTCCGTGCTTCGGCATCCCAGATTGTGATCTCCAGCAGTAAGCTATCAGACATGATCTTTTTTCCACTCACGAACGTATTGACATGCCTCCAAAGCAGCTACAGTGCCATCTGACATTGCCGTTGTCAGTTGTCGGTATTCTTTGGTGACAACATCCCCTGCAGCAAAAACTCCGGGCACATTGGTTCGCATCCGCTGATCGACCAAAACATAGCCGTTGTCGTCAAGCCGTATGTTACCGGCTAAAAACCCTGTATTAGGTTTCTGGCCAATAAAAACGAAAATACCGTCGATAAAAACAGTCTCGGTTTTTCCTGACTTAAGGTTTTCAACAATAACCTCTCCTCGATTCCCGGTCGGTTGAACATCAATGATTCTGCAACCGGTTCTGGTTTTGATAACCCCGGCTGCATTAGCTTTCCGGCGAGTGGTTTCATCTGCGGGAAACCGGTCCATCATTTCGAGTATTTGGATCGATCTTACTCCAAGTTCAGCAAGATACAGGCTTTCATCAAAACCGCTGTTACCGCCGCCAACAACAATCACATCTTTCCCCTGGTAGAGCAAGCCATCACAGACCGAGCAGTAGTGGATATTCTCCTGCCACTCCGTACCCACGGGAAGCGGAATCGGTTTCCGGCCGGTAGACAGGATTACAGCCCGCGCTTCGACTTCACCTTCTTCAGTCATTACCCTTTTGAGACCTTCTGTTATAAGACCGTCTACCCGGTTGATCTCCTCAATAACAACTCCCAAACCGATGACCTGATCTCTGATTCTCTCCATCAACTCCATACCGCCGATAGTTGAATATGATGGAAAGTTTTCAACAGCACGGGTCTCATTTGCCAACCCTCCACAAGTATCTTTTTCCAGAAGCAGCACATCCATGTTTGCCCTGGCTGCATAAATGGCTGCCGTCATTCCGGCAATTCCACCTCCCACGATGATAATGTCCCTGCAAGCCGCCATGGATCTTCCTCAAGAATTGTTGTACCAGGCTACCAATTCGGCAGGACGGAGCACGCCGGATCTTTTTCCAACCGGTTTACCATTTCGGTAAATCACCACGGTAGGCACCCGGCCGATTTCAAGCTCTGCGGCCAGATCAGGTTCCGTTTCGATACTCACCGAGACAAAAACCATATTCGGTTGCTGCTGCTGACTCTTCTCCAATACCTTGAACATAACTTTGCAATTGGGACATCGGCTCTTATGAAACAGAACCAGACAATCGTTCGTTGTCGTAAACGTCCCGATTGATTCAGTCGTCAATACTGTTGCACATGCCTGCATGGATCCTTTCCTGGTTATTAACCGATGATTAAAAATCGTATTAAAGGCAAATTAAAAGTATTAAGTATACTTGTCAAGTTTTCATTTGCATTCGTTTTTCCAGTCAATATTTATGAATCAATATAGTTTTTTGATATTTTGTACTATTTTAATACTTTATCTTCATAGACTTCTGATCCAATTATTATCAAAATCCTTTTGAATGGCAAAGATTTCATCTTAATATTTAACTTTCACATTAGAAAACTTGACATTCGTCGCAAACCAAATAGAATTGTGTTTGTTACTCAGATGAACGAACCGGAATCACTCGAAACCACCATCCCAAAAATCGGACAGGCAAGTGACCACAACAGATGCATTGTCGGTATCTGCTAAAGATATCGCCGTAATCAAAAAACACTTGAAATCACGCCCGCGAGATCTTTTTCTCTTCAGCCTTGCCACCCAAACCGGTTTGCCGGCAGAGCACTGGTTAGAGCTTAAATTCAGTGATTTGACCGGGCTGGATGTTGGAGACGAGATTCCTGTTAAGGAGAAAGGCAGAAAGTCAGTAGGCTCACGTATAATGACCGAGGAGTTAAAATCAAGTTTCGACAACTACACCAGGGAAAACCGGCTGAAAACCGACGACTATCTCCTCCCCTCACGCAAAGGGAAGGGGCCCTTGACCCTTTCCAGTGCAAGCCGACTGGTAAAAAAATGGTTCCAGGCTTGCGATTTGGACATTTCAAAAGGATTGTTGGTGCTTCGCAGGATTTGGCAGGATTACTATTGCCAGGATATCGAGGATAATCGCAGTAGAGAAGCTTTGTCGGATCAAACTCCGCTTGCCCCTCTCAAGATACCGACTCGTCAGGAGGCGGTTTTTAAAAAACTGGAAAAGGCGATTCTCTCCGGGCAGATTCATCCCGGAGAACGAATCATTGTGGAAGAGATCGCACAAAAGCTCAATGTCAGCAAGATACCGGTACGTGAAGCATTGGGCAGGCTTGAAGCCAGGGGCTTTGTTTACCTGAAACCCAACTGGGGATACACTGTGATTGAACTGTCACGGGAGAATCTGGAAGAGATTCTGGAATTGCGGATCAACCTGGAATGTCTTGCCGCGCGCAAAGGAATTCCGTTCTGTATCGATAAGGATCATGAAAAACTGAGATTTTTCCAGGATCAATATATCGTAGCCAGAAAAGTTGGTGATGCTGACAAACTATTGGCGATGAACAAGGAGTTTCATTTTGCCATCTATCGAAAAGCAAAAATGCCTTTTCTACAAACCCTGATAGACCAACTATGGGACCGCGTAACGCCTTATCAACATATACTCTTCAAGCAGTCCATGAAACCGAATCCCTTTGTCGGCGTTCAGTACCATGAAGAAATCCTGCTTGCGGTTAAGACCGCCAATATCAATGATGCGGTTAAATGGCTGCAGGAGGATCTGGAAAACTCAACCCGATTTATTATCGATCTTTTTGACCTCTACTACAGCAAATAAAACGATTTGCAACACCCTTGACATCGGCGATTTCAGCTAAATTCCGAAGTATGATCCCCTACAGGATAAAATCAAATGTCAACCACCGTTCCCAGCTGTTTTTCATCTGCCTTTCGGTAAATGAGCGATGCTGTCATCAGGTCGAAAAGCCCCATTCCCACTGATTTCATCACCACTGTCCCATGTTTTCCTCGCTGGGGCTGTCTTCTTTGCGCGATTAAACTTCCCAGGTTCTCAAAATTGTCCTTTTTGATCAGCCCTTTATCCATTGGGATAATGCACTCCCCGGACTCCTCCAGGGCCATTTCCGTATCCAGGTATATTTTATCGACCAGCTTGAATACGGCGTCAGGCAGTTCGCGAACATGTGGTTGATAAGACCCCACCGCCAGGAAAAGTTTATGCGTAAATAGCCCGGGATCATCGGAAATCACGGGTTCAGTGGAGGTTGTCGCTGTGATGACAATATCGGATTGGGTTACGAGTCGATCTGCGTTTTCAGAGATCTTGATTTGTAAATCCGGTATCCGCGCCTTTAGTTGTGATATGAAGCCATCCATCTGATTGCTGAAGGCGTCAAATAGATTTACTTTCTTAATACCCGAGGCACACACCGAAAACAAAATCTGGTAATACCCCTGAATTCCGCAACCAATCAAACCTATGGAAGCAGCCTTTTTATCGGCCAGATAACGAATGCCAACACCGGTCACGGCAGCGGTTCGCAAAGCGGTAACCGTCTTCCCGTCCATCAGCGCCTGTACCTTGCCGGTTTCGGGACAATTATAAAGAACCAATCCTTCAATGGTTGGCAGGTTTCTTTTCGGATTTTCGGGAAAAAGCGTGATAATCTTGGTTGAAAAACGATTGCGGGATTGACACGGCATTAAGAGCAGTTTGTTTTCATCGCCCAGTGGGACAATCATTCGCAAGGGCATTTGGTACTCTTGTTTTTCATATATATCCAGCGCCTCCTCGACACTGTCCATCACTTCTTCGAGAGTAACGGCTTCGAGAATTTGCTCCTTATTCAATACAATCATCGTCAGGTTTTCTTGTTAAGTCTTTTTTCAATTTCTTTTGATGTAGGTGTAAGGGATAATCCCCCCAGGGCTGTGCACCTCAGTTCCCTTGGGATACTGCGTCCGGCTTTGTCAAAAGCCGCGATAACTTCATCCAAAGGAATGACCTGGTCGAATCCGGCCAGTGCCATATTGGCACAAGCAATGGCATTGGAAGCCGCCATAATATTCTTTCCCAGACAGGGAACTTCAACCCTGCTTGCCACCGGATCGCATACCATTCCCATGGAGTTTTGAAGGGCCATGGAAGCGGCAGCAATCGCTTTTCCAGCCCCACCCTCGAAAAGTGTCACCAGGGCTGCAGCCGTCATTCCGGAAGCCACACCGCACTCTGCCTGGCACCCGCCAATTTCGGCTGAAAATGTTGAGTTCAATGCCACAAATATTCCTATCAACCCGCCAGCCATCAAGGCGTCACAAATCCTGGTATCTTCCCCGTCACAGTCTTCCGTCGCTGCGAAAACCGTCCCAGGCAGGGTTCCGCATGATCCGGCAGTTGGCGCAGCCACAATCAGGCCCATGGAGCTTTTCACTTCCATCAAAGCCGTGATGTATAAAATAGCTTTGTTAAGTGTACCGATATCGAGCAACTGTCCCTGTGCCAGACCATCTCTGAATGCTCCACTCTGATACCCCAGGATGCGATCTTTATACTCGGTCCCCTGCAATCCTTCCTCTATGGATTGACTGAGAATCCGAATAATTTCCATCATTTTGTTTCTGACGTCAACCTCTGATAATCCGCTGCGGGATTTTTCATATTCAATAGCGAGTTGAGCCAGACTCCATCCGGTCTTCCGATGCAACACAAGCATCTCTCCAATCGATTCAAATGGAAGTCTGATCTCCCGGCGGGAAATAACGGGTAAAACCGGTTCGACCTGCCTGATAAAGCGGGGTGCATATTTATTGGTGATCTGTATAAGAAGCTTTTCCGCAAATTTTACCTGTGATTTGGCCTGTAGCAGAATCTCGAATTTCCCCTCTATCCATTGAACATCATCTGCGTGGGAAAGAGTTAGCTGAATCTCTGTCTTCGTCGTTTCTGCCGTCTTTGGCAGGATAACAAACAATTCAAAATAATCGCCTTTGGAAGAAACTGGGAATCCGTCAAAATCGATAATGTCAAACATTCCTCCCCCGGTAGAGATAGCCGTAAGGGAAGATATCTCACTTGAATCATCAAACCGGAAGACGTAGGTGTTCGGATTATCGAAACCCAATCTTGCGATCTCAATTGATACATTCAATCCCGCTTTCTCCGCTTCGCGGTGATAGTTGACCATCCGTTTATCGCTGATTTCAAATCCCAACAGGCCGCTGAAAAGTCCCATGTCAGATCCCTGGGTTTCATGGGTAGTTGCCAGTGAACCTGATTCATCATAAACAACCCTGATCTTTCCAAGCCCCTTCTCATGCAAAAAGCGAATGAATCTGCCGATCCGGTAAGCCGCTGCGCAATGGGAGCTGCTGGGACCTCGCATGACCGGTCCGATAACATCGTTAAAAATACTGGGATAATATCTCATCATGTTTTCATCACTATCCATTTGTCTCTTTCACCGGTTGATTCACGC
Source organism: SAR324 cluster bacterium (assembly GCA_028282885.1). GTDB lineage: Bacteria > SAR324 > SAR324 > XYD2-FULL-50-16 > XYD2-FULL-50-16 > JAHJTV01. The sequence goes on from JANQGX010000086.1 coordinate 143,475, forward strand.
TGTTACGCAAGGTCTCATTCAGTGTTTCCAGGTGATTTCTCATATACCGGGCGGCTTTTTCTCCTTCACCGCTGACGATATGCTGATAGATCTTTCTCAGGGTTTCGATTGCCTTAATGATTTTTTCCCGCCTGGAAACGGAAAATGCCACGGGGAGACGGTTGTTAACCGTTGTATGAATGATCTTTATGATTTCACCAATTTCAGGATTTTTTGCCGCCTCACAGATGGCAACATGAAACTTCAAATCCTCTGTGATGAACTTTTGCACCTCATCCCCGCAATTCTCGATGTTGGTGATGGTTTTTCGCAGAAAAGCCAGATGGTCGTCTTCCGCACGTTCCGCTGCTTTCCTGACCACATGACATTCAAGCATTTCCCTGAGTTCCATCAGGTTGAACAGGTTGCCATCCTGGAAAGTCCGATGCAGGCTACTCTCATTCCGACCATCTGTCGGAAGTTGTTTCTTGATGAAGGTTCCCTTCCCCTGGACAATCTCCAGATATCCCATAATAGCCAAGGCATTGGTCGCTTCACGAACGGATGAGCGGCCCACACCAAAAATCTCTCCCAACTGCTCCTGGGTAGGAAGCTTATCGCCAGGTTTCATCTCTCCCGCTTCGATATTGTCCAATAGCCGCTTAACCACCTTTTCCGGCGCTGAATCGTTACCTGTCTGTTCAATTTTTATCATCAATGGTCCTCCGGCAATGCCTGATTTGTGACGAATCTGCGCAATAAATACCGTGTAATCCTGTCTTAAAACAGGCCTACTGTTCAACTGTAGAATAATCAAGGGAATAGACCGTATCAAATCAGTATACATCCCCATAATGCAAAACTCGATTCGTTTGCGGCCACTTCTGACCCAACCGATAAAGACCCCACTACAACTCCGATAAACACTGAAACCTGGGTCAGAACAAAGGCGATATCCACCCCCGGACCATTAGGAAAAAGTGATTGACTATATAAATAGATCAGATGTATTTGCAAGTCAAGAATAAAATATATGATGATATGATATAATTATTTCGATTTCATGTTTAATGAATATATTTTATCTATCTAATTTAACTTATATTTAAAATATTTTTTACCAAATCTCTCGAAATCAATATACATCTGACATATTATATTTAATTAAGACAATATCGCTATAGATCTGATATTATCAAAAGAGAAATTCAAATAGCTAAAGTGCTGAAACTTTATGAGGAGGTGAAAAGCCGCGATTGGTTAAATTGGAACCGGCAGGATTTAATTGGTTGATTCTGCGGGATGGTTGGCAGGGTTTCCGGGCAGGGCGGGGAGTGTTTTACCCAGGGAGGCGAAATCAACGATCGTCCTGTAAAACCAAATTTTCGCCTTTAACATGACATCAGCTAAGTCTGGAGTTGTTGAATGGATTTAAGGAATCGCACAGAACCAAACTGATTCTATAAAAACCGGATAAGAAAATAACCCGCAAATCACTATCGCTTTTGACATCTATCCGATTGGATTCCCACTTGATTTACTTTTAAACTCGTCTGTACTATAATCGCGACAATGCGCGAGATGCAGACGCAAGCTCCCGGAAGGCATTACCATTCGTCTCAATGCATCCGGATTTTGCGGGTCGTTTCAAAAGCAGACGGTCAAAATCGTGCTGGTTTTGTTGATTTGCCGGACATATGGTTGGTCTGATTTCAAAGAGATTCGGTTAGACTTTTCTTTCTGGAGTGGGCGTTCATTCCGGAAGTGATAGTTTTTTGAGAAGAGCGACAAGGCTTTGATCAGTCATCGACAGTACATCTGGCCGGCAAAGGAAATTTACTTTAACGGAGAAGGATATGAGAAAGCAAGTCACCTTGAAAGATGGATCCAAAGCCATCATCCGGTCCCTCACGGAAGCCGATTTGGATAAGTCCTTTGCGTTTTTTCAAAAACTGCCCCCTGAGGACAGAATGTACCTGCGGGTGAATGTTGGTGATATCGATGTGGTGAAAAAGCGGCTTAAAACCGCGGATTTCATGAATGTGAAACGAATTGCCGCTATTGTTGATGACGAGATTGTTGGAGATGCGGCTCTTGAGCTACGTCCATATGGCTGGACCCGTCATCTGGCCGAATTTCGTTTGATCGTTGCCGATGCCTATAAGCGACTTGGCCTGGGAATGATTCTGGCTGGCGAGTTGTATGAGATGGCTGTCAAAGAGGGTGTGGAAGAGATGATCATTGAACTGATGGCTCCACAGGAAAATGCCAAAAAGATTTTCGAGCGACTCGGTTTCAAGATCGGTGCGACACTAAAAGATTATGTCAAGGATAGTAAAGGCCAGAAACAGGATATGTTGATCATGCGTTGTAACCTGAATGATATCTGGGATAAAATCGAGGCCTATCATGAAGAATTCCATATTCAGACGTCTTACAAACATGAAATATCATAATCACAAATGGCGAATCAGACCTGCAATCAAATCAACTCCGAAGCCGGGCGATTGGAAACCATGATTGCGTAAAACTCCTCCCCTGGGCTTAATCCTCAAGATTAAGCTCCTGCCTTCTTTTTGTTTTTCCGTCATACTTAATGTTACAAAGATCTCCTGCCTGCGTCTGTCTCAACAGATACCTGAAGACGAACACATTCAAATCCGAATCAGATTTTTTATCTTTGGAGTGGCTTTGAATCGAGTTTCAGAGCCTGGAGAGGTCTGTCTTCGAACGTCAACAATCCGGAGATGCTTCCTTGACGGAAATTTCTCGATTTTCTCCATTTCCGTTGATGAAAGGGGAGCACTTTGGGTATACTGGCGCAAAATCGGATCTATTTCCCTATTTTCAACTCATGTTCATCGGTTTTAACATCCTGACCGGCTATTCAAGATCGAAAAGAACTACCTCGCCGCTAGCAGCAGGGTATCAATCCCAAGCTTCGCAGTAAACGGCGATACAGAATTGTGGGGGATCAAATACCATGAGAAAACCGTTTTTTATCTCCTTGTTTCTGCTCTGCTCTTTTGCAGAGTCGAACCTGCTCTTCGGTCAGTTCAGAGGTGATTATGAGATTGAGCGTCACCATCTGGATATCGAAAACTTCCTTGATTGGCGAGCATATCAACCTCCTTATAGTTGGCGCAGGGAGTGGGCAACGGCACAAACCGGGATGCGGTCCTCCGTGGGTAGTATCTCCATGGAGGAGTTTTATACCTTCAACGAAATTCGCTTTACCAGCAATATCGGCGACTTCACCACTTTTCATTACCACCAGTACGAAGAGTCATTCTATCATGCCCAACCGCTCTACCAGGAGATTGAATTTCGGTTTGGAACAGATTTCGGCGCTTCCATAATCGGCTTCCCACCCCACGATAAAAAGTATGGTCAGTCGGGATATGCTGTCTCATATGGCAGCCGGTTCACGGATAACCACATTCGCCTGAGCATGATCGACCAGTATTACTATTTTGATGAGAAAAACAAAGATACCGAAAAAAACGATGTCAATGAAGACTATCTGGAAACCCCGCTTTACACCCGGGCGGAAATTCAGTGGGTGCTGGGGGATCGATTGTTTATCCGGGCCGATACGAAGCAGGTCTCGAAAGCCGAGTTTCTTATCATAGAACCGGAAGAAGTCAGAACTTTCCAAGGGAATGAAGGAAAGCTGATCCTGGATTGGAACACTTCCGGCGGAAATACTATCGGAATCTCAGGATATACCATGACGGAGGAACGAAGTTATCAACCTGGTATTGCGACTGAGGACCAACCGGATATGGATCAAAAACTACTATTGGAATGGACCGAAGCCTATTTCGTGTTGAAGGCCGATGAAAATGATCTTCTCTCCTTTGGCATACTCAAATCCGAATTTCTCAACGAGATCGGCTCGGATTTCCCTGTTCACCGCTATGTTTGCCACCTGCTGACCACACACCTGTTTGGCATCTGGGAAAAAAAACGAAGTGAAACCTTTAGCTGGCTTTTCTCCCTGCAAGCCGGCGAGGCCGAGATTAAAAAAGATTATATCGGGATAGAAGAAGCCGTTGATAAAACCAACACTGAAATCAAGGCAGGCGTAGGTGTCATCTTCCTCAAAGAGGGTCGTTATCGACTTTTAGGCAACTCCACCTGGGATCTTGATTTCTTCCAAACCCGCCAATGGGACGGAGGGAATGTCCAATTGCAAATCATGTTCTGACCCGAGTCTACAACTTCCCAACCCACTTCATTTAAAGAGAGAGCTTTTTAAAGATTAATATCCCTGTATGAAAATTGTTGGTAGCAACCGGTTTTCAGACACATAGTTCCGACGTTTGTAGGCAAGCTGCATCGTGTCAAAGACATCCAGCGTCTTCATCGGTGTTCCCCATGAGAACAGTGTTACGTGAAATGCTCTTTTAACCCCTTTTGGAGAAGGCCAGTGTCCTGTCGCCCGCGGATCAGCGGAGCGGAAATGCGAAGACATGTTCTGGCTACGTGTCACTGCGTTTCCGCGGGATCGAAGCGACGGTTGAGCGTTGACACGGTACCGGGATTATGATCAACAATATATCTTCTTACCTGAAATTTCAGTTCTATGATATCAGAGCCCACCAAATCCAGTATTAGAAATGCCTGTCCACCTTCCATATCCGGATAAGAAACAACATCAAACAATGATCGATATCATCAGCGAATCCATCATCAATCATTGAAGCGTAGACTCAAATGCCTCTTAACCAACCCAATCGTCGCTCAAAAAATCAATAAGAATTTCTTCATATTTTTCTATAGAACTCAAAATCACGTGTTCATTGTCTCCGTGCCAATTATCGCCACATGGACCAAACTCAACTGCAGGTATGCCGTGTTTTGAAAAAAACCTGGTATCCGATGAACCATGCTGCCCCAAAATACGGGCATTATCATCAATGTGCCTCTCAATTGACCTCGCCAACGATCGAACAAATACATTTTTATCGCTGGTGACCACCGGCTGACCAAAACCTTTTACTTCGATGGTATTATCGGTAATCCGTTTAATCTGACCGATAATCTGCTCACGGCTTTGCTGTGGTAAAAACCTAATATCCAGGGATAAAACACAACAGTCGGGAACCTTGTTATAAACCATTCCCCCCTCAATTTTTGAGAGATTAATGGAAGGTTTTTTGAGGATGTCTGAGCATTCTTGCACAAAGGGGAGTGAATTGATCTTGTCAAATAACTTATATGCCTTGATGATGGCATTATCACCTTCCCACGGCCTGCTTCCGTGGGCCGATTTTCCGTTGACAATAATATCGATCTGCAAAATCCCCTTTGCCTGTACTCCTATTCCTAAATTCGTGGGCTCTCCGCAAATCACAAAATCCCCGTTGGGGTTGGAATCGGCCAGGTATCTCGAACAGTTTTCTCCTCCTGTCTCCTCATCGGTAACCAATTGAAGTTCGAGACGATACGGCAACTCCCGGGTTGTAAATTCGCCCAAAACAGTTATCAGAGAAACAACCGCAGCTTTCATGTCGGCTGCCCCCCTTCCATAAAGCTTGTCTTGTCGTACTTTCGGAATGAACTGAGCTTCCTTCGCTTCAACAACATCCAAATGCCCGTTTAAAATAATTTTTTTGTCTCCGGTACCCACCGAACAAGTCAGCATTTTATATCCTGTGTTTTCCAGAACTCTATGTTTCATATTGTTCTGTGCCAGATACCCGGCACAGAAGTCCAATGCCTTGTTGGCTCCCTGTTTGGATGAGCTGTCGATTTTGATCAGATCTTTGATAAAATCCAAATGAACCATTTCTGTCTCCTGCAAATCGGTTTTATACTGCAGCCGAGGCAAATAATATGCCAACGAATCAAAGGATGCTGTCTCCCGACAACGGAAGGACTGTTACTAATAGGAGTGATAAAGGGACATAAGGCGGTTTTATACCAAGACCGGAATGCTCATATTGATGTCGCGGAGTAAATCTCTCAGTGATATAAATCTTCATTCCAACAAAACCAGGAATGCCTGATCATTTTGATCGTGCAGAACTTGCAACGAATAAATAGATTGCCGAAATCGAGAGTTTGTTGTTTATAAACTGTAATGAGATTCATTTTAAAGGTTTTGCTTTCAGGAGATTTTCAATGGAATCGATCGGGATCATCATTGACTTCAGGCTTGAACTCGCCGAATTTCTCAGGGATAACCTGAGTCTGATATTTGATGAATACATTAAAATAAACAGCTACTTCCTGAACAGTCTGAACGAGGGAGATGTGATTGACGATGACGTTGTGCTGGTCATGTCAAAAGAAAGAGCAGTGCAAGCAAAGCAATACATCGCAGATAGTGAGAAAATCGTTGTTATTCACCGAACCATAAAAGAAAAAGATGCATACCCAATCCTCGCAATTCCTAAGAATACCAAAGTATTGGTTGTAAATGACACAAAAGAGACCACTCTGGAAACGGTTTCGCTGTTATACCAAATCGGGATAAATCATCTCTCCCTAGTACCATATGAACAGGGCATGGATTATCGCGATTTCAATATCGCCATTACTCCGGCGCTGTCATCACGAGTCCCTGATTATATTAAGAAAATAATGGACATCGGTAACAGGTATGTCGATATGTCGACCTTTATTCAGATAATGAATAAGCTGAAAATCGACAACAAGGAAATAAGGAGGCGATTGATCAAGTATTCGGATTCCATAATTACCCTCGACAGTGGTATCAAACAGCACTACAAGGACCTTTACATCAAGCATGAGGAGCTGGACGCGGTGATAAATCTCTCTAATGAGGGAATTCTGCTGGTTAACAATGACAACGAAATCCTCCTTAGCAATAAAGTGTTTAAAAAGATCTTTAAAATCAATCATGAGATCATCGGGGAAAAACTGAACGACCTGTTTGACAAAACCATTATAAAATCTCTTCAAAGAGAGGAGATTCAGGACGAACTCATTGAACAGCAAAGTAAATATATCAATGTTAACAAACGGAGAATTGACTACATTGGCGAAAACGTAGGTTACTATTTTAATTTTCAGGAGGTTACTTATATCAAGCAATTGGAGCAGAACCTGACCAGAAAACTGAGAGATAAAGGACTGATCGCCAGATACAATTTCAATTTTATCAAAACCGAATCTCCATCCATGAAGGAGTGTATCGAACTCGCCAAAAACATCTCAAAATCTGATCTGACTGTTTTCATATCCGGAGAAAGTGGAACCGGAAAAGAGCTAATGGCGCAGTCCATTCATAATTACTCAAAAAGAAAAAAACAGCCTTTTGTCGCAATCAACTGCGCGGCGTTTTCGGAGAGCCTCCTGGAAAGCGAGCTTTTTGGTTATGATGGCGGATCCTTTACTGGTGCACTGAAAGAAGGAAAAAAAGGTCTGTTTGAATCAGCAAATAATGGCACCATATTTCTGGATGAAATCGGAGACATGCCATTGTCTCTTCAAACCAGATTGCTGCGGATACTTCAAGAGAGGCAGGTCATGCGGATTGGATCACAACGGGTGATCAACGTGAACATCAGAGTCCTGGTTGCCACGAACAAGAACCTGTTCGACATGGTTCAGAAAGGACAATTCAGGGAGGATTTATATTATCGAATAAATGTGTTGCCGATCAATATCCCTCCTCTCCGAAAAAGACAGGAAGATATTATACCCTTATTAAGACATTTCACCGGAAACACTAAACAAATGGAAATCACCGCTGAGGTCGAGTCCCTCCTGTTAAGTTATGATTGGCCGGGAAATATCAGGGAACTGCAAAATGTGGTCTCTTATATTGAATTAACCAAATCAAAAAAGGTGACTTTGAATCAGCTTCCCTATTATCTCTTGCATAAAACTCACAATTTCGAGAATGAGCTTGCCAAGATAGAAGAGAGCTTCGGTGTTGCCAAAGGATTGGAGGCTATTAAATTAATAAGCTATTACAACAACTTAAATCTCTGTATTGGCAGAAAAAACATCGAAAGACTGCTCAAGGATCGCAATATCACCTCCAGCGAAAGCGAAATTAGGAGAATGCTTAAATGTCTTAGTAGCCTTGGCCTTGTGTCATCACGCGTTGGCCGTAAGGGTACGGAAGTTACCTCATTCGGCAAGGAGTTCATTAAATGGGCAGAAAATAGGTGAGATTAGCAGCCTATTTAACCAGTTAAACAGAGTCAATACAGTCGGTTCTTCCTGCAAAAGTTGGTTAGACAAGGATTGACGTTAAATTGAAGTATTCCTGACAAAGGATAAGATACGTTAGAAAATTGTTATCATTGGATTAACCGGTCATTGCTTCTTCATTGGCACTAAAGTTGCTGTTTGCACAACCAGTTTATTAAATCGGATTAGGCCACCAGGAATGCACTTCAAACTCTTCAGGAGGAATTGAAATGAAAAAAAAGTTGATGTTGTTTTCAATTAGTTTTTTGTTGATTTCGGGCCTCGGTTTTGCGGCCGGAAGCAAGAATGTTTACAGAATCGGTGTTTTTCATTCTCCTACGGGAGTGTTCCATCCGGCATATGCAACGCACAGCTATGATTTTTACATCACACGTTTTGTTTTTGAAACTTTGCTGAGATACGGACCGGATGGCAAGCTCGAACCCAATCTGGCCAAGGAGTGGAGTGCTTCGAAGGACGGAACTGTTTTTACCTTTGTATTAAGAGACGGGATTAAGTTTCATGACGGAACACCGTTGACTGCCGAAGATGTCAAATACTCCATTGAATACGTGGGGTTTCCTGATTACAAAGGCGCTAGAGCATCCTTTATTAATGCCATCAAGGGTGTGAAAGAGTTCAAGGCCGGGAAGACAAAAGACCTGAAGGGGATCAAAGTGTTGGACAAAAACACGATTCAGATAACAACTGAAAAAACCTACTCATCCGGTTTTTTAAGATTTGGAATCAACTTCGAGATTTTTCCCAAACATATCTGGGAAAAGGTTGAGGTTGGCAAGGCCCAGGAAGCAACCGATCTGATGAGACAACCCATTGGCACCGGCCCGTTTAAAATGACAGAATACGTTCCTGACCAATATGTGACTTTTACCCGTTTTGATGATTACTGGGAAGGAGCGCCCAAATTGGACAAGATAATTCTGGTAAAGACCAATCGGGATACGGCCCAGGCTCAGTTGTTCAGGGGTGAGATTGACCAGATTTACCCGGGAAGCATCAGAAAAACCGATGCTGATCAATTCAAGGCGCATGGCATGGTCATCAGCGGAGTTCCCCGAAATGCTTACCAATACATGACTGTCAATCTTACCAAAAAGCCATTCCAGGACAAGCGCGTCAGGCAGGCTATTGCCCATGCCCTCAACCGCAAGGGTGTGGTAGATAATTTTCTGGAAGGGCACGGCGAAGTATCACATAATCCTTATCCTTCAACTTTTTGGGCACATCCCGAGGGAATGAATGAGTACAAATATAGCCGCGATAAAGCACTTGAACTGTTCAAGACGGCTGGGTGGAACTATGATGCCGGTAAAAATGTAATGTACCTCGACGGTAAACCGGTGAGGTTTCAACTCAAGTACTCCAAAGGAAATGTTGTTCGCGAAAAATGCGCTGTATTGTTTCAACAGAATCTCAAAGATGTCGGCATCAAGATTGATCTGAAAATAATGGAATTCGGCGTAATGTATGATGAAGTCAAGAAAAGCGATTATGAAATTGCCCTTGTCGGGCAAGGCAGTGAAAATGATGGTGACCTGTCGAAGTTCTATTATTCGGACTTCATCAAGCCTATCGGGGACAATTCCGGCAGCAATTGGATTCGATATAAGAATCCCGAGGTGGACCGCTTAATCGATGAAGGTTTCAGAACTCTGGACCAGGACAAGCGGCAGACCTTGTATCGAAAAATTGGTCTGCTCTTAAACGAGGAGTTACCGGTAATCTACATTTATCATTGGCCCGATAACATCGTTTTTACCGGGAAACTGAAAGGCCGGACAATTCCCCCTGTGGCTGCGTATTCTTACTATTACAAAGCTAACAAGTGGTATTTCGCGGACTAGGCTGTTGATCGCCAAAGAAACCCGATAAAAATCCTTATTACTGGCTGCATTTAAACGTCGCTCGATATCAATCATCAAAACGCGGGCGGCGTTAACCTCCATCGCTTCAGAATACTGTTTTCCAGGGCAAAATCATGAGAAAATATTTGATCAGGAGAATCTTGATAATCATACCGGTGCTTTTCGGGGTATCCATTGTCATTTTCGCGTTGATTCATCTGGCACCGGGAGATCCGTATTCAAGCATGATTGATCCGAATTTTACAGCGGAAGACAGGAGGAATCTATTGGAAGCAATCGGTTATTACGATCCGCTTCCGGTCAAGTACGTTAAATGGCTGGGTCGCGCCATACAGGGTGACCTCGGTTATTCCATCACTTACAAGGAGCCCGTCTTGTCGGTGATTTTGAGGAATTTCAAAAACACCGTGGTGTTATCCTTAACAGCTCTGGCGCTAAGTGTATTAATGGCCGTTCCCATTGGGGTTATTTCAGCGACCAGGAAGAACACCATTTTTGATTATGTGGTGACAGTATTTTCCTTTATCGGCATATCAGTCCCCATATTTTTTCTGGCAATGTTGCTAATCAAATTTCTTTCGTTTGATCTGGGCTTGTTCCCCATTTCCGGTATGCAGACAATAGGGAGCGGGTATTCCGGATTCATGAAATTTTTGGACTTTGTTCATCATTTGATGTTGCCGGTAATTGCCTTGGCACTGGTCCAAATGGCGCAGTTGATGAGATATACACGTTCATCAATGCTTGAAGTCATCATGCAAGATTACATTCGGACTGCCAGGGCAAAAGGACTCAAAGAAAGACTGGTGATCTATAAACATGCACTTAGAAACGCCTTGATTCCGGTTGTTACCGTCATTTGCATATCGATAGGTTATTTGATGTCCGGTGCCGTGTTAACGGAAACGGTATTTGTCTGGCCGGGAATGGGAACCCTGGTTTACCAGTCCATTCTAAACCGGGATTATCCGGTTGTGGTTTCCTGCGCATTGGTGATGGCTTTTTTCATTCTTATCGCCAATCTGATTGCAGATATCCTGTACGCCTTTATCGATCCAAGAATAAAATATGAGTAATGGCACTGGAGAAGCAAAATGAGCTTGATGACGGTTGAATCTGGTCTGTCTCCCTGGAAGATTGCCACTGCCAAGTTAAAAAGAAACAAGCTGGCGATGTTCGGACTGTTTGTCATTTCAATTCTGGTGGCACTGGCTATTCTGGCCCCGGTAATCACGCCCTACGAACGTGATCGCATCGATATGTTCAAAATCTATGAGTCGCCAACCTCCGAGCACAAGCTGGGAATGGATGAAATGGGCAGAGATGTGCTGACTCGATTGATCTATGGTGCCAGAATTTCCATCAGCGTCGGTATTGTATCCACTATCATTGCGGTGGTGATTGGTGTGATACTGGGAGCGGTTGCCGGTTACTCAGGGAGTATCGTCGATTCAATCATCATGCGAATCGTGGATGTTTTCATGTGTTTTCCCTTCTTTTTGATAGCCATTGTTATCGCCGGGATTCTTGGCCCCAGTATTATAAACCTCATGCTCATTTCCGGTTTGTTGAACTGGCCCAGCCTGACCAGGATAGTTCGAGCAGAGGTCCTATCATTGAAGCATTGTGAATACATCGAAGCTGCCAAGGCTCTGGGACTAAATGCAAGGAAAATCATTTTCAAGCACATAATACCCAATACACTGGCACCGATTATTGTTTACGCTACATTGGGGATCGCTCGGGGAATACTGATCGAAGCCGGTTTGAGCTTTCTGGGATTGGGCGTTGAACAGCCGGTTCCCAGTTGGGGAAATATGTTGTCAGCAGCGCAGAATTTCACCACATTGACGACATATTGGTGGGTGTGGATACCACCGGGATTCATGGTTCTGGTTACCGTACTGTCGATCAATTTTCTTGGTGACGGATTGAGGGATGCTTTGGACCCGAAAATCATTCAATAGGGAGTGTGCGAATGCCTGAAGCCTTGCTCGAAATTCAAGATCTTGTCACTAGCTTTAAGACGACATCAGGACTTCAAAGAGTTCTGGACGGGATAAATCTGTCCCTGCGGAGAGGTGAAATTCTGGGGCTGGTTGGAGAATCCGGATGCGGGAAAAGTATCACTTCGCTATCGATAATGAGGCTGTTGCCGCAGCCTTACGGGTTTATTGAAAATGGGAAAATCCTCTTTAATGACAAGGAACTGACTGATCTATCCATTCCCGAAATGGAATCCATAAGAGGCAATGAAATATCAATGATCTTTCAGGAACCCATGACGGCGTTAAACCCTGTTTTCACCATAGGCAATCAGATCGAAGAAGTTTTGGATATCCATCAGGATCTGAAAAAGCGGGACAAAAAAGAGAAATGCATTGAAATGTTGAAGCTGGTTGGGTTGCCAAGAGCCAAAGATGTATATAACGAGTATCCCCACCAGTTAAGCGGAGGCATGAGACAGCGGGTAATGATAGCCATGGCTCTGAGCTGCGAACCGAGGTTGCTTATCGCTGATGAACCCACTACAGCATTGGATGTGACCGTCCAGATCCAGATTCTGGAATTAATGAAAAGCCTGCAAAAGGATATGAATACCTCCATCTTACTGATTACGCATGATTTGGGAGTAATTGCAGAGATGTGTGACAGGGTGGCGGTAATGTACCTGGGAAAAATTGTTGAAGAGACCACAACAGTCAATATTTTTGACAATCCTCTGCATCCCTATTCCCAAGGTTTACTGAACTCCAGATTGGGTAATATTCAAAAGGGCGAGAAATTGATCTGCATTCCCGGAATGGTTCCCACATTGTCCGATAAACCGCAAGGTTGCTTTTTCTCTCCCCGCTGTTCCAAATGCATTGATCGTTGCAAAACGGATATGCCGGAATTGAATGAGGTGAAACCGGGCCACAAGGTTAGATGTTGGTTATACGTCGACGAGGATTATTAAATGACTGAATACATATTGGAAGCAAACAACCTGAAAAAGTACTTTCCCATCTTCGGCGGGGTTTTCTCAAGAGTAGAGGGGTATGTCAAAGCGGTTGACGACGTGACATTTAAAATAAGAAAAGGGGAAACATTCGGTCTTGTCGGAGAATCGGGATGCGGAAAATCGACCACCGGAAGGACAATTCTGAATCTACTGAAACCTACCGGCGGATCGGTGACCTTTAACGGCAAGGTGATTTTTGATGTTGAAAACAAGCATACCCTGAATAAAAAAGAAACGCGAGCGTTGAGACGAAACATGCAGATCATTTTTCAGGACCCGGGCTCGTGCCTTGATCCAAGAATGAATGTTGCCTCCCTTATAGGCGAAGGTCTGCTGGAGCATGGCCTGGCAAAAAAAAGAGAGATTATGGATAAAGCCGTGGAACTGCTGGAACTCTGTGGGTTGAGAGGGGAGTGCGTTCACAGATACCCCCATGAGTTCAGTGGCGGTCAGCGTCAAAGAATTGCAATCGCCAGAGCCTTGGCTTTAGCCCCAAAGTTCATTGTTGGTGACGAACCAATTGCCGCCCTGGATGTTTCGATTCAGGCCCAGGTCCTAACACTGATGCAGGAACTGAAAGAAAAACTCGGTTTAACCTATATGTTCATCTCCCATGACCTGGGAGTCGTCAAGTATTTCTGCGACAGTACCTGTGTCATGTATCTTGGCTCAATCGTCGAGCAGGCCTCCAGTGAAAGACTTTTTTCCAATCCCTTACACCCGTATACAAAATGCCTGTTAGCAGCTATTCCGAAATCGAATCCCAGGGAGACTAAAGAGAGAATCATTTTGAGCGGAGATGTTCCAAGTCCTGCCGATCCCCCCAAGGGGTGTAAATTCCATACCAGATGCCCCCAGGCAAAAGATATCTGCAAAGACACAGTCCCGCTGATGAAAGAGATTGCAACAGATCACCATGTCTGTTGTCACCTGTATTAATCTATAGGAAAGCCTGTTTTGAGGTCATCAATTCCATTGTAGCCCTCGTCCATCTTCCTGACCATCCTGCGGCACATCGTCAGATTTGTCTTTTTGGCATCGAGGGTGAGACCAATGAAGCAATTTTGACCAAAATTGAAAGAAAAAGTTGTATCTAAAAGTTTACAAAAGATAAAAACAGCGTTGATGTGAGGAAATGCAATGTTGGAGAGTCACCGTAAAGAACCAGGCTTAAAAAAACCGAACTTTGAAATTGTTGACGGCAAGTTGAGGAACATTGCCTTGGATTGCGAAATCGATAATAACCTGGGAGAGCTGGATACAGCATCCGGGGGACAATCGGCCAATGATCTCAATAATCAGTTCCAAAACAGCAAAAACAGCGCCGAGCAAGAGATATTTCAGTCGGCATCCGGTGATGGCCAGGCACCTTCTGAAAATCGTATTAATCAGGAAAAAGGAATTGGGAAAAGTTCTGTAACAAGAGACGATTTCTTACAGAATCATATATTGAGCAATCTTCAAATCAATCCGTCTCAAAACACGGCAGCTTTCATGGTTAATAAGGCAAACCTGCTTGAAAACAGGTATGATAGCGAGTTGTGGATCATGTTGCTGGATAGCAAATGTTTAAGACAGATGAATACGGGGACAGGCGTCAAGGGATTTATCTGGGAGGGAAACTCTTTAATCTATTATGTTGATAAGGGCGACGGCAGTGTTTTCTACAAACACCATATTTCTGAAAACAGGGGTGAAATCCTTTTTTCCATTCCAATGAAAATCGTGGATTTTATCCTTACCCGGGACGCGCTCTTTTTCAGTAGCTATACCACCGAGGTTCCTGCTACAGAGCAAATTCAGGAAGGAACCGAGGTTCCCTTTTTCAAAGAAGGGAAAGGCATAGCCTCCAACATAAAGAAATCGCTTTTCTCCTACCATTTGACAACGAGAACAATCAATAAAGTCACAAGCGAAAACACCAATGTTGACCTTTTTGCCTTTGATGAACTCTCAAATAGTATTGCTCTAACCAGTTGTGTCGGAGATAAACATGCAGAAAACAGGGCTGATATTTTCCTTCTCAATTTAGAGTCAGGGAACATGGAAAAACTTTCATCCGGTCTCCCGTTCTGTATATCCGATATTGGTTTCATTGACAGTAGTACCGTTGTATTCACAGGATCGCAACTAATTGAGTACGGCAAAAGCGAGAATCACGAGATATATACTGTCGATATTTCTTCAAAGGAGCAAAGACATATATCTGAAGAGTTTGATAAAAGCAAAATGGGAATTGCGGTTGCAACCGATTCCAGGTTCAATCAGTCGAATCGATTTCAGATATACAACAACCAACTGTATTTCCTTACCGTTGAAGAAAGCAGCACCTATTTATACAAAACTGACCAGGAAGGTAATATTCAAAAACTCTCATTTGAAAGCGGTACCATAGACTCCTTTGCCGTTACAGATAATGGTGTTTTCTTTGTTGGATTAAGGCAGCAGCAATTGCAAGAGATATACTCCCTGAAATCCGGCGAAGAAAAAAAGCTTACCGGTATGAATGACTGGCTGGAAGATAACCGAATCGTGATCAAACCGGGAGCGGTCCATTGTGTCAATGAAGAGAATACAGAAATCGACGGCTGGGTGCTTAAACCTTCCGATTTTAACAGTGATATCAAATACCCGGGAATTCTGTTCATACACGGCGGTCCCAAAATGGTATACGGCGATGTTTACTTCCACCTCATGCAGTTGCTTGCTGCCCGGGGATACTTCGTCTTTTATTGTAATCCACGGGGCAGTGATGGGAAAGGAAATGAATTTGCAGATATCAGGGGGAACTTTGCTACTCATGCCTATTCGGATCTGACTAGCTTCACTGATACGATTCTTGAAAAGTATGGCAATATCGATGAGAGCCGTCTGGGGGTTATCGGGGGATCCTACGGAGGATATATGGTGAACTATATCATCAGCCAGACATCCCGATATCAGGCAGCAGTCTCCGAAAAGAGCATGTGCAATCTAATCAGTCATTTTAACACTTCTGATATCGGCTATGGTTATTCCTGCTGTTACCTGGGAGGAACAACACCCTGGGACAATATGGATGAGTATTTGAGAAACTCACCCCTGACGCATGCAAAAAAAGTAAAGACACCGACTCTGTTTATTCACGGGAAAGATGATCTTCGCTGTAACTATACGGAGTCTCTGCAGATGTACAGTGCGATCTCTTATTTTGGAACCGAAGCCAAACTCTGTATTCTCGAAGAGGAGAACCATTTTTTCGAATCCAGGGGGAAACCATTGACCAAAATTAAACGATTCAACGAAATTTTAGCATGGTTTGACCGATATCTGAATGCCGAATACTAAGCCGGCAATCGCTTTCAATCGATCCCCGGTTATTTTCATCAACTCACCAATGAAAATAAGAAGACATGCCGCCAGTTGTGGTATTGATTTCCATTATCATCGATCACCGGAAGTTCTATAGAAAGAAACGCTCGACATTTGAGTGATTAAACAGATTAATTTCCAGACAAAAGGAACTGAATGGCATTTCAACTTGTAATGGCCCAATTGGTATCTTCGGATGACAAAAAGGCAAATTTAAAAAAAGCTGGAAAAGCAGTAAAAGATTCAAAAGAGATCCATCGTGCGGATCTGGTGATCTTCCCTGAGGTCTTTATGAGCCATTTTCCCATTGGCACACCCAAAGATATATCCCTGAACGATGCGGAAGACATCAATGGACCTTTTGTCACAGGCATGAGGGACTTGGCTCGTGAACACGGGATATGGATCATTTTTGGAATGCGGGAGGCAACCGAAGATAAGAAAGAGGAGAAGGTCCATAACACCGTAGTTGTCGTCGACGACAAAGGTTCACTGGTCACCACCTACCGTAAAACCCACCTGTTTGATGCATTTGGTTATAACGAATCCAAAAATATCAAGCCAGGGAATGAATTGTTTAAACCGATATCCACCCCCTTTGGAAAAATCGGGCTTTTTGTCTGCTATGAACTGAGATTCCCCGAGATTGCCAGATACCAGGCGATGATGGGAGCCGATATTATAGTCGTGCCATCCGGCTGGGTTAAAGGGCCGCTTAAGGAGCTACACTGGAAAAGTCTGATGACTGCGCGTGCAATCGAGAATACAGTGTTTATGGTGGCGTGTAATAAATTAAGCGATAACTTTTTTATCGGGCAGAGCCTGGTTGTCGATCCCATGGGAGTTACCATTGTAGCAGGCGATGAAACAGAATGCCTGATTCCCTGCCGGATTGACTTGCAACGGTTGGAAAAGGTTCGAAACAAACTACCCTCTCACCTGCATAGAAAACCGGAACTATATACAATTGACCAGGTTAAAGTCTGAACAGAAGGTATTAACAAGCAAGGAGCGTGGAATATGGAAGTGTTGATTGATCATATATCGGGAAAACAATATAAGGCAACAGGGGGAGCAGGTTCCAGTATTATTGTTGATGCAAAGAAAAGTGCCGGAGGAGAAGGAAAGGGGCCAGGCCCCATGGAATTATTGCTGATTTCAATCGCCACATGTAGCGGTATTGGGATTGTTTCAATTTTGGAAAAAATGAAGGTGTCATTCGACAAGTTTCAGGTATCGGTAAAAGCAGAGCAAGCTCCGGAGATCCCAAAGGTCTTTACCTCAATTGAACTAACTTATTGGTTTCATGGCGACTCGTTACCGGAAAAAAAGATTGATAGCGCTGTCAGCCTGACATTAGATAAGTATTGCCCGATTGCTGTGATGATGAGTCAAGTCGCCAAGCTAACCTATGTTTTGGAGCTTCATTAAATATTAATCCCCGATTATAGTGGCAAGGATTCCAGGGATTGGTTCCCGGTTGATGTTGAGTTGAAAACAGGGCGCTGTTTCCTGGCTCCATATGCAAAATACCCCGTTGCAAGCACTGCGGCCGACCAATAGATGATCCTCAAAATCCATTCCGCTTCATTGTCTCCCCTGGTCGTCAGTCCGATCACTCCGAACCAGATGATAATGGCAGCTTGTGAGTAATAGCTTTTTAAGAGGAGGTAGCTGTGGGATGATTTCTTCCGGGCGAAATCAAAAAATCGTTTATTAAAGGTCAGACGAAAAAAAGTCGTGAAAAATGCGATCAGTATCAGCATAATGGCAACAGAAATCTCTTCGGTATCTTTGAAAACAAAGCCTCTCAAAACCCAGGAAACAGCATACAATCCAACACTTAATCTGAACACAGGTTCCAAGGGCAGGCGATCAATTGAGTTCTTGATAAACCAGAACAACACTGCAAACAGCGCCATCAGGCCTATCATGATGGCCCCCAAACCCAAATAGCTTTGCCTGACCAGAAGAAAAATCGAAATCAACCAGAAATAACTCTCCAGGAACAGGAACAGACCATCTAGCACGAAGATAAATCTTGATTTTACCTGATCCCGGAATCCGATTATCTCCTTTAAAGTTAGCGGTTTGATAACCGACATTTCAGGTGAGTATGAGATTTTGTATCCGGTCAGATGGATCGAAATCAAGGCTGTGACAGTGATTAATCCTGAAATGGCAAAAACAGCTTCGAATCCCACCGATTCGAGGAGTAGTCCCCCGATCAATATCCCGGTCTTCAATGAAACAGCAACCAGAATTTGAAGGTTTCCATAGTGTCTGCCGGATGTCGAGCTGGAGACACTTTCAAGAAAAAGAATTCTTTGGGTTGTCCAAAAAAAGCAGCCGTAAAAACCATTGAAAAGTGCAAACACCGGGAAGAAAAAGGATGAGCTCTGAAAGACGATTGCACCCAATAGTATTGTTTCCAATCCAAGGGAGACAGCTATAATTTTCCGCAAGGAAATCTTCATTTGCAGCCGATCCCAAATCCAAAGGCTGATACAAAAGCCAAACGCCGAAACGGATATAAAGTAGGAAAGATCACTTAGTGTCCATCCGGATTTCCAAAGATAGACAGGCACATAGAAGGGGAAAAGTCCAATCAGCAATGAATGGATGCCCATGAATCGGTATAACAGAGTCGATGACTTTTCCATTTGGATTTGGGTGTATTGTTTAAAAACTAGACTTCCGGCTGAATTGCCAAACTCCGCACGTCGAATCGAAATCCGTTCGATTATGACAGCGCAACGACCTGATAGGGACCTCCAATATCCTTTCTATCGCCGGATTTGTGTACATGGCAGTTGTTTGTCAAAACACCCCTGAATCAGCAACTCCAACCAGGTCAAGTTTTTGATAGTAAGGTTCCAGATTCTGCCGTGATCCATATCGGGGAAAATGGTGCATTTTCAAATAGGGTCTTGAATTCAACTCCAGAAAAATGCACTTCTGGGCGCGATAATTCTCTTCGATTCCCTTTTCAAAAATCACATCGATTCCGAATATACTGGCATCGAAAGCATTTAGCAGTTTGAAAAACAACTCCTTGTTTTCCGGTGCCACCTTATTTTTGTCAATGGTTTCAACAACCCCACCGGGGGCCAAAGCTATTTTGTTGTATAGTTCCACATATTGACCTTTAGGGGGAATAGAACGCATTTTTAATCCCTGTTTCCGCAGATACTTTTTGGTTCGACGATTTTTTGAAATCGGATGTATCACCGGATGCAGCGCCATGGCTTGTCGGACCTTGTTTTCGCGATCAATTAGCTCGCTGATAGTGAGTTTACCGTCACCCATCACGAATGGAGGATATCTTCGAATCACGGACATGATTTCATCCTTAACCACAACCACCCTGTAATTACTGCCTTTGAGATATTTTTCGATGATTGAGGTCGGCCACCAGATCTTGACAGCCAGCATGGCTTTCCACAGGTCCCGGTAGGTTTCGATAGGAAAGTAGCTGCCCCGTGAATAGCCACTGACATTGGGTTTGACGACAACAGGGAATCCGTGTTTCCTAACAAACCGTAAGGCTTTAAGCGGCCCTCCAAACACCTCACCTTCGGCATAGGGAATATCCAGGTTCCTGAATGAGTCTCTGGCCTGGGCTTTTGTCCGGCAACTTTTTCGCACAGCCAGTGAATTGTAATCGCTACACCCGTTCATGAACCATTTGTTGAGGTATTTGTAGATTAGCTTGTTGATTGTTTTCATGATTTTACCCGGTAATGCATGATCAGTTTTTTGAAGAAGATGTTCTCCTCGTTATTCTTCTTGAATACCTTGCCCGTGTTTTCAGCCATGTGGAACATGGCCCTTTTGACAAACCGGAATTTTTCTAGCCACGGTATCCCCTTATCCAGGAGATTCAGGGGCATTGGTGTGAAGAGGTTGATTTCGACGATGTGAAATCTTCCCGCCAACATCGCCTTTTCCGATTTTGCTTTGATCGCAACCCGGGCCATTCGAAAATAGCCGATTGTACTGATATGCTTCCAAATCTGTGCGCTTTTAACACCGTTAAATTCAGCGGTGCGATCCGCATATCCGCTGTAGACATTGTGAACGCCATTGATGGGGTACTGCCTGTCTTTGCTGTTGCTGACCTCCGTGATGGTTAACACGGAAAACTCACGAGGTCTTTCGGCATTCCTGATATAAAACACCTCGAATTCACGCTCTTCCCTGGCAGCATCCTGAACAAGGTAAGTCAAACCGCTGTTTTTGGTTTTTATACGGAGCTTTTGAAGTTCTTCCAGGGAGTCCGCACGGTAGATTCCGTGCGAGTTCTGTCCCCATTCCGGCTTATAAAATACGGGAAAGCGCTCCGGCATGTAGGATTCATTGTCGTACTTCTGGCTTAACCGCCAACGAAACGGGATCAGTCGATTGATATCCTGTTTGGAGTAAATTCCTTTTTTCCTGTTGAAGTATCTCGCATTGAGTTGAAAAAAACGCCATGGATTCACCCTCAGCCTCAAACAGTGCACAATATACCAAAATATCATAAGGTAACGTGTCATGATCCCTCCTTTAGTAGATATTGAAACGTTCGCCTTTGACCGCGTCATCCGAATAGATGTGAAGGCTCAAACTGCGGGTTTTAGCTGCAATCCTGTGAATGGCATTATCAAAACGGCCAAACTCTCCAATATGATAGCTGTAATCGCCTGCACCATAGTCGATATTGGCGGTTCTCAACAAACGGTTTTGATCATACTGGTAGGACTTCTCGTTCAATTCGCCTTCAATCAGGTAAATCAATGAAAATCCGGGATGACCATGAATAGGGGTGATTGCGCCGGCATCCCAACGAATGGCAACTACTTCAAAACCGGAACTATCGCGAAAGAGCAGATTTCGGGAATAACTTTTGACGATTAGGGGAAATTCATTTGCCGAGGGTTGAACCATGGAGAAGTAATTCAACAACTGCTCAAGCATAGCGTCGGTGTCATATTTAAGTTGCGACAGCCGATTCCAAATAGCGATTGGTCTATGGATCCGTTGGAATTCATGAAGCGATTGCGGCGTCATGAGTTGAGTAGACTGATTCATAAGGCCTCCAATAGAGAGTTGCCGGTATTCACGATATCCCGGAATAGGGAGCGGATCGATTCCTCTGTTGCTCCCGGGTCCGTGATTAAAAGTCTCAAACATAAATCCGATCCGATATAACCAAATCCGATCAATCCAATCCCCTCACGATGAAGTCGGGTTCTGAGTTGGAGGTTAAATTCGTTTTCAGGAATCCCCAAGGGGACTTTGTAACGGAAACAGACATTGAACGACTCCCGTGGCACCACCATTTCCAGTTCCGGTGTCTCTTCAACAATCCGTTCGGAGAAACCGGCCAACTGCAGATAACGCTCAATCCGCAGGGCAAACCCATCTCTTCCGTAAAACTTCCAGTCCAGAAACCACTTCAGGCTGTCCACCTTCCGCCCGCACTGAAGGGAGGTTGTGCCCAGGTTAAACTCTTCCTCTTTTGATTCATCCCGGAAGATATAGCTGGTATCGCCGACAGCACAGCTCTGCCTCAAAACGCCTGACTGTTTGTTGATCAGCAGGATATTGCAGATCAGATTGGTGCCCGGCATCTTGTGAAAATCAAAGGTAAATGAATCAACCTTCTCAATTGCCCGGAGAAATCGCTTTTTCAGATAAGGGCTCAACACGGCCGATCCTCCCCAGGCTCCATCAACATGCAACCAGAAAGGATGGTTTTTCTGCAGTTCTATCAGTGCTGGCAGTGAATCGTAGGCTCCACGAACAGTTGTTCCGGCGGTTGCCCCAACAAAAAAGGGAATCCCTCCGTTCCGTTCAGTCTGCTCAATTTCACCTTGAAGCCTGGCGGTATCCATCTCCCCATTCTCGTTGAGTGGTACCTTAAGCAGATGATCTGTCCCGATTCCCAGAATTGCAGCCGCCTTATCCATGGAATAGTGGGATTCAGCTCCCACAAAGGCATATAATTGAGGATGTTGAGATAATCCCTTCTGTTTAATTTCAAGGTTGACCTTGTCACGAGCCGCCATCATGGCAATCATGTTGGCATTGCTGGACCCGGTGGTCATCTGTCCTTCACCACCGGAAAATCCCACCAGATCGAGCATTTCGTTGATCATGAATTTTTCGATCAACGTGGAAACCGGGGCTGATTCGTATGTGCAAGCCGATGTGTTGGAAATTGCACTCACGATTTCACCGACAATGGACGGCAGATTGGCCGCTGACCACATACGGTTGACAAACCTGGGATGACCGGTCTTCACCGCAAATTTCAGGTATTTTTCCACCCAGGTAAAGAGTTCATTCCAGTTTTGCTCCCCCAGACCGGAATCGAGTTCCAACTCGTCGAGCAACTCAAATGGAGTCTTGTAATCGACCGGCGTTCCCGATCGTTGTTCCTCCCAATAGGTCTGGATTAATCGATTCAATCGATTGAAGACCCGGGTTTCATTGAAACCGGTCTGATCGACAAAGGACTCGATTTCTCCGTGAGATAGCAACATAACGATTCCCCGGATAAAGATTATTGATTTAATAAACCGGGCCAAAGCCGGTCAGCCTTCGATACCAGTTCCGCCTTGTTTCCGGACCACCTCTCCTGAATGGAGGCGTTGAAGTTCAAGTACAACCTCCCTTCAAAAATCTCCCAATGTTGTGGATCGCCTTTAGCCGTATATCCCTGTGAAACAGCCCAGGCACAATAGCCACCATATTGCGGGGCGTATTTGTCAGGGTTTGCCTTAAACAGATCCAGGTTTTTCTGGCTGCTGAAAAGCCATTTCGTCCCTTTATATGTCGTTGCAAACTTGCTTTCACCTTCCACGGGCCTTCCTTCGGTAAAGTAGGCAACGGAGTCGTATCCACCCACAGCGTTTTTACTCAGAAATCCGGTATAGATTTCATCAATGGCATATACTGGGGAAATGCTGATTCCCAACAGCAATATCAATAAGACCAAAAGCTTTGAATTGATTGATTTCATGTTCATCTCCCTGTTTTTTATTTAAAAAGACTGAGATATTCCCCGTATCCCTGTGCTTGCAACTCTTCTTTGGGAATGAATCTCAGCGCGGCTGAATTGATGCAGTAACGCAGTCCGGTGGGTTGTGGACCGTCCGGGAAAACGTGACCAAGGTGTGAATCAGCATATTTGCTGCGAACCTCGGTTCTGACACCAAATATTCCATGATCTGCTTTTTCAATGATGTTTTCCGCAACCAAAGGTTTGGTAAAGCTCGGCCAGCCGGTCCCGGATCTATATTTATGGGTGGAGCTGAAAAGTGGCTCGCCCGAAACGATATCAACGTAAATACCTTCCTTCTTGTGATCCCAGAACTCATTCTGAAAAGCTCTTTCGGTTCCTTCATGTTGTGTGACATTGTATTGTAAAGGAGTTAGCCTGCGTTTCAGCTCTTCATCCGACGGCTTTTTGTACCTTGCATGCTGCTCTTTTTTCTTTTTGGTAACTGCGGCTGTTCCCCAGACTTTCTTTAAAAACTGATCCCGACCGGAATTATAGCGATAGAACTTGTAACGAAGCGGATTTTTCCGGTAGTAGTCCTGATGATATTCTTCCGCCGGATAGAAGGTTCCCAGTTTTGTGATCTCTGTTCTGATCGGCTTGTCGAATCGACCGGATTTTTTCAACCTGTCACGGGAAGCCTCCGCCAACCGACGCTGTTGGTCGTCATGATAGAAGATACCGGGGCGATACTGCTTTCCCCGATCAACAAATTGCCCGTCAGGATCAGTCGGATCCATCGTTCTCCAGAAGACCTCAAGCAACTCCTCGTAGCTCACAACTCCGGGATCGTAGGTTACCTGAATAGCTTCGGTGTGACCGGTATTACCTGATGATACCTGTTCATATGTGGGATTTTCAGTCCGACCGCCGGTGTATCCGGAGACGGCTTCAATTACCCCCTCAACCTCTTCAAAATCGGATTCAGTACACCAGAAACAACCGCCTGCGAAGGTGGCCAATTCAGTTTCAGCTTGGGTCGCCTTCATCTTTTTCTTTGCAGACTTTTCATCTGCAACGCCCGTTGCCATCACAAACAGGCTCAAAATTGCAATTAAGACTATCTGTTTCATTTGGATTCCCTTGATAAAATCGTTGAATAAGATCTTTGCCTGACAACATGATTCCAGTATCAGGCATTTCGAAGCCGGAGTTATCACAAAAGTGTCACAATTCAATAACTATTGTTTAAAGAAGGCCGGAACGCAGGCTGACTTCTTGTGGTATTCCCGGATCGGTGGTATTTTATGCATAGGGAAAGACAAAATTGAGATGTGATCATTCCACATCAAACAATTTCAATTGGATTCTATGTCGCGAAAAATATTGATTATTGAAGACAACAGAGATCTGGCGGATCTCCTGGCCCTTCACCTGGGTGACAATTCCTTTACTACTGAATTGGCCTTCGACGGTCACCAGGGCCTGGAGAAGGTACAAAACCAACAATACGATTTGATTATTCTGGACTTGATGCTGCCGGGAGTTGAAGGGTTGGAAATCTGCCGACAGATCCGTAAACAGAAGACCTACACCCCGGTTATCATGCTCACCTCCAAATCATCCGAGATTGATCGTGTTTTGGGCCTCGAAATGGGAGCCGATGACTATGTAACCAAGCCTTTCAGCATTCGGGAGATGATTGCCAGGGTCAAAGGCATGTTTCGCAGGTTTGATGAACAGAAACCGTTGATCGAGGAGGATGGCCCCTCTCCTGTCAAGCGTGGAGATTTGGCGATTGATCCTGAGAAAAGGCGGGTCACCCTGGACAGAGAACCGGTTGATTTAACGGCAAAGGAATTCGACCTGCTGCTTTATTTCGCTCAGAATGCCGGCAGGGTGTTTACCCGGTCCCAACTCCTGGACAAGGTCTGGGGCTACGGACATGAAGGGTACGAACATACCGTCAATTCTCATATCAATCGCCTGCGGGCAAAAATTGAGGAAAATCCCTCTGATCCCGTTTTCATTCTCACTGTTTGGGGAGTTGGGTATCAATTTGCTGAATTTGACAACCAGGAGTGACCACCGATGTTTTCTTCACTGTATTCCAAACTGGCTGCTGTTTTGACCGTTCTCTTTGCCCTGGTAGGACTGGTTTTTTTGATTGTCGTTTTTTATTCCACCAATATGTACCAGCAGGAGGTCAACCAGAAGCTCAACAGCAATCTAGCAGAACAGATCGTAAAAGAGCGGCTGCTGATTACCAACCAGGAGGTCAATCATTCAGCTTTGAAGGACATATTTCATATGTTGATGGTGATTAATCCCAGTATTGAAATATACCTCCTCGATATTCGCGGTAACATTCTCGCATACTCGGCACCCCACGGAGCGGTCAAAAGAGACCGGGTGGATTTGCGACCCATCAAAAAGTGTCTTGAAGGGCACGCCACATTCCCCATTCTGGGAGACGACCCCCGCAGCCTGGACGGTCGCAAGGTGTTTTCGGTGGCCCGCATCCCACTTGAAGGGGTATTGCAGGGGTATCTCTACGTGATCCTGGGTGGGGAAACCTACGACAATATTGCCCAAAAGCTGAACCGGAGTCATATTCTCAAACTCAGCACCTGGATGATCGGGGCCAGCATCGTGTTTGCCCTGATAACGGGACTCTTCCTGTTTGCATCGCTCACGGGAAGATTGAAGAAACTGGCGAATCTAATGGATGCCTTTAAGGGGGGTGACGGGCTTGAGAATCTAAATCTCCAAAGCCTGAGGAGCGAAAAGCCCGTGGATGAGATCGAACGCATGGGAGCTGCTTTCGCCCAAATGGCTGAAAGAATCGAACAGCAAGTGGAAAAGCTGGTGAAAGTGGATGCCTCGCGCCGTGATCTCATTGCCAATGTCTCACACGACCTGCGAACGCCTCTGGCTACACTGCAGGGTTACATCGAAACCCTTCTGATGAAAGATCAGGATCTGGACAAGGCAGAAAGAAAAAAATACCTGGAGATTGCCATCCGGCATTGTGAACATCTCAGCAATCTGGTTGACAGGCTCATGGAGTTGGCCAGCCTGGAATCGCCGGGGATGAAGGTTAATGCTGAACCCTTTAGTATCGGAGAACTGATTCAGGATCTGATACAAAAATTCCAACTAAAAGCGAAAGAGAAGCAAATCCGATTTACCTCCAATGCCGAGGACCAGTTACCCTTTGTCAATGGTGATATCGGTTTGATTGAAAGGGCGCTTGAAAACCTGATCGAAAATGCCCTTCGTCATACACCGGACTCAGGTGAAATCAAACTTATCCTGACACCTCAACCGGATGGAATTCGCGTTGAAGTTAGCGATACCGGGCCGGGGATACCGCATGAAGAGCTTTCCCTCGTTTTCAAGCGGTTTCATCAACTGGACAAAAGCAGAAACGTCAAAACCGGTCATACAGGCCTGGGATTGGCCATCACCAAGAAGATTGTGGAACTTCATGAAAGCAGCATCGAGGTCGCCAGCACCCTGGGTGCGGGCACCAGCTTTTCGTTTTTGCTTCCGACATAATTGAGTCTTTGCAAATTACCGATTCAATTGCGCCAATAGCTCCTTCATTTGGGGCAAAACAGCATTTCCCGTGGGAGTGCCATAGAGATTATTCATCTCCCCGGGATCGTTCTCAAGATCGAAAAGCCAGGGATCTCTACCCCGTTCGAACCGGATATATTTATGACGCCTTGTCCTGACCCCGACATAACTGGGGGTGTTTTCAGGATAATACCGCCAGTACTCCATAAGAAAAGCCTCCCTGCCTTGCAGATTGCCGTTTTTCAGTATTGGAACCAAACTCTGCCCATCCATCTCCCGAGGGATAGGCACCCCCGCAAAATCAAGCATCGTGGGAGCTATATCGATATTCAATGACAGTTGACGGCGACTCATTCCAGGATCAGGGACCAGCCAGGGAGCCCTGATGACCAACGGCAAACGTGCCGATTCCTCATAGGGTTCCCGAATACCGTGTCGATCATGGGTTCCCCATTGCATACCGTTGTCTCCCATATAAATCACGACAGTGTTATCCCGAAGCCCCAATTCATCGATCTTATTCAACAGGGTGACGATATCCCTGTCCATGGCGGTAAGGGTTTCGCAATACCTTCGATACTGATTGTGATAAGACCCCATCATAATGCCCTGGAATACATTCCCTTTTGTCTTTCCATACCACATGGAATCCGCATGAGGTGGCAGAACCTTCATCACATCTTCCTCGTCATACATTCCTGAAATTCCTTCCGGGGATTGGAAAGGGGGGTGACCCGGGCGATGAGAAAGATAGACGCAGAAAGGTTTCTGTTCAACTTCTGGTTTATTGACCTGCTGTTCCATGAATTCAATCGCATAATCGTTTATTTCCTCAGTAATGTAAGGCTTGCGAGAGGGAACTTCTTTACCGTTAACAACCATTGGACAGTTAAAATACGCTCCCTGCCCTTCCCTGTAAGTGTAGGAGACAAACAGGTCCAGAAAAGGCATCTCGGGCAATCCTTCACCGGGCATGTGCCATTTTCCGATAAAAGCGGTGGCATAGCCGCTCCTGCTCAAATGTTCCAGAAAAGTTGTGGACTGCCCTGTCCAGGGTGTATGATTGTTTTTTACCCCGTGATTGTGGGCATATTGTCCGGTCAGAATACTGGCCCTGGAAGGACTGCAGAGGGAGGTTGTGTTGTAAGTCTGCTCAAAGACAACACCTTCCCTTGCCAATCGATCCATCCCCGGTGTTTTGATGAATGGGTGACCGGCATAACCGATGGTATCAGCATTGTGATTATCCCCCAGTATATAAACAATATTGGGCCGTCTGACATCTTTAGCAGAACTGGCAAATAAAAAATCCGGGAAAGCGCTTTTCAGCATACCAAGAGTTGCAGCGGATCCTGCCAGTTTGATCAGATCTCTTCTCCCGATTTCCTTGTTATTTATGGTTTTCTTTTTCATTGTTTTTCCCCGATAAGGTAGAGTTGGATTTCTGATTGGTTAAACGCCGGATCCGAACAGAGCACGGTAGCCACTGAGAAAAATGACATAAACATTCTCTCCTTTTCCCCAGGCATAAACCGAGATCACGAAAACCAGGCTGCAGACGATGGTTGCGATCGGTCCAAAGGTAACCACACTTATTTCCCTTCCTCTTCGTTTTAAGATTTTTCTGGCTATCAGGGTGGCAATTCCCATCTCCAGCACCATCAGGGTAACCAACCAGACATTGAGCGGGTTAAAGTACCAGTAAAGGCTTTCTGAAATGGGATGGGATTCCGTAATGCGAATCACTTCCTTGGTCATCCAGAAAAACGGAACAACCAGGGACGCGAGTATCCGCTCTCTCAAAGCGGCACCTCCAATGTAGGACATACTGAAGACGAACAGGGTGCCAAAGGCGACTGAAATGAAATAGGCAATGCCCGCGACTTTGACCAATGTTTGAAATCCGGCCTCATTTCCGTAGGGACGAAGGTTGAAGTAAGCTACCATTGAACCGATCGTCAGACACAGTGTCAGGATCGCCGGAAGAATGGATCTGTTGAAAACAGCTTTGTTTTCCATATTTTCTCTCCTTTCACACAAATTAAAGGTTTGTATTTGCAAAGATACGCCTTTTCATATCAAAAACGAGATCGTATCCGGATTTAACTGAACTCCGAGTATTCTAATGATCAAAGCGTTTGAAGTTCATCCTTTGGGTTGGAATCCAAGTCTTATGCTGAATCGAAACTGAATACATTAAAGAAACAGGCTTCTGTATATCATTTTGACAGCCAGATGAAAATCGTAACCACCACCACGAATCAGAACAAAATAAAGGATCAGCACAGATAAAAATATGGCTGATAAGGGAACTGGTCCCATCACTCTCGATATTTCTTTCCGTTGTTTCAGTCGAATCCGACAATAAATATCCGCCACCCCTATTAGACCGACCTGCCCGACAAATACCAATATCTGAACAGGGGTAAACAGTACATAAAACAACGATTCTGCAATAGTGACCGTTGCACTTACCCGTATAAACTCTTTGACGCTCCAGGCCATGGGCAAAGCAAAAACTGCCAGGATGCAAATCCGTTTTGAAGCCCCCCTGAAAAAGACCACAGGATACACCACCAAAGCGCTGAAGCCAACGCTGATCACCAGGAGAATCCAGTTGATGGAGGCGAGGTTACGATAAAGAGAAACGTTTTCAATCAATCCCAATATTTCATACAAAAAGTGGAGAAACAACCAGATACCGACAGCTACGCTAACAGGAACTACAGCAGGCTTCCAATCCGATTTGCGAATCGATGTGTTATGCTCCATGTGTTTTCTCCTCCTGGTAATGTTTTAGGAGCCGTTTCATCTCCGGCAAAACCTCCCGGCCTTCAGGGGTTTCCAGAATATTCACCGGATTTTTCACCAGGGAACGAACATCAAACAATTCGGGCTCCAAACGGGAATTTTGATATTCCACATATAAATACCGACGGGTTCTAACAGCATCGATATCCGGTACCGTATACGGCGGAAAATCCTTGTAGAATTCGTAAAGGAACGAGTCCCTTAAGTCGGTCTTCTCATCCCTGAGAATGGAATGAAAACTGATCCCATCCATGTGCCCTGGTGTCGGGAGACCCGCCAGTTCCAGAATTGAAGGTGCAACATCGATATTAAGAACCATTTCCCGGGATCGCCTGCCCGGGTTAACAATACCATTGGGGTAGCGAACGATAAAAGGAAGACGCATACACTGGTCATAAGCCCAACGTTTATCAAAATGCCCGTTTTCCCCTACCAGAAGCCCGTTATCTGTGGAGTAAATCAAAACGGTATCATCTGCAATTCCCAGGCGATCCAGCTCATCCATCACTCTGCCGATCTGGAGATCCACAGAGCTGATAAGTCGATTGTATTTTTTATATTTCTTTTCCACCGTACCAAGCCCCATGCCGTAGATCTCTCCATTGGCCATGCTAGAAAATGAGTGCGCCCATTTCGGGAGATGATCGATGGATTCTTCCTGATATAAATCACTACTGATATCCCCCGGATTGATAAAGGGGCCATGGGGCGCTTTATGAGCCAGATAGAGACAAAAAGGGCAATCCTGCTGCTCCCTTATAAAATCGATAGCATAGTCTGTTAGATCTTCCGTTATATAGGTTCCTTTTCTCTCTGTTTCGACACCATCGATGATTAGAGGGCAATCATAGTACAAGCCCTGACCCGTTCTGGCGGTAAAGGTTACAAACCGATCCACTCCTCTTAGTTCAGGCAAGGGACCGGGCATATGCCACTTTCCGATAAAAGCGGTGTTATAACCGCCAGTTTTTAAGTGTTCCAGGACGGTCTGGTTCCGATTATTCCAGATGTGCAGATTGTTTTTCACCCCATGATGATGAACATACCGGCCGGTAATGAAACTGGCCCTTGAAGGGCTGCAAAGCGAGGTTGTGCAAAAGGCGTTGTCAAACAATACTCCTTCTTCCGCCAGTCGATCCAGATTTGGCGTCTGAATCCACGGGTGTCCCTGGATTCCCAGGTGATTCCAACGATGGTCGTCAGACAGGATAAAAATGATGTTGGGCTTTTTGGGTTTGGAAAATCCCTTCCGGGGAAGTGCGGAACCCAACATGGAACCAGCTAGCGTCAGACCTGCCCCTTTCAACATTTCCCGCCTGCTAAATTTCTGTGCCATACCCATCTCTGCTTTCAGGTTAACAATTTAACAACTACCCGTTCCGTTTTACTGAATCATTGAAAACGATGCCGAAGTCCGTGAGCTGTTCATTGACAGCAAAAAAGCCGATTTGTTAGATTTCAGATCAACCAGTTTATGTCACTGAACCAGGGGAATCTCCTTGTCAAGATACTATTTAATGAAACCAGGACGGTCTTTTTAAAAAGTGTCAATAAATTGTGATTTGGTGCCAAAAATCGCATATTTAGCAACGACGTCTTATTGTCGCTTATTTTAACAATTTCCCTCTTTATTGTTCGGAAAGCCATCTTCTTCTGATAGGGAACAGTATGAGAAAAACAAATGGGGAATGATATCACAACCTCTGCTGTTGTAGCTTTCGCACTGATTGAATGTCTTAAGGACCACGGATTAACCTCTGGGCAAATTAAGGCTGAAACCGGTCTGAATGAAACGGATTATAGCGGTCTGGATATCAAGATAAAAGTCCGGCAACTGATCAGGCTTTGGGAGATGGCTGTGGATGTCACCGGAGATCCTGCCCTCACTATCCACCTCAGGCAGACCTATGGCAAAAACCTAACGCATTTTATCAATTGCATTGCCATGAACAGCGCCAACGGCCTTGAAGCGCTGAAACACTGGAGTCGCTACGCGAGCCTAGTTTGTGAAGCTAATCGTGTTGTGGTGACCGAAGCGAATGACTGCGCAACCATAACCTTCATCAACACGGTCCCGGAAATATCCAATCCCTGGATACCTGAACACACATTTTACCAACTCATCGATTACGCCAGAATATTGATAGGGGATGAGTTTGAACCGGTGGATATTCGGTTTCAACACCTCTGTCCATGCGATCCCAGGATTTACGAGGAGTTTTTCCGCTGCCCGGTCTACTTTCTGCAGGAAGAAAACTCGGTTTGTTGTCGCAGAGAACTCCTGTTAAAGGATTTCAAAGAGAGCAATCCGCACCTGCAATCCGTTTTGATAGAAAGAGCAGAATCGGATCTGAAACAGCTTACAAAGTCGAGCTCTTTTAAAAGCCGTGTGATTGAATGTGTTGTTGAAGAGATGCCCAAGGGGAGTCTCAGCGTTGAAAGCATCTGTAAAAACCTCAATATGAGCAGAAGTACGCTTCATCGCAAACTCAAGGAAGAAGCAACAAGTTTCAATTTCATCCTGGTGGACGTTCGAATGGAGCTTGCCAAGACCTACCTGAATCAGGACATGAATGTTACACAGATTGCCTACCTGTTGGGATATTCCAATGCCAGTAACTTTCTGAACGCTTTCAAGCGCTGGTTTGGAGTAAACCCGGGAAAATACAGGGACACTTTTCTTAAATCTTGATGGTTCCAGCCACTCCATAGCATCATGGACTTCCATCTGAAGGTTGCCCATCCTTTGCCACACTTCATCAATTAAAACGGCATATAGACCTGTTCAATTCTTGATTTCTCTCATGCCTTCATCGACAACCAGACCCGCATACTTAGACAAGATATCTTCCATATCATAAAATAGAGCTTTACAGATACTATCTCCGAACCCTCCCAACAGCTAATTGTTGCATGAGCTTCATAGAACACTGCACCTCGCTATTCAGGCAGGCAGTCCGAACCAGCATTGATCTGTTCAAAATCACCATCCCGATTATCA
This sequence comes from SAR324 cluster bacterium, assembly GCA_028282885.1. Lineage (GTDB taxonomy): Bacteria > SAR324 > SAR324 > XYD2-FULL-50-16 > XYD2-FULL-50-16 > JAHJTV01. The sequence continues at coordinate 176,249 of JANQGX010000086.1, forward strand.
TCATTACCCGTATCCTTTCACAACTTGGTATCATCGAACAGATCGGTCACTTTCTGGCACCTGTGATGAAACTGGTGGGACTGCCGGGAAGCATGGGGGTTGTCTGGGCAACATCGATCTTTACCAATCTGTACGGAGGGATGGTTGTTTTCGCGTCACTGGCACCGGCAGAGCATTTGACCGTGGCACAAGTCACTGTTTTGTCGACAATGATGCTCGTCGCACACGCTTTACCGATTGAACTTCGCATTGCCCAAAAAGCGGGGCCGCGCATGCGCGGTATGGTAATCCTGCGTCTGTTCGGCGCCTTGCTTCTGGGTTATCTCCTTGATGTCGGTTTTCGAATCACGGGATATCTCCAGGAGCTAAATACGGTTATCTGGAATCCACCGGTTCACAATCCCGGTTGGGTGGAATGGGCTATCAGCCAGATCAGGAACCTGGGCTTTATCTTCCTGGCAATCCTGGGTCTGCTGGTTCTGATGAAGATTCTGGATATTTTGAATATCACAGCCCTCCTCATCAAACTCCTGCAACCGCTGTTAAAACTGATGGGAATCGGGAAAGATGCAGCGCCGATAACGATAATTGGTATGACGATGGGGATCGGTTACGGGGGTGGTCTTTTGATTCAGGAAGCAAAATCAGGACGTTTAAATAGAAAGGATCTGTTTTTCTCTTTTTGCCTGATGGGACTTTGCCACAGTGTCATAGAAGACACCCTGCTGATGATGCTGATTGGTGGACATATCGTCGGCATTTTCTGGGCACGGATCCTTTTCGCCATGGTTGTGACCTTTATCCTGGTGAAACTCCTGTCCGGCGCTTCACCAAACTTCTTCGCTAAATACCTGACCCGGTAATCTTGCTACAAATCAAGCAGCCCATCTTCTCCGGCGGGGAGGGTTTGATTTTCCTTTATTTTTTTCTTCCAGTTTTTCTGCAGAATCATAGCTTTGGTGAGGTGGATCTCCAACTCCTCAAGCAAAATACTCTTGTCCTTGACAATCTCTTTTGGCAACAGTCCCACTGCCCCGTGAGCTTTTTTCACCTTTTGTTGAATTTCCTCCCCCTCCAGGCCGGTCAGAAAAACGATGGGATAGGGTTTATTGAGGATAAAAAAGAGCTGGCTCATGGCCATGCCATCCAGGTTGGGCATGTTGATATCGGTAAGCACCAGATCGGGCTCAACCAGCAGCGCTTTAAATACTCCTTCCAGGCCGTTGGCAGCGCTGAACAGATCGAACCGATCAAAGGAGTCCATCTTTTTTAAAATCAGTTTGAGAAAACTCTCGTCATCCTCCACAATCAGGATCTTTTTTTTACCCGATTTGCCAAGCAGATTGGCCCATTCGTGCTGCCTGAAATGATAGGAGTATTCGGTTGAAGACAGGCTGAAATTATCCAGGTTAAAGATGATTGCCTCAAAGTCGGATCGGATTTTATCCCTGTTCTGACCCGATGCCTTTAGAGGGTTGAGCAGAAAACCGTTCACATTTTCGAAAGTCAACGCTCTTTTCTTATATTTCTCTTCCGATGCGGTCAGGATCAATGGTATATTCACCATTAGGGTTTTCAGGATCCTGGCCATGGAGATGCCATTCAGATTGGGAGAGTTGATTTCAGCGATTACAAGATCCGGTTTGTAGCGAATGGTCTGCCTGATTCCTTCGACACAATCCCTGACCTCCATAATCTTATAATCAAGATCAAAAAGGAGGCTGAGCATCTCCTTGGATTGGTTTACTGCAATGATGTTTTTACCAATGATCATTCAATTACCCTGGCGGATTTATGGCGATAAAGAGGCCCAGATGCTTGATCCGCTTTCAAACTCTCCGATTTTATCGATATCGGCAGCTTTGTAGCTGGCTTGAAGCGCTTTTTTTCCGTCTTCTGATATGTCCAGTATTTCCTCAACCCTGTCCTGGAGCAGGGTATTATTGCTTTGAACTTCATTTTTTAACAGGTAACCCTGGATTCCCTCCAAGGTGGATGCTTTCTGGATGGTTTCCACATCTGCCTTTTCGGTGAGATAGATGATGGGAAACGGATGCCCCAGGATAAACAGAATTTTGGCCAGGCTGATACCGTTGATATTGGGAAGCTCAATATCACTCACGATCAAATCCGGCTGGATCATAACCGCTTTGAAGAGTGCTTCCTGACCATCCTTAGTGTGATAAAGTTCATAAATCTCTGCCTCGCCCAAAAGCACCGTCGTCAGGTCGAAGGTTTCGTCATCGGACACCACCAGGATCTTCTTCCGATCAGACTTCCCCAGCAGATCGAAAATTTCCTTTTCCTTCAAGGTATAGGCGATATCGTTATAACCACGATCCGGAGAGTTTATCGTTTCCTCCACCAATTTTGGCAAGGTTTCCCTCAGCTCGGACTTGAGGCAGACATCTTTCACGTACGGAAAAGCCCCCTTCAGCTTCCTGGCTTCCTCTTTGATCGTGACGAAAATGGCCGGTATTTCAAGTTGCATCATGGTCAGAATCTTCATCATGTTGAGCCCGTTAAGGTACGGCATGACAAGATCAACCGTCAACAAGTCCGGATGATGACTCAAGGCAAGACGAATCCCTTCGATTCCGTTTTTTGCCAAAATCGTTTCGTAACCCTGCTTTTTCAGTAATTTATCCAAAAGCAGCCGGGTGCTCTCGTCATCATCAACAATCAAGATTCTTTTCATTGTTTGCAACCAAGACAAACATACTCTGTTTTTAAATGTATTCGATAATTACCTGGTTGAGGTAAATGAACAGCCTGTCCTTTAGCTTCTTCACATCGTCCGAACGATGCCCATCAGCGGCTGATTCGATCTCTTTGCCGATTTCGGAAATCTCATCAAACCCGTAGCCCGCGCCATTCCCCTTCATGGTGTGACCTATCTGTCTGATGGAATCAAAATCCATTTTACCGAGATGTTCATCAATCTTACTGATATCATGGTGTCGATTTCGGATAAATCCCGGTATCAACTCTTCCAGTTCGGATTCAACCTGAACTGTAATTTTTGCTTTGTTTTCCGACATATGACCCATTTGAGGCTTTGGGCTGATTCAATCCAGACCCCTGATAAAACTCTCTGAAATTAACTTTGATCCCGCTCCATTATATCGATGAGGCGAACTTATTTATCGTATTAATGAGATTAACCTTTTTTATAGGCTTTGTCAGATGTTCATCGCAGCCTACCTCAAGACTTCTCTGTTCATCCTCTTTTAATGCGTTTGCCGTTAACGCAATTATCCGGGTAGGTTCAAGATTCTGTTCCTGTTCCCATGTTCTGATTTCCCGGGTGGCAGTATAACCATCCATAACAGGCATGTGCATATCCATCAAGATCAGATTGTAATTACCGGTTTTAAACTTATCAACAGCAATTTGGCCATTTTCCGCAAATGACAGAAGATGACCTGTCTTGGACAGGTATATTTCCACTAACAACCTGTTATCCTGCGAATCATCGACCAGCAGGATGTTCAGGGGAGTAATGCCTGTCTGGTCCGAATGCAGGATGTGGTCCTCCTCCGCTTCCGTCTGTGGAACCGATGTGCCCAGAACCTTGTTCAGATTTATTTCCAGTGATTTTCCCTTAATAGGCTTAATCAGGTAGGAGTTAATCCCTTTCTCCTTGAGTTTTTTAACCCTGGCGCCATAATTATTGGAACTGAGCATAACGATAACCTTGTTGGCACTCTCTGGTCTGGCCTGAATCAAATCGACAATTTCGTACCCTTCGGTATCTTTAAGATGGAAACTCAAGATGATAGCATCATAGGGTGATTTCACTGCCAGAGACTGTTCGATAAGATTTGCACCCAACGTTCCGCTTACGGCTAACGCCGTCTTCGCGCCCCAGTTTTTCAATCGCTCCAAAATAAATTCTCCATTGGTTGCATGGTCTTCAATCACCAGAATACGACTTCCCTCCAGGAATTTCTCAAACTGCGGTTGAGCAGGCTGGCTCTCCTGCAATAGAAAACAGGAGGTAAAACTGAAAGTGCTTCCCTCATCTGGTTTACTTTCCACCCATATCATTCCATGCAATAACTCCACCAGCCTTTTGGATATGGTCAATCCGAGACCGGTACCACCGTATTGACGGGTTGTGGATGAATCTGCCTGTTTAAAGCTTTGGAAGATGGTTTCCAGATATTTCTCCTGAATACCGATACCCGTATCCCGAACGGTAAACAGCAGTTCAACCGAATCTTCCTCAACAGGCTGGCGATTGGAGATTTCAACCACAATTTCCCCTTCGTGTGTAAACTTAACCGCATTCCCGATCAGATTCACCAGAATCTGACGCAGACGAATGGAATCTCCCTTCAACAGCAAAGGGACATTGGCGTGTATGTAATGGACCAGCTCCACACCTTTTTCATGGGCGCTGATGGAGAACACCTCGCAGGTTTTTTCGACAATTTCGTTGAGTTTGAAAGGAAGGGTCTCTATTTTGAATTGTTCCCGCTCAATTTTGGACAGGTCCAGAATATCGTCGATCAGGTTGAGCAGGTTTTCACCTGCCGAACGAAACACGTCGACATAGTTTCTCTGTTCCTCGTTCAAGTTGGTTTCAGACAGCAGATCCGCCATCCCAAGAATAGCGTTCATAGGTGTTCGAATGTCGTGGCTCATATTGGCCAGAAACTCGGATTTCTGTCTGTTTGCCTCCTCAGCAACCTCTTTGGCGAGTCTCAACTCCTCTTCGGATTTTTTCCGATCAGTGATATCGCGGTAGAACATCCCGACAGCCAGCACCTTGTCCTTCTCATCGCGAATGGGGGCAAAATTGGATTCACTGCAGACAGACTCCCCGTTGATAAGCACCGTATCATCCGCTTTGATGGACTGGTGGGTTTCAAAGACATATTTGATCCGCTCCACAAAACGATTCATCAACGCCGGAACCTTCTCCATGCCGCTGTAAATATCACAATTAACAACCTGTTCCCTGGACAGTCCAACAAGATTGACAGCGGCCTGGTTGGCGTAAATAAACCTGAAATCCCTGTCCCAGACCGCAATACAGTCATGGGTGGATTCAAATACCGCCCGGAAGCTCTCCTCGCTTTTTCGTAGCGATTCCTGGACGGCTCTTCTTGTTTTTATCTCATTTTCCAGGCGCTTGCGCTGGAGGTAGAGGTCAATAAACACCTTAACTTTACCGATCAGAATCCGGTGATCAAAGGGTTTGGTGATAAAATCAACGGCGCCGGTTTCAATCCCCTCTATAACAAACTGATCGGTCGAAAGCAGGGCGGTAATGAAGATGACGGGTAGGACTTCGGTTGGATTGTTTTCCCTCATGCGTTTGACCAGCTCGAATCCATTCATACCGGGAAGCTGAACATCGATCAAAGCGAGGGCGAAATCATATTGACGGATCAATTCCAGGGCTTCGACACCAGAAGTTGCCATCACCGGGACGAGTTGCAGATCCTGCAGCATCTCTTCCAGGATTGACAGATTCTCGGGTAGATCATCCACCATGAGAATATAGGGCTGTTCCATCTAATTCTTGTGAAATTATGGTAACCCGTCTGAAATTTGAAACAGCTTAATACCCCATTTCAGACATAACGTTGAAGACTTTGGTTTTGGAAATAGGTTTGACAAGAAAATACTCGCAACCCTCCTTGAAGCTGGAAAGAATATGGTCTTTGGAGTCCAACGCGGATACCATGACCACTTTTGCTTCCCCCCTTCCGTAAGAGAGATTTTTCTCCTCCCATTCCCTAATTTCCTTCAAAACCTCATGTCCGTCTTTTTCCGGCATCATGATGTCAAGGAATATCACCTCATAGGGTTCCTTGGTTGCATGCGCCTTGAGAAAAGACTCGACCGCCTGTTCCCCGTTATTGACTATTTCGGGATCGCCATAATCCAGCACCAGGTGTCTTATTAACTGACAATTGGCCTGATCATCATCAACAATAAGTATTCTCATTCAATTAGTCCCCTTTTTTCTCCGGTGGATAACCAGAAAAGCACTGTTTGTCCTGCCTAAATTGTCTGAAAATCCCGTTTAAAAAGCAACTGATTTTTTGGTTTGAGAGTTATTATCCTTTTGCGGTTAAATGTTTTTCGATGCGCTCTTTGATCTCTTCCGCCAGAAAAGGTTTGGGGAGAAAATCCACTCCGCCAACCTCAGCTCCCCTGGCGATGTCCTCGGGAGTGTCTGTAGCAGAAATGAATATTACCGGAATAGATCGTGTAGCGTCTGAAGATTTGAGGGCCCGGCAAACATCAAAGCCATTCATTCCGGGCATGAAAATATCAAGCAGAATTAGATCCGGACGTGTGCGGCTGACAAATTCAAGTGCTTTTTCACCCGACTTGACCACTCCCAGACGATAATCCTCCTGAAGAATCTCAATCAGAATATCAAGGTTGGTGGGATTATCATCCACGAGTAGGATCAATGTCTTATCTTCCGGTTTATTCATTTAGCCTCATCAGCCAAGTAAGTCTCCCTCCCTGACACCCCCAGAACGTTGGCATAAATCCCCAACGCTGTTCATTGTGAGATGTGTTCGGGTCTGTCAGTTTCGATCCTTGAAATTTGGACTTCGTTTCTCAAAATTGGCAGTGATTGCTTCCAGTTGATTTGGTGATGCGATCAGCGTCTTCTGAAGTTGTTCTTCCAACTCAAGTCCTGCATTGGAATCACCATGCCAGGCCGACTCCAAAAGCTGTTTCCCGGCAACAATGGCATCCGGATTTTTATCTGCGATTGATTTTGCCAGATCTGTTGCCTCTTTCATTGGATCTTCACATACCCTGGTAACCAGCCCCAGACACGACGCTTCTTCTGCCTCCACCACTCTTCCGGTAAAGGTCAATTCCTTGGCAACGTCCAATCCGACAAGATCTCGCAAAGTTTGACTTCCCGACATATCCGGAATCAATCCCCATTTGATTTCCATAACAGAAAACCTGGCATCCGGCGCTGCAAAGCGAATATCCGCAGCAAGCGCTATCTGCAATCCCCCGCCATATGCCACACCATGCAGAGCGGCAATCACCGGTACCGGAACCTGTTTCCAGACATAGGCGATCTGCTGAGCCCGATTGGCAGGACTGTTATTGACCTTGGTAAACAAGTCAATATCCTCAACACTGCCTCCGGCTCCCATTGCTGCAAAACTGCTGAAATCAAGGCCGGCACAGAATCCGCGACCTTCACCTGACAGCACGACCGCCCGTACGGATTTATCATCCCTGATTTTTTCCCCGGCACCGATTACAGCATCAAACATATCCAGACTGAGAGAGTTATACTTGTCCGGGCGGTTCAACTTTACGAAGGCTATACGATCAACTGTCTCGATTTTTACGATTTCTGACATTTTTGTTCTCCTTACCTGTTTATGATCCGGTTTCCATTCCACTGAAGGCTGTTTTCAATCAGGTGTCCGTGCCTCAACAAGCGATCATCCCTATTCAAAAAAATCAGCATCAACGACCTCCATATCATTGTCCATAAGGGCCTGGGTCGCCTTTTTAAAATCGTCCCTGTCGACCTTGAACACAAACACCCCGGTATCCTTATCCCTGAAAGCATATGTATACAGGATGTTTACATCATGCTCGCTCAGAATTCTGGCAACCTTGTGAAACTTCCCTATCTGGTCTTCTACCTTGACTGCAAATACTTCATTAATCCTGACCGCATAGCCGGCGTCTGCGAGAATTTCCTTCGCCCGCTTGGAATCGTCCACAATCAGCCGAAGGATACCAAAATCTGTTGAATCCAATAATAATAAGGATTTAACAGTTATACTCTCTTCAAAAAGGATAGAGGTAGCCTCGTTTAACTCTCCTTTCTTGTTCTCAATAAAAACTGATAACTGCTTAATAGCATATTGATTCATTTTTCCCGTATCTGTTTTGGTTGGCGATCAATACTAAAGTGCTTGTGTCTGACAAAACCATACAACAATCGATCAATTGCTAAGTTTTATCCCTGTAATCGTGTTGTCATAAACATGGCTCGATCTGACACCGGATATGAAAACTCGAATGGTTATGTCGTCTATTCCGGTTCCTGGATTAAAAAAGGGCTCTTCTCAAGATACTCCCGGTACCTCTCCCATAACGTATCTGCACCGATTTGCTCAAATATCCTGGCCTTCCCCAGGGCCTCCAGCCCTATAAACCGTACACCGTCTGATGCCGCCTTTTTGTCACGCTCCACGATTTTTATAAAATCCGATTCAGAGACCTCGGGAATGTACTGACATATCTCCAACTTAGCCAGATGATTATGAATCAGCTCATACTCATTTTGAGACAGGACTCCCTGCTGCACCGACCACCAGGCAGCGAAATCCATCCCGATAATAACAGCCTCTCCGTGGAGCATCTGGCGATAACCCGTCAGAGTTTCCAGAAAATGGCCAATTGTGTGACCAAAATTCAGAATCGCCCTTACCCCGGCTTCCTTTTCATCCTCTTCGACAACCCCGGCTTTGACCAGGCAGGATCGATAGACCGCCTCAACCATCAGGTTGCTGTCCTCACGAATTTCAATTGGGGAATGACTCTCCAGAAGATCAAACAGAGCCCTGTCTTTGATGAAACCATGTTTAACCAACTCTGCATAACCCGATATGAACTGCTTTTGAGGTAGTGTGTTCAGAAAATCGATATCCAGTATCGCCTGGAAGGGTTGTTTAAAGGCCCCTATCATGTTTTTTCCGGCAGGGTGATTAACCCCGGTTTTCCCGCCTACACTGCTGTCAACTTGGGACAATAGCGTTGTCGGAACCTGTATGTAGCGAACACCTCGCATGAAGGTCGCTGCGGCAAACCCCGTCATATCTCCTATAACACCACCACCGAAAGCAATCAGGATGCTTTTGCGATTGGCTTTTTTGTTCAGTAAAAAATCGAATATCCGGGAAAGTGTATCCAGATTTTTGTGCTCCTCTCCATCAGGAAGAATAAGTTTTTCAATATTTATGTCTGAAGGCAGGCAGCAGTCCGGGTAATCGGGATAAAAATCCGTCAGGGTGTCGTTTGTTATCACATAGACTTTTTTCTCTTCATACTCCGCCAATACATTGCGGAGAGAGTCTTTCAAAATCCCCGAACCGATCAAAACCGAGTAATGGATTGTCGACTGGGGCAAGCCGATCTGGATTTTTTTCATTGGTCTACAAGATACACAGTTTAATAAATCACTCTGAAATCGGAATAGTCCGGTAACATGTCCACTTCTTCTGCAAAGACGCTGGTAACGCTGGAGTAAGGTGATCCTTCCCAGCACCAATCGGTAAACTGTCGTATGACAGAATCCTCTCCCCTGGCAAAAACCTCGACACTGCCATCATTCTTGTTTCTGACGGTTCCTCTCAATCCCAGGCTTATCGCTTTTTTGCGTGTGTAATCGCGAAAAAAAAACCCCTTGAACCTTCCCTTTGACGATAACATGTATGTTTTTTTTCATATGAACCTGCGAATCGATACAGTGGTTCCTGTTCCGGTTTTTGTTGCGCGTCAGCTAACCATAGCTATAACAAGATTTTTAAAAAAAGCCTATTCAGTATTCTCATTTGCTCGATGACGGGTCACTCTTCAATTGAGAATACCTAAAAGCTGTGAAGCATTATAAAGAACGAATGACTGATAATCGGAGTATTTTCCGTATCTTACATCGATGTCCCTACCGGATTTTAAATCAATTACAAATCAAATGACTGAAAAATTCTTTCCAATTACCCAAAAAACGAATAGAATCTATGGATAAAGCTTATTTAAAAGCACTTGGTTTCAAGTATTTCTGCAAATTTGTGGGAGCAAGTTGTTAAATGGCGACTCAAGAGTCAAAAAAACAGGCCGATTCCAAGCCGTCCAGAGAACAAGCATCCAGCAGCTTTTCCGTTGATCCCGAACTTATAAAAAGAATTAAAGAGGTATCGGCCATTCCGGTTCCCAAGGGAGATGAATTCTGGCAAATCGAAAAAGTAGCCATCAATACATCAGAAAAAAAATTCCTGGGAATTTTTAAGCGTAAAACCCTGAGCCAGGAAGAGATAAAAGATCTGCGCAAGAGTGCCGTTCAATCACCCGGAAATACCCGAACACGCATAAACAAGCTTAAAAAGCAATACCCGAATAACCCGGTCCTTTACATGCTTTCAGCCATTTGCACCAATGGCATGCTGTTAAACTCCAGTAATCAGAAAGAGGTTTTCAGGGGCTTAAAAACCTCTGCCAAGGAAGCAGCCATGGCCCTGGTGAGTAACGGGGTCAGTGTCTACAATTGCGAGAATTTCTTCCGCATCTATTTCACCATGCTGGATCGATTCAAGCGCCAGCAGATTAAGGTATATGAAAGGGTTACCCAGGATCCGCGCCTGGACAAGTATAAACAGGAACTGATTATTACCATGCAGCTCTCGGATCAGCTGATGTCTGATAAATCACGGATCTTCAATGTGCTGAACCACCTGAAGAAAAAACTGAAGTCATCGCTCTATGCCGCCTCGTTCAGTTTCAAAATGATCTCAGATGCGGCAAAATACATTGAGCTCGGAAAGCCCAAAGAAAAAATGGCAATGGGAACTGCGAGTGAGATTATCGCTTATATGTACGCTCTCTGTGTGGCATTTGCACGGATTCCTTTTTTGACAGCACTGGTTGATGAAATCCTTGAACTGCTTCCCGACGCTAACAAAGCTCTTCTGCTTAGAAAGATCTCAATCCGCTCCGTTCGTAATTTTGCCTATTTCCGGCTGGCAACAACCGAAGGTGACCGGGAGACCATGGCAAGGCTGGGAAAACAGATCTTTAAAGACAATCTGACAGGTGTTCAGAAACTGGAAGGTCAATCCCTATACCAGAGTTTTGAAACCGATCCTTTTTTTAACCTGGCTTTTATTGCAGAGATGACTGCTGGCCTCTACAAAAAGGATGATCATGACAAAATCCTGGACACAGCGATTCGTGCCGTTGAATCGGTTGTGAAGAGGGATATGTCCAAAAATCATGTCTTCACGGAAACAGCCAGCAATCACACACATAAACTGAATCTCCTGAAAGAGGGGAAATCGGATGCAGCCTGATGTTTAGGCGGGTTCCAACCGGCTCCTGATCATACCCGCCACAGCGGAAACCCAGTGGTTTTCACTGTTCAGGGAAGGTACCAACAGCAATTCTTCACCCCCTTTCGCGATAAACTCGTTTTTTACCTCCATCAGGATCTCCTCTGTGGTTTCCAGACAATCCGCGACAAACGAAGGACAAAAGACCATCAGCCGCTTGATCCCTTGTTCGGCCAACCTGCGGACTTCATCAATTGTATAAGGTTCCAACCAGCGGGACCTGCCAAGGCGTGACTGAAAACTGACCGATCGTCCGATATCTCCTGTATTCAGCTTTCTTTCAATTTCCCTTGCTGTTTGAAAACATTGCGCCCGATAGCAAGTCGTGTTTGAGGAGTTATATACGGCACAACAATTATCGGTTTTCAGGCAGATATCACCGCTGATATCCCCTTTAACGATGTGGCTTTCAGGCAGTCCGTGAAAACTGAAAAGTATCCAATCGGGTCTTTTTTCCATGCAGGACTGTGCTCTGGATACCCAGGAATTGATGAATGAAGGTTCATCACAATAGGAACTGACAGTGACCAGTTCGGGAATGACCTCCCAGGAGCTGATGATACGCAAGACTTTTTCCAATATGGAACCGGTAGTAGCGGAGGAGTACTGCGGAAACAGGGGAAACACCAGCAAACGGCTGATTTTCTGTTTCTGAAGTTCAATCAACTGCTGTTGCAACGAGGGAGTCCCGTATCTCATGGCAAGGTTAACCGAAAAGCCTTCTCCCAGTTGGCTGGCTACGCCCTCAACCAGACATTTTCCGTGCTGCAGCAGGGGAAACTCCTTACCATTCCAGATGGATTGATATTTACTTTTTATTGCGGACGGACGAAACGGCAAGATGAAGAGCCACAGGATCAACCATCGTAAAATGGAAGGCATGGCCATCACCCTCTTATCCGAAAGAAATTCGGCCAGATAGTTCCGAATATGGGTTGTCGATGGAGAATCCGGAGATCCCAGGTTGACCAGCAGTACACCTGTTTTCCCTCTTTTCTCAATAGCATTGGAATTCATTGTTTCTCCGGATTTGATGGTTAGCATTTCAGGGAACGACAAAACCTTTTTTCATGTTTTTCCGATCCCGCATTTTCTGTCAACAGGATGATAGAAGGGAAGGAGTGATGATGGATGCAGGCTTTTGATATCGAAACTCATGGAACAACACCTCAAACAGGCATTCTTCTTGATAAAGACCTGCCGCCACAGCAAAACAGGCTTTGGCCGATACGGCTACAATTACCCCACTTTCAGCAACAGACAACGGGCTGGTTTGAGCCTTATTAGACAAGGATAAAAAGATTGACGAATTATGGGGTGACTTTTCACGAGTTTCTTTGATATTCTGGTATTTTAAATCGTGACTGCAAGAAAATCTGACCATAGTACTACGCCAAGGAAGATCATATGGATAGCGATTTGATGTTGGAAGCCAAAACAGCATTAATCAACGGCGATATCGATAAAAGTATTGAGCTGTTCGACCAGGTTCTAAAAACAGAACCTGAAAACGAGATTGCCCTGTTCAGCAGGGGGACTGCCAAATTCAATCAAAAGGATTATAACGGTGCAATCGAAGATTTCGATGCCTATATCAAACTGAAGCCCTCAAACGAGAAGGTCTATTGCAGCCGGGGGAACGCTTACTTCAGCCTGCAAAAGCTGGATGAAGCACTGGAAGACTTCAATCGTGCCATCAGTATCAATCCTCAATACCCGACAGCCTATTTCAGCAGAAGTGAATTGTTCAACCAACTCGGCGAAAAAGAACATGCTGAAGAGGATAAACTCGTGGCTGAGCAGCTTCAAAGACAGATCTCCCAGGCCTATTTCGAAACCCAGGGAATCATGTATCAAAACTTCTAAGGTTCAGTTCAACTCTCTTTTCTTCTGGATTAAGCCGGTGACCATGCAAACAACTCTCTTCTCTCATCATCAGCACTAGGGATCAAAACACCGGTTTGTCTGTCTAAATCAATAAAACTATCGGAGAAATCGTATGGCTGTGTTACAGCTCGGGATTCCCAAGGGAAGCCTGCAAAAAAGCACAATAGAAATATTCGCCAAGGCGGGTTACAAGATAACCGTGAGCTCACGCTCCTACTATCCTGTGATCAATGATGATGAAATCGAGTGTATGCTGATCCGGGCACAGGAAATGGCCAGATACGTGGAAGAGGGCATACTTGACGCGGGGCTGACCGGACTGGATTGGATCAGGGAAACCGAATCGAATGTCGAGGAAGTGGCCGAACTGGTTTACGGGAAAGTCGGTAAAAACACCTTGAAATGGGTATTGGCAGTTCCCGAAAGTTCTGAAATCAAAAGTGTCAAAGACCTGGAAGGTAAGCGAATCGCTACCGAGGTCGTAGGCCTGACCCGAAAATATCTGGAGCAACACGGTATCAACGCCACGGTTGAATTCAGTTGGGGAGCTACAGAGGTGAAACCCCCTAAACTCGCGGATGCTATCGTAGAAATAACCGAAACAGGATCATCCCTGAGGGCTAATCGATTAAGGGTGATTGATGTGGTCTGTACTTCCAATACATGGCTGATCGCGAATAAAAAAAGCTGGCAGGACGACTTTAAGCGACAGAAGATCGAGAGACTGGCCCTGCTCCTGAATTCAGTGTTGGTGGCTGAAAGCAGGGTGGGTTTGATGATGAATGTGCGTCAGGCGGATTTGGACGGTATTATCGAGATTCTTCCCGCTCTGAATAAACCCACTGTATCTCCCCTTGTAAACTCCGATTGGGTTGCCCTAAACACCGTGGTTGAAGAGAAGATAGTTCGACGTATCATTCCCGAATTACTGGAGAAAGGCGCCAAGGGGATTATCGAGTACTCACTCAACAAGGTTGTTGAATAGTTTTCTCCCATCTCTCAGCTACAGCACCTATCATAGCCCTCGTGTGACTGAGTTCCTCCAGGGCTTCCTCTTTTGTCAATAATTCATTCAAGACTCGAATACCCGGTTTGATGGCCTTAAAGAAATCCTGTTTCTTTTTGACCATGGAAAGAAATCCGTAACTTCCCAGAGAGCGTATCCGTCTGATCAGAACAAACCGGTAGAAATTTTTTAGATATTCTTCGTAAGAGATATCCGGAGTGGCGATATCGTAGTAATACTTCATCAACAGCGTTCGTTCTTCGGCTTCAAGACCGGCTTTGGAAGCAAACAAGAGCGAGGCAAGATCATAATACCGGGTTCCCAGAAAAGCGGATTGGTAGTCAAGAAACCAGGGCTGATTTCTATACCACATAATGTTCCTGGATTGAAAATCCCGATAAACAAATACATCTGCTGGCAATTCGACGATCCGGTCAATCAGGTTAGATCGCAACTCCCTCCTGACGGCTCCCGTGTAAAGATCATTCATTTTAAAGCGGTTGACAAAGTCCCGCTCAAAATAGGCCAGATCGCCCTCAAAATCCGAACGTGTCATCAGACGATTTTTCAGATATTCAGTCAGGTGAGGGGTCAGGTTATTCTGCATCTCCAGTAAAACATCCATTACCCGCTGGTAAGCGGAGACAACATATTGATGTTCACCCTGGGATCTCCAAATCTCAATTGTCTGCCCGAGGTGGTGTTCTCCGAGGTATTGTAACAGGTAAGCTTTTTCGGAAGGTGCAATGGAGATGATCTCCGGAACAGGGAGAGAAACGGCCTTCATCTTCCCCGTGATGAAAATGAAAGATCTGTTCTCTGCCAGATCTTCATGATAAACACCCACAACCGGATCACGGGAATCATCAGGCGATGGAATCAGATGTATCTGTCTGTCGGAACCGTCTCCTTTCAATAACTTCAGCCGCAAATTATCCGACCTGAAATGAGCCCGGGCAAGCTCCAGCAATTGATCTTGAATTTGATGGTCTGCGATCATTTCCAGGTCGGTTTTTTCAGCCACTGCTCAGGATTGACAGCCTTTTTGTTATAACGGGTTTCGAAATAGAAAAGATAACTCTCCTCTTCCTCATCGAGGGCGACATTACCCAGTACCGCGGACTGATCAACAACCTCATCAACCAATACAAATAACTCATCCAGATTACCGTAAACAGAAAAGCTGCCCTTGCCATGATCCAGAATCACCAGATTACGATAACCATGGAACGGGCCGGACCATACCACCTTGCCCTGCAGAATACTCCTGACTTCCTGGTTTTCCCCGGTCTCAATCAGGACTCCCCGTTTAAACAAGGTGTAGTATTTTGAACTCTGTTGACCAAAGCGGTGAACAGGTTTTCCGGAGACGGGCGAAGGAAGGGAATATTTGTAGCGGTACAGTCCTCGGAACTTCTGTGCTCTTCTTTCATTTTCCTTTTTGACATTCAGGGAATAAATCGCATCGTTCAGTTTCTCCAGTTCTATTTGAATGACCCCCAGGTATTTCACCCGCAGAGAACGGTCTTTTCGGATATGATGCAAATACACAAATTGTTGCTGCTTTTCGAACTCCAATAGCTCTGCCTGCTCCTCACGGGTTTTTCTCAATCCTGTCAGTTTGGTCTTCAAATGACTCTGCAATTGTATTTCCTGCTCCAATTCCACCAGGTTCTCTTTCAGTCTGGCCAGGGTTACGGCATCAAGTTCCGTATTTTTGAGCAGGAGATGATGATTTCGAAAATAGGATTGGAAGGAGTTGACATCAAGGAACAGGGTCATGCTCCTGATTTTCTTCATATAAAAGAGGGCGTGGATTTGTTGGTGGAGCTGACGTTTATCCTCAACAATCTGCTCTTTTAACCCGGAAATCTTGTTGCCGGTCAGACGCATTTCCTCTTCAAGGTTTTCTATAGCAACAACTGTCTTATTCAACTTTTCCTGATTGTTTTTGATGTTGTTGTTTAAGACCTTCAAAACCTCAACAACATCCCACTCCCTTTTCTTCAACTCTGCCAGCAAAGCCTGGGTATTCTTGCGCTCACTGATCAGTTGACTGATCTGCCGGTTTTGCTCCTTGATATTCCGGTCAATCTCCTGCAAACCTTCAGCATAGAGGTGTGCCGTAAAAAAAAGATGAAAGACCAGTACAATGACAGGAAGAGAGGGTTGGCAGATAGGTGGATGTAGGAATTTGACCGTCATCGCTTTCAATATAGCCTGATCAGGTTTTTATTTCCTGAAGGACCTTTCCTGTTGCCTTGAGAGAAGAAAAGAAACCCAGCAGTCCCACAAACAGCAAAACACTCAACATCTGCCCCGCGGAAAAAAAGCGGGCGATGTCTCGCAGGCTGTAAGTTGCTTCGTTGAAGGTTATCCCGGCAATTACGAATGAGTATAGCAGATAGATAACACCCAGGGAGATCAAATACCCGATGATTGCTATAATAACACCTTCGATGACAAAAGGAGTCCTGACGAATGAAGAGGTGGCGCCCAGGGTTTTCAAAATCTCTATCTCCCCAATTCTTATCCGAACGGCAAGCTGGATGGAATTGTGTATCATCAGCACCATGCTCACAACCAGCAGGGAAATCAGAAAAAAGCCGACAAATTCGGCAATGGTGAAAAAAGTTCTGATCTGCTCTTTGGTTTCACGTCCGGTAATGACGTCATTGACACCAGGCATCGACCTGATTTTTTTTATTTCGGCATCAGTGAGAATGGTATTCTTCTCCAACGAAAATTCGATAATATCGGGAAAAGGTGGAAGCTCGATTTTCTTGAGCGCGGTTCCGGATTCACCAAAGCTTTCGATTAACTCTTCTCGGGCTTCATCTGCTCTCACAATTCTTATATCACTGATGCCCGGAAGAACCTTCAAACTGATTACAATGTTATTCCTGAGGTTTTTTTCCGTGTCAGCATCGATGAAAATGGAGTAGTAAGCCTGCTGGAACAGGCTCTGGGTCAGACCGATGATATTAATATACAGCAGGATGACAGAACCCAGGATGACAAGTGACACACTGGTGGTGATAATCCCTGAAACGGCAGCCGATCTGTTTTCTCGAATATTCTTAGAGGCTTTGATAAAACCGTTGGTCAGCATAGTCTGTTTTGGTGTTGAGTTCTGATTCAGGCCGCAATCGGATTAAGACTCTTTTGAAGTAATCTAGCAGACCTCGTGTAAGCCCGAGTTTTTAATTAGCAGAATGCGCTTGTTGTGTGCCTTTATCAGGTTAATGTCGTGAGTGGCAATAATCACTGTTTTTCCGGATTCGTTGAGTTCAAGAAGCGTGGTAATGATTCTGCCGGCCATTTTTTGATCCAGGTTTGCCGTCGGTTCATCCGCTAAAATCAAAGCAGGAGAATGGATTGAGGCCCTGGCAATGGCGACAAGCTGTTGTTCTCCCCCGGAGAGGGATTCAATCGGTTGATCCAGCAAAGATTCAATATCAATCTTCCCGGCGACCTGTTTGATTTTCTTCTCAATATAAGATGGCGATCTGCCCTGAATTTGTAGAGGAATGGCAATGTTCTCCTCCGCCGTTTTCAACGGCAGAAGTTTGTAGTCCTGAAACACGACCCCGATATTCAGACGATGATGAGACATCTCCTTATCACTCAAACCGTTTATCTTAGCGCCATTGACAAAGATTTCTCCCTGATCCGGCAATTCCAGACCCAGGAGCAATTTAAAGACAGTTGACTTGCCGGCTCCACTGACCCCGGTCAGGAAAAGAAACTCCCCCCGCTCCACCTGCATATCAAGGTCGGTAAAAAGAGGTTTCTTTTTTAGATAAGATTTTGTGATTTTTTTGAGCCTGATTAAGGATCTGTTCTCAGTATTAGCCATTGCCCAACGGTCATTTGAGTGAGAAGATCCTTAATTCTACTCATTCAGCTTGAGTATTGCAAGGAAGGCCTCCTGGGGGACTTCGACAGAACCAAGCTGTTTCATACGTTTCTTGCCTTTTTTCTGTTTCTCCAGGAGTTTTCTTTTTCGAGTGATATCGCCGCCATAGCATTTGGCAGTCACATTTTTACGCAGGGCGCTGAGGGATTCCCTGGCAATTACTTTACTGCCGATTGAAGCCTGGATCGCAATGTCAAACATCTGACGCGGAATCAGTTTACGTAACTTTTGAGCCAGTTCCCGGCCTTTGGTGTAGGACTTATCCTTGTGAATGATAGTAGAGAGCGCATCTACAACGTCGCCATTCAGTTTAATATCCAGCTTCACCAGGTCAGCCTTACGATAGTCGATCAGTTCATAGTCAAAAGAGGCATAACCTTGTGTGATTGACTTTAATTGGTCGTAAAAATCATAAACGATTTCCGCCAGGGGAAATTCATACTTAATGGACACCCTTTTGGTGCTGATATAATCCATGCTTTTCTGAATCCCGCGCCTGTCCAGGGCCAACTTCATGACGTTCCCGATATAATCGCTGGGAACAATGATATTGGACAGGATATACGGCTCCTCAATCAGTTCTATTTCTTCACGGGGTGGGAGCTGGGAGGGATTCTCAATATCAAATACTTTTCCATCGACAACCGAAACCTTGTAGATAACCGTTGGTGAGGTGATCAACAAACTGAGATCAAACTCCCTTTCCAGACGCTCCTTGACGATTTCAAGATGCAGCAATCCGAGAAAACCGCAACGGAATCCGAAACCCAGGGCTGTAGACGTTTCCGTTTCAAAGGTGATGGCCGAATCATTCAAAACCAGCTTACCCAGGGCGTCCTTGAGATCATTAAAATCATTGGTCTCCACCGGATAAATGCCACTGAACACCATGGGTTTCACTTCAGAATACCCGGGAAGCGCTTCAGCAGCAGGATCATCAACCAGAGTGATGGTATCACCGATTTTGACATCTCCAATGTTTTTAATGGAGGCAGCCATGAAGCCTACTTCGCCGGCGTACAACGATTGGACCTCTTGCTTGAAAGGAGTAAACTTCCCCAATTGGGTGATCAGGAATTCGTGACCGGTCTGCATGAAGCGAATGTTGCTTCTGATTGGAAGAACCCCCGACACCACCCTGAAGAGCACCACTATACCGATATAGGGATCAAACCAGGAATCGAAAATCAATGCTTTCAGCGGGCTATCAATATCACCCTCGGGAGGTGGCACCTGCAGCACAATCTGCTCCAGGATCTCATCTACCCCGATTCCTTGCTTGGCGCTGGCATGTACAGCACTGGATGCATCCAGACCAATAACCTCTTCAATTTCTCTGGCAACTCCGTCAGGATCGGCGGCTGGCAGATCGATTTTGTTTAGTACAGGAATGATTTCCAGATCCTGATCAACCGCCATATATACATTTGCCAAAGTCTGCGCTTCCACTCCCTGGGCCGCATCAACAATAAGTATAGCGCCTTCGCAGGCGGCAATGGATCGGGAAACCTCATAGGAGAAATCAACGTGTCCCGGGGTGTCAATCAAATTCAACTGGTAAGTTTCCCCATCCGCTGCCTTGTAATTCAGGGACACGGTCTGGGCCTTGATGGTTATCCCTCGCTCCCTTTCGATCTCCATATTGTCCAGAAACTGATCCTGGGCCTCTCTTTGCGTTACAGCCCCGGTCCGTTCCAGAATCCGATCCGCAAGGGTGGACTTCCCGTGATCGATATGGGCTACGATGCAGAAATTTCTGATTCTTTTCTGTATTTCTCTATTGAACTTCACGGACATCTTCGGGCAGAACTCCAGGAGGCTATAGGCCGGTTCTCATACCGATTTTACCGGTTCTGAGGGATTCCAATACGGTGAACTGTTTGAGATCTTCAAACACCTTGTTGATCTTTTCTTCTGTTCCCGAGAACTCCACAATCAGCATACCATTGGTGGAGTCCAGCATTCTTCCCCCATAAAGATCAACCAGCTCGTTAATCTTTTTTGAGGCTTCGTCGCTGTACTCCAATTTGACAATAGCAAATTCCCGGGTAATTGATCCTTCCTTGCGAAGGTCTTCGGTTGTCAGAACATGGATTAGTTTCTGGGACTGCTTTCTGATCTGCTCCAGAGTTGCCTTATCCCCTTTGACCACGATAGTGAAACGGCTAATGCCCTTTTTGTGCGTGTGGCCAACGGTAAGGCTGTCGATGTTGTATCCCCTCCTGGAAAACAGGGTTGAGATTCGGCTTAAAACACCGGGCTTATCCTCTACTTCAATTGCAATGATCTGTCTCTCTTCCATGGAGTTCTTCTATCAATTTATCAGAAGGATTTTAAGATGCTACGGAATTATAGGTCAGGTGTGAAGACTTGAGAATCTTGTCCAGATCACAATCTATGATGGTCGGACGACGACTTTCAATCGCAGCTTTGACCACCGGCACAATCTGATCTTTGTGAGTTACCCGTTTACCCACTCCCCCCATGGACTCAGCCAGGGAGATGTAGTTGATATCAGCACGGAAATCATGGGTGGTGTAACGTTCTCCGTAATGACTTCGTTGCAACTCACGAATCATACTCAAGCGGTGGTCATTGATTACCATGACGGTCAGGGGAACCTGGTTTTCCACCGCAACGACAAATTCCTGCATATTCATCAGAAAACTGCCATCGCCGGAAATACTGACGACCGGAGTCTCCGGCTCCGCAAACCAAGCTCCTATCGCTGCCGGTAAACCGAATCCCATGGTTCCCAGTCCACCCGAGGTAATCAGGGGAAGATGGTCGGGATTGGTGCAGAAGTGATTCGCCCACATTTGATGGCGACCAACATCGGTGCTGATATGTATCTTCATATCTATACCGGAAACCAATGTGAAGATTGTTTCCATGATGG
This sequence comes from SAR324 cluster bacterium, assembly GCA_028282885.1. Classification (GTDB taxonomy): domain Bacteria; phylum SAR324; class SAR324; order XYD2-FULL-50-16; family XYD2-FULL-50-16; genus JAHJTV01. Next base: position 197,083 of record JANQGX010000086.1, read on the forward strand.
CAGCGCCGTCTTTGGTTGACAGCCGGATGTCTTTTTTCTTTATAGTCGTCCAGGGCTCGTCCCTGCGAATCGGCTTTTTGGCGATCCTTTCGTTGATATCCTGAAGAACATGCTTGATATCGCCAACAATGGGAATATCCGCTTTGATGTTCTTCCCTATCTCAGCCGGATCGATATCCAGGTGAATGATTTTCGCGTTCTTGGCAAAAATCTGACTTTTCACCATGGCCCTGTTTCCCAATCTGGTCCCGATGACAAAAACCAGATCGGCTTCTTTCTGGATAACCCGATTCGCAGCATGGTGACCGTGCGTTCCGATCATTCCGAGATAAAGAGGATCATCCTCATCGATGATCCCGGTGCCCATCAGGGTTCTCACAACTGGAATATTGACAGCCCGGATAAACTCGTTGAACTCTTTGCCGGATTTGGAAAGAGCGACGCCGCCCCCAAACAGAATCAGGGGTTTTTCCGCTTTTGCCAAAGCCTTGATAGCCCGTTTAACCTGACCGATGTTCCCTTCGATAGTCGGCTGATACCCCTGTAATTCGGGCTCAAAGTCCGTATCATGGGGGAAGGACTCTTCAAGGACATCAATGGGGATATCCAGAAGGACTGGTCCTTTCCGACCGGTGTCTGCCAGATAAAATGCCGACTTCAGGGCAGGTACAAGATTAGTGCTGGAAAACACAAGTTCGTTATGCTTGGTAACAGGCATGGTGATGTTGATACAATCCACCTCTTGAAACGCATCCGTGCCGATCAACGAACGGGTGATCTGTCCGGTCAACGCGACGACAGGTACAGAGTCCAGCATCGCATTGGCCATTCCGGTAACCAGGTTGGTTGCACCGGGTCCGGATGTGGCAATACAAACACCGGGTCTGCCCTTGACGCGGGCATAACCGTCGGCCATATGGGCAGCACCCTGTTCGTGGCGGGCAAGAATATGTCGGATTGGTGAATCGATCAGCGCATCATAAATAGGCAAGTTGGCACCACCTGGGTATCCAAAAACCGTATCCACACCTTCAAGTTCCAGGACTTTCACCAAAGCCCTGGCTCCTGATATCTCTCGGTTTTGTTCAGGTTCGTTGTCTGACATTGCAACTTTTCTCAGGTTTGCGTGCCGATGGACTGCTCTATGCTGGCATCGGAGATTTCGATTCTGTTTTCCGGATCAACAACCGGTTCTTCTTCCTCATCAGTAATTAACTCATTGTAATCATAAACACTCTTCTGATCAAAACCGGTACCGGCAGGAATCAGACGTCCCATAATTACATTTTCCTTGAGTCCTTCAAAGGTGTCCAGCTTGCCGTTGATGGCAGCTTCGGTCAGAACTTTGGTGGTCTCCTGGAAAGAGGCTGCGGAAATAAATGAATCCGTACTCAAGGCGGATTTGGTGATGCCCAGCAGTAAAGGCTCACCGATAGCCACTCTCAGATCCTCTTCCATCAGTTTCCTGTTAGTCTCATCCAGTTTCTGCTTGGACACGGCTTCGCCCACCAGGAATGAAGAATCACCTGGATCGATAATCCGAATCTTGCGCATCATCTGTCGGGCAATTACCTCGATATGTTTATCGTTAATCTTGACACCTTGCAGGCGATAGACCTGCTGAACTTCGTCAACGAGAAATTTTTGCAACTCGCGAACCCCTTTTACCCTCAGGATGTCATGCGGGTTGGGGGAGCCATCGGTCAGGGGATCTCCCACCCTGACATAGTCACCTTCCACCACAATCACGTGTTTCCCCTTGGGTACCAGGTACTCTTTGGGTTCCCCGATTTCGGGACGAATGATGATTCTTCGTTTTCTTCTCAGGTCATCTCCAAACTCCACAATACCGTCAATATCGGAAATCTGACTCGGATCCTTGGGTGATCGCGCTTCAAACAGCTCCGCAACCCTGGGCAGACCACCGGTAATATCCTTGTTCTTGGTTGTCTCCCGTGGTACACGACAGAGTACATCACCCGGGTAAACCTCATCACCTTCGGCAACCATCAATTCAGATTTGGTAGGAAGGTAAAAGCCGGGGTGAATCCTGTCATCTTCCCGCTTCAATTCTTTTCCTGTTTTAACGTTTCTGAAAGTAATCCTGGGCTTGAGATCATAGTCCGGTGTTTCAACAATAACCTTCCTTTCATAACCGGTATCTTCCGCCCTCTGGGTCATCAGACTTTTGCCTTCAATGATATCCTCGAATTTGATCTTACCGTTGATATCGCAAATGATCGGCATGGAGAAAGGATCCCATTCGGCAATCTTGTCACCTTTCTTTACTTTCTGATTATCTTCGAAGAATATTTGAGCCCCAACCGGCAGCAGGTGTTTATCGATTTCCCTGCCAACATCATCCAAAACAGAAATTTCCGATTTTCGGGATTGCAGTATCCTGACACCGTTTTGATTGACAACGGTCCTGGCATCCTTGAACTGTATAACTCCGTCACTTCGGCACTCCCAAAAGGTTGCCTCTACCTTTCGACTCGCCGTACCACCAATATGGAATGTTCGCATGGTTAGCTGGGTTCCGGGTTCGCCGATGGACTGGGCCGAGATAACACCAACAGCTTCACCTACACTGACCAGATTTCCTCGGGCAAGATCCCGACCGTAGCACCTGGCGCAGATTCCCTTGGTGCTTTCGCAACTGAGGACCGAGCGGATTTTCACTCTTTCCACACCGATTTTATCGATATCCTCAATATGTTTCTCCACGATCATTTCGCCGGATTGTACGATTAAATCCTGGGTATAGGGATCGACAATATCATCAACTGCAATCCTTCCCAAAACCCTTTCACTAAGTTTCTGGATAATCTCACCGTTTTCGTAAAGCGGCTCGATGATGATACCGGCATTGGTTCCGCAATCCTCTTCTGCAATCACACAATCCTGGGAAACATCCACCAACCTTCGGGTCAGGTATCCGGAGTTGGCCGTTTTAAGGGCGGTATCCGCCAAACCTTTCCTGGCACCGTGGGTTGAGATAAAGTACTGTGACACGTCGAGACCTTCCCTGAAATTGGATGTAATGGGAGTTTCAATGATTTCACCGGTAGGCTTAGCCATCAGACCCCGCATACCGCCGAGCTGCCGACTCTGGTGTTCGGAACCCCTGGCACCGGAATCCGCCATCACAAAAATCGGATTAGGAGTTGGAAGTCCGTCAATCCCGACGGACTCTTCAGTCATCGAGACACGCATAGCCTCGCCCACCTCATTGGTGATTTTCGACCAGATATCGATAACCTTGTTGTAGCGTTCTCCATCGGTGATGATACCATTGTCGTGCTGCTGCTGAACTTCTTCCACTTCCGTCAAACCTTTGCTGATCAGACTCTCTTTGTTCTCCGGAATAACCATGTCCGACATGCTGATAGAAAACCCCGCCTTGGCAGCGTGAAAGAATCCCAGCGCCTTCATGTTGTCCAACATTTCCACGGTCTTGACATTGCCGGCCACCCGATAGGAGTGATCGATCAGTGCTTCTATGTCTTTCCTCTTAAAAAGCTTGTTCACCGTTTCAAAAGGCATATCATCGGGAACGGCATCATATAATAGAACGCGACCGGTAGTGGTTTCCACCAGTTTGTCTTCAATGCGAACCTTGATTTTTGCCTGAAGATGCAGCAATCCGTGGTCATAGGCAGAGATGACTTCATCCATGTCCGCGAATACTTTTCCTTCACCATTTGCTCCCTTACGGACCCGGGTTACCCAGTAAACACCAAGTACCATGTCCTGTGTGGGTGACATAACCGGCTTACCCGTTGCAGGGGAAAGAATATTGTTGGTTGCCATCATCAGCACCTTCAGTTCTACCTGGGATTCAATGGTCAGCGGTACGTGAACCGCCATCTGGTCGCCATCGAAATCCGCGTTAAATGCAGAACATACCAGTGGATGCAGAGTAACGGCCTTACCTTCGATCAATACCGGATAAAAAGCCTGTATTCCCAACCTGTGGAGTGTGGGTGCACGATTGAGCATTATGGGATGATCCACAATAACTGAATCAAGAGCCGGCCAGATCTCAGGATCATTATTTTCCACCATCTTTTTGGCAACCTTGATTGTCGCTGCATGTCCGTTTTCAATCAGGTTGTTAAAGATAAAGGGCTTGAAAAGTTCCAGCGCCATTCTTTTGGGAAGACCGCACTGGTTTAGTTTCAGTTCGGGACCAACCACGATAACTGTCCGTCCGGAATAGTCTACACGCTTACCCAGCAGGTTCTGACGAAATCTCCCGCCCTTTCCTTTCAGGGAGTCACTCAAAGATTTCAGGGGTCTCTTGTTGGTGCCCAAAATGGGCCGACCGCGTCGACCGTTATCAAACAGGGCATCAACCGCTTCCTGCAGCATTCGCTTTTCGTTTTTGACGATTATCTCGGGCGCATTCAGATCCATTAGCCGCTTCAACCGGTTGTTTCTATGAATCACCCTGCGGTAAAGATCGTTGAGATCACTGGTTGCAAATCGACCTCCCTCCAGCGGAACGAGGGGTCTGAGTTCAGGTGAAATCACCGGAATCACTTCCAGGATCATATTCGCCGGATCAATGCCGGAATCCTTGAAAGACTCAACCACCTTCAATCGCTTTATGATTTTCTTCCGCTTGGCTTCCGATGTTGCGCTGAGCAATTCTTCACGCAACTCGTTACTGATTTCGTCGATCTCCATCTCTTCCAGGAGTTCCTTGATGGCTTCAGCACCCATTCCAGCCCTGAAATCCGGATACTGCTCCATCAATTCCCGGTATTGATTCTCTTCGATAACATCATTTGTCTGAAGATCGGTATCACTTGGATCCAAAACGATATAGGAATCAAAATAGAGTACCCTTTCCAGGTCTCGGAGCGTCATATCAAGGATATTTCCGAGCCGGCTTGGCAGACCCTTGAGAAACCAGACATGAGATACCGGACAAGCCAGCTTGATGTGTCCCAGTCTCTCTCTTCTGACCTTGGATTGAATCACTTCGACGCCACATTTTTCACAGGTGATACCCCGATGCTTCATGCGCTTGTATTTTCCACAGATACATTCATAATCGTTCACCGGGCCGAATATCTTGCCACAAAAGAGACCGTCCCGCTCGGGCTTGAAAGTTCTGTAATTAATCGTTTCTGAAGTTTTGATTTCACCGTGTGACCAGGATGAGATCGTCTCCGCTGAAGCCAGACTGATTTTTACAGCGAAAAAATCTTGCGGATCAATTGGTTCGTTATAATCAGGTTTATTCAAAAGAACCTCCAGTTTTATGCGTCAGTGTTTGGAATTCGATGATTTTAAATTGAGTTTTTCTTTTCGTTCTTAAATCTCCTCTAAAAATCCTTCTTCTTTAATAAGCTCGAAATCCAAGCAAAGTGATTTCAATTCGTTGATCAATACCTTAAATGCCTCGGGGATTCCCGCTTTGTAATCATGATTTCCTTTGACAATCGCTTCATAGATCTTGTTACGCCCCGCCGTATCGTCAGATTTGACGGTGAGCAGTTCCCGCAATGTATATGCGGCACCATAGGCCTCTAGGGCCCAGACCTCCATCTCACCGAATCGCTGTCCTCCAAATTGCGCTTTTCCTCCCAGCGGCTGCTGGGTCACAAGTGAATACGGTCCGATGGAGCGGGCATGCAGTTTGTCATCCACCAAGTGGTGCAACTTCATCATATAGAGATACCCTACCGTTACCTTCTGATCGAACTTATCTCCGGTCCTGCCGTCATACAACTCCATCTGGGCGGAACGATCCAATCCCGACATATCCAGCATGCGGTGAATATCCTCTTCATGAGCCCCATCAAATACCGGTGTGGAGAAATAAAATCCATCCTTGTACTTTCTGGCGAATTCCATAATTTCATCGTCATCCAGACCGTCGATATAGTCGGTAACAAAGTCGGTCTGGTAAACCTGCTTGATGAAATCACGGATCTCGTCAACGGGTGACATGGCTTGCAGGACCTCCGTCAGTTGATCTCCGAGGTATCTGGCAGCCAGACCCAGATGGGTTTCAAGTACCTGCCCCACATTCATACGAGACGGAACCCCCAAAGGATTCAGTACAATATCTACGGGATTGCCATCTTCCATATACGGCATCTCTTCCACCGGAATAATCCTTGAGATAACCCCTTTGTTTCCATGACGTCCTGCCATCTTGTCTCCAACCGAAAGACGGCGTTTCATGGCAATATAAACCTTGATTGCGCGAATCACCCCCGGTTGCAAATCATCGGTGCGACTTTCGTGTTCCCGCTTGCTTTCGTGGATGTTTTTCAACAGCTCAAGCTGCGAGATGGCGTTTCTCAACATCACCTGCAACTGATTGTTCTTATCCTGATCCTCAATGGCAATATCCCTCCAGGAATCTGTGGGGATTTTTGTGAAAGACTCCTTATCCAGTTTATCCCCGGATTGAATCATAATCTCATGGGTCGTCGGAGACAGGATATTGTGAAGCAGGGGTTGATCCTCAAGCAAAGGCAATGCTTTGATGATCAGATTGTTCTTTACAATCCTTACCTCATCAAAGTAATCGTCATCGATTTTTTGGAGTGTTGCCGCTTCGATCTCCTTGGTTCGTTCGTCTTTTTCAACCCCGCGTCGATTGAAGACCTTCACATCAATCACAACTCCTTGAATTCCCTGGGGAACCCTAAGCGAAGTGTCCCGTACATCACCCGCTTTCTCACCAAAGATGGCTCTCAGCAGCTTTTCTTCCGGATTCAACTGCATCTCACCCTTGGGTGTTGTTTTCCCGACCAGAATGTCTCCGGATTTTACATAACTACCAATTCGAATAATACCGGATGAATCAAGGTTTCTCAGGGCAAATTCACTGACGTTGGGGATATCCCTGGTAATCAGTTCCTTACCCAGTTTGGTATCCCTGGCCAAAACCTCCAGTTCCTCGATATGAACCGAAGTAAACCTGTCCTTGTGAAGCAGTTTTTCGCTTACCAGAATGGAGTCTTCGTAATTGTACCCATGCCAGGGCATGAACGCGATGAGGATATTCTGTCCAAGAGCCAGTTCACCATTGTCGCAACTTCCGCCGTCGGCGACAATCTGGCCCGACTCAACCCGATCACCGACCTTGACGATTGGTCGCTGGTTAATACAGGTATTCTGGTTGGAGCGGTTGTATTTTCTCAGGTGATAAATATCCACATTGGCTTCGATAGCTGACTGATCGGATGAGAGATCCACCTCGGCCTCAATAACGATTCTTTCCGCATCCACCCTGTCAACAACACCGGATCGTCTTGCTACGATACAAGAACCGGAATCATGGGCAACCTGGTATTCGATTCCCGTTCCCACAAAGGGAGCTTCCGGCTGAACAACCGGTACAGCCTGACGCTGCATGTTAGAGCCCATCAAAGCCCTGTTGGCATCGTCATGCTCCAGAAACGGAATCAGGGAAGCTGCAACCGATACGAGCTGTTTGGGCGAGACATCCATATACTCAACCTCTTCCTTGCGAACCATCTTAAATTCGCCTTCGACCCTGGCTTTAACCATCTCTCTTACAAACTTCCCGTTCGGATCGATAGGCGCGTTGGCCTGGCCAATTTTATACTTCCCCTCATCGATTGCCGACAGATAAGAAATATCATCGGTTACACCGGCTTCTTCGATTTTCCGGTAGGGTGTTTCAATAAAACCGAACTCATTCAGTCGGGCATATGTGGCGATAGAAGAGATCAGGCCGATATTGGGTCCTTCAGGCGTTTCCACGGGACAAATCCGACCATAGTGGGATGTATGGACATCCCTTACCTCAAATCCGGCTCGTTCTCTTGTTAAACCACCGGGACCGAGAGCACTCAGTCTTCTTTTGTGGGTAATCTCGGACAGCGGATTGGTCTGATCCATAAATTGAGATAACTGGCTGCTGCCGAAAAATTCATTAATGACTGCTGAAACCGGTTTGGAATTGACAATATCATGAAGCATCATGGTTTCAGTCTCCTGAAGAGACATACGTTCCTTGATGGCTCTTTCCATTCTAACCAGGCCGATTCGAACCTGGTTTTCCAAAAGCTCACCGACACCGCGAACACGTCTGTTCCCCAGGTGATCGATATCATCTATGGTACCGCCTGCACCGTCCTTCACCCTGAGCAGATATTCCACCACGGCAAAAATATCCTCATCAGTGAGAATCGTAAAATCCAGATCCGAATCCAGACCCAGTTTCTTATTAATTTTCATCCTTCCTACCCGGGACAGATCGTACCGTTCCGGACGGAAGAACATGTTTTGCAACATGCTTTTTGCAACTTCCAGAGTCGGCGGATCTCCGGGTTTCATCTTCTTGTAAATCTCGATAATCGCCTCTTCCGGAGTATTCACCTTGTCAGCCGCCAGGGTATTCCTGAATGCCGGTCCGATGGTTTTATTGCCGATAAAAAGCAAAGTGATTTCCGTCACCTCGTTTTCGATCAGCTTTTTGAGGATCTCCTTGGTGATCACCCCGTTGGTTCCCACAATAACGTCACCGTTTTTATCCTTGATCTCGTCTAGTGAGTACCTGCCGATGATATCTTCAACATTGGTGGGAATTACGGTGACACCTGCATCCTGGATTTTCCTGATGGATGACTTGGAAATCTTCTTACCTTTGTTGACGATAACCTGATCGTTTTCAGGATTAATGATGTCATCTACCGCCCTTTGGTTCTGTGAAGACTGCGGATCAAAATGCTTTGCAAACTCCCACGCCTCTTCGTCCTTACCAAACGCTTTTTCCAGAATGATGGTTTCGGTGTAGTAAAATCGATCCAACAGATCCCGATCCGTATAAGGCTCGGGATTTTTATCCTCCCTCTGGGAAAAGGTCAAAGCCTTGAGAAATACTGTCGCAAGAAATTTCCGCCTGCGATCGATTCTGACAAACAACAGATCCTTGGCATCAAATTCAAAATCGATCCAGGATCCCCGCTGCGGGATAATACTGGCAGAGTAGAGCAGTTTGCCGCTAGTATGGGTTTTCCCCTTGTCGTGATTGAAAAACACACCCGACGACTTATGCAACTGGCTGACAATAACCCTCTCCGTCCCGTTGACAATAAAAGAGCCGGTATCGGTCATCAACGGGAATTCTCCCAGATAAATCTCCTGTTCCTTAATGTCATGGATTCTGCGCTGATCGGTCTTCTCATCCTTTTCCCAAATGATCAACCGCAGGGAAACCCTGATCGGGGCCGCGTAAGTAACGCCCCTGATTTTACATTCCATTTCGTCATACTTAGGCTCTCCCAAGCGATAAGAAACATATTCCAGTGTGCAGGTCCCGCCAAAATCCGATATGGGAAAAACGGAGGTGAAAACTGCTTCCCATCCCTGGTTCAACCGATTCTCCGGTGCAACATCCTTTTGAAGAAACCAGTCATATGAATCCTTTTGAATCTTCAAGAGTGACGGTGGATCTATAATGGATTGAATCTTTCCAAAATCGACTCGAAATCTCTGGATATGAGGATATTTATACATTTTTGCTCTTTGGGGGATGTGTACGTTGTTTAATATTTTTTCGCGACTGTCTCGATCAAAAACAAAGAATAAGATCAAAATCTATCCATAGCCCCGACATAACGGGAATAAGAACAGAGTTGAATCACTGCGAGGCAGCCATTCAAAATACTGACTTACTATTATGAATATTTACAATTTGTCCCTTTGAGGGCTTTCTTTTACGAAAACGTTTTTTAAAGCAAGATTGCGTTTCTGAGCGGGATTGATGAAAACAGCTGTTTTTTACTTTAAGGCAGGAAAAATTCATGTTTTAGTCTGGAAACAGAATTTTAAATGATTCTGAAATGTTAACTTTAAATGATAACCACCAGGAGTATAAACTGTCAATATAATTAATCAAAATTTTTGTAACCTTTAAAAATTAGGGTTACTTGGCTTTCTAATACAGACTTAACAATTCCGGGGCATCTGATTCCTTTCAATGATTCGGGACAGAACAAAAAAACGAACCGTTACTGTTTCAAGAAAAAGGATCACACACATGAACCGGATAAGTTCCTCCAAATTCAGGCCAAAGTACTGAATCAGATAATCACTATAATAAATAGCAAGCGAGAAGCGGAATCCATTGATGTTCGAACACGGAGCGGACTATCATCACTTGAAATCGGGATCAATAGATGACAGCTTATCAGATTCCAACAGTCAAATAGTTCCTGACCATCCAATCACCCAAACGGAGCAGGCATGTTCAAGACAGTTCAAAACAAGATCTGGTTTTTTGATTGTGAGTGGGTACCCGATGCGGTGACCGGCAGGGTTATCTACCAGTTGGCGGATGATTTGGATGAAGCATCGGTCTTCAAGGAGATGTGGGAAAGGGGAGGAGCAACGGATGAAGACCCCATGCCCTATTTGAAAACAGTACTCTGCCGGGTGGTTTCAATTGCAATGATTACCCGAACCCTTAATCAGGGCAAGGTCTCCCTGAGCCTTCGATCCCTGCCCAAAGATCCGGGAAGTGAGAAAGAGTCTGAAGAATATGTTATCCTGGACCTGTTCCTGGGTACTATCGGTAAGCACCGGCCACAACTGGTGGGTTATAATTCCCACCGATCCGATCTCAAGATCCTGATCCAGCGGGCTGCTATTAATAGCGTTCAAGCAGCGGATTTCAGCAGAAGACCCGAAAAACCATGGGAAGGTATCGACTATTTTGCCAGGGGAAGTGAGCACAATATCGACCTAACAGAGATCATCGGTGGATGGGGAAAATCATCACCATCATTACATGAAATGGCCACTGCCTGCGGGTTTCCAGGGAAAATCTCGGTTGATGGGAACCAAGTTGCCAGCTTGTGGTTGGAGAATGCACTTGATAAGATTGTCGCATACAACGAGTTCGATGCCATCACCACATACCTGCTCTGGCTGCGGTTGGCGTTCTTTGGTGGATTTCTGACCGGCAAGGCATTCATGGATGAACAACAGATGTTAAGAGACCTGCTTAAGGGCGAAGTAGAATCGGGAAATCGTCCTCATCTACAGCTATATCTCAATGAATGGCAGATTCTGGAATCAAGAACGAACAGAATTCAGCCAGGCTCAGGCCAGAATTAATTTTTTTTCTAAGGAGAGAGGTTTTAAGGAATGCAAACGAACAACATTGAGGAGATGCTGAAACAGATTGATCCTAATTCGTATCGGATGCGTCTTCTCGAATCAGCAAAGATATTCAAGTCCAATTGGGTCCAGTTTGGAGAACACCTGACAAAAGTCGCATCCGACAAACTCTACAAGGATTGGGGCTATAAGGAGTTTGAGGAGTATTGCAGGGATGAAATCAGGATTAAGAAAACGACTGCCATCAAGCTGACCAATGCCTATTTCTTTGTTACCAGGGAGGATCCGGAGATCATATCTCATTCCAGGGCCAAGGAAGGTTTGGATTTTGAAGCGGTTAATATTCTGCAAAAAGCCAGGAATGATGATAACTGCAGTCCGGAAATATATGAAGAGTTAAGAAACGCTGCTCTGGAAAAAGGTCAGTCGGGAACGACCCTGGCCAGAAAATTCAAAAAGATGGTTCAAACAGAAAACCAAACCCCTGACAAAACCTATCAGGAAGAGAACCTGCAACTCATAAAGCGTCTGAGTCGCAGGATCAAGCCACTCGATACCATTCCGGACAGATTTAAAAACTATCTTGAAGAGATGGCAGCCTATTTCAGTGACCAGACCGAAGAACCCGAAACCGATCATCAATCCTAAAATCAACCACTTTTTATATCCGTTATGCGACTTGTTATTAATCAGTTTTTAAGACTCGGTTTTCTATTTACCTTCTCCCTGATTTCCATCGGTTTTTGTAGTTCCACCCAGGCAGAGTCTGCGGATCAGTTTCCTGTCTATCCGGGGATCAAAGCCAACGTCGATTTTTGGGAACAGATTTACTCGCAATATCATACCCAGCAGGGAGTCGTCCACGACGCCAACGATGTGACTATCGTCTATGGCGTCATCGACCTGAAACCGAGAAGCAAGAAAGGCTCAAGAAGATTCAACGCCAACCTGATTCGCAAAACCAAAGCACACTTCGTCCGTATTCTGGAAAAAATCGCCAAGAAGCAACCTCTAAAGACCGATGAAGAGAAGAAGGTGGCGGCTCTGTTTGGTCCTGATCCGGATCCCCTTGTCTTAATTGAAGCCATGAACAATATCCGTTTTCAAAGAGGTCAACGGGATCGATTCATCAACGGGGTTGTTCGCTCCGGTCGGTATCTTGAAGAGATCAAGTCCATCTTCAGAAAGCAAAACCTTCCGGAAGACCTTGCCTACCTGCCTCATGTGGAGTCGTCATTTAATTACAACGCTTATAGCAAATTCGGAGCTGCGGGAATCTGGCAATTTACCTATGGAACCGGGAAACGGTTTATGTTGATAGATTATACCGTGGATGAACGTCGTGACCCCATTATTGCGTCTCATGCAGCCGCAAAGCTTTTAAAGCAGGACTTCGAAAAGCTGGGAAGTTGGGCATTGGCGATTACCGCTTATAATCACGGTGTCAACAGCATGATGAGGGCAAAAAAAGAAAAAGGGGATTATGAGACCATTTTCAATGAATATAGCGGACGACGTTTCAAGTTCGCCTCAAGGAACTTCTATTCGGAGTTCCTGGCAGCCCGCAAGGTAGCAAAAAACAGCGAACAGCACTTTGGCGTTTTAAATCTCGACAAACCTTTATCCGTTAAAAAAGTTACAATGCCGGGTTTCATACCTGCAAAAAAAATCGCTGTTCATTTCAAAACTGATCTTAAAACCATCAAGTTTCTCAATCCGGCCCTGAGAAAACCGGTTTTCAACGGTCAAAAACATATTCCAAAAGGGTATCAGTTAAAACTTCCGGACAATCCCGATATTGCCAAACTCGCTGCTGTCATCCCCGTTGACATCATCGAGAAAAAGCAGAAAAGAAGCCTTTTCTATTATGTTCAGAAAGGTGACGTGGCCGGCACTATTGCCAGGAGACATGGGGTATCCCTTCAGGATCTGATCTGGGCCAACAATCTGAATCACAGGGCAACCATTTATGTGGGACAAAACCTGCGAATCCCCACTCCGGAAGACAGCCTCGCCCTGGCAGCCAAACATGCCCAGATAACATCACTTGAAAAAACGGAACCCGAAGCAGGCGCACCGGCAACCAACGGTCAGTTGAATTATCCCAGTTTCAAGATTGGCAAGGACGGTGAGGTCAAGCTTCTGGAAGATGTAAATCTCTCCCTGATCACCGGGGATTTGACGGTTAAGAAAAGCTTCGAGAAGGACGGGTACAAGTATGGCATTATTGGAGTGGATACCGGTGAAACTCTTGGTCATTATGCTGAATGGCTGGGTGTGACAACACAGAGCATCAGAAGGATTAATGGTTTCCGATACGGTCGTATGATCGAATACAATGACCAGATTATTATCCCCATGGATCTTGTCAGCAAGGAACAGTTCGAGGAAAAACGGTATGAGTACCACAAGGAATTCGAAGAGGACTTCCTGAACGCCTTCCGGATTGAATCCATCCGGATATACGAGATCAAGCGTGGAGACAATATCTGGACCCTCTGCCTGAACGAATTTGAGCTCCCCTTCTGGCTAATCCGCAAATACAACCCCAAACTGAACTTCCAACGCCTCATGCCTTTTCAAAAGGTCATCGTCCCTGTAGTGGAGAAACTGGAAATTCAGGAGTAGTAAACCACGGAGCCGAACTCAACCTTAACCAGGCTCAAACCCGGTTCGTGTCGTTTCCGGCTTTTTTTGTTAGCAGTTTGATAAAGACTTGAGTGAGTTTGATCGATATCCTCCTCTTCCCCGCTTTTATGGTGCTGAAAACCGATTCTTATCCTTCGTCAAACCCATTGTTGATTTGTATCCAAACATATCCTCCTTCAGCAGAGGTTTTCAGGGGTAAGGCATTCATCAGGTTCTCCTGAGCGTAATGGATGGGGGTATTGGAATCATTGCACTGGCAAGAATTGTCGTTAACAACGCCATAGTTTTGCTGGATTACACAAGGCAGTTGAGGGACAGGGGATATGATCTGGAGGAAGCTATTACCACGGCTAGAATGGTCTGCCTGAGATCGGTCTTGATGACTGCTGCCGCCACTATGCTGTGAATGATACCAATAACCCTGGGGATGGAGATCAATTTCTACCAGTGGCCTTTCGTTGTCCTCGGTTCCGAAAGCGGAACCATGTGGCGTCCTCTGAATATAGGTGTTGTGTACGGCCTCGGTGTCGCCGTTTTCCTGACGCTTTTCCTGATACCAACAATCTATTACCTCCATGAAAAAGACAAACGCAACCCCACCAATATCAGAATCCTTTTGATGAAAATCAAAAAGCAAAACAAAAATTAACTGCTATCCCTTATCCGGCTCGGGAATCAGACAGAATCTATTTCACCGCCAAGAGTCGACCTGCCTTTTCGCGATTCGATCAAATTTGAATTAAAATAAGAAACTGTAATCATTGAACAAATAAATTTTATGAATAAATTTTGACAATGATGATTCCTGTAAATTAGGTTTTCACATTCTCCATTTTTTGCTTTCAGACTTAACCACTATCCGTTTCAATTATAAGAGCGAAAACCGGGATGTTACCTATCCCTTGTTTGGCCTTTGTTAATGAGTAATTGCTTTTTGATTAAAAATAAAAACATGAGGTAAATTATGAAAAAAGGTACGATAGGATTGCTGGTATTATTGATATCTTTATTCTACTTAATTGGTTGCAGCGGGTCATCCAGTGATGATGACAGCGATGGCGATACCACGGGCGATTCAGGAGATACGCAGGCAATTGAATTGACTTTGGGAAAGGCAACATCCCAGACTCTGACGGCAGGGGAAACGAAGAGTTACAAGTTCACAACAACAAGTGCGGGTCAATATCCCTTTTTCTTTTTTGATGCCAATACCGATTCTGATTCTGTCAGTCCAAAATCCGGGACAGATTACGCAATTGGCTGTAACCAGTATTCAGCTAGTGATTTTCTCAAATGTGATTTCCAGGAACCCGATAAAAGCGCTACTGACGGATTAACTGCCAATGTAGAATTCGAGTTCACCCTGACCAACGGAAGAACCGTTGATCATGTTTATACCATTGCATTGTTTAAAAAAGATATGCAGGAGGGTTCAACATCCGAGCAGGTGGAATTAACACTTGATTCGGCCCATGAAGGATACCTAGGTGGCGATTCCTTGAGTGGTTTGTCGAGCTACTATAAGTTTATGACCTCAGATTCTACAAGTGACTATACATTAACTTACAGCACAACGGAAACTTTGACGATTGAGTTGTATAAAGACAACTTTGACTATAATAATCAAGTCTCGACATGTGACTCAACTGAAAGCGGAACCTGCTCGTTTACGGATCTATCCGGAAGCCAGTACTATTACCTAGAGATTTCACCGAGTACATCTGCTCTTGCTTATTCAGCATACTCAATCACCATCAGTAAAGATTAGGACACGGAAGATCCCTAACCAGGAATCTGAAGTTGTTATTTTGCCAAGCAACTATCACAGGGGCGAACAAACCTTGATTTGATTGCTTGGCTAAACGCATAGTCCAAATTTAATGATATCCGATAGGACTCTGAACAATCCATCAAAAAGCCCCAGGTTAAAACTGAAAGTTTTTCATTTGTCGATAGAACAGATGAATCTTAGTCTATAGCAATCCAATGTGCTCGATCCTGTATTACTCGCATACAATGACCACAAAATGACGATTTGTCCGATGTAATCTCTAGGTTTTACCGGCTGGAAATCTCTCCTGTACCCGTATGATGCTTAGCAGGGTCTGATTTACCGGGGTGGGGATTCGATGTTTAATACCCAGGTTGACGATTTTCTCGCAGAAGATCTCCACTTCGGTCTTATAACCGGCCTCTATATCCTGCAGCATTGAAGTTTTACCTTTTGGCGACAGTGTTTTGAGAACTTCCAGCCAATCCTCAAGATCTTTTTCCGTGAGGTCAACCCCTTCAGCCCCGGCAAGCTCGATGACTTCCATCATGGAACGCTTCATCAGGTTTAAAGCTTCCCCGGATGTCTGAAAAACACCGAAGGGGGCTCTCATCACAGCTGATACCGGGTTCATCCCGACATTAATCATCAGCTTCCACCACATGGTTCGAATCATATCCGGTGGTGTCTTATACTGGATTCCCGCCTTGTCAAAGGCTTGCTGCACCTTCAGTACCCGTTCACTGGTGGTATCGTTTCTGGCTTCACCGAAATAATGAATGCCAGGCCTGGTGTAGACCACCCGGTTGCCTTCCCGAAGTGCATCGATACCAACGGAAACAGTATAAAGGACCTTTTCTTCTCCGTACTCCGCTCCGATCATCCCTTCACTGTCCAGGCCGTTCATGACGGAGATGATCGTCGTATTGTTTCCAACCAGATTTTTCAGATCGCCTGCAACATTTACCAAATGATGATGCTTCAGTGCAAATATGATAAGATCGAACTCGTTAACCCCGTTTCCCGGATCGACAACGGGGATACGGTAAGTCTCTCCATTGACTACGATGCCTTCATCCATTAAACGCTTGAGACGTTCCCCTTTGGCCACCAACGCTGTATCGAATCCTTCTGTTTTGAAAAAACAGGTGGAAAAATAGGCTCCCATTGCGCCAGCACCAAATATTGCGACTCTCTTTATCTCATTCATCCGTTTCCCTTTTGATGAAGGTGGCTAATAAAACCAGATTAAAATGGATTCATTTACTACATATATCGATATAACAAATTGGGATATCACGCCAGTACCAAACTATTGCCACCAACTAATCGCGATCCTGCCATATTAATAACGGGGAACTAAAGACAACAATCATTGCTCTGCTTCGGGTTAACTCTTTGAGGGATCTGCACGACCTTATACAAATCGGTCCTCCCACAAACCACTTCACTAAAATTCATGATTCTGTTACCTATCATGTGACAATAAGGTCACTATTCCGATTAACACCGTCAGAACGAGTCAAACTGCAGACCGGAAGACCATGCTGAAGAAACTATTTAAAGAGCAAAACATAGTTAGACTGAATCTGTTGGGTCTTCTCCTGATCATTGGATTATTGTCTCTGAGCATGGGGTATCTGTTCATCTCCAGTTACTACAAGGATTTTATTGTTGAGTTTGATAAGATCAAAAACGACTATATCTACATCCAGAAAGAGAAGATAAAAAACCTGATTGATCTGGAACTGGAAGATTTTTCCCTGCAGAATGATCGAATCAGTGGTCATCTTCGAAATGAGTTGAAAAGGAAAACCTATTCGGCACACAAGATTGCCAAAGTAATCGCAGACACTTACAGCCAGCAAAAATCCGATCAGGAGATCAAGCAAATTATTATCGATTCAATTCAATCTATTCGCAGGGAGGAAGACTTCACCTGCTATTGGGTCAACCAATATGGGCATGTTATTACGCTGGCTCGAAATGATGCGATCAAATCCGAGATTGTGTTTTCCGACTTCGCTGACAAGGAAGGATTGGCCCTGTTGAAAAAAATATCGGTTAAGACCAGTACGCAAAGTGAGTTGTATTTTGACTATGAGAAGAGGTTACCGCCCGATTCAAAAGACAAGGCCGACAGCGGACTGGTCTTTTTAAAACACTTTGAACGATATAACTGGTATGTCGGATTCGGAATTTTACACAAAGATATTGAAAAGCATGTTAAAAGAGAAATTCTTGATGGTTTGAAACAATACCAGGATGAACCGGACTTCAAAATAAACTTTGAGATCTACGAACTAATAAACGGTGAAAAGACCGGGTTGGGTGTTTTAATGGATAACCATCATCCTGAGTTGGTTGGAAGTGTTCTTAATATCAATACCAAAGACGCAAGGGGTAATCCCTATCTCCGGGAACTTTTCAACAAGACACCAAACGAAACTGAAGAGTTTATCGAAATCTGGGAAAGTAAGGTCGATTCATCAGAATCCGTCAGAAAACTCATGTACTACCGACACTACGCCCGTTGGAACTGGTTAATCGCCAAAAGCTTTTATCCGGACAGCATTGAAGGATTGAAAACACAGAAAAAAATAGAAGCTCTGCAGAAGAACATAATCAATAAAATCATTTATCTAACCGCGCTTTTTCTGTTCTTTATCACTATCGCGATTACTATTTCCGTTGCCTTCTCTCGCAGAATCGGAAAAATATTTCAGGAATACAAATCCGAAGTCGACGATAGGTCAAGGATGGTAGCTGAGAAGAATAGTCAGCTTAGCAAAGAAATTTTCGAAAAAGCCATGATAGAAAACTCGCTTCGCAAAAGCGAGGATCGTCTCAGGCAATTGGCATCAGAGGTTCAGTTGACCGAAGAGCGTGAACGAAGACAGATAGCCGGTGACCTGCATGATTCTATCGGTTCTACGCTGGCCATCTCCAATTTAAAAATTGAACTGCTGTCAAAAAAATTGAAAAAATCGGAAACCATTCACGATTTGACCACCGTTCACCAAATGATAAAAGAGGTCATTCAACAGACCCGTTACCTGACCTTTCAACTCAGCCCTCCCGTTCTTTATGAAATGGGACTGGAAGCGGCTCTTTCGGGTCTTATTGAAGAGACCGAACGTCTGCATCACTTGCAAACGGACTTCGAAGATGATCATCAGGAAAAATACCTGGAGGAGGATGTCAGAATACATCTGTTCAGATCTGTTAGGGAATTGATCATTAACATTATCAAACACGCTGATGCCAGTAAGCTCAAAGTCATGATCAGGAAAGTAAAAAGCCAGATACAGATCGATGTTGTGGACGACGGCAAAGGATTTGAATTAACGGAAGAGAGTATCAGTCCCGATGAAAAAGGGGGCTTCGGATTGTTCAGTATACGGGAAAGACTGCGTTTGTTAGGCGGACAACTTGAAATTAAATCCGTACTGGAAGAGGGAACCCATGTGAGTATCAAAGCTCCCCTGAAAAACGTTTTAACAACAGATTCGCCGGAGTAGAATTATGATAAAGATACTGCTGGTCGATGACCATAAGTTGATGAGAGAGGGAATCCGATCCATGCTCGAGCAGGAAAATGATCTGACAGTAATCGGGGAAGCCGGCAACGGGCGAGAGGCTGTTGATTTGGCAGAGGAGCTCTCTCCGGATATCGTGGTCATGGACATTAACATGCCCGATATGAACGGCACCGAAGCGACCCGCCAAATCAGAAAGCAGGTTGCAGGTTGCAGGATTATTGCCCTCTCCATGCATTCGGATAAGTATATCGTCATGGAGATGCTGAAGGCCGGGGCTTCAGGCTACCTGCTCAAGGACTGCTCCGGCAGAGATATCATCTCAGCCATTCATTCGGTTCATGAAGGCAAAAGCTATCTCAGCCCTGAAATCACCGGGGTTGTGATTGAAGATTTTGTGCAGGCCTCGGATCGAAAACCGGGTTCCACTCCCGCACAGTTGACTGCCAAAGAAAGAGAAGTTTTGCAACTTATCGCAGAAGGATACACTTCCAAAGAAATCTCCGCGCATCTCCATATTGCTGCTAAAACGGTCGATGCCCATCGCATCAATATCATGAATAAACTGGATATTCGTAATATCGCCGAACTGACCAAGTTCGCCATCCGCCATGGAATTACCCATCTGGAAAAATAGCCGCCTAAAGACCGAAACGGTAAACGCTTAGCTATCCGTCTCCCGCTTCATTTGTTGATAGCGGGTTGGTTCCTCAAAATTACGGAAATTCAAAATCACATCTGAATCTAGGTAACTTCCCGGGTAAAAATAGGGAATATCACCGATTGTTTTTTATTGTTGATTCCATAAGGTAAATAAAAAACAAAAAAGTCAAGATTACTCTTCTTGTCGTGATCCTTTTGAAGGGGAAGGATAACGTAGAATTCTGTACAGCAGGCCGATCTCAAGGTCCGGAGTTCAACCAGGAAAGAATCAATCCAACAATTGACATCTAACTTCCGACAAACATGAAAATCCGTAGAATCGCCATCGTTTTGACGATAGGTATCATCCTGAGTACAGCCCCGGCTGTAGACGCGGAAGACTTTAGCCAACCCATTGAGTTCAGCCATAAGAATCATGCCGGCAAAAACGAAATCCCCTGCGAGTTTTGTCACACATACGCCAGGCGCTCAAACAGTTCGGGAGCTCCCTCAATGGAAAGCTGCATCGGATGTCATCGTGTTGTCAAAGGGACGGATGAATCCCAGGTTGAACAGATCGCGAAACTAATAGAGTTTTGGAACAACAAAGAGATCATTGCCTGGAAAAAAATCCATGATGTGCCCGATTTTGTTCACTTTTCCCACAAGAGTCACATCAGGGTCGGAATAGACTGTACGGATTGCCATGGAGATATCGATCAGCTGGATCTGCTTTCCATCAACACCATGATAAACGATTTAAGTATGGGATGGTGCCTGGAGTGTCACAAAACGGCTCAGCCCACCATCAATGGCAAGATCATCTCGCCCGTCAGAAATTTCAGGGGAGGAAGCATTATCCAAGAAGTTAAATCTCAGGCTGCCGAAGGCACCCTGACCGGATCTACAGATTGTTACGCTTGTCACAAATAAAGGACTTTGATGAAAACCAGTCTAAATCGGAGAAACTTTCTTAAAATGTCAGCAGTGGGTGGAGCCGCCGCAACTCTGGCGGGTTGTCAATCCGATCCTGTGGAAAAACTGATACCATTGCTGGTACCACCTGTCGATTACGTCCCCGGCAAGTCCGTTCACTATGCGACAACCTGTATGGAGTGTTCGGCTGCCTGCGGTCTGGTGATCCGAACCCGGGAAGGAAGAGCGATAAAAGCGGAAGGAAATCCGCATCACCCCGTCAGCAAGGGAAGAATTTGTGCCCAGGGGCAATCCATATTGCAGGGATTGTATAGTCCTTCCCGAGCCAGCGGGCCAGTCTATGTTGTTGACGGCATCAGAAAAGCCATACGCTGGGAAGATGGCATTTCGCTGATTGTCTCCAAGTTAAAGCCGCTGAAAAACAAACAGGGAAAACGAATTCTATACTTGGGACCACCCAAGAGCGGGACCTTCCCCTCTCTTTTATCAAGCTGGATGAAACAAGCCGGGGGAGGGACTACGCTGGAACTGGATCTGATGTCAGTGAACAGCGTGTCGGAGGCAAACCGGTTGTGTTTCGGTAGTGCCGAAATTCCCCATTATGCATTGGACAAAGCTGAGTTCCTCTTAAATTTCGGATCAGACTTCCTGGAAAGCTGGCTCAATCCTGTTCAATTGACGGCTGATTTCTCGGAAATGCACAGCCTGAATAATGGCAGAAAAGGCGAGTTCGTTCATGTAGGCCCGCATGTCACGTTGACAGGATCAAATGCTGATGAATGGATTTCTTGTGCGCCGGGTTCAGAAACCTATATCGCCCTGGCTGTCTGCAGGGAATTGTTGGAACATCCTCCGAATATCAGCAGGTCAAAGATAAAACCCATTCGTACCTACCTGGACAGCTTACCGATCGATAAAAGCCTTGATAAAACTGGAATATCCAAACCGAAAATCAACGAATTGGCGAAGAAGTTCAACAGAAAGGGAAAGAGCCTGGCTCTGGCTGGCGGAAACTGTGTTGCCGGAGCTCAAGCAACCGATTTGCAGATTGCGGTAAATCTGCTGAACTACCTTGCCGGCAACATAGGCGAAACAGTTCTCTTCGGGGCTGACTACAAATCCGGTGGAAGCAGTCTGGAGCAAATTGATGGCGCCATTCAAAAGATGAAAGCGGGCCGGTTTGATCTGGTTATCATAGAAAATGTTAATCCCGTTTTCACCCTTCCGAAGCAGTCCGGCTTTGAAAAAGCCCTCAAGAAAGCTCCCTTTGTGGTTTCCCTCTCGACGGAGAACGATGAAACATCAACCCTGGCTGACCTGCATTTGCCCACCTCTCACTTTTTGGAAAGTTGGGGTGATGCCAAACCGAGAAACGGGCTTTTCACCATCCAACAAGCTGTGATGGACAATGTGCCCCAATTCGACACCATGGGACTGGGAGATCTTTTTCTGTCCCTGGGAAACCAGATGGAATTCAGAGGTTTTGAGGCGGCTGACTTTCAACAGTATCTTAAGAATGCCTGGAGCGAAATTCAAAAAACAGTTAAAAACCGACAGCCTTTTGCCAGATTCTGGAATGAGAGTTTACGGAAAGGTTGTACTTACAGAAATTTCACGCCTCGATCCCTCCCTCTAAGGAGTGGGGTGTTTTCCAGAAAACCGGTCCCTCCCGAGACTGGTACTGACAGTATTACTCTCCTTGCTGTCAACTCCAACCTCCACAATAGCAATGCTAAAGGTGGAAACAAAACATGGTTACTGGAAACGCCCCATCCCTTAACCCAGGTTGTCTGGGATTCCTGGCTGGAAGTAAACCCGCAAACCGCTGAACGCCTGTCCATTAAACATGGTGAGTTGGTCGAGTTGGAAACGTCCCAAAGCAAGGTAAAACTGGGGGTTTGGGTTTATCATGGCATTGAGGATAACACTGTTGCAATTCCTGCCGGATTGGGAAGAAGTGTTCTTTTCCCAACTTACAAAAGCAGCAGGGGGCGCAGCAAGTTTATTCCCATTCTTGAATCCGGGGATGATGTGAAAGTCCGTCCCAGAAAAGTTGGCATCAATGCAATGGAACTGCTGCCCTGGAAATGGGACTTTCTCTCCGGAGATCTCTGCTTTCAGGGAGAGATAAAATCTATCCGTTCGCTGGGTAAGGCTGCTGATCTGGTCACCATGGATGGTCAGCACAGGTTGGATATCAATACGGATCAATCCATTATCGACAGGGGGCTGGCCGACAGGAGCCAGAAAGGCAGAGGATTTATCCAGACCGTTTCCCTCGGGAAAACCCAGGGGCATGATATCGATCATGCATCAAAGGGGCATCATCTGAAGAAACGGTTCTATACCGTGCCCAGGGAAAACAAACACAGCTTTTACGATCCCATGGAAGAAAATGTCAAAACCCATGCGGCTATGAGCGATCAGATAACAACTCCCGTATACCACGACCCGTATAAATGGGAAATTGCAATCGATCTGGATCGCTGTATCGGCTGTTCTGCATGTGTAATAGCCTGTTATGCAGAGAACAATATCCCCATGGTAGGGAAAAATCGCGCCGCCTTGGGAAGAGAGATGTCCTGGCTGAGAATTTCACGTTATTTTGAAAAAAATCCCGAAACCGGAAAGCTGGAAACCTACTATTCCCCTCAAATGTGCCAGCAATGTGATAACGCCGGTTGTGAACCGGTTTGTCCCGTATATGCAACCTACCAGACACCCGACGGTTTGAACGCCATGATTTACAACCGTTGTGTCGGAACACGCTATTGTTCAAACAACTGTGCCTTCGCCCAGAGAAGATTCAATTGGAGATCTTATCAATTTCCTTCCCCCTTGCATTTGCAGCTAAATCCTGCTGTTTCTGTGCGTTCCAAAGGGGTTATGGAGAAGTGTACCTTCTGTCAGCACCGTATCAGGGAAATGAAGGATATAGCCAGGGATCAGGGCAGAACCATTCGTGACGGGGAGATTCAAACCGCCTGTCAACAGGCCTGCCCGGCCAATGCCATCGTGTTCGGTAACATCAAGGACAAGAACAGTCAAATCTACAGGATCAAACAGAAAAACAAGCGCAAATATACCCAACTGGCCGAATTAAACTATCAACCCGCGGTCAGTTACCTGAAGAAAGTTAACCTGAACAACAGAAAAGCTTAGGAGCAATTGTGAGTCAGATCACCTACGGAACAATTAACGACAGCGTTGTGGAATCGATGGTGCCACCCGGGAAAAAGTGGATCATCGGCTTCCTGATGGTACTGAGCGCCTTGAGTATGGGTGTGTTTGCCTTCTCGGTTCAGTTAAGGCATGGGCTGGAATGGAGCGGAATCAATCATCCCATCAGTTGGGGCGTTTATATTACCAACTTTGTCTTCTGGATTGGAATCGGTCATGCCGGAACCCTGATTTCCGCTGTGCTCTACCTGGTGAGGGCTCCTTTTAGAAACTCCATTTACCGGGCTTCAGAAGCCATGACCGTTTTTGCAGTCATGACAGCCGGTCTCTTTCCTATCATTCACCTGGGACGGGCCTGGTTTGCCTACTGGCTAATGCCATATCCCAATCAGCGGGAGTTGTGGGTCAATTTCAAATCTCCTCTGCTCTGGGATGTCTTTGCTATTTCCACCTATATGTCGGTGTCCATCGCTTTTTTTATCCTGGGACTGATTCCCGACCTGGCAGCGATTCGGGACGAATCCAAGGGATTGAAGCGTTTCCTTTACAGTATACCTGCCCTGGGATTCAAAGGAACCAATCATCAATGGATTCACTATATGAGGGGATACCTGCTTTTTGCGGCCATAGCCACCCCCCTGGTATTCTCCGTTCATTCCATCGTGTCGTGGGATTTTGCCATGTCCAGTCTTTCCGGTTGGCATTCCACCATATTTGCTCCCTACTTCGTCGCCGGGGCAATCTTTTCCGGTTGTGCCATGGTGCTGACCATCATGATACCGTTGCGATCAGCCTTTCCCGGTTTTTCAGCTATTATCAGCATCAAGGATCTGGGCGGAATGGCCAAAATGATTATTTTTACCAGCCTGATCGTCACCTATGCCTATGCCACCGAGTTCTTTATCGCCTACTACAGCGGTGCCAAATTTGAACGGGCACTTTTCTGGTTCAGGCCTTTTGGCGAGATGAAATGGTATTTCTGGTTAATGGTGTTCTGCAATTGTCTGGTTCCTGTTGCCCTCTGGTTCAAGAAGTTAAGAAACAACCTCCCGACCCTGTTTATTATCTCCTTATTGGTAAACGTGGGAATGTGGCTGGAGCGGTTCAACATCGTGGGGACCTCCCTGGCGCACGGTTTTGATCCCTTTGCCTGGGGAACCTATACCTTTGAATGGGTAGAGATCTGGATTACGATTGGCAGTTTTGGCTGGTTTTTCATGTGGTTCTTTATC
Source organism: SAR324 cluster bacterium (assembly GCA_028282885.1). GTDB lineage: Bacteria > SAR324 > SAR324 > XYD2-FULL-50-16 > XYD2-FULL-50-16 > JAHJTV01. Next base: position 222,150 of record JANQGX010000086.1, read on the forward strand.
TTTGTCAAGATCATGCCTTCCATTGCTGTCGCTGAAATGAAAGAGACCCTTAAACCACCCATGAGGAAGAAAAATGAGTAAGGCTTTTTCCGGAGTCTGGGCCACCTTTGAATACCTGGATGATACCTGCGCCGCTATTAAAGAGTTGCGGGACAAAGGATTCCAACGCATCACCACCCATACTCCGTGTCCGCGTCATGAAATCGATCATGCACTGGGAAATCCCCAGAGCAGGATTCCGTTTTTTACCCTCCTGGGAGGTGTCACCGGTTTCTGTCTTGCTATCTTTATCATTGTCAAGATGACCTTGATGTGGATCCTGCCGGTCTCAGGCAAACCGGTTGTTTCGATCCCCATCATGGGACCAATCGCTTTCGAAATGTCGGTTTTGTTATCGATTTATTTTACCATCGGCGGTCTGTTTTTTCTGATCATCAGAGATACTATGCGTCACGGAAAACCTCGCAGCAAAAAGTACAAAAACTATAATCGATTTATGAGGGACCGGTTCGGCATTGTCGTTCCATGTGACGACAAAGCCCTGGCCGAAGTTGAACTCATTTTGAAAAAACATCAGGCTGAGGAGGTTATCGTTGAAAACTAAAATCCTTCTGTTAACAGCTCTGTTCCTGGTTATTTGCGGCATCAACTTGCCCGCGAAATCGGTAATACTGAATTTTGTAACGGATATGTTCGATCAAATCAGCATCAAACCGCAAGAACCGGGAAGCATGCAATCCTTTCCCATCGGCAGCGTTTCTATCGAAGGGAAAATGGTGGATAATCCGGCAGACCGATTTGCCAACCAGGTGGCTGAAATTACACCGGAAACAGCGACCAAAAATCCCGTACCACAATCAGTCACCTCCCTGGAAAACGGCAAGTACATTTTCGACACCTATTGTATTGTCTGTCACAGCGATTCCCGTGAAACCAATGAAGAGGGATTCGCTACCACCGAAATAAACAAACTGGGGATGATCGCCCCGGCCCTGATTTCAATCTCCCATCAATTCAACGATGGCTATATCCATAAAAAAATCAAATTCGGCGGGGCTGTAATGCCACCCCTGGGATACGCAACCACCGAACAGGAAAGATGGGATGTTGTCAATTATATCCGTAAGCTGGAGACGCAACCATGAGTCGATATGATGAAATGAAGGTGCTCCTGGAGAATACCAGGTTCGAAATCAATCCCGGGCTCAGGCGCGGTCTGCTCCTGTTGATTTGCCTGGGAGGCATCGGATTCATTGCCGGTCTGCTGATCGATGAATCATACATGGCCTGGCAGGCCCTACTGGTTAACACGATTTATTTTACCGGAATCGCCCTCGGAGGATTGATCTTTTCCGTCATTTTTACCATTACCGGCGCTCACTGGGGACGCCCCATCAAGAGACTGGCCGAGGCAATGGCGGTGTTTTTCCCTATCGGGGCATTGCTTTTTGTGATTCTTTTCTTCGGTATGTCCGATTTCTTCGAGTGGGTTGATCATGATCTGGTTATTCATACCAAGGAGGGCTGGCTGAACAGACCGTTTTTTATTTTCCGCAACCTGCTGCTGATCAGCTTTACCCTTTTTATTGGTTGGAATTATTTGAAATCATCCATAAGACCTGATGTCGGATTGGCCAGAAAGTTTTCCCTTGGCAACAACCGGTTGGCTGATCTGTTTGCAAGGAATTATGGTTCCCAAACCAGCGAAGAGCAGAAATCTTTGCACCGATCACGGAGAATTGCACCTGTATTGGGATTCACCTTTGCCATTCTTTGCACCCTGCTGGCTTTCGACTGGATAATGTCCATAGACCAGGAATGGTTCAGCACAATGTTTGGCGTTCAATACGCCATGTCCAATTTGGTGGGAGCGGCGGCGGCACTGATGGTGATATCCGGGCTTGTCAGGCAGAAATACGGATTGCAGGATTACATTTCCACCGACCGATATCACGATTTGGCAAAACTCACTTTTGCCGGAAGTGCCATGTGGACCTATATGGTTTTTTCCCAGGTTCTGGTTATCTGGTATGGCAATATTCCGGAGGAAACACCTTATCTTATTTTGCGAATGCAATCCCTGGAATGGAGTTGGATGTTCTGGTTACTGTGCATGATGATGTTCATCATCCCTTTCTTCGGATTGATGAGTCGCACAGCCTGCAACTCGATCTGGTTTTCCAGACTGGTTGCCATTGAGCTATTGGTGGGAACCTGGCTGGAAAAATACTTTTTGATTGTGCCCTCGATACAGGAAAACAAAGCATCAGCAGGAGTCATAGATGCCAGCAGCGGATTGCCGGGATTCTCCATTAATATTTTTGATATTTCCGTTACCCTGGGCGTCTTTAGTCTCTTTGTTCTGGCATTCCTCTGGTTTCTGGAGAAGATACCCATGATGCCCGTTTCGGATAAACTGTTTTTAAAAAAAAGTGCCATACACTGAAAGAGTCAAACAGACCATTCACACAACAAGCGAGTGGATTGGAATTCAAATAATTAATCCAAAAATGAGTTCATTCTGATGGAGTATTCAGCCATGATCGACCTTATATTTCCTTATATCGCCTGGGGGGTCTGTATTGCTCTTTTGGCAATACCCGGTGTTTGGGGGGCAGTATTTACTTTTTCCCTGTTGGGACACCTGACCCAGTTTATCTTTAAACGCAGCAACACACGAGTTCCCAGGGAATGATCCTTTGTACCATCCTGCAGACTTCCTGTAGAAAGTCCAGGATGTCTTTCCTGCCCGGATACCGGTTTTGAGGTAAAGGCCAAGACGGTTTAAGGGTGAAATCGAATGGATGTTGGTTTACACTTTTTTAAAACAGAGAGCTGGAATACATGGCGGGAGTAAGACTTAAGTTCTTGATACGAAACAGGACCAAGTATTTAAGCCTTAAGGTAACAAACAGGGATTCAGGCTCCCTGGAAAAAGAGTGAATCGACGTTTATTCTCGTTTTAAATCAGGTTTTTTCAATTCATGTTTATGGAGGAAAAAATGTTCAACAAATTGAAAAGCGCTTTTAAACTGGTACTTTTCTGCATGATCGCTTTGGGCCTGGGAACGGATGGATTTTCCCAGAGTCTGCAGGAAGTTATGAAGGAGAGGGGGCTTTCTCAGCAGGATCTGCTTGCTGCAGCAAAAACCTATACTCCCTCCGGTAAAAAAGACGAGTATGTGGTTTTCTCATCGGGCGGACAATCCGGCCAGGTAATTGTTTATGGTGTTCCATCTATGAGAATTATCAAGTACATCGCCGTTTTCACCCCGGAACCCTGGCAGGGCTATGGAATTGGTGACGAGCACACCAACAATATCCTGTACGAACAGGGTAAGGTTCGGGGACGAACGATCACCTGGGGAGATACTCACCATCCTGCCATATCGGAAACAAATGGCGAATACGACGGGCAGTACCTGTTTATCAACGACAAGGCCAATCCAAGGGTTGCAGTGATCGACCTGAAAACATTCACCACTACCCAGATTGTTCCCAATCCGATCATGAAATCGGAGCACGGGGCAGCCTTCGTCACCCCTAATACCGAGTATGTGCTGGAAGCCAGCCAGTATGCAGCTCCCTTCACCAATGAGTATGTGCCCCTGGAGGAATTCAACGAGAAGTACAGGGGGGCCATGACTTTTTGGAAATTTGATCGCAAGAAGGGGAAAATTGTAGCAAAAGACTCTTTCTCCGTTGAATTGCCGCCTTACTGGCAGGATCTCTCCGATTCCGGAAAGGGAATGAGCGCCGGTTGGGTTTTCACCAACTCTTTCAACTCGGAAAGGTATATCGGCGGTTTCGGAAAAGGAACTTCGAAAAAATGGTCCAATCGCCTTCCTCACGAAGCCGGTGTTTCCTCCAAGGATACCGATTATCTTCATATGATCAACATGGAGACCGCCAAGAAACTCTTCCAAGCGGGCAAATTCGAAATGATCAACGAACATGCCGTTATCAGCATAAAGGACATGGTTGCCAACGATGCTCTTTACCTGATTCCGGAACCAAAAAGCCCGCACGGTGTAATGATCGATCCTACCGGTCAATACATTACCGTATCCGGAAAACTTGATACCCATGTTTCCGTGTACGATATCAAAAAGATGACCGCCTTGATCAAGAAGAAGGATTTTGAAGATGTGGACTCCTACGGGATTCCCATTCTCAGTATGACAAAATCTCTGCACGGTCAGGTGGAACTGGGTCTCGGACCTCTTCATACCCAGTATGACAGCGTGAAAGGGATAGCATACACCTCTCTTTATGTTGATTCGGCCATCGCCAAATGGGATTTCCTGAATCTGAAGCTTCTGGAAAAAATTCCCATTAATTACAATGTGGGACATCTGGTATCCGCAGAAGGTGACACAACGTCTCCGGATGGCAAATATCTTGTCGCTTTGAACAAGATGTCCATTGATCGTTTTGTGCAGGTCGGTCCCTTGCACCCCCAGAACCATCAGCTCATTGACATTACCCCGGGTCGAAAAATGCAGCTTCTGTACGATATGCCATTACCGCTGGGTGAGCCTCACTATGCTGTGATGATGAAGGCCGACAAGCTGAAGACTATCAAACGATACAAGAAGAAATGGTTTAAAAACAGGGTTAAGCCCGGCAGGGAAAAGGTTGTCAGAAAAGGCAACCAGGTGACGATCTACTCAACTCTGATCAGAAGTCATTTCAGTCCGGAAGTTATTGAAGTCAAGGTAGGTGATGAAATTACCTGGCATATTACCAACCTGGAACGAGCACAGGATGAGACACACGGATTCACGATTGATCAGATGAATATTCACGGCAGTCTGGAACCGGGAGAAACTGAAACTTTTAAATTCAAGGCAGATGTAGAGGGCGTTTATCCGTTCTATTGTACCGAGTTCTGTTCAGCACTGCATCTGGAAATGATGGGTTATTTCATGGTTAAACCTTAACAGAATCTGCTTTTCAATCTCTTGCGGTTTATAATTGTATAAACTGCGGATTTGAATCATTCAAACTCAGTAAAAGGAAGGTATCAAATGAAAACGATTGGAAAAAAGTGGAGCACCCTGCTCTTATCGGTACTGATCATCCTCTGCTTTTCAGGAATGGCGACTGCTGAGGATTACAAGGCTAATTATCATGCCAAAGTGAAACAGAACAACGATACCATCGGTGTCATCGCCGGTGTTATTAACTATATCTGCCCCAAGCTGGTTCCGGATGCAGGGTCGATATGTAATCCGAAGGATCCGGTGGGCTCGGCGGTGGGAGTGCAAAAATACATGGAACAGAATTGGGATCCGGAAGAGGACGATATTGAAGATGCTGATCTTCCGAGGCTTCTCAACCTGGAAGCAGCCCTGCAATTCTGGGATGCAGTCGAGCAGTTCAAACTTCATTATCCCTACAGGGCAGAAGCTGAAAAACTGGCCAAAGCAGGGAAATGGCAGGATGCATTCCTTAATGAAGAGATGGCTTTTCAGTACCTGGTAAAATGCGCCAGCAGGGGAATTTTTGCCAAGAAGATCGTTGACGGCGAATAAATCCCAAAAGAAAAAGGTGGTTTGATTTATCGAACCACCTTCCCGGAGTCATTGCTGGGAATCGATATATCAAGCCATATTCATAACGATAGATAACTGTCAGAAACCCCGTATTTTGACTCAGCTTTTGCCTTCCTGAAATGAAGTCTGATCAGGACAGGTAAAACCTGGTTGAAAATACTGGAACTCGATTTAACTACCTTAACTGATAATTGAGGAGGCCCTTGTGAAAAGGAGATGTTTTTCCTTAGCTGCCGGCTTACTGCCGATATTGATTGCCTTTGCGTTTGTCAGTCTGTTTTCCGTTGGGGCACTTCACGCCCAGGATGCCGCGGAGTTGTTTGAAAAGCTAACCTGCCACACCTGTCACGGTGGAGAAGGCAGGGGCATGTTTCGCCAGGAAACCAAGGCTACCTACCGGTTGAAGACCAAACATCTGACATCCTTGAAAAATGCAGGTCACCCGAAGCCCATGCTCAGAAAGTTGCTTCCCTTAAGGAAGAACAAATACACATCTGAAAAGGATTTTCTGGATGCTGTAGAAAAAGCGGTGGGCAGAGACAATATGCTGAAAATGAAAGTCCGGATTATCGAGCTGACAGCCAAGGTATTCTACAGAAAAGGGGATCCCATTCCGGGTTTTGAACTCTACCCAAAACTTGCGGGTAACAACAAGATTTATCTTTTTCGGCAAATGAGAGATATTCTGGCCGGCAAAAGAACCAATGGCAATACAGACGCCATGCGAGGTATCAGATCCTATCTTGATACAAACAATATTACTGACAAGGAATTGCTGATTATTGCTGATTATCTGTCCAAGATCAAATAGACTGCTTTCAGCAGCCATTCAACCAAACCATGGAGAAAGAATGATGAGATTTAAAGCATTTACTCAAAAAGTTGGTGTCCTGTTTCTGATTGGGATCTTCTTTGCTATCACCCCTCTTATTGGGGCTGGGGCAAATCAATGGGGAACAAAGGTGCAGGAAGCACTCGACGCTCTTAAAATAGACGGAGACCCTATCGACGGGGAAGATCTTTATGATATTTGTGCTGCCTGTCACCTGCCCACGGCCTGGGGAGACCCTGCCGGAACCTTTCCGCAACTGGCCGGTCAACATGCAACCGTGCTGATCAAACAGATTGCTGATATCAGGGCAGGAAACAGGGACAACCCCACCATGTTTCCCTTCGCTATCCAGATCGAAGGGGCACAGGATCTGGCTGATGTTTCCGCCTATATTCAGACATTGGAGATGAATCCCAATCCGATTACCGGGCCCGGTGGCCCCTCTTTCATTCTCTCCAATCTCCGCAAGGATGTCTCTCCTTACTCGTTGGATACGGTTGAGAAAAAGGTCGGCAAGGAGGTTTTCAAAAAACTGAAAACCCTGGAAGAGCAGGAATTCAAAACCAAAGCCGATTTTATGGTTAAATTGAAATCCCTGTTAACCCCGGCCGAGCTGGAGAAAAACCGGGCAGACATCCTGACTCATGCAGACTGGACAACGGATTTAAACCTGGGTAAAAAACTGTACGAAAAAAACTGTGTAGAGTGCCACGGTGACCATGGACAAGGTAGTTATAAGGACTACTATCCGGTAATCGCGGGTCAAACCTATTTATATCTGGTACGTCAGTTCAACTGGATTAAAATCGGAAAACGGAGAAATGCCAATCCCGATATGGTGAAGCAGATTAACGGATTTTCACAACTGGACATGAGAAGTGTCGTCGATTACGCGGGCCGATTTAAAATGCAGGAAGGAGACTGGAAGAAGATCAAGGTTGATGATGACGACGACTTTTAGAAAAATGCCCGGAACCACATAACAGAAAGGAAAAATGAACGAATCAATTCAAAAACGAATTAAACTCAGCAAGATTTTAACCCTGTTTGCGATCCTGATACTGGTTTGTACTTATACGCTGAAACCGGTTTTTCAATACAGGGATCCCGTGGCCATAGACGAAGAGGATGAAATTGAAATCAATGAATCCTTTCAGCCGTTCGAATTCTTCATCCCGGCCGACACGGAGTGGTTTGAGCCCCAGATGGATTACCTGGTGCCACTGATGGGTGAAAGAATATATGAATTCTACCCTGAGGGAATTTATGCCTACCTGATCGGCGCAAGGACAATGCCGGTTTGGAGAGTATCCCTGGAGGCTCCCCAGTATCCAAGAGCTTCGTTTCCGGATGGCATACCGGTCTTTTTTCACATGACCGACTTTAGCGGTAAAACCAGTGAAATGAACACTATTAATCACTATATCGGCATGGATCCTATGGAAGTCGGGGCTGTTTTTGTGAGAAAGCTGGTGCCATTTGTCTACCTGATTTTCCTGCTGATGCTGATCGGCTTTATTTTTTACAGTGGTCCCGGGTGGTGGGCGCTGGGCCTGATACCGGCGCTTTTTCCCTGGTATTACCTGTTTTTTTACAGCAAATGGTTATACTGGTTCGGGCACAATCTTCATGAGTTCGGCCAGTTTACCATAAAGCCTTTCATGCCGACAGTTTTTGGTGATGGCAAAGTTGCTCAATTTACCACTCATTCATATCCAACCGTCGGATTTTATTTTCTGTTTGTCTATTTCCTGATTCTGATCTTCGCCGTGCTGATCAAAAGAAAGGCGTTAAAAGAGATGTGAGACGGATGATAAGGAAAGGTACCGTTTTTTGGGGATTCTGCCGATTACTGGGGTTGGTGGCGCTATTCACCTTTTCCGCGAGTGGTTATCTGTTTGCAACGCCGACACTCTCCGAGCTTATCGACCAGACACTGGCCGGCCAGGAAGTTCCACTGCAACCGGGCACGACTTATTACGGTCCGATCGTCATTAACAAATCAGTCATTCTGGACGGGAAAAACCGGGTGACAATAGATGGACAGGGAAAAAAAACAGTCATTGTATTGAAAGCGGATGGAGTAACCCTGAAAAACCTGGTTATCCGGAATTCCGGAGACAGCCATGACAGGGTGGATGCTGCCATTCATGTGCGATCGTCCAATAATAAAATTCAGAACAATGTGGCACATGACACCTTGTTCGGATTTGATTTCCAGGAAGCTCACAATAACCTTATCACCGGAAATGATATCTCATCGAAAGATGTCCCTTTGGGCGTTCGTGGAGATGGAATCAGGGTCTGGGCCAGCCACAAGAATATCTTTCGTCACAACCGGATCCACGATTCTCGAGACATGGTTATCTGGTACTCCAATGATAACCTGATCGAGGAAAATGAGGGCTGGAATAACCGGTACTCGCTGCACTTCATGTTTGCCGGTGGTAATCTTGTGCGAAAAAACAGATATCACCACAATGCCGTGGGTATTTTTCTCATGTACAGCAGGGAAGCAATTGTTGAAGAAAACGATATCCGCTACTCCACCGGCGGAACCGGTGTCGGCATAGGGCTGAAAGAGGCAGACAACATGATCATTCGCTTCAATCAGATCATCTATTGCAAGGCGGGTATGTATTTCGATCTTTCCCCCTATCAGCCGGATGCCTACAATATTGTACAGGGCAATAGAATAGCCTTTAATATCTCCGGAATCGACTTCAATTCCGGACTTCCCAGGAATGTCTTCAAAGGCAATGCCTTTCTGGATAACCTGGAACTGATCAGGGTGCACGGGAATGGAGATGTCAAGAAAAGCATTTGGGAAGGAAACTACTATAGCGACTTTGAAGGATTCGACAGGAACAACGACGACATCGGCGATTCACCATATATCAACAGGGCATACCTGGATGCTCTCTGGATGAACGATGACTGGATGAGACTGTTTTACGGATCCCCCGTGCTCAGCGTCATCAACCTGCTGGCCAAACTTGCACCCATATCCGAACCAAGGGAATTGATGGTTGATTCAAAGCCGATCTATTTTCCCACTTCATCGATCCTGACCTCTGCCGAAAACATTCACTTTGATCCGCCCAAAATCGATCTGGATGACGATGATAGCGAATTTGAAGGGCTTGACTACGAAATGTCCGCAAGATTTCGCCAGGACGATGAAGACGACGATGAGGAAGAGGGCGACGACGATATGCCCGCCTGGCTGGCTTCCGATGACGATGAGGATGAAGAGGATGAGGTACTTTTGGATGAGGACGTAAAACGGTCCTCCCAATATAACCGCTACTACTATAAACAATGATTTCCATAGAAAACCTGACAAAGAAATTCGGTAAGGCTATCGTCCTGGATCGCCTTAATCTGAAGGTGGAAAAAGGAGAACGCATTGCGCTTATCGGTCAGAACGGAGCCGGGAAAACAACCTTAATCAGGGTTTTGCTTGGCCATTATCTGCATGAGGGCAGTGTTTCGGTTTTCGGATTTAATCCCAGGAAAAACAGGGTGGAAATACTCGACAGGATAGGGTTTGTACCACAGCTTCCGCCTCCTATTCAAATGACCGTCGAAGAGCTGGTCTCGTTTTCTGCCGCAACTTCCAGGATATCCACCCCGGAAAAAATCCATGACCATGCGGAAAATCTCGGTTTGGACATTGCCGAAAACAGTAAGAAGACCTTTCAAAAGCTCTCCGGCGGTATGAAACAGAAGCTGCTGATTTCACTGGCTCTGGCCCGTGAACCGGAAATTCTGGTTATGGATGAACCTGCAGCTAATCTTGACCCACAGGGGCGTCAGGCGTTTTTTCTCTACCTGACAAGGCATATGCAGAATACCACCATGCTGCTCAGCAGTCACAGGGTGGATGAGGTGATTAGTCTTATCACCCGGATAATAGAACTGGATTTTGGCAAAATCATGCGGGACGAGCTGGTAAATCCCCAAGAGTCCGCAGGTCAGATGCTTGATTGTAAGATCAGCTTTATCAATCCTAACGATGCCACCGGCAGAGCAATGGAAAACTGGAATTTCCAAGCGATAAACGGCGGATTGGAGTTCGAGGGTCAGTTCATCGGAGCCGATAAACTCAGGTTTTTAACAGAACTGTCTCATTTTGCAAATAATATCAAAAAGTTAAAAATTGATTAAAGCCTATCCATGAAAACACTCATCCAGGTGGCAAAAGCCGATTTGAGGGAATCCGTCAGGGCCAAATGGTTTCTGATTTACAGTCTTGTATTTGGAGGATCAATAGTTCTTCTCTTCGCCCTGCGTATTACGGAATCAAAAGTCCTTGGATTCACCGGGCTGAGCCGCCTTTTGATCACCTACATCCAGCTCTGTGTTGCTGTTCTTCCGATTCTGATCCTGGTCTCAACTGTCCGCAGTGTGGTTGGAGACAGGGAGTCAAATATACTGGAATACTTCTTGTCCATGCCCATTTCACTGGGCGCTTACTTCTGGGGGAAGATCATGTCGAAGTTCATCCTGATCTTTGTACCGATATTCCTGGCATTGATTGGCGCAATACTCTGGGGCACGATTAAAAGCCTGACTATTCCATGGAGCATCGCCGGATACTATTCTCTATTGCTGGCGACCCTGTCCTGGTGTTTCCTCGGCATCGGCATGCTGATTTCTGCCGTTGTTAAACGGCAGGAATGGGGACTGGGTCTCTCCATTTTAATCTGGTTAGTTCTCTTGCTGTTCATCGACGTAATTCTAATTGGGTTAATGCTACAGCACAAAATTATTGAAGGGGTCATCGTCGGTATCTCCCTCTTGAATCCCATGATGGCTTTTCGAACCGGAGCCGTATTGCTATTCGATCCGGAATTGACAGCGATTGGACCTGCCTCATTTGTCATACTAGATGAAATGGGCCATAACGGATTTCTGTCTTTCACACTGCTTTATCCGTTTTTTCTGGGTTGGCTGTTTGCCGGCCTGGGGTATCACAGGTTCAGGAAGGGTGATCTTTTTTAAGGAAGTGTAAGTTAAAATGATGTTTCACAGCAGGAGCACAAACCTGTTCAGATTCCGAATCAGGGGCTTAATAACAACTGGCTTGTTAATTATTGTCCTGGTTTCCTGTACGAATCGGAACGAAGAACAGCTACCCGTCGAAGTAAAATGGGATCGGGCCGTCTGTATCGATTGCAGAATGGCTATCAGTGATAATCGCTATGCTGCACAAGTGGTCGGTGTCGACGGAAAAGCCTATCTTTTTGATGATATTGGTTGTGCGATTTTGTGGTTGCAACGGCAGGAGGGCATGGATAAGGCCCGTATCTGGGTAAATGATCGGGAGACGTCAGAGTGGATTGAAGCGAAAAAGGCAAACTGGATTTTTGGTGACGAACACACCCCCATGGGTTTCGGATTTGCAGCTACCCTTGAACCGGTCGACAATCCAATGAAATTCGAAACGGTTGTCAGGATGATGGTCATCGGTGATACGTTGGTAAACCGTTACCTGAAAAAACATCTCGAATCGCATAAAACTGAAAACCAGGAATAATCGGAACTCATCGAGTTCACAACCAAGATATATTAACAGAATAGAATGACAGAACAATCGGACAAAAAACAGATGAACCGACGTCGGTTTATCAAAACATCAACTGCAGTCGTAATCGGCGGAACTGCATTGATCGGTTTTGCTTCGGTTCCGATTCTTAGGAGTAACACTCCGATGCTAAGGCCACCCGGAGCTTTGGAGGAGGACAGGTTCCTCGCCTCTTGCATTAAATGTGGTCAATGCCTCCAGGTTTGCCCTCCCCAGGTGGTCGAGCTGGCCGGGATAGGAAAAGGATTTGCCGTCGGAACACCATTTATAACCCCAAGACAGGGAGGATGCATTCTTTGTGCAGGTTTGCCATGTGTACTGGCCTGTCCCACAGGATCACTAGATCATGCCCTTTCCGAAGGCAAGGATGCCAAAATGGGTCTGGCCGTCATTAAACACCCTGGCTCCTGCCTTGCCATCAACGGTATCAATGATATTATCTTCCGGCTGGAAAACAGGCTGGCAGATAAAGCCAACGGAACAGGAAACCAATCGGAAGCGGAATTGTTGTCGGATATAGCCGAGCGACTGAACAATGCCGAAAATGCCAGCTTCCGTGAGAAGTTCTCCCTGACAGACCTGGAACCGGAATCCGTTTCCGGGCTGGCTGGAAATCTTTCCCGCCGGGACATAGAATGGCTTTTGAATTTTGCCAGGACAACCGAATTCAGTAGTATGGGATGCAGAATCTGTCTCGATAAATGTCCTATCAAAGATCAAAAAACCATCGAATTCGTTAAAAGAGAACCTTTGCTGAACCGAAGGCACGAAAAACAAGATGACGATGATGATCATGAGTATAAACAAGGTAATCACAACGAAAAACGCAGGCATGGTCATGGACGCGGTCATGGTCGAGGATACGGGCGCCGACGTGCACATCGAATGAGTCTGAATCACGATAATGAGTATTGGCCTGTTGTGCAGTCGTCCTGTGTTGGTTGCGGTGTATGTGAAGAAAAATGCCCCACCCCCGTGGCTTCAATCCAGATAGTCCCGAGATTGGAATGAAAGGAGGGTGCGGCATGAAAAAGAGACAGCAACAGGACAGAACCGTGAATGCGGCAGTCAAGAATACCAACGAGAATAGATCAGGTGTTAAGACCTTCAAGGGTCCCGGCCTGAGAAAAGAAAACATCCCCAACCCCAAACATAAGCGAAATAAGTGGCGAAATATCCGATGGGCCATATTGCTGTTTTTTAATGTTCTGTTTTTCGCTTCCTTCTATTTTGATATTCAAGTGCTGGAAGGCAGCCTGAGTGCTTCTCGTTTGCTGGGTTTTCACCTGATCGATCCTTTCGCCGCCATTCAGGTCATTCTTTCAAGCAGGATTCTCATGGTAAACTTGGTGATCGGCACGGTCACCGTATTTATCATCTATATAGTTCTCGGTGGCAGAACTTTCTGTTCGTGGGTTTGCCCTTATCATTGGCTGGCGGAACTTGGCGAGAAGATCAACCTGTTCCTGAAAAAAAGAAAAATTGTCAGGAGTCACTCCTTTGATCGTAAATTCAGGTATTTGTTCTACGCCCTTTTTCTGATTTTGGCCCTGATTACCGGGTTTACGGTTTTCGAAACCATAAATCCCGTTTCGGCAATCAGTCGATCGATTGTTTATGGCCCATCACTGTTACTGATCTGGGTGGTTGCCCTGCTGGTTTTTGAGATCCTATATAGTCGCAGGGCCTGGTGCCGTTATTTCTGCCCTGTGGGGGTATCATATCAGCTAATCGGTCTTTTGGCCCCATTGCGGGTGAAATGGAACAAAGAGAATTGCTCCAATTGCAAACGCTGCCAGAATGTCTGTCTGGTGCCCCATGTATTAAAGGATTCGGTAAACAAGGGCACAAAAGAGTATGTTGATTCGGGTGCCTGTACTCGTTGTGGCCTTTGTATCGACATTTGTGATGATGAGGCGCTGGAGTTCAGCCTGAAGTACCTGGACAAAATCATATAAACCGGTGAGAAGGCAAATAATTACAATTAGCTGTTCGTCCCGACAACGCTTTGCTTCACGTTCATGGCGATATAAACCTGGATTTTGAGACTATGAAAGGATTTCCAATGGTAATACATATTCGAATAATCACTTCGCTCTGCCTGATACTTCTTTTTCTGTGGCAGCCAGCATTGGCCTTGGACGGAAAACAACTTTATGCAACTAAATTCTGCATAACCTGCCACGGGGAGAAAGGAATTGCGGAAGTTCCCAATTATCCAAGCCTGGCCGGCCAGAATCCTCGTTATATGACGGCCCAGGTCAATGATATCCTTAGTGGAAAACGAAAATCCGATTTGACTATTTTGATGACAGACAATCCGATTGTAGCCGGCATCACGGAAGAGGAACTGGCAGCGATCATCGACTATCTTGCCGGACTGTAAATAATACTGAAACTGTGCCTTTCAGGCGAAAGAGGCACAGAATCCGTTCTGCAAAGGTCCAATCCCGGATTAGTTCCCAACAACAGGACCTGTAAGAAGCGACATGGGAATCGCTAATTGTGAACAGCAGCTATCCGGAACTTTCAAAATCGAAATTGCAAAAACCGTGATAAAAAGGAGAAGACATGAAAAAACTGAAAGCAAAACTTAGCAGAAGATCTGCCATCTCCACCCTTTTTTCCGGTCTGGCTGTGATCGGAACAACCGCTTCCGCGATTGGCGCTTCAAAAATGGTCAAGCCCTGGCAGTGGATCAACATGAAGGACAGCATCAAAAACACGGATGGAACACCCCTGCAGTTCATCCCCAAGACTGCGAAAGATGCAAATCCTCTGAAAGATGAATTTAAAAAGTATCCTCGCTGTCCGTATTGCGGAATGGTACGCAAAATGTGGAGTCATACCCGTCATCTGATTCATTATGACAACGATCTTGTCGATGGTACCTGTTCATTGCATTGTGCCGCCCTGAGCTTGGGTCTGAATGTGGATCTGGTTCCCAAGGCGATTTATGTCGGTGACGCCGGGGCCAAGGAGAAAATCAAACCTTTGATTTCGGTAGACAAAGCTACCTACCTTGTCGGAGGTAAGCAAGCGGGTACCATGACTGCTATCAGCAAGTGGGCTTATGGTTCGAATGAAGGAGCTGAAACAGCTTTCCGTAAGCTGGGAGGGAAGAAGACGGGTTTTGATGATGCCTTGACCGCAGCCTATCTCGATATGGCAAAAGACACGGTCATGATTCGAAAAAGAAGGGCAAAGAAGAGAAAAATGGAAATGGGTTAAGCCATGTGCCGGGAATCAGATAAAGATTGCAACTGTTATTATGACAGCAATCATCCGGACTCGATGCGGCAACGGAGACAGTTTATAAAATCATTTGTGATCTGTGGCGTCGGTTTCAGCGTGATTCATCCGGTGTTTGCTGTCTCTTTCAGGCAAAAGAAAAAAACCTCCAAAGGCCATGATGAGATCCGGGTCAGCCCAAAAGAGCGGTGCCCGGTCTGTGGCATGTTTGTTTCTCCCTATCCCAAATGGTTAACCAGGATTCAATTCAAGGACGGATCTCATCACAGCTTCGATGGGATGAAATGCCTTTTTCGGTTCTATTTTTCCCCTGCCACTTTTGGCCCGGATAAGCTAAGATCCGATATCGACCGCATCCTGGTAAGAGATTACTATACGCTGAAATTCATCGACCATGACAAGGCAGTATATGTCGTTGGCAGTAATGTATACGGTCCCATGGGTCATGAGCTCATTCCTTTCACGGAAAAGAAAACCGCCAGAACGTTTATGAAAGACCACTTTGGCAAAAGGTTGTTTCGCTTCGATGAGGTTACGGCAGAGTTACTGGATCTTCTGGACAAATCAAAACGGCAGGTTAACCTGAAGGGCATTCCGTGAGATATTCAACAGTTCTGACTCTAATTCTGATTGCTCTAACCTGCATGATCTTCGGCGTCGGAGTGGATGTGAACAACAGAATTAAGATCGACCGGAAATCCCACGACATACGAATCCGATTCAATGAAATTGTCGGACTCCCGAACCTTAGTATTACCACTGCAGCACGATACCTGCGACATTACTCACTTTCAGATCTGTCAACACCTTTCCAGGACTATCCCTGCAGTCAGGAACACTTTCCGGCAAGCTTTGCTTTCGCTCCTCCGGACTTTAAAGATATGCCGGATCGATTAACAACCCACACAATCAATAGACCTGTCGCATCGCAATAATGTCTATTGCGATTGAATTATCTTATTAATGATCATAATGAACCTTCGTAACCGGCTCGAAAAACAGAGAAACATACTCGACTTCAGCCTCCAAAACCTGATTCGCCGCAAGGGCAAGAGTCTATTTATCCTGGTGATTTTTGTTCTGCTTGTATCAATTATTTCATCGATCCTTTTTTTAACGGGTTCCTTGACCAGGGAGATGATAAAGTCCAGTGAGCAATTGCCGGATATCACAATCCAAAAAATAAAGGGCGGGAGGCAGGTTAACATAGAATCGGTTTACTTGGATCAAATTGAACGAATACCCGGGATCGAAGCAGCGGAACCACGCGCCTGGGGCTATTTTTACCTGGACTCGCTAAATGCAAATTTCACCATATTCGGTTTCGACCTCAGCCTGCTGGAAGCGGAAGATTACGAAACGATCCTGACAGAAAACACAAAACAGAAAAACCTGACCGGTAAATCGCAGTATAAAATGGCAGTTGGTCCGGTTGTGTATGAGCAGTTAAAAAAATCAAAAATGCAGGAGACCTATCTCTTTTTCAATCCTGATTGGGAAACCTCCCTTCCTGTAGATATCATTGGCGTCTTTAAACCCGAAACCGAGCTGCAATCCGCCGACCTGATGTTGCTACAGACCGACGCTGCCCGGAAGGTGCTGGAATTGTCCGATGACGAGTTTACCGATATCGCGGTTTACATTCCCAATCCTGAAGAGGTTGACAACATCGCCTTGAAGATCAGACGAGCTTTCCCCGAATTGAGAACCATTACCCGATCACAGATACAAAGCACCTATTCTTCGGTATTCGGCTGGAAAAGTGGTCTGGTTCTCTCCGGTCTTCTGGTCGTCATTCTGGCTTTTCTGGTTCTGATATGGGATCGCTCCGGCGGACTCTCCCAGGAAGAAAAGAGAGAAATCGGCGTTTTAAAGGCGATAGGATGGGATACGGAGATGGTTCTGGCAGTTAAGTTTCTGGAAAGTCTGATTCTATCATCCATCAGCGCTGTACTTGGAATCCTGGTAGCATACGTTTATATATACTGGCTCCGGGCTCCGGGACTGAGAGAGGTGTTCATCGGCTGGTCTACCATCTACCCCTCGTTCAAACTGGTCCCTTACATCGATTTGAAATATTTGATGTTGATTGTCAGCATCGCTATCGTTCCTTATAGTGCTGTCTCAATCGTTCCAGCATGGAGAGCAGCCATAACGGATCCGGACGAGATTATTCGTCACAACGGCTAGATCTTTGTAGCGCTGGGAACAGACCCACTAATTGTGGAAAGATCGATTATGATTAAAACAATCAAGGCAACAAAAATCTATAACCAGGGCAGAACAAACGAGGTTACTGCCTTGTTTGAAGCTTCAGTGGAGGTTGAAAAGGGATGCATCGCAGTGCTGAAGGGCCCAAGCGGTTCCGGGAAAACCACACTGCTTTCCCTGGTCGGTTGCCAGAGCAAGCCGAACAGCGGTGAGATCCGGATTGATGGGAAAAGAGTATCAAAACTGCCCGATAAATTCCTCAATGCCTTCAAGCGTCAATACATGGGATTTGTCTTTCAGAACTATCAACTGATCCCGGATTTGACCGTAAGTGACAATATTATGCTGCCCCTGCTTCCATCCGGTATCGTCTTCAAGGAAAGGATCAGGCGTGCTGATGAACTGATGGATCAGTTTGATCTGACTAAGAGAAAGAAGTTCAAAGTTAAAAACCTGTCAGGAGGAGAGCAGCAAAGAACGGCTATCGCCAGGGCTTTGATCAATCGGGGAAAGATCCTGTTGGCGGATGAACCCACTGCGCACCTGGACAGTCAGTTAACCGACGAGTTTTTGAAAATCGTCGGTCGTATCAAAGATATGGATTATACCATTTTAATGAGCAGTCATGATGCCAAGGTTTGTGAAAACCCGTTGGTCGACAGGGTTTTTGAAATGAAAGATGGCAGGATTATCCAATGATACTGAACACCTGGATTGTTGGGCTGATGGTAGGCCAGGTAACCATACTGGCCACTTTTACCTTCTGTGTGCTCAACGCACTGTTAATATTTCTCAATTGGAATTACGACTCCAGTGATGAAAAACAGTATCAGCTTGAAAAGCGGACGTACCTGGTCTCCGCACTGATGAAATTTGCTTTGGTCACCCATCTGTTCCTGTTTTCCCTGACAGCCCTGGCTCTTGATGAGATCTCGGAATTGCTTCCGGGGGCGATGTGTGCAGTCGGTGTTCTTTCCGCAAATGAGTACGGATTTCCCTATGTGTATTTAAAAATAGTGGCCGTCTTTCTATTCTCAACCTGGCTAATTATCAACTACATCGATAGCAAACAGGAGAACTACCCACTGGTCAGCCTGAAGTACCTCCTTTTGATTATTATTTTTCCCACTATTGTTTTTGAGACGGTTCTGTTCTTTAAGTTCACCCTGAATCTCGATCCGCAAGTCATCACTTCATGTTGTGGATCTATTTTCAATGAAAAAAATATTGGTGTGGGTGGGCTGATATCCGCTCTGCCCAACCGGATTGCACTACCGGCCCTGTTTGCCGTTGCCATATTGTCCGGTTTTTTGGCATTCAGCGATGTCGGAGCAAGGCGTGGGAGAAGGACCCTGCGTACCCTGGAAGCCCTGACCTGGATTGTTTTCTTTATTCTTTCACTCATGGTCGTGATTTCATTCATCAGCATTTACATTTACGAAATGCCGACGCACCGCTGTCCATTTTGCTTTTTACAGTCGGAATACAATTTTATCGGGTTTCCTCTCTACGGACTTCTCTTCCTGGCAGCCATTTCGGGATTCAACAGGGGAATACTTGAGTGGTTTAAACTGAATGATTCATTGGCCGGAGTGATTTCCACAACCCAGAATAACCTGGGGAGAATCGCCGTTTTCTCAGTCCTCGGTTTTCTGCTGGTTGGTTTTACACCCTTTCTGGTCTATTACCTGAAAACCGGTCGTTTGATTTAAACTTATCGCTAAACGCCATACAAATTTGCCATGAACTCATCCATCAATATAACAATCTGCTCAATTGCCCTGGTTATTGCCCTGGTACCCGTCAATCCGGCAAACCTGGCAGCACATCCCAGAAAGATAGAAAACCATAAAATGTGTCCCCTCTGCGGCATGTATCCGGCTCGTTATGCAACCTTTCAATGCCAGGTCGTTTTCAAAGACGGCACCTACGAAGCGTTCGACAGCCCGCTTGGCCTTCTGGTTTACCTGTTCTTCTCGGATAAGACCGGTTTGGATATCAAACCGATTGAATCTGTTTATTTCAGGGACTATCTGAACAGAAAATGGATTGATGCCAACGAGACCTATTATGTTGTTGGGACGAATATAATGGGACCCATGGGAATAGATTTCCTGCCCGTTTCTGATAAAAACCGTGCCGAAAAACTGAATGCCGATGAGCAGGGTGCCCTGGTTATTAAAAACTCGTATGTAAATAAACAGTTCCTGATTCGTGCGGCTGAAAACAACTGGGTCCATTTCCTGGCCGGAAAAATCATCACTGAATAAACCAATGCATCAATCATGCGACGATTGGACAGCTTCCTTTTTATAATCTCGAAAGAAAAATCTGCGCTATGATTTGACTTAGTACGTAAACTTAATATACGTATACGTATTATAAGGTTTAACAAATCTCCGCTTAGTGTTTTGTCAACATTCAACCATCGCTTCCATCCAGCGGAAATGTAGAAACACGTGACGAGTACTTGTCTCCACGTTTCTGCTGATCCACCGGCGACATGACACCAGGTGTTCAGAAAGTCCGATTTCAAAGCTGTTGAAGGAGATGTTGGATAAATATGAAAAAAGAGACTTTGGGATATTTGCTCACCCGGGCTTCAAAAACAATTAAAAAAAGATTGCTTCAGGTTGTATCGGAATACGATCTTACCCAACAGCAGTATGGAATTCTTCGTCAACTGTATTTTCAGGAAGGGATTTCAGCCCGGAATCTGGTGGATCAGCTTTATATGGATAGCTCAACAGTGATGTCTATTATTGACAGACTGGAGCAAAAAGGTTTGGTGAAACGGGGTGATCACGAGAGTGATCGCCGTATCAAAGCACTAATGTTGACCAAAAAAGCCAAGGATTTTCTTCCTGAATGCCTGGCCAAAACGGAAGGGTTGGACAGAAAGATGGAAGCTTGTTTGAATCCTGCAGAAAAAACGGCTTTAAGAAGCGGTTTAACCAAACTCTATCAGTTTGCCATTGGGATTCAGGATCCAAAGAACGAAGGAAAGGATTACTCAACCAGCTAAAAATAAAAAACATGAAAAAACTAACCGGAAGAAAACTGAAGTGGCTGAAAAGCCTGCATATTTATTCAGCTTGCGTCTGGGTTGGATGTGCCACTGTATTAACCGTTGCCCAACTTTTTTTTATCAATCCGGAAAATGGCGGTGAACTGGCAGGAATCTTGGCTACCCTGGACTATATCGATTTATATATCCTGGTTCCGGGTGCAATAGGAACATTTCTCACGGCGCTGGTTTACTCTATCTGGACGAACTGGGGTTGGTTTAAGCACAATTGGATCATCGTCAAATGGATTATCTGCATTTTTGGGATAATTTTTGGAACATTCTGGCTCGGCCCCTGGTTGAGCAACACAGCCATGATTGCCAAAAAACAGGGACTCGATGCTTTGTCAGATCCGGAATATCTGCGCCAACTGAATAATTCAATGGTTTGGGGGACATTTCAGGCAGCTACAGTGATATTCGCCGCTTTTGTATCAACTTTGAAACCCTGGAAAAAACGCTAGCACCAGGATCTCTGTGCAATATCAGGCATCCCGGATCTGACAGGGAGTGAATCAGGCAACTTTATTCAGGTTGTTGCCGTTGCCACTGGCTGTTATCACCATATCGGCAAGCCGCATGGTATTGGAATGAATTCTTTTCAGCTTGTCGATAATTTCTACCTCCAGCGTGTAGGTTGCCAGACGTTTGTCTTCATCTGCAATCAGGCGGTTGGCCTGATGCGATTCCGCTTTTTTTACTAACTGCACCACCTCCTCACGAGCGCTGACAACATTGGCGACCCTGGCTGCATCCATGGTTTCCATGGCAGCAAGGGTTATTTTCAATGAGTTAAAAACGACATTGCCCAGTGCCGAGAGCACTTTTTGGGTTTCATTGCTGATTTTAAGATTTTGATCAATTCTGCGTTGCCCGAGCCCGACAAGATCGAGCTTGATCAGATCACCTATGCGAGCCAGATTGTTTACAGCAGACATGTGTTGCAGGAGGTCTTCACTTTCCAGTTGACCGATTGAGGTCTTACTGATCTGCCCCAGATAGTTGATGATAAAACCGCGAATGATGTGAGCCTTTTCATTCAACTCGGCAATCGCATCCAGATCCTCCCTGCTGCCAGTCATCATCGCAGGTAGCAGAGGATCCAGCATGCTCATCACCCGTGCTCCTATACGCTGTAATTCGTGTCGTACAGCTTCAAGCGCCAAAGACGGCGTTTGAAGCAGAATATCGTGCATGTACCGAACTTCAACAACCGGACCCTCTGCTATCGGTCCTTCTTTTTCCGGCACAATCGTCATGGCGATTTTTGCGATGACCGTTGTAAAGGGTAGAAACAGCAAAGCCATGGTGACATTAAAAAGGGTATGAGCATTGGCGATTTGCCTCGGTACAACTGCCGCCAACGCCTCCTGACCAGTTAATCCGCTTGCAGCTTCCGGTGAAACGGCCCTGACCAGATCGGCAAACCAGGGTATGAGAGCCCCAATCAGAAGCACCCCTGCGACATTGAAAATGGTATGAACAATGAAAACGCGAATTGCCTCCCGTGGTTTACCAATTGAAGCCAGCCCGGCTGTCACACAGGTTCCAATATTGGAACCCAATGCCAGTCCTATTCCGGCTTCCAGACTGATCAGTCCCTGCATCCCCATTACTATCACAACCCCGGTGGTTGCGGAACTGGATTGAATCAGGGCAGTAAAAACCGCGCCAACCAGGATCGCCAACACGGGATTGGACATCTGCTGCATCAGTATAAGAAAGGGTTCATAGCTTCGAAGCGGTCTCATGGCGCCACTCATAATGGACATGCCATAAAACACCAATCCCAGTCCCATAATCATATATCCGTACTGCCTGATCCTCTCCCTTTTTGAAAAAAAAAGCAGACTGAAGCCCACAGCCACCAGCAATAGCGCATATTTCGTAACTTTGAATGCGATGATCTGTGCTGTTATGGTTGTACCGATATTGGCCCCGAGAATTACCCCAATTGTCTGACCAAGGGACATCAGGCCGGCTGTGACAAAACCGACAAGCAGTACCGTTGTAACAGAACTGGATTGTATTATGGCCGTCACTGCGGCACCGGTCACCACACCGAAGAAGCGGTTATTTGTAAAGGCGGCCAATATATCCTTCATCCGTTCTCCTGCCACCACTTTCAAAGCCTCACTCATTTTTTCCATGCCATAGAGGAAGATCGCAAGACCGCCAAAAAGTCCCAGCAGTAATTTCACCGGATCAAGGTCCGCCGGTTTTTGACTCACTGTGGAAGCCATAACCAGAAAGGGAACAGCAATAAACAGTATGATTGCAACAGGCCTGTTGATGAAGGCCCGGTTGATAGATTGGATAGATTTCATTTTGATTCCAAACAAGTTGTCACCGTAAAATAGGGGTATGAGACATAATTAAGTAAAAACAGTTACCTGATATGGTATGACCCGGACTTCACGAAGTCAAGAAATCCCTGGTTTGACTGATTTGAGGAGTTCAACAGAATGGAGGACTGACAGCAGGTGAGGAGTAACCCCGGGGTTAATTCATGTAGGTTTTGATACCTCGATAGATACCATCGGCGATAACTTTTTTGTACTTGGATGATTTCAGGTATCGATTCTCGGTCTTGTTGGTAAGAAAGCCCGCCTCAATCAGAATACTGGGCATTTGTGCCCCAATAAGAACCGTAAACGGAGCCTGTTTAACCCCGAGATTCCTGAACTGATGACTACTCTCCCCGGTGACGGATATCATTGAGGTCTGAACCGTTTCAGCCAGGGCCCTGGACTCATTGATTTTGGAGTTGACCATCAGGTCGTTTAAAATGGCTTGCAGATCACTAATGCTTTTCAAACTGGTCTGGTTCTCCTTTGCAGCAAGACTCAGGGCCTCATCATCCGTGGTCAGGTTTAGAAAATAGGTTTCAGCACCGGAGAGTTTCGGTCTGAGACTGGCGTTAACGTGAATACTTAGAAACAGATCACCTTTATGTTGATTGGCGAATGCGGTTCTGGCTTCCAATTCCATAAAACGATCCGATTCCCTGGTCAAAAGCACCCTGATGTCGGGATGATTCCTGCGAATGAGCTCCTTCAAGTGCTTTGCAATGTCCAGGACCACATCCTTCTCTTTCAGTTCGAAAGCACTGGCTCCAGGATCTTTCCCCCCATGACCGGGATCGACAATGATAGTTTTCACCTTAAGCCCAAGAGCCTTAAGTAAAGAGACACGCCCCTCTTCGTCAGTCCCGGGGGTCGGTTTGTCATAGGACACGACTTCGCCGGTCTTCTTTTGAGGATCTCCTTCCAGTGAACTTTCTCCGATAACATCCACAACAATTTTGTGCTGATTGGGGAGGTTCAAATGAAACACTTTGATACGCTTGATACTCTCCATGTCCAGCACAATACGAACGGTCTTCTTGTCAAACTGGGCAATACGGGCCTGGGAAATCAAACCGTCATTAGCCGCGATCTTTTTCTTGAATTGTCGTGGGAGATAGGAGTTGTAAAGATCGATAAAAAGCCTTTTATGACGATGACTCTTATCCTCTTTAAGGAGTTGATACTTATAGCGTAACTCTCCCTTGGCATTGATCACCATACGTGACCAATCGATTGTTGACCAATAGTCTATTTTAGAAACCAACACCGGTTCATGCTGTTTGCTTTCCGGTTCGCTAAGACCCCCATAGCGGGGAATAGTCAAATCGTCGGGGGATTTGGTCCGCTCCAGGTCCGGTTCCATACCAAAAGTTTCCGCACTTCTGAAGGATTTTAGTCGTTTTTTTGCTTCCCGGGCGGCTTTCCCACCGGGATAGAGTTCGATCACCTTCCGATATTCCATCTGCGCTAAATCCGGATCTTTTTTCAACTTCTCATAGTTTTCTCCGATCAGTAGCTGAGCGTCATCCGAAAGAGTGGATTTGGGGTAATCGTTGATCAGCCTGCGGAAGCTGATATTGCTGCGATCAAGATAGATCTCCTTTTTGTTCAACTGGTATAGCGAACGATAGAGCTTACCAATGTTGTAGAGTGATTTCGGAGACTGGTGATGTCGGGGATAATTCTTATGGATGAGTTGAAACTGCTTGATGGTCTTTAACCAGTTGTCTTCCCTGTTGCGAAAGTCGGACTCCTTATAAAGCCGGTGGTATTTTACAGCGGCTTTTTCATAGAGCCTGTCGACTTCATCCGCGTAGGTGACAATACTAAAAGACGCCAGAAACACCAGGAAAAAAAGAACTCTGCTCAAACGGGTTGTTATCATAACGCAATCACTATCCAATCTTTTTCTTGATACGGCTGATCAAATCCAAGGCTTGCAGAGGTGTACTGCCATCGACATCAAAATGTCTGATCTCATCCATCCAGGGATCCTCGGGAGGCATGAAACTGATTTGAATATTGTCCGTTGGACTGGTAACCGATTTTGCGCTCGTCAGGGATTTTTCCCGATTGTTGAACTGTTCTTCTGCCAGTTTCAATCCGTCAACAACCTCCTTAGCCCTGACCACCACTTCCTGTGGCAGCCCTGCCAACTTGGCCACTTGAATACCATAGCTTTTATCGGTTTCACCGGCAACGATCTTTCTCATGAAAACCATTGAATCGTTCTCTTCATGAACCACAACTTTACTATTGCACACCCCCTCCAGTTGCTCTTCCAGGAGAATCAACTCGTGATAGTGAGTTGCAAACAGGGTTAACGCCCGGATCTTGTGCAGGTGTTCGATAATCGCCCAGGCGATGCCAATCCCATCGAAGGTGCTGGTTCCCCGACCGATCTCATCCAGGATGATAAAGCTTCTTTCCGTGGCATTGTTCAAAATACTTGCCGCCTCGCTCATTTCAACCATGAAGGTACTTTGTCCACGCGTCAGGTTATCGGAAGCCCCAACACGTGTAAAAATCCGATCGAAAATCGGAAGGCACGCTTCTGCCGCAGGAACGAAAGAACCTATCTGAGCCATCAGGACAATCAGAGCCGTCTGGCGCATATAGGTGGATTTACCACCCATGTTGGGGCCGGTGATGACCAGAATATAGCCATCCTTCGAATCCAGATGGACATCATTCGGGATAAAAGGCTCTTCAAAGTCAAGCGATTCAATAACGGGGTGACGTCCGTCTTTGATGGAAACAACCCTCCGATTGGGATTATCATCCAGAACAGGTTTGTTGTAGTTATATAGCTTGGCATCAAAAGCAAAGGTACCCAGGACGTCCAGATCGGCGATGATGCGTGCTGTTTTTTGAATCCGATTGATCTCTGCCTGAAGCTTCTGTTTGATTTCATCGAAAAGTTGCTGTTCCAGGACGATGGATTCCTGTTCTGCAGTGAGAATATCCTCTTCAAGCTCCTTCAGTTCCTCGGTTACATATCGTTCATTGTTAAC
This sequence comes from SAR324 cluster bacterium, assembly GCA_028282885.1. Taxonomy (GTDB): domain Bacteria; phylum SAR324; class SAR324; order XYD2-FULL-50-16; family XYD2-FULL-50-16; genus JAHJTV01. The sequence goes on from JANQGX010000086.1 coordinate 248,022, forward strand.
CAGGGTTTGTCGCCTGATATAGGTGTCCGGAACCAGGTGTTTAGAGGCGTTGGAAACTTCTATATAATAACCGAAAACCTTGTTAAAGCCAATCTTCAGAGAATTGATTCCGGTTTTGCCTTTCTCTTCCGCTTCCATATTGGCGATCAACTGTTTGCCGTTTTTCATCAGGTTCTTTAAACGGTCCAGTTCATCATTAACGCCCGGACAGATAAATCCGCCATCCCCGGTTTTGGCGGAAGGCTGTTCGAGAATTCGGGTTTTCAGAAGCTGGTATAGATCGACCAGGGGATCGAACTCACGGGACAGGTCTTTCAAAACACCCTCATCACAGGCTTCAATAACTTCCGCCACCTCCGCAAGTGGCTCCAGGCTATCCCTCAAGCGAACAAGATCCGTTATATTGGTACTGGGCATCGAAATCCGGGCAATGATACGTTCAAGATCTCCTACCCGGGTTAATACCAGCCTTAATCGATCCAAAATAGTTGCCTGTTCCAGGAAGAACTGAACGGCATCATAACGTTGTTCTATCGCTTCTTTTTCTGCCAGGGGAGCTGCGATCCACCTCCTGAGTTTTCGGGACCCCATGGAGGTTTTACAATTATCCAGCAAATGCACCAGCGTGTTTTTATTGTCCAGACCGTTGAGGGTTTCAAACAACTCCAGGTTGCGGCTGGTTGTTTCGTCCAGAACCATCCTTTCCCCACGATGAATCAGCCGGATATGGTTGATGTGGGAAAGTGTGTCCTTCTGGGTTTCCTTGAGGTAGTTTAAAACGGCACCCGCAGCTCGAATAGCCTGATAACGGTTTTCAAGATCAAAACCGGACAGGGTGCTAACTTCAAAATGCTCCTTTAAAAGCCTGGTATTGGGTTTCTCATCGAAATGAAACGAAGGGATCGGTTCTTTGAGGATTTCAAAACCGGCTGCCCGGGCAAATTGATCAACCTGGTCAAAAATCCGGTCGTAGACGGCTTTTTCTTTTTCAATTTGGGTATCGGGGATGAGAATCTCACGGGGTTTAAACAGATATATCAGCTCAAGGCATTCTGATATTCCGTTTTTAAGTTTCATCTGATCAACTTCGAACTCTCCTGTCGACAGGTCACAAAAAGCAATACCAATCAGATTCTTCTTCAGGTCAAAACAAAAAGAGGCCAGAAATCTGTTCGTTGAAGCATCCAACAAGTCCGGTGAGACAATGGTTCCCGGTGTGATAATACGAACCACCTCTCTTTTCACAAGACCTTTTGCCTGGGCCGGATCTTCGGTCTGCTCACAAACCGCAACCTTGTGGCCTGCGTTGGTCAGTTTATTGAGATACTGATCGTAGGCATGCACGGGTACGCCGCACAATGGAATGGAATCATCCTTGTTTTTGTTTCGACTGGTGAGCTGGATTTGCAGAATTCGAGAGGCTACAACGGCATCGTCCCCGAACATCTCATAGAAATCCCCCATCCGGTAGAACAGAATCTTATCAGGGTGCTCCTGCTTGATCCGAAAAAATTGCTGCATCATGGGTGTCTGCTTTACCGCACCTGGATCCGCCATTCAAATCCTCTTCACTGCCAGAGTTTTTATAACATTGCTAAAATGAGCAACCTGATTTTGTAGTTTAAATATCGAGATGGGTAATACGTTCAAATCGAATAGGTATCTCTTTTTCAATCTTGAACAGTCTTGCTCCTTCGACCAATGAGTTTTCTTCCGCACGTACTTTTAACTCATTTTCATCAATGACTTCCATTTCCCATTTTTCTTCTTCATCCTCCACGGGAACCAGGTAGAGATATTGATGAGACCTGCTCTTTTTAATACTTAGCATGTTAAATGGTTGTTCGGATTATGATACTAGGTTTTCCGACGAAACATTACCCACTCTCCAACCGGACCGGCTAGAACGTGGCACCGACTTCTTTCCACTAAATACATTGCAACAAGGGGTTTTAGCAAGTCCCAACCTGTACTCGAGATCCGGATGAATTGCCGGTATTGCTACCGGGACGGTACCGATTGACACCGAATGATTCCTTCACAAAGCCCTGAAAGGTTTTGTGGATCTGCTGTAAATTCCGGCTTCAACGAGTATTCCTCAATGGTTTTGCTGGTAATGGAGCCGATGGATGCCAGATTGGGCAGCTCTATGTTTGCGGGATCCCAATCCAGAATCTTAAAAAAGTTGTCCACCGTGGAGGAACTGGTAAAGGTTATCCAATCCGGCTTCCGATTGGTGAGAACTTCCCTGAGCCTGTCCCGGTTACTCATGGGAATCGCATTCCGGTAAACAGGAGTGATCACAACCCTGGCACCCGCCTTCTCCAGCTTTTCAATCAATACATTTCTGGCTACCAGGGCCCTGGGTAACCAAATGTCCTTACCGGAAACCCCTTCTGCTATGAGACGATCTCCAAGATCTTCCGCCTGAAATCTGTTCGGGATTATTCTGACCGGCCATCCGTTATCCTCAAGACAGCGTGCGGTCTGATCGCCAACTGCAGCGATCCCCCCAAGATCAAGAGAACGGATGTCGATGTTTTGACTCCGGAGACGCTTTATGGTTTGCACAACCGCGTTAACGCTTCCAAATACAATCCAGTCAAAACACTCCAATTCGGTTGCCGCCTGATCAAAAGGTTGCCAGTCGGGGGGGTCCTCTATGCTGATGGTGGGAATGCTGATCACTTCTGCACCTTTCTCTTCAAGCATCTGCTTTAATCCACCTGCCTGGGAGGCGTCACGAGTAATTAAAATAGTTTTGCCCTGAAGCGGTTTAGCCACCATTTATCATCAATCTTTTCTGTTGATTACTTTTAATCCGTCTTTATCCCTACAGCAGCCAAAATTTCCCTGCCACCGTTATCAAGAAGCCTCTTCCCCAGTTTATCTCCGATCAATCCGGCATCGGTTACCGGCCCTTTTTCAGAGAGTTTGATGTATTCATCTCCCTCGGGGCTGGCAACCAGCCCTGTCAGCTCGATGAAACCATTGGCTGTCACGGCATGACCGGCCAGTGGAACTTGGCAGCCCCCGTTAAGGCGTATCAGTAACGCTCTTTCGGCTTTTACGTTTGCTTCAGTTTCAGCGTCGCCAAGCCGACTGATAACGTCCAGTACTGCCTTGTCCTCAACTCTTGATTCGATACAAACAACGCCCTGCCCGATGGCGGGTATGGAGAGCTCGAAAGGCAGCATCCGGGTAATTCGATGTTCCATTCCCAGCCTGATCAATCCTGCTGCCGCCAGGATAATGGCATCATATTCGCCCTTGTCCAACTTATCAAGCCGGGTGTTCACATTTCCCCTCAGAGTTTTAAACTTTAAATCGGGTCTGGCCTTTCTCAATTGAGCCATTCTTCTTAAGGAACTGGTTCCAACTTCCGCACCGGCAGGCAAAGACTCAAAATCAGTGTAATTGTTAGATACAAATGCATCCCAGGGGGTTTCCCGTTTGGTGATAACAGATATTTCCAGTCCCTCGGGCAATTCAGTCGGAACATCCTTCATGGAATGAACCGCAATATCGGTCTCCCTGTTCAATAATGAAACTTCCAGTTCTTTGACAAACAGACCTTTACCGCCAATTTTAGCCAGGGGAGTGTCCAGAATCTTATCCCCCTTGGTCTTGATGTGCTTCAGTTCCACCTTTATCTCGGGGAAACACTTGTTGATCTCCTCTTTAACCCATTCGGCCTGCCACAAGGCGAGTTTGCTGGAACGGGTTGCAATCCTGATCGTCTGTTTCATTTCAGATTGATGATCTTTCTAGGGGTTTTTTTTTCAGTTTTGGGGGAGAGGTCGAACAGATCATTAATGACCTGAACGTACTCCAGGCCGACAGTTCCTTCCTTGGCTTTCTGTTTTAGCATGACGGTGGGTTGGTGGAGAATTTTATAAGCCAGGCTGTTGATCATGGAGCGAACGGTTCGCTCCTGCTTCGAAGAGATCTCACCCAATTGCCCCAATCCCTTCTGAAGTTCGAGACCTGCCATTTCCAGAACTCTTTCTCGAAACATTTTGATCGTGGGTATCACATCCAGGGTAATCAACCACTCCTCGATTTTCTCCAATTCATTGGCAATGATGATTTCGGCCTTTTTAGCTTCATTTTCTCTGAACTTGAGATTGTTATCCACAACGGTTTGCAGGTCATCGATATCGTAAACAAAAGCATTGGCCAAATCATTGATCTTGGGATCAATGTCCCGAGGAACGGCGATGTCGATGAGGAACATGGGGCGATGTTTGCGTTTTCTCATGCATTTGCTCATGATGGCAGGCTCGATCACATAGCCTTTGGCCCCGGTGGAAGAGATAACAATATCAGCAGATTCCAGATGATTCGCCATATATTCGAAGCGAACTGCAGAACCACTGAACTTCTCAGCCAGGGAAACCGCCCTGGAAAAGGTGCGGTTTGCCACCATCAAATGAGAACAACCGGCTTTTAAGAGATGATTGACGGCCAGTTCAGCCATTTCACCGGCACCGACTACCAGAATCGATTTGTTCTCAAGACTGTCAAAGATTTTTTTGGCGAGTTCCACGGCAGCAAAACTGATGGATACTGCGAATTTGGCGATCTCTGTCTCGCTGCGAACCCGTTTGGCCGTGATAAAAGCCCGGTTCATGATCTGGTTGAGGAAAAAACCGCAACCACCGCTTTCCACGGACAGATGAAAGTAGTTTTTTACCTGCCCCGAAATCTGGGGTTCTCCGATCACCATGGCCTCAAGGCTGGATGTTACCCTGAAGATATGGGCGATGGCCTCTGTTCCTTTCAGTCGTTGAAATTGAAATTTCAACTCTTCACCGATCTGAAGGTACTCAAGCAGTGACTTTTCAACCTCATCCATCTTCCGGTCCAGATCATCCGACTGCAAATACAATTCCACCCTATTACAGGTAGAAAGTACCATCAGCTCGTTGATACCACTTCTTCCTTTAACGAAAGAGATCAACGGCTTGACATCGCCCTCGGAAATCGCCAGTTTTTCCCGGATTTCCAGCTCGGTGGTCTTATAACTGGTTGTCAGAAGTCCAACATTCATCTTTAATTCTTTGGATTCAGATCCTGCCCGATGTATTCCAGTATCCCATCGAAAGGCAGATTGACTTGATTGCTGTCTTTCATACTTTTTACAGAAACCGTATTATTGGTGATCTCCTCTTCCCCCAAAATGAGAACATGGGTTACACCGGCCTTATTGGCCTGACGAAACTGGCTTTTCATGGAAGCTTGAAAAGGATCATAAAGGCATTTATAACCCGCTTCCCTTAGCATCGCCACCAGCCCGGTCACTTTGGAGCGATCATGACCTACCACAAAAATCCCTCCGGACTCCTGCTCAATCTCCGGTATCAGCATGGCTAGGCGATCAAGTCCCAGGGCAAAACCCAGGGCCGGAACAATGGGCGATCCGTATATTTCAAACAGTCCATCGTAGCGTCCGCCTCCCCCGGCAGCATTTTGCGCTCCCAGGTTTTCCGAATAGACCTCGAATACCGTGCGGGAATAGTAGTCAAGACCACGAACCAGTTTATGGTTTAATTCATAGCTGACTTTATGCTCCCGAAGCATGGTCTTCAATTGCCCGAAATGCCCTGAACACTCGCCACAAACATGCTCATAGATCCTGGGAGCATCACTGGTTGCCGCGATACAGGATTCCTCCTTGCAATCCAGAACCCTTAAAGGATTGGTTTCCAGTCGACGTTTGCAGTTTTCACAAAGATGAGACCTGTGCAACTCCAGGTAGATAATCAGCTTCTTCTTAAATGCGGGCCTGCACTCAGGCTTCTGGCAACCGATTGTGTTCAATTGAAAGGAAACGGATTCAAGATTAACAGCCTTGAAGAAATGCCTGAGCATCAACAGGACCTCTAAATCGGCATCAGGGGTGGTCACTCCGAAATACTCGGCGCCGATCTGATCGAATTGGCGAAAGCGACCTTTCTGGGGCTGCTCATAGCGAAACATCGGGCCCATGTAAAAAAAACGACGATGATTGCTCTGCTGCATGTGGTTATCGGTAATCACGCTGCGAACCACCGATGCCGTTCCTTCGGGACGCAAAGCAAGACTCCTGCCCCTACGGTCTTCCAGGAGAAACATCTCTTTTCCTACGATATCCGTATCCTGCCCGACACCATGGGCGAATAGTTCTGTACGCTCAAACATGGGTGTACGTATTTCCTCATACCCGTAAAGTGTAAACACCTGACGGGCGGCACTTTCCAGTCGCTGGAAACGGATGATATCATCACCGTATAAATCCCTGGTTCCCTTAACAATTTTAAGTTTCATTCCTGTTCAAATCCAATTTAACTATTCAATCTACCGGATCAGTGATGTTCGTCAACGATATCATCTTTCCATTTTCCGGAGCCCGGCTATGATTTTACCGGGCTGCGGCCCTAAGAAGAATGGATAGAGGTTAGTTTGAAGCGTTTTAAGCTGATCGAATGGATACCGAATTCGGTTCAAAGAGATACATTGAATGCGATTGACACAATGTTTAAAAATACCACCCTCTAACCATTTCGACAACGGCTATTTGAGTAAGCCCCAGCAGGGCCGGCACGGATGAATGTAAACCTTTTGACTGGTGAATGGAGAGACCTGGATTTTCATGAAGACGACCGGGCAGCAGAACATCATAAACACCCCTAAAACAGCATCCTTTCTGCCTGAAATCAGTACTTTTCTGCTGGACACGCCATTTATTCTTTGTTATGTGATTAATTCAAGAAGACTTAGATCGTTCCTGCCAACAACTTTCAAGGGAAAGAGGAGATTATGCTACTTAAAATTTGGTGGGCGTTTCTTGCCTATTTTTATCCGGATCCATCTATTGCTGAAGATACAGAACTCAACAGACAATTCCGGCTGGCCATTTCGTTTTGCTATATCGCTCCCATTTTCCTTTATATCAATGCCGTCAAGTGGATCAGATTTCAGGCTTACCACATTGCTATCGCCGGAATCATCCTGGGGAGCCTACTTATTCTACTCAGTTTTCTCTATAAATTCAGGGTTCTCCCCCTCAGTTTTATCAGCAACTTTATTATCCTCTCTCTTTTTCTGGATCTTTACTTTCTAACCTTCTTTACCGGGGGAGTGAACTCACAGCAGATTTTCTGGGTCATACTGATCCCGTTGTTCTCCCACCTGCTGTTGCCCAGGTTCTGGGGACACCTCTGGTCATCGATTGCAGTGCTTGCCCTCGCCTTGCTTTTTGTTCTCGATATGGTTGGCTATCGATTTCCCATTGTGGAGCTGATGACGACGAGGGATATGTTCATCCAATGGGCCACCGCCATCATCGGATGTGTTATGGCCATTTACGTTGCTGCCGTACTGTTCAAGGCTGGACATTTGAGCTCGGTTGGCGAGATGGAGGAGTCCCGCAAGAAAGCCGAAAAAGCTTCGCAAAGCTTAGCCGAAGTACTGGAAGAGATTAAAAACAGCTCCAGCGCCCTGAACAACTCTTCCGGAGAGTTGCTGCAGAGTAGTCGCAAGTTGGAACAGGATACTTCAATCTATTTTGACAAGACTGCCGGGATTTTTGACTCCTCGCAAAGCATTCGCCGTAAGATGGATACTATTGCTGCAGAAATCAAGCTGGCAACGGACCGTATGGAAGAGATTTCAAAAACTGCCGTTAATGCAAGGAAAATCGCGGAAGAGGGGAACTCCATCGCCAAGGAGACATCCGAATCGATGACTGCGCTGAAAAAAGGTGGGGAAGACTCCATCAAGATCACCAACATGATTCAACAGACATCCAAACAGTTGAAGCTGCTCTCACTTAATGCTGCAATTGAGGCAGCCAACGCCGGAGAGCACGGACAGGGTTTTGCAATCGTTGCAAACCAGGTAAAAAACCTGGCTGAAAGAACATCGGAAGCAACGGCAGAGGTAACGGAGATCAACCAGAATATCCAGCTCACTACGGATAAATCGGCTGAATACATCGAACGGATCGTGGATATCATTCAGGACTTTTATGAACTCCAGCAAGGCATTACCGTTGCCGTTGAAAAACAGAACGATGCCACCAAGGTCATCTCCTCGGGACTTTCAGAAACTGTGGATATTGCCGAACTCATCTCCAGAAATGTTAATGAGGTGGTTTCTGCTACCGAAAGAACCCAGGAAGAGGTTCAGAAAAACTTCTCAGAAGCCACCGGGCTTGCTTCGATGTCGGAAACCCTGACGCAATTGCTGAAGCGGGATTAGAGATTCATGACGTTGCTTCTTCGCATATACCTGTTTGCATGTTGTCTGGTTCTCTTCCTCACCACTGCAACCCTGGCTGCACCCCGGGAGTTGGGAACGATCAAATCCTGGGGCTACCTGCTCCAAAACGTCAGAATCTCCTCCATTGTCAAATCTCCTTTTGAGCTGGTAGTGATTGAACCCCAGCTTGAAACCGACGCAACACGAATGTTGAGCCGGTCCACCGTCAACATGATGAGATCCCTGCCCGGAAAACCAGAAAATAGAAGGATCATTATTGCTTATATCAGTATAGGAGAGGCGGAAGATTACAGGCCTTACTGGAAGTCAAGCTGGAAAAAGAGACCACCCGCCTGGCTTGGCAAGGAAAATCCGCATTGGGAAGGAAATTATAAAGTCAGATTCTGGTACAAAGAGTGGCAGGAGATCATGCTCAATCAGATTGATAAAATCCTGAAAAGCGGGTTTGACGGCATTTACCTGGATATTGTCGATGCCTGGGAATACTGGGGACGTGTGGAGACTTACAACGAAGAATGGGAAAACTTCCAGACTGGTGATCCCAAAGGCGATTACCGCGAAGCTTCCCTGCGTATGCTACACTGGCTTGAGCTAATTGAGAACCGCATTCATTCCGTTCCTCCCGGCGCCAGGGAAGACATCCTCCTGTTTCCGCAAAACGGTGAGTTTCTCCTCACCCACCTCAAATCTCAAGAACAGGAAAGATTCTGGAAAATAGTGGATGGAATAGGGGTGGAATCGGTGTTCTTTTATGGTGAAAAAGATGAGAACAACAAACTGAATGTTGAAAAGGGTCGGCTGGAGATTCTCAAGGATTTCCTCAACAGGGGTAAAATCGTACTATCGGTTGAATACCTCACAAGATCATCTCTGGTATCGAAATACCTTGAGTTGGCAGCTCAGCACGGTTATGTTCCCCATACCGCGGTAAGGGAGCTGGATCGATTACAGCTCCCGGAATAGGATTGCTCTACCAGGTTTTATTGAAAACCCCGTCCCGGATCAACACTCATCCAATGAGAACTAAACAGCCGTCAGCCATTTCTGTAGAGAAACCGCTTTTCCTTCAAATACCTCGCTTAATTGATCCATTATCGCTGAAGTTTTCTTCCCCGGACAGGAATCACCCAGCTTTCTGCCGTCAATGGATTCAATCGGCTGAATTTTGACCAAACTTGAGGTAAAAAAGGCTTCCTGACACTGTTCCAGCTCAATGGCCGGAATATCCCTCAAGGACAGTTTCAGGTTGGTTAGTCCAACGGCATCCATCACAGCCATCCTTGTGATACCTGGCAATACGGACCTCAGCATCGGAGTAACGACTTCATCTTCCATGATCAGAAAAAGGTTGCAGGTGGAACCTTCCGCCACATACCCCATGGTATCGAGCAGAATCACCTCATCAAATCCTTTCTCAATAGCATCCATTTTTGCAATGTAGGGATTCAAGTAAGCCCCTGTTGCTTTGACATGAACCGGAAAGGACTCGGGATGGGTTTTTCTGTAACCTGATATTTTTACAGCGACGGGTTTGGAAAGATCGCTTTGTTGAATACCCAGATCGTCATGGTCAGTGGCAAATATGGTGACAGATACAACCGGCTCAGACGGGGTTACCTTCATCTCGATACCGGCATAATAAGCGAAGAACTTGACAGCACCCCGTTTGACCCCGTTTTCCCTCACAGTGGTCAAGACAGCGTTTTTCAGCTCATCACGACTGACAGGCAGTTCCATGTAGCTTAAACTTGCGGAATTGAAAAACCGTTCGATATGCTCATCAAGCCCTACTACCATGGTTCCTTTGCCGGTATTAATAAGATCGACTACTTCAAACAATGCAGATCCCCTGCTGAAACTGTGCGACAGCAGTGAAACATGAGTTTGCTTCTCGGAGACAAACTCTCCGTTATGCCATACTTTCATATGTTTTTGCCCCTTATAATGGACGTGTAAAAGAATCAACCATTGATCTTTTCATGTTTTACTTTCGGTTTGATCTTGTCAACTGCAAATAAAGCAACAACTTAACCCTAACTACAGGATTTGACGTGTTTATTGCTAACTTGATTTTACGCCTGACTCTGTTCTTGTTTTTGGGGATTTTCGTTACATTCAAACAGGAAGAGAGGGGCCCGAAGCGGTTGACAAGTTGTATTTTTTTCCCGAGAGTATTAACAAATGAAAGGGATTAACAGTAACGGGATTAATATGAACTCAAAAATACTGCGTGCTCTGTATCAGCCGTACAAATACTTTGTTTTCATCCCTCTTCTCGGGATTTTCACTTTCAGTTTGGGAATTCTGGCCATGATCCTCGCTTTTACAGTGGGCGAGAAGATCGGTTCTTTCTGCGGGGTTGTTTGGGCCAGACTTCTTGCCTGGATCACGCCGATGTTTAAAACCGTGAAAGGCAAATGGAATATCGACAAAAACCAATCCTACGTTGTTGTCTCCAACCACCAGAGTCAGTATGACATACTAATGCTATACGGTTGGCTGGGTGTCGATTTCAAATGGGTCATGAAAATGGAGTTGAGAAGCGTGCCTATCCTCGGCGTCGCTTGCGATAAGCTGGGTCATATTTACATTGACCGTTCCAATACCCAGGCGGCTTTGTCTTCTATCAATGCTGCCAAGAAAAAAATCATCGGTGGCACCTCTGTCCTCTTTTTTCCGGAGGGATCGAGAAGCAGGGACGGTCAACTGAAGAATTTCAAGAAAGGTGCGTTCAAAATGGCCCTGGACCTGGATTTGCCGATATTACCGGTCACCATCAACAATACCCGCAAGATCCTGCCCTCTGACACTGCAGACCTCATGCCGGGCAGAGCGAACATGACGATACATCCTCCGGTCAGCATCGAGGGATATGATTCCTCAAATATTCAGGAATTGATAGACAAGGTTCGGGATATTATCGCTTCGGATATCCAGTCTTGAAATCCGAACTTCCGGAGTTTAAAACGATCCCCGCAGGCAATCACCAGGGGAAGAGGTGTGGAAGCGCTGTTTTGATGCCGCCATGATAGGAGCGCCCGATGGGGATCATGGCAATTTCACTTTTCGAGTCCTGGACAAGTAGTTTTAACTCGTTGTTTTTCTGTTTGTTAATCGAAAGGATTCTCCTGGGATTCACCAAATAGGAGCGGTGTACTCGGAGCAGGTCTTTGCTTTTGAAATAATCTTCCAGTGTGCGGATTGTAACCCTGATTTTATAGGGTTCGTTTTTGAGCGCGTTGATAAAGATTTTACAATAGGGTGAATCGGATTTGATATAGATGATGTCTGTCAGATTCTTTTTCATCCGATAAAGAATACCCAGCAGTTTTTCATCCGGAACCGCTTCGCTACCTGTTTTGATCTCTTCTTCATACCTCAATCTGAGGAACACCTTGATTTTGGCAAGCACTTCCCCTGTATCGAAAGGTTTGGTAATGTAATCGTCTCCACCCACTCTGTAACCTTTCAACTTCTCCGACATCTGAACGCGGGCAGATAGAAAAAGTATTTTAGCTCGCGACAATTCCCTGTGGGATCTCAGCTTTTCACAAACTGTGTATCCATCTATGCCCGGCATCATGATATCAAGCAGGATCAAATCAGGCTTGAATGATTCCGCGATCTTCAGTCCCTCCTCCCCCGATTCCGATGTGCGAAGGTTATAGTGTTTACCCAGCAGTTCACTCAGGTAGGACAGATTTGTCTTATCATCATCAATAACCAGTATTCTGCTCTCTTTTTCCATGTTTGACCGCAAGTCAGTGATGGCTTCTGATCTCTGTCACTTAACAATACCCGATCATATCCGGTGAGTCTGTCTCACACAGGTTTACCACTATCCGAAAGACAATAACCTTAAAACTTTTATGATTTTCGGTTTGAAATCAATGTCTAAAACGATATTTACGATTTCGTACTGATTGTAAACCAACACGCCGTATTGTTTGCAAATCCTCTTTTTCTAATGCCGCATTACCTTATGTGGCTTCACCATGTTTTCCGGGGAGAGTATTTTATTTAGCTTGGCCTTGGACAGAAGCTTTTTTTCCAGGACCAGATCATAGACACTTCTATTACTCTCAAGCGCTTCCTTGGCGAGACCCGAGGATATTTCATATCCCAAAATCGGATTCAATGCGGTTACCAAGCCAATACTGTTCATCACCATGTTTCTGCAATGGTCTTCATTGGCAGTGGTATCCCTGACACATTTGTGAATTAAAATAGAGAGTCCGTTCTTTAGCATTTCGATGGATTCGAAAATGCTCTGCACGATCACCGGCTCCATCACATTGAGCTCTAACTGACCGGCTTCCGCCGCAAGAGAAACGGTGAGATCGTTACCAATTACCTTAAAGGCAATCTGATTCACTGTTTCCGGAATCACCGGATTCACCTTTCCGGGCATGATAGAGGACCCGGGTTGCATTTTTGGCAGATTTATCTCATTCAGGCCGGCCCTGGGACCGGAAGATAACAGTCTTAAATCATTACAAATCTTGGAGAGTTTCACAGCCAATCTCTTGATTGCCGAAGAGTACATAACAAAAGCGCCGGTATCCTGGGTGGCTTCTATCAGGTTTTTTGCCAGTTTTATCTTCAGACCCGTGATCTCCTTGAGATGCTTGACGACGACCTTGCTGTATCCTGGATCAGCGTTGATACCGGTTCCAATCGCAGTTGCTCCCATATTGACTTCCAGAAACAGATCGGCATTCTGCTCCAGACGGACAACCTCTTCTTCCAGTGTCGCTGCGTAACACTCAAAAGTCTGTCCCAATGTCATGGGAACTGCGTCCTGAAGCTGGGTTCGTCCCATTTTAATTATGTCTTTAAACTCACGGGCCTTATCATGAAACGCTTTAATCGACTCAATCAAAACCTGGATCAGGGTCTGGTTGGCATTGAAGAGGGCGATTTTGACAGAAGTTGGATAGCTGTCGTTTGTCGATTGGGAAAGGTTCACATGGTTATTAGGATGACAGTACTGGTATTCACCCCTTTCATGTCCCAGGATCTCCAGAGCGCGATTGGCGATGACCTCATTGGCATTCATATTGGTCGAGGTGCCGGCTCCACCCTGGATCATATCCACCTTGAAATGTTCATGGAGTCTCTTATTTTGAATTTCCTCACAAGCCTTAACGATCGCATCCCTGATAGGCTCTTCCAGAATCCCCAACTCATGATTAGCCCTGGCAGCCGCCATTTTGACACTGGCGAAGGCTTCAATCAGGACAGGGAAGAAATTCAAGGTAATGCCGCTGATGTTGAAGTTTTCCAGTGCTCTTAAGGTTTGCACTCCATAATAATACTCCTGTGGAATCTCCCGATCACCGATAAGATCATGCTCGGTTCGGGTTCTGCCGGACTCGTATTGAACCGGAATATGCAAAACTCTTGAATTTGCCTGACGCATGCGGCGGGAGATGACTTTGGCAATAAAGGAATAAACGCTGATGGCAATGTGACCATTGTCACGGAAGATCTGGTTCAAATCCTCCTTGAGAATAAAATAGACATTGGTCTTTTCCATGGCCCTTCCCGATGTGGAGTGTGGCGTATCATCAATAATCGCACCTTCTCCCATGAAATCATATTTGCCAAAATAGGAGATCGTCTCTTCTTCCCCGAACGGTGTCTTTTTAAACAAAAGAACTTTGCCGGATCTGACCAACAGCAATTCCTCACGGGGATTGTTTTCAGCGAACAGCATTTCCCCGGAGGTAAATGTTTTCTTTCCCAGGCTTTTTGAAAGCAGTTTCAAAGCGGTGTTGTCCAGCCTTTTGAAAAGCTCTACCTGTTTCAAAAAACTAGTGGGAGATTCTTTTGCCATATTATTTCCTTATCAAAATCTAACGCGTTTTATTCGACATAAGGGAAAAAAGGTGATCGTCGGGTAGGATGAGACTAGAAGGCAGGTCATCAATAATGACCTGCTTTGGCAAGAAAAGCCGATTACGCTTCCTGCTCTGCTGTTTCAGGTTCTTCCTGTTGGGGCTTATCAGCCGACGCTTCCGGCGTTTTATCCGGTTCGGGAGCTGCTACCAACTCTTTGGATTCAGGCTCACCGGCTTCCGGTTTCTCTGCCTCAGGTTCTTCCTGGATTTCCGGTTTTGGTTTCCAGAGGGGTAATCCCAGGATAGTTCTGGCAAGATACTCTTTTTGAGAGTAAAACTGGCCTTCCACTTCACCTTCGGTGGAACCGATTCGGTAGATCTTCATCTCGGGGCAACCAATCTTGCTTATGCTGTTAACAGCAGCCTGGGTATTGGCAGGATTGAAATTGGGTTTATCGGGTTCGCTGTTGATAAGATTTTGAATATATTCCTGACTGGAACCTGCCCCCTCGGCAACATACTGCATTTGGGGAGCTGCAGGGGGTGCCACTGCCTCACGCCCTGCTCTGGCCGGGCGGGCCGCTGTTACCTGCTCTTCGCCTTGTGTCCCTTCTATTGCTGCCGCCGACTTTTTTCTAAGAGGTTTTCTCGGAGAATCTGTTTTCTTTTTCCTTACCAGCTTACGTTTGGGAGCTGCACCCTGTTTCACCTGTCCTGCGTCCCTGACTGCTTCAGTTTCGGATTTGCCTTCCTCTTTGCCTCTGGCGACATCTTCCCTGTATCTTCGAGCTTCCTGTGGAGTCAAGAGGCGTTGTTTGATAATAGGTTCTTCACCAAAAAAACCGGCGACATATTCTCGTACCAGTTTTCCGCGCTTTTCTTTAACACCCAGTAATTGGCCTGTTTTATATCCGCCTTTTTCCATTTTATCAAATCTCCTCTTAAATTGCCGTACCAACCGACCGGTTTTAATGAATCAGTTTCCCCCTGGTATCTCGAATAACGCCAACTGAATATGTGATGGTACCAGGGCAGGGTTTGAGTCAGATATTATGTCCACTTTTATGACATCACCCTACCTTATTTTTATTAATTACGCAAAACCCTTTTAGAAATCAGACCTTACCTGATTTACCAGCCATCTGCTCACCAATGTCACCCCGTCGGCCAACCGTATTCAGATAGATCCACACTACCGTTTTCTTTGAAGACAACTCCTTCGGCTTCCAGGATTTTTTGTTGAACCAGTCCGCCCTCTCCTTCGCTTCTGATACTAATTCTCCCCTGGGCATTGATAACCCTCTGCCAGGGAACATTCGAACCGTATGGCAATGAAGCCATGGCATAGCCGACATTCCTGGCAGAACACCCTCCTGCCAGTTTTGCCACTCTCCCATATGTCGAAACCCTCCCCTCTGGAATCGAGCGTACCACCTCATAGATTCTTTCATACATACTGGTCTTTTTATTCGCAGTTGCCAATCAAGCCTCCTTACAAACTATTCTGATAAATCCAAGAATTGAACTCCGAACTGATATCTGAAGTGAATCCGCCAATCTGTATCAACTCGATGTATTGTTTTCAGCCCCGTTAACCGCTTCCGAGATGACACCGTCCCGTATTTTGGAGTACAAAAACTGGTCAAAAACTTTGTCATGCTTGAGAACACTGGCCCGCAATCGTCCTTCAAGCTGAAAGCCGGCTTTTTCCAACACTTTAACAGAAGCATGGTTATGAGCGTAAGGCTCTGCATAAATCCTATTCAGGCCCAGTACATCAAATCCGTAGTCACAAAACCTGATGACGGCGGATGTCATAATTCCCTTTCCCCAAAAGGGTTCGGCCAACCAGTACCCCATCTCCGCAGTCAACCGATGAACATCTTCGCCCGGTAACAGACCTATACTCCCGATGGCTTCAGACCCGGATGCAATGGCAAAAGCCCGGGTTGCCGGCTCTCCAATAATCCGGCTGATGAACGCTTCGGCATCATCACGGCGGTAGGGGGACGGAAACGCATCTCTTAAGTTTTCGGCAACTTTGGGATTATCTGCATATTTCACCAGTGATGAAACATCATCCATTGTCCAGTTGCGAATCTGGTAATTACCAATTGTAATCTTCATATCATTTCAGTAAGTCAAAGAAGATCGTAGTTAAAACTTTCCGATCGCTTTTTCAGGATCTTAATTTGAAACACAGGTATGGCGCAAGAAAAGTCCATATCAAGACCAGAATCCAAATCCGGCCTTGCAATAGATTGTAATCATGAAAGAGCCGCCTCCAGTCATGACCCATGACATAGTGCCCGAAAATAAATTCGAAACCTGTTGTCAATAACAACCAGATGCCCCCTATCATCAATGCCTGTCTTCCTGTCTCCAATCTGAAGATGCCCGTCAAAATTCGGATATACAGACTGAAAACCAGAAGGGCTGTCAACGTTGAGAGCTGGTGTGCGGAAAGTTCATCCATGTGAGCAGCGTACGTGTTAACCCGCAGAGCGCCATTCAGGGTTGCCAGGACATCCATGCCCAGCCAGCCGATAATGTAAACCAGGTAGATTTTCATGGAGTTAAATCAGGGGAAGTTGTGTCGACACTATTAACTTCGTCATTTTGTGCCACACCTCACAGGCAGAGTCAAACGGAAACCGGGGAGTTTTACTTGGTTTGATATTTCTCGAACAGACCTGGCTTGAGGATGATTCCCATTCCTTTTTTCCCGTCAAT
This sequence comes from SAR324 cluster bacterium, assembly GCA_028282885.1. Classification (GTDB taxonomy): domain Bacteria; phylum SAR324; class SAR324; order XYD2-FULL-50-16; family XYD2-FULL-50-16; genus JAHJTV01. The sequence goes on from JANQGX010000086.1 coordinate 264,863, forward strand.
CTGGATGGTCATCGGCTCTTCAAAACGAAAATGTTTCAGGTACTTTGTTTCCTTGACCGGTTTTAGTTTATCCAACCAGACCAGATTGAGATTTTCCTGATAATCTTTGGGAGAGGTGCAAAAATAGTCTATCCCCAGTGAAGCCAGATTTTGAAAAAAATGGCTACCAAAGGAGGGTTCCACATGAAATGAGGGTAACCCCACTTCCACAATTGCGCCAACATGGGATATATCATTCCAATCCACCGGAATTCCCAGAAGTGAATCCGCAGATCCCCATCGCCCGGGACCTGTCAGTAAATATGGAGATTTGATATCAAAATGCCTGTTAAAGTGGTTGAGTTCACCTGCGATCAACGTGGTGCTATTGGCACTGAAGGTATCCAGCTTTACGAACAGGATATCCCTGATGTGGTTTTTGAGACCATTCCCCAGGCAGGAGTTACTGAAAAAAAGAAGATCATCCTGCTCTATCTGGTCAAAATCAAGCAGGGGCATTTCACTATGGGTGACCAAGGGCCTGATCTGCAATATTGAAAATGCGGGTTTCTTTTTCTTATCGACGGCAACATTGGCTGCGAACTCAAATTCGACTTCACATCCCATACTTCGCCGACCGAAATTCATCAGATCAATCAAAATCTCATCCAGGGGAAAAATCTTCCATTTAAGAATGTTGGCAAAGGTTATTATTCGTGGTCCATCTTCAAACAGAGACTCCCGAAAAATATCCGATTCGGGTAGATACACACTGGCAACCGAGTCCAAAACACCATGTTCTTCTGCTTTCTCCAGGGGAAGAAAAACAAGATTGTCATCTTCACTGCCTGTCAGGGCATGCTCTTTGTTCCTGCGGTCCAGTGCATAAAAGTGGGATTGGCTGTTTCGGAAGATCGATTTGCGATCATAATACTGGAAAAGGACATTAGGATGTTTGGGAGAAAATCGCAGGGATTTCTTTCCACTGACAACCGATTTCCCCAATCCCAAAGCCACATTAGCAATACCATCCTCTCTTTTGATTCGGTCCAGGGGATAAAAATTATAGGTTTGCAGATTGCCCGCAAAGGTGGGATAAAAGTATCCGTCGTGTTGCTCACCGACCAAATCCTGAATCATCACCGCCATTTTCTCGTCTTCAGTCCTGTTCCCTGTACTCATTAAATACGCCATCGCCTTTTGGTGGAAACAGGAGGCATAAACCAGTTTTATGGCCTGTTGCACCAGATTGAGTCGATCATTCACATCCCTGGTCACACAGGGGATCATGAAAGTACTGTAGATCCCCGCAAAAGGCTGAAATGCCGAATCTTCCAGCAGGCTGGAGGAACGGACTGCCAAGGGTCCCTTGTGATATGACAGATAGGATCTTAAATCCCGTGTGAAGTACGTGTCAAAGGATCCATCAAGGAATGCGCGATCTATTTCTTCATCGCTCATCCTGTCATTCAGAGATATCCTGATGTTGTTTCTTTCAATAAAATCATCAAAGATATCCGTACCGATCATTGCCGTATCGGGCACATTGATGTCGATTTCGGGAAATCGTCCGCCGAGATCGAATCTTTTCAGAAATATGGACACGAAAATAATCCCCCTGGCTTTCCCTCCCAATGAGCCGTCTCCAATTCTGACCAGGCTGATTTCAGGATCATAGGTATCCACATTGAAATAATCCACAATGGAGTTTTTGTGGCGCATCCGACGTTGCCTTTTCAGCAATGCCTTGAGCAGATTCCTCAGATTCTCGATATTCTCCAGATCGTTATAGGCTTTGATTCTACCGGCTATTTCAAAATAACCCCGCATTGCCAGCCAGTTGGAGAAATGGTTCCTTTGGGCATGATACATCAGGCTTTTCCTTGGTACGATATCCATCGCCTTTTCCAGGGATCGCAGATCTTTGACAACAATCTCCCCCTTGCCATCGGCCCGAGTGAATACCAAATCTTCGAAACCACAATGCTTGACGATAAATGCCCTCATATCGTCCAGAAGTTTCGGCGAGTTTTTATCAATAAACCGCACGTTCATCTTCTCGGCATGATAGCTGGCTTCCTTTTCTTTCGATTGCAGAACCAGGGGCAGACTGTTTTCACGGTTTTGAATCGCCTTCAGGAATTTGATCCCCGCCTCTTCATCGAGTCGATCCATATAGGGGAATTTCATGTCTGAAATAATAGCCAGAATAAAGGCCTGATAGCGCTCGAAGAACTCCATCCCCTCCTCAAAGCTCGATGCAAGGAGAATACGAGGCCTGGATCGAACCCGAAGGAGTTTCAGGGTGTCATCGTACTCCTGTTTCATCATCCTGACCGTATGATTAGTGATAATTCTGTAAATCATGGGCAGAATGGAGGAGTAGTATTGCGGGCTGTCTTCCACAACAATGATGGCCCGCACAAGACCTTCCAGAATATCCCGCTCTGCATTGCGTTTATCCTCGCTATATTTGATTATAGCCGGCAATACGGAAGAATTACCGCTCCAATAGAAGATCTTGTCAATGGCACCCGGGTTTTTCCGCTCCATTTCCACAAAGTGGTTGCTCTCACGAATTGAGGCAACAAGCAGGATAACCGGCAGGTCCGGATTGATTTCACCGACTCTGCGGCCAAACTCAAAAGGATCCATATCCGAGATTCTTGTCATGGTGATAACCAGGTCGTAACCTCCTTTTTCAATCAGCTCCAGTGCTGCAGATGCCGATGCAACCCGGTTAACATGGGGAGCATTGGTGAAGTTCATGTCCTGGTATTCAGCAAAAATCAATTCGGTCAGTCGACCATCTTCCTCCAATTTGAAGCAATCATAGAGACTGGCCACCACTAGGATTTCATGGACCCTGATCTTCATCAGATCCCGAAAAGAGATCGGTTGCTGCTTCAAACGCAAGGGATTGTATTTTTGAATCGGCTCTGTTCGTTCCATAAAGCTTCCTGCGAGGTTCATATATGTTGATCAAACCACACCCATGTCCATTATCGCATCTGCGACCTTAAGAAAGCCGGCGATGTTCGCCCCCGCGACATAATCGCCCGGTTTTCCGTAACGTTCCGCAGTTTCAAGACAGTTTTGATGAATGTTGACCATGATGGCGTGAAGTTTGGCATCAACCTCTTCCTTGGGCCACTTCATCAACATGGCATTCTGGCTCATTTCCAGACCCGACACGGCAACACCACCTGCATTTGCCGCTTTCCCGAGACCATAGAGAACATTGTTGTCCAGGTATATCTCGATAGCACCGGGTTCACTGGGCATATTTGCGCCTTCACTGATGCAGAAACAACCGTTATCCACCAGGGTTTGGGCTTCTTTTGCATTGACCTCATTTTCAATTGCACACGGCAGGGCAACATCACATTTGATATTCCAGGGACGGTCCCCATCGAGATAAACTGCGCTGCCAAACTCATCAGCATATTCCTTGATCCGTCCCCTTCTTTTGTTTTTTAAATTCATCACCCAGCTCAGTTTCTCCCGATCAATCCCGGCCTCATCGTATATCGACCCGCCGGAATCCGACAATGTAATCGGGATTCCTCCCAAATCCAGAGCCTTCTCGGCAGCAAACTGGGCCACATTCCCTGACCCGGAAATGGCTATCTTCTTACCCTCAAAGGTCTGGTTTCTGGTTTTAAGCATTTCTTTGGCAAAATAAACAGCTCCATAGCCGGTTGCCTCGGGCCTGATAAGGCTTCCACCCCAGTTTTCCGCCTTACCGGTTAAGACTCCCTCAAACCTGTTGGTCAATCTTTTATACTGACCAAACAGGTACCCGATTTCACGTCCTCCGACTCCGATATCACCGGCCGGAATGTCTCTTTTTGCTCCGACATGCCGGAACAGTTCCGTCATAAATGACTGACAGAATCGCATCACTTCATTGTCCGATTTGCCTTTAGGATCAAAGTCGGAGCCCCCTTTTCCACCACCCATGGGGAGTGTGGTTAATGAGTTTTTCAAGATCTGTTCAAATCCCAGAAATTTCAGAATCCCGAGATTGACACTGGGATGGAATCGCAATCCTCCTTTGTATGGACCAATCGCACTACTGAATTCTACTCTGTATCCTTTGTTGATCTGAACCTCACCTGCATCATCCAACCAAGGCACTCTGAACATGACCACCCGTTCAGGTTCGATCATTCTTTCAAGTACCTTTGCCTGTTTGTACTGTGGATGCCTGTCGAGTACTGGGATTATGGATTCCACAACTTCTTCGACAGCCTGATGAAATTCCTCTTCTCCCGGATTTTTGGATTTAACATATTCCATGAACTCAGAAACCTGAATATCCATACAACCTCCATAAGTAATTTGTTTGCATATTTAAAAGGCATTTGAATCGTTCAAAGAATCACCATGGCCAAATCACGGTGTGTTAAGTACAAATTGAGTCTATTAAGGATTCTCAAGGAAAAATGGATTCACTGCAGGGCAGCGAAGCATTTGATAAATCGAACCTCCTTTTTTTGGTTTAATTGTCTGAAAAAACTGCATACTTCCAAGAATCTGAGGTATGTTTTCCACCCCCTCATCTTGCCTGTCCAAAATGGATAGTTCATCTTGATTTCATCGAAGAGGCAAAGTCAACTTTTTTAAAAAAAATCTGATAGTTGTCTCGAAGGGATTGTGTTTTGCCTGAAATGACCGAGACCTGCGGATCTATCCACCTGAATCCTTTCTGAAATGCCGGTTTCGAGAAGATTGTGACACAACTCCGGCATTTTGAATTGGGAATGATTTTGTAAGCTGAACCCCCTCTGTTTGCATTCCGGATTGCACTGGATGAGTAGGCCCCCATCCCCAACAGATCGACAGATAACAGTGAAAGCGGAGTAATTATGGGTATTGTACAAGGAGCAAGAAACAGATTTACAGTTGACACCTGATCTCGAATAATGAAGGCTTGTTTATGTTTTTTAGATATAATCGGAGTCCCGTGTCATTGTTTGAGGCAGATGGAGGAATGCCTCCCGCCGCTGCTTACTCATGTTGATGAACGCGGACCCCATACAGGTCGGACCGGATTGTCTCTTCTTCAAAACAAACCGGAAAAATACTAAGCAAGGAGCAGGTATGATGCTGTTAAACCCGAAAAAGGAAACCTTTGAGCATCTGGACGAAAAGTCCCGCGAGATCATGCTCAAGACCATCGATTTTTTCGAGAAAAAAGGAAAAATCAAACTGGTCGATGATTACAATGCCAAGGAGTGGTATGCGGACTTTCTTGAATTTGTAAAAGAGAATCAGATTTTTTACACCCTTTTAACCCCGACTGAGTATGGGGAAGAGGGCTGTCGGTGGGATACCCGCAGAATATGTGATTTTAACGAGATCCTGGGTTTTTATGGACTCTGTTACTGGTACACCTGGCAGGTTACCATCCTGGGACTGGGGCCCATCTGGATGGGGAAAAATGAGGAGGTAAAGAAAAAGACAGCGGAGCTGTTAAAATCCGGTGGCATCTTTGCATTCGGGCTATCAGAAAAGCAGCATGGTGCGGACATCTATGCCAGTGACATGACCCTGATTCCACTGGACGAAGGGAAATATATGGCTGAGGGTGGTAAATACTATATCGGTAACGCCAATAAGGCCTCCCTGGTATCGGTTTTTGGCAAGAATGCGGATACAGACGAGTATGTCTTTTTTGCGGTGGATTCCCAGCATCCGAATTTCAATCTGGTCAAGAATACTGTTTCCAGCCAGAACTATGTGGCTGAATTCTCTCTGAACAGCTATCCCATAACGGACGATGATATTCTTACCACCGGCAGGGAAGCTTGGGATTCTTCCCTGAACACGATCAATGTTGGTAAATATAACCTGGGTTGGGCCTCCATTGGTATCTGCACCCACTCTTTTTATGAAGCTTTGAATCACGCTTCACACAGAAATCTATTCAATCATTACGTAACGGATTTCCCTCATATCAAGCAGCTATTCATGGATGCCTATTGCAGACTGACTGCCATGAAACTGTTCGCCCTGAGAGCCAGCGATTACATGCGGAGTGCCACTGCGGATGACAGGCGCTACCTGCTTTACAATCCCATGGTGAAGATGAAAGTCACAACCCAGGGAGAAGACGTCATCAACCATCTCTGGGATGTCATTGCTGCCAAAGGATTCGAAAAAGACCAGTATTTCTCCGTTGCTGCCGTTGATATCCGGGCTCTTCCCAAGCTGGAGGGAACGGTTCATGTGAACATGGCATTGATTATCAAATTCATGTTCAACTATTTTTTCAACCCGGGTGAGTTCCCCGAAGTACCGGAACGGGTTGATGCGGTTAATGATGATTTCCTATTTGCCCAGGGAGCGACTAAAGGATTGGGAAAAATCCAGTTTCACGATTTTAACAAGGCCTATAACAGCGTGGATCTGCCGAATATCAATATCTTCAAGCAGCAGATTGAGATATTTAAGGAGTTCATGACCCAGGCTACGCCTGATGAAGCACAACAGAAGGATATAGATTTTCTCCTGATTGTAGGCGAACTGTTTACCCTGGTTGCATACGGACAACTGATTATTGAAAACGCTGCCATCAAGAAACTGGATGACGACATCCTGGACAGGATATTTGATGTGATGATCAGGGATTTTTCCAAATTTGCTTTACAGCTCTACTCCAAGCCAAGCAGCAGCGAAAAGCAGATGGAAATCTGCCAGAAGATGATCAAAAAACCGGCCGTTAATCCTGATCAGTTCGAAAGGATCTGGGAGAAATATATCATTTCACAGAAAGACCTTTACGAGATGAATCCCTAGCGTTAAGTCCGATCTTTAAACAACCTGATCAAATACTCCTCATCTTTGGGAACCAGATTGAACTTGGCCCCGGCTTCCGAGATGAGGAGTTGTACACTTTTCTTGCTATCGGCCTTGAGCTGCTCATCAATATAGCTCACCGCCCGCACTATGTTATCACCCCGTTTTTCTAAAACTGTTGTCATCGATATCCCCGACTAATAGTGGGTTAGCAAAAATACTGTTAAAAAAAGGAGTTGTCTCTGTTTTTTTGGGGTTGTTGTTCGGTCTGGTCCGTTTTGATATCGGATTCCGGCTTCACTTCCTTTTGTTCCGGGGCCTCATTGTAAACCCATACCTTATCCATTGACAGGTTGATCATTCCGTCCGCAGGAAACCAAGGTTTTTGTTCAGCCAGCATTACACGGGTTTCATCAAATCCATCCTTCAACTCGATCTTCTCAAGAACAATGGATTCTACCAGTTTTTTAGGCGGAAACCATCCCAATACCATTCTCTTGGTGTGGTAATAGAAGGTCAGATCACCCAGGTAGGCGATCTTTCCCTTTGGCAGATCCCAACGACCAAAGTCGTCTTCATAAATGACTTTGGACCGACTCCAGTATTCCATTCGCCCGTCTCTCTGGTTTGCAAGTTGACTTGAGGATAATTTCTCCTCATAGGTTTCAATAGCTCCCAATGAGACTTCACCAGGTGTAAACTGATAAATGGCAACAGGTTCATACTGCCGTAAATCCTTGCCAAAGCGAACAAATCGCTGTTCCTTTCCGGAACCGTCCTGAAAGATAAACGAGAAACTGTTCAAATAGTACAAATATCCGTAGAGTTCAGGTTCTCCCTCATTCACCTCCCTTTTCTCAAACAGGTCGGTCTTCTTTAACAGATCCGAGCTGACAATGATCCCGTTTTCTTTCTTATCATCGTAATAATAGGAATCAATCCAATTGATTCTCATTACAACAAGGCTATTGTCCAGAGATGTGGTTGAATCTTTAGTGATAATCTCGAGATTATTGCTTGAGCACGAAGCCAGAAAAAGAACAAAAAGATAAATGAGATTACTTCTCAGTAAAATTTTAATCATGCAAACCTTTCCGATTGTACCGGTTATGATAAGTTCCCTGCTGTAACCAGAGGATGATTCATTTGTCAGATCTAAACTAACAGATTAAATTTATAGCCACAATGACCCGGGGATAGATGAGATCAAATCCGATACAACACTTCATGCGGAACACAATAGGTTTCCCGGCAGGTTATTCAGATTCGTTTTGAAAACAGTACGATACAGGTTTAACCAGCAGGACTTAGTACATGATGGCATAAATACGATGACGTATTAAAGGTTGCATTTTGTTTTTTTATCCGGCATGATCCTTCTTAACCAAGGGAGGTTATCATGCCG
>JANQGX010000043.1 GCA_028282885.1 SAR324 cluster bacterium
TTTGCTTCAATTGTAATGGCCTGGTTCAGATCTCCATTAGCCACTGCTGTGGTGACCTCGGCTATGTTCCTCACCTGGTTGGTCAGGTTGTCTGCCATCTGGTTGACATTGTCCGTCAGTTCTTTCCAAAGGCCAAATGCTTCGGGAACCTCAGCCCGTCCACCGAGTTTACCGGCAATACCGACTTCAGCCGCAACACGAATGATTTCTCCGACTGTTTCACTGAAGAACTCCATTGCCCTGTTATACGTCTCTCCGATTTTGGCATAAACATCATTCCCTTCGGAATCCAGCCTTATCGTAAAATCGCCGTTAATCATTGAATTAAGGGCTTCATGAAGATTTTCAAGTTTGGCTCGGTTTTCGGATGATCTAACCATTTCATGCTCCTCTATATTCGTTGGAATAGAACCTGATAGAGAAAATTTCCTTATCCCGGTCCGGAGTTTTCATTTTCCGTGCTCTCGCTGTATTTGATAAAACTTAACGTCTGAATTGAATCTTGTTTTAAATCGGCTCTCCTCTAAATCCAGAAGCCTTTCATTCTTTCCAAGTCCCAGAAAACCACTTGGCAGTAAGCTATTTGAAAAAAGTCGAACAACCTTTTTTTGCAGTTCACTGTCAAAGTAGATCATCACATTTCTGCAACAAATGAGATGCATTTGGTTGAATGCACTGTCAGTCACGAGGTTATGAGCCGAAAACAGGATGTTTGATTTCAGTGAGCTATCTATCAATGCTCCGCCAAATTGAGCTGTGTAGTACTTTGAAAACGAATCGCCCCCACCTGACCGATGATAATTTTGGGTATACTGCTTCATTTTCTCGATGGGGTAAATTCCCTGGCTTGCCTTCAGCAATGCCGTCTTATTTATATCTGTCGCATATATTTGGCTGCGATGATACAATTCTTCCTCTTTTAGCAGAATAGCAAGAGAATACACTTCCTCGCCTGTCGCACAACCGGCGACCCAGATTTTCAACGACGGCCAGGTTCTCAATTCCGGTATTACTTCCTGCCTTAGAATTTTGTAAAATTCGACATCACGAAACATTTCCGTGACATTAATGGTGAGCTCTTCAAAAACGATTTCAAAAAACGCCTGATCAAACAGCAGACGATGCGTCATCTCAGAATAGCTACTCATTCCCGTGATTTCCATCAGGTGAGATAAACGCCGATTCAAAGTAGCCTTAGCATAGTTTCTAAAATCATATCCATACTTTCGAAAAATCGCCTCTAGAAGCAAATCAATTTCGATTTGATTGCTCTCGTTGGAATCCAATAACTCCTGGTCTGCGCTTCTCATTCGAACACCATCATTCATCAAAAAACCGGTTTTGAAATTTTCATTATGATTGAGCCATCAGAATTACAGTGCAGGAAAACACTATTGTTGAAATTTCAATATAAGTAGTTGAAATATTGGAACCTTGTAGCATTTGTTCAATTCAGTTTTTATCGATTAATCAGAACTCAACGATATAGTAACATAGTAAAACTGATCATTCTATAAATAAGTGTTCAGATGATGCATTTACGTGAAATCCAAAACGGATCTCAAAATCTAAAGGTTTGATTTGGTAACAACTCATCTTTTGATGTAAGCATTGAATTTGGTCGAAGGTGGCATTTTTCATATATCGTGCCATCTTCCGACCTTGAACGGATGGGTTATAAATATAACATAAGAGTATGATTTTATGCTATTTTAAACAAATATGCAGATATAACCATCAATTTCCGAGGAGTTCGTTATTCGCTTAATCGGATATCGTTAGATATTTCTTACATTGTATTAGGTATTTCTAATGTAAAAAAAGGAATACCTTTTTTGCCGGATGGTAAAACCCTCGCGCTTCGTCAGCGAAAGAGCTGTGGTAAAAGCGAACAGAAACACTCCCGGCTGACGAATGACATGGCAGGAAAGCGCTTTCCCGGCAGTCGTTTCGGAGAAAATGCAGCTTGCTGGTACTTGTGTATCTCTTCAAACCTGCTGAAACTGTTTCAAAGGCACACTCTGCCGCAGGAGCTCTGAACCATCGGGATGAAGACCTTAAACGCCGGGATGTTTCGAATCACGTTGAAAATGATAGAAAGCGAGGGAATAGTCTGTCCGGGATTCGGTTTTTTAGGTCAAACAACCGGAAAATTGGAGGGATAACGCTTCATTTTTTTACAATCGATAAAACCGGGTCATCCCTGCCCGCCCATGGATGGGTAGGTTTCTCGATTTCAAACGAAACGGTTAAGTTTGATGGTGGATTTAGGTAAAACGAAATATTGGGGAAAAAGGAAAAAGACTTCTTACAACCCTGACACCTTCCGACAATATCATCCGGAACCCGACAGGCCTGCTCTGAGCGAGAGTTAAGAAGCAAACTTCAAAACGTTAACAGATGCTTGCCCTTGCCTTTTATAGGGGCCTTTCCGGCAATCTTGGCAATGACGCGATTGGGTTTGGCGTATCGATCCACGATTTTGGTGAAGAGCAAACCGCCATGCTGGCAACGGACATAGGTAATTCTTCCGGCCGGATCCTCCGCCATGGGATTGACAATATCCGCAATGATATCTCCTTTTTTAACCACATCGCCAATCTCCTTTCTGAAAATCACAACGCCGGCTGATTTTGCTTTGAGCTGTTCAACCCCTTCCAGAGGGGTGGCGTCTTTCAACAGCCTGGGCAGTTTGGGGGCCTTCCCCCTGACGTATCCTCTTCGTTTGAGAAAAGTGAAAAGGTTGGCAGCATCCGACTTCCCGTATTGGTGACTGACATCCGTGATCCCTCTCAACTCAATGGTTGCAGCCAAACAGGCAGGAGGTATGGGATGTTCAGGCAAGATTTCGGCCAGTTCCCACCAGATTTTACTGCAGGCCTCATCAAAAGGTTCTCCTCCTGAGTTCCTGGCCAGCAGGGTAACCCTTGCGCCCATCTGGGCGGTCAGATCCGCCGCATCCGGCCAGAGTGGCGTACCGGTATAAATATGCAGATTGGCCTCATAATCGCAATGGAGGTCAATCACAACATCTGCATCCACCGACATTGAGAGCAGGGTATTTTTTAAAAAATCCCCTTCGTCCACAATGGGCCTGTCCTTCTCCAGGCAGGAAAGCTGGGCATTCCGAATCAACCTGATGTTCTTTGTTGGGTCTTTTCCCAGCTTCTTTTTCACCAATGTCGCAACCCTTTCGGTTAATTCCGGGTAGTTACGGTTGAAGTTAATCCCGTTAAAAAACTCAAACCGTCCCTGAACCCGTCCATCCTGCCATTGACTGATACCAATCGGATTGGCAACGGGGACCAGGACGATCTCCCCGGTGATTTTCTGGGCCTTGTCCGCTTCGTCCAGAAGTTTGATCAGGTAGTGCATTAAGACGAATCCCGGCGGTTCGTCGGCATGAAGTCCGGCCTGGATATAGGCTTTTTTACCGCTGTTCTTCTTTCCGTAACGGATGACCTTCAGTTTCCGGTTGTTTCCCAGGGAAGCTGAAGGGATTTCAATCTCTTCAATCAGTTTGGTCGGTAACATAGCAGAACTTTATTAAGTAAAGTTTATCAGGCTCTTATCAGTATCGGATAGATGAAAAAGGATCAAAGAGGGGTGTCTCAATCATTGTCTCATCTCCAAAGCTTGAGAGCTCATTTATCAATCAATTAACCGCCGCAGTCTTTTGCGTTTTATCGACATAGGGGGCCAAGTGGGCATAGATTCGTTTTTCAATCTTTTTAAAAAGCCAAACGATTGTAAATGTGATGCACAGATAAAAAACACCCGCGGTGATATAGGCTTCGTAGGGGGCATAATACCGGGCATTGATGATACCGGCGGCACCGGTGATATCCATCAGTGTGATGACACTCGCCAGCGCGCTTCCGTGCAGCATAAAAATAACTTCGTTACCGTAGGCCGGAAAAGCTCTTCGCAAGGAACTGGGTAGAATGATTCGTCGCAGCATCATTGTGCGAGACATTCCAACAGACTTGGCAGCTTCCACTTCGCCAAACGGCGTCGATTCAATGGCTCCGCGAATGATCTCGATCGTGTATGCGCAGGTGTTTAAGGTGAAGGCGAACAATGCGCAGAAATAGGCTTCGCTGAAAAAGTACTTCCAAAGAAAAGTCTGGTTTCCAATATTATCCGGATTAAATCCTTCCTGAAAAACCCCGAATCCGAATTTCACAAAGTCAAACTGACCCAGACCGTAGTAGATGATAAACATCTGCACGATCAGGGGAGTACCTCTGAAAACATAAACGAAAAACCGGATGGGCATAGTAAGAATGAAGTTCCTGCTTGTTCGAAGAACCGCCAGGGGAATGGCGAAGATCAATCCTAACAACAGGGAAATTCCGGTGAGCTGAACGGTAATGAGAAGACCGTCAAAATAGTAGTGTAGATTCTCCGAGATAATTGAAAAATCCATGGTTACGCCCTCCTTTCCCCGATGCTGTATCTCCGTTCCGCCCAAGCCAGAATATAGGTGGAAACGGTAGTGAAAATCAGATAGTTGAAAGCAACGAAGAGATAAAAGGTGAATGGTTTTCTTGTAGCACCGGCAGCAATCCCGGCTTTCCGAACCATGTCATCAAGGCCTATCACGGAAACGATGGCAGTGGCTTTTATCATTACCAACCAGTTATTACCGAAGCTGGGGAGAGCATAGCGGATCATTTGGGGTACAAGGATTCGGATAAAAACCTGCAACCGCGTCATGCCAAAACTGGCTCCTGCCTCCAATTGCCCCTTGCTGACGGCCATGATGGCGCCACGGAATGTCTCCGCCATATAAGCGCCAAAGATAAATCCGATGGTTCCCACTCCGGCAATAAAAGGATTGATGTCAACATACTCCTCATATCCCAGGGCGAAAGCCAGGTTGTTAACCAACATTTGACCGCCATAGAATATGAGCAACATAAGGACGAGATCAGGTATACCCCTGATTATGGTTGTATAGGCGAGTGTAATGCTTCTCAATGGTCTTGAATTGGAAAGCTTTCCCAATGCTCCCAAAATCCCCAACAAAACGGCAACTCCCAGGGAACTCAGCGCCAGGTTGAGTGTTACCCAAGTGCCTTCCATGATGCTGTCAAAATAACCATAGAGCGTAAACATAATCTGCCTCAATAACTAAGGGCCGAGATATGCTCTCGGCCCGGTGAGTTTCTTCTTTGGATTAGATCCGAATCAATGACAACAGGGGACAATACCTATTCGCCATAAACGTCAAAATCAAAATACTTGTCCTGGATCTTCTTGTAGGTTCCGTTTGCGCGGATTCCGGCGATGGCCTTGTTGAAAAGCTCAACCAGATCCTGGTTGCTCTTGTGAATGGCAATTCCGGCACCGTTTCCAAACCATTTGGGGTCGTTAAAGGAAGGACCGACGAATTGAAACTTTTCGTTTCCTTTCAGTTTCAGGAAACCGTCAGAGATAGCGACACTGTCTGCCAGGGCTAAATCCAGCCGACCCGATTTCATGTCCAGGAATACTTCATCCTGTGTTCCGTAGCGAACAATATCAGCTTTCTTGCCCCACATCGCGGAAGCAAATCTATCGTGGATGGTTTCACGCTGTACACCGATTTTCAGCTTGCCCAGTTTTCCTTCAATTACACGAGTAAGGAAACTTTCGTGAGCAGCAAATTTGGCAGGGGTCGTGTAGTATTTATCGGTGAAGGCCACTTTCTTCTTGCGCTCTTCGGTGATTGACATGGAAGCGATACTGGCATCGTATTTTCTTGCCAGCAGACCGGGGATTGTACCGTCCCAAGCCTGGGTTTGCCAGGTACATTCTACCTTAAGGTAGTCACAAAGCGCGTTTGCGATATCAACGTCAAAACCGGCCAGTTTGCCGTCGGGAGTGGTGTAATTGAACGGAGGATAAGCACCCTCGGTACACATTCTGATCTTTTTCCAGTCTTTTGCAGCAGCGCTGCCGGCAAAAGCGAAAACAGCAGCAATAAGGATTAAGGTGATCCTTTTCATAACTCTCTCCTTCTTAAAAGTTAAATTAAACAAATCGACAATCGTTTTGAATGGGGTTTTACAGTCCAAAAGAATACCAAAGCTCCTCATCCGTCTTCAAGTTTCGTAGCTACTGGCAAGAAATTGACGAAATCGTTCGGACTTAGGATTCTCAAAAATCTCCTTAGGCGGACCCTCCTCCTCGATTCTGCCTTCATTCAAGAAGATGGTTTTGGAAGACACCTCTTTGGCGAAACCGATCTCGTGAGTAACCACAATCATTGTTCTGCCCTCTTCCGCAAGATCGTGCATAACCTTGAGCACTTCCCCCACCAGTTCCGGATCAAGCGCCGAGGTGGGCTCGTCAAAAAGCATCGCCTCGGGTTCCATTGCCAGAGCTCTTGCAATGGCTGCCCGCTGTTGCTGCCCTCCGGATAAATGGGAAGGATAGGCATCTTTTTTATCGTAAATGCCGACCTTATCAAGGTAAAATCTTGCTTTCTCCCTTGCTTCCTTTTTTGTCTGTTTCAATACATGAACCGGAGCTTCAATGACATTGTCCTGAATTGTCATGTGTGACCAGAGGTTAAACTGCTGGAAGATCATCGACAATTTGGATCGAACCCGCTCGACCTGTTTGTGATCCCGGGGGACCACCATACCATTTCGTTTTGTCTTCAGGTGGATCTCTTCATCGCCGACGACAATCTTGCCCTTGTCGGGAACATCCAGAAAGGTAAGACAGCGCAGGATGGTGCTTTTACCGGATCCACTTGATCCAAGCATGGAAACGACTTCTCCCTTGTTGGCCGAGATGGAAACGCCTTTTAGAACTTCAAGATTACCAAAAGACTTATGAAGGTCTTCAACTGATATTGCGATGGCTTGATTACTCATGAGAGCCTTGATGGTGTCCTTTTTCATTTCAATCCCACAACAGGATTGTCCTAAGAATTACACCCCTTTTGATAAAAGCTGCAGGTCTTGTTGTCAATAAAATAATTGTTCATCAAGAGGTCTTATAACTTCTATAAATACAATTGATACAATGGTTTGGCGATTAAATTAACTAACCGCCCGTAAGTGGCAGAATCAAGTAGTAAATCAAAGAGTTGTTGCTGTATTTCCATAAAACGGTCTAAACTTGGTCCACAATCAACTACTGTTTCAAAACAAGCAGGATTCTGGCCCAGGGTAGGATTACCAGGTGCATCAAAACAATACGGTCACTCAATTACAACCTCTTTTCACGAGTAATCCCAACATGTTTTTTGGTGCGCTCTTATTGCTCCCCCTTGGCAGATAGCCTCAACTTGTCGAAAAAACGGCACGAATCGGGGCCATTTCAGGAGATTGTTCAAAAATGGCCCCTGCAAGCAACGCTCGGGTCGGGATTTTTCAATCAAATTCTAATATCAGGATTTATAGATACAGGTGATGGATCATCAGGGAACAGCGCTCGACCGTTACTACAAGAGAAATGTTTTTGGCATTTCAAGCGTTGAGTTTATTTGGGGACTGGGGTTGCCGGTCGTTATCGAGTCCACTTTTCTCCAGCTTTTTGTAAAAAGCATAGGGGGCTCCAGTTTTGCGATCGGATTGATCCCCACCTTTTTCTTTGCCGGTTCCTCTTTCTTTACCATATTTTCCAGCTACCTGACTTCAGGAATGCAGTACAAACGTAATATTACCGTCATTCTGCATCTGATTACAGGGACAGCCCTATTCTCTTTTGGCTGCATTTTATATCTTTTCGGTCGTATTGATCAGATTCTGATTCTCTTTTTTATTTCCTACGGTATTTTTTCCCTCAGCCTCGGTGTTACCGTGCCGGTCTGGTTGAACTTCCTGGTGCATATTCTGTCCGAGGAGAAATCGGTATCGGGAATCGCCTACATGCATATTGCTCAAAACTGTGCCAAACTGATCGGAAGCTTTGTTCTGGTGAAAGTGGTTGCCGAATATGCATTCTCTGTTCAATCCTCGGCGCTGGTTTTTATCGCTGTCGGAATCCTGTTTATCGTAGGCTCCTTCTTTTTTCTGATCACGCGAGAGGTTCCCGATGAAGACTTTGAAACTGGCAAAAGGAGATCGTTCTTTCGTCATACCCTGGATTCCTTCAAACATATGTTCAAAAACCGCAATTACCTCTACTTCCTTGCCGGTGATTTCGAATTCTATGTCGTTGTGACGGTTGTTTCCTTTTATGCTGCCTATGCGACCACTTATTGCGGTATAGATAAGGCCATCGCAGCCGGAGTTTTCGTGGCATGTATATACTGCGGTGCCATTACCGCCAACTTCTTTCTGGGAACCAGGGGGTGGTTGAGTTTGAAAAACAAATATCTCTTTTCTGTCATCTCCTCCTTCTCCGCCATAATCATTCTGATTCTTTTCAGCAGCCAGCAGTCCTTTTTCATCGCCAGTATCTTGTTTGGTCTTGCCAGGGGATCAAGAATGGTCTCCATGGCCCCGACCACTAAAAAACTGTCCGGGCTCGCAGACTCCACCAGTTATTTTGCCCTGGCTCCCCTGGTGACCCTTCCTTTTGCATCCGGTCTGCCCATGGCCGCCGGCAAATTCCTGGACAGTTATTCGTACCTTGAAGGCGACGCTTACAGAATCGTCTTTGCTTTTTGTGCGCTGATCATTATGGTCAATTTCTTCTTCATTATGAAAACCGATTTCATTGGTAGAGCCACCCGTTAGGTAAAATTGGGAATCAATATATATCAGTCAAATAATATCGTTTTTTACAATATAAGCACCTCAGTTAAACTGGCCGGGAAGCAAGATCACACGTTCCATAAAATAAAACTTGAAATACCTGTTTGCCTGAGACGACTCTTGATAACCGTATCGCTCAAACAGTTCGAAATTCCCCAACACACCTGTTTCAATAAAACACGGAAATAAGGAGCCCTATTATGAAATTTCTTCATACCAACATTGTCGCCAAAGATTGGAAAAACCTGTCCCGGTTTTATATTGACGTTTTTAATTGCACGGTGGTCCCCCCGGAAAGAAACCTGAAAGGTTCCTGGTTGGATCAAGCCGTGGGATTGGAAAATGCTCAATTGCAGGGAGTTCATCTGGCGCTCCCCGGATTCGGCGAAGGTGGACCCACCTTGGAGATCTTCACCTATGAGAACACAACTATCAGAAATCCTCTCTTGGCAAATCACTCCGGATTTGCCCATATTGCTTTTGAAGTGGATGATGTAGAAGTAGCCCTTGACAAGGCTTTGAAGAATGGAGCGACCCTACTGGGACAGGTTACCTCCAAATCATTCGAAGGCAGGGGAACGCTGACCTTTGTCTATTTTCGGGATCCCGAGTCCAACATTGTGGAGCTTCTTTCCTGGAAAAAGTAAATCCTCATCCGGGTTTTGGGGGAACAGTGCTTGCAGTGATTAATATGGAACATTGGAACCCCAAGAGGACCCGAAACCATGGAAAGCTCAAGAAAAAAAGTCGATTGGTCTGCAATCGTGGCTCTCATCTGCCTTTCTGCCTGCTTGCTTACACTTCATAACCCGGTTGCCGCCGAGGAGAAAAACGGCTTCAACCTGGATAACTCATCCATTCCCCCTGACCTGATCCTGCATGGCGGTCCTCCCAGGGACGGCATTCCCGCAATTGACCATCCTCAATTCCTCAATGCCAATGACGCCGGATTTCTACATCCTGATGATCGGATACTGGGCGTTGTGGTAGAGGGAGTTGCCAAGGCTTATCCCATTCGCATTCTCAATTGGCACGAGATTGTGAATGACCGGTCGGGATCAACCCCCTTTGCCGTAACCTTCTGCCCCTTGTGCGGAACTGGTGTTGTTTTTCTGGCAAAGGACGAAAAAGGGCAGAGGATGAGTTTTGGCGTTTCGGGATTGCTGTTCAACAGCGATGTCTTGCTGTACGACCGAACTACTGAGTCGCTCTGGTCACAAATCATGGGTAAAGCGATTTCCGGTCCTCACAAGGGAACAAATCTGAAAAAGATTCCGGTTGCCCATACGTCCTGGAAGGCCTGGAAACTGAGGCATCCTGAAACACTGGTTCTATCCGGAAAAACGGGAATAAGCAGAGATTATGATCGAGACCCCTACCTGGGGTACGAACAGTCAGGCAACCTGTTTTTTCCTGTCACCAGCAAGGCACCGCCGGATTATCATCCCAAGGAACGTATCATCGGCCTGGAAGTGGAAGGTGTTTTCAAGGCTTATCCTTTTGTAGAGCTTGAGAAAAGCGGGCAAAACAAGATACGGGACAGGGTCAACGGAAAAAACATCACAGTGATTTGGGATTCGGAGAATTCGGCAGCCCACGTTGAGGACGAGCAGGGAAGGCAGATCCCGACGATTACAGCCTTTTGGTTCGCGTGGTATGCTTTTCACCCTGAAACCGATGTGTACAAATCCGGGTTTTGATTATCTTCGGTAGAGATATCCGGAGGACTCCGGACATAACTGTCTCAATGTCCGAGGCAGTTATCCGGGGTGGCGACAGATTGGCGCTTACTCCCCGGGATAGGAGAGCCCCCATTGAGAGCGCATAGCGTCCATTAGCTTCATCATTTTCAGTGATATTGACAAAGGCATGAGCGGGCTTTCGATTAATCCTTCATCGATACAGCGCATCACTTCTGTCGCTTCATGGCCGTATCCCAGCGAATCATAAGGAAATTCAAACCGTTGAGGTTCCTTCTGCTCCCAATTCAACCCGACAAAATCCGTTTTGTGCAAGGTAAACTCCTGCGGGTGATAAAAGTCCGGAACGCTGAAATAACCCTCGCTGCCAAAAACAAATCCCAGGTGAGGTGAAACAGTACGACATGAAGAGGATAGCGATGCCGATCTTCCCCCTGAATATTCAAGCAGGTAGGAGGAAGTTTCATCGATTCCGCTTTTCCCTATCACCGATGTTGTTTGAACCTGTGTGGGAAAATCGTCGAAAACCAAATGGGCAAAGGTCAGGGGATAAATGCCCAGATCCAGCAACGCTCCTCCTCCCAGTTCGCGATTATAAAGCCTGTGGGTGGGATCAAAAGGCCGGAAAATGGAGAAATCGGCATTAACCTTATGAACATCGCCAATCGCACCCTGTTGAATCATCTCTTTCAACCGGATTGTGGCGGGCAGAAACCGGGTCCACACCGCTTCCATCAGAAACAGGTTTTTTTCACGAGCCTTGTTGATTATCTGCTCGGACATCCCGGCATTCAAGCTGATCGGTTTCTCGCAAAGCACATGTTTCCCGTGATCCAGGGCTAAAAAGGTATGCTCCAAATGAAAATTATGAGTCGTCCCGATATAGACAATTTCGACCGATTCGTCCCGAACAAGATCGAGGTAGCTTTCATAAACCTTTGGGCTGCCATGGTTTTCTGAAAACCGTTTTGCCTTCCCCGGGGTCTGCGAAGCAACTGCCGCCAACTCGGCATTCTCCAATAGCTGCAGGCAGGTTGCAAATTGTTCTGATATGTTGCCACAGCCAATAATCCCCCACTTTCTTTTCATGGTCGCTCCTGATTTATAACATTCTTTGCAAAATTAAGAGAATTTCAATCTGTTTTTAACTAACATGGACAGCACCGAAAATCAAAAAGAAGAAAGAGAAGGTTCGTCGGGAAAAGAGTAGATTATTCTGCAGGACGGCTTGATTTATTGGATGGGAAGATGGATGATACCCGTGAAGAGAAGCGATGAGATAATAGATAACAAACTCTGATCAAAGGGGTTCGCATGAAAAAAACCGTGGAGTTCTTTTTCGACTATATCAGCCCGGCTACCTATTTTGCTCACTTTTTGCTGCCGGCGATAGCCGAACGCACCGGTGCCGGGATCATTTATCGTCCTTTTTTGCTGGGAGGTGTTTTCAAAGAGTCCGGAAACAGCTCTCCCATGACCACCCCTGCCAAGGCAGCCTGGATGATCAAGGATTTAGAGCGATTGGCAAGGAGGCACCAATTGCCATTTAAACTCAATCACCACTTCCCTTTCAATACCGTCCAGCTTATGCGCGGCGCCTGCTGGCTTGCAGATCATGGTGATTTAAAAGCCTATTCAGACGTCATGTTCAGGGCAATCTGGGAAGAGGGACGAAATGTGGCCGATGAGGAGGAGTTGAAGGATATCCTGCAGGGACTTGCCATTGATCCGTTGGAATTCCTAGAGGCTGTCAGCAACCAGGACATCAAAGACAAACTGCGGGCGAATACAGATGAAGCAGTTCGCCGTGGAGCTTTCGGCGCCCCGACTCTATTTGTCGGCGATGAACTTTTCTGGGGACAGGACCGGCTTGATCAGGTGGAAGAGGAACTCAATCGATAGATGCTAAACCTGAACTATATTCCCGAACAGGTTTAGCTGATTTTTCGTTTCTTTCCAATCAGGCAAAACGCGATCCAACAAAGCATAAAATCGAGGTGTATGGTTGTTGCGTTCCATTAAATGGCAAAGTTCATGTGTAATGACATATTGAATACACTTGAGCGGAGTCTTAACAAGTTCTTTGTTGGCCGGATATTTAATCATGGAAAACCCATATTGGAACTTAATGGCGGTTCTTCCATATTTAATTTGATCCGTTGCCAGTTTCTGTGTCACCTCTAAATACGATCCCTCCGTTTTGCTACCTGGATAACCGAATCAAGAATTTTATCGATATCCTCATTTTGCAGGTCCAGTTCGTATTTTCCTTTTATGGCAAACAGGTAATCTTCCAGATCGTTGAGAATGGCGTTAACAATGTCCGGATTCGTCGTCCAGTCTCTTATTTTATGTCCTTCGATTATTTCTTCACATCTTATCGACATTTCCGCTACCAGCTTCTCCAAATCAGCTTTTTCCTTATTAGCCGTGTAAGTTGTAACCGGCTCACTGACGATATCGTAGTAGGACCTCGCGTCTTTATACTCTTTCAGGATTTCCGGGTATTCGGCCTGCTCTCCTCCTTTGGTTTTGTTGAGTATTTTTCTGGCTTTTTCCAGGTATTTCCTGTCGGACATCCGTTTGGCCCGATGCTCATCAATGGTTTCCTGAATCAGCCTGGATAGTCTGGTATAAAAAACCGGATCCTCCTCCATTCTCTCCAGGATGGTTTTCCTGATGCGATAGAGAATGGTATCCGCTTTGGCCGCGTCGCCTTTTATCGTTTCAAGTTCTTTCTCGAACTCTGCTGTTTCGAAAATGCTGATCGGTTCAATGATTTGCTTTACCTCATCAGCACTGATATATCGGTTCACCATGTTTCGGATCCGGGATTCGTATGCTTTGCAATCAATCGACTCCGAATACCGCTGTTTGATCGCTGCCCGCAGGTTACGAAAATCTTTCAGGTCTCTGATATAGGTGTTTATGGTGGACTCCGGGGTATTTTCATGAAATCCGGAGTTTGCCAGGGCAATTTGTAATGTTCTCGAATAGATATTCAAGGCTTCATAAAAGGATTGACGAATATTTTCCGGTTCAAGAAAGCGCTGCATGGCTTCCATATCGGACTTATTGGAAACCGGGTTGAAGACAGCCCAGAGGTTGGCGTGCCTCTGGGCCAGTTTTGCGATCTCTTCCCTGGTGTCGGTAAACAGGCTTTTCAGATCCTCTTTGTCAAACTCCTCCAGTTCACTGTATACCTCCAGGGCTTCGTTGAGCTCTCCGAAGATGCCCCGGTAATCGATAATCAAACCAAAACGTTTGCCTTCAAACAGACGGTTCACCCGTGATACCGTCTGCAGGATATTGTGTCCTTTTAACCGTTTGTCGATATATAAAACACCGTTCCCGGGAGCATCAAACCCGGTCAGCAGTTTGTCCACAACGATGATTATTTCCGGATCATCACTGTTTTTAAAGGCGTCCGTGATGGCGCTGACATACTTTTTTTCATTGCCGTAGCGATCCATCATTTTCTTCCAGAACTGCTGAACTTCGGGAACCGCTGACTCATCAATCTCGATGTGATTTTCCCGGGTGTCGGGAGGTGATATGACAACCTCGGAGGATACCATCCCGAAATCATCCAGGTACTTTTTATACTTGAGGGCCATCTCTTTACCGGCGCAAGCCAGTTGCCCCTTTAGTCCGGAATTTTTTAAATCCTGGTAGTGAACGCTGATATCGTAGGCTATTTCGGCAATGCGTTGATCCTTCTTGGTGAGTTCCTCCTCCCTGCGAAACTTTCTTTTCAGGTCTGCCTTCTGCTGATCGGTCAGGTCCTTTGTAATACGGTCAAACCACTTGTCCAGGGCGTTCCTGTCTCCATGCAGTTCACTCATACGCCCTTCGTAAAGCAGCGGCGTAACCGTATTATCCTTAACCGCCTGATCCATCGTGTACTTATGAATAAACCCGCCGAACTTGTCGGCCGTGCTCTTCTCCCTCTTCATCAGGGGTGTTCCTGTAAAACCGATATAACAGGCATTGGGGAAAATGGCTTTCATCTTGGCATGGGAAATTCCATATTGGGAACGATGGCTTTCGTCCACCAGGATAAAGATATTTCGCCCTTTTTCCCGGAATCTTCTTTTTCGGGTTGCCGCCTCGAATTTATCCATCACGGTGGTGATGAGTTCCACCTTTTCTATTTTTTCCGCCTTGCTGTCTGGCATGAGAGTGGGGGATACAAGCCCTATCAGGTGTTCGCCAGTTTTTGCCCTGGCGGCAACTTTTCCGCTGGAAACAAAGGTTTTAAAGATCTGTTCATCAAGATCCACCCGATCGGTCACCAGAATGATTCTGGGATTTTCGATTCCCGGTTCCATTGCCAGCGATTTGGCCAGCATCACCATGGTCAGGGATTTTCCGGAGCCCGTCGTGTGCCAGATGACTCCTCCCGTACGTGGCTGATCGCCCCTGGCGGCATTAATCCTGGCAAGGGTCTCCCTGACAGCGAAATACTGTTGGTATCGGGCCACTTTTTTCACGTTGGCATCATAAACCATGTATTTTTGGGTTAGCTCCAGCAGACGTTCCGGGCGCAGCAGGAAAAACAGGGTTCGATCCTGAGCCGTCGACAACCTTTCTCCACGCTGTTGGTTCAGGAACAGTTCGGCCGCCTCCTGTTGAAGATGACCGGTCAAACGCCGGTTCATATCCCTGTTCAAAGGTCTGTTAATCAGGCCCGAGATCTGCGCTTCATATTGCTGATGCCGGGATGTCGCACAATCCTCTTTCCAGGCAGACCAGAACTTCTTTTGGGTGCCACAAGTACCATACATGGCTTTGTTCCGGCAGATTGAAAGAACCAGTTGATTGTAAATAAAGAGGTGGGGTATCTGGTCGGGCCTCTGGTTGCGTAGGTTCTGACTGATCCCGTCCGAAATTGCGTCTTTCTTATCAGGTCTTTTACACTCGATCACCACAAGGGGTATACCATTTATGAACAAAACGATATCGATTCGTCGGATTTGGTGACTGCGTACCCGCTCCACCACGAACTCTGAAGTGACATGAAAGAGATTGTTCTCCGGTTGCTGCCAATCGATGTATTTCAGCGAAAAGCTCTTGGTGTTTCCGTTTATGGTCTGTTCCAGGCTTTTTCCCAGGATGATCAGATCATACACCGCTTCATTGGTGTGCATCAGGTTTTCAACGGGAATGTTGATCAAATCGCCTACAGCCCTGGCGATGTTTCCTGCGGTGAAGGGATAAGATTCTCCTTTAAAGGTAATTGAATTGAGCTTTTTGAGCTGGGGTTCCAGAATTCCTTCCAGAACAACCTTTGACCGCTTTCCTCCCCTCAACTCAACCGTTTCATCCGGGGTCAGGTATTGATACCCCATATTGATCAGCAATTGGAGTGCCGGCAGTTTCGATGAAGCCTCTTCCAGGTACTGGGTGGTCGTCATTACTTAACCCGTTTAGATATTTCGGTTAGTCGCTCCGGATAACCCGTAAGGTCCGATTTTGCCAATGTTGGTTTTTGAAAACCAAAATTTATATGTCAGCTCTGGAGGTCAAAGAAATTTTTGAATGGATCTGATTATCCATAAAAAGGTAGAGGTGGAATACAAACCGGAAACAGATGCAGATCATTCCTATTTATACCTGGATTACCTGTCTTGTTGCTGTATTGTTTTAGAACTGATTATTGAAAGAAGGTATCAGACTTATCATCTGTTGTTTCCCCGAAATTCCTAATCCATAACGATACATTCAAAGGCCTAAAACCGACTTTTGAGCCAAAAACCAGCGCAAATGTCATCATATTCGATAACATTTTGCTTATACATCAAGTTTCCCCTCCAAGCTCCTCCAGGTATGAATTGATTTCATGCCCCACCGTACTGATCTCTTCTTCCAAGTGTTTTATTTCCTTTTGCACCTCTCCAATGTCAATCTCCTCCTCTTCTTCAAAGGTATCCACATAGCGCGGAATATTGAGATTGAACTCGTTCTCCCTGATTTCATCAAAGGATGCCAGGTAGGCGTACTTATCAACATTTTTCCTGGTCCTGTACGTATCAGCAATTCTCCGGATCTGTTCCTGACCAAGAGCATTTTGATTCTTGCCACTGCTGTATTCTTTGCTGGCATCGATGAAAAAGATACTCTTATCAGGCCTGTTTCTTTTGAAAATAATAATGGCAGCGGGAATCCCGGTTCCGAAGAAGAGATTGGCCGGGAGGCCGATAATACCATCGAGAAGGTTTTCCTCGATCAACTTTTGACGAATTTTACCCTCGCTGGCTGCCCGAAACAGAACCCCATGGGGAACAACCACCCCCACCCGACCATTATCATGGGTAATGGTTTCCACCATGTGGGAAATAAAGGCATAATCCCCTTTGGACTTGGGCGGGATGCCCCGGTAAAAGCGATTATAGGGATCAGCCTCGGCTTTTTCCTGTCCCCATTTGTCCAGGGAGAAGGGAGGATTTGCCACTACCACCTCGAACTTCATGGTTGTATCGTCTTCGATGAGACGGGGATTGCGGATGGTATCTCCCCATTCAATACGGGCGTTGTCCATGGCATGCAGGAACATGTTCATCTTGGCCAGGGCCCAGGTTGCCTCGGTGTTTTCCTGACCGTACAGGGCGAAATCTGCAGAACCCTTTTGCACAACCCTGTTGCCGCACTTGATCAGCAGCGATCCTGAACCGCAGGCCGGATCGCAGATCCTTTCGCCGGGCTGGGGGTCCACTAGCTCGGAAATCAATTCCGACACTTCCGGAGGTGTATAAAACTCTCTCGCTTTTTTACCGGCTCCGGCGGCAAATTTGCCGATCAGGTATTCGTAGGCATTACCGATAACATCCGGGTTACCCACCCTGGACGGCCGCAAATCCAGGCGTCTGTCGTTAAAATCGTCCAGCAGGTTTTTGAGACGGACATTTCTCTCTTTGGTTTTCCCCAGGTTGGCTTCGCTGTTATAATCGATATTCCTGAAAACTCCTTCCAGCTTGGCTTTGTTTGCCTCTTCAATGTTCTCCAGGGCGATATTGATGATCTCGCCAAGGTTGTCCCGGTTACGCTGACTGTATATTTCCTGAAAGCTGCACCCATCGGGCAGTCTGAATCGTTCCCTTTCCATTCTGCGGCGGATTCTTTCTTCATCGCCTCCAAACTTCTTCTTTATTTCTTCGTAGCGATCCTGCCAGACATCGGAAAGATATTTGATAAACAGCATGACCAGAATGTAGTTCTTATATTCGGCTTCATCAACAGCGCCTCTGAAGGCATCCCATGCCTTCAGGAGAATGGCGTTGATCTCTTCGTGGTTGATTGTTTCACCCGTCATGTCGAATGTATCAATTGAGTTTATTGGCAATTTTCGAAGGATCGGGGAATCGGCAGGAAAGCCGATTCCTGAAAGAACCTATTTGTAATCGATTGATTTATCCATCACCATATCTATCATACCTTTTCGTTTTTCGAGCATCTGCAAGGTCAGCATTCGTTCTTTTTTCTCAAGATCGTAAAGCTTAGCCAGTTTGAGCTGATGTTCCGGTGAAGGTAAGACAAAGGGACAGTTCTCCAACACAGTCCGGGTGATATTCGGTAGTGATGTACTTTGAGACATTTTCCGGAAGTACTGTTGCGCTCGCCGGTGGTTTAAAAACCAGGTCAGGTAGGTGGGATTGACCTTTTTTGAATCGGCTTTTAAGACAAAAAACTGTGGAGCAGCCACCATCCGCTCCTGTTGATGCTCCACCAGGACAGCGAAATTCCGATACCCTCTTCCTACGAAAAGCACATCGCCCTTTTGCAGCCAAACGGGCGGTTTTCTTCCTTCGGAACTGATCGTATCCAGTTCGGCCGGATCAAATCCGGTTTCGGGATCGACATCCTTCATCTGCACGATTCGGATATCCCCTCCCGACTTGTGTTCAATTTTGGATCGAATCTGGTAACCGCTTTGTATCTCGATGTAATTCTTAAGCTTATCCACGGGCTTCGGCGCTCAAAGAGTTTGATGCAAAATAATAGTTGACAGCCGCCCATTTGTAAAGAAAAATACATTTTGTTCAAATTGTTTGATGCAGTATTTTTATTCAATATAATCAATTCATACGCCCGAATTCAGGCCGTGATCCCAGGATTAATGGCAGAAACAAACCAATCCGGAACGATTTTTCGAAATCTTGTTTAATGCCAACAATTGTCTGTTTATGGTTGATGGGACCCGGAATTGATTTGGCTCCTGATATCACCAAAGTGATCCGGATTGGTTCACAAGGGAATCATTTGGCTCCCGTTTGTGATATCAGCAATTGAGCGTTGAAACCTACTCTGAAGGCTGGAAAGCAGTCAGAGGTATCACCATTTAATCAAAGTACAGTCAACCATGGTTAATAACACCGAAGCAAACTCCATGGAGAGCGAACGTCAGAGCTATGTCAGCAAGGCATGGATTGTGGGAATGCTGGAAAGAATTTGTCTTCAATTGGAATTGCCGGAAGCACTGTCTGAAGAGGCAAAGCAGTTATATTATCAAATAGAGGCCTGGTTTGGGGCAGGTTCTCAAAGTAGATTATCAAACATCCGGATCTTTCCCCATGGGTCTTTCAAACTGGGAACAACAACAAAACCTTACGGGCAAGAGGAATTTGATATTGATTTGATTTGCCAGTTTGATTATTCTCCTTTTGATATAACCCCGAAACAGATAAATCGCATGATAGGTGATAGGTTTCGAGCAAGAGAAGACTACGCAAATGGCCTTGAGCCTTTAAAACGGGGATGGCGATTAAAATTCAGGCATAAATTTAATTTTGACTTCATTCCTGCCATTCAAAACACATTTGACCGAAAAGGCGGACTATTGGTGCCGGATTATAAACAGGCGGACTGGATTCCAAGCCATCCGAAACGCTTCGCAGATCGATTTGATTTTTATGCCCTATTCAAACCTGAATTCAAGCTGGAAAGGGGATTACTGGTCAATACAAAAATCACCCCTTTATCAAAACCTTTTGAGTTCAAGGATTATCTGAAACGATTTGTGCAAATTCTGAAACGCCATCGAGATATATATTTCCACAACCAGGATCAAAAACTGTCTCCTTCATCCACTATCATCACTGCGCTGACAGCAAAAGCTTATCGCGCCTGTGTGACTAGGAGTTCATACAGCAGTGAAATTGATGTGTTGACGGATGTCCTGCATCATATGAACGATCATATCAACGTTTTTTATGTGGATGGGAAAAAGAGATTTGACATCCCAAACGAAACCACCGAAGAAGAAAATCTGGCCGATTTATGGAATGACCGTCCGGAATGTGCGGAAGCCTTTGATACATGGAGAAACAGCCTGTTGGACATCCTCCGGAAAATCAAGAAACTCCAAACGCCAAGCCTGATCAGAGAAATGCTTTCACAAGCGTTCGGAGAATCAGTAGTCAACCTGATTTTTGAGAATTATACCGATCAACTGCACAACACCCGCATATAAGCCGGTTTTGATAATTGGATCAGGCAAAATCCCCCTGAATGAAGCAATCTGTCGAGTCCCTTAAAAAGGGGTTAATGAAAAGCGATCGAAGAGCCGATTTGCCGCTATGCTTTTAACAATGGAATCATGTGAAATGATCTTTTAGATTAACCTTCCCGCGAATGGTTGAAATTACCGTCTTGCCAAACGACCGGCTGCAGGCATAGAAAGAGATAAGATTCTGTAAAAAATATTTTATTCGACGGAGAAATATAAAATGAAAGTTGCCCAGTTTCAAATGGTCGTGAGTGACAGCAAATCAGCAAATCTGAACAAGGTTAAGGAATGGTGTGAGAACGTCTGCCGGGAAGATGTGGATCTGATCTGTCTTCCTGAAATGTTCAACTGCCCGTACGACACCAAGCAGTTCCCCGCATACGCCGAGCCGGACAAAGGGGAAACCTGGCAGCTTTTATCGGAGCTGGCCGGGAAACACCGGATTTACGTCCTCGGGGGATCCATACCCGAGATCGATGAGGACAGGTATTATAACACCAGCTACCTGTTTGATCGTGAAGGACGAGAGATTGGAAAACATCGGAAGATGCACCTTTTTGATGTTAATATCGCCGGCGGACAGTATTTCAAAGAATCGGACATCCTTTCCGCAGGAGATCAAGTCACTGTCGTCAATACCGAGTTCGGCGGTATCGGAATCGCCATTTGCTATGATATCAGGTTTCCGGAATTATTGCGGTTGATGGTGCTTAAGGGGGCGGATTACATTTTCATTCCGGCAGCATTTAACATGACAACCGGTCCGGCTCACTGGGAGATTACCTTCCGGGCCAGGGCGCTCGATAACCAGGTTTACCTGTTTGGAACCTCTTCAGCACGCAACACGGATGCCGGTTACCATGCTTATGGACATTCCCTGGTTGTGTCACCGTGGGGCGAAGTTTTGGCCGAGCTGGATGAAAAGGAGGGCAGCCTGGTCAGTACTATTGACAGGGGGAGAATAGGTGAAATCAGGGAACAGCTACCTCTTCTCAAACACCGCAGACAGGATGTTTATGAATTGAACCTCCGCTGAATTGACGGTCAGATCTGTCTAATACTGCAATATCGGCGATTAAATGGCAAAGAAAGATTATCTCTATACGCAGGTGTCGAATCAACATACGAATTCCGTTCTTTAGGCGTACCAGGTTATGCTTCCGATGTATCGCGCATCCCCTATGAAAACGCTGAATCAGGCTTTGATGACCTGATCCAGTAGCTTCATCATCATTTCAATAACCCTGGGTTCAACACTGGAGTAGATTTGAAAGACCTTGCCTTTTACCTTGCGGGTCTCATCCGCATTACCCATCCGGTACTGCTCCCCCAGGGAGCCGTATACAAAATAAGGCTTGAAGTCATAATTCTGGTCAACCCCGCTGCCATAACTCATTGAGAGCTGCTTGCTTTTGGCTTCTGCGCCAAGAATCAACAATTGCGCTGTATCTTCATCACCTTCAAGAATCAGAAAAGGGACCGCCCATTCATGGCGAGGTGTGCGGCGCTTTATCGGTGTATTTTCACTGACCTTGGAAAGATAATCCCGGACCTTTTTGTTGAAAACCGAGTATTGATCGGCAGGCATCCTGGTCTGCAGCATTTTCATCTGCTTGGAAAATGATGAGTTTGTCTTGCAGAAATAGGGAAAATCAATTTCCGACTTCTTAAGTTTTTTGACTTGGATGGAAGTGGCGGCCACCGGTTCCGGGCTTGCCTGTTCAGGACCGTTATTTTGGTTTTCCGGTTGTTTTACCTTTTCCCCGTCGGATCTCAAGCGGGACAGAAATCTACGCAGCGCAGAAACGGATTTGCTTGCGAGTTTTTTGGCTTTTTCATAAAGGAGGAGTTGCCTGGCAAACTCGCCCGTTTTTTCCGACATGGGATCGACAGGTGACTTATCCTCATCAGCCACTGCTTCATTAACCTCCGCTATCAGGTCATCGAAGATAGACTTGGGAAGCCTTTTCAACAGGGTCAGCTCCATTTCCGGAGTCGCTTCGATAACGTCCTGAAAACTCCTGTCCCCGATTTTGTACATACCGAAAACCTCCAGTTTTCGTTGATTTCCCCTTAATCGGTTGTTGATCCAGTTAATCAGGAACTCCTGCCGGATAATTTCAAAATCCAGGTAGTTAAAGCGAAAGGTCAGATCCTTACCCTTATAATTGGCCTTGAGTCCGGGGCGGAAAAAAATATGAAAGAAGTAATTCCTGTAGTCAAACTTCTCCAGGACCATGTCATTGATCAGGTAGGCTGAAGTCTCCTTCCGCATCAGAATAGATTCCGGTTCAAAGCAATCAATTGGAAACTGAGCCATCAAACCCTGCAAATAATCAGGTTTTACACAAATCTCCACCAGCAGTTTCAACGCTCCGGAGAGAGAATCCAGGAGATCGACGATATAATTCCGTGGGAAAATCGATGGAAATGAATGGGATCCGGAGGTGTATTTTTTCAAAACATCTATGGTGGCCAAGGTTTTAATCAACTTGTGGATATCCCAAAGGGCACGGACCTCTCTTTCCGAACTGGTTAAAAAATTGAACTGAATTGCTTTTTTTCCACGGTCTTCCTTGAACTGGAAGAAATGCAGCAGGAATCGTTTTACACTCCCATGTTGATTAAAAGGGGGGAGTGTCAGAAGGTATTTGGTCCGTAATTCCGGATCGGTGATGGTCTCCCGAATCCAATGAAACCGCCTGATGAGAAAGCTTTTGAGAAAGTTGTTAACCATAAAATACTCGATCTGTTCCTCAATATAGATATCTTCATCAACCAGCCTCTCCATCATTTGGTTTATCCAATCCAGCCAGAAATCGACCTTGACCTGATGATCCCGCTTCAGGTCCGATTCCAGTTTACTGGTGTCCAGATAAATTAAATCTACCAGTTTTTTGTTTTTTTTCATTACCGTGTCGTCCTGCAAATAGATGTAGTAAAACGAGCCAACCGCCGGGAGAAAAACGGGGTTCTTCCGAACCAATAAGGATCTTACTGATCTGTCAGCAGTCCGCAGATATGCACTGATCAGTGTAGTTGCTAGTATTGACGGCGATCCGCTCTGAAATTGATTGGTAATCAAACAAACTGAGGTCTATTCTATCACAAAATCACAACAGGATGAAGCTTTCAATTTGTTTAATCCCGTTATCCGGTTGACGATGTTACAAAAAAGGGAGCTTTGCTATATTATCAGGCTGGATTTCCCATCCGAAACAGGATTCAATCGGGATTTCCCGGAGGGAGAATCGCTTGACACCAGGAATGCGAGTTTCTATTATCCATCCTTATCAACAGAAAAAACCTATGAAGAAAATCACCCTCAACTCCTCAGACCGGGAACAAGGATTTGGCGAAGCCAAAGAGATGGCAGGCAAGGAAGCTTCTGTTTTGCTGACAGGATCGATCCTGCTGTCCCGGTGCGATGCCAAACGCGATATGGAATCACCCCGCGGAACCGGTGAATGCCATACCGGTTGCGAACTACCCGGATGCGTCGATTACGCTCGGAGTCGCGGAGGAAGCCTGATAATCGATATTGATAACGGAGCCTATCTGTTCTGTTATCGCGAACTTGGAGAATTTTCTGAATGAATGAAACCATAAGCTCCAGGGCCTATGCCAGAGCCGGATTGATCGGAAATCCCTCCGACGGCTATTTCGGAAAGACCATCTCGTTTGTTTTCACCAATTTTTATGCCGAAGTAAACTTGCATCCTTCGGGCCACCTTGAAATTGTCGGCAACGAAAGAGATCGCTCTTCGTTTTACAATATGCAGGAGTTGACCGAAGATGTTGCCCGGTATGGATATTACGGCGGTATCCGCTTACTCAAAGCAGCGATTAGAAGGTTTTTCATCTATTGCAGAGACAACAGCCTTTCTCTCGATTCCAAAAACTTTCGCATCAGCTATCGCTCCAACATTCCTCACAGGGTGGGACTGGCTGGTTCCAGTGCTATCATAACCGCGTGTATGCAGGCTTTACTTCAGTTTTACAGGGTTGATATCGCCAAACCGGCACTTGCCGATCTGATTCTGAAAGTGGAGACAGAGGAACTCGGTATTTCAGCGGGGCTTCAGGATCGTGTGGCGCAGGTTTATGAAGGACTGGTCTATATGGATTTTGATCGCCGGATCATGTCAGAAAAGGGGCATGGGGATTACATCAATCTTGATATCAACCTGCTGCCTCCACTCTACATGGCCTATCTGGAAGACGCCTCAGAGGGATCTGAAATATTTCACAACAATATCAGGGAGCGTTTCGACAGCGGAGAAGAGTTGGTAGTCAATGCCATGAAATTCTGGGCCGACCTTACGGTTCAAGCCAGAGATTGTCTCCTGCAGGGGAACCAGGACAAACTAGGTGACCTGATCAACCGCAATTTTGACAAACGCCGCAGTATTTACAAAATCAGTACCAGAAACCTGCAGATGATTGATGCCGCAAGATCAACAGGCGCCACAGCCAAATTCACCGGTTCCGGTGGAGCGATTGTAGGAACCTACGATAACGAGGAGACGTATATCCGCCTGGTTAATGTCTTGAAACCGCTCGGAGTCTCCGTATTCAAGCCGGATATCCGACCACCCCAAAACCGGGCTTAAGGCAGGTAAACACTTCCGTTTATTCGGTGTATCTCTCATGAGATCGAAAACAAGTTACCGTCAGGATGACCCTGGCTTTTAAAAACTGATATCACCAAGGAGAAACTTTGATCAAAAAAGCTGTTATACCGGCCGCCGGGTTCGGCACCCGTTTTCTGCCGGTAACCAAATCCCAACCCAAGGAGATGTTGCCTATTGTTGACAAACCGGTCATTCAATATGTGGTTGAAGAAGCAGTTGCCTCGGGAATAACCGATATCCTGATGATTATCGGAAAAGGAAAGAGAGCCATCGAAGAGCACTTTGACCGCAATTATGAATTGGAAAATGAACTGGCTGCAAAAAACAAAGCGTTGGAGCTGAAAACAATTCGCGAAATTTCCAACCTGGCTAATATCCATTTTGTCTGGCAAAAGGAGCTGAACGGTCTTGGCGATGCTATCTCCTATGCCAGATATCACGTGGGGAACGAGCCATTCGCCGTCCTGCTGGGGGATACCCTGATCCGCTCAACAGAACCGCTCCTTCGCCGGCTGGCAGAAATTTTCAGCCGGTACGATCACTCGGTCGTCGCGTTGGAAGAGGTTGAGCCCAAAATTGTCAGCCGTTATGGTGTAATTGGCGGTAACCGTGTCGCAGACGATCTATATGAAATCACCCGCCTGGTTGAGAAACCGCCTGTTGATGAAGCTCCTTCCAATCTCGTTTTTGCCGGGAGATATATCTTTACCCCGGAGCTTTTTGATTGTATTGAACAGACCCCTCCCGGTATCAATGAGGAAATCCAATTGACCGATGCCATGAATTTGCTGCAGCAAAAGCAGAAACTCTATGGTTATCGTTTTGATGGAAAACGATTCGACATTGGTAACAAACTCGATTTCCTGAAAACCAACATTCTATTCGGACTGCAGCGGGACGACATGAACGGCAATCTGAAAGACTTCATCCTCGACCTGGCCGCACAACTCTGACTTTCCCGATCAAAAAGCTCTTCCTGCTCGGACACACCTACCAAAAAATGAAGGGAGAGCTGCCACCCGGGAAGATGCTCACAATCTTTACATAATCGTTACAAATACCGAATCCCTGTTCATATTAACTTCACATCCTTCTCCCATACTGGACTCGTCAGCTAACAAAAAACGAGGTTTCAACCCTCACTTAATTTTCAACCCTTAGCAGGAGATGTGAAACGAAAATCAAAAACAGCGTTATTTAAGCAAATTGACTCCAAGTTTTTGTTCCATGAGAAACCCTCCAAGGCAAAGTCGGTTTCTCACTCAAACCCCTTTTACGGAGAAGCAAAATGAAACTCAAAAAAATCGTCAAGCATGTTGTTGTTTTATTGGCAATTGTAAGTGTGATTCCTTCAATGGCAATGGCACGACCGGGAAAAGGATTTAAAAATGATTCGTTTTCAGGGCCTTTTCGTGGCGGCTCCATGTCCGGCCTATGGAAGAACCAACAATTGATTCAGGAGCTGAACCTGACCGAAACCCAGACAGAAAAACTGAAGGATCTGGACTTTGCCCAGCGCGAAAAACAGTTGGAACTGAGAAACCAGCTTGAAACCCTTCACCTGGAGATGCGAAAAGCCGTTGCCGAGGAAAAACTTGATGATAAAAATATCCTTTCTATAGCAAAGCGGATTTCTGACACCCGGGGGAAATTGTTTGTCCAGAGGGTGGAAGGAATGTTGGAAGCCAGCAAATTGCTGAACGACGACCAGCTAAAAAAGCTGAAAACCTTTCAGTTTCAAAAAAAGGGCCGGGGTTTTCGTCAGGGTCGCGGACCCAATAAAGGCGGGTTTGGTGATATCAGGAATTAAAGGTCAGGGTGACGGCAAAACCAACAGGAGCCAAGTTCCTGGCCGTCACTGATCCATTGCAGGCTTCAACACAGGTTTTAACAATCGTCAGCCCCAGCCCCACTCCCCCGGATTCGCGATCTCTTGCGGATTCGGGCCGATAGAAGGGATCAAACAACTTCTCAAGGTGCTCATCCGAAACTCCCTTCCCCGAATCCCGGACTATAATTTCCGCGCTCTTTTCATGTTTTCCCGCACCAATGATAATCGGTCCCTGATCTCCTGCATACCGGACAGCATTACGAATCAGATTTGCCAAAGCCCTGGTTAACAGCGTTGCATTTGCAGTCACTTTGAAATCAGCCGGAACTTCAATTCGGATATCAGCACCCTCTTTTGATTCTCTTTGAACGGCGTTTTCAACAAGGGGTAGAAGATCGATCGATTCAAGCTGAACCCTTTCAGGAGTAATCTCCGCTTTGGTGAAGGAAAGCAGCTCGTTTACCAGATGCGAAAGTTCGGTAACATCTTCCAACACGTCGTTCAATTGTTCCCTGTGGGTCTCGCTGATCTGGTTTTCCAGGATACCCAATCCGAATTGGATTCTGGCAATCGGAGAACCCAGTTCGTGGGCCACATCTCCAAGAAATCTCCGCTGCCCCTTTACATAACCGGATAACCTGCGGGTCATATGATTGATTGCTCCGGCCAACCTGCCAATTTCATCCGATCTCCGTTCTTCGATCTCCACGTCGAACTTCCCCTTGGCAATCTGCTCCGTGGCCGCTGTCATCTTGGCAATAGGTTTCGTAATATGGCGCACGAACGGAATCCAGAACAGAACCGATACAATGACCACTACTATTGCCACAATAATCCAGGGAATGGGGTCGAAGAAAAAACCGTTACCAGTCAGGGAATGGGATCTAGCCAGCAGCATCACCGGCATTGGCCGGGGTTTGGACTGTATTTGCAGGAAGGTGCGAAATCCCAGCCAGTACATGGTAGGGTTTTCAGTGCGCATCCTGAAAATCGGACCCCGAAAAGGCTTCCGGGTCCTGTCTTTAAAACGATTGTCCCAGCGTGGTTCCTTATCTCTTCTCGGCAGCCTCTGGGCTTCAGTCCTGAAAGCGAATGAGATCTCTCTCCTGAGCTTGTCCGGAACGGTTTTTGTCTTTTCGGATTTAACTGTTTTATCTCTCGTAATGAGGATAAAGTTCACGGAATGAAGCTCTTCATAGCGACTGATTATGTTCACCCATTCGGAACTTGGTGAGCGTTCCAGATCAAAAGCGATCTGATGACCGGTTGTTCGCATCCGGTTTCCGGAGTTGCTGCCGAGTAGGTTCAAGATATCTTTTCTCGATTGCAGTGCATAAAAAGCGATCAGAACCGCTATCAATACAATCAGGTTGATAAAAAAAAGAACCAGGATTTTTGAAAGGAGGGTAGCTTTTGGTTTCATGTTTGTTAATAGCGTGTCTGCGGATCTTTGATCATATAACCCGCCGAGCGTACAGTCTGAATGTAATCCGGATTACGGGGATCATCACCGATTTTCTTTCTCAGGGCGGAAATATGAACATCGATGGAACGATCAAATACCTCGTAATCCCGATCAAAAACTCGGTCCAGGAGTTGATCGCGACTTAAAACCCGGCCGGCTGACTTGGTGAGACAAACCAGGAGATTGTATTCCACCGGTGTCAATGAGATGACATCCCGGTTCAGTTTCACTGTTCGTGATTCCTGGAAGATCTCGATACTGCCGATTGTCAGGGGTTTACTGCAATCACTTGATTGACGTTCTCTGTTTGTAATAAACGACCTGCGTGTCACCGCCCTGAGTCTTGCAAGCAACTCTCGTGTGGAAAAGGTTTTGGGAAGATAATCGTCCGCCCCGATTTCCAGACCTACAATTCTGTCCAATTCATCTCCCCTGGCAGTGAGCATCAATACCGGCAAATCCGACTCCTTTCTCAACTCTTTCAATACTTCAAAACCGTCCTTCCCCGGCATCATGACATCAAGAATCATGACGTCAAACGCCTCATTCATCGCCCTGGTCAGACCCGAATCGCCGTCATGGACTGTGTCCACAAAGTAGCCCATGGATTCGAGGTAATTTTTCACCAGCTTGCAGAGCTTCCGATCGTCATCCACCATCAGAACTTTAACTTGTTCAGTTGAGCTTGCTTTCTCCATCGCGTCCTTGTTTTGTATTAAAAACCCTTTCTCTATTATTGGATTGTAAAAAGCTCTCAAGAGGCCAAGCAAACAACTTTACAAACCCTTTACAAAACTTCCGAATCCGAACACCAAAGCTTAACATAGGGCAATTACGCTGAATAATAAAGCAAAAGCGAACTACAACCAAAATGGTTAACTGGTTACCTGTCCCGCGAGTCCAAAACTATTTGATAATCATAAATCCATGAAAAAAATACTGATACTGCTGGCCCTGATTGCCCTGGGAGGGGGTACCGCCTGGTGGTTCAAGGACCGGTTTCCGGTAAATAAAAGTGATCAACCCGGATATCGTCTGACAAAAATCGAAAACAAGGATATTGTGAAAAACGTCACTGCCATCGGCGCTTTAAGTGCCGTAGTAACCGTTGAAGTGGGATGTGAGGTTTCGGGTCAGATCAAGGAACTTCTGGCTGACTATAACTCCTCCGTTACGGCAGGCCAAATAATAGCCCGCATCGATCCGGAGGGGTATGAGACGCTTGTCCGACAGAGCGAAGCGGAACTGGCGGTTTCTCAAGCCCAGTTGCAAACACAAAAAACACAGATCCTTTCCTACAAGGCAAATGTACAGAGCGCGGAAGCCGGACTGGACGCTATTCGAGCCAGTATCAAAAAAGCAACTGTCGTATTGGAAAATGCCAAACGGAACCGGGAGCGTCAAAAAACCCTCCTGGACCGTGAGATTATTTCCAAAAACGAGTATGAGGAAGCCAAGGATAATTACCAGGAGGCAGTTGCCGAATTGGAAAGGCTAAATGCCGAAGAGGTCAAGTCGCTGAGCGGTGTTAACGCCGCTAAAGCCAGTCTGGCAGTAGCACAATCCCAGGTCAAGGAGGATGAGGCAAACGTCCGACTCAAAACCGCGGCACTGGATAAACGCAGGGTTGATCTGGAAAACACCGTGATTCGCTCTCCCGTGAACGGCGTTGTCATTGATCGCAGTGTGGATGTGGGGCAGACTGTCGCAGCCAGTCTGTCGGCCCCGACGCTGTTCACCATCGCCCAGGATATGCGAAAGATGCAAGTCACAACATCAGTTGACGAAGCGGATATCGGGCAGATCCGGGAAGGCCAGACTGCATGGTTTACCGTTGATGCATATAATAGCAGAAAATTCATGGGTGAGGTGACCCAGGTACGCAAACAGGGAAAAACCGTTCAGAACGTGGTTACCTATGAAGTCATCATTTCGGCGGATAATCCCGATTTAAAGCTGATGCCGGGAATGACGGCAGATGTCGCCGTCGAACTGTTGAAAAAAGAAAATGTCCTGGTTGTTCCCAACAGCGCTCTTCGTTTTAAACCGAATACCGTCGAAACCGAACGTGGACTCCAGGCCGCTTCCCAACCGGGTCCGGGAGGTAGATTCAAAGGCGCCGGACAGGGAGGCGGGCGACAAAACATCGAAGAGCGAATTAAACAATATACTGATAAACTGAATCTTTCCGAATCACAGCAGAATGAGTTGAGACGAATTCTGAGTGAGATGGGAAAGAAGATGATGCAAAGTCGTCAAAATCAGGGGATGAGCCCGGCACCGGGATTCGGAAGAAGTAGCGGGATCAGGGAAAAAATCAGAAAAGAATCACAGGCTGCCATTCTCGGGATTCTGGATAGCGAACAGAAACGACTCTACAAAGATATAAATGCCAACAACCAGGCTCAACAAGGCACCCTCTGGCGGCTGGGTGATATGGGAACACCTGAAGCCATCAGGGTCCGTCTCGGTGTGAGCGACGGATCTTATACCGAAGTCCTGGGTAACAGGTTAGAGGCGGGACTTCAGATTATCACCGGATACCAGTATTAAGGGGGTGTAAGATATATCGTCATGTCGAATTTTCTGATCGAAACCCACGAGTTG
The DNA here is from genome assembly GCA_028282885.1 of SAR324 cluster bacterium. GTDB lineage: Bacteria > SAR324 > SAR324 > XYD2-FULL-50-16 > XYD2-FULL-50-16 > JAHJTV01. The sequence goes on from JANQGX010000043.1 coordinate 30,442, forward strand.
AGAAAAGAGTACAAAATGGGAACGCAGCTTGTCTGCGCACTGGATGGTGTCTCCACCACCGTGAAATCCGGTGAATTGTTATCTGTTATGGGACCGTCCGGTTCCGGAAAATCTACCTTTATGAACCTGCTTGGTTGCCTGGATACGCCCACTTCGGGAAGTTTCCTGCTGGAGGGGGAAGAGGTCTCATCTCTCTCCGGTACAGCCAGGGCGAAAATCCGTAATACCCGTATCGGATTTGTTTTCCAGAGCTTTAATCTGCTGCCCCGCACAAGTGCACTTGAGAACGTTGCTCTACCGTTAAGATACAATGGTGTGCGCAGGAAAAATCGCCTGAAAAAGGCAGGGAAAATGCTGGAAATGGTGGGTTTGGGTGATAGAATGGATCACCATCCCTCACAACTGTCCGGCGGACAGCAACAGAGAGTGGCCATTGCCAGGGCGCTGGTCTGTAATCCTGCGATTATTCTGGCCGACGAACCCACGGGGGCTCTTGATACCCGCACGGGAGTTGAGGTCATGTCTATTTTTCAGCAACTCAACAAGGAAGGAATGACAGTGGTGATTGTAACCCATGAAAGAGAAATAGCCGACTACACTCGTCGTTGCCTGAGTTTCCGCGACGGGGTAATCGTCGATGACAAAACCAATAAGAGCTATAGCAACGCCGAGAAAATGTTGTCCGAATGGCCGCACCCCCCTATTAGCCGACAGCAGCAAGAGGGGGCGGAAAAATGAAAATAATGGATGCTTTTCTGGATGCCCTGCGTTCGCTTAAAAGCAACACCATGCGTAGTGTACTGACCACCCTGGGTATTATCATCGGCGTTGCCGCGGTCATCATCATGGTCTCAGTCAGCAATGCCGCCAAGAAGCAGATTAACGATATGATCGATAAACTGGGTGCAAATATCATGATGGTGAGACCGGGCCGAAGTTTCGGCCAGGGTGTCAGGGGCAGCTCGGGATCAAAACCCACATTAGCTCAAGCCGATGCACAGGCAATTCAGGAAGAGATCTATACCGTCCTTTTGACAGCTCCGCTGGTCAGGGGAACTGCCCAGATGATTTCCGGGAACCTGAACTGGTCAACAACCGTCTATGGTATCACCAATGACTATTTCGCTGCCAGGGAGTGGGACATGGAAGATGGTCGGATCTTCGATCCGGGAGAGCTTTCCGGGGGTACCAAGGTCGCTATTATTGGGAAAACAGTTGCCAGCAACCTTTTTCCCCAACAGGACCCAATCGGGCAACAGGTGAGGATTAACCGAACACCTTTCAAAATCATTGGTGTTCTGCAGGAGAAAGGCCAGGGCGGTCGGGGTATAGACCAGGATGACATCGTCATGATACCCCTCTCTACAGCCAGGGGAAGAGTCCTGGGCGGGCGGAACTTATCCGGTGACAATGTGGACTCGATCTATGTTAAAGCCCGCAATACGGAGGTCGTCAGCCTGACAGAAGAGCTGGTAAGCGAACTGCTGAGGGAACGTCATCGAATAGGCCCCAATGACAAAGACGATTTTGAGATTCGTAACATGGCGGAGATGATGAGTGCACGAGCTGAATCATCGGAATACATGAATCTTCTTCTGCTGGCTGTGGCTTCCATATCCTTGGTTGTGGGAGGGATTGGCATTATGAATATCATGTTGGTGTCTGTCACTGAAAGAACCCGCGAAATTGGCCTTTGCATGGCGGTTGGAGCTACTGCAAAGGATATCATGAGCCAGTTCCTGATTGAATCGATTGTCCTCTCGCTGATCGGAGGGGTGATTGGAATTACGGTGGGAATAGGGGGTTCCCTTGCCATGAACCAGTTCACGGCCTGGGAGACCATTGTTGATCCCCGTTCCGCTATCCTGGCCTTTGCGTTTTCCGCAGCAGTCGGCATCTTTTTCGGATTTTACCCGGCCCACAAAGCCTCACTGCTTGATCCAATCGAGGCGCTTCGACATGAATAGCCTGTATGCGGATTAAGAAAAGTCAGCAGGATTGATCCCCAACTTCTTCATACGATATTGCAGGGTGGTGCGGGGAACACCCAGTAGCGTGGAAATTCCTTTTTTACCGCCTACAATCCCCCTGCATTTTTTCAAGGCGGTGATGATATGCCGTCTCTCGGCATCAGCCAGGGTGGCAACCTGTTGAATGGCCTCTTCGGGCGGGTCGAGACTCAGAATCTTATCAATATCCAGACTGGTAATTCTTTCACCGCCACGCAGGATCACCATGCGTTTGACAAAATTCTTGAGTTCCCGCACATTTCCGGGCCAGCGGTAGATTTTCAACGTTTCCAGTGCGCCATCCGTGTACACCGGCACTTCGCCATTCATTTTCCTGGCCTGATGATCCGACAGTTTTTCGATCAGTAGTGCAATATCTTCCATTCTCTCCCTGAGCGGCGGGACATGAATATTGACCGTATTCAGACGATAATAGAGATCCTGACGAAACCTTCCCTCGGCGGCATAAGTTCTCAGGTCCCTGTTACTGGCGGCCACAACCCTGAAATTAACATGGATGGAGCGGCTGTCGCCCACCCTTTCAAACCTTCTGTCCTGCAACACATGAAGCAGCTTGGCCTGGAGCTCCGGGCTTAGTTCACTCACCTCATCGAGAAATACCGTTCCCCGGTTGGCCAGCTCAAAGCGACCCACGCGTTTAGCTTCAGCACCTGTGAAGGCTCCCCTGGCATGCCCAAAGAGCTCGCTTTCGAAAAGAGTTGGGGCCAGGGCCGGGCAATTGACCTTGACAAAAAGATGTTCGTTGCGCGGGCTCATGTTATGAATTGTCCGCGCCAGGTAGTCTTTCCCTGTTCCGGTTTCACCGGTTAGCAGAATAGATACGTCGGAATGGGCAACCTTCTCCACCAGGGCGATAATCTCCTGCATGGAAGGCGCTACGTAGAAAAAGCTGTCCTGTTGGTATCCGTCATCGGTATTATCGATGAGGTATTTCTTCTGCTGGATTAGCTTGGAATTGGTTTCTTTCAGGTTGGTGTAGGACAGCATGTTATCAACGGCAATGGCCGCCTGTCTCGACACATCGGTCAAAACCTCCTGGAGTTCTTCCATATATGCCGGTTGCTGTTTGAAGGAGAAGTGAATGGTGCCCAGGGTTTTTTTCCGGATGACCAGGGGAAATGCCATGGTGGCATTCAAGCCGTGCTCCACCATGGAACGGACGGATTCGAAATCGGAATAGTGTTTAAGATCCTTGATGATGACAGGGTTCCCCGATCGAATCACCATTTTGGAAATAGCTCCTTTTACCAGGGAACGGCTCTCCCTGCTGGCGATTCCTGCCGGGTCGATCCCATCTGCCGCTGCAAAATAACTGATCGATTGTGATTTCTCGTCGTAGAGATTGATGCTGATACGATCGCAGGCAAAATGCTTACGCAGCTCAGTGGCTAGAGCGTTAAACAAATCCCGCCGGGTGTTTTGTGTGATGATGGCGTTATTGATTTTCAATAAAATCTGATAACGGGTTTCAGAGTTCCAGTGCATCCTTCCTTATCGTCTTTAACCGATTGCTGCGAGTCGCTGTTCGCTTCGGTTTCTTCGTCTTTTCCCATTCATCCATACCCTCATCTTACCCGACTAAGGTCTAAAAACAAGCCCAATTATGGGCACTTTCAACAATATTCAAGAAAAAACCTTTATTAAACCAGTACAAAAGCATAAGCTCAGACAGACAAAACAAAAGGGTGCAACCATAGCCTTCGGGGTATTCGCCACATCACGACTGGAGATCAACGTTCGGGCAGTCACAAATCCATTCCGGGAGTTGGTCGGAAATAGTCCTGTTTCGAAGGCTTTATGAACGAACAAACTCTCTTTGCTAAAAACAACCCGAAAAAAGGAGGTGATTATGGCGGGGACATTTAGAAAAAGAGGCGGTGGATTCAGGACGTTATTATTTCTTTTAGGCCTGACAAGCCTGATCCTTAATCTGATTCTGCTACTGTTCACACGGACTTTTTGGAAAGAGGTCGATCAGACGCTTCAAAATGCCAGTGGATTGGACTGGTCCTGGGTTGTCCTTATAATCACCCTGACAACAATTCTGATACTCAATTTTGGTTTGAAATCCCTGCTCTGTGTAAGGCGTCTGTTCAAGGAAGGGTATGCGGAAGCTGGGATTCTGCAGGTTATCATCGTTGTTCCGGTCATACTCATCTGGAATACCATGTCCATGGTGTTGATTCTGGAAGCCGGTGATGGCGTTATCGTTGCCCAGACCCAATACTATTCGGAACTCCTGTTTCCCTGGATTCTATTGGTGATCAGTTTCATTTTTCTATTTATCCTCTTGTTGAGACAGGGAAGAACCCCGTTATCCAGATACATTCCTGCGGTTCTTTCGGTTATGTTCCTGGTCCTGGCAGTCAACAGCTTTCTCAGTAAACCGGAAGAGGTGGATCAAAAGATCCTTCCGATGGGAGATGAACGTTTTGACGAGCAGATCCTGTTCAATTCCGAAACCGACTCCAAGTACATCACATTCAGAATACCCGGACTTGTTATAACCCCCAAAGGGACTGTTATCGCCTATTGTGAAGCCAGGGAAAGTTATGACGACTGGGGTAATATCGATCTGGTGATGAAACGCAGTCTGGATGGAGGTGACACCTGGCAGGATCTGCAGTTGCTTTTCAGCAGCGGTGATAATACCGTCAACAACCCGGTGATGATAACGGAAAGCGACTCCGAGATCGTCCACCTGATCTATTTTACAGACTATGCCAAGGCTTATTACCGCAAAAGTTATAACGGCGGCGGCAACTGGACGATGGCAGTGGAGATAACCCGGGTGTTTGACGGCTTCAAAAATAAATTCCCATGGAAAACGATAGCAGCCGGTCCCGGACATGGATTACATCTAAAAAACGGCAGGCTCTATGTTCCCGTTTGGTTATCACTCGGGCAAGGCAGCGACGGACATCACCCATCCGTCGTTTCAGCCATTTACAGTGATGATAAAGGAAAGACCTGGAAGACTGGCGAGATCGTTCCCTACAAAAACGTTAAGGATCAGAGTGAGCCGGTTGCCGTTGAGCTTTCAGACGGCAGAATCATGATGAATATGAGAAACAATGAGTACTCAAAGGACTACGTTTACAGATCGGTTTCAATCAGCCCTGATGGTGTCAGCGACTGGACCGAATCCGTATTGGACGACAATCTGCCGGACGCCGTCTGTTTCGGTTCGTTGCAGCGTTATGATGAAAACACCATTCTCTTCTCCAATGTCCAACATTACTGGCCGACTACATCCACTCTCACCTTTTTCAATATCTGGGCTCCCAGGGAGCCGATCGGCATCAGGGCCAGTCTTGATGACGGCAGGACCTGGCAATACTCCCGTCTTTACCAGGTTAAGGAAGGGGGCTACTCGGATATCAATGTTCACAATAGGGTGATTTTCTCTCTCTTTGAACAGGGATGGAGGAAAAAAAACAAATATCGTACCCGCTATCTCAAGCTCGCTCGTTTCAACCTGGAATGGATCAAGAGCGGGGATAAGCTCCCTTCAGCCGGAATACCGGGTGCCCTTAAGTGAGTACTGTTTTCCTTCCAGCAGATCATACTGGATGATATTATACTCATCTATCAGCTTTCTCAGTGATTCGGGAGGATTGCGCCTGCTGAAGCGGTTTCCTTCTTTATCCTGGATATTCCCCGAAAGTACATCGATTTTTTGATAAAGCTCCCTGATCAACTGAAAATGGGCCGGAAATGCCGGCAAATCCAGGTTCAGCAGATCCACCAGGTATGCCAGTAGAAGATTGGCTGAAATAACCTTGTCCGATCGGGGCAGATCGATATTGCTCCAGATTCTCATCGGTGTTCTGAACTTCAGGTAGTTCTTATCACTCTGAAAGGGTTTAAGATCATCAAACACCGATACCAATCCTGGCAGGTGATCCCCAAAGATAACGATCACTGTTTTTCGGGTCTGCGATTCAAAATGTCTCACCAGCTTTGCCAGAGCCTGATCGGCATGATTAATTGCGGCTGCGTAACGTTCCAGAATATCCCTGCTCTTTTCCGTATAGGTTTTATTGAGGATCCTGTACTCCTCTTTCCGTTCCCATTTGAAATAGGAGGCGTGGGTAGCGTTGTTCAGGAAAAGGCCGAAAAGTGGTTTATCTTCCGTAGGCAGATGATCCTTAATCTTCTTTACCAGGTAGTCATCGGAAAGCAGATGGTGTACCAATTCCCACTCTTCCCTCGGATAATCGCTTTCCAGGGCTACGAAGCGGTCGAAATCGATAATCGGGTAGTAACGTCTTCGCTGGAATTCATGGGCAGAAACCGCCTGCACCCCAAGGCAATAATATCCTGCTTCTTTGAATCCCGTGGAAAGTGCCGGAAATTTCTGATAATTGTCGATGACATGCAGAAAAGGATTGGGAATACTCAAGTGGTATTGTGAAAGCCCCGTCAGCAACTCAAACTCCGGTTGCACGGTTTGTCCGCCAAACGTAGGAGAGACAAAGAAACTTCGTCCTGTCTTTTCCGTCAGGGAGGAGAAAAACGGCATGGGTGAATTAGCCATTTCCACCCCCAGGCTCTCCAGATCCATCAGCGATTCCACGCTGTAGAAAATGATATTGGGCAGATCTTGCATCGCCGGCTTCTCATCCGGGTTCACGCGGGATGGATGGTTCTCGATTATTTTGATTACAGTTTCGCTGCTGTATCCCTCCGGTGGAGGTGTCGACTTGGAGTAGCGAGCCGTTAGTACTACAAATGAGAACAGACCTGTTTTAAAGACCACCGAATCCCGAAAACTGTTGGCCGGAAACAATTTATGATACGGCACCCTGGCAAATCGGTAATAAAGACCGACCAGAACAAATGAGAAACCAAAACAGATTATCCTGAAACCCAGCGGACAGGGATGGGCCGGTAGTCTTAATACCAGGTAAAACATCCCTGCGAAGAGCGCTACCAGGGAGAGAAAAATCAGGATGGTCGATTTTTTCTGAATCAGGCTTGGAATATAGAGCAGTGGTTCTTTAAGTACGGTGTAATCCCAGAAAAAAAGAGGGATTCCCAGAATCTTAAATTTGGCAATATGAATGGCAACCAGGGAGATAGCAACCAGAAATACCAGAAATACTGAAAGATAGAGATGATTGGAAATGGAATAGATCAGACTCAGAACAGCAAATATCACCGCTGTGTTCAGGAGAAACCACCAGGGTCTAAGATAACTGAAGAGCTTCCTGGGCCTGGTATCCAGGAAAAGCCAGATCAGGGTCTCACTGGTGAATACAATTGCCAGTGAGAATCGGGCGAGCTGATCGCCGCAAACGGCTCGGATATCGATTAAATAAGAAAGGTCCATACATATATTACCGGGATTGGTCAACTGGCTCTGTCCGGTTACTCGAGCGATTTAGAAAACCGGGCGTGAAAGCGCCTCGATTATTGTGCAGTTCAGATACTAAAGAGTCAATCCTGTACAGAACGGGAAAGAGACTCCCTTTTACGATGCAAGATATTACGGGCGGAATCCAAGTCAATCTTTCTGAATCGGATAAGCTGACCGGGGGCATATTGCGCCAGCAGATCCACATCTGCACTGATAACGTTGTAAATGCGCGGATATCCCCCAACAGTCTGTCTGTTCTTCAGTAAGACAATCGGCCCGCCGGGTGCCAATTGAATCGTCCCGTCGGCAACCGCCTGTGAGATCATGGTATCCAACAGAACCCGCGGCAGATTGTTATAACCGGACATGCGAAATCCCATATCGCTGAAATCATATGTAATCTTCCAAAATGATCGGGTGAACGCCTCCTTATCATCAAGGTGATGGTATTCCGGTCCCTCAACTATCCTGATCCTTCCATCGGAGTCGCACCAGTCAAACAAGGTATTGATACCCACCCTCCGACGCCGTCTCAAATCTTCATCGACCGACTCTGCAGGCCTGATGCCGAGATAAGTTCTGAATCCCTGAATCTTGTCAAAAAAAGCCAGTCGCGCACCGGTTGCTGCCAGGTAGATCTGCCCGTTTTGAATCTGCATCGGTTTTTCTCTGTTAGCATCCGGGTGAAGAAGCACACTCCCGTATCTGGCTCCGGTAAGGGTGAAGAAGCACTTTTTATCGAACCGGATCACAGGGTCAATTGTGAATTCCAGGGTGGGGAACTCGCGAGGATTTTTCAACAGGAGGTTTGCCGTTGAATGGGCAAAGAGATCCATGGCACCCGCGGGAGCATAACCCAGATGCTGCCGACCGTAGTTCGGATTTCCAACAGGTTTACAAAATCCGTTCTGTACATAGGTCAGGGACGATTGAAACTGAATAATAGACCGATTTGCCTGCATCCCTTTAAATTGTCTTAGGATTGAACTGTAGCTTCACACCAAACTTCCGGAATACCGATAGAATCGGGTCGAAGGGGCAACCGGAATCCAGCATTTTGACACTAAAATAGAAATGGTTCATAGCCTCCCCACCTGTTGGAAAATGATGGTATCACCAGGATTCATGGATTTCAGCAGTTCGGGATCGGTGATTCCAACCAGGTTCCAGCCTCCGGGAGATTCCTGTGGATAGATACCGGCCTGAATTCCACCTATTGCAATCGTTCCGGCGGCAACCCTGTTGCGGGGCGTATCCAGCCTTGGTGTTGCCAGTTTGGGATCGAGACCGATCAGATAAGGATAATGGGGTAGAAAGCCGATCATGGCAATCGTATAATGAGGCTTCAGATGAAGCTCAATAACCTCATCCACCTGCAAAAGGTTCAGCTCCGCGATTCTTTCCAGATCGGCACCATTGTATACTACAGGAACCTTGTGCACTACTGTTTCCGCATTTGGCTCTGCTGGTGCATCCCTTGACAGTGTCAGGTTCTCTTCTATGATTCGATTTACCGTAATCGTCAACTCATCGGGAGACAGATCCAAAGGATCGAAATAGACTGCCAGAGAATTATATGTCGGGACAACATCAAGGATACCCAATCCGCTTTTATGCACCATCGCAGTTAACACTT
>JANQGX010000077.1 GCA_028282885.1 SAR324 cluster bacterium
CGTTGCAGAGTTCCCCTGCCGCAATCAATAATGAATTTCTCATCTCCAGCTTCCACCAGTGATGAGGGACCGTATCTGTCCGCCTGTAATCGTGGTGTGCCGGTGCCTAGAAGTGTTATGTTGAATTTGTTCATTTGCTTTTTATGAATAGTGTTTTTGAAATTCGAATTCCTATCTTAGTTCTGTTCGCTGAAGAAATCCAATCTATTATGGTCGATTGATGATCAATCTCACTGGATTATAATAGGCTACTTCAAGATCTGATGCTACATCAGGGTACACAAGCGGAGAATGGCGACAGGTTTTTATAATTTTTGGTTACACTATCCCAATGAATTGATAAAATAAAAGATGATTTCTGTTGAAATGTTTCGGACCGGAAACAATTTTTTAGGATGAAATCGATTCCCTTTATGATTTCCGAACTCCAAAAGGAGACTTCAAATGAAAAAGCTATTTGGTTCGCTTCTGGCAGGTTTTCTGTTGTTGCTCTTTCTCACATCAGGCGGCTATTCCGGTACCAAAGGCCCCATTGTTGTCGCGTCGAAAATTGATACGGAAGGTGCCCTGCTGGGTCAGATGATTATCGCCCTGTTGCAGAAAAACGGGTTTGAAGTAGTTGATAAGACAGAATTTGGTCCCACACCACTTGTCAGAAAATCCATCATCAACGGTCAAATCGATATCTATCCCGAATACACCGGAAACGGCGGCTTCTTTTTTAATATTTCGGCATCAGACATCTGGAAAAACGCCAAAAAGGGATACGAGAAGGTTAAACGACTGGATCTGGAAAAGAACAATATCGTCTGGCTCCAACCCGCCCCTGCCAACAATACCTGGGCCATGGCAATCAGAGGGGATCTGGCCAAATCAAAAAACATCCGTACCCTGGAAGATTTCGCCCGCTATGTAAACGAGGGCGGCAACGTAAAGATCGCCGGATCGGAGGAGTTTGTTAATCGCCCCGATGCCCTGCCTGCTTTTCAAAAGGCGTATGGATTCAAATTAAAAAAGGAGCAAATGCTCATCCTTAGCGGAGGTAACACGGCGCAAACCGAAAAGGCGGCAGCCCAAAATATCAACGGAGTCAATGTTGCCATGGCCTATGGAACCGACGGAGCTTTAGCTGCATTAGGACTGCATGTGTTGGAGGATACCAAAGGAGTGCAGCCGGTTTACGAACCGGCGCCCATTGTGCGAAAAGAGGTTTTTGACAAGTATCCTGAGATTGCCGATATTCTTGCGCCTGTCTTTAAATCCCTGTCGTTGACCACCCTGCAGACACTAAATGCGAGAATCGCCCTTGAAGGGGTGGAAGCAAAAATGGTAGCGAAGACTTATCTTAAGGAAAATAACTTTCTATAATTCAACAAGAGGCGTCTTTGCAGACTCACTCTGTGCGAGTTGAAAAAGTAAAATTCAGCGCTGCCCTGCTTGGGATTGCGGCCTGCCTGTTGGCCGATTTCATGAGTTTTAGTCCAAATCGTCTGGCTGCCGGGGAAGGAGTTTCAATCCCTGCGTTGGGAATCTGGTGGGAAACATTGACGATTCTGGGATTTTGTCTGGGTATCGGCTTTCTCTCCTTTCTGCCAAAGCAAAGGATCAGGATCGCCTCACTGCTGCTGGTTAATTCTCTCATAGCAGTGCTCCTTCTGATGGCAGGTCAGTATGCTAACAGGGTGGCAGGGCTGGAAAATCCGTATGCCAGAGCCTCTCTTGGTTTGGGTTTTTGGCTGTTGATGTTCGTTGCCATTGTTGTTGCAATCGAATCGATCCAGGGCAGGGAAAAAAACCTGTTTGGCCGACTCACTCTTCTGATAATTCCCCTGACTATTTTCCTCACTTTTTTTCTAAGTGGTCATCTGGATCATATCTCACTACTGAAAGAGTTTTATAACCGTCAGGACCGGTTTGTTGAGGAGACCTGGAAGCACCTGCTACTGGCGTACTCTTCTGTCGGCCTCAGCGCTTTGGTGGGTATTCCGCTGGGGATTCTGCTCTATAAAAAACCTGTACTGGAATCGCGGGGGTTTTTTATTCTAAACATCATCCAGACCATTCCCAGTATTGCGCTATTCGGTCTGCTCATTGCGCCCCTTGCCTATCTTTCGAATCAATTTGGCTGGCTGCAGACAATAGGCTTTATGGGAGTTGGCTGGGCTCCGGCCGTAATTGCACTTTTCCTTTATGCGTTGCTTCCCATCGTCCGCAACACCTATACCGGTTTCAAATCGATAGATGCTTCTATCCGGGAAGCCGCAACCGGTATGGGAATGAATGCACGTCAAATTCTGATGCAGATCGAGCTGCCACTGATCAGCCCGATTATCATGAATGGAATCAGAATCGCGGTGGTCCAATCTGTCGGTAATACGGCTGTTGCCGCACTGATCGGAGCTGGCGGTTTGGGTATATTCATATTCCAGGGGCTGGGGCAGGCAGCAACCGGGTTGATCCTGCTGGGCGCTATCCCCACGATTATCATCGCTGTTTTTACTGACCTGATAATGCACCTTTCAATCGAATGGCTACAACCCAGGAGGAAATCTTGATCCGTCTTGATGCTGTTACCAAAAAATTCGACAATGAAACTGCAGTGGATCAATTGACCATGGAGATTGAATCCGGTGAACTTTGTGTTCTGATCGGACTGTCCGGTTGCGGTAAATCGACTACTCTTAAAATGATCAACCGCCTGATCGAGCCGACATCGGGCGATATCTTCATCAATGGAGAGCCGATTGTCGGCCTGAAGCCGGAGGAGTTAAGACGAAAGATCGGGTATGTTATCCAAAGCATCGGATTGTTTCCCCATTGGACGGTCGAAAAAAACATCGCAGTGGTTCCCAATCTCCTCAAATGGGACCAAGCCAGGATTAAACAGAGAGTGTCCGAGCTATTGGAGCTTTTTGACCTGGATCCCGATCTCTACCTTACCAAATTTCCCGATCAGCTTTCCGGTGGGCAAGCTCAACGAGTAGGAGTTGCCAGGGCCCTGGCTGCCGATCCGGATATTCTGCTAATGGATGAACCCTTTGGTGCTTTGGACCCGATTACCCGGGAAACACTCCAGTTGGAGCTGGTTCGAGTGCACAAGGAGCTTAGAAAAACCATTGTTTTCGTAACACATGATATCGACGAGGGGATACGTCTGGCTGATAAAATTGCAGTCATGGACAAAGGCAGGATCGTTCAATTTGATACACCGGAGGCGATTCTCATCAGTCCCCATAACAGGTTTGTTCATGAATTCATCGGTACTGATCGGGGATTGAGGAGATTATCCCGTCTTTCCGTTGGAGATCACATGAAAGCTGTCAAGTCCGTGCCCGCTTCGGCGACAGTCGGTGATGCTAAATACCTGTTGGAACGTGAAAAATTCATTTGGATAACCGATGGCGAAAACAGACTGCAGGGGTGGATGGATGCGACTCCGGACCTTCCTATGTCCGATCGGGTGGAGAGTTATTTTATTCCCATCGACTCAACTTTTCCGCTGAACGAGGACAACCTGCTCAAAGAGGCTGTATCCCGCATGCTATGGCAAAGCGTTCAAACCGTACCGGTTGTCGACAAGGATTTCAAACTGGTGGGTGAGATACGGTTTTCAGATATCCTGAGCGAATAGAACTTGAAAGGAACTGTAGGGGAATTGTGAGGGAACCATGACCAAATATAAAAAAGTCAGTTTGATCCTGTTTACCCTGGGCTATATTCTTCTCGTCTGGAAAATCGGCAAATTTGATGGTCTCTTCCGCAGTGCTTTTCCCGAACTGGACCCCGTGATCTACGAGCGAACCTCATTCCCGCAAATGGTGCTGGAGCATACCCTTCTTGTTGTCCTGTCCAGCGGCTGTGCAACAATATTCGGGGTTTTCTGTGGTATTGGGGTAACCCGGCCGGGAGGTCGGGATTTTCTCCCCGTCGTCAATGGGTTGGCGTCGTTGGGACAGACCTTCCCCCCGGTCGCGGTTCTGGCCCTGGCTGTACCTGCAGTAGGTTTTGGAGCCAAGCCGACGATCATAGCCCTGTTTTTGTATGGTATTCTGCCCATTATTAGAAACACCATTGCGGGATTGGAAAGTGTCTCTTCTTCAGTGCTTGAAGCGGCCAGGGGAATGGGAATGACAAAATGGCAGGTGCTGTGGCGTTTGGAAATGCCCTTGGCTTCCGGGATAATCATTGCGGGCATCAGAACCTCAACCATTATCAATATCGGTACGGCAACCTTGGGTGCAACCATTGGAGCCGGCGGATTAGGAGCGCCTATCATCGCGGGCCTGATTATTGACAATCAGGCCTTTATCCTACAGGGAACCGTATTGGTGGGGTTGTTTGCCATACTGGTCGACCGCATGATTTTTCAATTTGAGCAATCCCTTTTTCATCAATGAGCGGGTGATAAAGATATCCTGTCATGCCCTGTCGACCGGATCAAAGAAATTAAACCGTTGATGACAATGGCCGGAGGAACTATCGTATATGTTGACAACAAGGAATGGATCTAAAACCGATTAAAGGAGATAAACGAAAATGAATCCAAAAAAGAAAACTCATCTTTTAGAATACGGTGGAAAAAAACAACGTTTTGCCCGCTCTGTGGTAGCCGGTGACCTTGTTTTCTTATCAGGTTCCAGCGGTAGAACTATTGCAACAGGTGAAGTATCCTCCGATGATCCGGCAGAACAGACCAGGGTAGCTCTGGACAAGGTCAAAATCGCCCTTGAAGAAGCCGGAAGTTCCCTGGAGAATATTCTCAAAGTAGTTATTCTGTTCAAAGATATCAGTCACTATGAAACTGTCAAACAAGCTGAATATGACTACTATAAGGAATTTGCCCCGGCTTTGGCGGAAGAGCCTCCCGCAAGTACGGTTTACCAGGTAGTATCACTTTCCAAAGAGAACATGTTGGTAGAATTCGACATTGTTGCGATAAAAGACTAACATCCCTACCGGGATGGTTGGCATCTTAGGTTTCCAGTTGGCTCGTTGAGCCAACTCCTCTGATTCAGAAGCAATCAAGCTGAATATAGTTTTTTACTGTTCCAGGACAGATCGGGTCAGATCGGCGACCTTGATCAGTTCATCTTCGGTGATCGTCAGTGGGGGCTGTATTCGTAAAACATTGCCATAGGTTCCACCAACACCGACCAATAGACCTTTTTTTCTCAACTCCTCCCGGATTTTTCCTGCTTCTTCGGCGGCAGGGTCCTTGGTTTCAGCATCCTTGACCAACTCGATTCCGATCATCAGGCCTTTGCCCCTGATTTCTCCAATCCTGACATTGGTGGGTTCTATCTTTTCCAGTTCGGATATCAGCATCTTCCCTTTATCAATTGATTGTTGAGCTATCCGGTTCGCTTCGAGAAACTCGATGTTGGCCAGGGAAGCGGCACAGGATACCGGGTTACCGCCAAAAGTGGACAGGTGATCGCCGGGTTTAAATGAGTCAGCCACGTCAGGCCTGGCGATAAAACAGCTCAAGGGGAAGCCGGCTGCAATACCTTTAGCCATGGTCATAATATCCGGATCGATACCATAGTGTTCTATGGCAAACGTTTTACCCGTGCGGCAGAATCCGGATTGAACTTCATCGGCAATAAAGAGGATACTGTGTTTATCTAAAATCTGTTTGATTACCTTGAAGTAGCTATCGGGTGGCACCACGATTCCACCTTCGCCCATCACCGGTTCTGCGATAAACAGGGCCACGCTGCCCGAAGTTTGGTAGAGAATCACGTCTTCCAGATACTCGGCGCAGAGCATTCCGCAGGAATCCGGCCCCTTTTGTTTGAAGGGGCAACGATAACAATGCGGATGCGGAGCAAAGGCAACGCCGGGAAGATAAGGGCCGCCCTGCTTTTTTCGACCCGAATTTCCGGTGATGCTAAGAGTGGCCAGTGACCTGCCGTGAAAGGAACCGGTGAGGGCTATCATTTCATACTTATTCGTGAACTGTTTGGCCAGCCTCAGGGCGCCTTCAATAGCCTCGGCTCCGCCGTTACCAAAAAAACTCTTCTGCAGCTTACCGGGGGTGATCAAAGCCAGTTTTTCTGCCAGGTCTCCAACCGGTTTGGCATGATAAACATAGGAACAGCAATGAACCAGTTTCTCCATCTGTTCCCTGGCTGCATTTATCACTGCCGGATTACAGTGCCCCGCATTGACAACAGATATTCCGGAAAAACAGTCGAGGTAGGATTTCCCGTCTTCAGCGAAATAGGTCGAGCCTTCCGCTTTGTCAATGACAATCGGTTCAACAGCCTTGACAAACCCGGTATTGACGAACTCCTTGTATTTCTGTTTGGTGTCCATTTTGTCTCCTTTACTTTTAAATTATGTCCAGGAACAGGTTATATACAGTTTTTAACATCATAAATTGGAGAAATTGATCATTAAAGCTTCGAATAATAGAGTTTTAGGCGATGTGTTTTTGCTTTTCTATAGATTTTGAATAATTTCAATAAAACATACAAGATATTTCTCCAGAAAAATCAGGTTTTGCCTGTCAAAAACAGGTGTTATTGGACGCCTTTTGGAGAAAAAACAAATCAATCGTTTCCTGATCGATTGCTTAGTATTGTAATCATTTGGGTAACAAACGAAGTTGAATCCACATCAATTCGAACTCACCCGGGACGGCAAGAGAATTACTCCCGCAACTCGATGGAAAACCTTTGAGTTTAAAAATCTTCACCGATAAACGATATAACGATTCGCAGCACATCATCGGTAAGGTTAATGTCCGTGTAGAAATTGATAGACAAAAAGAGTGAGGGAATTACCTGAAACTGGTCCGGGGGATGTCCTCGATTCGGAAAAACGTTTCTTAACCCTGGGAGTTTATACCGTCCGTGGCGGTTTGATTAGCCTGAAAAGCCACGCCGACAGACAATATGGTGAGTATCTAAGCAAGAGCTTGTAAGCCATGGATGGCTTACAAGCTCTTGCTTAGATACCACAGTTTAGCGAAGGGATTCATGCGTTTTCTGAAAGGACTGCCTTGTCGGTCTGTTGTTACATAAATACTGAAAACCGGTTGATGTGGATACCGGTTCTAACTACTGTTGGTTGAATCCGGTCAGTACTTTTCAAAAAGATTATCGGAAATGTTCTCCGTATCATCTAAGGCAAGCGAAACTTTGGGGTATTTACCCGGATCCATTGATCTTCCATTTTCCAGTTGCGGTCTTGCGGCCGAAAGTCCCGGTGCGGTTTTCATATAGTCTAAGTTGGAAACAATCCCTTTTGAGTTAGCTGACTTGTGTTGAGTGGAACCGCCGATTTTTTGTTGAAACATCCCATGCAGTTTGAAAAAATCAATTGATCCCTGAAGCTGTTGGGCCTGGGCCGAGAGCTCCTCTGATGTTGAAGCCATTTCTTCTGTTGCGCTGGCATTCTGCTGAATGACTTCATCCAGTTGTTGAATAGCTTTGTTAATCTGATCAATGCCCGCATTTTGTTCATTACTTGCGGCGCTGATTTCCTGCACCAATTCAGCCGTTTTCTGGATATCGGGTACCAGTTTTTCAAGCATCATTCCGGCCTTTTCGGCAACTTCGACACTTGAAGAAGATATCTGAGAAATCTCCCCGGCAGCAGTCTGGCTTCTTTCAGCAAGTTTTCTGACCTCAGCGGCGACAACAGCGAAGCCTTTTCCATGTTCACCTGCTCGTGCCGCTTCAATTGCGGCGTTAAGAGCCAAAAGGTTGGTGTTGCGGGCAATTTCCTCAATAATAGAGATTTTTGAAGCAATCTCATTCATTGCGTTAACTGCTTTTCTCACCGATTCTCCGCTTTCTTGGGCGTCTTTGGACGCCTGAATAGCGATTTGCTCGGTTTGACTGGCATTATCCGCATTTTGTTGAATGTTGGCACTCATCTGCTCCATGGAAGAAGTTGTTTCTTCGACTGAAGCCGCTTGCTCTGTAGCCCCTTGAGATAGCTCCTGGGCAGTTGAACTGAGTTGTTCGCTACCCGACGCCACATTTGTAGCAGCGTTTCGCACTTCGCCCACTACCTGAATCAGCTTGTCGACCGTATTTTTGAATTCACCGTACACACCCCTGATATTGGATTCATCAAACTTAATATCCAATTCTCCGTCACCCAGCTTTTTCGAAATATCAGCAATTTCCCGGGGATCTTTGCCCAATTGCGCTATAATACTTCGGATAATTATTATGGCAGTCATAATACCAATCAAAACGGCAATAGCAGCCAGGATGATTACCAGCATGATACCGAGATCATTATCAGCCTGTACCTGGGGGCCCAACAAATCCTGTTCTTCTTTCACAGAGAGTTTTGTATCTTCCACAGCTTTGGCGATAATCGGTCCTAACCGATCAAGCGTACCGTCCATGATCTTATTTCGTTCAAAAATAACTGTTGCCAATCGATCAAAGCTCGATACATATGTTTTTTTTGCGTCCACGACTGCAGACAACCATTGTCTTCGTTGCGAATTTTGTAACTCTTTGTCGAGGATATCCAGGTTTTTCTGCATTTTATCAAATTCTTCATTAACCCGATCGACATGATTCTGTGCGTTTGAATCCAGAAATTTTGCCATATACAGGCGCCCTAACAAGAGGTGTTTCATCGCTAACGAAGAAAAGAAGGCGGCTGACATATCCCCGTCATTTTCGGCTGAAATCAGGATCTCTGTCAGTGTGTTTTCCATAAAGGGGCCTTTTTTGTCGAGAATGGTATAAACCAGCCTGTTTCGCTCTTCTTTAGCTTCAATCACTAGGTTGAATCCGGCTTTATATTCCTTGAGAGAATCATCAGCAAGATCGACCAATCCGGCACGCTTGATGTTTCCTATCTCCTGTTGGGCAATCGCCAAAAAAGCTTCTGTTTTTTCAACATAATCACCAAATTGCTGCTTGTCTTTATCACTACCGGTTATTATGAAGTTTTTGACATTCATGCGGATCATCAGCATGTTTGCCTGAACCCTCCCCATCAGGTTCGTGTCTCTTGCCAGTGCCCTGTATTCTTTGAAATTGCCGGATGCACTATTTATCGTCACAAATGCTACAATACTGAGAACTGTTAAAAGAAATAGAACTGAAGTAAAACCAATACCCAGTTTTTTTGCTAAGGTCATGTTTTTTAGCATCTCTAAAGCTCCATTCAAAAAGTTTTTAGCCAATTTTAATAATTGAATGTTTTAACAACTTGATAACTTCATAATTCATTCCTTTTACAGAAGTTACTCTCATATTAGAGAAACCTGGACGCTAATTTCAATAATATCATAGAATTAGACTCACAAAAACCGATCTATAGTAAATCAAACATATTATCAATCAATATTATCAGTCTAACAAAACTGGATCTGTCTATAAAAACTAGACACGGTCTATGATTGATTTTCTGTTTGATATTTCCAAAATGCTGATTAATCGATTCGATTTACTACTTGAGTCAATCATTGATAATTCCAATGATCTCATTTCTGAATGGCCATTATTGGAAAGTCTCAATTTGAGTTCGGAGGTTTTCTTTGATCAAGTTCTTCGTGGATTGTCTTAAAGAAGTCTTGAAAACCAGTTCACAATCTATTGGAACCGATTTACTTTAATGGGTCATCAGCATGAAGGTTCATGATTCAAGGTTGAAGCGGATGGTATATCGGGTGCCATTTTGATTGTCCAGTTTAATAGCCCCATTCAGTTGCCTTTCCACGATGTCTTTGACAAGCCTGAGACCAAGCGTTTGGATCGCTTCCCAATTAAACCCGTCCGGCATTCCGGAACCGCTGTCTGACACTATTAGCTCAACTTCGTTCCCATTGAATACTGCTGATCTGATACTGATACTTCCTTCCTGGTTCGAAGGAAATGCGTATTTCAAAGAGTTTGAAATCAGTTCGTTGAGGACGAGTCCCAAGGGATTGGCTTTGTCAATATTAAGGTTCAGTCCCTTTGCATCGATCTTGAAGCTAATCCTGCTTTGGCTGGGGGAATAGGTTTGAATCAGCATCTGGGTTAACCGGGTGAGGTAGGAATGCAGATCGATTTGCGACAGGTTTTCCGAATGATAAAAGCTTTCGTGGATAACCGCCATGGCGTGAACCCGACTGATGTTTTCTTTCAGAATCTCGTTTACTTGCCGGTTTTCCTGTCTGTGTAGTTGAAGACTCAACAAGCTCGCTATAATCTGCATATTGTTTTTAACCCGATGATGGATCTCCTGAAGAAGAGTCTCCTTCTCATTCAATGAAGCCTCTATCTGGTTTGCCGCCTGTTTTTGGAGAGTGATATCTGTATTGACCCCGATGTAACCTGTCAGGTCCCCATTATCTTTTTTTATAGCTGTGGCCGTGGCATACAACCAGATTGTCTTTTTGTCACGATTTTGAAAACGATACTCCGTTCTCCATGAATCTCCGGACTCAACCGTTTTCATCCAGTCTTTAAACACTTTTTCCCTGTCGTCCGGATGTAATCCATCTTTCCAACCCACTCCCAATGCCTCTTCAAAGGTCAGACCTGCCTGTTTCTGCCAGTTTGTATTGGTGTAAACATAGTCACCCTCCGGATCAGTCATATAAATACCGATGGGAGCTGTTTCGGTTAAGACTCGGAATTTTGCCTCACTCTCCCGTAACGCAGTTTCCGCTTTTTTTCGTTCAGAGATGTCCTGGATGGTGCAGATCATTCCGTGATACCGACTTTCTTTAACACGGGGAACCAACCATCCTTCCTGGATGGTGGCTCTCCCAGCCGGAGTTACCACTTCTGCTTCGTACCGTTGCGGTTGTAAGGTGTTCTTTGCAGTCTGGTAAAACTTGAGAAAATGCTCGATGGTCTCTTTCGGAAAATCTTTGGTGACCGACATTCCCACGGCCTCTGCTGCTATGACACCAGCGATCTTCTCCATTCCGGGGTTGAAAAAGATCATAACATCATTTTCATCCGTCACCCAAATGCCTTCTTCCACCTTTTCCAAAATGTGCTGGTAAAACTCCTTAAGGTCGATATTTGCTCTCTCTGCCTGGATTCGTTCTGCAATTTCCTGATGCAGGCGGGTATTTGCTTCAAGGAGTTCAGCCGTTTTTTTCCTTATCTGCAGACGTGATGCCAGACCAAACAGGAAAAAAACCGTCAACAGACTCCCACCCACAATTAACGACCAGTGGACCCAGGAGGGAAGGACCCACTCACTGTCTGCGTCCAGCCATTTTTTGAGAGATTTGAAATAGACGGAGTTCTTGTTTTTCTTACTCTCCAGCAGATATGAGTCGAGAGCTTCTATCAGAAATCGGTTTTTGCCGTTCGGTACGGCAAACAGCAAGGGTTTGGGATCAAAAATAGTCGGGCTTTTAATGGCATGATAACGTTTTTCCAGCTCCAGACCGTGCAAACGTTCGATAATGCCACCATCCACTTTTCCCTGGTCAATTAATTCAAATATATCGCGTGATTCAGCTACTTCGACGAACTGGGCCGCCAGCCCGAATCGTGAAGAAAGCCCGATAAATTCTCCGTAATAGTAGTCCCCCTTTTGCACCGCCAGCTTTGAACCGTTCAGATCTAATATATTCTGAACCTCGAATCCGGGTCTGACGTAAACCTGTCCCCAGCTTGAAAGAATTGATTCATTGGTAAAGTCGTAGATTTTCTTCCTTTCTTCCGTGGGGACGATTACCGGCAGCAAGTCGAGGTCGGCAGATTTCAGATTTTCCAGATGCTCTGCCCATGTTCCGGAAACATACTCGATTTGCCAGTCCTTCCTTTTGGATACTTCATCCAGTATATCGATGAAGATACCTTTTTCCTGACCATCTTCATCAATAAAAATCAGGGGGGCGAATTGATATACCCCGACTTTGATAACCGGTTGCGCCCTGGCGACGCTTCCGAAATTCAGCAGGGTAAGGAGGAACGGGATAAGCACGCCCAAAATGAAAATTCTCAACAGGTGCCAGTGTGAATGATTCGAAAACAGAGTCAGGGAAGGTTTTTTATAAGGATCTGTTAACATCGTCCAATTCGATCAATTTGAGTTGGGGATCCATTCATATCCAAACCGGATATGATTTCATGAACTGAGTGGCTGTTACGTTTGGAGTAGTGAAGCAACCATATCAAATAGAAACAGATATATAAAGGAGTAAAGATGATGATCAAGTAACCGTTGGTATCAGGGTTTGCCATAATTGAATTTGCGATCCGAAGGTTTTCTTTCTTAATAATATTCGGATTGACTTTGAACTTTGATTCCGGCGGAAAAAATATAGTTTCGCAGCAGTGTAAAATATGATTGAAATGAACTCCTGAAATCCCGGAGAGAATAGAGGATCAAATGTCTTCCATTAAGTGATATGCGCATTTACCGGATTTCCTGCCTGTCTTTCCGATCTGAAACCCTGATAGAGAACTGGTTACCAGGGGTTTACAGAAAGCGGGTTCTGTTTATCGAAGTTCAACTATAAAAGGAAAGGCCGGCATATTCCGGCAAATGTTTTTAGTTATAAATTGATTTTCAGCCATCAAATGTGATAGGCTTATTCCTAATCTCCGTGTCTGTACCAAGAATGAGTTACAACAACAAGGGAGTTACTAAATGAAGAATCGGAGCTTTAAAAGAAACATCGCCTTAAAAGTCTCTCTTTTTGTCGGTATCTTTATCTTACTGCTGCAGGTTATCTCCGGATTTCTATCCGTACAGTCCGGTCAGTCCTTGATCTCCTCTGTCCAGGAGAACTACCGGGGGATGATCCAGGAAAATGTGAAGAACCGGGAGCAGGAATCCATGGAGCAGCTCAAGGATTTAATCACTTTCAATGCGAAGATGCTGAGCAGCATTGTTACGCCGGTCATTTATAATTTGGAGGATCCCATTCCGGCACTGTCCAGTTTTATGGAAATCGAGCACATTCAGGCCATTGCCGCCTATGATGACTCCGACTCACCTGTTGGAGCCGTCTGGAGGGAAGACAGTGTTTCCCGGGGGGCGGATCTGCCCGGCACTTTTGCGGCGGGAGATCATCAGGAGTATAGTACGGACTTGACGAATGAGGGTGAGCGAATTGGCAGTGTCAGGATTTATTATTCGGACAAGAAAATCATTGCGGATTCCGAAAGGAACAGATCTGTTGCCTTTGGCCAGCTTAAGGAGCAACAGAAAATCATCCAGGCTGATCTGAACAGCACTATCCGGCTGCAAATCCTGGGATTGGCAGTATTAGTGGCTGTCTTTCTGATCGTCATCTTTGTTCTGATATCAACCATCCTGAAACCACTGAAGACTCTTGCTGCGGCAATACGCAATGTAGAAGAGACCGGGCAATTCGATCAACGGGTTGAAGTCAAGGGTATGGATGAGATAGGTCAGACGGCGACAGCTTATAATCTGTTGATGGAATCGTTGCAATCGGCATTAAGTGAGATTATTGAAGTTGTCAATGGTCTCTCCCGGGGAGATTTGTCCTATCGAGTGGAACAGGACCACAAGGGGGATCTGGATGAACTGGGGAACAATATCAACCAGGCGCTGGAAATGCTCAGTGAAACAATTCTGAAAGTTGTGGATTCGGCGACGAATGTCAACAGCGGATCTCTTGAAATGGCAAATTCCGCGCAAACCCTGGCCAAAGGTACTTCCGATCAGGCTGCAAGTCTTGAAGAAGCCACCTCCTCCATGAGTGAAGTGGAGTCTCAAACGAGAACCAATAATGAAAATGCCATGAAGGCCCAGGAACTGTCCGGCAAGACGCTTGAGGTTGTCAGCAACGGAACCGCGCAAATGAATGACATGCTGGCTGCCATGAATAGTATTGATACCACAAGTGGGGATGTAACCAAGATCATCAAGGTGATCGATGAGATTGCATTTCAGACCAATCTCCTGGCATTGAATGCGGCTGTAGAAGCAGCGAGGGCCGGCAAGTATGGTAAAGGATTTTCCGTAGTTGCCGAGGAGGTTCGTAATCTGGCTGCCCGAAGTGGAGAGGCAGCGCGTAACACCACGGAGTTGATTGAAAAATCGACCAAACAGGTTGCAAACGGTGTCTCCAATGCCCAGAGTACTGCCGAGATTCTCAATGAAATCAGTGATAGTGTTGAGAAGGTGAATCTAACAGTCGGCGAAATTACCGAAGCATCGAATCTCCAGACAACGGGTATCGAAGAGATCAATAAGGGGCTAAACCAGATTAACCAAGTCGTACAACAGAATTCGGCAATTTCCGAAGAGACGGCATCTGCGTCTAATCAACTGTCGTCCCAGGCCACAGGGATGAAGGAGATGATGGAGAAGTTTGTTGTCAGAAAATGGTCCGGTGATATTGACCAAAATCCACAGGAAGTTGCGATTGAGCATCGGTCACATCCACCTTTGCTGACAGATTGAATCAGCACGAGCATGGATATTCAAACTTGCTGCCTTCGCTGGCATGGCGGAATGATCAGGTCGGGAGGGCCATGTGAACAGAAAAGAATTAGTAGGAAGATGTAGTCAGCCGGTTGTAACCGTGAGGTCCGGGTTACTGAACGATGTCTGATGTTTTCTTCAAAAACAGCTCTCCTTTTTTGGAGATGGTGGTTCCAGAGCGGCCCAGTCTGACGTTTAGCAGGCCGAGATCGTTCAGTCGTTCCTGTCTCAGCCGCAATTGCTGCATGGTCAGGTTGATGTCGTTTTGTCGCAGCAGCTTTTGAACAATTGACCGGCCGAAGGATTTGTTCTCTTGTTTGCCTTGAGCGTAAATTCTTAAAATTTCGAGATTTTCTTCCAGGAAGCCGTTTTTCTCAATTTCAGAGATCAGCAGTTTTTCGTTTAAAAAGTCCTCTTCAGCCGGGTTAATGCCGGCTTCGATGCTTTTCCGCTTGATATAGAACGGCAGCAGATTCGGCGTAATTGGATTTTCGTCAAGACAGACCAGTTGGGACAGAATATTGTACAACTCCTGGATGTTTCCTTCCCACTTGTGATGCTTCAGCAGAAATGTTGTCTCCGGATCAAATTGAAGGTCGGCTTTGTGCAGATCGTTGCGGAGGTAGCTGTCTACGATCTCATCAAAATCCTCCTGCCTTTCAGCCAGTGAGGGGACCTGGCAACTGAAGGGAGCCAGCATGAGGTACAACTCCTTCCTAATCCGGTTTTGCTGATGCAGAATGTCAATAGGAACATCGCTGGTGGTGACGATTCTGACGTCCGCCTTGATCGGTTGAACTCCGTTGTGACGAGTATAAGTCTTCTCGGTCAAAGCTTGAGTAAGTTTGAACTGAAGGTCTTCAGGCAGGTTTTCAATATTTTCAATGCACAACGTCCCCTGGCCGGCCGAGTCGATCAGACCGGGATGGACTGCCGCTTCTCCTTCCCAACCGAATAGCTCTTTTTCAAGGGCTTCCCGGCTTTTTACGGCACAAGAGATACTGCAAAAGGGGCCGGATGAACGATTCGATTCATTATGAACGGCTTGCGCTACTCGCCTTTTTCCCACGCCTGGTTCACCTGAGATGTGAATCGCCTCTTCGGTCACGGCCATCTTTTTACCCATAAAAACAAGGTTTTTCATGACTTCGCTGTGCGCGATCATATCTGAAAACCTGAAGGCGTATATGGATTCTTTGCGGGTGCCGATCCATGACGAGATATATTTGTTTTCATCCAGAACCGGCCATTTTTGAGAACAAATGACCATGGATTTGGCGTGCAATCGATATAGAGAAAACCAGTTGAGTCCCAAACCGAAACAGTCATTCAACTCGATTATGGTTTCCAGGCTGATCACCCGAAAGCCAAGGTTGATGGCGTTAACGACATTGGGGGGAATCAGCTCCATTTCTCCGCAGGTAATGACGTGATCAATATCGTCCGGGACCTCACAGCCCGGAAAATAAGGCAGATAGTCATGCCGGAAACCGCTTTCGATCAATTCGTTGACGGTACTTTCCGTGTTGGCTTTGGTGTCGTTAATGACCAGTACGCGCTTTCCGGGTGTAATGGACAGTAGTTCCCCGGTATTTACCAGATTTATTGAACGCTTCGCTGTGATAAATCGTCGTGTTTTGGGAAAGAGTTTTTTTGCAGTTCTGATGATTCCCTCGGTGGTCGAGAAAACGGTTTCATGGGGATGGATTTTCTCTACCGCCAATGAGTTGAACTGCAGGGGACGAATTGCGATCAGATCACCAAAGATCATTTGCAACTGTTCAACCACCTTTGCCAGGTAATCGGCCTGGATGGTTAAAACGACAAGTTCTCTCTTTTTGTTGTCTTTGGTTCCCGTCATTTGCGATTCGCCGGCAATCTTTAGATTGGTTGTAAGCCGCTGTTTCTCAGTAGTTAATCAGATTCCATGTAATAATGAAATCGTTTTACTTAATCTTCCAGTAACTGCTCTCCATAGTCCTGCATGATACGGTCGATCGGTAGTTCGTGTATGACGGTGTCTTCCACTCCCTTCACGGTCCTTGCTGAAAACATGGAGTCGATTATACTTTCTTCGACACAATCGATCACTGCATTGAAAACCAGTTTTGTCGTATCTCCGTCCTCCTGCAGCGTCCGAATGGTCTGTAACTGTGCGTTGGATTTTCGCAGACGTCGATTTCCGTTTGAGAATGAGATAACGATTTCACCACTGGTATGGGCGCATCTTCCGCCTGTTCGAGCGATTCCGAAAGCTGCCCGCCTGGACAGTCTTAACAATTGGCGGTGCGTCATTGGAATATTGGTCCCCAGGATCACAATGATGGATCCTTTCACTTCGGCGGATTCTTGATTCGAATAGTAAGGCTTAATCCGCACCCCCTTGATCATTAACTCGTTAATATCCCCGTAATTACTTAATACCAGGGCACCGATGGTATAGGGCTCACCGTCCAGCATGATGATTCGTGAGGCGGAGCCTATTCCTCCCTTGTAACCAAAACAAACCATGCCGGTCCCCGCACCGACGGCACCGGTCTGTATTTCCCCGGATGTACTGTTGCCGACAGCATCAAACACCATCTCTTTTGTGATGGATTCCGTTCTGATGTGGTTTAACCGATAGTCGTTACATTCGCCGACAGCCGGATTAACCGTGACACAATCCTCGTTTTGAGCAATCACATGGTCGACCACGGCTCTGGAAACGTTACCGACGTTGAGAGTGTTGGTTAAAAGGATCGGCGTTTCAATGCCGCCCAGCTCATTTATCTGAATCAATCCGGTGGACTTGCCGTAGCCGTTGATAGTGTGTGCAGCGGCATAAACCGGAGACACATAAAGATTACCGTCAGCCGGAATTACTGACGTCACGCCGGTTCGCAGGCAGACCGGTTGATCTTCTTCCAGGGTGTAATGACCAACCTTTACGCCGGGAACATCGGTAATGTTGTTGTATGTGCCCGGTGTGTGGTCGCCAAAACGAATTCCGAGCTCTCTTAGTCGTTTCTTAGGGGTATTTTTTTCCATTCGGAAGTTTTATCGTCCGGAGAGATTGAGATTGATGATTTTGGAAGGTATTGTCCGTTATAATATGCGATCATTTTCCTTCGTCTTCGCTGTGCCCTGGCCTGGTTGTTGAGTTGCGTTGATCATCTACGACTGCTTGTATTCGTCCACAATTTTTAAATAATTACGCATTAAAATCTCTCCAGGTTCACCGGAAATCTCGGGATGAAATTGAACACCGAAAAACGGCTTTTGACTGCTGGCCATGATTTCCACTGCGTAGTGCAAAGACTTACCGATCAGTTCAAATCCATCGGGCAGCGTCAAACCTTCACAATGATCCTCAACAAAAACCGGTTTTTCAATTATTCCCTCTACCAATGGATGGGGCTTTAAGATCTCAATTTCATCGGTTTCCCTGCGTTCAGGTCCCCGGAGACATTCGGCACCGTGCGTCAGACCGATAGCCTGATGCCCAAGGCAGATTCCCAAAATCGGTATGTTCAGTCTTTTGATGAAGTCGAATTTTTTCACCAGTGAAGCGCCGTTTTCGGGATCAGTGAACAATAGTGGCCCGCCGGAAATGATGACGCCGTCGATTTCGTCAAACGCAGCATTGTTGGCTTCGTCCATGTGGATAGCAATCGCTGCAAGACAATAAGGTTGAATCACCTTCAATATATTGCCGAATTTCGGGCTCAAACAATTTATGACGGCCAGACGACTGGTAGACATATTACTCCTGTAATGTTCTCGTTTAAACCTGGTTGTTGTGTTCCGACAGTTTCATTTATTTCCGTAAAGAACAGGTTTTTACGCCCGCCAAGTTTCCTTGAGAACCCGAATCCAGTTCTTGTGAGAAATCATTGCCAGTTCTTCGTCATTAAATCCTGTTTGACGCAAGGCGGTTGCCAGGTTCTGCAAGCCTGATGCATCTCCTATCTCATTGGGAATGGTGGCACCGTCAAAGTCGGACCCGATGGCGACGTGCCGTGGTCCGATTTTTCCCGCAATATAAGCAATATGTCGTGCAATTTCCATCGCCGGCGTGTCTAATACCTTTTCCCCGTCTTCCCTGAGAAACTGAACCGCAAAGTTAACGCCGACCAGACCGTTGCTTTCGCCGATGGCTTCCAACTGAATGTCCGTCAAATTCCGGGTGCTGTTGCACAGATTATGTACACAGGAATGACTGGCAACCAGGGGCGCATCCGTCACCCGCGCCACATCCCAAAAACCGTTTTCGGTCATGTGGGACAGATCCACCATAATGCCCAGTTTGTTACAGGCTTTAACCAGTTCCATACCTAAAACGGTCAGACCTTCTCCATTATTGGGGCTGCCGGGAAATCTAATTTCAACACCCTTTCCGAAAATATTGGGTCGGCTCCAGACGATCCCCAGGGAGCGCAGACCTTTTTCGTAGAATATTTCCAGGTTTTCCATTGAGGCATCAATCTGTTCAGCCCCTTCAAAATGGATCACCAGTGAAAACTGTCGATTTTCGATCGCTTCAACCAGATCGTTTGATGATTTGATGATTCTGATTTTGTTTCCGGAGAGTCTTTTGATTTCAAAAAACTGCCGTAGAACTTTGAGGGTGATGTCATAGGCGTGCCGGTATCCGATCGGCTGGAATCGTCTGGTTCTGTTTAGCCCGGTTTTATTTTTTAATTTCTCTTTCCCTCCGCTGCTTAGTTCAGGAGGAGGAACGCAGATAGCGAACAAACCGCCAACCAGATTTCCCTGCTCGGCTTTGTGCAGACTAATGTGCAGATCGCTGGATTCCGCAAAAAACCGGTCCGGCTTTTCGCCGTAAATCAGCATTTTTAAAAGGGTATCGTTGTGTCCGTCAAAAAAAGGGAGTGAAGCGGTCATCATGAAGGAAGGTGTCTCTTAATTGGATATTGGCTTATTGCAATTATAAACGTGATAAATCGGATCCGTATTCTGGTTATTCGGTGCCGGCTACCAGCGGAAAATGACATTTCGCAAAGTGGTTTTCGTTGATTTTCGTCATTTCCGGTTCCTGGGTTCTGCAGATCTCCTTAACGCAAGGACATCGGGTATGAAACCGACATCCCGACGGTGGATTAATCGGACTCGGAATCTCGCCCTTTAATGTCTTTCGGTTTCGTTTTTTGCCCGGGTCCGGATGCAAGATGGAATCAAGCAGGGACTTTGTGTATGGATATGCCGGGGAGTTAAAGATTTTCGATTTTGGCCCGATCTCCATAATCTGCCCGAGATACATCACGGCCACATAGTCAGCTATGTAGTCGATAACGGCCAGATCGTGGGTGATGAACAGGTAAGTCAGTGAAAAATCCTTTTTCAGTTGCTTGAGCAGCTTCAAAATCACGGCCTGAACGGAAACGTCAAGAGCCGAGGTGGGCTCGTCCAGGACCAGAAATTCAGGTCTCAAAACCAGTGAACGAGCCACTGAAATACGCTGCCGCTGACCGCCGGAGAACTCATGTGGATAGCGGAACATGTGCTCCTCTTTTAATCCTAAGGCCTGGAGAATGTTTTTGACATCCAGGTAGACCTCTTCCGGTTTTTTCTTGAAATGGATTTTAACGCCTTCACCGATGATCGATTTAATCAGCTTTCGCGGATGAAGTGAATTATAGGGATCTTGAGCAACAATCTGCATTTTCCGGCGGAAGTTCAGCATTTCCTTACTTCCAAGGTGCGTAATATCGGTGGCATTGTAATTTATTTGACCCTGGGTTGGTTCGATGAGTCTTAAAATCGTCCGTCCCAGAGTTGTTTTCCCGGATCCGGATTCGCCTACCACACCAAAAATACTCATCTTGGGGATATCAAACGAAACGTTGTCGATTGCTTTTACGACTCGTCTAGGAGCCAGAAACCCTTGCTTAATCGGGAAATACTGCTTTATTCCCTTTAATTCCAGTAAATTACCTGTTGATATCTCTTTCATTTTGAATCCTCATCCCCATACAAATAGCACGCGACAAAATGGCCGGGCGACAATTCCTGCAATGGTGGAAAGCCGTCTTTACAAATCGGTTTGGTATGGCTGCAGCGCGGATGGAAACGGCATCCCGAAGGCGGATTCACCAGATCGGGTACTTCACCGGCTATCGTTTCCAGCTCCGAGGTTTGTCCCACTTTGGGGACTGCCTTAAACAAGCCTTTGGCGTAGGGGTGCACCGGGTTGTTAAATATCTCTTCAACGGTGGTGTATTCAACCGTATTTCCGGCGTACATCACAGCGATCTTGTCGCAGAATTCCGCTGCAACTCCCATGTCGTGTGTAATTAGAATGGCGGAGTAATTCATCTTCTCAACCAGTTCCTCCAAAAGCTCAAGTATCTGCGCTTGGATGGTAACGTCGAGGGCTGAAGTCGGTTCATCTGCGATCAACAACTTTGGCGATGAAGACAGAGCCATGGCTATCATAACCCTTTGCGCCATTCCACCGCTTAATTCGTGTGGGTAAAACCCTGAGATTCTCTTGGAGTCCAACCCCACCAATTCCAGCATGTTTGCGGTTTCTTCCCTGACTTCTCTTTTGGAAGCTTTCGGTTTGATTCGTTTGATGTTCTCTCCGATTTGAAACCCTACCTTCAAAACCGGATTCAGCGCCGAAACGGGCTCCTGAAATATCGTGGCCATATCCTTGCCGCGCACACTGTCCAGTTCTTTCTCAGTCAAGGTGTTCAGTTCTTTATTATCAAACATGATCCGACCGCCGGTCATCTCTCCCGGCTGTTCAATAAGCTGCATAAACGCCAATGACGTGACTGATTTCCCGCAACCGCTTTCGCCGACTATTCCCAGTCGTTCTCCCTGGTTCAACCAGAGCTCCACGCCGTTGAGTGCTTTGATGGTGCCGCGATATGTGTGAAAAAAAACTCTCAGGTTGCTGACGTCCAGCAAATCTCCCCGGTAACCTTCCATGTCCTATCTCCTGATCTTGGGGTCCATAATGTCCCTGATACCGTCGCCCAAGAAGTTAAAACCCAATACAATGATTGCGATGGCGATCCCGGGAAAAGTGGAGATCCACCATTGATCTATGAAATAGTCCCGACCGTCGGCGACGATAGCCCCCCATTCCGGAATGGGCGGCTGTGCTCCCAGACCGAGAAATCCGAGTCCGGCTGCAGTGAGAATGATGGTTCCCATGCGCAGGGTCAGCTTTACGATGACGGGGGAAATGGACATGGGAAGAATGTGCAGGACCATAATTCTAATTCTTCCGGCTCCAACCGCCCTGATGGCTTCAATATAGGGCAAGCTTTTGACTTTGGCCGATTCCGCCCTGGCGAGTCTGGCGTATACCGTCCAATCGGTCAAAGCGATCGCCACGATAACGTTCGTCAGAGTTGGACCCAACGCGGCGACAAAGGCCATGGCCAGTACCAGTCTTGGAAAAGCCATGAACATATCGGTGATTCTCATCAGGATTTCATCGACGAGTCCGCCGAAGAACCCCGAGATAATCCCAACAAAGACGCCGATTGACAAACTGATGACCGAAACGATCAGAATAATACCGATTTCGATGCGGGAGCCGTGTAGCACCCTGCTGAAAATGTCCCGGCCGTATTGATCGGTTCCGAAGAAATGATCCATGCTTGGCGGCATCAATCTTTGATCAAGGTTTTGTGCAATGGGATCATAGGGAGCAATGACCGGAGCCAGCAATGCGATCAGAATAAAAAATATGATCATCACTGTTCCAACCATGGCCAGATGAGTACGGCGCCATAAATACAGGGTGTGCTTCAGATCTTCCAGAACCGGTTTGCTCTGATTAATCAGCAGCCTGAAACGGTCCATCCCCTTATTGTTCTCTGTTACGGCTGTCGTATCCTTGCGCTGATTTGATGCCTTGTTCATATAATGATTCCGCTTATTGATATTATGTCACTTTGTTCACTTCTTTTGTAATCGGCGATTGGATCAGTTTTGCATCCTGGGATCCAGAACGGCATATGAGATATCCACCAGCAGATTGGCCAGGGAATACACAAATGCAATAAACAGGGTTCCCCCCGTAATGGCCGGATAGTCCAATACCAGCAATGCGTTTACCAGGTATCTTCCCAGGCCGGGCCAACTGAAGATGGTTTCGGTTAACACGGCTCCCCCCAAAAGGTCTCCGAATGAAACCCCAATAACGGTTAC
The DNA here is from genome assembly GCA_028282885.1 of SAR324 cluster bacterium. GTDB lineage: Bacteria > SAR324 > SAR324 > XYD2-FULL-50-16 > XYD2-FULL-50-16 > JAHJTV01. The sequence goes on from JANQGX010000077.1 coordinate 22,564, forward strand.
AACCGGAATCAGGGAGTTACGCAACGCGTGACGGAAAATCACGACACGTTTCCCCAACCCTTTGGCGCGAGCGGTGCGAATATAATCCTGCTGCAAGACGTCCAACATACTGGCTCGCTTAATCCGTGAGATTAATGCAGCATGGGCATAGCCCAACACAAAAGCAGGCAGGATGATGTGATGCAACGCATCTTTAAAGGTGTCCCAATCCCGGCAGATAATGGCGTCCAACAACACCAGACCGGTGATTTTCTCCGGAAAGATAAAAAGACTGTGACGCCCGCCTCCCGGAAACAGGTCAGCTTTGAAATAAAGAAAAAACAACAGGATTAATCCCAGCCAAAAGACGGGTAAAGCGACTCCCATGATGGAAAAAACCCTGGTGGCGTGATCGACTATGCTGTTCCGTTTTACTGCCGAAAAAGCACCGGAAATAATCCCGATGATGATGGCAAAAAACATGGCTACAATGGCCAGTTCCATGGTTGCCGGCAGAAAGGTAAAGATATCTTCCAAAATCGGTTTCTTGGTCACTAAGGAGTGCCCGAAGTCACCATGGAAAATGCCCACAACATAGTCGATGAATTGCTCATGAATGGGCTTGTCTAAACCCAGTTCCGCCCTCATCTTATCCACCAGCTCAATAGGTGCGTTCCCGCCCAGAATTGCACCGACAGGATCAGCCGGAATAATACGAGTGATAAAAAACACGATTGTCGCCACTCCGGTCATGACGATGACCATTAAAAACAAGCGTCTTATGATATAACTTACCAGTTTCACCTTGATTATTCCTTGGGATTGGTCGATGGATTTTTTCTATCGGCCCCGGCCGAAAAGACCATGCTGCAAAAAGTGGTAAGGAGCGTAACGGAAGAAATACCTCTTTCCACAGCATCGATGATTCATGAAAACTCAAGCTTATTTATAAAGCTTGTAGAAATCGAAATGAACATAAGCACCGCCGAAAGCGTCATCAGCACCTTTAACCTTATTGTTCACCCCCCAGGTTTCCACCATTTGGTACAACATGGCGAAAGGACCGTTCTCATGCCAGTAATTGGTCAGGTCCTGGTAAATCTTTGCACGCCTGGCGGAGTCTTTTTCCTGTGCTGCAGCTTCAGCCATGTCGGCGGCCTTATCGTCCAGCCAGTTTAATCTCCAGGCCAATTGTTTTACCCTGTGATTCGCGAAAGGATTGGCCAAAGCATCGGCATCCGGATAATCGTTACCCCAACCGGCAACAATCAGATCAATTCCCTGCTTTCGGAATTTGGCATACATCTGGGCTGTTTGCATGATGTTGATCTTGGCGCGGATTCCGATTTGAGCCAGGTTTTGCTGAACGATAACAGCTTCAGCTCTTCTTCTTTCAGTGACACTGGTGGTCAATTCAACGTCAAAACCGTCGGCGTAACCGGCTTCCTTTAACAGTTGCCTGGCTTTGGCCAGATCCTGGCTGTAGGGATTGTTTTCTTTGTAACCGAAGTAACCCGCGGCAATGAACTGCTGGTTGTTGATGGCGTATCCGCCCCTGACTTTATCGATCATGGCGTTATAATCGATAGCATATTTAACGGCTTGACGAACCTTGGGATTTTTGAAAGGACCGAAGTTGGCACTCATTCCCACGTATTCATTTGACTGCCCCGGAGTTTTGACAACTCTGGCCATATTCCCTTTGGAGATTTCAGCCAATTGCTCGGGGGTCAGTTTAAACGCAACGTCGATGTCGCCTTTTTTAAGTAACAGATATCGCTCAGCGGCTTCAGGAACATCCTTGAAGATGATGGTCTCTAATCGGGCAGGCCCCTTCCAGTAATTTTTATTAGCTGTATAAATCATGGCTTGATTTCGATTCCAAGCCTTCAGAACGTATGCACCGGCTCCGGCACTGTGATCCACCAGCCAGTCCATTCCCATGTCGCCGTCCTTGTCGTTGGCTTCGACCAGCTTTTTGTTGACAATACTTCCCACCTGGTTTGCAAGGTTGGAAAGCACAACATTTTCGGGTGCACCGTTGGTCACGATCTGTACGGTGTAGCTGTCGATCATCTTGATCCCCTCTTCAGACAATCCGAACGTATCCGTTAACAGCCAGGATGGGGATTTCTTCAGCTTGATCACCCTTTTGAGTGAGTAAACGACGTCCTCAGCAGTCAATGGATCGCCGTTGGCGAATCTCATTCCCTTGCGGATGTTAAATGTCCAGGTTTTGCCGTCGGCTGCCACGTTCCAACTGGTAGCGGTATCAGGTTCGATAACGAACTTGTCGTTTTCATAAGAGATGTGAACCAACTGGGTGTAAAGATTCATCACAAAAGATCCCGTCGGTGACTCGTAACAGACGTGGGGATCCATGGTTTTCATATTGGAATGACTCTGACCGATCACCAATACGTTTTTGGGAATCGCCGCCATTACAACACCGGTAAACATTATAAAAATTCCACTCAGTAAAATGCGCAGAAAAGCACTCCTTTTTTTCGAAGACATGTCTCCTCCTTGTTTTTGCAAAATGCAAATTGATTCCGCCCGAATGTTCGGGGGAGCTTAATAAATTACGCTGTTTTTTTCAGGTTGGCACCGCTGCAATGAATTCACGCTCAGAAGCGTTATGCCGCACTTTGGGAAATACCACTCTCTCCTCATTCCAAAGGAGAATGCACATTAACACATCAAACAACTTAAAACAACTTATTAGTTTTAAGTTTATTGGAAGGATTTGTAATTAAAGGAGAGTTTGAGTTGAAGAGGATAGTTTTTTGATTAGCTAGTGCTGCAGGTTTGGGTAATACCGCTGGTGCCAATCATCGAGGCATTTGGTCTGAAAGAGCTGTTCATCATCTTTGACGATACCCGTGTCCCCCTTTCTTCCAAAAAGACACCCGATACCAAGTACCATCACCAACATGGATGCAAGGGAAACAGGCCGAAATATATCTCTGGTCAATGTTGGTTAACCCTGGCGGTCGGCCCGGGAAACGGTTGTGCCGGACCTGTTGTTTAAAGGCTTATTTCGACCACCAGCAATATCGGTATTCTTGGCTATTTCCGCGTCAGGTTGTGGTGGAATCCAAAATCCCGAAAATTCGGACCGCCAAATGAGCAACATTTGGACGAAAAACGTCAAAACCTGTTCAAAGCCTCATGAATCAGGCCGCTGGGCACTAGTGAGATCAATTTTCAATGCCGGGTTTGCAAACCAGACTCATTTCCGCCCGACTTGCTGAAACCAGATTTTATCCATCCTTATGACCGTTCATGTTCGGAGTTGCCATCCTGGCAATTCATGTCGCCTGCAATCGACATCATGATCAGGCTGCTCTTGCCGATTGATTATGCCGAAAACCGGGTTCACTTCTTCCAAATCCGTAGAGACATCTTGACACCCGATGTAAATTCCTATCATCTGATCTCATCCGGTTCTTAATTATTGTTTGATTTATTTGCGGAAAAGGTGCGTCTTCAGCTGTTTTTTGTATGTTTTGGCGGCGAGGAAGACAGGGGTTGTGAAATTGTTGGCAGGGAAACTCAAATACCTGGAAACTATAATATCGACATCTGAATAAGCACAATAAAGAATGGGTATTCCGTTTAACTTTTTAAACTTCGCAAACCTAATAGTCAGGCAAATTTCAATCGATGTATCGGGTGAAAAATTCCGTCAGTTGGTTTAATTCTTAGCTGTAATCGCCATGGCCACAATTCTTGACTACGATATATCTGCCATCATTCATCATGGGGAAAACTCGATTGTTTATCGGGGGATTCGCAACACCGATAAACGGCCGGTGATCCTTAAAATGTTGAACAGGGAATATCCCTCCCCGGCGGAAGTCATCAGTTTTAGCAGGTCCTATGAAATATTGCGTTCACTGGAAATAGAGGGGGTTGACAGGGTATACGGACTGGAAGAGTATCAAAACCGTCCGGTTGTGGTTCAGGAGGACATCGGCGGCGAATCCCTGGCGACACTGCTGTTATCCCGGAAGTTAAGCATTCGGGAATTTCTCCGGCTGGCGACAAAAATCACGGCTATTCTGGCGGAAATCCACCGTCATCAAGTCATACACAAGAATATCAATCCCTCCAATATCATCTGGAACCCCGAAAACGGAAAGGTCAGGATTATAGATTTCTGCATCTCCACCCGTTTGTCCAGTGAATCGTCGGCTTTTCTCAGCCCAAATATCCTGGAAGGAACCCTGGCTTATATGTCGCCGGAGCAGACAGGGAGAACGAACAGGTATCTTGATTATCGCACGGATTTTTATTCCCTGGGGGCAACCCTTTACTTTATGCTGTCCGGCGGACCGCCTTTTCAGGTAAACGATCCATTGGAACTCATTCATTGCCACCTTGCCAGACACCCAATACCTCTTTATAAAACCGAGTCTTCGATTCCGAAGATACTCTCCGACATCGTGGAAAAGCTTTTGTCCAAAAACGCGGAACTGCGGTACAAAAGCGCCCACGGGTTGAAAGACGACCTCGAAATCTGTCTGAACCGAATAACTGAAGCCGGAGACATCGCTTCCTTTGACCTTGGGGAAAACGATTTCTCAGACAAATTTGTTATTCCGCAAAAACTCTACGGCCGGGAAAAACAGATGTCTTCATTGCTGACGGCTTTTGAACGAACTTTGGAAGGACAGGTCGAGGTCGCCATGGTTTCCGGGTCTCCCGGGATTGGTAAAACCACGCTGATCAATGAAATCAGAAGACCCGTGACCCATCGACGCGGATATTTCTGTTCCGGAAAATTCGATCAGTATAAACGCGATATCCCTTATTCCGCTTTCGTGCAGGCATTCCGCGAACTAATTAACCAGGTACTGGCCGAGAATGAGGCACGCCTTGCAAAATGGAAGGGGAAGCTCCTTGAAGCTTTGGGACAAAATGGTCGGGTCATCGTGGACGTTATCCCCGAACTGGAACTGATTATCGGCCAGCAACCGGAAGTACCAAAATTAGCTCCCCGGGAAGCAAAAAATCGTTTTAATATCTGTTTTCGGAAGTTCATCAGGGTGTTTGGAGAGAAAGAAACTCCGTTGGTTCTCTTCCTGGACGACTTGCAGTGGGCCGACTCCGCATCCTTTAAGATGATTGAACTGTTTGTCGAAGACACGGAAAACCGATATCAGTTGTTTATCGGAGCCTACCGGGACAACGAAACCGGCGCTTCCCATCCCTTGTGGTCAACCTTAAACAAGATTCAAGAATCCGGTACGAGTGTTAATCATATCAGGCTCGGTCCTTTTACCTCGGAGCATCTTTCCGAACTGGTGGTTGAAACGTTCAATTGCGAAAAAGCAGGGGTCGAACCTTTGGTCGGCCTTCTTCTCAACCGGGTTGGCGGCAATCCATTTTTTTTAAGGGAATTGTTGCAAAACCTGTACTCCGAAAAAATGGTCTTTTTTAATCACGGTTCAAGACGTTGGCTATGGGACTTGGGTCGGATAAGGCAGAAAGAAATCCCGGAAGAAGCAGCCGATTTAATGGCCAGTAACATTAGAAAATTGCCGACCAAAATCCAGGATATTCTAAAACTTGCATCATGCCTGGGTAACAAGTTCGATGTTAAAACGCTTTCCCAGGTTCTGGAAGAGCCGCCTGAATCGCTGCTTTCGGATTTGCGACAAGCTGCCGAAATGGGGATCATCACTCTGATTGGGGCAGCGAAGGATTTACTGACGATTGAAATCAACGCCGACAAATATAAAACCGACGCTTCAGGTATTGACGCTGCATACAGGTTTCTGCACGACCATATCCAACAGGCGGCGTACTCGCTGTTGCCCGAAAGGGAAAAAAAGGAAACCCATCTGAACATAGGTCGCATTCTGTTGCATCAGACACCTGCAGAACTACAAGCGGAAAAGGTCTTCGACATTGTCAACCAGTTGAATTCGGGAATGGATCTTATTGATGACCCCTTTGAAAGAGAAGTATTGGCCGGATTGAATATTACCGCCGGGAAAAAAGCTAAGTCGTCCACTGCCTATGAAACCGCCTTAATGCACTTTACATTCGCTTTGGATCAACTGGGCGAAAACGGATGGAAGCAGGCATACGATCTGATGTTGGATTGTCACCTGGAAGCCGCTGAAGCCGCTTATCTTTCTATCGAATTTGAACGCATGGATCAGTTGGTGGAAACGGTATTCAATGAAGCAAAAACACTACTGGATAAGGTCCCGGCCTATGAGGTTAAAATAGAGGCCTTAAAAGCCCAAAACAAACTTCAAGAGGCAGTAAAACTCAGCTTGGAAATCCTTAGCGGTTTGGGAATTAAGCTTCCTAACGATCCGAAAAGAAAACATATTCTAACTGAATATCTAAAAACAAAAGTGGCTTTGTTGGGCAAAGATGCGGATGATTTGATAAAGTTGCCTATCATGGAGGATGACACCAAACTGGCCGCCATTCGTCTCCTTTCCAGGTTGGGTACCATTGCCTACATAAATGTCTCCGGTTTATTTCCTTTGCTTGTTTTCAAGGCGGTTGCTTTGTCGGTTAAACATGGGAATTCTCCATGGTCCTCCCTCGTGTATGTCTCCTATGGATTGATTTTATCCGGTGTCATGGGCGATGTTAATGCCGGATATCGATTTGGACAGTTGGCGATAGAGTTTTTAAAGCAATCGGAAACCGGCGCAATTGCCGGAACACATTTTGTTTTCAACACAATGATCCGGCATTGGAAAGAACCTCTTAAAAATATTCCACAACCATTATATGAAGCCCATCAAATTGCATTGGAAACAGGGGATATGGAGTACATGGCATATTGTAAGTATCATCATGCATTGGCCTTATATAATAGCGGAAAGCCATTACAGAATGTTGCTGACGAAATGACCCAAGCCATTAAAACTATCCGACAAGTCAAGCAGTTATCGATTTTAAGCTTTGTCGATTTACAGCGTCAAATCCTGTTGAACTTGACAAGACGATCGGAGAAAGGCTTTTTGTTGGGAAACGAAGTTATAACAAAAACACTTCAGGATATCCGGGAAGCTGACAATTTGTCGGGACTTTTCACCTTTTGTTTTCACTACGCCAACCTCTGCTATCTGTTTCAAGAATACGATCAGGCAAACAGTTATATTTTACAGGCAGGAAAATACCTGGAAGGATCGATTGGACTTTCCACCTATCCGTTGTTCTTTTTCTATGATTCCTTGATCAAACTTACCTTTTACTCCAACAGCAAGAAGACCGACCAAAAGAAAATCAAACGCAGGATTAAGAGCAACCAGAAAAAACTGAAAAAATGGAGCGAGCACGCACCGGAAAACTATTACCACAAATACTACCTTGTGGAAGCGGAGCTGGCGCGGGCATTAAATAAAGACAGAAAAGCCGGGGAGTGTTACAACCAGGCGATCGTGCTGGCTAAACAGCATGAATATCTCAACGAAGAAGCCCTAAGCCTTGAATTGGTCGCAAGATTCCATCTGTCCAGAGGGCAGTCTCAAATAGGCCACTACTACCTCAAAGACGCTCATTATGCCTACCAGAGATGGGGAGCCATGGCCAAGGTTGACCACCTTGAAAAAAGATATCCCCAACTGGTTTCAGCTCCCGAACCCGGCAGTCAAATTGAGTCCGCCGTCACCCTCGGATCGAGTTCGACAGGACTGTCGTCCGCCTTATTGGATTTTAACGCAGTTTTAAAGGCTTCAGAGGCTATTTCAAGAGAGATGAACCTGGACGATCTTCTGGTAAAAGTCATGAAGATTATCATCGAAAGCGCAGGTGCCCAGACCGGCTACTTGCTGCTGGAGAAAGACCAGGGGTGGTTCATCGAGGCAGAAGCCGCAATGGATGGTAACGAAATCGTTACTTCCCGCTCTGTTTCTCTGGACGAAGTCGGAAAGGATAGAACCGGGATTATGATGTGCCAAACCATCGTCCGCTATGTGATTCGGACTTCGGAACAGGTGATACTGGATGACGCCGAAAACGACAAACGATTTTCGCGGGACGAATATATCCTCAGGAATCAACCGAAATCGATTCTCTGTTTGCCGCTGCTAAACCAGGGTAAAACCATATCCGTCCTGTATCTGGAAAATAATACAACCGCCGGCGCTTTTACCGGGGATCGCCTGATCCTGATCAACTCCCTGACAACCCAGATGGCCATCTCCATTCATAATGCCAAGCTCTACCAGGACCTACAGGCGGCGGCGCGAAAAATGGAGGACTTCAATAGTGCGCTCAAAGAGAAAAACGAAGAACTGCTTGAATTCGATCGATTAAAAGATGAATTCCTGGCCAATACATCTCATGAACTTCGAACACCCCTGCACGGTATTATCGGTGTTTCCGAAGCCCTGCAAAACGATGCCGGTAAAGGAGCAATCCCTGCCCTCAAATCCGGTCTGGAAACCATTACCTCCAGCGGAAAACGTTTGGCCTCCCTGGTCGACGACATTCTGGACTTCTCAAAGCTTCGGTACAAAGACATCGACCTGGATCTCCAGCCTGTGTCTTTGCCAACAACAGTTGACGCGGTACTCTCTTTGTCCCGGCCCCTGGCTCGATCTAAAAATCTAAAGCTTGTCTCGAATCTCCCTGTCGGTATTCCCGCTATCCATGCCGACCGGAACAGGCTACAGCAGATCCTTCACAACTTGGTGGGTAATGCCGTCAAGTTCACTCAATCGGGAAAAGTGGAAGTGAAAGCCGAAGCTGAAGGCAGTTTCGTCAAAATTCAGGTTTCGGATACCGGTATCGGCATTCCCGTGGAAAAACTAACCAATATATTCAAATCATTTGAACAGATCGAGGCCTCGGAATCGCGATCGCATGGCGGAATCGGCCTGGGGCTGTCAATCTCCAGAGAGCTGGTGGAGTCCCATAAGGGGGAAATATGGGTGGAATCGAAACCGGGTGTGGGATCCGATTTCTTCTTCACCATACCGATTTCAAAACAACCGCTGGACGAAACCCCTGGAGTGACGATTGGAAGACCTTACCCGCTTCCTCAAACAGAATATGAAGAGGCAAGCTTCGACCTTCCTGCAACTGAAGATATCGCTACCGGTAAGGAAAATGCAACTCGACGAATCCTGGCTGTAGACGACGATCCGGTGAATCATATTATTCTTCGCCGATACCTTTCGGGAGAGAATTATTCACTGATGACCGCCGCCGACGGTATGGAAGCCTTGAAAACGGTGGAAAAGGCAGGCAAGCCAGACCTGATCCTGCTGGATGTCATGATGCCCAATATGTCAGGCCTTAAATTCTGCTCGGCTATCCGAGAGAAATACCCGGCTCCAACCCTGCCTATCATCTTTCTGACTGCCAGAAATCAATTATCGGATCTGGTGGAGGCATTTTCTCTGGGCGCAAACGATTACCTGACCAAACCCTTCAGTCGGGAAGAACTGCTCACCCGGATAAACAACCAACTGCAACACTTGGAAGCCCATGAACGGCTTGCCTCCCTGAGAGCTTTTTCGGGAGAGATCTTGAAAACCAAGGATCCCAACAGCATCATGCTGACAACACTGCAGACCCTGTTTAAAAACCTGGGCTGCCTTCAGGCCTGCTTGTTTCAGGAAAACACCCTGCTTCTTAAGGAATCCGGGAATACGAACCCGGACTATGGAAATAAACTGCCGTCAGCCGGAGTTCTCAGAAAACTTACGGCTGATTTCAGCGGAGAAATCTGGCCCTTCAATCATATAGACCAGTCACATCCCCTGGCCAAATTCTATCAAACCAAAGATGGTATCGAACCGGAAGGCAGTCACCAGGTATTTGTCAAACCTCAAAGTCTGGAAGAGTACACCCTGGTCTTGCATCGAAATAAAGAGGCGCCTGCTTTCACGGAAACCGATATAGAATACATCAGGAATATTCTTCACACGGTTGAATCGCTTCGAGGCAGCATTCATAAGCTCATGCAGGATGCATCCTTGATAAAAACCATTCATGAAATTCATCAGTTGTCAGAGGATATCGTCTACATCGAATCGAAACGGAACTCTTCCATAGTGTACACGGAAAGCAGGCATAACGCAGAATCGCAAAAGGCTGACGAAACAGGTTTATGGGCAAACGACTATCTGATCCCCATGCAGGGCATTCAGACCTACTTCCCGTAGGAAGTCCTGTTACGCGTGCATCGATCCTATATCGTCAATCCGGCAAAAATTATAAATATCAGGAGGAAAAAACCAAACTCCTCTGACTTTGAAACACTCCTCCAATCCCGATCGGGTGAATTTTACACCATCAAAACCGGCCGCAACTACCTCCCCAGGTTAAGAAAAAGTTTTCCTGCCTTTTTTCCAAAATATCGAGCTACGACTCGAAAACAGCCTCAGTAATCCTTTTCGCGGGCAGCCGTTGATCATCCCGAATATTGCGGTTCATATTTTTTTTCTTTGAACCGCTGGTTTTGATTCTTATTACACTTCAGCGTATTAGTAAGTCATCCCGTCCATTCATAACCCCATTCGTCATATAGAGCTTTACCGTATGAAAAAGCTTTATGGAGTTTCCCTGCACGTTGAAATAAATTGGTTTCCAAAACTCAGATTATTATCAGCTTGCTTCTGCCGATGATTCTTTGTGTTTCCTTTTTTATAAAACTATCTTGGGAATCTGGTTAAAGGTTTTGATGACCGGGTTATCTTTTCAACCTGGCATTTCCAACCCTGGATCCAAAATCCATCCCCTAAGTAACGAAAAAACAGGTGAATCGGTATGAAACAAAGCATTAGACTAAAAAACCACTCTATATGGTCAATTTTACTGGCACTGGCAGCTTCAATCATAATCGGCTGCGGAGATTCGGACGATTCGGGTGACTCGGTTAGTCCCGAAGTAGTCATCCCCGGTTTTTCGATCAGTTCGATTAGCGGAGATACTTCAGAGGACGGAACCACTGCTGAATTCACCATGCAATTGACGTCAACCCCAAATGGCAACGTTGCAATTGATATTGTCAGCTCGGACGAAACGGAAGGAATCGCCTCTCCTGAAGAGTTAACCTTTACAACCACCAATTGGGACATCGCACAAACCGTTACAGTCACGGGAGTAGATGATACCACCTCGGACGGAGACCAGACATACTCTATACAGCTTTCCATCAATTCGGAATTCACCACCGATACAACCGGTTATGCCGATCTCAACCCGGGTGCCGTGAATGTGACCAATGCAGATGATGACTCCGATAGTGGAGGTGGCGACCCCTCATCTGATGCAGAACCTCTTCCCAAAGTATCGCTTTCGGGGGTGTCAGCAACAGACGTAGAAATAATCCTTACCTGGACCGATCCCACGGAAGCCCATTTCGATCATGTGGAAATTACCATGGACGGGTCCGAAACCGATTTGATTCAGGCCGGCATCGAGACTTTCACAAAATCGGGTCTTTCTTCAAGTACGACTTATAGTTTTACCATCAGAAACGCCGATGATTCCGGCGGTTTTTCAGATCCTATTACGACCAAAGTCAAAACAAACTCAACATCAGCTTCCATGACCTATCTATTGATAGAAACAGTTGAGGATTTAAACGCTGTACGTGGTGGAGTTTCCGGATACAGTGCCGACTGGTCGCTGGATGCCAGCTACATCGTTGTGGCGGATCTTGATTTAAGCGGTTATGCCTCCGGTGAAGGCTGGGAACCTCTTGGCGACAACTCAACCCCGTACAACGGCGTCTTTTTAGGCAGCGAGCACACGATCAGCAACCTGACCATCGATCGTGTCGGTGACTACCAAGGATTGTTCGGAGCACTCGGTTCCAATGCCGAAATAAAAAACCTGGAACTCGTGAATGTCAGTGTTAGTGGAAAAAATTATGTGGGTGGATTGGCAGGTCGCAACGACCAGGGAAGTATTACGGATTCCTACACTACAGGTGAGGTAAGTTCCACCCACTCGTATGTCGGTGGAATCATCGGACGTAATCAGGGCGGAACGCTATCCGACAGCTACTCAACCGCTGATGTTAGTAACGACAGTGCCTCAGGTGCTTATTCAGGAGGATTGACCGGCAGTAATTCCGGCACCATTTCCGATTGTCACGCTTCCGGAGATGTAAGCGGGATATATGCAACAGGAGGATTATCAGGAGAGAATTACGGCACCATTACTAATAGTCATGCAACCGGATCGGTCAGTGGAGGACAAGTAAAAGGAGGATTGATAGGTTCCATGCTCGATGGCACTGTCTCGAATTGCTATGCTACCGGATCGGTGAACAGCACTGGAGGGAGGGTTGGAGGGTTAGTAGGGTCAGTAGGGCAACTTGGCACTCCTGGAACGGCAACCATAGTAGACAGCCATGCCACGGGAGCAGTCAGTGGTGGCCACAATGGGGTTGGAGGGTTGGTTGGTGCTTTATATTCTGGTTGTAGCATTTCAAACAGCTATGCTACCGGATCTGTCAGCAGCAGCAGATATAATACCGGTGGGCTGGTTGGCGAAAATGATGGAAATATCTCACTTTGCTACGCCAACGGGGATGTAAGTGGCGTCCAAATGGTCGGTGGATTGGTAGGATCAAATGGAAATTCCGTTGTAGCAACTATAGAAAAAAGTTATGCCACCGGGTCAGTGACCGGTACCACTGGGCAGACTGGCGGATTGGTCGGCATTCAAAATAATGGAAGTATTTCAAATAGTTACGCTGTAGGTTCAGTCAATGGAAATGGCAATCAGGATGGTGGGTTGGTGGGATATATATATGCAGTTGGAACCGTGTCTAAATGCTACGCAACCGGATTGGTGGATTCCGGTTCAAGTGTCGGCGGACTTATTGGCGTCAATGCCGATGGCGGAGAAACCAACATATCAGACAGCTTCTGGGATACAGAAACAACCGGGCAGAGCAGCAGCGATGGTGGAACCGGCAAGATCACATCGGAAATGGAGAATGTTGCCACATTTACCGACGTTACCAATTCAACAGGTCTGGACAACGCCTGGGATTTTGTCGGTCAACTGAATGACGATTCAGCTTCGGATGACATCTGGTCGATCAGCGATTCCATCAACAGTGGTTATCCCTACTTGACGGATCTTGAGCCATAAAAGACTTGTCAACTCGGGACCGGATTCGTCCTTCGATTCAGAATGATTAATACAGGTATCAAACCGGGATTTGATACCTGTTTCACTCCCTTCTCATATCCGGATCGCTTTTATCCAATGTGTATCCGTGCAATTTATCCTTCATCCGCATTGCCGCTCCGTTCATGAAACCTCTTCGAGCCCGTACTTAGGTCATTAAAGGTTTGTGAAGCCTTTGTCGTCTGGCTATAATTTTTCTAAAATTGCAAAGGAACCACCAGGGTGAATGTGGTCCGGTACACTTGCAGAGCACAATGTCATATCCCTTATTTTATGATAATCCGGGGATTACCGATTTTAGGATTCATGTGATAATGAGTTTACGAAATGGCAATAAAATGAAATTGTAACGTCTGCTGTATTGCTCAAAAGCGAACAACCGGGTCTTGCTAATGAGGGCGAATCAAGCCGACATGTATGGCGGATAGCGGAAAGAATGGTCTGTGACGTCCCTTCCGGGTAGTATGGTGGCAGTTGCAGCTCTGGTTGAGATCGAACCTGAACAAAGCCTACGATAGATTCTACTACATGAACAGATATCTTAAGATCGGTGATTTAATACTTGAGTTGCCATTTTTACTGGGCATAACCGTTCTGGTTTTGTTTTCCTTCATGGTCATTCTGTTCTTCCTCCATGATTTCATCAGGGACAAACCGGGTTCGACCAGGTTTCTTTTGCCCTTGTTCGGAGGGATTGTTCTCCTGACAGCAATAATCGGGTTTTATCAATTGCAGGACTCCCTGAGGCTCGGTCATTTTGTATCTCCAATGACTTTTGATGATAGAGGCCAACCTTATCCCTCATCTGAGGAGCAGGGGCCAACGATCAATCGACGATACCTGATCTCGGAAATCCTTGAAAAACCGGGATTTATCAGGGGTGTCTATGACGATGGGCAGAGTACTTTTTTTCTTTTGAACTCTTTTGAAATTCCGACGGTTTATGTCGGGAATGGCGATGGCGAGCTGTTGGATCAGAAGGGATCGATCGAAACCGTGAGCGTCCCGGGCAGGGTCTTTCCGGTGCTGAAGGTAGAAGGACTGTCAATTGCGTGGTACCTGCAATTCAATACCCTGATCGGACATATAAAGCAGGTGCCTGAATTCAAAGTCAGGTTCGAAGAGAGGGTTGTGTTGGTGCATTACTCGGATTCTCTGCATTCGACGATTGATATTCTGAAAGATCAGTTCATTTGCGATCAGGCCTCACCACAACATCGAAAATCCTCCATTCCCCATGCAAGATACTACTTTCTTTATGAGGAAGTACATTACTATGTAAGTGACTGCTTCATTGACGAGACAGAAGACTACAAAGTGGAGGTTGTATTTCCCGAAATGTGATGTGTTCGGCACTATTATCTACAATGTCGGGATCTGAGATTGCAGACGCTCTCCATCGCCGGTCGGGAAGTCATCGGAACCAGGGGAGGGGAACAAATTAAACTGAGGGTAAGGAAGATCGCGGCTGTATGAACAACAGACCGGGATTTAGATCTGCTTTTTACCTAAAGCCAAGCCGGAGAGGGGTATTGCAGACAACAAATTCAATTGTCAGGCATGAGTTCGGTTTTTAGGTACAATATGACAAACTGGCTGTTCCAACTATACGCTGAGTTACGTCAGTTATCAGGTTTTGGAAGCTGCCCTGATTTTTTCAATCAACTCATCAATGTCGACGGGTTTCATTAGAAAATCATAAGCCCCCAGCCGCATTCCTTCTATTCCTTCCCTTGTTGAGCCATGCCCGGTCAGCAGGATTACCTGAATCGAAGCATCCAGAATCTTGATGTGTTTGAGTACCTCCAATCCACCTAATCCCGGCATCTTAAGGTCCAACACCACCACATTCGGACGCTTGGCAGTGATCAATTTGAAAGCATCTTCGCCGCTGATGGCGGTATCCGCATCGATCTTTCTGAGCCGCAGCCTTTCGGCCAGTGATGATATGAAATCGATCTCGTCGTCTACGAGTAACACAGACAATTCACTCATCCCTCTCCTTTGTTGTTTGGCATTGTCATGTTTAAAAAAACGGTGAATTGGGTTCCTTTTTCCAATTCGCTCTCTACCTTGAAATCACCCCCCAGCTTTTTGATGATACCATAGGTGATCGGCAGACCGAGACCGGTTCCGGCTCCTTTTTTCGTGCTGAAAAAGGGTTCGAATATCTGGGATAAAGTTTCCCTGGACATCCCGCATCCGTTATCCTCAATTGAAATGGCAACCGTCTCACTGTCAAAAAGCCAGGATTTGATCGAAACTTCCCCACCATCTTCAATGGCAGCAAAAGAGTTGGTGAGAATATTCAGGAATACCTGTTGTAACTGTCCCTTGTCCGATTGAATGGCAGGAAGATCGCTTGCTAAATCAAGTGCTAACAAGATCCTGCGGTAGGCAGCTTCCTTGTCCAGAAATCCCAGAACCTCTCTTATCACTTCATTGATATCAAGAAATTCAAATCTTACCTCCATTCTGCGCGCAAATCCCAGTAACCTGTGGGTTATGGTCTTGCAGCGATCAACCGAACTGATGATTGAGTTTGTAAATCCCAGGAAACGTTCCTTGTCCTTGAAGTTTTCGTCGACCTCGATCAGATCCTTCATCAATCCGGCTTTTTGATCGATAATGGCCATGGGATTATTTATCTCATGAGCCACTCCTGCTGCCAGTCTTCCAATGGACGACAATTTCTGCGTATGCTCCAGTTCCCGAAAAGCCGATTCCCTGCGTTCGTCCGAGGTTTTAATCTGGTTTACCAGGAACGTGGCGGTCTTAAAAACCGCGATAACGATCAAAACACAGCTTCCCAGCAACAGAAAAAACATCTCGCTCTGAAGGGTATACCAAGACTTAAGCAACACAGACTGAGGTCGGACAATCACCAGGGAAAACTCGGCCATGGTCAGCTTTGATTGAAGAACCAGAATTTTGCCTCTGCCTATGGGATCCTCTTCTTCACTCATGGTGATATTCTGGGCTACAATTTCGGAGGCAATACTGCAATTTTCCAAAACGTTACCGTAATACTTTGAATGGGTTTGGACAATCGCGGCGTTATTGACCAAAAACGCATCGCTTTCCGGACTCAGTTCCATTGACAAAATGATACTATCCAGAATTTTGGTATCCAGGGTAGCCCTTAAGGTCCAATTGGTTCCGCCAAACGTGTAGTTTTGCACTGCTATTGCAAGATGCGGGAATCCCCGGTAACCCATAAAGACATCGCTGATGTAAAAACCTCTCACTTCCACTTCGTGGTACCATTCCTGTTTGGAATAGTCTTTTCCCTGTAATTTGTAAGGACCGGCGTACGCCACCTGAAATCCATTCTCGTTAATAACTCCCAAGTCGATGAATCCGCCAAACTCCTTCTTCAGTACCCGATGCAACCGATTTAACGTCTCCTCATCCGAGAGTTCCTCAAAGCTGTAGGAAGAGGCCACTGAACGAACCATCGAAAGTCTTTCCTTCAACAGCAGGTCAAAGGAATGTACGGTTTTACCCATTAACAGTCTCAACGGTGCCTGGATTTCCGCTTTCATGTTGTTTCGATATTGCAGGTAATTGATCCCTGCCATGGAAAAAAGCGGAATGAACGTTACCAGAATCATCAAAATAATAATATTTCGCCTTAAAATGGTATAGCGATGGGGAGATTCAATGTCCTCATGATAAGCCAGGAATCCGTGGCTGATAAGTTTGAAACTATTGATTATCTTTCTATAGAGTTTCATCGATTTTGCAATGGGAGTTATCCATTTCGGGAGCAGGTAAATCAGAAAATAACGTCATTGCTGCTCAGTTGGTTTTTGCGAAGCGCACTAATGGCAGACTTCCAGGAACCGATTATGGAATCCAAAACGTTCACTTTCTTCCAAATCAGATATTGATAGTATTCCTCTTCAATACCGTTGCAAATAACGGTATCGATTCCTTCGGTGACGATCATATGGCATAGTTTTTCGGCAGAAGCCTGGGGAAGCACAATGATCTTATCAGATTCCTTTCCGTCTTCCAGTCGGGTAATGAATATTTCGGTAGCCAGATCAAACCTGGGGGCTACATCATTGCCATAAAGCGGGATTAATATTTTGTCCGCCATGTCAGTTCAGTCCGTGTTTTTTCATTTTCCGCCAAAGCGTGCTCCGTCCCCAACCCAGCTTTTCTGCGGTCTCATTTCGGCGCCCGCCGGTATCCAGAAGCGCATTCATGATCATCTGCTTTTCCATACTGCTCCAGTTTTTCTGATTGGCAGTATCCAGCGACTCACCGGAAGGAATCATTCGGTCTGTGGAGTCCGGTTCGGAAAGTGAACTCATATCCGCATCCGAAGCATCCAAATCAAGGATATAGGTTGGTAAATGCTCAGGCTCGATCTGTTTTGTTTCGCAAATATTGGCTGCATATTCAACGATATTCTGCAATTCCCGCACATTTCCCGGAAAAGAGTACTGATTCAGAATTTTCATGGCCCTTTTGGAAAATCCGGCAATCTTCTTTTGAAACCGGCTGTTCAAAGTGTGAACAAAATGATCCAGCAACAGTTGCAAATCTCCATCCCTGTTGCGTAACGGCGGAAGATGCATTCTCACCACGTTCAACCTGAAAAGCAGGTCTTTTCGAAATCTGCCTTCGTTAACCATTTGCTCAAGGTTTCGGTGGGTACCGGCAACAACCCTGACGTTAGCTTGAAAACCGGATGTACTTCCCAGGGGATAAATAACCTGATCATCCAGAAAGGTGAGTAATTTCACTTGAAGAGTGAGTGGGAGATCACCGATCTCGGTAAGATAAAGGGTTCCATTGTGAGCCAATCGAAACCGACCCGGTTTGTTTTCAGTCGCCCCGGTAAAAGCGCCTTTTTGATGACCGAACAGTTCGGATTCAAGCAAGTTTTCCGGAAGAGCCCCGCAATTGATTTTTATAAAGGGTCCTTTGGAACGGTTCGATGCCTGATGTAAGGCTTCTGCAACCAAATCCTTGCCCGTACCCGTTTCCCCGGTAATTAAGACTGATGAGTCACTTTGTGCCAGGATAGGCAGAATCTGGTAGATCTTCTCCATTGCCGCACTTCTGCCGACGATATTGGCAAAACTGAAGGCATGGCTGACCTTCTCATCCAGATCGCGGATGGATCTCAAGTCCTCAACCGTTTCCAGGTATAAGGCAACGTTCTCCTGAAGATCCTTCAACGGGGCTGCATTGATGTTAACCGGAATCAACTCCCTGGAGCGGTCAATTAAATCTGTCTCCACGGATACGGGTTCAAAAGCCCCCTGACGGTTACGGATTGGACAATCTTTGACGCATAAGCTGCTTCTCAGCACATGGTAGCAGGGTAATCCTTTGGCGCTGGTTGCAGAAATCCCGGTGATAGCCTCCAAAGCCCTGTTCATCTGAACAACCCTGTAAGACTTATCCACGATCAAAATCCCGATTGGAATTTTATCAATAAGCTGCTGCAGCGCAATGGGACTGTCAGCCAGGATACTTATTAATGGGATGTCGGTCTTATTCAATGCCCTCCATTGCTTGATTTGAGAATGGTGATGTCTGATATTGTTTCATATAATCTCATTGAAGATCTTTTTCTATCACAAGTCAATGAATCATTATGAAACATATTGAACTTCATCAATTCGCACGCATAATGGGTGTCCCCCCTGGCAAAGGATTCCGGGTCTGTCATGTAGCAGATTGCGGGGCTATCAATTTAATATGGTAGCGATATCTTTTTCAAATTTGGAACGATAGTAAGATACGGTTGAACGGTTCATCATAATCATGTCGATCTGGCGGGAATGAATCATCAGGTACCCTAGGATAGCCAGCCTTGCTTTTACAAAATCGGTGTCTGGATGCCCCAGTTTGGCTACCAGGATATCCCTGCGTGTATAGATTGAAAAGCCGTAGTTTTCCAGCAGTTCCCCCAGAAACTGGGTACGGTTCGACCTTCGTGTGAAATCCGCAGCTCCGCCTTTGAATTTAAAGCTGATGTAATTTTCGTCCGGATTTTCCTCGGAAATGATTGATTCGATAGTTGTGAAATGAAAACCAAGTCTGGAGGAGAGATTGCAGAAATTTCGTGAGATCATGAAATAATTCTTGTCCGCAAACCCGGCTTTGCCACTTGTGGTCAATGAGCGATTAGTCGTTGCCTGGAACATAACTGAAAGTAATCCTTTGCCGTCAATCGGCGGCGGACCTTCCCATGGTATGGCAATCATCCCTTCCCATAAGGCCAGCATCGGCAGTGACGCTATATTCTCCAACCGCACATAACGACTGTTGGTCTCTTTGATGTATCCATCGTCAAGATTCAGGATCCACCATTGCATGGGAACCTTGTAATATAGCTGTTTTCCCGAGCGTTCCAAAAAATGGTGATGTTTGCCGAAGTTAAACATCTCTTCGACCGATTTTTCATGAATATACCGTGTAATATCATGTAATGTGGTACATCCGGCTGGCCTGAACTTCAAGGATTCAGGATCGGTCAAGTGCAGGGGGGTGATGATCCTGCTCACTTCTTTCAGCTTTGAATAGACAGGGCTTTTTGCCAGCAGATGATCCTTTTTTCTATCTTGAACGGGCAAAGCATCAAATCCTCCCAGGTAGATACTGCTGTTTTCCGCATCAAGGGTGACAATGGTTCCATCGACCAACCTGCTTTTTAGTGACTCGACGCCAAACAATCCCGGAATTTTAAATTCCCTGACGATACTGGCAAGGTGGCCGGCGAACCCGCCTGTCTCAACGATAATCCCTTTGGCCCGATTCAGGAGAGGAGCCCACTTTGGATCCGCCATTTGTGCGCAAAGAATGGCATCATTCGGAAATCTATTCAAATCTGTACTGTTCTCCACCCAAAACACCTTCCCCGTGACAATCCCAGGGCTAATGGAAGTCCCTCCATTAATGATCAGACGCTTGGGGGAGGCAATCCCTGTTTTTTCGTCCGGAGATTCCTTATTTCTCTCCAAACCGGTGAGAGGGCGGCATTGCAGAATTTTGATGCGACCCTGGTTATCAATGCACCATTCGATATCCTGAGGTTCCTTATAGTGACTCTCAAGCCGACTGGCGATTTGAACCAGTTTTTCCACCTCCGCCCCGGTTAGGGAAGGTTTGCTCCGCAGGTCTTCCTTAATCTTTGTTTTTTCTACCCCCCCTTGTTCGTTGTTTTTGTAATGAAACTCCTTTTCTGCGATCACCGTTTCCACCAATTCATGGGGTGGAAGGGCAGAGGCTACAAAAAGGTCGCAGGGGGAATCACCCCCGACTACCGGTTTGGGTATGCCCCAGCAGGAGTTGATATAAATATTATTGTCTTCCGGATCAATCGGATTGCGGGTATATATCACTCCACCAGCAGCCGAATTCACCATCGGCAGACAACCCACTGCCATGGATACTTGATCGTCGATTAACCCGTGGTGATATCGGTAAGTCATCGCTTCCGTGCTGTATTTACTTGCGACAACAGCCTTGTAAGCATCGATGAAATCGGTTTTACCCACATTCAGCTTTGAAAGGTATTGGCCGGCCGATGAGGTTTTAACGGAATCTTCACCTGTTGCACTGCTCCTCAATGCAAGTGTGATATTGGAGTTGTTGTGTTGTAATTGATCAAATGAGTTTTCCATCGCCCGTTGCAATGGGAGCGGAACCTTCGCCTCTTTGATAGCCGATTGAAGCTTTTGACTGGATTTCTGAACTGCTGCAAGGTCATCAAAGTCAACCGATTGCAACTGTTCAGCAATTTTTGTATCCAATCCGTTTTCCTGAAGGAAATAGGCGTAGGCAGACGAAGTTATTACAAAACCTATTGGGATTTCCAATCCCGTATTCTTACCGATTTCTCCCAGCCTGGCCATTTTATCACCGACCAGATCCGACATCGTTTGATTCACCTCACTGACAGCAATCACAAATCTGTCGTCCTTTTCCGGCTTATCAGGTTCCAGACAGGAGTTGATTTCCGCCCGGATATTCTGAAAGACTTCAAGGAGTTGGTGGTGCTTGCCCGGGGCAATCCGGTTAAGACCCCTGATCATCAGGTTGACATCCTCCGTGATCGAGGTTGCCGTTGTTCTGACAAAGGAGAAGGGAATCGGGCCACACTCCTGGACCGCCTTTTCCAAGGCAGCCATACTATCGAGAGCGTTGTTATTGGCATGAAGCAAAGACCTGAAGTTGCGATAACGGGATTTAAATTCCTGTCGCAATTCCGCAACTCGCTCCTCGTCCATATTATATGAAGTCAGGTGCCTTCGGGCCATATCTCCACCACCTTCCGCCATCGCAGCTGTGGTGGCATACTTGTCCAGAAGACGACTGCGCCGCAAACGATCAAATAAGGACAATAGGTGCATAAACTTATTTCCCAATATAATAAACCCGATTTGTAAGGGCTTTTCCAAAACACCTCAAATTTCAGATCAAGGGCACAATAATTTGGCAAGAAAGCCAAAATCGGGGAGAAGATTGCACCCCTGATCTTTCAATTCTCTATCATGCTGAACAAGGTCAGAGTTTCAAACCCAGGCCGATAAAAACATACATGATGGCATAGCCGAACCACATGGTGTAGACGACATAGAACAACAGCGATATTACCACGAATAGCACCTCATCGGAGATCTGACGAGCCACAACGTTGTGATAATTGTAAGCACACTCCACCGCTTTGGTTAAAACCGAATTTACAAATTTGGCTTCTTTAAACCTGTTGCTTTTATTCAGTTCCTTTTCCACGTCCTTCAGGGTCAGCCACCAGGTATACAGAATCCGTTTTTCATCCATTCCGTACTTCGATTTAAGCTGATCGCCATGATTGTTAAAAAGGATATCCGAATCCTGCAAGGCAATGGTAAGAAGTTTCATCAAATCGGTTGAGATCATAATTCTGTCATGCTCGACCGTACTCTCTATCCCAGCCCTGCGATAGACCTGAAGCATCTCATCTGCCTGATTATTGGTCAGAAAACCGATGCTGACATCTACAGAACCCTTTTCGTATTCATTAGTTTCCTCTAACAACTTGGGAATGTAATAAACCGAACCTTTGGAGATAGAGTTATAAAGATTGTCAAAGTAAGTGATCGGATTCTTACCGTTGAAAACCGGGGAAAAAAGCCCCACTAATACCACTGAAAAACCGGCTAATAGGATTATTCCTATGATTAACTCTTTTTTATTTGTTTTCATAGGTTTGCCTCCGCGCCTCTCAATACTTTCACGTTTTTAAAGAAGGTTCCGATAACCCAAATCGCGAATATGCTGATCACGATGAAGAAAGACCATATTCCGATTTGATCCAGGATAAGAATTGTTTTTTCTGATGCCGATATAACCTCCATTTCAGCCAATTTTCCGGGCAGTGCAAATGCCCTGTTTACAAATCCTGCCAACACAGCCAGGGCATAAAAACCACGGATGGTGATATCGCTGACCACCTTGGTTACCAAAGCACCAATCTGGATTCCGAACAATGACCCGAGCAACATGCCGATGGCCAGGGTGTAGAAAATAAATCCGTAAATCGCATACTGGCTGATCGATGAATAACCGGCCGTAAAGACGATCTGAAAGATATCGGTTCCCACCGTTGTCATTGAGGAAACCCCGAGAACATATACAAATATCGGGAAGGTCAGAAAACCGCCACCTACTCCCATGATGGCCGCGCAAAACCCAACCAGGGCACCACTGAGAATGAGGAAAACGGATGAGACCTGCCTACCCCCGGGGACTAAACCCTGGTCGAACGTAACCATAGGGGGAATCTTCACGGACTGGACTTTCTTCGCCAGACGACCCATTTCAGCCGCTGACATGGCTTCACCATGGCCTCCTACGGACGATCCGCCCTTACGGGAACGCAAGTAGTCGGATAAGGCATAAGTTCCTAATATCCCAAGCATCAGTACGTAGGTCATGGTAATAAAGGCATCGCTGAGTACCGGGTTAATCTCAAACAACACCCTGTTTATCGTGCCACCCCCGGTAGCACCGGCGATTGCGCCCACTAAAAACAGAAGGGCCAGAGGGATTGAGATGTTGCCCAGTTTCTTGTGCATGACACTTCCCATAATCGCTTTGGCAAAAATGTGAAAAAGATCCGTTCCCACGGCAAGTATTCCCTTGATACCTGCGCTCATAAGGGCAGGAGCAATGATGAATCCACCGCCCGCACCGATACAACCTGTAATCAAACCGGCCCCCAGGCCAATCAGGATAGACGCCAGAAAAATGCTTGGTGTGAAAAACGCCGGACTATAAGCTTTTTTTCCACCCAGAGTTTCCGGGAGACTGCTGCCAAAGTCGTTGGCAACGGCGACGCCCCCGATGATGATAGGGATGATCAACAAGATTAAGATGATCATCCGTTTTTTATCTTTAACTATGGTATTTGATACCTCCATTTCCCATTTGGCGTGGGCCCTAGCTCCCATCATCATGAAGCTGCCCCATTGTCTGATAAATTTCATACCTTTTCTCCTGTTTTCACTGACTTTATTTTTTTTCAAATTTTTCTGTTTTATCCGCTGCAGAGAACATACTTACACACTCTGCTACCCTGTTTACTGATGCCAATTAAATCTTCTGTCTTCACAAGAAATTGTAGACACCATCCCTGATGCCATTAAAGGCGGGGTTTGTTTCAGGCTGATCGGATAAGTCAATAACTGCCCTCTTTAGCAGCTCCGATACCCGGTTGTTCTGAGATCCATGATAAACCTGATCCGGCAATCCTATCGGAACTCACGAACCCTGGCGGCATCGGAACAAGCTGCTTTGATCGTTGAAACCAACTGATCGATATCAACAGGTTTATTCAGATAAGCATAAGCTCCCAGGTTCATGGCTTTTGTTTCATCCTGATCGGATCCGTGTCCGGTGAGGATGATTACCTGAATGACGGGATAGTGTTGTTTTATCCTTTTCAACACCTCAAACCCGTCGATACCCGGCATTTTTATGTCAAGAACCATGACATCGGGAATCTCATCGTCAACGATTTTTAACGCCTGTTCACCGTTCACTGCGATCTCGGTTCCAAAATTCCGCATCTCCAGCCTGGTGGATAGGGTGGTGACGAGATCCACTTCGTCGTCGACCAGTAATAATTTGATTTGATTCATAACTCTAACCTCAGGGTTAATTCTGCTTTAAACATCTTTCTGTTTTTTCGGTCTTTTTGATCGGTTTAAGTAATCGTGAGCCAGATCAGGACTGCCTCCCTCAGCCAAGCTCATAGCAATGACCATCTCTGCAATTTTTTGTTTAACCGGCTTCCTGCCTTTGTTGACCTCTCTGGCTTTCAAGGCTGCCTCCTTCACGCGTTTTGCAAGATGGTTCATATCAAACGGAAGATAAAAATCATCAAAGGCGCCTAATTTCATTCCTTCTATGGAAAGGTCAACAGACTCGGAGTTATTAATGATGATAATCTCCGCAGTCGATTTCAATTTCCTGATTGCCTCCAGATGCTTCAATCCTTCCCTTTTGAGTTCCATCAGACTTAACAGGACAACTTCAATGTTTCTTCGTTCCAATTGCCGTGTTAACTCGATTAGACTGCCAGCGACATAAACTTTGAACCCTTCGACTTCCATTCTCAGTTTCAGATTCTCTCTGAAGTGGTTGTCGATCTCGACAATTACTAATCCGGTCTTCATTATGATTATGATTTTTTAACTGTTTTAGGTAACAACAACCCCATATTGAACTCGAACCCCCTGGAGTCCAATGGTTTCCAGGAAATTGTTGAACGGGATGCCTTCTTGATTCTTGGCCTTCGACGGGTTAAGCTCTTGGTCCTTGACCTTCAGATAGTCCCTGGCCATTTCCAGGGAGCCTTCGGTCAGAGCTCCAGCGGCCATGTTTCTTTCAAAAGAGTTAATGAGCGATTTCGTCTTATTGACCAACTGCTCCATCCAGGGAGATTTGGTGCTGTTTGGTGTGGAATACCGGATATAATCGCGCGCTAATTCCGGGTCTCCTTCAGCCAGTCCGGCAACGGCAAAACCGGTTTCAAGTTTTTCTATCTGACGCTTGATGTTCGGCAGTATGGCTCCTTTAAAACCGTCCGAATTGTCTGCCATGAATCTTCTTGCCTGATCACGATCTCCTTCAGCCAGCCCGGCAGCAGCGAAATGTAGTTCGATTTTTTTTAGAACATTTTTCATGGTGTCCTCCATTTTGTGGTTATTCTCCTGTCAAGTGCTGTTGATCCATAAGTAGCAGCAAATGTGCCAGGGTTTTATTGGTTAATAAATTCATGTAATTAGAGATTCCTTAGTTTCATTATAATGATATGAAAGATTCAAAATGAAACATAATGCAACAAACACAATGAGGCAAAATGAAACATAATGAATCGATTTTAAAATATCTCTGATAAAAACAACCCCAAGGCTCAAGTGAAGGATTCGATATTCAATTGTGAAAGTGCCAGGGAAGCTATGGCAAGGCCCCAAGGATTCATAAGCACTTTCAATGGAGATCTTCTCGGCTGTTCAAAAACGGACCTTTGCATTTAATAGTAAATCTGTTTGGAACAGCACACCGGAAAGGTGCCGAAAGAATTCAGGATGAATCTGTCGTGGAGGTGCGGCCTGAACTGTCTAATTTTGGCCCTGACAGCGTGGTGGCGAGGAACTGCTTTTTGAAAGGGAACAGTAAAAGGATCTTCGGAGCGTGTTAAAGCCCGATGTCTCGATCCAGAGGCAGACGAATGATAAACTTGGTTCCCCGGTTTGGCTCGGATTCAACTTCCAGGGTTCCTTTATGGTTGTTGGTAATGATCATGTAGGAAACGGATAAACCCAGACCGGTGCCTTCTCCCACGGGTTTTGTCGTGAAGAAGGGTTCAAAGATCTTATTTCGGGTCTCCTCATCCATGCCCGGCCCATTGTCTTCCACTTCAACCCTGGCAGCTTTCTCTTCAAGCCTGATGCGTATTGAGATCTTCGGGGGCCTTTTGTAGCCATTGCCGGCCATTGCCCGGGCTGCGTTTTGTAACAGATTTAAGGCAACCTGTTCAATCTCGGTTTCCGAACAGGGAACAGGAGGCATGTTTTCCTGATAATCTTTTTCGATCCTGATTTGCCTGAAGTCAATTCTCTTTTTTAAATTGTAATCGTTCTCAGCAAGCTCAAGGGTTTTGTTCATCAGCAAAGTGAGATCACGAGGGGCCTGTTGTGAGTCGCTCGATCTGCTGAACTGGAGCATGTTGGCAATAATACTGGAAGCCTTGGCGCCTGATTCCTGAATTCCTATCAACTGCGAGTGAATCCCTCTTTTTTCCAGATAGATTTGAAATTTCTCAAGGTTTACTCCTAATTCGTCCGCAATTTTGTGATTCTTTTTAAAACTTGAGGAAAGCCTGCGTTGGATGTTTTGCACACCGAGTAATATTCCTCCCAAAGGATTATTGAGCTCGTGCGCCATCCCGGCAGCCATTCCACCCAGGGACATCATTTTTTCCGTTTGTATCAGCAATTCAACAGATCTTTTCTGTTCAGTAATATCAGTCAGAAATACGAGGACCGCCGGCTGGTTTTCCCATTTAATCGTCACGGCCTTAATATCGACCCACAGGGTATGATCCTTTTCGGTGACTACCCGAAGTGAGTGGCTTAAAACACCTCCGCTTTGCAGTTGATTTTGATACATCGTTTCGATTTCAGTTTTGTCCTGGGGATGGATAACAGCTTCCAAAGGCATCTGATACAGTCGCTTTTCGGGAAATCCAAAAAGGCGGACCGCTTCGGGATTAAAGAATATAAAGCGCTTATCCTGAAGGACACAAATGGCTTCAGTTGCATTATCGACCACGTTGCGGTATTTCTCTTCGCTTTCCGTCAAGGCTTTGGCAATGGAACGGACCTTTCTCAACTGGCTGGATTTATTCCAATACACCAGCCCGAAGGTACCGACAATAACGAGTACACAGAGCGTAAACCACCACCAGGTTTTCCAGAAAGGCGGGGTGATGGTTATTTTCAGTTCGGTGTAGGTATCGCTCCAGATCCCGTCATTATTGGAGCCTGTTACTCGAAACAGGTAATCCCCTCCGTCAAGATTGGTGTACGTGGCGATTCGCCTGTCGCTACCGACTTCTCTCCAGTCAGAATCAAATCCTTCCAGCTTGTACCTGTACCGGTTTTTGGAAGGATCGGAGAAATCAAGAGCCGAGAATTCCAGGGAGAAAAAGCGATCGGTATGGCTGAATGTTAACTCGGTGAGTTCTGAAAGCGGTCTGTCCAAAACGATTTCATGATCGAATTTCTTGATTGATGTCAGAACAACCGGTGGAGGGAGTAGATTGTCGGTAATCCCATCGGCAAAAAAATGCAACAACCCTTTGGTACTGCCAAAATACAACTTCCCATCCTCACCTTGTTCGAATGCACCCCGATTAAACGTCCCCAGATCGTAAGACCTTCTCCGGTTTGATTCGGGATTAAAGACGGTCAGACTGCTTGAAGTGCTGATCCATAACCGCCCGCTATCTTCAGCAATGATTCCGGTGATATCCTGGTTAACCAGTCTGCTTCGTTCCGAATAGTCTTCTAACTTTCCGGTGTCCGGTTCAACTCTGGTCAATCCGTTGTTTCTGCCAACCCAGAGGTTCCCTTTTCTGTCTTCAGTAATAACGGTAACGAACTCATTGAAAAAGATTTCGGGATTGTCCGGTTCGCTTGTTACACGGACAAATACATCCTTTTGACGGTCGAACCGAAAAAGCCCCTGGGGATTACCCACCCACAAACTCCCGGTGCTGTCTTCAAACATTACATTATTGTGAACCGTTCCAATGGGGTAGTAGGCGAAACTATCATTGTCCCGGATATGGCGGGCTATGCCGCCGATCTGTAGTCCGAGCCAGAGGGCTCCGTTTCGATCAACAATCATGGTGCGTATGACATTGTCTCGCAGGCTTTTCGGATTCCCCGGTTCCCGTTGATAGCGCTTGAAACTATTGGATTGCGGAAGATACTTGTTCAGTCCGTTCACGGTCGCTACCCAGATAGTACCGGACCTGTCTTCTACGATCTTCCATACATAGTCATTGCTCAGGCTGCCGGACAAGGCCGGATCATGCCTGAAATGGGTGAAAGTTTTCTGCTTGCTGTGGTATTTATTGAGACCGCCTCCCAGCGTGCCAATCCAAAGGTCTCCACGGCTATCCTGAAAAACCGATTTGACGTTGTTATGACTTAGACTGTTCGGATCCGCAATATTGGCTCTCATTCGCGGAAACCGTTCGGTTTTTCGATCATATTTATTTATTCCGGCTCCGTATGTTCCGATCCATATGACACCGGTTCGATCCTGGAAGATTTTCCACAGATCATCCGTATTGAGTGAGAACGGATTGGACGGATCTGATCGATAGCGAATAAAGCGATCGTTCTCCCTGTCATAAACGCTTAGGCCGCCACCCCAAGTCGAAAACCAAATGGTACCCCGGTCATCTTCCATGATGTCTATAACCTGGTTGTGAGCGAGGCTGTAGGGATCGGATTCATCATGCTGATAGGTTGTGATTTTGCTTCTGTTCCGGTTAAATCTGACGACGCCTCTACCGAATGTGGATACCCATAAATCACCATACTGATCTTCCAAAAATGTATTGGCCTGGGAGAGTCCTTTCAGATAATGGGTCCATTTTTTTTCACGGATATTATATCGATTGAGGCTCTTACCGGTGGAGTCAATCCACAAATCACCTGTTGAATCCCTGAAAACTGAAAAACTCCTGTCACCAGCCAAACTGTTAGGATTATCCGGATCATGACGATAGCGGATAAAGCGGTTATTGACCTCGTCATACCGATTTACACCGGCATCTATGGTTGTTATCCAAAGCCTGCCCATTTCGTCCTGGGCCAGCCCGTACGGACTATTGCTCGAAATACTGTTGGGATCTTGCGGATCGTGTTTGAAATATACAAAATTATCGTTGCTTTCATCAAAGCGAAACAGCCCGGAGCCCAAGATTGCAACCCACAATCGATCCTGATCGTCAATGAAAAGGTTAACAACCGGGCCTCTGCCGATGGAGAAAGGATCTTTTTCGTCGTTCTGATAATTCCTGAACTGGTATCCATCATAGCGGCTGATGCCGTTACTCGTGCTGAACCACAGGTATCCCTTGCCATCCTGAACGATATCGTAAACCACCATGTCAGGCAGTCCGTCCTTGGTTGAAAAGTGTTCGAAATCGATCACCTTGGGCGGTAATGTTGAAAAACCAGTTTTGGTAAACAGGACTATGGACAGAGAGAATAAGCACAAGACAATTACCACGAACGAGGTAGATCCTTGAATTTCTTTTATAAAATTGGTTTTTCGGGGAAGATGAAGGTCTCGATTCAGTTCGGTTTGAAGGTTTGAGGAGTGGAGATTCATTGTTAAAATCACATCAGAATATGAGGCCGATTCAAACCGTGGGACTTGCAGTTATGCGCCGCCAAATAACGCAATTCTTAGATAATAATAATCCGGTCAGGAAAAAAGGTCCTACCGTTTTTTAAGGGGGTTTAGTAGTTGTGTTCTGTAAATAAAGTATCACATGCGGGCATCAAAATAAAGATGATGCAGAAGCTTGATGTAAAACTACATGTGGCCGGTTTTGTCAGGTCATCACTTGATTTTCCGGATTCAAATGATTGGATTCCGGCTTCGGGAACAATCAAAACAAGGGATCGATATACTCTGAGATGGGTCGAACCGGTATTCGGTTTGCCAATCGAATGTGCTGAATCTGTCGCAAAAAAATCACGGCTATTGATGTTTGCAGAGTGGCCCTTTTACCGTAAAAAAGCGATAAAAGGGCCCGGCAAAGTTTGGAAACGAATTTGGAATGCCTGTGAAAATCGAAGAATTGAGTTATTTCTACTCCACTTTCCAGACATACAAGTCGTGGGCAATTTCCTTGTCAATGGCAA
The DNA here is from genome assembly GCA_028282885.1 of SAR324 cluster bacterium. GTDB lineage: Bacteria > SAR324 > SAR324 > XYD2-FULL-50-16 > XYD2-FULL-50-16 > JAHJTV01. The sequence goes on from JANQGX010000077.1 coordinate 52,644, forward strand.
TTTCGGAATTTTCGTATTGCAGGCAATAGGCGGGACTTTTCTGCAACAGGCGGACTTTCAACCCGGGCATGATCCCGAAGGCGGACAATTGTTGCAGTCTTTCGTGGCTCTTGGACCTGATATAGGCAATTTTGATTCGCTCTCCCGGTTCGCAGTCGGAGATGCAGACTATGGTCTTTTCAATATGACGGCTGCCATTTGTGCAGCAATCACCGGTCGGTACACGTGTCCCGTCCGGTGCAAATTCCGGGTGGCCCAGCAGAATACAGATGGATGATTCCACTTCGGGCAGCAGTGAATGTTCGGTTTCACAGGCAACGCGTTCCATGGTTTCCGGATCCAGATTCAAGACATAGCCCATCAAACACTCGGTCAGCCTGTGGCGCCGTACGACTTTACGGGCAATCTCACGGCCTTTATGAGTAAACAGCATCCGGTCATCCTCCAACCGGATCAGGTCCGATTGTTGTAGCGATTCAATGTATTCAGGCTTTAGCTCTACCTTGGGACAGAGTTTCTGAACAATCTCTTTTATCGTTTGCTCTCCACCTTCCTCAGCCGTCCAGACGGCTTCCAGAATCTCTTCTTTGTAGTTTTCCATAATTTTCAAGGCATAAAGGTAACGCCAAATTGAAGGCACAAAAAATTAACAATCGCCCCTGTAATCACTGCGGTTGGAATGACCACTGTGACAATCGATGCAGCCTGCTTCCATCCCCTCTCCTTAAACAGCACAATCACTGCGTTGACACAGGGGAGTAAAGAGGTCATGACAATCAGCATAACCACTGCCTGGACCCCGTTGAAGTATCCCTGCCCGAAAAACTGGTCCAGTAGAGCGGCCCCGGCTTCCCGGCGAACCAGTGTCATGACAAGAATTTCGACACTATGCTCGGGCAATCCCATCAGCCATTTAACAGTGGGATCAGCTATCCGGCGGACAGCGTCCAGACCGCCCACTCTGTCGAACACAAAAAGAATAAGCGACGCAAACAGAAAGACAGGTATGGCCTCTTTTAAGAAGAAAATCAACCTGATAACCGCACGATGAACAATGGGGCGCAGGTCCGGAATTCTCAGGGGTGGAACTTCAATGATGAAGCCACTGTATCTCCCCGGAATCAGCTTGTTCATAACAATTCCGGCCAGCATGATCTTAAGAACGATGGTGCCGAAGACGACAACCATGGCAGACCAGTGAAGTTTGGCAAAAATCACGAACATCACGGCAAAAAGCGGCGCGCAGGGGATCCCCAGGCTCAGCAGCATGGAGACCACAAATCTTTCCTTTTTGGTGTCCAGCATCCGAGCTGTCATAATTGCCATGGTAATGCAACTGAATCCCATAATCAACGGCATTACCCCCTTACCGTTCATTCCCATTTTTCTCAGGGTATTATTTAAAAGGATTGACAATCGTTGCAGGTACCCGGAATCCTCCATCAAACCATAAAACACGTAAAAGGTGAAGAGAACTGGCATCAATACGCCGAAGGCCAGATTCAGCCCCATGCTCACCAGTCCGAATTCCCCGCAAAACAGATCGACCACCCATGGCAACCCGAATCGGCCGACCAGCCGACTTACCTCCGGCACAATGAATCCGTCGAAAAGTCTGCCCTCTATAAACCCTACCAGGTATTCGGCTCCAAATTTCCCCACGAACAGATACATCAGGCTGAAGGCGAGCAACGCCATGGGAATACCAAAAGGAAGCTGCGTTGACAATCTTCCCAGAACGGTCATAAGAGGGGTGGTCAGAACCGGTTTTTTTTGTTGAAACTCGGAAACCAGGCGGGTTGCATGAAACATAAACAATTCTGACAGCACCAGATCGATGGGTTTACGTCTCTGTTCCTCAAGCGCGGCTCTGATTTGTTCACATTTGCGAATGGTTACCGGGTCAAGATCCGACTCCCTTGCGCTTTTCATGAAGGATTTATCGACCAACATCAACAATGCCTCACCCCTGGGAGAATGACTTTTACCTTCCAGAAAGCGACTTATTTTTTGAAGAGCATCTTCAATATCCTCAGGAAAATCCAGTAGTTTTTTGGGAACAGAGCTATAGGTTAGGGCATCCCTGAGTGCATTTACTCCCTGTTTTTCCCGGGCAACCGTGCGAACCACTTTGACACCGAACAGCACCGACAATTTTTCGGCATCCACCGTAATGCCCCTGATCTGCGCCATGTCGTCCTTATTGAGGGCAAATACTGTTGGTATCCCGAATTCGGAAAACTGCAGAGCCAATGAGATACTGCGGATCATGTTATGGGCATCCAGGACCTGAATGATCTTACCAACCCTTTTGTTAAATATCAGATTCCGCGAAACTTTCTCATCTTCACTGCCAACGATCAGGGAGTTGACCCCCGGGGGATCGATAAGTGTATCTTCACTGCCCCTGATTGTGGCAGTGTAATAGCTTACTGACGTTCCCGGGCAGATGACTTCCTGCTGGCCCTTATCCGCCAGCCCGTTGAATATAGTTGATTTACCAACATTAACATTGCCGACCAGGCAAATCGTGTTTTCCGACATAAAACCAAAGGTGATAAATGACAGCAGTTCTGCTGTTGCTGCGTTTTGAAAACTTCTTTGATCCGGCGTAATGGACTATAACCAGATGACGTGTTTAAAAAGAAAAGTAGAAATCCGGAAGTTGTGGAAGTTCTGTTTTTTTCCTTAAAACTAAATATCCGGGGATTTTGTGGTCAATGCTAATATTGCCTGATTAATGATACATCAGGGAGTTTCTGCGATATTTTAGAAAACGGAACCAAATTTGGGCAATTAATTTTCAATGCCTCCGGGTTGACAAATCTTTTTTCCAATAGCTTATCTTAAAGCTTTAGCCCAAGGCGTTTCGGGTTTTCTCCACCAGTCTTTCGGAAAACTCCCGTAGGAGTTTGGATTTAAGATTCCAGCAGTGCCAGTAGAGGTCTACTTTTACAACACTACCAGGCATCAGCTCAATCAATTCACCGGTCTCCAGGTAGTTATTGCTCTGTTGTTCAGGTAGCATGCCATAGCCCAACCCGGCCAGGATGAATTTTAAAAACTGCTCTGAGGACGGTAAATAGTGAGCCGAAAGCTCCGCTGGAATCTTTCCGAAGGCTACCTGAAAATACTGAAGATGCAGTTCATCTTTCCGGTCGAAGATAAACTGGGGTGCCAGGGTGATGTTTTCTGCCGTTACACCCTCCGGAAACCATCTTGCCATATATGCCGGTGTGGCCAGCATTCGGTATTCCATACATCCCAGGTAATCCATACGACAGCCCTGGATCAATTTGTCCTTGGAGCTTACACAACCGATCACCACACCATCTTTAAGAAGCTGATCGGTCTGATCCTGGTCGGCAGGTTTGAGATCCAGCAGGATTTTGTGGTTTAGCAACATATCCCTGACCGCGTCAAGAAACCAGGTTGACAGACTGTCCATATTGATACCCAGTGCCAGGGTCGCAAACTTCCGGTTTTCATGGGGAGTGAAGGTATCGATCAGATCGTCTTCAAGTCTCTTGACATGATGATAATGCTTTAGAATTCTCAGCCCTGCCTCTGTCGCACGGGGAGGATTGGTTCGGTTGATGAGAATTTGTCCGGTTTGTTCTTCGAGCGCCTTGATTCTCTGCGATACCGCTGACGGGGTCAGGAACAGCCTGGTTGCCGCCTTTTCGAACCCACACTCCTGAACCACCATTGCCAGGGCTTCTATAAGTTTGTAATCCAACATAGAGGCAATCTTTAGAAATATTTACTAGAATTAAAATTATTTAATTTTACTAATTATGAATAACAGGATTATGCTCAGAAGTACAACACCCCTTTCGGGGTTTTGTGGTCATTGTAATCTTCGGACCTGGCAACGACTGCTTGCCGGTGGGAGGGTCTGTTTTATTTATACCAAAATTATTCCGAGAGTCATGAAATGTTTGGAACGGAACTACTGGCCATATCATACGGACTCGGCTGCGCTTTCACATGGGGTGCGGGTGATTTCAGCGGAGGATTCGCTTCAAAACGCGGCAATATTTTATCTGTCATTGTATACTCCCAGGTAATCGGCCTTTGCTTTCTCATTCTATTAAGTCTTATTTTCCGGGAAGCCACCCCCTCTATCGCGAACCTTGCCTGGGGAGCAGTCGGAGGGATTTTGGGAGCGCTGGGACTGGTGGCTTTATATACGGCACTGGCAAAAGGGAGGATGAGTATTGTAGCGCCGCTCTCAGCCGTAATGACAGCACTTGTGCCAATTAGTATTTCTTTTTATATAGAGGGTCTGCCAAGATCGACTCAATTAATTGGTATGGGAATTTCAATCCTGGCTGTTTGGATCCTGTCTTTCGAGCGAAACGGATCTGCTATCGTTAAATCGGAGTTGCTGCTTTCCCTTCTCGCCGGCGTGGGATTTGGTCTGTTTTTTGTCTGTATTGACCAGGCCAGCGAAACGGCTGTTATCCGCCCTTTGATTGCGGCCAGAATCGCTTCTGTCTCCATGTTTGGATTCTTCATTTTAGGTACAAAATCGGGGGGAAAACCCGAGAAAAGCCAAATGATCTTTATCATTCTGGCCGGGGTATTTGACACTGGCGGCAATGCTCTTTTTGCCATGGCAGCCAGCGTGGGCCGACTGGATATATCGTCCGCACTGGCTTCGCTCTACCCTGCATCCACCGTGTTTCTGGCCTGGTTTTTCCTTAAGGAACGATTGCGTCCGCAACAGTGGTTTGGAATTGCTGCTGCAGGCATTGCCCTGGTTCTCATCGCCAACTAAACCGCAGGTCTTTAAATTGCAGGGCAGACAACTCTCCCATTTGACCTGCTCAATTACATAATCCGTGTTGTTGGGCATCAACCTCTGAACTGGGCAATCTGGCGGGAAATAGCCACTAGGTTGCCGGCTTCGTCCCACAGTTCACCGTCTTCTTCCAGCAGACCGCAGGTGATATGTTTGGTGCGAAAGATCCCCTTCAGCCAATACCCCTCAGGCAGGTTTCGGATATTGACCGACATTTCAATGGTTGGCACCCAGCTCGACATTCCCTGTGTCACCAATATCGGCGGAAAAAAGGAATCGGCCGCCAGGATGATACCGAAGATATCGAAGGGTCGCTCTTCCCTGAATCGAATCCAGCCTTTGACCTCTGATTTATCTCCGTTCTGTCCTTTCATCCATCCGGCAGATTGTGGTTCCAGGCGGATATCCATGGTATCGAAAAGGGAGAAATCCGGCATACCCGGCATGGCTTCGCATTCATCCGGGGGCATCACAACAGGAGATTGTTCCTCATATCGATCCAGGGAGCAGTGAAGGTCGTCGGCCATGAAGGTACCCATGGATCGAACCACTTCATTATTACCTTGAATGAGACGTCCCTCGAAGCGGCTGAAGCTTTTGGATCTGGATATCTCCGTTATTCTCACGTCAGCAGGACCTACCGAGGAGGGAGCCAGGAAATTGGTGGTGATAATTGGTGTCCGTCCTTTATCGCTGATGTCCATCAGCCGGCTGGCCATAACGGCCATCAGGTAACCGCCGTTAGGGTGGCTGACCACGTTGTAACGTTCGGAGATGTTGACATGATGTATGCTGCTTCCTTTTTTTTCTGATTTTCCGGTTGCCACCATATCCTTGTCGAAAAAATGCATGAGGTTAAACTCCTATTTTATTGGCTTTTATAGTTGGTCTCAATTTATTAAAGCGATCTGATCCGGTCGCGGTTCCCACCGTGTTGTTCATTGATCCGACACGCGGATTACTCGTTGTAGCGAATCGTGCAGCCTCAACCATCCCACATCTGCTTGTAGTTTTCGATTTGGCGTCACCATTGCCTTATGCCTTTCAAGACTCATCATATCGGCCAGCATTAACTGGGTGGTCACGTCTATAATACATGAATCTCAGTTAATGGCCTATATTCACAACGGATTAATGTTGATATATTTGTCGATTAAGATGTATGCGAACCTTTTCTTCCAGCGCGTCCAGATCCATCGGTTTGGAGAGATACTCATCAAAACCTTCTGAAATGAGTCTCTCTTCATCTCCTTTCATGGCGGACGCGGTAAGAGCGATGAAGGGTGTGGTGGCCCGATGGGTCTCCCGGATTTTGTGCATGGTCCGGATACCATCCATGCCCGGTAGCTGGATGTCCATCAATACCAGGTCAAATCGGCCTTCCGAAAAGACCTGAATGGCCTCTTCGCCTGTCTCAACACAGGTAAGCTGGAATCCGAAGGGCTGAAGTGCGGATTGTACGAGTTCGGTGTTCCTCGGATTGTCTTCCACCAGCAGAATTTTTTTTGTTGAATCGATAACCATGTTAATTTGATCGGTTTTCCTGGTTTGTTCATCCATAGTGTTACCGTGGATTACAATCCTTCCGGTCAGTTCGAGTATAAACTGGCTACCCTGACCCGGGACGCTGCTCGCCGAAATGATTCCCCCGTGCATGTTAACGATTCGTTTTGATATCGCCAGTCCCAGCCCGGTTCCTTTGGCGGAGGCTGACAGACTGTTTTTGACCTGCTCAAAGGGCATAAAAATCTGTTCCAGATTATTTTCTTCGATCCCAATCCCCTCGTCCCAGACCACAACCCTGACCCTTTCGTTCTTAGCAGTTGCTTTTAAACCCAGGCGTTTACCCTGGGGTGTAAATTTCACGGCATTGGACAGGAGATTAAAAATCACCTGTTTCAGACGGCTCTCGTCTCCGTTTAACCAGCCCAGGTTGTTCTGGATATCGATCTCCACAATCAATCCTTTGGCATTGGCCTGGGACTGGATTGCCAAAGGAGATCGATCCAGCATGGTTTCAAAATCAAAGGGTTTGAAATCGAATTCCAGCTTGCCCGCCTCAATTTTGGACAGATCCAGGATATCGTTCACCATGTTCAACAGGTGATCTCCCCCTTCCTTAATGTGGTAGAGGTATTTTTTTTGTTTCTCGTTCAGGGTACCGAAATGGTTTTTTTCCAAAATCTGGCTGAAGCCTATGATTGCGTTTAGAGGTGTCCTCAGTTCATGACTCATATTAGCCAGAAACTCACTTTTGGCAATGTTGGCAGCTTCAGCCTGTTCCTTGGCGTTTTCCAGACGAAGATTCATTTTCTTCTGTTCTGTTACGTCCAGCGAATACTCGATCACTTTTTCAACTTCACCCTCCGCATCAAAGATCGGATAGGCATGAATTTCAAGATTTCGGAGTTCCCCGTTACCATTGAGATGAACATGTTCTGCCACACAGGGTTGCTTGGTTTTCTTGATCTGCTCAAGAGGACAGTTTTCCTCAAGACAGGGCTTACGGTTTCCATGTTGGAAGTAGCACTTTTCACCTTGATGTGATATCCCTTCGTCGGAGGCCGCCCGGTTCGCAAGCTCGATAGTATAATCATCAATATTGACCACGTAAAAGGGATGTGACAACGAGTTTATCACGTTGTTCAGAAATTCATTCTGCTGGCGATCCTTTTCCTTTGCCTGCTGTTTTTCAGTGATATCAAATCCGATTGCCAGGACGCCTATCGTGTTTCCGGTTAAATCACGGAGAGTGTTGTTGTGCCACTCTATGGGGATAATCCTGCCGTCTTTGGAAACAATTGGGTTGATATTTCCCTTGATTTTGATTTGATTAATGGCTTTTTTAAACAGTTCCCGAATTTCATCATGATCTTCAACCGGAAGGAAACTACTGAACCAGTCCCGGCCTTTCATCTTTTCCAGGGAATGTCCCGATAACTCTTCAAGATGGGAGTTGTACCTGACAATTCGTCCATCGGCATCCAAAACGAGAATAATGATGGGGGCAATGTTGATCAGCATTTCAACAAAGCTTTTTTCATTCGTCAGATCCCGCATGACCTTCTCTCGCTCACTGATCTCTTTACGTAGCTGCTTGTTGGTTTGTTGATACCTGAGAAAGAGATAAGCGATTGAAATCAGGTATGCCAGGAGTCTCAAAAAATGCCACCACCACCAATCACCATTCCAAAGATCCGAAAAAGCGAACAAGATTCCTGCGAATCCGAATAGCAGGCAAAGTACGGCAAAGAGAAAACTATCCCATTGTTCCATGTTCAACAGGTAACGTTTAATAAACCTCAGGGAGGCCACCAGAAAAAAGACGCCACCCGCCGTGTTTATCAAGATAGCCGTGGAAGTGAATCTGCCTTGGGAAACCATGACGGGAATCCATTCCGATTTGACAATGGACAAGGCCCCAAACGCTGCCACAACAACACTGAGGAATATCAGGAATATCCCGGTTTTGGGCGATCGCGAAAATTTATCTGGCAGCCAAACAAAAACAAATAAGCATCCGCCTACCAGTGTCGCTATGCTATGCAACCAGACAAATGTTTGCCCTGCCGGAACCAAAGCATGGTACAAATCGAGAATTCCCATGCTGAAAAAAGCACTGGAAACCCATATGTACAAGGCATTTATCTTTCTCTGTCGGAGTAGCATCATGATAAACAGGGCAATCACAATCGATCCAACAGCACCAATTGTTTCTATGCTGGAATGAACGTTTTCACTTGTCCAGGTATGGGTGTGAGGAACCGAATTAACGAGCAACACGTCAATAACCGGGATAATCAGCCCTATTGTCAGGATAAGCAAGAGTTTTGTGTAAGGTTTACTCGGGATCATTTTATCATCCGGGTGAACATCTGAAATTCGGAAAGATCAGCCAAATTTGTTACAAAGCTTAAAGTCAGATAATAAAAAACTACCTATGAACTATCTATTATAAGCGATGAAACGACGAATGCATAGATTTTTTCTGCTGCTTCGCAGATTAGATGAGTGATTTTGCAAGGGGCCGAGAACGGAAACAGCGCAACAGGATCAGATTTTCAGGAAGCCAAAGCCTCGTTGAATGACAGGCGGATAATGATTTTTATTCCCTGGTCGAACTTGGATTCAACCTATCGTTCCCCGGTGACTGTTAGTCACGATCATATAACCTTTGCAGAGATTTCACTTGTCGAATTTGGTTTGTCTTAGTTGGGTGTTCGATGATAGTTTTGATTCAAACACAGGAAATGAAACGATTTTAATGTTGAATTTGCTGCATATCACCCCAAATCAGTGAATCAAAGCTCTTCTATTAAGTATTCCAGGTGTAGGCTTTGCATAATAGTCTGTGCAAATTACTCTATTGATAATGCTTTTCAGACTCAATCTTCTACGGTGGAGTTTCCCGCAAAGCGGGTTTCATTCAGATTTGAGATGTGATTGGTTTCTCAATCGCTGTCATCATAGACGACGTTTGTAAAATTGGCATTGAGTTCTTCACTGCGGCTGAATTTCCAGGGACAGGTTTTTTCTGGTGAATCGGGAATATAAATCCGGCTTTTCAAAATTTGACCAAACCGGGTGACAACTGCCGATCTATCGATGACCTCAATATCATCTATATAGGACTATCTTCGCGTCTGGCTGTTGGAAAAAATCGAATCGTCTTTCCGGAGCGAAGCGGTTGTGGCTGAGGCTTTTGGTCGTGATACCCGCGATTGTTCTGTCGGCCTTTGCTTATGTTGCGATCCTTCCTTCAGCTACAGAATATCTGACAAAAGGATCAGCCACTCCTTTTTCCGTTTTAGCAGTAACC
>JANQGX010000084.1 GCA_028282885.1 SAR324 cluster bacterium
CTGCGTATACCGGGTGTTAATTAACACTCGTTCCGGTCTCCACTTAACAGCCATTCCGGTTTTATCTTAACACGCATTCCGAAATTGTCTGAACACCAATTCCGCTGATACCTAACATCCCCCAGCATTCTTCCTTCCGACATCAGACTTCCTGTTTGATCGGATTTACTCTGTGAACACGTTCGATCCTTGTAACAATCATAGTACACAGACAATATGCCTTGACCTGACATCTGTTTTTGTGGCCATTAAAAAATCTTCTTTCGTTTATAACCTCAAACATTACAAGGAGATTAAATGGCTAAAAAACGAAAAAAAGAGCTGTCTGCTTCAAAAGTACGAGAAATCCTGCGACTGGGCTTAAAATACCAGTTGGGAGATCGTGAAATTTCCAGAAGCTGCGGCGTTTCTCATGTCACAGTATGGGCCTATCTCAAACAAGTCAAGGAACGCGGTTTATCATGGACGGATGTTTCGCCTTTGGATGAAACGCAAATCTTAAAATTGGTTCGCGGCGCTCATCAATCAAAGCCCAATCGGTCGATACCAGAACCGGACTGGGAGTATATCCACACAGAGTTGCGGAAGAAGAATGTCACCCTGCAACTCTTATGGGAGGAGTACAAAGAACAATATCCGGACGGATATCAGTCAACCCAGTTCTATGAGCATTACAAGAGGTGGAAACGAACAATCAGCCCCTGGATGCGCCAGAATCACAAAGCTGGAGACAAGCTGTTTGTCGACTATGCCGGGCAGACCGTCCCGATATACAGCCAGGAAACCGGTGAGGTTTATCAGGCTCAGATATTTGTAGCTGTTCTGGGCATGAGCAATTATACCTATGCCGAAGCTACCTGGGATCAAACCCTCCAGAACTGGATTGCTTCGCATATCAATGCATTTCAATATTTTCAGGGGGTCCCCCGCCTGTTGGTTCCCGATAATCTCAAATCGGCAGTGACAAAACCCAATCGTTACGACCCGGATATCAATCCCACCTACTACGACATGGCATTGCATTATGGAACAGCCGTATTGCCGGCCCGTGTTCGAAAACCAAAGGACAAGGCAAAGGCGGAAGTTGGCGTTCAGATCGTGGAAAGATGGATTCTGGCGGCACTCAGAAACCGTACATTCTTCAGCCTGTACCAGCTTAACCAGGAGATCGATGTACTGTTGGAAAAGCTGAATGAAAAACCATTCAAAAAGCTGCCCGGTTCCCGCCGCTCCTGGTTTGACTCGGATGAAAAAACGGTGTTGCTGCCATTACCCGAATCACCTTTTGAGATCGCCGAATGGAAGAATGCCAAAGTGAACATCGATTATCATGTCGAACTGGACCGGCACTATTACAGTGTTCCCTATCGCCATATCCACAAGGAAGTGCGGATCCGCTACACAAAGGATATTGTCGAGATCTTCCTCAACAGCCAACGTATTGCCTCACATAAAAAGAATAATTTCGCCGGGGGACATTCAACCATAACAGACCATATGCCGGACGGGCACCGGGAACATATGGAATGGAATCCCTCTCGGATTTTAAGATGGGCAAAGAAGATTGGATCTTCAACCTCAAGCGTCGTTCACATGATCATGCATTCTCGCAGGCACCCCGAACAGGGATACCGGTCGTGTCTGGGAATCCTGCGACTTGGCAAACACTATGGCGACCAGCGGTTGGAGGCTGCCTGCAAACGAGCGGTGGAATATGAAGAATACCGGTACAAGTATATCCGAACGATCCTGGAAAAAGGGCTGGATAAACAGAATTCAGACTTGCCGGATACCCAACCCCAACTCAACCATCGCAATGTCCGAGGCGGGACATATTTTAAATAATTGCAACAGTCAAAGCGATCATATAGGAGAAACCAAATGTTGAAAACACCAACCATAGAGAAATTGCAGTCCCTCAAGCTGAATGGGATGCTCAAGGAACTTGAAGAGCAAAACGCATCAACAGAATATGAATCCCTCAGTTTTGAAGAACGACTCGGGCTCCTGGTCGACCGGGAAACCATTGAACGGGAAAATCGCCGTTTGAAAACCAGACTCAAACAGGCCAAACTCAGGCAAGCCGCCTGCTTTGAGGACATCGATTATCGCCATCCGAGAGGTCTTGATAAATCGTTGATGCTGTCCCTTGGTACCTGCCTTTGGATAAAGGAGCGACAAAATGTCATAATGACAGGCCCCACAGGTGTCGGAAAAACCTGGTTAACGTGTGCATTGGCCCACAAAGCATGCCTGGAAGGATATAAAGTCCGTTACTATAGATCACCGCGTCTCTTCAGAGAACTTCATGCAGCTCAAGGAGATGGGACTTACTTAAAGCTCTTGACTGCCATCTCAAAGTGTCATGTCCTCATCATTGATGACTGGGGGCTGGAAACTCTAAAAGATCAACAGCGAAATGACCTCCTGGAGGTATTTGAAGATCGGAACGGAATCAGTTCCACCATCGTTACCAGCCAATTGCCGGTTGAGCATTGGCATGAAGTAGTTGGAAATCCAACCATTGCCGACGCTGTTTTGGACCGTCTGGTGCATAATGCCCATAAAATCGCTCTGGATGGTGATTCGATGAGGAAAAAGAAAGCGTCATAAGATTGACGGTTGTGTGAAAAAAGGCGTCGCTACGCTCCGACCGGGGCCAGCGATGCTTGCAACTTATCTGGTGAAATAATTGCCTCTGTATATATCCACTTAAAGCCGGAATCAGTGTTAATCAAACACCGGATTCGATGTTAAGCAAACGGCCGGAATGGATGTAAAATGTCACCGGAATACGCATACTTGACGCTAAAAGCTACGAATTCATTAGAATGATAAAGTATTAACAAACGTTTGCAGCAGGCGGCCAGCGCACTTTGTGACCTATTGCTGCCTTGCGTTTCACAACTCATTACAGCTCCGACCATATTTCAAGTTGGCCGCTGCTGAAGCCCGTGTTAAGCGGCGGTTAAAATAGATCAGCTTTATTTCAGTTTCTCATTGAAGAGGAGAAAATAATGGCAATAGGACAATGCAACTGTGGCACAATCGCATTTGAGATTGATGTCGATATTTCTGAGGTGTTCGTATGCCACTGCTCTATCTGTAGGAAATCTACAGGTAGCAATGGAATTGCAATCGTTATTGTCGACAGTGATGCATTCAGGTGGACGCGGGGTGAAGAAAAAATCTTAACCTGGGAAAAGCCTGATGGAGATTGGCAAACCTGGTTCTGTCAAATTTGTGGTTCGCCATTGCCGGGCATCAACGACGAATCGAGGATGTTTGTTCCTGCAGGATTGATCACAGAGGGAGGTGAATCCCTAAAAATAGTGCATCACATTTGGGTTGGTTCAAAAGCGGTTTGGGACAAAATCGGGGATTCAGGGAAACAGCACCTAGAATCATTTGAAGGTTAGAGGGGAGTGAAATACG
>JANQGX010000004.1 GCA_028282885.1 SAR324 cluster bacterium
GAATCGATATGTCCATGGAGAACGGTGAAAGCCTGATGTTTGAAGTCTCCAACCGGAACAAAAGGAATATTTGCCTGGACATCAAAAAACCACAGGGAAGGGAGATTTTTGATCGTCTGATTAAAGACGCAGACGTATTCATGACCAATCTACGGAAATCCACTAAGAAAAACCTAAAAATCGACTATGAATCAATCAGCGAACTGAACTCAAAAATAATCCACGCCAGTGTTTCCGGATATGGTCCTGACGGTCCCATGGAGGATATAGGGGCCTTCGATCCCTTGGGGCAGGCATGCTCCGGTATGATGTTTCTCACCGGTCAGGCTTTTCCGGCGCCGGTGCAAATCGGTGTTTTGGACCAGGCAACGGCGATTTCCCTGAGTCATGCCATCATCACTGCACTTCTGGCCAGGGAAAGGCAGGGGCATGGTCAGGCAGTCCAGGTTTCCCTCTATGGCACCGCCTTGTGGTTGCAACACCCGAACCTGATGCTTTCCAATGCCCTGGCGGTCAACCCATGCCTGCCGCCCAGCAGAGAGATTCACTCCCCGTTGCGCAATACATTCTGTTGCAAGGATGACAGATGGTTAATGGCAACGCATCATCCCGAGGAGAAATACTGGAAAACCTTTTGCGAGGTAACCGGCCAGATGCAATTATTTGATGATCCCGAATTTACGGATGAGAAAGGGGCTCCGAAAAACTATACCAAACTGGTTGAGATCTTTGATGCCGTATTTGCCGAGAAAACGGCATTTGAGTGGATGACGATCTTCCAGAAACACACATTGATGTTCTGTCCTATTCAAAGGATAGAGGATGTGGCGAACGATCCCCAGGCACAGATTAATCAATACATCAAACCGCACCAGTATCGTGGAATTGGCGAAATCGATATTCCCGGGTATCCCATCCACTTCAGCGCCAATGAGGCGGGATTAAAATCCGAAGCTGCCCAGATGGGTGAGCACACGGATCAGATTATGGAAGCAGCCGGATTCTCCAAAAGCGAAATCAAGAAACTGAAGGAAGAAAAAATCATCAGATAATCAAATCGAATAGGAAGATGATGTGGTACTCCCTCCTGTACCTGTCCAGTTCGTGTGGTGGGTCTCTTCCGACTCATCTCCCTTTTTTTGATACCTGTGAGCTCCAAAATAGTCGCGTTGAGCCTGAATCAGGTTGGCAGGAAGGTTGTTGCACCTGATTCCGTCAAAATAGGCCAGAGCCCCTGACAACGCCGGAATGGGAATTCCGGCGTTTACTGCCATGGCGATTGTTTCCCTCCAGCCGGATTGCGCACCGGTCAACTTCTCCATGAAATAACCATCCAGTATCAGGCTTTCCAATTGAGGATCAGCCTCATAAGCCTCAGCTATCTTGTCCAGAAAAACGGACCGAATGATACATCCCCCTCTCCAGATCAGGGCAATATTACGATAATCCAGGGACCAGCGATTGGACTCCGAAACAGAGCGCATCAATGAAAAACCCTGCGCATAAGAGATGATTTTGGAAGCGAAAAGCGCTTTTTCCAGATTTATCAAAGCCTGCTTTTTATCCGGCGGGGCAGGAATCTCACTGGCCGGATAGGTTCCGGACAGTCTTTCACGCAGCCCTGTCAGGTTGGAAAGGAACCTCGAAAATACGGATTCACTTATCAGTGTCAACGGAGAGCCACATTCCAGAGCCGTATTAACCATCCACTTTCCGGTTCCCTTTTGTGCCGCGGAATCGAGAATCTGCTCCAGTATGATATTGCCCTCGGAATCTCTGTAGGACATAATATCGGCGGTTATTTTGACCAGGTAACTATCCAGATCACCCCTGTTCCATTTGGCAAAAGTCTCGGCCATTTCATCGTGGGTCATCTTCAGCACTGATTTCATCAGATGATACACTTCACTGATCAATTGCATATCTCCATATTCGATGCCATTGTGCACCGTTTTGACAAAATGTCCCGCTCCTTCCGGTCCCATCCATTGACAACAGGGTTGTCCATCCTTTGCCTTGGCGGAAATGTCCTGAAAAATCGGTTTCAAATATGGCCATGCCTCACCGGCACCACCGGGCATAATCGAAGGCCCCTTCAGTGCCCCTTCTTCACCTCCGGATATACCTGTTCCCACAAACAGTATTCCTTTTGAATCGAGCTCGCTAAATCTCCGATTGGAGTCCGGGAAATTGGAATTTCCACCATCTATCAGAATATCCCCTTTCCGCAATAGGGGAATCAATCGCTCAATCAGGTCATCTACAGGTTTCCCGGCCTTTACCATCAGCATTATTTTTCTCGGACTTGCCAGCATATCCACGAAAGACTCCAGAGAATAGGCTGCCGTTACCTTTAGTCCCTTGCCACGATTTTTAACAAACAGTTCCGACTTTTCCGGGGTTCGATTATACACCGTCACGGTGTAACCCTTATGCAGCATATTCATGACCAGGTTTTCGCCCATGACTGCCAATCCGATTAATCCGAAATCCGATTTATTCATTTTTATCTTTATATTCAGTGTTTTCGCCTGTTCTCTGCCCCACTTAAAGCTGACAGAGATGGTGTTTTCAGGTTTGAATGAGTTTTGGGGATAGTTGTCCCGAATATCGCATTTCCAGCGAGATTCTTAATCGTTGGTTACAAACTGATCCCGATTTAAGGATCATCAGTAGACTGAATCACCTTCTTGATTTTTTCTACAATCTCTTCGGGCTCCGCCGAAATATCCACAGTCATTCCGCAGTTCGGTTCTTCCAAAGTATTCAACTGGCTGTCCAACAAATCATCCGCCATATAGGGGTGATTTCGGTCCAACAGCCTTCCTGCCAGAATCTTCTTTGTTCCTTTCAGGTACACCAGGAGAATACCTTCATGATTGACCCCCAGAATCTCCCGATATGACTCCTTCAGCGCCGAGCAGGCCAAAATTGCTTTCTGCCCGGACGTTAACCATGACCGGATCATGTTTTTCAGGATGGTTAGCCAAGGCAATCTATCCATATCATTCAGGGGAACAGCGTTTCTCATCTTCTCCACGTTCTCGGGAGGATGGAAGTCGTCCCCATCATAAAACGGCCAGTCCAGTTCTGCGGCCAGAATCTTTCCGACTGTAGACTTGCCGCATCCCATCGGCCCCATCAGCACAATCACACTTGTGGTATCAGCCATCAGTCGCCGGTTTTAATAAGTACAATATTTCCGTTGATTTGAACCGCACGCTTCATATTCCAATTAGCGTTTCTTAATGTTTCGACAATCGAGTTCTCCTTTCTTCCAGCCGGAAGGATTTTTGAATTTATAAAGAATTTCACCTGCCTTTCTGACCAGTAGTATACCTTCCTCCTCTCTTCCCGCAAAATCATCGGGATTGATGGTCCGGTAATCCAGATAGCCAAGATTCACTCTTTCACAGGTTTCTCTCGAAATGGAGGTGGCAAGAATAACATTCACATCCGGTACCTCCACATCTCCCGTCATCTGTCCGCCGCCTTTGACATGTGTAGAGTGTGCCAGCACCCCCTTTGGAATATGTTGATACCGTTCCATCTTCTCCAGAAAGTAATCCCGGACATGAAACCCGATCTCCTCAATCTCCCTCTGCCAGGTTCTGGATAACTCGTTGATATGGGGAGCATAGATGATTAAACGTCCCCCCTTTTTCACCATCTGTTCCAGCTTGTACATAACCTTTCCGGCAGTCCAGATTTCATCGTACATTTCGGGCGCACATCCCAGAACTGTGTCGAACTGCCGATTGCGAACCTCTATATGAGTTTTTGCAGACAATTCGGTTGCCTCTGACCAGGAGTCATGGATATTTCCTCCGAAAACTCCCCGCAAGCTTCCATCCCTGTTCACCACCATGGAAAGATTCAGAACCGGAAGGTCGAAAAACTGCATAGCCCGATTGATAAGATCCCTGACTGGTGTATCTCGTTCTCCGATAATTTTTTTACAGGTCATTACTGCTCCCAACCAGTGGAAAAAATGCAGAAACTCTCCACCGGAAATACCCGGAAAAAAGTATTTGGCACCCCCGGAAAAACCAACAACCTCGTGGGGAAACACCGGGCCCAGGACCAGAATCAAATCATAGTCGAAAACCGCCCGGTTAATCATCACCGGTACCGATTCTCTCATTTTGGAACGGGACAGACGATAGATCTCATCTTCCTGAATAACACCAATTTCTTTAAGGGTTTCCGGCAGATCCCAGCGATGATTCAGAAAATCGGATTTGTCAAAAAGTCCTTTCCTTGTGTCGTTATTGATACCATAAAGCTCCAGTATTTGCTCCTGATCAAGCGGAGTATGGGTACCCAGCGCCACCATGAAATCGAGTTTGGAACAAGATGATCCCAATACCTTGCTGATCAGTCGAATCATCATGGGGAGCGGACAGGTCCTGGTGGCATCAGGTGTCAATACCAGAATTCTTTTATTACGGCATAGGTCAGGATCCAAGGTCTGGTGAATGATCTCCTCGATCCCTGCTTCACCGGGATCATTTTCAGAAACGCTATAGACAGTCAAAACTTTTCCCTTATCAAAATCCAAATCTCAAATATTATCGACTAAAAAACCACCATCAACCGGGATTGTCACCCCGGTTACAAAACCGGAAGCACAATTGCTGGCTAAGTACAGGGTGGCTCCTGCCAATTCATCTGTCTTACCAAACCTGCCAAAGGGTGTTCGTGATATCACTTCACTGCCCCTGGCAGTATACTCTCCCGTTTCCCTGTCAATTAACAGATCGCGATTTTGCTTACCCAGAAAAAAACCGGGTGCGATGGCGTTGACCCTGATTCCGGACTCCGCAAATTCTCTTGCGGCAGCCTGGGTAAGATTCATCACCGCCGCTTTGGCGGCATTGTATGCCCAAACGCCGGACAAAGGTTTATAAGAGGTCATAGACGCAAGATTGATTACCGCTCCTTGAATATCTCGGTCAATCCAATGCAAAGCCATCTGTTTTAATGGAACAACCAACCCGGCGAGCAAATTCAGGTTCATGACCTCTTCAAAGTTGGATCGGTCTATCTCCACAAATCTAGACCGTCCCTTGTTTCCGCCCACAGCGTTGATAAAAATCGAGGGTTGTCCCATTTCGTCCGCTACTTTGCGAATACCTTCACAGACCGCTTTCTCGTCTCCGGAATCAAGCTGTCGACCTTGCAGCTTTTTTCCGTAATGGCCAACCCTCCCCAGTTCATTGACAGCCTCCAATACGGATTGTTCGGTTCGACTCCAGATCATAACCCGGGCTCCTGCGTTCAATAAGGTTTCTGCCATCTTCCTGCCGATCACGCCAGCCCCTCCGGAAACAATGGCAGTTTGACCTTCCAAACCAAACATCTCATCCAGATAACGAGACATTATTCCACTCCTTAATTCGATTCATGTTTAAAAATACTTCCAATTCCATACTCCCTGCTTCACTGTACCCACTTTTCTGCCGAACCCGAGTTACGCTACAAACTCATTAAACGCCAGGAATATGCAGGATAAGCAATGAACAGGTTTGATTCACCCGGAGACTTGGTGCACTTTGACTATTCAAATCCGGATACGCTCTTGTTTCCCTGAAAACGATGCATCGCGGATAGTGATTTGTTAAAATCCGGCAGTTATACCGTTCCTCTCTACCAGTTTAAATCAAGAAAATGTGAGTCTTGATTTGTTTACTTTATTCAATGACTAAAGTAAGTATTTTAATCCGGAATGTCAAGCAGCGACACTTATCAACCAGGGCAGAATGCCTGTCTCGAAAATGAATAGTAAGCACCCGGTTCCAGGCAGAATATTCTTGTTATGGCTTTTGGATAGAGGATTTAAGTACTAAGATCAGGAATCGCTTCTTTCAAATGATTGAACCGGAACTGTCTCGTGTTATTTTTCCGGTGGATGGGGAATATTCAAGACATTCGGGTTCTTTGATTGTTTACTGATGCCCGAGCTTGATATATACCCGTCAACCGGGGGTTTGGGATGAGGATATTAATCGATTCAAACCGACAAATTTGTTTTTACATGCTTCGATTGCGATTCCAAAGCGGTGTATTCTCTCAGTTTCCGGGCTGTTTAAATTAAAGTGGAGATCTGTGAGAGTATTCTTAAAGTGAATGACATCATTCAAGAGATTGCAGCCTCTTCCAAAAAGCAGAGTTCAGGCGTCGAGGAAATCAACAAAGACTTGATGCAAGTGAATGAGGTCATTCAAAACAGCCCTTCCATTTCTGAAGAGACCGCTCACGCTTCTGATGAGCTTTCGAAACACTTAAGCGGATCAAAACCAACCTCCCCGAAATTTGGATTTGCCTAAGAGCAGCACCTGATCTATCATTTTGATTTATGAGATGAAAACATCAATTCATAACGAGATTCCCCTGCTTGCCATTTTTGATGAATGATTACCAGCAATCATCAGATAAACCGCATCTGCCAGCATCTATTAAGGTTTATAGCAAATTTCACCTGATAACAATCATCCTGGCATTGCTCTCTTTTTCCTTGCTCCGGATCAGTCCGGGAATCATTCCTTTTCTGATTCTGTTGTACCTGCTCTTGATTCTAACCGCTCCCTATTTTCCCCGCTGGAATATGTTCCTACCCATCACCTGTAGAAAAAAGAATAGCCAGGGGAAAATCAGCCTCACCTTTGATGATGGACCGGATCCGCAAACAACGGAAGCATTGCTGAAACTCCTCAAAAAATACCGGATCAAGGCAAGTTTTTTTGTGATTGGTGACCGAATAAGGCGATATCCCGAACTCGCCCGCTTGATTCTTGACGAGGGACATGAACTGGGCAATCATTCACAGCATCACGACAGCCTCCTGATGCTGAAAAGTAAAAGCCACCTTTTTCGGGAAATAGAGGACTGTCAAAAAGAATTGAGATCGCTCGGTATTGAGGCATACGCTTTTCGACCTCCGGTTGGTATAACCAATCCCAAACTGTTCAGAATCCTGATCTCACTGGGAATGTACTGTGTTGCTTTTAACCGCCGTCCCCGGGACTTTGGCAATAGAAAAACCCGACATCTCAAAAAGCGAGTGCTTAAATCTTTGAAATCCGGTGATATCGTCTTGTTGCATGATAAGGCACCAAACGCCCATTTCGAGGTCAGGCAATGGTTAAAGGAGATAGAAGGGATAATCCTGGGGGCGGGAGAGAAGAAACTTCAGATCGTACCTGTTTCGGAACTGACTGGCAGACCGGTAATGAGCAAATCCGTTACGGAACAAAGGTACGGAACTCAACCGTCCTTTTCCGTTTTCAACTATCTGGCTGAATCATACAGATCTGAAGGACTTGGTTATCCAATCCCAGAAAGCAGTCGCATTCCCGAAAACTTGAAGACCATGCTCAATAACACCAAATCAGTGCTTGAACTGGGACCGGGGGATGGACGTATGGGTCTGGAAGTGGCGAAGCAGGCCAATCATTTGACAGTCATCGATAATTCGCCTGCCATGTTGAAGCGGGTCGAGACAAACGCCGAAAAAGCCGGGATTAACAACTTGAAAACCGATTGTCAGGATCTCAGTAATCTAAAACTGCTTAACGAATTCGACCTGGTTTATGCCTATTCCTGTCTGGAGTACGTCTCCGACCTTAAAACACTCTTCGGGACAGTATATCACCACCTTAACCATGGAGGAGTCTTTATTGGCTCTGTACCGGTAAAATCAATCTCTGGCTTCAAACGAAAACTGAATCTCATGCTCAAACTTGGATTGGCCGTCAGCCTCTTTTCAAAATCTGATATAAAAAAACTGGTGCTGGAAGCCGGATTCAGTGATCTGATGTTTTACACCCCTGTTGATGATACCAGTGCCTCTTTTCTCGAGTTTTCAGTTAATAAGCATTAAGCCATGTTTGTCCGGATAAGAATAAGGCTCGCCAGAATCGGCTTTGTAAAAAAACTGTTGGAAAATCCCACCGATTTGGAGATATTTAAACTAAAACCATCTCCCCGGTTTTTGGTCGGGCTCTCCCTGATAGGATTCAGTTACCTGATAGCCTGGCCGTTGATCACAGCTCTGGGAGTAGTCGCTGTTCATCTCAAGAATCCATTAATATTTGTTGTCGGTTCACCAGTCAGCTATGGAATTTCTCACCTGGTGTTCCTGCTGGGGGTTTTTGTTGCGGGAAAAAACACGGTGGTTTATATGAACACCTTTCTCAAATGGAGCCTGGGCAGATTTCTTCGTAAAGTGTTAGGACAGGAGGCCATAGCAAGAGCAGGTCTGAGAATGGAGGAGTAAGCTCCGGAAGCATGACCCGGTTCTATATCCTGATGATGAACCGGGATGGAAATCGGGATTTGACTAATGTCCAATTTACAACTATATCCTTTACAGAAAACGTAGGGAAAATAAATTTAAACAGTAACTTCATTATAATACAGTTTTCAGAATAATTTACCGGGACGCAAAATGAAAAAAATTGTATTAAGCACCGTATTGTTCCTTCTAGCTGCAGGTTCAGGCTTGTCTGATTGCTATCTTGTCAGCGAGGAGCAAAATCTTTTTGAGAAACAAGTAATTACGCCTATAGCTTTGATGGAAATCTCCCGTTATGTGGAACCGGTTTCCGAGATGCCTGCAACGGGTATTGCTTCCGGTGAGTGTCAGTACCAGTTAATGATAACCGAAACCCAAGACGGTCTGTTGATGCTGATCAAAGGGCCAAAGTTAAACTCATATGCCCAGGCAGAGTCCGGTAAACTGGCAGGATTTCAACAGGCACTCTTCAGGGTGATTCTCAAAGAGTTTCCCGAGCATAAAGAGGAAATCTGCCGGCGAAATCCGGTTATCATGGAAGCCGAATGCGATAAAGCAGACTCTTCCCAGGTACCGCCCCGGACCGATGAAATATTCACCGATCCGGCAACCGGGTTGAGCTGGCAGAGAACCGAAGCCGGCAAAATGAACTGGAAACAGGCCAATGCCTATTGCGACCGTTTGGCGCTGGGAAAGCTTGAGGACTGGCGACTGCCTGATGAAACTGAAATAAAATCGACAAACCTTATTGACTATAATTTTCCAAATCTGGTCCAGGGCTACTACTGGTCATCAACACCTGACACCGGAGACGAGGATTATGCCATGGGATACGATGTCCAGGGAGGAAACACATTCAGTGATTGGATAAAAAATCGCTATCATGTGAGATGTGTTCGCGGTGAACGAAAAATGCAGGTACCGGCACTGGTTACCGCCCCTGAACATCAAGAGGATGAACAGGCTGTAATTATCGAGACACCTCCCGAAGAAACCGGGGATCCGACAGGTATCCGTTGGGTGGTCGGCCCTGCATACATCTCGGGATACGGTGATGTCGTTGATATTTATATTCACAATCTGGAGGAGTTGGGGTACTCCAAAGAGGAAGGAGCCACAGGCTATCCCGTTGGAGCAACTTTCACTCCTTATTGGCAAATGGAATCCGGATTTCGATTTGGTGCCGGCGTCGGCCCTTTGATGAGCCTGTTGGTTGAAGCGGGCAACGAAGAATACAGTTTTATCGCCTTGCCGATCAACATCAATGCAGGGTACACCCTCAGCAATGGATTGTTTTTAAAGGGAGGCCTCTCCCTTCTAAATGCATCAGGCGAATTTGTCGCATCGGAAAACCTGGGTTTAATGGGCTCCGCCGGAATGGAGTTCAACGGAAAAAGAGCCGTAGCTTTCGGATTTGAAATGGGGTTCAATAGTGCTTCCGTAAAACTGGACAAATATGATTGCTCAAACGCCACCAATCCGACATCTTTGTCATCATGCGAAAAAGATGAAGAATCGGTACAAGCTGTTGGGTATACAGCCAGTTTTATTGTTGTCTTCTAAACCTCCTGAAGGCTCTCCCCAACTCGCTGAAACCATCGATCAGTTGAAACTAAATTGAGCATTGACAGAGCAATACAGGGGCAAATATTCTTATAAATCGTCCTCAAACAAGGGGGAGGACCAATTATTGACGATTGATGCCCGCGGCATCGGAAACAGGGTGAGATAATGAAATGTGCTTTGGTAACAGGCGGTTCCAGGGGAATCGGCAGATCGATCTGTCAGAAACTGGCAAATGCCGGGTTTCATGTCCTGATCAATTATCGATCCAACACGGCGGAAGCAGAGAAAACCCTGGGTTCCATTGCCGATACTAACGGTAGCGCAGAATTATTGGCATTCGATATCTCAAATCCTGAAGAGGTGAAATCAGAACTTGGAGACTGGATAGACTCTCATCAGTCCCACGTTGAAGTATTGGTTAACAATGCCGGAATCAGCAGCGATAACCTGCTTATCTGGATGAAATCCAGTGAGTGGGATTCGGTGCTGGATACCAATCTTAACTCCTTTTTCCATGTCACCAAGATGGTGTTGAAGGACATGCTGGCCAACAAATACGGCAGGATTATTAACATCGTCTCTCTTTCGGGACAGAAAGGGATGTCCGGTCAGGTCAATTATTCCGCTGCCAAAGCAGGCATCATCGGAGCAACCAAAGCGCTGGCCCAGGAGGTCGGAAAACGAAAGGTCACCGTCAATGCTGTCGCTCCCGGATTCATCAAAACGGATATGACCCATGATTTGCCGGAGAAAGACCTGAAGAAGCTAATTCCGCTGAATCGGTTTGGAGACCCGGAAGAGGTGGCAAACGTCGTAGAGTTTCTGGCATCTGATAAATCATCATATATAACCGGCGAAACCATCTCCGTGAACGGTGGTCTTTATACTTGAGTCGTCAACCACTCCTTTGAGATCCTTTATAACCGGAGTCGTCATGAACAGAGTTGTTATCACCGGAATAGGAATCTACTCCTGCCTCGGAAAAACTGTTGAGGAGGTCAAAACTTCACTACGCCGGGGTAAATCAGGAATTGTTTTCGACCCGGAACGGAAAGAGATCGGATTTCGTTCGGCATTGACAGGATGGGTTGAACGTCCGCAGCTCAAGGGAGTGCTGAAAAGAAGAGACCGGATCGGTCTTGCGGAAGAAGGGGAATATGCATACGTGGCGACTGTTGAAGCCCTGGAAAATGCCGGTATGGATATGGACTTCCTGGCCAACCGTGAAGTAGGTATTCTATACGGCAACGATAGCTCGGCAAAAGCGGTGATCGAGGCTTCGGAAATCATCAAGGAAAAGAAGGACACAACCATGTTGGGTTCAGCTTCTGTCTTCCAATCGATGAATTCGACCATCACCATGAACCTGGCCACAATCTTCAAATTGAAGGGTGTCAATTTCACAATCAGCGGCGCCTGTGCCAGTGGTTCTCATTCTATCGGTATGGGCTACTTCCTCATCAAGCATGGCTTACAGGAGCAAATTATTTGTGGGGGCGCACAGGAAATCAACGCTTTCTCCATGGCCAGTTTCGATGGTTTGAGCGCGTTCTCAACACGTGAAGCAGAACCCGAGAAGGCTTCCCGACCTTTTGACAGCAGCAGGGATGGTCTGGTACCCAGCGGCGGCGGAGCGACCGTGATCCTGGAAAGTCTTGACTCGGCAAAAAAGAGAGGAGCAAACATTCTCTGTGAAGTGATAGGTTATGGATTTTCCTCCAATGGGGACCATATCTCCGTTCCCAATGTCGAAGGGCCGGTCCGGGCTCTGCAGATGTGCCTGAAGGATGCGGAGCTGGAACCTACGAAGATTGATTATATCAATGCTCATGCCACTTCAACCCCTGTTGGGGATATGAACGAGGCCAAGGCCATAGACCAAGTCTTTGGAAGTCATAAACCTTATGTTACTTCAACCAAATCAATGACCGGTCACGAGTGTTGGATGGCTGGATCAAGTGAAGTGATCTACTCCATAATCATGATGCAAGACTCTTTCGTGGCCCCCAATATCAATCTGGAGAATCCGGATGAGGAAGCAGCGGAACTGAATATCCCGAGTGAGACTGTTGCTGCCGATTTGAATGTTTTTCTTTCCAACTCTTTTGGATTCGGAGGAACCAATGCTTCCCTGATCATAAAAAAATATTCGGGAGATTGACCAGCACCGCCTTCAGTATGGAGAACACATGCAGAAAGAAGAAGTAATTGAAACCATTAACCGTTTATTAATTGAAGAGTTCGAAATCGAAGAGGATCAGCTTCAACCGGAAGAGAACCTGATGGAAACATTGGAAATCGATAGCCTCGATCTTGTGGACCTGGTGGTTGTGATCGAAAAGAATTTCGGATTTAAAGTTGTCCCTGAAGAGATGGTCGATGTTGAAACACTCCAGGATTTTTATGATTTCGTAGCTGTCAGAACCAGGTAAAGATCCGATCAAGGGGAACAGATACCATGTCATCGTGGAAAGGCAGCAGCCGTGGAGGCGTAATTGGTCATCTGTTCTTCGTGTTCATCCTTAAATATCTACACATATCCATCGCCTATTTCGTTCTCGGATTCGTCGCCTTTTACTTCCTGTTTTTCTCACCCAAAGCCTTTAAATCGCTTTATTTTTTTTTTCGTCATATCCTGAACCGGGGGATCATCAAATCTGTTATCGGCATTTACGGAAACTTCTATAGATTCGGGCAGGTACAACTGGACAAGATATCCATCACGGCAGGTTTTATAAAAGGCTATAAGCATACTGCGGAAGGAGTGCCCTATCTGCAAACCATGATGAAAAACGGCAAGGGTGGATTTCTGATCAGTTCACACCTGGGCGGTTGGGAGATTTCAGGATACTTTCTGGAACAGTTTGATTTGAAGCCGAAGATTCTAATGCTCGAAGCTGAACATGAGGCCGTAAAGTCATTTCTGGAGAATATCTCTACCCTAAGCAAGCCTGACATTATTCCTCTGAAAAATGATTTGTCCCATGTTATCAGAATCACAAAAGCTCTAAAAAACAATCAAATAGTAGCTTTGCAGGGAGATCGATTTCTGCCGGGCAGCAGAACCATGGAACTTGAGTTCCTAGGAAAGCCGGCGAAATTTCCAGTTGGTCCTTTTGCCCTGGCTGTGAAATTAGATGTGCCCGTTTCATTTGTGTTTTCCACCCGGGAAAAAGGCAGGGAGTACAGGTGTATTGCATCTCCGCTGGTTCAAGCATCCGAAGCTCCGCAGGGGAAAAACAGGGATGAGAAAGTCCGTTATCTGGCTACCCAGTATGTAAAACGGTTGGAAGAGTTCACTACACGGTATCCTGATCAGTGGTTTAATTATTATGATTTCTGGCAGATCCGATAAACAGATCAAAAGGGTGCTTCTCGTATCCACCAATTGTTTCAAAGACCCATCGCCGGTATTCCCACTTGCGCTTTCTTATCTTTCGGCCACCATCAAAAAGAAATTCACTGAGATCGAAACCAAGCTTTTTGATTTTAATCTAAAGTCAAAAGGTCAACTCCGCAGTTTTTTGCAGGAATTTCAACCCGATCTGATCGGCATCTCAATCCGTAATATCGATACGGTCAATTATTTTGATGACCGCCATTTTATCGAAGAAAACCGCCTTTTGATCAAAGAGATCAGGGAGTCAAGCGAATCGTTTATTGTATTGGGAGGGGCAGGATTTTCCATCTTTCCCGAGATCATCTTCGAGCGACTAGAACCGGATTTTGGAATATTTGGAGAAGGCGAAGAGAGTCTGTCGCGTCTTATTGAAACCATAAACAAAAATGAAGACTTTTCCCAAATCCGGGGGCTGATCTTTAATGAGACAGGTAAAACGATTTTCAATAGACGTAACACCTTCCTCTCAGAAACCGACCTCAGTTTTGACAAAGAGTTGATCGACTATTGTTGGAGGGAGGCCGGGACGTTGAATATTCAAACCAAGAGAGGGTGCCCTTATCAATGCGTATACTGCACTTACCCCCTGATTGAGGGACGAAAGGTTCGAACCAATAACCCGAAACGGATCGTCGACAGGATGGTGTCTCTTTACCATGATCATGGAGTGAACTATTTCTTCTTCACCGATTCTGTGTTCAATATCGATAATGAATACAATTGTGAGTTGGCAAAACGCATCATATCATCAAAAATGGAGATCCGCTGGGGGGCTTATTTTTCTCCTCACCATCTAAGCGAATCCCATCTGAAATTGCTGCGTCAGTCCGGTCTGACGCATATTGAATTCGGTACCGAATCGCTTTCAAATTCCACGCTGAACTCCTATAATAAAAACTTTGATGTGGAAGATGTGGTGGCATCGTCGAACTCGGCAACAAAGCTGGGAGTTCACACAGCTCATTTCCTGATTCTGGGTGGATGCGGGGAAACGGAAGCCAGCATTAATGAAACTTTGGAAAACTCCGACAGGTTTGAGCGAACGGTCTTCTTTCCCTATTTCGGAATGAGAATCTATCCGGGAACCAGGCTTCGGGAAATAGCCGTGAAAGAAGGGAAAATCAAAGAGGATGATGATCTAATCACTCCAACATTCTATCACGCGGATAATATGGATTACGATTCCATAAAAAAAAGGGCAGGCTCATCTCGAAACCGCTGGATTTTTCCGGACAGAGATCTGAGCAAGCCCATACAGATGATGCGTGCCAAAGGAATCAAAGGCCCTCTATGGGAAATGCTGATCAAATAATTGCTGATGGAGATAATCTACTGGGATTGATTCCCCAGTCGTTTCCCATGGTCATGATAGACCAGCTAATCATCTCCGAAGAAAAGCTTTCCAAAACCAGGTTTCAGATCAGGGAGGATAACGTTTTTCTGGAGAAGGGAAAGCTGGGTGAACCCGGTTTGATTGAAAATATAGCACAAACTGCCGCAGCGGGTATCGGCTATCAGTATCGATCTAAAAACGAACCCATACCTGTAGGGTTCATTGGTGCGGTACAGAAGCTAAAGATTGTTAAACTGCCTCCTGTTGGAGCGGTTATTGAGACAACCATCCTGGAAACGCACTCTGTCATCAATGTATCAGTCATTGAAGGTTCAATTTCTGTTGACGATTCTGAAATTGCACACTGTGAGATGAAATTGTTCCTGAAAAAATAGGGAATTGCCGAACATGGAACTGGTAACCAAAACCGAAGTGCGAATCCGATTCAGTGAAATTGACCCCCTGGGAATTGTCTGGCACGGAACATATGTAAAGTACTTCGAAGACGGCAGGGAGGATTTTGGCAGGAAGTATGATTTGAATTATCTGGATTATTTTAAGGCAGGGTTGATCACCCCTATTGTCAAACTGGACGTAAACTATAAAAAAGATCTGAAATACGGAGAATCAATCATTGTGGAAACGCGCTACGTCGATTCGCCAGCAGCCAAAATCATATTCAAATACAGGCTGTATCGAGCTTCAGACAACGAACTTGTAACGACAGGATCCAGCACGCAGGTATTTCTAAATGAAAAACGACAATTGCTACTCACCATCCCCCCTATGTTTGAAGCGTGGAAGCTCAAATGGGGTATTACCTGAAACATGCGAGTAGAAGGATATGAAAACCTACATCGCCGGTGATAACATGATCACCTCCCTCGGTTTCTCTACACTCGAGAATTTCTCCCAGATGAAAGAGGGAATAACGGGAATAAAAAAACTGAAAGAGAACAACAATCGGGTCTATCTGAAAAGTTGTGTCTCCCTGGTCGATGTTGAGCGCCTTGACACGATTTTCACGGATTTTGCCGATACCTCCCACTACACATTGCTGGAAAGGATGGCAATCACATCTGTCAGATATGCGGTTGAAAAAACCGATCTGGATCTGGCCAGTCCGAAAACCCTTTTTATCCTATCCACAACCAAAGGCAACATCGAGTTTATCGGGAAGAGAGGTCAGCTCAATTCCGAAAATCGGTTACATCTCTGGCATACCGGCAGAGTGATATCCAGTTTTTTTGATAATCCCAACCAGCCGCTGGTCATATCCAACGCCTGTATTTCAGGGCTATTAGCTATCCTTACCGGGCACAGGTTGTTAACCCTGGGCAGATTTGAAAATATTGTCGTGATCGGGGCAGATCTTGCCACCGAGTTTGTGGTAGCGGGCTTTCAATCCCTGAAAGCAATGAGCAAAACGATCTGCAAACCATTTGATAAACATCGAAGCGGATTATCCCTCGGCGAAGGATGCGGTACCCTGTTGTTAACCTCCAATCCTAACCTGGCAGCCGATGAAAAAATAGTTGTCAGGGGAGGCGCCAGCGCCAATGATGCCAATCACATTTCAGGACCATCCCGGAACGGCGAGGGCCTATTCAATGTAATAGAGCAGACCCTCTCCTCAACAAGCGAATCCGGGGATCACATTGATGTCATCTCCGCCCACGGAACCGCTACTGTTTTTAACGATGATATGGAGTCCATTGCTCTGGATCGCGCATGTTTGAATTCTATTCCTACCAACAGCCTGAAAGGTTATATCGGGCACACCCTGGGAGCGGCCGGTGTCCTGGAATCCATCATTACAATTCAAGCCATGAGAGAAAGTCTGTTTCCGGCCACCAAAGGACTTCGCACCAGGGGAACTGTTAAAAAAATCAATGTACTCAAAACCAATTTAAGAGGGCCTTTGAATCATAGCCTGAAGCTGGCTGCGGGATTTGGAGGCTGTAACGCCGGGATTCTGATTTCGAAAAATGAAACGTTCTGAACAAAGAATAAGTCGCTATTGTCTGATACGAAATCGTAAAATCGTATTGAACGAGAAAACTCTGATTGAGGAGGAGCCCGGAGCTGACCTGTCCACCTTCCTCTCCTCCATCTATAAAACCTTCAGGCCGGAGTATTCAAAATTTTACAAGATGGACCTGCTGAGCAAACTGGGATTCCTGACCGCTGATTTTCTACTCGATGGTGACCATGTTCAAAATACATACGGGGCGAATGAAGTTGCCATCCTTATCAGCAACTCCCAATCCTCCCTGGAGACCGACAATCGCTTCCAGCAGACCATTGCCGACCGGGACGCTTACTATCCGAATCCGGCGCTCTTTGTTTATACCCTGCCTAGTATTCTTATCGGAGAAATCAGTATCAAACACCAAATCAAGGGAGAAAGCGCGTTTTTTATATCCGCCTTGCCCGATTTTGACTTCATGCATCAATACGCGGATACCCTGTTTCAAACCACTCCAACCAAAGCCGTCATAACCGGTTGGATTGATCTTAACATCAATGCCGAATATGAAGCGGCGCTGTTCCTGATCGAGAACAGAAAACAAATGGAGAAAAGAAAGCGTTCCTGGACCTTCGCAGCAGGATCCTTTTCCGATCTCTTTTATGAACGTAACCTAGAAAAAGATGAGTTATTCCATGGATGAACTGATTGCAAAACTGAAAGCACAAATCATCGAAGAACTGTCCCTGGAGGATTTGTCACCTGAAGAACTGGAGGATGATGAACCGTTGTTTGGTGAGGGTCTGGGACTGGATTCCATTGATGCGCTTTCACTTGTCGTTGTTCTTGATCGTGATTATGGCATACAGATAGAAGATCCCGAACAGGGAAAAGATATCCTCTTCTCCGTCAAAACCATCGCCGAGTACATAACCAAAAACAAATGACAAACAGGGTATTTGTAACCGGTTTGGGATTAATCACTGCGATCGGAAACAGTGTCTCTGAAACCCTGACTTCACTTAAAGCTTCCGAATCGGGATTGCCCAATCTCACCCCATTTGAAACGGATATTGAAAACTCTCCACCGGTTTGCAGAATAGATCTGACCAACGGTGAACTGCAAAAACGCCTGGGTATCAACCCTGCGAAAGAGATATCGAGAACAGCCCTGCTGGGTTTGGTTGCGGCCAAAGAGGCCGTTCAAGCGACGAAATTAAAAGGTAACGATCTGGAATCCTGCGGCCTGATCTCCGCAAACTCCGTGGGAGGGATGGACAGGAGTGAGAACTTTTATCCCGAGTTCCTGGACAATCCAAAAAAAGGAAAGCTCAGGCAGGTAATCGGACACACCTGTGCCTTCAGCACTAATTTGATTGCCGATCAACTGGGACTGAAATCGATGGTAACAACAATCAGCACAGCCTGTTCTTCTTCTGCCAATGCTATAATGTTCGGATCCCGCTTGATCAGGCACGGAAAGGTGGACCGTGTCATTGCCGGAGGTTGCGATGCTCTTACCCGTTTCACCGTTAATGGTTTTGGTGCTTTAAAAATACTGGATAATGAACGCTGTAAACCGTTTGACGAAAAAAGAGCCGGCCTCAACCTGGGAGAAGGAGCCGGCTACCTGGTTCTGGAATCCGAGACCTCGGCAATGTCAGGCAACAGGAAACCCATTTGTGAAGTGACCGGATTTGCCAACACCTGTGACGCATTTCACCAAACAGCCTCATCTCCCGAAGGAGAAGGTTCCTTTCTGGCCATGCAGCAGGCATTGAACATGGCCGGTTTGACTCCTTCAAATGTAGATTACATCAATGCCCATGGCACCGGAACACGAAATAACGACCTTTCGGAAGGAATAGCAATATCCCGACTTTTTGCTCCGGACCATCCTCCGGTCAGCTCAACCAAACCCTTCACCGGTCATACCTTGGGCGCAGCCGGTGGGATTGAAGCGGTTCTTTCTTGTCTTTCAATCCGCAATAACCTGGTCTATCCCAACCTGTGCCGGCAGCATCCCATGCCGGAACTGGACTTTGAACCTGTCAGAACTTTGAAAAGCGACAGGGAAACTCATCACGTTGTCTCCAACTCTTTCGGATTCGGCGGTAACGATTCCACTCTGGTTTTTTCCCGGTACTGATAATGGGACTGTATATCAATGGGGCATGTGCAATTTCAGCGCGGGAGACACATTTTGGTGATTTCCCCGGGGATAAAGGAACTGATAACGGATTATGGCTAAAAACCACCACCCCGGATTTCAAACAGTTCATCGAAGCCAAATCCGCCAGACGACTCAGCAGAATCATCAAGATGGGGGTCGTTTCATCTCTTCTGGCCATGAACGAAGCTGACGCGGCCATGCCGGATGCCATTATTGCAGGAACTGCCTACGGTTGCATGAGTGATACCAAGAAGTTTCTTAAAGCCATGATTGAAAATGACGGCAAATTTCTGAATCCGACGCCCTTTATCTATTCGACCCACAACACGCTAAGCTCCCAGGTCGCACTGCAACTGAAATGCAAGGGATACAACCAGACCTACTCCCAAAATTCCGTTTCGTTTGAGTCAGCCTTAATAGACGGGCAAATGCTTTTGACAGAGGAGGGATTCAATACCGTACTTACAGGCGGTATCGACGAAATGACGGATAACCTGTACACCATAACAAAAAGACTCGGACTTTGGAGAAGACTTGGTGAAGGAGTACAGCCCGGTGAAGGAGCCGCTTTTTTTATCCTGGAATCGCAACAAACACCTTCCTCGCTCGCCAGGATACTCGATGTTGCAACCCTGCACGGTGCAAAAACAGAAACCGAAATAGAAAACTGGATCCGGGAAATCATCCGCAAACACCATCTTGAACTGAACAGCCTGGATCTTTGTCTTCTTGGGAAAAACGGAGACAGAACCTACGACGATGTCTACCACCATTTGGAAACAGGGCTTTTGAATAATAGTGTCTGCGCCGCATACAAGCATATTTGCGGAGAGTATCCGACTTCCTCCTCCTTCGCTTGTTGGCTTGCTGCAAAGATTCTGAAAAAGCAGATCATTCCGAATGGCCTTCATCAGCAACGGTCCGCTTCAACGCCAATAAATAACGTACTAATCTACCATCAGCATCGCAACCGGGAGCACGGCCTGATACTTCTTCAATCCTGCTAGACAATAAGATGCAGGATTAACAGCAGCTAAAAATGAAAAATAAAGATCATAAGATAAAAACCGATCCGGACCTGGCTTTCCAACAACCCGATGCCATCAAAGCCTTTCAGTTGGAATGCCTGAAAGACCATTTGCAGTACTGTTATGACAACTCGCCCTATTATCACAGACTGATAGAGAGTCAAAACATCAGGATCGACACGGTTACGAGCGAAACCCTTGGTTCCTTTCCCCTGACGTCAAAGGCAGATATCGAAGCCTGTAACGATGATTTCCAGGGTGCGCACGACGACAGGATTGTCGATATAGTCATGTCATCCGGAACAACCGGCAAACCGACCCGGATCTTGTATACCGACTCGGATCTGCAACGGCTGGCTTACAATGAAGAAACCAGTTTGAGAAGCTGTGGACTTACAGCCGCAGATAAAGTGTTGCTGACCTGCACCATTGATCGATGTTTTATTGCCGGACTCGCCTACTTCTCAGGTCTCAGAAACATAGGAGCAGCCGCAATCCGTAACGGGCAGAATACCTTGGAAAGTCATACAGAGGTGATTCGCCGTTTACAACCTACAGCGATCATCGGTGTCCCCAGCTTTTTAAAAAAACTGGGGGAATTCATCAGTAAGGAAGACCGGGGCCTTGTTGCTCCCATCAAAAAACTGATCTGCATCGGCGAACCGATCAGGGACCGGAAACTCGAAAATCTTGATATTGCCGGACGGCTTGAAACTGAATGGCAGGCTCATTTGTATTCGACCTATGCCTCCTCGGAAACCATCACTTCATTTTGCGAATGTTCCGCCGGAGCTGGTGGTCATTTACTAGCCGATCTGGCTATGGTTGAAATCGTCGATGATCATGGCAAGGTTTCGCCTCCGGGGCAAACCGGGGAAATAGTGGTCACACCGCTTGGAATCACAGGGATGCCGTTGATTCGATTCAAAACAGGCGATATTAGCTTTCTGGTTGATGAATCCTGCTCATGTGGCAGATATACCCCCAGGTTGGGCCCAATCCTGGGTAGAAAAGCACAAATGCTGAAAATCAGGGGAACCACACTCTATCCCCAGTCAATCGTGTCGGTTATGGAGGGAATTGAGGACATTACAGATTTTTATATCCAATGTACGAAAGAGAATGAGTTATCCGACCTGGTAACCATTCATGCCGCCACTGATAGTGACAGGCTGACAGCAGCGGACATAGAAAAAAGACTTCAGGCCTCACTCAGGGTTAAACCAAAAGTTGTGATCGAATCCGGAGCAGAAGTAAGACAGCAGATCTTTAATCCCAGTTATCGTAAACCCGTTCGCTTTTTTGATAAACGGAACCAGTAGAGCAGTTTTTATGTCTTTTTGCAGTTTTGATATCGCGAATTTTGAATTCCCGACTGAGGAGATTGAGAGGACCCGCAAAGTTTCCGGGCTTCTCTCCATGGAGATTGAACTCAGCCAGCGCTGTAATTTTAAATGCCCGTACTGTTATGTTGAAGGTGCAGAGGACTATTCCGACGAGCTGACGCTGTCTGAAATCAAAAATGTCATCGTACAGGCCAGGGACCTTGGAGCCAGAAAAATCATTCTCCTGGGAGGAGAACCCATGATCCATCCTCACCTGCCGGAGTTGGTCCGCTTTATTTCGGAAAACAAACTGGAAACAGAGATGTTTACCAACGGATCCAAAATCACTAGTGAAGTAGCAGAGGAGCTATTTAGAAACAGGGTCCGGGTCGTATTGAAAATGAACACCTTTGACAAGGATTTGCAAAATACCCTATGCGGAACCAATAACGCCTACCAGGTGATTCATGCTGCATTTGATAACCTGAAAAAAGCGGGTTATCCGGGGAAGAATTCACTGCTGGCAATAAGTACGATCATTTGCCAACAAAACATTGACCAGCTTCCCGAGTTCTGGACCTGGTTGAGGGATCAAAACATCCTGCCCTATTTCGAAATGATCACCCCACAGGCCAGCGCCAGGCAGAACGAGTGGCTGGTGGTGGAACCGACGAGAATTAAACTGCTGTTCGATGAACTCTCCCGAATCGACCATGAAAAATATGGAATTGAATGGTCTCCTCAACCTCCACTGGCCGGGAATAAATGTCTCAGGCACCAGTTTTCCTGCGTGGTAAATTCTGTTGGAGATGTTCTGCCCTGTGTGGGCGTTACCAAATCGGCCGGAAACATAAGAAATGATGAATTGAGAACCATCCTCAGACAAAGCAAGGTTTTTGAAGATCTGCGGAATTTTAGAACTTCAATCTCCGGCCCCTGCAGTGTTTGTGAAAAATCCGATTTTTGCTATGGATGTCGGGGAGCTGCTTTTCAATTAACGGGTGACCACCTGGCATCGGATCCCTTATGCTGGAAAAACTACAAAGGACGATCCAAGGGAACTTCGGATGGGGATTTATCTAACGGATGCCATCGCAATCCGGACTCATCCGTGGCCTGAAGCGATTGACTCAAAACACCATGAACTAGCCATTAACCTTTATGAACAACATTGTCCGTTTTTCAGCCTTGCTTTCAATCATGCTCTGCTTTACCCCTTCGGTTTTGGCTTGGACAAATGATTGGCAAAGCATTCGAGAAGCTACTGATGGAATTCACACCATCAAATCGGAATTCATTCAGGAAAAGCACCTGCCGATCCTGAAAAAGCCGCTTGTTTCCCGGGGATTGATCTGCTTCCATAAACCCGGTTCCCTGCGGTGGGAATATCAAACCCCCGTTTCATCGGTGCTTATAACGCACAAGGGTGATATCAAAAGATTCATCAAACACGAAGGATCATTTCAGGAAGATGCGGGAGCCCATCTGGAAGCCATGCAGATTGTACTTGAAGAGATCAGCTTCTGGCTGGCGGGTCAGTTTGACAAAAGTCCCGGTTTCAGGGCAACACTGGAGCAGGCAGGACAGATTGTCCTGATCCCGAAAAACAGTCAGATAACCAAATTCATAACCCGAATCGAACTGGATCTCGCTGATCAGCCTGGAATGATTAAAACGGTGACCATTTTTGAAAGCAAGACATCTTTCACCCGGTTGACATTTGAAAATACTATTTTGAATGAATCCATACCTCCCGAAGTTTTTCAAAAGCCCTAAAGTCATTCTTGGACTTACACTGATCGTATTAGCGCTTGGATCCTGCACAACAGCGCAATTAGTGTCTGATTCGGGTTTTCCGGCACACCAGGACAGTTCGATTGAAAAAATCTGCCTGAGTCCCTTTGTGCAAAACAAAGTTCAGTTCATTCATTCCCTTCACGTATCCCTTCCCGGATCAAACAGCAGCAAAGTCCTGGGCGTTACCAACATTAATCCCGAAAACGAATCCTTTGAGAGTATTATTATGTCCCTTGAAGGTCTTGTGCTGTTTCATGTCGATTTCCGGGATGGAAAAAACGAGATCAAGAAAAGCGTGGATCCCTTCTCTTCAAAGGCCTTTCAGGATGGATTGATAAAGGATATTCAATTGATTTTTCTGGTGCCCGATGGTAAGTTGGCAAAAGCAGGTCGAATCGGGGATGACACCGATTCAGCGGCTTGCAGATATCGATCTGCTAACGACAATCTGATCGATATCGCTGTGCTCCCAAATCAAGGTTGGAGCATAAAAAAGTACGGCGCAACCGGTAAGCTGATCAAATCAATCCAAGCTATCGAAAACAGCAGACTACACGGTGAATCGCAGTGGCAGTATCCGAATCGGGTTATTCTCAAGGGGGAGGGGCTTTTCGGATACTCATTAACCATGGATTTAATTGAGTTTAACGATCTTGAGGAATCCATACCATAAGACCTTGAAATACAACAATTAATAAGTCCCACTTTGACGAATACCGGTGAGACGCCAGTAACAACTGCCGGCTGCCCAATTTGATGTTTCGGGATTTTGGAATCTGTTATCACGGTATTTCTGAAAATCTTTGATTTGAACTAACCGATCTGTCGAGTTTCACAGAATGAACGATTCAAAAACTTAAGTGCTCATGGAACAGAGTCTGCAGAATGCCATTATTTCAGGTGTCGACCGTATCGCTGCCTGGTCCGACCTTCTGGATGATATCAACGTTTTCCCCATAGCGGACGGCGATACCGGCAGAAACCTGATTGCCAGTCTTACACCCCTGAGACAACTCAACGGCAACAGGGAAGATACCATTCAGCAACTGCTGATGGCAGCCAGGGGGAACTCCGGAAACATAGCCACCCGATTTCTTTCAGGGCTGTTGACTGCAGATTCTACAGCGATCCTGGGAAAAGCATTCAAACTGGGGAGAGATGCGGCCTGGAAGGCGGTTAACGACCCTGTTCCCGGTACCATGCTGACGGTGTTTGATGCACTGGTTGAGTTCATCGAGAATGAAACCTTCAAGAGCGATGAGGACTACATTTCCCGCATCACAAAACACCTGGAGGAAATTGTACAATCCACCCCGAATCAGCTCCCCCTGCTAAAATCGGCTGGTGTCGTTGACTCCGGTGCCTTGGGAATGTATGTCTTTCTGGAAGGTTTCTTCAACAGTCTGATCGATCAAGCTGAAAACTGTGTTCCCATCACCGCCCGTTTTAAGGGATTACTGCAAATTAAACCCACCTTCAAGGAACAACAGGAAGAGGGCTATTGCGTGGATTTTGTGGTCAGGGTGGAAGGCAATGCTGAAGACAAAATGGCTGAACTGGCTGACCTGGGGGAAAGTACCGTTATTATTCCCCATAACGACTATCTGAAAGTCCATCTTCATACCGGTGAACCGATTGCGGTGAGAGAGAAGATTGAGCAGATCGGTACCATTGTCACCTGGGAAAATGATGATCTGACAAAGCAGATTAAATCCTTCATGCAGACCCGGAAACAGGGCAAGATTCACATCATGACCGACGCGGCCGGTTCGCTGACACGAACTGATGCACAGAATATGGGATTCACCCTGCTGGACAGCTATATCGTCACCAGTGAGAAATCTCTTCCGGAAACCCTGTTTTCACCCGATGAAATATATCGGATGATGCGTGATCAACAGAAAATTTCCACCTCCCAGGCTTCCGATTTCGAACGCCACCAATCCTACCAGAGTGTGCTGGAACAGTATGAAAGCATACTTTATCTCTGCGTGGGTTCCGTTTTCACCGGCAACTACCAGGTTGCCTGTAATTGGAAAAAGGAACACGATCCGGAGAACCGGTTTATCGTTCTTGATACCACTGCCGCTTCGGGAAGACTGGCTATTATTGTGATGGCAGTAAGCCGTTTCGCTGCGAGTACGGATGATCCCTCACAAGTGGTGGAGTTCGCAAGAAAGACCATCGAGCAGGCGGAAGAGTATGTTTTTCTGGATAAGCTTAAATATCTCGCTGCAGGAGGAAGACTGTCCAAATCCAGTGCTTTCTTTGGTGATATGTTGAGCATGAAACCGATTGTCAGCCCTTTGGCAGAAGGAGCCAAGAAAGTGGGAATTGCCCGCAATCAGCGTGCTCAATTGAAGTTTGCCTGTGAAAAACTGGAAACCGGTCTAACCGGCGACTCCAAAGCTCTGATTCTACTGGAGTATTCCGACAATTTATCCTGGGTGGATGCGGTTCCCAAAAAAGAAATCGCCAAACGTTTTCCTTCCGCTGAGATCATCCTGCAACCTCTTTCCCTGACCTCCGGTGTACACATGGGTCCCGGTACTTGGGCATTGGCATTTCTGCCTGACGCAAAACAGGCTGAATAGGCTCTTTTCTCGAAATGTTATCCCCCAAAAGACCGGTGAATCGATTTGCATACGTGATACCCGTCTATAACCATGAAGAGATGGTGGCTAAGGTTGTGGAACAGGCATTGGAAGAGGGATATCCGGTCATTATCGTTAATGATGGTTCCACCGATCGATCAATGGAACATCTCAAAAACGTCGAAGGGCTTACGATTCTGCACCATGAAACCAACCTTGGCAAAGGTGCCGCCCTTAAAACCGGTTTTAAGGAGGCGGTCAAAATTGCAGACTGGGCCATTACCATTGACGCTGACGGACAGCACGATCCGCGGGAGACTGCTCGTTTGATTTCCGCAACTCGAGAACAGGATCGGCCCATAGTTGTGGGATTGAGAAGCAATATGGACGGCAAGGACGTTCCCTGGACAAGCCGCTTCGGACGCATGTTTTCCAATTTCTGGGTCTATGCATCCGGGGGAGCCTGGTTGAGAGACACTCAAAGCGGGTTCCGTACTTATCCCCTGCCGGAGATCAACCGTATAAAGACAAGGGGAAACCGCTATCAATACGAAGTGGAGATTCTGGCTAAAGCCGGATGGGCCGGTATTCCTGTGGTGGAAACCCCGATCAGCGTCTATTATCATCCCGGTGACAAACGGATTTCACATTTTAAACCGTTTTTGGATTTCATGCGAAATTCGATTATATTTACGATCCTGATCGCACAGCGGATTTTGATTCCTTCATCGGTTCGCAGGAAAATAATTCAAAATCCCGATTGATTCCCTGACCGGATCAGCTTTCGGATTCCGGTATTCGCCTGAAATCCGACAGCATCCGTCAATCAATAAAACCTTCAACATGCCGGCAAAAGAGCCTTCACCCATTGTCAACCTGCGTTTGCTAATCCTGACTGTAGTCTGCGTTTCTGCGCTCTTTCTCATCGGCCTGAATAGAATCCATATTGATTTTGATGTCATGAGTTCATTGCCGGATAGCGATCCGGTTGTTTCCGATGCAATTTATGTATTGACCCATCATCCTTTTCAGGATCGGGTTGTTATCGATCTGACTTCGGAAAAGGCTGAACTCGACGAACTTATCGAAACTGCCCGTTTCATCGAACAGAGATTAAAGCAAAGTCTGCTTTTTGATCGGGTTGGATTTGGTGAAATTCAAACTCGGCTACCCGAACTCCTGGTCCATATT
Source organism: SAR324 cluster bacterium (assembly GCA_028282885.1). GTDB lineage: Bacteria > SAR324 > SAR324 > XYD2-FULL-50-16 > XYD2-FULL-50-16 > JAHJTV01. The sequence goes on from JANQGX010000004.1 coordinate 26,673, forward strand.
TCAGATCAACTGCCCTTTCTTTTCAGTCAAACTGACTTGGAGAAGCAGGTTACTCCAATGTTATCGACCCAAGCCCTCAACTCCCGCTTGATGTCTCTGATCGATCAACTCTCAAGCTTTGATGTCATCGGTCAGGCGGATCTGATAGCCAGAGATCCCCTTAATCTTCGCAATATCATTTTGGGGAGACTCTCAGGGCTCATGCCTGTAAAAGGGACAGAATTCAAAATGGGATATCCTATCTCCCCCGATGGCAGACATGTATTGATCCTGGCAACACCAAAACATTCCGGCACCAATACGGAAAATTCCAGAAAAATTACAGAGACGATTGAAAACATCACCGGTGAATTGCAGAGTAAAGATTTCACAAGTCAAACTGATCCTCGCTTAACCACGGCAGGATCTTTTCGTGCGGCTCTGGACAATGAAATGATTGTCAGAAATGACACCCGGAAGGCGATTCTGTTCGCCACAATTGGTATTGCCCTGATGCTGATGCTTGCTTTTCCTAGACCCTATTTAGGGTTGCTTTCCCTTGTTCCCGCTTTTGTCGGAACCGTCGTATCGTTTTTCGTATGCGCCCTGGTTCACGAATCAATGTCCATTTTGGCACTCGGGTTTGGAGGAGCGGTTATTTCCATCACCGTGGATCACAGTATTGCCTATCTGTTGTTTTTGGACCGTCAACAAAAAATAGATGTTCATCAATCAGCCCATGAAATCAGGTCCATAGGAATGATTGCCGTGATGACAACTGTTGGCGCTTTTCTCGTGCTGACCTTCAGCGGATTTAAGATTCTGGCACAAATAGGACAATTCGCCGCCATGGGCATCGCCTTCTCTTTTCTGTTTATTCATACGGTTTTTCCAAAGATCGTGCCGATAATGCCACCTGCCGGTAAGATCAAAACACCACTGCTTCAGCGTCTGGTTAACATCACCGGCAAACCGGCCCGCTCTATTCCCGCACTCCTGGCTTTGATTGTAATGATGTTCATGCTGGTTCATGTCAAGACCGATTTTAATGTCAATCTGCAGCAGATGAATACTGTCAGCAAAGAAACCCTGGCAGCAGAAGAGAAAATACAGCAGACCTGGGGTAACGTTTTCACCCGGGTATTTCTGCTGGTGGAATCTGATACTTTACCCGGTCTGCAGGACAAATCCGACAAACTGACAACACTTCTCGAATCTTTGGAAGAAGACGAACGGTTGGAATCACCTTTCACCCCGTCTTTGCTGTTTCCGGGCAAGAACAGAGCGGAAAGGAACCTGTCAGCCTGGCGGGCATTTTGGAAAGATGATCGTATTCGACAACTCAAGCTTGACCTGATTTCCGCATCATCGGCACTGGGATTTACAGAAGATGCCTTCAACCCTTTCTTCGAGGCACTGGATAACCGGGATTCCGCTGAAATTGTTGTACCGGATTCCTTACAGGAGATGATGGGAATCTCTCATGATCGGGAATCAGGTCTGTGGCGACTCTTTATCTCGTTGACTCCGAGACCTGACTTCAGAAGCCGGGAACTGTTCTCCGTGACAGAAAATGACCCTGCCATCAGAGTATTCGACGCCGGTTTGTTCTCGGATAGTTTCGGGCGGTTGCTCTCCGATACATTCCTGAAAATGCTGGGGATAATTGCCGTAGCTGTCATTGTTCTTATTTTCGTATTTCTGCTGGATTGGAAGCTGACCCTGGTTTCACTGGTTCCCATCGCATTTGCCCTGGTATGCACCCTGGGAACCCTCAACATCCTGGATCATCCCCTGGATATACCCGGATTGATGCTGGCTATTGTCGTCGCCGGAATGGGCGTTGATTACTCATTATTCATGGTCCGCTCCTACCAGAGATATGGAGATGAAGCTCACCAGTCCCACAGATTGGTTCGCACGGCTATCCTGTTGGCCGCATTATCCACCATGATTGGTTTCGGTATTCTCGTTACTGCAGATCATTACTTGCTGCATAGCGCAGGATTGGTTTCCTTGCTCGGTATCGGCTATTCTTTACTGGGTGCTTACACCCTGCTTCCGCCTCTCCTGCGCAGGTACTGCATCGGTTTTAAAATCGACAGCGATTTCAAACCGAGAGGAAAAACCAGAATGAAGAGGGTGCTTTATCGCTTCTCCCGGATGGAGGCCTATCACCGTATGTTTGCCAGGTTCAAAATGCTGATGGATCCCTTGTTTCAGGAGTTGGATCAGTTTCTGGACCAACCCTCACATATCATAGATATCGGGACAGGTATCGGGGTTCCGGCGGCCTGGATACTTGACAGATGGCCATCTGCCAGAATCTATGGGTTGGACCCGGATCCCGAAAGAGTCAGGGTGGCAAACCGCATACTCGGTTCGGACAACATCGTCAATCCGGGCGGGGCACCGGATATACCGAGGCCGCCGGTTGCCGCAGACACAGCCATAATGCTTGATATGCTTCATTACCTGGACAACAAAGAGCTGTTACAAACGCTTAAAACACTTTATCAATATCTGGATAATAGCGGCAGACTTATCATTCGGGTAACCCTTCCTTTGAAAGATCGGCCTCCCTGGTATCGCTGGATCGAATCGAGACAGATCGAAATGCGCGGTGGCAGGCACCACTACAGGCCGCTTGCCGAAATCACTCCGATCCTGAAAGAGGCGGGTTACCACAGAATCACCAGCAAAGAATCGGGGAAAGGCAGGGAAGAAACCTGGATTACAGCCCGGAAAAAACCACTTGGACAAATGGAATGAAACAACTCTTTTATAAAATCAGTCTATTCATATCCCGTTTCCTGGGAAGCTGGTTTTTTCTGGTTATTGCCAAGTGCATTGCCCTGGGTTATTTTATCTTTTTTCCCGGCAGAGTTGGAAATTCCGTTAGATTTTACAGGGCTCTGTTTCCCGAAAGAAAACCGATCTATCACATATGGTGTGCCTGGCTACAATATCAAAGCTTTACCAGGGTGTTTATTGATCGGTTTTTATTGCTGGAGAAAGGGAAAGTCACCCACACCTCCTCAGGTTGGGAACATCTCGAAAAATGCATAAAGGACAAAACAGGGGGAATTATCCTGATGTCACACCTGGGTAACTGGGAAATAGCTGCCCACCTGCTGAAACAGAACCATCAGGAGTTAAAATTGCTGCTTTATCTTGGCGTCAAACATAAGGAACAGATTGAAAAGATGCAGAAGGAAAGCCTGGTACAGAGCGGAACCCGAATCATTGCAGTCGATCAGGGCGGCGGTTCCCCCTTTCTGCTGCTGGAGAGTATCAAATGGATGAACGAAGGCGGACTGGTTTCTTTGACAGGCGATATTATCTGGACACGCGATCAGAAATCCGTTCCCGTGAATGTGCTGAGTCATCAGGCAAAAGTGCCTGAAACACCGCATATGCTGGCCTTGCTTTCGGGAAAACCCCTGTTTTTCCTGTTTATAACCCCGGCGGGAAAAAATCATTTTCATGTAGAAATCAGCGAACCGGTTTTTGTTAAAGCGGCCAACAGAAAAGAACGGAAAAATGCGGTGGCACAGTCCGCTCAACTATATGCTGACCGACTAATGGAAACTGTGAGAAAACACCCGTTTCAGTGGTTTCATTTCGAATCCTTTATCGATTAAGCAATTGCAGGATCATGCCGACCAGACTTGTTCAAAAATTCATCGATTTTGTTATTACAGCCCTGTTGTGGGTTTATTTTACCCTTGGTTTCCTGATCATGTTTGCTCCCTATTTCGTCTGGAAAACCATCCGGTCAGATATGAATGAGAAAGCATACCAGCGGTTGTTTCATCTCTTTTTCAGGGGCTTCTTCTCCATCCTGGTTTTCCTTTCGCCCCGTTTGAACATCCAAATCGACCCGGCTATTCGGTCGTTACGATCCTCGGTTATCGTCAGTAATCACCTGTCCTACCTGGATCCGTTATTGATGATTGCCACTTTCGAGCAACAGAAAACCATTGTCAAAAATACGTTCTACAAAGTTCCCATTTTCGGTTGGTTGCTGAAAAAAGTCGGATATGTCCCCTCTGTCGCACAGGGAAAAAGTATGGCCCTGGTCATAAGACATGTCGGAGGTATGAAGGAGTACCTTAAAAGCGGTGGTAACCTGTTTGTTTTCCCGGAAGGAACGCGTAGCAGGAATGGGGAATTGGCTGAATTCAGCAAAGGCGCCTTCAGTATCGCCAACCAGTGTCAGGCACCGGTTCATATTGTATATATAAAAAATACGGGAAGTATCTTCAAACCGGGCAGCTATCTTTTCAATACCGGAAGAAAAACCACAATTGAAATGGAACTCCTGGGAACTTTGCAAAGCCGGAAAGGTAACGAACTGGATTCTGCTCTGGAAATGCTGGAGGCTTCCAAAAAACTGTTGAACAACAGGCTCTTGCAGGATAAATACAAAAGTTGATTCAACATTACATTTCACATAAACTGGGAGAGAATTTCCCGGTTTCATAGAATCCGATTCTTTATCGTATTCATACGATGTTCCTATGATACAGACAATTACTATCTTGCTTCTCACAGCCTATCTGCTTGGATCCATTAACTTCTCCATTCTGTTGTTTGGATTACTGGGTAAATCCGATCCCAGAAACAGTCACAGTGGTAATCCAGGAGCGACAAATGTTTACCGACAGGCGGGACTTTTCTGGGCTGTGGTCGTCTTGTTATTGGATATCGGCAGATCTGTCGCTGTTGCCTTTGCCGCCATCACTTTCGGAGAAATCGATTTTGTCTCCTGGATTGGTCTCGCTTTGATTATCGGAAATCGCTTCCCCTGCTTTCACGGCTTCAAGGGGGGTAAAGGGGTTGCGAATTTTCTGGGATTCTCAGCAGTATTGTCTCTTTACAGTGCCATCCTTTCAGGTATAGGCTGGCTCGCGGTTAATTACCTGACAAAACAACCTTTTCTGGCCTCTTTTACCATGATCGGTGTGTTGACCGCGGGAACCATCGTCACCTTACAAATGTCTCCGCTAGCCGCTTCCGGAACGATAGTAACCGCTGTGATGATCATCTGGGGCCATCGGCGCAATATCACAGAATTCAGGAGGGAACAAATAGCAAAGAGAATGCAATGAACAAACCCTGGCTAAAGCTTTATGATAAAGGTGTTCCCGAGTCTCTTGCTTATCCGGATCTGACCTTGCCCGAGATTCTGGATCGAACCGCGGAACGCCATCCCGATTTCAACGCTGTTACTCTTAATGAGAACACCCTCAGTTACAGTGAATTAAACGACAGGGTTAAGGCATTGGCCCTCGGACTAAAAGAGCTCGGGATCAAAAAAGGTGATCGCATCGCGTTACTCATCCCCAATTCTCCTACCTATGTCATTGCACATTATGCAGTTGTCAGACTGGGCGCTATCGTTTGTAATATCAACGTTACTACCCAGGGCAGTGAGCTGACCCGGGTTCTCAACCATTCCGGATCAACCCTGTTAATCACGCTTGATCTGTTCCTGAAAACTATTATCGGCGCCACCGTGGAAACGCCGGTGGAGAACATATTGTTCCACTCCGTCTTCGGACTTGAAAAGGAGGTGGAAAAAAATCCCGATTTTCCAAAAACACACCGTGTGAATGAACTGATCGACCAATTCATGTCACATAATTGCCCCATTGAGTGTTTGCCGGATGACACGGCAGTTCTGCAATTCACCAGCGGCGTGACGGGCCTTCCCAAAGCGGCTGTTCTTACCCATCGCACCATTACTTCCAATATTCTGCAAATCGACTCCTGGAATCCAGTTCACGGAAAAGGTAATCGGGCGAATCTCTGTATTATTCCTTTTTTCCATGTTTTCGGAATGACCGTCTGCATGCACGTTTCCATTCTACGCGCCTACCGGATGATTCTCTTCCCCATGTTCGACTGGTCGTCCCTGATCGAAATACTGGATGCTATCAGGATTCACAAACCGATTTCATTCCCCGCCGTTCCAGCACTTTGGGCAGCGCTGGTCTCTTATGCCGACATAGAGAGAATTGACCTTTCCTCTATTGAAATAGCCAGCGGCGGCGGATCAAATCTACAGCCCTGGATCCAGGAGAAATATCATCATTTGACCGGCAGGTTTATCTCCCAGGCATACGGTCAGTCAGAAGCTTCCTCCACAATCCTGATTACGCCATTCTATAGCGGTCAGGTATCCGAAAGCGTCGGAATTCCACTGCCCGACACCGATGTGAAAATCGTTGATGTGGAGACCGGAGAAGCGGCGTGTAAAACAGGTGAAATCGGTGAGCTTATTGTATCCGGTCCCCAAATCATGAAAGGCTATTGGCACGACGATGAGAAAACAAAGGAAGCTCTCCGGGAAAACTGGCTCTATACCGGTGATCTTGGTTATATGGATGAACAAGGAAGGTTTTATCTGGTTGACCGAAAGGACGATCTGATTATATCCAGCGGATTCAACATTTATCCCAGCCGGATTGAAGAGGTGATAAAAGCTCACCCGGATGTAAAGGAAGTTGCTGTCGTCGGATTGCCGGACAAGCTGAGAGGAGAGGTTATTGCTGCCTTTATTGTTAAAGAAACGGACAAGAAGGTAGACTGGCGAATACTAAAAGCCCATTGCAGGGATCATTTACCCGACTATAAAATCCCCCGATTCTTCAAGTTCAGAAAGGATATTCCCAAGAACAGGATCGGAAAACCTTTGAGAAGACTGTTAAAATCAGAGCAACTCGATTGACCCAAACACAAAAACCGAAAACAGATTTTCCACAGGGGTTTAAACATTGAATGCAAGCATTGCAGTATTCCACTTTTTCCCTGTTGAATTGAAAAACCGAACTGAGCTTACAGCAGCGCCTGAAATCTGAAACGCAGAATTAACCCGGCAGGAATCTACATGAAGTTTAGATTGATTTACCCCAAATGGAAAAAACTTGAAGGTCAGACAACTTTTCATCTTCCCCCCCATGGTCCGGTTGTTTTTGGAGCTGCCGTGCCTGAAGATATCGATATCCGTTTCACCGATGAAAACGTGGAAGAGATTGATTTTGATGAATCAGTCGATTTTGTCGGTATCTCCATGATGCTGACGATTCAAGTGAAACGAGGATGGGAAATAGCGGCAGAATTCAGAAGTCGCGGGATTCCTGTTATTTGCGGCGGTATTGCAACGACGCTGCATGCCGAAGAGTGTGGCCAACACACTGATTCCGTTTTTCTGGGAGAAGCGGAGGGGAGAATGGAAGAGGTTTTTTCCGATTTCAAAAACAATGCGTTAAAGAAGGTGTACAACTTCCGGAATCAACTGCCCCCCATTGAAACCGTGGGGACAGCCCGCAGGGATCTTCTCAATCGTGATCTATACAATCACAAGGGCGTACAGATGGTGGATCTGGTTCACGCATCCAGGGGGTGTCGGTTTCATTGTTATCCTTGTGCCGTTGCCTACCTGGGAGGGAAAAAGTTCCGACCCAGACCCATTGAGAAAACGATTGAAGAGATGGCCAGCATTGACAACAATCGCCTTTTTATTGTGGACAACTCCCTGGCCCAGGACAAACAGTGGGAAATGGATCTGTTCAGGGAGATGATCCCTCTCAAAAAGAAATGGTGCTGTCATCCCATCGAAGATGATCCGAAAGTTTTGGATCTGGCAGCTCAAGCCGGTGCCTGGTATGTTTACCAGGCAGTATTTGATACCTCCGATTATATCAAGGAACGCATCAAACGATACCATGACCATGGTATAGGAGTTGAGGGGACTATTCTGCTGGGATTGGATAATCACACCGAAGATTATATCAAAGAGCTGATCGATTTTCTCCTTGAAATCAACCTGGATCTCGCGGAATTCACTGTTCTAACTCCTTTTCCGCATACAACCGCTTACGAAGAACTCCAGGCTCAAGACAGGATTATATCCGATAACTGGGATGACTACTCTGCCGACAAAGTGGTTTATCAACCCAGGCATATGAGTGTCGACAGGTTGCAGGAGCTTCTGCAATACGCATGGGACACGTTTTATAAGGATGAATCCCAGCAGATGAAGATGTTCAAGCTGATTTATAAAGTAATGCAGAAAGAGAAAGCGGACAATACGTTCCGTCCCAGGAAGAGAAACCTGGCCAATCGTACTTTTGGACGCAAAGCTGCTGTTTGATCCTTTTTTATGGTATTTTCTATGTTGAAAGGAACCTTTTTCAACACAAAAAATTTTGAGCGGCAGGACAAGCAGGCCATGATCGGGATAACACTGAATCCGCTTCATAAAATTTACGAAGGGCATTTTCCGGGTGATCCGGTAACCCCTGGCGTGTGCCAAATTCAGATGGTCAAGGAAGTGATACGTGAGATAATCGGACAGGACCTTTTTCTACAGGAGGCCAAGAGTATCAAATTTCTCAACATCCTGACACCGGATTGCGAAAACCTGAACCTGGAAATGGAATGGGATGAAAATGATTCCGTGGTTGACGTCACGGCCCGCCTAAGTTCAGGAGATCAGATTTTCCTCAAGTTTTCGGGCAGGTTTCTGATACGTTGAACCGCCCTTCTTCCAAAACATTTCCTTTTTAGCAGACTTCCCCATCATGTCATTGCATTTGCCAATCTTCAGTTACCGATTTACAGATCCTAACGTTCCCCCAACCAGGCCCACCAATTCTGATGAAATGGGGACCAGCTTTCTGCCAGGGCAACGGGTATGGTGTTGACTGGCTACCTGCTTTTGGTATTTATACTTCTCTGTCTCCTGTTTCAAAGGCCGGAGCAGCCTTTGATGGTCATCGTTCCTCTGGCTGCCGCATTGAACCTATGGATTTATGATGTCGGTTTTTTCGGAATCAATCTGCAAAAAACACAAGTATTTCTATTGGTGTTAATGCCATTGTTGCTGGCCGGATACATAAAAATTGCCTTTCATCGCAAGTATTATCGGTTTTTTCCCAAACCATTGATTTACCTGCTACTGTTAATGGGAGTCCTCGTCTCCATCAGCTCTTATTTTAATCCGGATCACGCCGGAGGAGTTTTTCAGTATTCCAGTCTCGTCCTTTATACCCTCGCGGGAATTCCCTTAACAGCACATTTCCTTTTTCATAACCGGGCAAACCGGGGCAAAGCACCTCGAACCCTGGAAACCATAATCAACAGTGTCATCGCCTATATTCTGTTTATCACGGGGTGTCTGATGCTAACCCTTCTGGGAGTTTTTCTATTTGTGCTCATCCCCGGTCACCGCAATGGTAAAAAACGCAGACTGCTTTATCATCACATCATCAGAAACTTCTGTCGCTTTTTGATCTTCGCGACGGTGCGCAAGCATAAGACTATAAATCTGACCAACAACACCTTTACCCGACCGTCGATTGTTATCGCCAATCATCAATCGTTTATAGATCTGATTGTCATTCTCAGCCTGAATCCAAACCTGGTTCTTTTGACAAACGATTGGGTGTGGAACTCTCCTCTCTTTGGACGGATTGTTCGTTGGGCGGATTACTACCCGGTCTCATCCGGTATTGAAAACAGCCTTGTCAGATTAAAAAATAAAGTGGACCAGGGTTTCTCCATTGTTGTTTTTCCCGAAGGTACCCGCTCCGAGAACGGAAAAATCAAGCGGTTTAAGAAAGGGGCGTTTTATCTCGCCGAAAAACTGGGACTCGACATTTTGCCTGTTTTTCTCCACGGTACCGGAATCGGCATCACCAAAGGAGAATTCCTGCTTAAAAAAACTTTTTTAACCACCATGGTTTCGGATGGTATTACACAAGAAGACCGACGATTCTCAAACTCCTATTCACAGCGTACGAAAGAAGTTACCACCTGGTTCAGAAAAGAATACACAAAGTTTCAAAAGCGCTGCATGACTCCCAGTCTCATGGAAGGACAGATGAAACATGCTTTTGCCTTTCGAGGAAGGTTGCTCAACCGTAAATTAAAGAGCCTCTTTGTCCGGGAAAACTATCTCCTTAAACTGGCGCTTGAACTGGAACAGGCTGAACAGATTCTGCATTTGGGTTGCGGTGCCGGCGAGATCGGTCGCCTGCTGAATATGCAATTAACCAACTTTCAGTTTATCGGTCTCGACAGCAGAAAAACATCCATCGAAATTGCAGCAGACATGGCTGCTCATGACGAACACATGACGTTTATGAAACCTTCCGACTTCAATCCCGACCGGGTTGAATTTGATGCCTGCCTGGTAGATGTCGGTAGAATACGAAATGACAATGAAATCACCCATGAGTTTTTGCAGAATCTTCTTGAGCGATTAAAAAAGCCCGGGAAACTGATCCTGTATAATTTTGACCGAGACGATCGACAGGAGATGTCATACCTGTTTAGTTTAAATGATTTCGACAATCGTGGCTGGCAAAGAAAAAGCGCAAACTCGGAACGGAACCCGATCCTCATTTTCAGGAAACTTCATGCATAAGTACGATTTTGTTATTATCGGTGCCGGCCTGGGCGGTCTGCTTTGCGGCCTGATATTGAGCAGGGAGGGTTTCAAGGTTTGCATTCTGGAAAAGAATCTCCAGATTGGTGGTTGCCTGCAGACCTTCAAGCGAAACGGATCCATTTTTGATACCGGCGTTCACTATATCGGTAGCCTGGATGAGGGGCAGATCACAAACCGGCTCTTCAGGTATTTCGGGATCATGGACAGGCTGAAACTAAAGAGACTTGATACGGAAGGATTTGATATTCTGGACTTCAAAGACGCCCGCTTTCAATATCCCATTGGAATGAAACGCTTTGTCGATCAATTCTCCAATCAGTTCCCGAAAGAAAAAAAAGCCATATCGCGGTATGCCGGTAAACTGGAAGAGGTAATCGCCTCACTTGATCTATATAATCTTAAAACTCCCGAAGCAGCGGCCGGATTTAATTCTCACTATACCAGCAACGCGGCAGATTACATATCGTCCATCACGGATAACAGGATCCTTCAAAAAGGACTGGCCGGATTGAACATTCTTTATGCCGGAACTGCTGAGAAAACATCACTCTACCTGCACTCTGTGGTCAGTCACTCTTTTATTAGCAGTGCCTGGCGAACTATAGACGGAAGCGAACAGATAGCTGATCTATTGGCTGAAGAGATTCGAAGTAACGGCGGCGTTATCCGAACCGAACACGAGGTATCCGCTTTCGAGTATATAGGTAAGCGGATTAGTGCCGCACGGCTTAAAAATGGGGATACGATCCATGGGAAAAGATTTATCTCGAACGTGCATCCTTCGGCAACCCTGCGCATGATTGACGAGGGCAGGATCACCAAACCCTACCGCGAACGAATTCACAACCTGGAGAATACCATCTCTGCATTCACCGTCTATGTCTGTCTAAAGGAGAACAGTTTCCCTTACGAGAACTTCAACTACTACAAAATCAACACCGATTCAGCGTGGGGAATACGGGATCTCAAAGATACCAACTGGCCATCGGGTTACATGTTTTTAACCCCGGCAACATCGAAATCGGAGATCTATGCTGATTGCGCGATTATTATGACTTTCATGGATTTCAGAGAGGTCGATAAATGGAAAGACACCGAAACTAACCAAAGGGGAGAGGAGTACCTGGCTTTCAAACAGGAAAAGGCCGAGTTGCTGCTGAACGAGGTTGAAAAAAGCCGACCAGGATTTCGCAACCGTATCAAAACTTATTATACTTCAACTCCGCTTACCTACAGAGACTACACCGGAACCAAGGATGGTTCGATATACGGTATCAGCAGGGACTGCAATGATCCTATCCGTTCCTATATTCCATCCCGCACCAAAATGCCCAATCTCTTTTTCACGGGTCAGAACATCAGTATGCATGGCGTACTGGGTGTTGCCATCGGATCAATCCTGACCTGCTCGGAATTTCTGGGGATGGAGTACCTGGTGAATAAGATTAATGAAATCGAAATAAGGGGAACATAAGACCTATTTAACTGAACTTAACTTTGCCCAAAGGGCAAGGTTGGTTTGTCGCCTGATAAGCGACCGCCCAAATGGGCATCATTCAAATAAAATTTCTAAAGCCTTTAAGTTTTGATTGTTAACAAACGAACCTCTATTAATGCTTATCTTTCCTTTCGTTTTTTCAGGGAGCATTGTATTAAAAGCTATTATAGCTTTAGTTCTATTGTCAGAATATTTTATCTCATAATCAATATTTGTAGGAGAAGATATTCTAATACTGTATGAAGTTATGCCCTTTTCTGAAAAAGCATTATCAAATTCTATTTCGATCTTTGACCCATTATTATTGATCTCTTCTATTGTACTGCTAGGTGAAATGCTTACAACATTTGCAAACATTTTATCTAGTCCCGTAGTTAAATACATACCAATTACTACAAGAACTCCAATGGGTAACAGCGAAACAAGACCAATAGATATTCCATTGTTTTTGAAATTACATTTTGGACAACATATATCCGATTTCAAGACCTTCGATATACTAAGTTTTGTTGTATTTTTATAAACAATCATGAACACTATTCCAACAATTGTTGCCACTAAATGATTGTCGTTTGAAGTATTTGAACCTAAGAAATCCACTATTGTTACAAAAATCCACATAAAAAAAAGCTCAAATACCATTAAAAAAAACATTTTCTCTTTTATAACTTGTTTATTAAACCTATATATCTGTAATAATATCATGAGCGCCAGTGGGGCGTAAGACCATACTATTACTGAAATACCATTAAACGTTGAATGTTCATGATTCATACGATTGACGAAAAAATATATCAATCCTATGCAACCAGAGAGGAAATTTAGTAATAAATATTTTTTTGTGCCAATAATTCTCTCAATCATTACTCCAAACAATACAATAACTGATATATTGCTTACAAAATGAATGGTGTAAAACCATTTTGGGGAAAAACTATGCTGAAAAAGTCCAGAAAAATATTGCCAGAAGTATATTGGGTGGGAGTGAGTTGCAAAAACAACCCATAGGTTGTTATCTGTTAAAGTCGCAACCCATACAGCAAAACACGTTAGTATTAACAAAATTGATATCCATGGTATTCCAAGCTTTTTCTTATAATATAAGTCAAATAACATTCGTACCTCTTTTTTTCATTGCTTCTATTTTGTACATAACGACCGATGTTGAGCGAGCCGCCGGTCGGCATTTTAGCCGACTGGCGGTATGTATCACATAGCTCGAACGACATTGATAGGCAGACCCTTGCAGGGCCTTTCGGTCCAGGGTCATTATTAAAACAGATCAACATCGTGATTCCTCCAGATTCGGACTCCCGTTACCGGGCTTACCCGTGGAGTTCAATACCGACCTGCCGGCTACGCTTTTATTGGGTGGGACTTTCCAGGCCAAAAGCCTGAATCACTTACTGGATGATGATAACCAATTTCATGGGTTATCACCCAATTCCAATGTTTCGGGCTTACCTTGGCACGAGAATGCACTTGTTAACCAGTGGATTATATTTCAAACACAGAGCCGATCTTTTTATAGCCTTTTTTATGATAGTAGTCGTCTTCATCAGATAAGGCATAAACAGTAAAATCTGAAAAGTCATTTTTAATTCGCTCAATCAATGCCTGACCAATCTTGTTTTTTCGCCATTTTGGCAATACATATAGTTCACTGATGTAAACAAAGTTCTCAATATCTTGTATTGCCCGAATGTATCCACAGAACTCTTCATTGTTGTAGCAGGTAAAGGTAATACTGTTTTGAAGATATTTCTTGTAGACGTTTTTGTTTTCAATGAACCATTTCCAATCAGGATCCTTACCAATTGCGACGAAAAGATCTTTTTCGTGTTTTAGATTATACTTTACAATCTTCATTTGTTTTAGTGGTGTAAATCAGCGGCTGCATTAGCAGTCCGCTGTGTTTGTTAGTGAATTAATTACCAGCAGATAATGAAACTGGAATTTCTTTTCTTAAAATAAAAATCAGTAGTTTTTCCTTTAAAGAAATAGGCTTCCCGAAGCACTCCTTCTTTTTTATAACCGCAACACTAGGCCAAGCCGCAAATATAGTCGCATTAGCGGCGATTAAATTCTGTCATCAGCCATTTGTCATAATGGGCTTCGAGTAAACTAAATCGGATAAAAAGCATTGTGTGGCTTTCACAAAGAAGGTTTCAGCATTTTCTGTAAAGAACTGTTTGAATACCAAACTCCTGCTGCCATAACTCCTATTTTATCGTGAATATTTCTCACATCAGTGAGCGGATTTTTATGTAGTAAAATAAAATCAGCACGCTTTCCTATTTCTATTGTTCCAAAATCATTTGCTTTTCCCATCAACTCAACAACTTCAGCTGCATTTTTAGTGCTGGTAGATATTGCTTCAAAAGGTGTGAGCCCTGCATTGACAAGGATCTCAAGTTCATCAAGAACTGTGAATCCTGGTATTATTCCAAGATAACCACCTCCTGCATCTGTTCCCAAAACTATCCTAACCCCGGCTTCATGCAAACCAATTAATAATTTCTTAAAAATCTTATTCCACCTAACCAATAAATGTTCGTAGCCTTTAAACATGCTTTGCCGAATGCTTTTACCTGCAGCTATAGTCTCTTTTATTTTTTCGGGAACATACTCAATGCCTGAACGCGAAAAGTATTTATCAGGGTTTGTTGATTGCTGCTCTAATATTTCATCGAAGACAAGCGTTGTGCAAACCGTGATATCGCTGTCACGGAGTTTTTGTATAGCTTGAGTGAGATTTTTTTCAATCTCAGCATCGCTGATTTCTTGCGCCATATCGAGCATACATTTAAAAGTCATGCGGTCATTAGGTAAATCCCCGCATAACTTTTGAACGTCCCCCATTGAGTTGTATAGAATTTCTTCTAAGTGAGCGATTTCATTCATCCCTTTGTAAAGAACACCATCGATTCCGACTGCATATGGAATGTGGCCAACAACATACATTTCCAGGTCATTTGCAGCATCCATTATGTGATTAAATTGTCCCTCGCTCAAATGAGAATAGACTTTTAAGAAATCATATGTTTTTTCTTTTTGTTCCGAAACCAATTGCTTTGCATTGTCTTTTGAATATAAAAAAACATTCCGAAAGAATGGCTTTAATACCAACTCGTTGGCAAAAAAACGATATATCGCAGTGGATTTTATATATGATGTTTTTCGACTTGGTAAAATAGCAGTGCCATCAATAATGGGACCTGATGTAAAAATTCTAGGTCCAACACGATGACCACGACTTATTTCATTTCTCCATTTAACTTCATAGGCCGTTCCCAAAATGGGCTCGTTAGCCCAAAGAGAACGTACAGTCGTGATGCCATTTACCAGGTATAAGTTCAGTTGAGGGATTGGCCAATCGTCTCTTAAATGTATGTGCATATCTGCCAAACCAGGCAACAGGTACCCATTTTCACCCTCGACAACTCTTGCATTTTTAGGAATTTTTATCGACTGGGAAGGACCGATCTCAATTATTTCATTATTCTTGATAACTACAGACTGATCTTTGATAACTCTGTTATCAGTCATGGGCACAAGATTGACTCCTTTTATCACTTGAATTACCGAGTCAGTTTCTCTATGCGCTTCACTTTTTCCAGTATAACTCTGGGTTAATCCGTTGCTGCAACTCACCACCACCACAATATGGGCGATTACGACAGTAGAAAAAAAAACGTATCTATTCATAGTATACCTCCCGGGTACCCCAATTGGTCACACATAAAAACGCATCGTAGAATCTCTCCATCAATTTCAGAGGATCACCTTTGAAATCTCCGAAATTGTATTGGTTTGTGGGCTTGTCGGTGTGATATGTGCCCTGGATGAAAGATCACGCATATATTTCTGAGCTTTCTTGTCAAGGGGGTTATCTATGGCGAGAAACTCATAATATTGATATTCGCTTATTTTCTCACATGAAAAAAATTGTGGATGATTTTCAATTCATAATCGGATTATCCGGGTGATTACATAACAATTTCACACAAATGAAAATCAATCATTATGTTTTTATGAATTTCATTCGATTCAATCAATATCGCCCCCCAATCCCAAAACCACATCATATCACAATGTGCGGTGACGTAATGATAACTCTGCCAAACGATATCAGGCAGGTATATGACTCCGATTTTTAGTTTACTGAACGATGTGGGAGTGAGAGTCAAACCTAGCGCATCACCGGGCCGTCTTTCAGAAGGAAAGCGTCGAAGTGTTCCAAGTGCTGGATTGAAGAGAAATCCCCTACATCGTTGAAACGGAGATCGAGTCTTTTCAGGTTGACCAGAGTTTTCAAGGGGTCGATACTGCGAATCCCGTTTCGCCTGAGATGCAGATCTTTCAAACCTGTTAATTCCTGCAAAGGCGAAAGATCGATTACCTCATTATTGTTCAGTTTCAAGGCCGTCAGATTCTTCAGATTAGCAAGAGGGGAAATATCCGCAATAGCGTTATTGTGGAGCGAAAGGGAGGTAAGCAGGTGCAATCGTTTCAGGGCGCTGATGTCACGAATCCGATTGTCATGCAATGACAGGGTTGCCAGATTTCTCAATTTACCCAGGGCGGTAATATCTTCAATCCGATTATGGTTTAATCCCAGGGAACTCAAGCGGGTCAATCCCGACAAAGGGCCGATATCTTCAATCCGGTTGTTATAAAGAAACAACCAGTTCAGATTCGTGAGTGTACTCAGCGGACTGATGTCCACAAGAGCCTGTCCCTGGATGATCAACATCACCAGCTTGTTCAAACGTTTGTAGAGATCGGTGCAATTATCCCTTGAATACTCAGTGCCCACCTTTTTTGCCAGCGCACTCAATGTATACGCCTGATCCGCATTTGGATTCTTACAAAGCTGGGGATAGATCTCACCAACGAAATAGCCGGGTACCCGGATTTCCTCCTCTTCAATTCTGACATTTTCGCCCATGCTGGCCACCAGGGTTGATTGAATATCCCCGGGTTCTTCAGAAGGCGCTGGTTCCACCGGCGCATCTTTCCCTGCGGCTATACCGGTCTGGGATTCGACGGGAGCCGGAGCCGTTTTTTTATCTGATAAGGCATTCGTTTGGCCCGGTTTGCGGTCAACACCATTGTTGTTTGAAGGTGAAGGTATGTCCTCTTTTTTGGTTTCCGGTGATAGTGCGGATTTCTTGCTGACAATGGGGTTGTGGTCGCTCTTCCCTGTTTTTATAGGTTTCCGGGAAGCCTTCGTTTTGGCTTCAGGGTGAGGTCTTTTTTCAGCTTTTGAATCCACAGGTGGTTTTGACGTCACTGCCTGTTTGACAACCGGTTTCGCCGGAGTCTCGACCGGCTTCTTCTTCAGAGAGATATTCCCGGGCAATCTGAATTTCCGAAAACCGGGAAAATGGGCGATTGAACCTGCATATTCAAGGGGGTTGCCGGTGGCATCCAGTCTCCTGATATATTTCAAACGTCTTAGCGGGGAGATATCATCAATTTGGTTATGATCGATGAAAAGCCAGGTCAGGTGATAGGAATGTCTCAGTGGTTTAAGATCCGATACCCGGTTCCGGCTGAGGTAAAGGTATTTCAACTTCTTCAGTTTAAACAGAACGCTAATATCTTCGATTCGGTTATCATTGAGATAGAGATAGGTCAGGTCTTTTAAAGAAGCCAGCGGCGCAATATCAGTAATCTTGTTGTTCCCCAGGAATAACTTTTCCAGATTAACCAACCCTGAAAGCTCCGAAATATCCTCGATCCGGTTGTTATCCAGGATCAGTTTGCGCAGGTTGATCATTCCTGCCAGGGGGGAGAGATCGCTGATTCTTTTTCTTTCCAGATTCAACTCGTCCAACGAATTGAGGTGTCGGAACAGCGAATCGCAGGTTTCAGGACTGTACTCCATGCCTGACACCGCAGCAAGAGCTTTCAAAGTACGAAACTGCCCGGGGTTCGGGGAGATACAGGAAAATTCATCAGCGAATCCGTCCCCTGAGATGAAAATGAGCAAGAAAAACAGCCCAAAACAGATGGCTCCGGGTGATTTCATACATTTGGTCCAAACGCGATGGCAGCAATTGCCAGGGAATTGGGAGTTTGCGGTTAATGCTTCTGTTTCGGGCAGATGTTTCATACTTCTTGAACCCATTTTGAGATTGTCATCAAGCCCTCTGCCGCTATTTGAAGATAGATTATAACAGGGCTTTACTGTAGAATTAGTCTGCAATGTCATCAACGATGGTATTCCCATCAGAAAGGGGATGGGCCGGCAAACGTGATGTGTCCGGTTTCAGGCAAATGAAATCGAACCAAGTTTAAGTTTACGAATAGAATAGGGAATAGCCAACACAATTTTTGAATGGCAAGGAGGGTAGTTATGACCATTTTGAAAAACTCACACAGTTTTAACAAAGCCATGGTGCGCAGACCCGGAAAATCCCTGGTCAACGGCATCACCACCGCCGGACTGGGACAGCCTGATTACCACCTGGCTTGTCAACAACACGAGAGGTATATTGAAATGCTGCATAACTGTGGTTTGGAAATCACCGTTCTTGACACCGAAGAGGCCTTTCCGGATTCCGTTTTCATTGAGGACACGGCCGTTCTGACTCCTGAATTTGCCGTTGTTTGCAGGCCTCAACCGGCAAGTCGATCAGGAGAAACCGAATCTGTCTCTATCCGACTGGGTGACTTCTATTCAGAAACCCACGCTATCCAAGATCCTGGAACCATTGAAGGAGGAGATGTCATGCAGATTGAAGACTCCTTCTATATCGGCATTTCCGATCGAACCAATGAAGCAGGGGCTGATCAATTTATACGTATCATTCAGGATTACGGTTACAAGGGATTCAAGATTGCTTTTGGTGACTTGCTCCACCTCAAAACAGGGATTTCCTACCTGGGAGAAAACACTGTTCTAACTTGCACCGAACTGGCTGCAGAAAGCTGTTTTCATCGATTTGAAAAGATTCTGGTTAATACCAGTGAAACCTATGCCGCCAACTGTATTCGGGTTAACGAAACGGTTATCTTCCCTTCAGGATTTCCAGAGACCCGTGACATGCTTACGAGGAGAGGCTTTCGGGTTTTGGAAACTGACATGTCTGAGTTTAGAAAACTGGATGGAGGATTGAGCTGTCTGTCCCTGAGGTTTTTCCGGTAACCACCGCACTGGAGTTGACTTTTTCAGTTGAGCGGGTTAGAAATTGCAGGGAATTGGGAGGATTAAACGATTGCAATACAGGGGAAATCAACACATGACAGAAACCGAATCAAAAAACGGATTAATATACGAAGGTATCATCATGGGGTTTTTCTACGCTGTCTGGGTGATGCGCCAACGTCCCCAGATCAAGGGTGTGGAGTATTTGAAAAACCTTCCCAACCAGGTGGTTTTCACCATCACCCATGACAGCTACTTCGAGATTCCTTCCCTCTCCCGCATATACAAAGCGATTAACCCCAGACCGGTTTTTACGGTGATGGGAAAGGAGGATTTTTTGAGTGGACGTTATCTCTCTACCAATTTCTTTAAGGATAACGCCCTTGGACGTAATATTCTCAAAATGGCAGATATGACCGGTATCCCTAAAAAAGTGTTCGAGAAGCTGAATGTCATCTCTATTCCCCGACCTTTTGCGGATATCCACGAGCCGAAATGTAAGAACGTTAAAAATCAAATATCTTCTCAACTTAATCAGTTCAAAGAGAAAATTGGAGACGGTTTTTCCACTCTCATATTTCCCGAAGGTACCACTTGGGGTTATGGTGGTTTGAGAAAGATCCGCAGCTCCGTTTATCAATTGGTTTCAACCTCCTTCGAGCAGTACGGGAAAAAGGTCTACATTCTTCCGATTAACGTTAAAGTCGATAAACTGGTCAAAGGATGGAAAGATGTGTTTATCAACGTCGGCAAACCCCAGTTCTTTATCAAATCCCGGGAGGAGTTTAATCAGCAGGTCCATGATGTACTGGAAAAACTACACACCATAACCTTTAGCCAGGTAGCGGCATACTACCTGAAAGCTCTGGCGGAGAAAAGCGAGCAATCCAAATCTGATATCAGGCTTGCCAAGGAACAATTGATAGAAAATGTAGATAAAGCCATCTCCAGTTTGCAGAACAAGGTCAAGGATGAGATTCTCCCTGCCATCGATACAAAGTTGACGGATAATGACTATTGCATGGATAAGATTCAACGGTTTATCCGATACTGTGAAAAAAACAGGTATCTCTCCAAACTTTCGGATCCCAACAGTTACAAACTAAATATTTCGAAAATTCTTTCACAGCACTCCAAAAGACGATTTCGCAAAAGAAATCCACTGGCTTTCCACGCCAATGAACTGGCTTCTCTAGGAGATTCCAAAATCCGATCCTCTTTTGAGATATAACTCTTAACGGACAGGGAAAAATGAACAGTAAAAGAAACAAAATCAGGCACATGCATGAACTTGAACCCAGGGAAAGAAAATGGCTTGCCAAGGCCATTGTGACCGTTATCCTGGCAGACAATATCGTTGAAGAGAGTCAGGTTCAGTACATGAAAAAGCTGAGTGCTGTCTTTATGGAAGAGGATACCAAAGCGACCATTGCCGAAATAGCCCGTTCACTTAAAGAGAAGGAACTTCCCGAATTGGAAAAGCTTGATGTGGACAATCCGGAGCATCTGATATTTATGCTCAACACGCTGGTGACCTCTATCTTTATCAATGATAAAAAACTGGCCAGTGAAGTCAAAGCTTATTTCAATGCAGGGTTGAAACTGGGGGTCAGTTATGAAGTGCTGATGTTGAAGCTGACCTATCAAAAAGAGAGATTCCGCATTAAAAAAGCCCAAAAAGAGGTAGACGAAACCATCAGGGAGATCGTGGCAGCCAGAAAAAAAGGGTGAGAAGCGTCAGTCATCAATAAAATTTCCCTCTTTATCAAGTTCCGGCAGGGGCAGGTGATTGCTCCGATATTTTTTAGCGGTGTTGGGGTACGCCCAATCCAGTGGAATCCTGATTTCAGAATCTTCCGGCAAATCATTGTTATACATTCCCTTTTCCTCACGCTGTCTCTGGGCTTCAAACAGGATTAAAGCTGTCGCCACCGAGACATTGAGTGATTGTGACATTCCCATCATGGGAATTACGATACTGCCATCCGCCTTTTCGGCAGCCTCTTCCGACAGACCTTCAAGTTCCGCTCCCACAACGATGACCGTAGGTTTCGTATAGTCGATATGTCGGAAATTAACCGCCTTGTCCGAAAAGTGTGCGGCCAGAATTTTGAATCCCTGATCCCGTAAACTCTGATAGGCAGCATCCAGAGACGGATGTGTAATCGTTTCGATCCATTTCTTGCACCCTCCGGCTGCTTTGGCATTGAGAAAATGTCTTCTGGGTATCGGAGAGACCTGGTGGATTACCGGGATACCAACAGCATCGCAGGTTCTGGCTATGGCGGCCATATTCCGCGGCTTATGGACATCTTCCATAAGCACGGTCAGATCCGGTTGCCTGGACTTGAGAACCTGTTTGATTTTTTCAAGGCGATCAGGTGACATAGCTGGATATTCCTGGTTTGTAGGTCAATTGTTGATACCAAATTCAATACATAGAAAAGGAGGTACGGTAAACACGCCATCATCATAAAATATTACATCAGTTTTTGCACTGTGCCTTCCTCCCGATTCAAAAAGAATCAATTCCAAGAGCCTTCACCCCGTAGTAAGCGATTCAGGTAATGCTCATCCACAGTCAGATGAGACGGATCAGTAACCAAAGCTTTTGATATTGAAATAATTAGGGAATTTTACTTATATTGAAATATACACATTTTTGGAGAAATTGTCTCTCTCGTCGCTGTAACCGGAAATTAACAAGGTATCTCATGAATTCAAAGTCATTATCCTTCGATAAACAGAAGCTGGAAGAAGTTGTCAGCAAGTTCCCGACCCCGTTTCACCTATATGATGAGGCTGCCATCATTGCCAACGCCAAACACTTTAACCGGGCGTTCTCCTGGAATGAGGGGTTTAAAGAGTACTTTGCAGTTAAAGCCACCCCAAATCCGTTTCTGATGAAAATACTGCAAAGGGAAGGCTTTGGTTCGGATTGCAGCTCCCTCCCCGAGCTGGTTCTTTCGGAGAAATGCGGGATCACAGGTGAGGAAATCATGTTCTCTTCCAATGACACACCACCGGAAGAGTTTGCCAAGGCATCGGAACTGGGGGCAATTATCAACTTGGATGACTTCAGCCACATCGCATTTCTGGAGCAGATAACGGGAATTCCGGAAATCATCTCCTTCAGATATAATCCCGGAAAAACCGGAACCAGCAACCTGTACATCGGTAATCCGGAAGAAGCTAAATACGGATTTACCAAGGAGCAGATATTCGAAGGATTTAAAATCGTTCGGGACAAGGGAGCCAAACGATTCGGTCTGCACATGTTTATTGCGTCCAACGAACTGGATGGGCAGTTTTTTGTTTACACAGCCGAAACCTTGTTCCAACTGGCTGTGGAGCTTTATAGAGAGATCGGTATCCGGCTGGAATTTGTTAACATGAGCGGAGGCATTGGAATTCCGTACCACCCGGATCAGAAAGCAGTGAATTTGGAATATGTGGGGGAGAAGATTCGAGAATCATATGAAAAATATATCACACCCGACGATTTGCATCCCATGAAGATCTTTATGGAATGCGGGCGCATGGTGACGGGTCCATACGGCTATCTCGTTTCCAAAGTACTTCACATAAAGAATATCTATAAAAAATATGTCGGATTGGATTCCTGCATGGCTAACTTGATGCGCCCCGCCTTGTATGGCGCTTATCACCATATCACAGTGATGGGAAAAGAGAACCTGCCTGCCGATCAAACCTACGATGTTACGGGTTCACTTTGTGAAAATAACGACAAATTTGCCATTGATCGGAAGCTACCAAAAATAGATGTCGGCGACCTGATTGTTATCCACGATGCGGGTGCCCATGGACATGCCATGGGATTTAACTATAACGGTAAATTACGCTCATCCGAATTGCTCCTGAAATCTGACGGAGAAATCATAGAGATCAGAAGGGCCGAGACTTTGGAAGATTATTTTGCCACCCTTGACTTTGAAAAACTCCAGAGTTTTCAATGATAAGGGCAGCTTAAATTTGAACTGCCCACATTAAAAACCCCGAATATCAGCGGGTTGTCTTCTTTCCCTGGCTAACCAGGAGCCATTTGTACAGTTTCATGGGGATGATCCGCATCCAGTCGGGCCCGGCATAAGAAATCTTGCGATTAACCGTAAAAAACCTGGTAAAATCATTGGACTCCCCGACCATCAGATCGGCAATGATTCTTCCTGCGGTTTGGGCGAACGCCACCCCTTCCCCACAATAGGCAACGCCATAATAGATATTCCCATAATCTCCCATACGACCTACCGAGGGTGCAAAATCGATATTAAACCCCATACTGCCGCCCCAGGCGTGATCTATCTTCAAACCAGTCAATTGTGGAAAGGTCGTGAAAAGACTTTGCGTCAGTTTACCGATTACGGGTTTATAGTTGCCCGCACTGAGTTTATCGTTCGCAAAATAGGGGTAGTCCGAACCGCCAATCACAATCCGTCCGTCTGCCGTCGGTCTCATATAATCGAACAACACCCGGGAATCTGCTATTCCCTGACGATTCTGCCAGCCGATGGATTGCCATTGATCCGCTGAAAGTGGCTCTGTGGCGATGACATAGGAATTCAGCGGAATCACCCTGTTGCGGAAAAAATTCAACTTGTGGGAGTAACCATTCAATCCCAGGACAAGATTTGGAGCTGATATCTCGCCCATCTCCGTCTCAATTCTGATATTCTTGCCGGGCGTCACCTTCATAACCACGGTTTTTTCGCGAACCTCCACACCCAGACCTTCTACCACTTTTTTCATACCGCAAGCCAGCTTGGCCGGGTCTACAATCCCTCCATACGGTAAGTTGAGGGCTGCCACATATCGAGGTGACTTGATATCCGATTCCATCTCCCGACCATGAAGCAGGTTCGCTTCCAACCCCATTGCCTGATATCTTTCCAGATGATGTTCAAGACCTTCCGCCTCTTCTTCCGTCATAGCCGCATGGATATGACCGGTCTCTTCGAAATCACAATCCACTCCATAATCTTTTATGAGATCTTTGATGACCTGAATCCCATACAACGTCAGATCAAAAGCGTGACGACCTTTCTCGGGCCCGGCTTCTTCAGTGTAGCCATCAAGACCGGAAATACCGGCATCGACAAACCCTCCATTTCTTCCGCTTGCCCCATATCCACAGCATGCCCCCTCCAGCAGGACAATATGCTTTTTGGGGAATCTTTTAATCAGATGATAAGCAGCGGATAAACCGGTGTATCCTCCCCCGAGAATGACAATATCCGCTTGATGACTTCCTTTTAAGGGATCATTTATTTTCTGATCGGCCAGATTTGCTGTTTTGAACCAGTAGTTATCCAGGGCATATTCATACAGGTCCGGAGGCCTGTTCGGATCATCTCCCAACCGGTCAATCCAGCGAGATGCACCGGCAACACCGACTGCTCCGATCGCTATTCCGGCGAGTAAGGACCGGCGGTTGAACTTTCTCTTTTTCCCGACCTTTTTTCCGTCAAGCTCCTTCGAATTGTTCATGATCTCTCCTTTTGATGTACTGTTTATTAAAAGGTATCATTAGTGAGCCTGTTTGTTTTGCAGATACTGCAGAAACATGTTCTGCATCTCTCTACCCATGCTTTCCAGATCCGTGGAATCCGGATCAATCAACCAGAGCGATACGGCCCCTTCCAAGCTCCCGAAAATCAAATTGGCGACTGTGGAAGCATC
Organism: SAR324 cluster bacterium; assembly: GCA_028282885.1. Taxonomy (GTDB): domain Bacteria; phylum SAR324; class SAR324; order XYD2-FULL-50-16; family XYD2-FULL-50-16; genus JAHJTV01. The sequence continues at coordinate 51,465 of JANQGX010000004.1, forward strand.
AATATTCCGCAACTCTCCCGACGCGATCCCCTCTTCCAGATGCTCAACCAGGAGTTTTTTACCTGACAGGAAAAACTGCTTGAGAGCTTCCGCAACCTTCCTGTTGGTACGACCCAGCGATCTGAATTCGCTTAAGTTCAGAAACCATTTCAAATCGAATGAATCAATCTCGGTGTACCAGGCAATGACAAATCGAATACGCTCCGATACCGAATCATATTTGGAAAATTCCACCTGAAGCTGCCGGATATATTTCCTCACTGTATAATCCACAACTCCCAGGATCATCGCCTCCTTATTGGCAAAGTAGTGATGAAGCATTCCCAGGCTACATCCTACCGATTCCGCAATTTGTCGTGTCGTGGTTTTAGCGAGACCCTTTTCCGCCACAACATTGTAAAAGGCCTCAATGATCTCTTCCCGTCTGATATCGGAAATCCGTTTTCTTGCGATATTCTACCTCCCTATGAAATCAAACAAATCAAGTGATATTTAAATTGATCAATTGACCAGTTTTTAACTGACACTTTAACTCTTGTCAAGTTAAACTACGGATTAAAACTATCGGTAAAGAAAGGATTTTAAGTTAAACTGGCAGCAGGCAGAAAAAGGGATAATCAGATGGGACCAACCCTTTTTTTCAGGATGGGGGAGGACAGCACAATAGAGGTCTTGGTTTCTCCGAATTCACTCAATCTGGCTACCAAGCTGTCCAATTGCGAGATAGAACGGGCAACGACCCTCAGGATTAGGGACTCAACTCCACTGATATGATGACATTCGATGATTTCGTTCTCCTTTTCTGCAAAAGAGTAGATTTTTTGATATCTTTCCGGCTGTGTTGTCAGACTGATGAAGGCTGTAATTTCATGACCATAAATCACCGGGTTGATATCTGCGTGGTATCCGTTGATGATCCCCGTTTCTTCCATCTTGTAGACCCGTTCCGCGACAGCCGGTGACGACAGGCCAACCCGTCTGCCGATTTCACTGAAGGTGGATCGTGCATTTTTCTGGAGTTCACAAAGAATCTTCACGCCCATTTCATCGATTGCTTTGTCGAATTTATCGTCCATTGTGCATTTTTCCTTTAAATATTAAGGGAAAACATCAATTTACCTTGGATCGGCCATTCTCTCACTTTATGATTTCAGATATTATGATGATCACTAATGCGGCTTAACCGGGTGTAGCTGAGGATATGGGGAATGTATCATGAAGAAGTTAAGAATCACAGTACCGACTCAAAAAACATCTGATAATTCAATATTTATAGATAGTTAATGAAAGCTCTAGGCAATGGTATGCTTACCGGACTGCTTCTGCAACTGGCCGTGGGTCCGGTTTTCTTTTATATTATGGGTATCACTATCGATAGCAACTACCTGAACGGGCTGGCAGCCATCATTGCCGTTACGCTTGCTGACTATATTTACATTGTTTTGTCACTGGTCGGTCTGGGTCGGTTGCTTCAGAAAGGGAGAATCAGAACCGCTTTCGGGCTGGTGGGATCGGTAGTCCTGGTGTTGTTCGGATTGATGGTTCTCTATAAAGGTCTGGCGTTTATCGATGCTACTGATCAAACGGGGGTGATTAATTGGACTCCTCTCAACAGTTTCACCAGCGCTTTCATCCTCACTATTTCCAGCCCCCTGACCATCGTATTCTGGAGCAGTGTTTTCTCTGCCAAAGCAATTGAGATGGATTACAAAAGAAAGGAGCTGATCATTTTCGGGTTCGGAACAGGTCTATCCACTTTGTTCTTCATGTCCTCAACCATGGCTGTTTTATCTCTTTTGAAATCGGATATTCCCACCCTGGCGATTCAGATTCTCAACTGTCTGGTCGGCCTGGTTTTGATCTACTACGGTATCTCAAGAACGGTCAAAACTCTGAGAGGACCATTTTAACCACATTGAGAGACATCGCACTTGATTGCCGTAATATTTGGTTGACAAGTTTGATGTTTCGCTTACCCTCGCCACTTGTTTCCGATTTTTGCCTTGAGCTTGAATCATCACCTTTTGAATGCCCCGGGTCAGTTCATTTTGCTATATTGGTCTGGTTTTTCCTTATTTGGAAGGTGACGTCCTGGTTAACACTTTCAAGCGCGCTCAGGGAATTATCGACGCTGAGAACATCAAATTTTTTTGCTGCTGTTTTCAACTCCTGACCGATGTCTTTCAACATGTCGAACTCGTGTTTGTTACCGGCTTCTATAACGGTATCTCCCAATTTATTGATAATCGCCATTCTTTTGATCTTTCTCTGTTCCTCCAGAACCGGCATCACATCGCGATCAAGCAATACTCCGAGGGTTTCAATATCCTGGATTTCCTCAATATCCACCTGATCAGAATTCGACGGATCAGTTTCCTCAGTCACTTTCCTGGTCTGGTTTAAATCCTCTTCAGTTTCTTTCTGGCGAGTCACATCGTGCAAAATCACCACGGTTCCCCTGAACTTTTCACCGGGATCCAGCATCTTATGCATGCTGATCAAAAAACAGGAGGCAGCATTATCGTGGTTCGGGGTAATTTCAAATGAATCCTGATGACCATCGCCGGAGATAAATTCTTCCAGGGGAGAATTCAACCAGGAGGGAAGCTTGAGCTCAGTCTCTTCCCAACTGCAACAAGTCTTCCCCGGCAGTATCGATACTCCCAGCAATCGACCGGCAGCACTGTTCAGGTATACCACCATATTGTCCGGATTCAGTAACAATACCGGATTATAGTCGCTTTCAACAATCGTCAGGATTTTGTTTGTCTCATTGGTCATGCGACGATTGGTTTCCTTCAATTCCGTTTGAATCGCTTCTCCTGTCACGGATGTCCAGGCTGTTACAACACCAATTTCTATCCGATTAAAAACACGGGTTACAAACCCGACACACTTCTCTTTATAGTCTTTTTCAAAATCCGCTTCATTCAGCAGATCCAAAAAGGTCTGAAGGTAGTATTTATACAGCCCCAGAAAATGACTCAGTTCAACACCTCTTTCCCTTTGCCGTTTGGCTTCCGGTATAGCGAAGGCAGATATTGGATCTTTGGTATAATCTTCATCGGGATTCGGTCCCGGAACAACTTCATAGATTTCCGTGGCTTTAATGATTGCCTTGGACAGCTCCTGAACAGAGATCCGCCAGGCTTCGATCAATGATGAAGGGTAGATAGTATATCCCTGCTTTTTTGCATACATCAACACCCGCTCCATCAACCACGCTTCGCTCTTTTGGAGTATATCCACCAACAGTTTGAACCGATCCATCTTGTACCTGTGTCTGTCTGTTTTATCCCCTATCCTTCCATATGCAGGTATCTATATCCAAATCCTATCGAAATTTTCCCTTTTAATATACGGTATCCTGCACCGCTTTACAACAATTGGAAAAACTGTGTAACAGGCCAACTTGAAGCTGAAACACAAATCAGTTCCTGCCTTTGACTCATGTGCCTACTTTAAAGACCCAACCGAGTCTTGACTTCCGATGGATCAAGAGAAGGTTAATTCGTTTTTAAAGGCAATAGATTTCCAATGATGTGAGTAATTCAGACAGGTTTCAGATGGACCGTCTGTTGATTCGGGCTGTTAAACGAAATTTAAAACATGTAGGTCAAACTTTACTTCCCGTGGGATAAAATGGGGTTGAAGGTTTATTTTCCCCGATTGGCGATCCCTGAAAAAATCAGTTCACAAAGGTCATCGGTGAGAACATCAGGTTCAATCTCCCTTCCAAACACCACACGGGTGAGGCAGATATGTTCGATTCCTCCCAGGATTCCCTGTCGGATCATTTTTGCAGGTATGTCGCTCCGGATTTCGCCATTCTCCATCCCCTCCTCCACGATGTCGAGAATCATATCAGCATACTTCTTCACGAATTTATGGGTCTCGCTGGCGTAGTAATCCTGGTGATTACGAACCTCTATGAGAAGAATTCTGGCAAATACGCGATTGGAAGAATAGGTATGAAAATGAACCCAGATCAGTTTTCTGAGTTTATTAAGTGAACCCTTGATTCCCTTTAAATCCAATCCGAAACGCACCATGTACTCCTCCAGATATTCTCTCAAGACCTGGTGAAGTAAATCTCTTTTGTCATTAAAATACTTATATATCAACGCCTCCGTGACACCTGCAGTTTTGGCAATCTCTGCTGTGGTGATTGCCCCAAATTCTTTAGTCTCCAGCAAACTCCTCAGAGAATCCATAATTTTTAACTTACCGGCCGGAGGTGTTTTTTTTCTTTTTTGCAGGTTGTTTTCGTTCATAGGAGTATAATTCCGGTTACTCGATTCAGAACAGGCGATATCATGACAATCAATCACTAGACCATCTTCCTCAATCCAAGGATTAGCAACATTAATCTTCGATCCGGGAAATGATATCTTCCTGTTTACCCTAGTGTAAAACTAAACCATCTCACCAGGGATGTATAGTAACAGCGTCAAGAAAAATCGGATCTCATCAGACAAAATTCCAAAAACCAATACCCGTGTATGAAACAGTGTTTTGATTTAGTTTAGGTTATTAAAACTCACTTGATCTTTTTTTATTACATTATATTGTAATTATGTTGTTTTCAGCATCATATATCTCATAATTACTTGACGGGTTTCTAAATTGTTAGTAATGCTAACCTGACAGGTAAGATCTGTCAATTAATGTCGACCGTGCTGCACCATATACAAATCCCTTACTTGAACCGGGATGAGGTTGTTCCGGATCTCCGAATACGGAACACTGCTATCAATCCCGATGATCTGAAATATGATTCAATATGCTCAAATGGTCAGGTCCGGGTGATCAGCATGGTTATACTCTGGCTTTTTACCCCTTATGGAAAAGGAGAGGCGGAAAATGACAAGGGAATTCAAAACAAAAATCACCCAAATGCTCGGAACCCGCTACCCCATACTCTGTGGTGGCATGCAGTGGGTCAGTCGAGCGGAGTTTGTCGCAAATGTCTGCAATACCGGTGCAATCGGCTTTATTACGGCAGAAACGTTTGAATCAGCGGAAGACCTGAGAAATGAAATCAGAAAAATACGAACACTGACAGACCAGCCCTTTGGGGTAAATATCTCCATGCTTCCCGAACTGCCAATGACTGACAGAACCCTGGAATTCTGCCATGTCATCTGCGAAGAGGGTGTGAAATTCGTGGAAACGGCAGGGGCGAGCCCGCATAAAATTCTACCGATTCTCAAAAAAGAAAACATTAAAATCATCCATAAACTGACCAGCATCCGGCATGCCCTCAAAGCCCAGTCCCTGGGTGTTGATGCAGTTACTATTCTCGGGTACGGATCAGGTGGTCATGTGGGCATGGGCAATGTGGCGCTTTTTATTCTGCTGCCCCTTGCTGTTAAAACACTTGATATTCCGGTCATTGCGGGAGGTAGTGTTGCAACGGGCTCCGGCTTCTTAGGGGCTTTGTCCATGGGAGCCGAAGGTGTGCTGATGGGCACTGCGTTTTTCGCTTCAGAAGAGTCTCCCATCCATCCTAATTTCAAACAGAAACTGTTGCATGCCAAGGAGACCGATACAGAGCTGGTGATGGAATCGATATTCAATCCCTTGAGGGTAGTAAAGAACGAACTTTCGGCCAAGGTTCTGGAAATGGAAGCTGGCGGGGCAACCCTGGAAGACATCATCAATCAACTTGCCGGCGGCAAGGGCAAACTGGCCTATGACAATGGTAACACCGAGATCAGCCCCATTGCCGGCGGACAGGTTGTCGGCCTGATCGACGAGATCAAGCCTGTTCAACAGATAGTTGATGATATTATCAGGGATGCCAGTGACCTGATGGATCGCCTGGAACAGATCACCGGTTAATTAAACTTATAGGGGAGTACCAAAGGGATAAAAGCCAGGGGATTTCCCCGGCTTCCTTTTGGGAATTCATCGAGGAACAAACCATGACTGATTATGATGCGATTGTAATAGGTGCAGGAAACGGAGGTTTGACAGCCGCCGCTTCGTTAGCAAAGGCAGGCGCCTCCGTACTTCTTCTGGAGAGACATAACATACCGGGAGGTGCAGCGACCAGTTTCTGCAGGGGAAGATTTGAATTCGAAGTGGCTCTCCATCAATTGAGCGGAATCGGATCATCCGAATATCCCGGCCCCCTGAGAGGTCTGTTGGACCGGATTGGGGTTATGGACAAACTCGAGTTTGTCGAAATGGATGACCTCTACAGAATCGTTGTTCAATCGGAAAACTTCGACCTCACCCTGAGACCGGATATCAAGGAGGTAGTTAGGGAGTTACAGTTGCGGTTTCCGTCTGAAAAGGAAGCTATTGCCGACTTCTTTAATTTCGTTTATCGCTTCTTCTCGGAGGTTATCGGGGTGTATTACATGCAGGATCCGGAAACCAGCCCTGAGAAATACCCGCTTTACTTTAAATATGCCCTTAAAAGCACGCAACAGGTTCTGGACGAGTTTTTCAAAGAACCCCTGCTAAAAACGGCTGTTTCTCCCTACTGGACCTATATCGGCCTTCCCCCGAAGAAAATGAACTTCAGCGACATGGCAGCGATGTTTTTTGGTTTTTGTGAGTTCAAGCCCTACCACCTGAAGGGAGGCTCCATGGCACTTTCATCGGCATTAGCTGAGGTTGTCACCGAAAACGGAGGGACGATTCAGTATAATTGCGGAGCCAGGAAAATCATAATCGAAGAAGGTCGTGTTCGCGGGGTTGTCACCGATATGGGTGAAGAGATCACCTGTCGTTATATCGTTTCCAATGCTTCCAAAATCACCACCTATGTCGATTTAATCGGCTCGGAGCACATCCCGGAGTCGACCATGAAAGAGCTGAAGCAAAGTCGTATATCCCAAGCCGGATTTATACTTTATATGGGACTGGACTGTGAACCCGAAACTGTGGGGATTACAGAGTCCACCAATTTTCTCATGGGAAATACCGATGAGGATGCAGCTTTCGAGAGGATGAAAGAGCTTGACATTAGTTCACAGGATGCCCTGGTTCTAAGTTGTTATGATTTGAGAGACAAGGAGTTTTCTCCGGAAGGCGCCAGCCAGGTGGCATTGGTCACTCTGAAATACGGACAGCCCTGGTTGAAGATCCCCCCGGATGAGTATTATGACACAAAATTCAAATGTGCGGATCAGATGCTGAAAGTCATTGAACCGCTCTATCCTGACTTGCGAAAACACATTGAAGAGATTGAGGTTGCCACCCCCATCACTTGTATGCGCTATCTTGGTCATCCGACAGGAGCCATTTACGGATTCGAGCATCATATCAAAGACTCCGATCACTTTATTGCCAATAGGTCTGAAATTAAGGGACTGTACGGTGCGGGAGGATGGGTCGGGCTTTGTGGTTTTCAACCCACGCTTGAATCAGGCGTTAAGGCGGCTCGCAGCATTAAAAGGGAAATCAAAAAGGCAGAGGAGGTTGCATGAAACGGGAATTGATGGAGCAATTGGAAGGCTACGCGGATGTCACTGCCGAAATTGAGAACAGTCTCAAATCCGGAACGGATTTTAACGAACATGAAGGGGAGGTTTTCCGTTATGTTAATGCCATTCACCCTTCCCTAGTTGAACTAAAGGTTGCAGAGATTATTGAAGAGACCCACGTCACCAAAACCTTGCGCCTTAAGCCGGTTGAAGGGATTCTCCCTCCATTTCAGGCAGGCCAGTACATCGCTCTTCACGTGGACACCGGAAAGATCAAAACGTCCAGACCTTACAGCATCTCTTCGTCACCTACGGAGAAGTCTTATTGGGATATCACCGTTCAAAGAGTGGAGCAGGGTCTGGTCTCCAACTTCCTGCTGGATGAAATCACGCCCGGGAATCGGTTGTTCAGCTCCGGTCCCCAGGGCGTATTCTGTTACAACCCCCTGATACACGATGATACCATTGTGTGCCTTGCCGGCGGTAGCGGTGTGACACCTTTTCTGAGCATGATCCGCAATACCATTGCCAGAGGACTGAATCAAAAGATTATTCTGCTCTACGGAGCGAAAGAGATTAGGGATGCTATCTTTTTTGAGGTGTTATCTGAGCTTTCTGTCGTAAATGAAAATATCGACTTCTTTCCGGTCTTCGAAAATCCACCCGAAGGCTTCAAAGGTCCTTCAGGTTATCTGACTGCGGACATTATAACACGCCTGGCCGGCAACTTGAAAGATCGAACTCTTTTTGTATGCGGTCCCCAGGCAATGTACGATTTCATTCTGGAACAGCTATCAACCTTGAATGTCCCCGGTCGAAAGATCCGCAGGGAGATGTACGGCGCGCCGGCTCAACCCTGGAATTGCGAAGGTTGGCCATCGGAGATATCAGGAGATGAGACGGTTACCATTAGAGTAAACGGTGAGAAAAGCTTCACCTCCAGATCCGGTATTTCCCTGATGAACGCAATGGAAAATAACGGTTTGCTGGTCCCGGCCGTATGTCGTTCCGGAGAATGTAGTATGTGCAGGGTAAAACTATTGGAGGGAAAGGTCTTTCAACCCAAGGGAACCCTGCTACGCAAATCGGACCGAATGTTCGGATTCATTCACTCCTGTGTTTCCTACCCCCTGACCGATTTGGAGATCAGAACCTAGCCTCTCTCAACAACAGTGACCAGGTGGGAGCGTGATCAACGCTCCCTTGACCACCGTTTTTATTCTCTCCAGTAAACTTTGGGATTTTTTCTTTCCGGTAGTCTGTGATAGCGAAATTTAGGATACCCCAGCATCATGGGGTAGTGACTTGCGTGACCTTCCGGCAGATCGATAAATTCCTGCAACGGCTGTGAATGAAGCAACGCCAATTGTGCAAGCCCGGCCCAACAGGTGCCCATCCCATTGGTGCTCGCAGCCAGTTCCAGGTAGGAAAGGGCTATTGTCAGATCCACCAAGCCGTTTCCTGCCTCACCCGGGGCGGATGCCACCACCAGCACCGGGGCTTCTCTCAGAATTACATCTATCCCGAAATCCCATCCGGCTACAATCATGGGAAAATATGATGGCATGGTATCCTTAATAGGACCATCCAGAACCTTTCTTAACCAATCGATAGTCAGTTCAGAAACCTTCCTCAAATCCTCTTTTTTGGTAAACACGGTCCATTCTACTTCCTGAGCATTGCTGCCGGTTGGAGCATAGCGTGCGATTTCTATCAGTTCCTGAATGGCCTGCTTTTCAACGGGTTTGTTTTTGAACTTACGGGCGGAACGACGTGATCGCAGAAACTGGATTGCCTGTTGATGGTCAATGACGTTTTCTTTGATGATTGAGGGAGAGGATTCCAATGGCACGGAAGCGTGATCCAGCGCTCCCTGGGGACAAACAGCCACACAATGACCACAGGCGATACAGAGATCATTTCCACCGGGGACCACAACCGGGCAGAGTTCTTCGCTCTCCTGGCTGATTATCACAACAGGGCACTCCTGGACACAAATACCATCCTTCTTACACAAATCCTCGTTAATCCGGATCAGGCTCATAAAAGCTCCTCTTAACAGATTATCTGTTGTTTGGATTGATCGATTTCAGGCAATCTCAATCCGTTTCCAACTCAGTCAACCTAATCAATAAATTTCGATACGATGCTGATATCCTTACGGACAGACCAACCGACGGACTCCCAGAATTTGAGCCCGTTCTCGTTTTGATTAAAAATAAAAATATGGCACTTCAAAATTCCGGCATTTTTCAGACTCTTCAGACAGTTTTCCACCAATATCCTGCCAACTCCCTTTCTTCTCCGGTCCGGTAGAACCGCCAAGTGATGAATATAGCCTCTCCTACCATCGTGACCTGCCATAACGGCACCCAGCAATATCTTTTCAGATTCGACTACGAAGCTCATGCCCGGGTTCCTTTCCAGGAAAAGGGCGATGTTTTCTCTTGAATCGGAATCGCCCAGTCCGATCCCTTCACACTGCTGCCAAAGTTCCAGGACCCGGTCATATAATGCCATGGTGAAGGGTAAAACTCTCAAGTTCATTCGTTACAAATCCAATAAGTGGTGATTTGTTTCAAACTACTTTTTTCCGAATATATCTTTGACCGAATCGCCGCTACCCAGCCATTCGAAACCTCCATCGAGTCGATCCGCAATTTCACTTTTGCAGGCTCTGCAGCGCTGTGCTCCTCTGAATAAGGGTTCACCGCATTCGGGACAATGATAGCGTTCGCACTCGGATCGGGCCCAGTCGACACTCCCTTCTTCATCGCCCCGGGCCGCCACCTTTTCCCGCCAGATGGGGATGGTTCTCTTGATAACCCGGTTTCCGGTACTAATGGGAAAGTTGTCTGTCAGTTTGCAGGGCCACTCCTCACATTGGTGGCAAGAGTATAAATTTTTTGATTTGACACAGTCCCTGATTTCACAAAGCTGGCAAGCACCATATAACTTTTGATTTGATCCCGACTGCATACATCCGAGACATTCCGTTTCCTCCGGTTTGGAACCGTAAAGCCCTCCCATAATCCCTTTCAGCTTTTCATTTTTATCCCGGGTGGCGATATAAACGGCGCATACGCCGCAATATAAACCGCAAGGTGCCATTAACTCCCTGTTTTTAAACTCATCCTCGCTCCATCCTTTCATAAAGACCTCGTTTGATGATTAACAATCTCAATTCCCTGACTTGCGAACCAATTTAGTTCCTTACACTTGTACAGGGGTTTGTTCACCATGACAACAACGGATTATCATTACCCCCTTTCAAGTTATTATCAATCTCCGCTTATTCGAAACACAACTTCGGGCTTGCTAATCATAAATCGATCCTGTCCGTTACATTTACCGTTTTACTAATAAAGAAATTGCTGATCGATCAATGAGCCCATATCGGACAACTTCGGCAATACTCCCATCCAAATCAGGTACAAAGCAGCATAAGCAGATTAGATGCGGTTAAAAGCAGATGGAGCGTCAATAACAAACTCAAACTCAGATAGTCTTTCATACTCCATTAAATATACAGCTTAGAGAAACTGGGAAAAGAACGGAGCTAAATCATCCCGACAACTCCAAATCTGCAACCAGAATGCTCTTTAAGGAGTTGTAATAATCCGAACCTTTTCGATTTCCATAAGTGATTCATCAAAACAGCTTAACAATCTAACCCGGTTAACCGGGTTAGATTGTTAACTTTTTCAATTTATTTTTGTTTTATTCATATATTCAGATAATTACAAGTGTGCCAATTGATTGACAATTGGGCTTTTAACTACTATATTATTATACATATTCACTTAACCGGGTTAACTAATTTATTCCGGTTAAGCGGTTAAATTGACTAAAACCAGTTGGTTTTAGTAATTAGGTAACAGACATCAGTCGGAGGTAGTCATGATGAACTGGCATGCACTGGAAGTGGAAGCAGAGTACAGACAGAGAGACTTTCTCAATAAAGCGGAAGTAGAAAGGCTGTTAAGACCGATGGAAAAGAGAGAGAGCAGGGAAACCAGCGTGATTTGCCTGGCCCTGGATAATCTCGGCAAGCTCCTGATCGGTTTGGGTTCCGGTCTTCGAACTCGTTACGGTACACTGGCTTAAACTATAAAAAGGTAAATAAATGCAAATCGATCCCGTCGTTGTTCCCCAAAAGGCATCCGTTTCCGTATCCCTGAAACCGGTTCAGAACTTTTTTGCCAGTCTGATTTTGCTGAAAAAACCGGATCAGTATCCCGGCCTGAATAGCTGGATGATCGATACGTTCAGATCGATGACCGAAGAGGAGAAACTGAATAACAGAATAGCCCTGTTCGGGTTGTATTATTGCATTCTGACGGATGACGACTACGCGAGCGTCCCTGAATATCTGGCGGATTTGGAGACTTGGGAGCCGGAAGCATTCAGGGATAACCTTTTTAAACGATATTCATTTATTGTTCTGCTGGAAAAAAGCAACGGAGATCCGGCATCTCATGAGCCGATTTCGGTCGATCATGAAAGTATTCTGAAAAGCGAAGAGACCTATCTGGAATTTATCAGGGATAATTTTGACGTTCGTTATTCGGATTTTGAGGTTGAAGCCTTGAGTTATCCGTATTTAAAAGATCCGCCAAAGCTGAAGAGGTTTCTGATTTCCCATCTGACCCATATGTGGGAAAGATATCTCTCAAAAGAGTGGGAGAAAAACAAATTGATGCTCGAAGAATCCGCATCTGCGTTCAACCAATTGGATTTAACCGGAATGGACCGAATTGATGCTGTGAGGATGGTCACCAACCATGAATTTGCGGAAGAGTGGCGGGAGTGGCCTTGGAAACTCGAGTGGATCAAGCGAGTGGGCAAGATTGTTTTTGTCCCTTCGGTTCATATTGGACCTTATGTGGTGAAGATTATCACCGGCAGAACGGTTATAATCTTCTATGGCGCCCGTCTTCCGGAAGGCAATCAGGAGAAAACCTCGGATTTGAACCGAAATGACATTAATGTACGCATGAATGCGCTGGCCGATGACACTCGCTTGCGGATGCTGCAGGTCATATCCCAACAGGGTGAGCTCTCATCCCAGGAGATAATGAATCTGCTGGATCTAAGCCAATCTGCAACTTCACGACATTTGAAACAGTTGAGCGCAACCGGATTTCTTACCGAACGGCGACAAAACTGTGCCAAGGTATATGACATAAACAATCAGTTCGTCGAAAAGACCTTGGATGCACTCTCTATCTTCCTCCAGAAAAAGTAAGTTTCATCGTCAAGATATACCAAACCTTGCCTCACAGACAGACCCCACGCATTGACCGAATCAATATCGACCTCAGGAACTTGAGAAAATAATCATCTTTCAATATCCTTGCAATTTGGCAATCACGTTTTTCATTACTTCATCTGCTCCGCCCCCAATAGAAAGCCCACAACAGTCCCTGTAATATCTTGAGATCAGCGCTTCACTCATAAATCCCATACCTCCGTGCAATCTTAAACAGCCGGCCACGATCTCCTGGAATTTCTCTCCTGCTTTGAGTTTCGCCATGGAAATTTCTTTGGAAGCATCAATACCTTCGGTTTTCAACCGTACGATATGATAGACCAATTGTTGAAGGCATTCGATCTCAGTCAGCCATTCGACCAGTTTATGTTGTACAGCCTGTTTTTTAATCAGCGGTTTGCCAAATACAGTTCGTTTTTTTGCATAGTCGGCGGTCATTTCTATGATGTCTCTGGCTGCAATACAGATGTAGGGAAGTAGTGAGAAACGCTCGTGTTGAAACTGCTGCATCTGGTAAATGAATCCTTCCCCCTCTTTGCCAATCAGGTTTTCTGCCGGAATCCTGACATTATCAAAAAAGAGTTCCGCTGTATCGCTGATCCTGGCACCCAGCTTATCCAGTTTTCTCCCGACCGAAACACCAGGCAAACCCGAAGGCACCACAAAAAGGCTGAAAGAATGGTATCCGGGATCATCACTCGTTCTTGCCAACAGGGTGTAAAAATCGGCCTGGACACCGTTGGTAATATAGATTTTTGAGCCGTTTAGCACATAATGATCTCCGTCCCGTACCGCCCTGCTTTTAAGTGCAGCCACATCTGATCCGGCGTCGGGTTCCGTTACCGCAATAGCAGAAACCATTTCTCCGGCAATGGCAGCTCTCAGGTATTTGTCCTTGAGGTAGTCACTGCCAAATTCATCTATCGCAGGAGTCGCCATATTGGTTTGAACCGAAATGGCAACGGAGAGACCCAAGGCTTTGATATGTCCCAACTCTTCCAACATCACTGTTTCATACCAGTAGTCCAGTCCCTGGCCACCGTATTGAGGATCATAACGTATCCCCAGGAATCCCAGCTCGCCCATTTTTTTGAAAAGTTTTTTTAATGGCGCCTCTCCCTTTTCCTCCCATTCATCGACATATGGGTTAATCTCCTTATTGACAAAGTCGGCAACGGCACGACGGACCATGTCATGATCCTTCGTAAAATATATCTGATTGGATCCACCCGGATGTGGTTTCATAAAGCTCCTTCTGATTTTTTGAGGTTTGGTTAACGGGGATATGCAAATCGACTCCATTTGATTCAATCCTGAGTTAGTGTTATTAACTTATGTGCCCGGTGTCAAGGACATAAAAGGCATATGAGCTCTGTTTTATATGCTCGTTTCCTAGTAAGTGTTGTTAATAAGATCCAATTAAAAACAGCATCCACCGGGATTGTTAAATTTACGTTGTTTCCATTGTCATCCTGCGATTTGGGACATATAATGACATATCTGCGAATTTTGTATTTGATGTCAAATCGATCTGTCGGATGGTGAGAAGGAGAGTTATGGAAAATTGTAAAATATATGTCGCATTCAGATTTCATGTCAACTTCTACCACTCCTACAGAGGTGATACCCCTGATGAAAATGGATTTGGCAAGGATATTCGTATCATCAGACACATCATCAGAACACTGGACAGGTTCAATGAGCAGGGGATTGATGTCTGCGGAACCTGGGACAGTGAGAACTACTTCTCACTGCAAACCATTATGCCCGAACACTGTCCTGACATCATTGAGGATTGGAAGAGGAGGCTGGAAGGCGGGAGAGATGAGTTTCAGATCATGTCCTTTAATAACGGGCTTGTCAGTGCTCACACCGCCAGGGAGTTTGAAGATGTCGTAACCCGATCGATCTCAAATCCATTCAAGTCCGGCCTGAAGGACATATTTGGTTCTTTTACTCCAATGGTCAGGCCCCAGGAGATGATGTTCACCCCGATTCATCTCAAGTTGTATCCCCACTACGGCATTGAAAGCATCAGCCTTTTCAATAGTGCGCTTCCCTTCAACTGTTTCAGTAATTTTGTTCCGCCCCTTTCTCTGGTCGAGAGATTTAACCCCCTGACACTTCGGTATGAAGGACTTGACGAGACAATGACCCTGATGCCAGCTTACAACGCCGGGGACCTGATGGATAACTTTTCACTAGCCAGATGGCTGAAAAACATCCGTAAACAGCAATTAGCTCTCTCCGAGCCATCAGATCTGATGGTGTTGATAGATATGGATGCCGATGATGAGTTTTGGGTCAGGTTCGATTACCCGGTTGTTACCCGCTACCTTTCAACCTTACAGGGCTTGGAAGGATTGGTGAAAAGCCTGACGAAGCTCGACTTCGTCGCCTTTTCCACCCCCGGGAAATACATGCAAAGTCATCCACCGGTTGGCAGTATCGAACTTCGCCAGGATACTGCCGATGGCAGCTTTGATGGACTCTCCAGTTGGGCAGAAAAATGGTCGAACCAATGGCTTTGGACCGGAATTGAACGTTCCCGAATCCTGGAATTGCAAACCCGGAAGCTGGCACAATTACTCGGGGAAAGTGAAACGCAGGAGAAGATTGATCGCCTTCTAAACGACTCCTACGAGGAACGACTCCTGTGCATGTCCACCACCCATTTTGGACTATCATCTCCTATCATGAATGAAACCCGACTCAGGGTGGCAGGAGAGCTCGTGGAATCCTCGGTTAACAAAGCTCGGGAAGCATTCATTTCCCTGGAACAAAGCTCACTGGACAGGTTTTCACAAGACATCGATTTTCAGTTGATGGATTATGATCGGGGTATCTCGACCAATGCGGTTACATATCCCGCCAATGACTCAAAAATGCTGGTTAAGCTCGCACTGAACCTGAATGAGGAGGATATCAATACTTTTGCCTTATTGAACAGCGAAGGAAAAAAAGTACCCTTTGATATCGTTGCCAGTACCGAAAAAAGCGAGGTCAAAAAAGCGCAACTCTACTTTACCGAGAAATTTCATTCCAACCAGGAGCGATCCTATAAAATCGTCATCACTGATCCGGAGCCACGGGAAGGTGAGACCGTCCGCCCCCTACGCAATGACATAATGGAAAATAATGCTCTTTCCTGTCGATTCGATGGCTTCGGGAACGTAACAGGGCTCTCTCTTAATGGGTTTGATTTTATATCCGGAACCACACTCGCAAGTGCTGTCACCTATGCTAAAATTAGATCGGAAGTTGCCGATTGGGAGGACATTGAGTTTCAACAGGCCGGTCAACACCACACACATTTCAGACGAACAAAATCGGATTTGCTATTGAAAGCCGCCGGCGGGAAAAAGGTCGAGTTCAAACGACAAATCAAATTAACTAAAGATATACCCTATCTTTATGTGGATATGACGATCCAATATCCGGTGACCTCTTTCCAGAAATATAACAAAGAGCGTGCGGAAAAACTGGAGAAAGCCTGGGACGGCAACTGGACCGAAGTAATTCCCTGTGAGATCAGTCCTGCTATCTTCGGTTCAAAGCATAAGCATCTGCGTATCTGGAAACATAATTACTTCGGACATGTCAGCTCTTATGATCTCAATTACGCGGATTTTTCCAAAAACGAAGAGCTGGATGCCTTCAATAACCAGATCACACACGGTTGGGTGGCAGTATCAGACGGTAGCAAGGGACTGCTGGTAGCTCAAACCGTAGATGCCTTGAGCTGTTTTGCCTTTTGCCCGATGCAGACCAGAAAAGTCGAGGATCGTGTCAGCATCCACCTTAATCCTTTTGGCAGCTATTATGGAAGGCAATTCAAATATCCCACCGCGACAACCGGAATCGGCAAGATGGCAGCCATTATGACATCCGATCATCTGGATCCCTATGCCCCTTCCTATAATGGTAAACGACAGAACTTCTCGCTCATGATCGCACCTTACGAGGGAGATGCACCACCCCAGGAACTTCAAAACGACGCCCTGGCATTTGCCTATCCTTATCTGTTACTTACCAAATCGGAGTTGATCAAAGAGCCCAACTATCGAAAATGGAGCTGGTAAGTAACGATATTTAAATAGGAGATCACAAAACCGTTTCATATCCCCGAACATTTATCGCAGCCTATTTATCAAAAGCAGAATCGGTAAGGTTTTCCAGTATCTCCCGTTCCGACTTACTGGGCAGGATTCCTTTGAGGGTCGCTTTGAGGACGGTCTCGTTCTCGCTATTCTTAAAAACGACTTTGGCAATTGCCCTGTTAGTCGGGCTGATTGATTCCATGGCGAAGATACAACGAATCGTTTCATTAATATAGACAGGGCGGAGAAATTTCATATTCATCTCCGATGCCAGCCAGCCGATCTGGCCACCAATCTCAGTCAACATAGAAGCTACCAACAGGCCGTGACAGATCGGTCCCTTCATCCCCTTGGATGAGATAAAGTCCGGATCGGAGTGGATAGGATTGTCATCTTTGGAGATGGCAGCAAAGGCTGCCACTTCTTCTGCGGAAAACCTTCTCTCAATAACAAACTCCTGCCCTACTTTTAATCCGAGAACCGTCTGTCTTCGAATATTTGTCATAGGGCCGGAAATCTATTTGATAGGTCAGTTTTTAAAGTAGAAATTGAACTTGTCCTTCACCAGCTTGGGAACGTCCTCCTTGCGGTGACAGGCAGCAGCTTGCCCATTGCCCACGTCTTCCAATTGTGGCTCGACAGTTCTGCACTGCTCAATGGCAAAAGGACAACGGGGATGAAAACGACAGCCCTTTGGTGGATTCAGAGGACTGGGAACATCACCTTCCAGGATGATCCGGCTCGATTTCTTATCGATGTTGGCATTTGGAATGGCGGACAACAGTGCAAACGTATAGGGATGAAAAGGGGTTTTGAACAAGTCTGCGGTCTTGGCTGTTTCGACAATTTTACCCAGGTACATCACCGCGATTCTGGTACTGATATACTTGACCACCAGCAGATGATGAGTAACAAAAAGATAGGTCATTCCCAATTGCTGTTGAAGATCCTTCAACAGATTCAAAATCTGCGCTTGTACGGAAACATCCAGGGCGGAAGTCGGTTCGTCCAGAACAATAAAATCAGGGTTGGTCGCAATAGCCCTGGCAACAGCCAGTCTTTGACGCTGACCACCTGAAAACTCGTGGGGATAACGAAGCAGGTGCTGCTCGCCCAGGCCAACAGTATTGAGCAACTTTTTGACCCTGGATTCCATCTCCCGACTTTTCAGGTTTTCCACTTCGTTGATGGGTTCCGCAATGATATTCTTGATCAGCATCCTGGGATTCATCGACGTGGTCGGGTCCTGAAACACCATCTGCAACTTACCCCGGATTCCTGACTTCTTCAACATCCGGTTGGACATGGGTACGATATCCTTCACCTCCGTGGAGCCGTCTTTCTTTTTGAGATGGAAATTGATTTCACCACTGGTGGCTTCGTGAAGCTTGACAATAGCCTTGCCGGTTGTTGTCTTTCCACATCCTGATTCACCCACCAGTCCCAGGCATTCACCCTTTAAGATATCCAGATTGATTCCATCCAGTGCTTGGACTGCATTCACCTGATGCCGGAGGATTCCACCCAGGATCGGATAGTGTTTAACGAGGTTTTTTAATTCGATCAGTTTTTCCATTTTTGAACTACTCAACTTGGTGTTGGCGAATCGGGATTAGTCAACGGCATAACAAGCGACCAGGTGGCGATCACCGGTTTCCTTGAGATCAGGGACATTTTGCTTACACTGTTCCATGGTCAGTGGGCATCTTGGATGAAACCTGCAACCCGATGGTGGGTTCACGAGGTTGGGAACAAATCCGTCAATCACAGCCAGCCTGCCTTCGGTGGAAAACCTGGGAACGGAGTTTAACAAGGCTTTTGTATAGGGATGTTTGGGATTTTTAAAAATCTCCCTGACATCAGCAACCTCACAGAGGTTACCTGCATACATAACGCCTACCCTTTCACAGGTCTCCGCAACCACCCCCAGGTCGTGGGTGATCAGCATGATGGATGAAATATACTCTTTTTTCAGCTCATTCAACAGTTCAAGGATCTGGGCCTGGACCGTCACATCAAGGTTGGAAGTTGCTTCATCCGCAATCAGCAGTTCGGGATTGCATGCCAGGGCAATGGCAATAACAATCCGCTGTTTCATTCCACCGGAAAGGTTGTGGGGATAACTTTTAACCACCTGCTCGGGGTGAGGAACATGCAGCTTGTCGATAATTTCTATGGATCTGCGAGTCGCCTCTTCTTTCAATCGTTTGTCCCAGCATTTTAAAATCGGAATCTTGTTGAATATCCTAAGAGGTAAAGCCTTGGCGTCCTTGGATCCAACCCGGTAGGCATATCGCAGAAAGGACTTCCAGATAAAATTGGTATTATCCCGTGGAGACTCCAGGTCTTCCAATACCTTGGCGCACATCTGTTCGGATATATGGAAGAGGAAACTTTCGGATACCTGGTAGCCAATACTGAGGATGGGATTCAAAGCGGCATTGGGTTCCTGGAAGATCATGGAGATTTCGGATCCCCTGATCTGCCGCATTTCCTCTTCAGAGAGACTTAGAAGTTCGATAACCTCATCTTTACCGTTCTTCTTCATGTGGAATTTGACTTCCCCTCCCTCAATAACACCGGGGGATTGTACAATGCGCATGATGGAACGAACCAGTACACTCTTTCCGCAACCGGATTCGCCAACCAGACCAAAAGTGAGACCACTTTCTACTTCAAGGCTGATTTTGTTCAAGGCTTTAACCACGCCTTCATAGGTGTAAAAATTGGTAACCAGATCCTTGATTTCTATTAGTGCTGACATTCGAAAAATCTCAGGGTTGTATATTCTAATATTCAGGTTTCGGGAACATGTTCTTGAATTGCCCCGTATTCACATCATCGGGTCGATACTGTCTTTACTTACGACGAATCTTCGGATCAAATGCATCTCTCAGGGCGTCTCCAATCAGTGACCAGGCCAATACAAAGAGAACAATCGCTCCTCCCGGTACGATAATACAGTACCAGAATTTCAGGGGATCATCCGGCGGACCCACAATATAGTTTCTTGCCAGGGCCACCATCTGCCCCCAGTCAGCATAACCCTTGGGTGCCCCCAACCCGAGAAAGCTCATAAATGCAGCCGTCAGAACCACCGATCCCGCCTCCATGAAGGCGATTACCATCACGGGATAGATGGAATTGGGGATAATATGACGTATCATAATTCTGAAATCCGATACCCCCATGGATTTTGCTGCCTGCACAAAATCCTGCTCCCGGACCGAAAGAATTGCCGATCGTATCACCCGGGGATAGGTTCTCCAGGCGACCGCCGCAATGGCTATGATAATCACATCCAGCCCCCGTCCCAGCGACACCACGATCGCCATCGCCAGCACAAGGAACGGGATGGCAAACACCACATCCACGCAGCGCATAATTATTTCATCGACCTTCCCTCCAAAGTACCCGGCAACGGTGCCCAAAAAGACACCGATGATCACCGCTGATATGATCACACTCAAACCAACCCTGAACGCTGTCCGGGTTCCCCAGACCACACCGTAGAAAATATCGTATTGACCTTCAGTCGTACCGAAAATATTTTTTTCATCCGGCGGTTTAGGTGTGATGGTGTAACCGGCCCTGGGCATCATGTAGGGCCGATTGGGATACTTTGGTGGGGCAATGTAAGGAGCAAAAACCGCAACTGATATAAAAAACAGGAGCAGGATAACACCGATAATCGCTGAAGGATTCCTGAAAATCCTGAAGAGCGTGTATCGTAACTCTTTTAATCTTGGATGGTTTTCTAGCATTTTATACTGATGGATTAACTTAAACGTATTCTGGGATCGACATAAGCATAGATGATATCGACTGTTAAATTAGCCAATACAAAAACAATAGCAATAAACAGACACAGGCTCATCAGCACCGGCATATCAAGCTGCATGGCGGATTCTGCCAACCACCAGCCGAGTCCTTTCCGATTGAAAATGATCTCCACTGCGATACTTCCTTCCATCAGAGCGGCTACCAATTGCCCGGCTACTGTAATAACGGGAATCAGGGCATTTCTCCGGGCGTGCTTTAGGATTGTCGTCTTTTTGTCAACACCTTTGGCTCGGGCGGTGATGACATAGTCCTTACCCATTTCCTCCAGCATACCGGAACGCATAACCCTCATCAGAATGGCACAGATTACCACCATTTGTGTTAGAACAGGCATCACAAGGTGTTTTAATGCCTCAAATGTCACGTCCAGCCGGCCATTTAGAATACCATCGACCGTAAACATTCCGGTATAGCGTACAAACTCCCCGGTATTGCCGTAAACGAGTAACGTCAGCTCATCCCCCAGCACACTGGGCGGGAACAGCCGGAAATAGCCGTAGAAAATCATGAGCATGACCAGGGAGAAGAGAAAAGTTGGAAGCGACCAACCCACGATAGAGAATATCCGGGTAAAGTGGTCAGTAAAGGTGTTGGCTTTCTGCCCTGCCTTGGTCCCCAGCCATATTCCGAAAAGAATGATACATGGTGAGGAAAAAATGTTTAGCTCCAAGGTGATGGGGAAGTACCTCCAGAAAGCTCTCCAGACAGAATCTGATGCAACCAGCGAGTATCCCAGGTGTCCACTGGTTACTTCCTTCAACCAGGTGAAATACTGCTTGTAAAAAGGTTGATCAAATCCATATTTTTTTATGAGGACTGGAATGTCCTTCGCCTGTTGAGGGGTTGTTACAAAAACCATAGCCCTTCGTTCCGGGCTGAATGTCATTTGAAGGCCAAAGATGATGAAGGAGACTCCAAACATCACAAAAACAAGGAAAATTAACCTTCTGGAAATAAAAACTGCCACGATTAGTATCCTGAAAGTGAGGTTTGCTTCCGCCGTATCGGCAGGATTGAAGGCGTGTAGAAAAACATAGGGGCAAAAAAAAAAGATTCGCAGGAAGTCCTGCGAATCTTTTATTAGGTCAGCTTACCGCTTTTTCATCAGTCTCAGCAGTTCATACGCGTCAGCAAACATCGGATTGGGTACGAAACCTGTGGTTTCTTCCCTGTAAGCTTTGACTAGGATGTTCTGATAAACACCGACAGCCAGAGCTCTATCATACCAGATGTCCTGGAGCTTATGATAAACTCTCTTTCGAACTGCAGGATCGGCATTCTGGATGCCTTCATCACAAAGCTTGTCTACGTCGCCGTAGGCAACACCCATATGCTTTCCGTATACACCGTTGGAGTGCATGAAAGTATAGAGGAAGTTGTGAGGATCGGGATAGTCAGCGCCCCAACCAATAATGAAGATAGGATACAGTCCCTGGCGATATTTGACTGTATAGTCTTTCCACTGAACGTTCCGTACTTCAATCTGGAACTTGGGATTCAGTGAGCTGATGTTTTCAGCCATCATCATGGCGGCAGCTTCGCGGAGTGTATTACCGGTGTTATGGGTAATGGTCATTTTGAAACCTTTTTCCCAAACTTTTCCACCGTGAGCTTTCTTCATGAAGGCAGCAGCTTTTTCAAGATCGAAATCCGGCAGAGGCACCTTCTTGTAATAGGGCAATCCGATTACGTTGGGGCTTCTGGGATTATGGATCAGGCCGTTGGCTACATCTTCTCTCATCGCACGATAATCTACGGCGTGCTGGAAAGCTCTTCTGACATTGATGTCAGCAAAGAAATTGGAAGGAATACCATTGCCATCCAGTTTTCCACTTCCAACGTCCGGATTAGCGGTCATGTTGATCTTCTGATTCATGAAAGCCATGGAAACACCCAACTGGGGAACCAGATGAATCTTCAGACCTTTCATTGCCTTAACTTCCGGATAGTAAGTGTTGTCAACGGTAACAGTATCGGCATCACCGTTCTGCAGCATCAGCTTACGGGTTGTCCATTCCGGAACATACTTGACAATTGCAGTCTTGATGGCAGGTCTTTGACCCCAATATCCATCAAATCTTTCAAATACGAACTGGTTTGACTTTTCCCAGGACTTGAGTTTGTAAGCACCTGTACCGTTAGCAACGTTTTGCAGGGGCTCGGTGTTGAAATCAGGACCGTTGTACTTGGCAGCATTTGCCAGTGTTCCATCCCAGGCACCATTTGCAATTGCCCAGCTCTTGTTATAAATGGACTGGCCTGCATACTGCAGCATTCCCATCAGAGGAGGATAAGCGGCAGGAAGAGTAATAACAACTTTGTTTCCTTTAACTTCGATAGCATCCATGATCTTTTCGAAAACACCAGGGATAATCTTGCCGTCTTTCCTTGTTCCGCCGTAACCGGTTACAGCTTCCAACATCATCCAGGACGGTCCACCTTCCTGGTCAACGATCATATTTCTTTCCAGAGAGTACTCAACGTCTGCTGGAGTCAGGGTTTGACCTTCGTGAAACTTCACACCCTTGCGAATATTGAAGGTGTATACACGCCCGTCTTTGGATATTCCACCATTTTCAACAGAAGGTACTTCAGTTGCTAACAGCGGACGAAATCTTTCAGTGGACTCACCGTCGAATTCAACCAGGGTTTCATAAATGTTCCGAAGCCTCATGCCACTGGTCGTATCATAAGCAGTAGCAACATCGAGTGTTCGGACGGTTCCATAAGTTGCCTTCACAAATGTATTCGGATCACCAGCCAGAGCGCTATCACTCATCAGAGCAAGAGCGAAAACCAAGCTGATGAAAATACAAAGCTTTTTCATTTTTCCTCCTTTTTATTTAAAAATAAACGATGCTATCACAAATTCAACATAACACAGGGTACGGACAACGCATTCCTTTTGAAGCCATAAAACAAGCACTGTTGCCGCTTTCCTGGAATGTATCGGCTCTATTTAAAGTTATTTTTTTCAAAAAGTCAACAGAATGATGTGAAAATCATCTTCCAACTTAGCTGATCAGCCGCTCGGGCAAATATTGATGAATTTGAGAAATTTATTGGGTGATTTTGATAAATTCGGAATAATACGAAATCAAATTTGCACAATTGATTAATTTTGTACCAGCCAGTCAAACTGTTAACCGTTTCGGCGCAAAATCTTAAAAGCAAGCATGCATCTTGTCAAAGGGTTTTAGAAAGAGCGTTAAAGTCCCTTCTCTGTGGGTAGGTCTGATACAGATACATCAGTGGTGAAGATTAGCGTCTAACATTTTTTCATTCATCGATGGCTGGATCAATCCAAATCAATCCTCTGGCAATTACTTCTTTCACCTCTTTTGATTTCAGGCTTGCAGTCGTATGACCCAGGCAGCAGTACAACACCTTACCCAGGTAGTATTCTTTGGACCAGATAACCGGAACAGTCGCGTTTTGGAGGTGAGCTTCGAAATGTGTGGTCACCCCGAATTCGAGTTCATGAATCGGCAGGGAGTCTTTTACAAGAAAACCCGAAATATCGGCAAAAACTGAATTGTCTTCCTTTTTGGGTGTAACCTTGAACTCAGACACCGGGCGATGGAAGAGGTACCTGCCTCCAATCATCTCCCACAGATCAGGATGACTGCTGAAGCAGGTCGAACTGGTATGGAATGCGAGCAGACCTCCCCCTTTCATCAGAAACAGGCTTAAAGCTTTGACGGATTGCTGAGAGAGTCTTGAACGATGCAAAAATAGAATCAATGATGAGAAGTTCTTTTTTTGGAGCAGTCTTAAATCATCAGTTGCTGTTGAAAAGTGAAACTGAAATCCGGTCAGTTCTTTGAGAAAACCGGTTAAGGCAAACCGTGACAAAAAACTTGGATGAATTATCCCTGAGGTTATTACTAATACATCCTTCATTGCATTCCCCGGACCGTCATTAAATTGGCGATGGTTTCCAAACGATGTATCTGTTCTGCCTTCTTGCTGATCTTACTTAATATTCCAAAACAATACCAGATCTTTATAGGATAAAGATTTACGAACTCATCAACCAGTGATGAGTCCTGAGCGATAGTTTTATGTTTTGTGGAAACAACACGTTTTAATGTTGAGTGTTAAACCGGTAATATCATCGATGTCTATCTCCGACATTTTTGCTCTGACCTGTTTTTTTAATGTTTTCATCGCAGCTTTGTATTATAATGGCGAAGCAATGCGAGCGATTTTCTTAATCGTAAAAACCAGATTAAAGAAATAGGCTAATGTTTTCAACGTATATGAATAGATTTTCTTTGAAATGACATAGGAGATGGAATGAAACTTAAGTACAAATTTTCTTTACCCAGTGTTATTCAAGCTGTGATTATCGCCTGTCTGATTGTCTACCTTGCAATTCAGGGTAACAATCAGTTGAATAATCTAAAATCCAAAACAGCAGCCGTTAACTCAGCAACCGATTATGTGCATTCCATTGCCGGCAACTCGGATCGGTTTTTCCTGGGAGAAATCAATCAATCAGAATTTGAAAATCATCTCAACAGGGCCGTTTCCTCTTTGAATAACCAAGTCGCATTTGATGGGACCCTGTTGATCAAGGAGATGGGATCCATTAACGAAATGATCAAGTCCGCTCACGTTCTTCAAAATGAAAATGAGTCCGTTATTGGAAAGATCATGGAACTGACGGAACACTCTATCTCCCAATCCGCCGGGTATATCAATCAGACGGCCACCAACCTGGTGGATCCGGAAAAAAGAAAACAGGTCTCGGATCTTGAAAGACTGGTGATCATCGGGGCCAGCATTAACAGTTCAGCCAATCTCAGGATTCAAACCCTGGCTTATCAAATGCTGAAAGACTTCAGTATAAAAGATAAACTACTCGATTTCCTGGACCAGGGAATCGCCAATGCGACCAAAGATGCAAAAGACCTGGAAGGAACTCCTTACCAGGTAATGGCTCTCGCAGCCGTGGATGCTAACAAGAGTATCAAGGAACTGACCCTAAACTATATAAATAATGTGGAGGCAGAGACTGAGTTGAGAAAACAGATTGCAGCCAAAGAGGATGTGATGCTGGAAAAACTCAATGAAGTTTCGGTTTCCGTTATCGACAGCACCTTTGGTGATATTTATGGATTGGGCTTGTTCCTTTTCAGCACACTGATTTTGATCACCATTGTGATTGTAGTTCTCGGTCTTTTCTTTACCCGCCTTGTCACATTGCCTTTGCTCAATCTGCGAAATCTGGTGACTTCCGTGGTGAAAAAGGGCGATTTCTCCCAGAGGATCAAAGTCAACCAAAAAGACGAAATCGGTGAAATGGCTTTCGCTTTCAACACTCTCATGGGTGCTCTGGAACAGACAATAGCAGAGGTTAATGATGTAATGGGAGCTGTCGCGGCAGGAGATTTCACCTTGGAAGTGGTTAGCGAACAGAAAGGTGATCTTGACCGCCTCAAAGGCAACATAAACAGATCCATTGATCTTTTGGGAAACACCATTGCCCAGGTTGATTCAGCAAGCGAACAGGTTGATGCCGGTACCAAACAGCTTACCCAGTCCGCACAAGCGCTGGCTTCCGGGGCAACCGAACAGGCAGCGAGCCTGGAAGAGATTTCATCAACAACCGGCATTATCGACTCCCGGACGAGAACCAACAGCGACAACGCTGAACAGGCACGTCAGATTACCAACCAGACGCTGGGTATCGTCAAAAACGGTAACCGGAAAATGAATGAAATGTTGAGTTCCATGAAGAAGATAAACGATACCAGCTCCAATGTATCGAAGGTTATCAAAGTGATCGACGAGATCGCATTTCAGACCAACCTGCTGGCTTTGAATGCCGCGGTTGAAGCCGCACGAGCTGGCAAATACGGTAAAGGCTTTGCTGTTGTTGCTGAAGAGGTCAGAAACCTGGCCGGTAGAAGCGCCGAGGCTGCCAAAAGCACTACCGAACTGATCGAAACCTCCATCAAGGAGGTGGAAAGCGGAGTCACCAATTCCGATCAGACCGCAGAAGCACTTGCTGAAATCACAAATACCGTAGAGAAGATCAACGATCTGATCGGTGAAATAGCGGAAGCCTCCCGTGAGCAAACCACGGGGATCGACGAAATCAACAGGGGATTGACCCAGGTGAATGAGGTCGTTCAGCACAACTCTTCCATTTCTGAAGAGACCGCCTCCTCTTCGGATCAATTATCGGCCCAGGCCAGTGAACTGAGAAACCTGATCGGCAAGTTCAAATTGAAAACCCGACCAGCACACTCTCTCGATCTTGTAGAAGATGAACCAAGTGATCAGTTCTACCTGGAGCATCAGGATTGAACAGTCGGTATCCCGGATGAGGAACCGGGCAATGTTTTCAGTAAACTCTACCAAAGAGTAAAGCCAAATCCAACCTGGGAAGAACAGGTCTTGGTTTATCGATCTGCAAAGAGATTATTTCAGCCCATCAGGGAAAGATTCGAGCAGAATCATCCATCCACGGGGAACAACCTTCGCCTTTGCTCTTCCGGTTACACCATCCCGGGTTCTTTGAAATGTCGCTGTAATCGGGCACCTATACGGGGATCTCTGTGAAAAACAGAAGTTTAATGTTTAGTGCAGATCCCGATTTGACCGCAAGTGAAGATTATAGATCCAAAACAGGATAATTAGCGGCGTTTCGGAGGGGTTGTGAGCGGTTACTAGGGATTAAATCTTGGGTCGATTTCTCTTTTCCTCTTCAAACTGGTAGATCCTTTCGATTTTCGCCATCAGGGTTTTTACATTCCAGGGCTTTTGCATATAGTTGTTAACACCGGCCCGGATTGCGGTCATGATTTCATCCTGACTCTCTTCCGCGGTTACCAGTAGAAAGGGTATTTGTCTGGTTTCCTCTTTTTCCCGCATTTTCTTTAACAACTCGATTCCCGATATTTCCGGCATGTTCATATCAGCAATCACCAGATTAAATGTTTGTTCGTTTAATTTTTCCAGGGCAGTTGAACCATCGTCGGCCAGGGTCACATTCGGAAATCCTAGATTTTTGAGTATTTTTTTTGCTACTGATCTGATGAGCATTGAATCATCGACGACCAGTATGTTCATCTCCTTGTCAATTTCCATTTGTAACCTGCTTTATTTTATGCAAAAGAACAACTCAATTTGTGTTTATCGGGATGTTGACTGAAAAGGTACTTCCTTTACCTGTCTCACTTGTCATACGAATTGTCCCGCCTATCTCATCAAGCGTCTCTTTGACGGAATCGAGACCAACCCCTCTTCCGGAAATCTGTGTCACCGACTTCCGTGAAGAAAAGCCCTTTAAAAACAGAATCTTCCATATCTCCTGAGAAGAAATGAGTTTTTCAACCTCCTGCTGATCCAGGGCAGGGTTTTCTTTGGCTGCCAGAATAATTCTGCTGTTATCCAATCCTCCGCCATCATCCCTGATCACCAGTTTTAAAATTTTGCTCTCTTCCCAAACTTTGATACTGATAATTCCTGTTTCATGCTTTCCGGCTTTCTTCCTTTCTGCAGGAAATTCAATGCCATGATCCACACTGTTGCGATAAAGATGTCCCATTTCAACGTTTAAACGATGAGCCAGGTTTTTGTTAATTTTCAGATCATCGGGAATGTCGGCTTGGAAATCAATCTTTTTCTCAAGATTATCTGCTAAACTACTAATATCCTTGCTCCAATTATCAACAATCCTTTCCGCGGATACCATGGTCTTCTCCTGCACCAGCAGCCTGACGGTATCGTGCTCTTCGGCATTGACTGCATTGAACAGTTGATCAAACTCGTCCTGACTGTAGTTGATCCCTTGTAGAATGCGAATGATTTCCTTCCCCAGGGAGTCTTTTATGGAGACAGCATATTGAAACTCCTTTTTGAAGGATTTTAACATCTGTTTAAAGGCATCAACATCGATCTCTTCGTTCAATACGTTTTGAACAAAGCTTTCTGTTTTGTGTATCTCGGATTTTAACTGCTCCAGCTCATATTGACCGCAAAGCCCTTTGGCGCTGTGAAGGGATCGCATAAGACCTGCCACATTCTCCTCTTCTCCCTTTGCCTGTCCGGAACTAAACCGGTCGAAGAATGATTGCGCCTGTCCCAAAGCGGCTTCTATATCTTCCAGCATTTGGAAATAGCCGCCGATATTAGCATGCATGGCATCGATTATTCGTTTTTCCTGCTCCTCTTTCTTTGCAATAAACCGTTCCGAAGTCAGATCTTCAAGTCTGACAAAAAGCGATTGCACATGCCCCTGGCGATCCTGAACGAAAAAATAGTCCAATTTAATGATCCGTTCATTGATTGTCACTTCATTCGGCAGCATGCTGATAATCATTTCCGGATCAAACAGGTTTCCACTGAATAGCATCTGCAGAGCCCGGTAGTAATTTCTCAATGCGTCCCTGTCTTTACCAAAAATCATATCGGCAAAAGGGACACCTGCCAGCGATTTTCTATCCAGGTAATCCTCAACAAGGGCATTATAGAACTGCCCGATCTCTCCTGCCTGATTAATACAGAGCAGTCCGATTCCCATGTTCTCCAGCATATCGCGGGTCAAACGCAATTGTTCCATAGTGCTGACCCGCTCTTTTCTCAGGAAATCCATTGTCTCCCTCAGTTCCCCCATTACGCACTGGATGATTGATTGTGCACAGGAAGGCAACAGGCTAATCAGATCGACAAAACTATCTCCCTTAATGTAGAAAATCCGACTTTTTGCAGTCAGGCCGACGGAAATACGATCGATCTCGTCACCTGCAACACATTTGGGAATCTCATCCTCTTCAAGTTGTGAATCTCTAAGGGTAAAACAATCCATACCGCAAATGACAGTTTTACCATCTATAATGTAGACGCCATTTTTATCTTCAAAAGGCTGAAAAAAAGGTTCGCCTACCGGAGGAAACATCTCCTGCAACTGGGTTGCCAGGACCGACAGCTCATGTTCCGGCTGATCATGAAAAAGTTCGGTTTTTCTGAGTTCGCTGATGATGACTTGAACAGCTTCCTCCTCCTCGGAAAGAAAAAGGGATGCATCCTGATCCTCTGCCAGTTGTCTGATTTGATCCAACCTTTCTATCAGCCCAACCTTATCTTCAGGATTTACCAATGAAAGCAGCAGTTTTTCACTGGTATCCAGATATTTACGTGCAAGCAATCTCCTCGATTCTATTGGTATGTGGTCAAATTTGTTTTCCTCATCGGGAAAAGGATCATCAACAAAAAAATCCGTCATTTTTCTCCTCAAGATCCGTCATCAGCAGATTTATGGGGGTTTTTCACTTTGCGCCTGTATCGTACCACGACATTGTTTTTATTTAAAGACACTTTTTTTTATTCAAGCGAGACAGAACTCCAAAACTGAAACAAAAATGGATGTGTGGAAAAAGATCAGAAGAATCTCTTAACCACGTCCGGAAATCCAGCTGCCGGGATCGAGATCATTAGTGTCTCTGTTCAATGTCAGTTTAGCGCCTTTGTTATTGAGCTGATGCCAATTACTCTGAAGGCTTGGATCAAAATCACCCTCTTTTTTCCCGTAATTGCATTTTCCGGATTAGGTAGATTTGATATAAATAATAAACCGGCTGTAAAAATCCTTAGAAACCAAAAACTGAAATTAGAAATGAGAAAGATTATCATCGAGGACGCTTTATTCGACCTTTTCCCGGAGTTTTGCCGTTGCCTGGTCATTGTGAAATCCATTGAAAATCATGAAGAGAACCCGGAAGTGGATGATCTTTTCCGGGCACGTCTTGAAAAAAGCGCGCAATCCATTCAAATAGACGATCCGCGCCTTGAGGCTTGGAATCAGGCGCACCGTCAGTTTGAATCGAATCCGAACAAATACCCGCCTTCCATCAAGTCACTTGTGAAGAGGGTCTTGAAAAGTCCCGATCTTCCTTTTATTAACTCGGTGGTTGCCTTGTTTAATTACATTTCTCTGAAATACTGCCTGCCGTGTGGCGGTGATGATCTGGCTGCTATCGAAGGGAATCTCGTTCTCGGGATTGCCAGGGGTGATGAGAGTTTTCGCGGCCTTGGCGCAACAAAAACCGAAACACCCAAGCCTGGAGAGGTTATCTACTACGACAGTGCCAACAAAAATGTGATGTGTCGTCGCTGGAATTGGCGAAACGGAGATGATACTAAAATAACCGCAACCAGTCAGGGTATTGTGATTAACATCGATTGTCTCCCTCCCATACCAAGTGATACGGGTTTTGAGGCAAGGGACGAGTTGGCTGACCTGTTGACAAAGCATTGTTCTGCCAACCTGAGAGTCGATTATCTTGACTATCAAAACCGTGAAACTGAGTTTTAAACTAATAAGTTCGTCCTTACTTCTATCTGACAAAGGAGGGGCATCAGTCCAGGAAGGAATTGACTTCAATCGGGGAGATGACTAAAATCAGGGCAGATTGCCCATCAAAAATTCAAATCGTCGCTTTCCGATTGGAGATGAAAAAGAAAGAGTGGATTCATTCCAGCCAGATACCCTTCGTTGAACTAGATCTGCAGGATTCCGCCTCATTCCACATCAAGAAAATTCAGGAAAACATCGATATCGAGGAGGATGAAGAGTCTTCCCATCGGCACACGTACAATGAGATCTTCTGGATCCGTTCGGGTTCCGGTACACAAACAATTGACGACCAACAACTTGAGATATCACCCGGAACCTTTTACATGGTCGCCCAGGGGCAGGTGCATAAATTCATTGAAGGACGCACCCTGGATGGTTTGATTATTCAATTTGGCAGTGACTTTATCCTCAATCAATCCGACAACCAGACCTGGACTTCACAGACCTTTCTCTTTGGCTGTATAACGAACGAGAGCAGGATTGCTATCCAAAAATCCGATATGGCGGATTTTGAAGCTCTGATTGAACAGATGCGGAAGGAATATGAAGCAAGGGCAGAGTTTGGTCAAATCCAGATTTTACGTCACCTTTTAAATGTACTGTTAATTAAGCTGCAAAGAAACCTCAAGGAGCAGTATAACGAGAACAGCCTCTACTCAAATCAGTACAACACCCTGCAGAATTTCCTGCAGCTTCTTGATACGGATTTCAAAAAGAGACACCAAGTCAATGAATATACGGAAGTCTTGTCTATCTCCCCTCGGCAGCTAACCGATGTTACCAAAACCATGTTGGGAAAAACAGCCAAAGAGGTTATTCTGGAACGCCTGATCATGGAGGCAAAACGCTATCTACATTATTCAGGATTATCGATTAAAGAGATAGCCTATGACCTGGGATTTGAAGATCCCTCCTATTTCAGCAAACAATTCAAACTTTCCACCTCTCAATCACCTCTGGACTATCGTAAGGCGGCGCGTCGCAATTGGGAAGAAGGCAAGTAGGTATTAAGCAAGTCCTCCGCCATCGACCAAAACACTGGTTCCGGTTATCCAGGCTGACAGATCGCTTGCCAGAAACAGAACTGTTTTTGCGACATCCAATGGCTCACCAACCCGATTCAAAGGCCGATCAGCCGCCTCTTTCATAAATTCATCCTCATCCGCACCCAGTTGGGCTGCCTCATCTCTAAGCAGCGGGGTATCAATATCACCGGGACAGACCGAATTGACCCTGATACCGTTTTTTCCGTGATCAATGGCCATGGCTCGGGTCATATTAACAATCCCACCCTTGGCAGCACAATATGCGGCAGCGTCATCACCACCTTTCAATCCCCATCCGGAACCTGTATTGACAATACTGCCACCTCCCGAGCCTGCCATTACGGGTATAACATATTTGGAAAGCAGGTAAGCCCCTTTCAAACTGACATCCAACACCAGATCCCAATCCGACTCTGCCAGATCAACCACCGACTTTCTTTTGATTACACCGGCATTATTGAATAGAATATGAATTGCGCCAAACTCGGCAAAAACTTTCGCTGCCGCCTTCTCGCAATCACCTGCGCAAGTAACGTCACAATGACAATAAACGGCTTTACCTCCTTTTTCGATAATATTCCGAGCCTCCTCTTCACCTTTTGCATCATTGACGTCCAGCAGCGCAACATTGATGCCCACTTCAGCAAACAGTTGGGCTGTCGCCAGCCCGATTCCGGATGAGGCGCCGGTAATAACCGCTGTTTTTCCTGTTACATTCAACAACCCTTTTTCCAGCATTGTTTTCCCTTATTTAATATTCCACTCTTTTGCGAATCTTCTCTTCGATCACCTCACTTTTATAGCTTTCTTTGATCAAAAATTCTTGCAAATTTCTATGGTTTGAGAACCCCCTGCAGCAGAATTTTCGGGCTGAACATCTGAAAATCTCTCTTTCCCTTGTCCATCATAAATGTTAGTTTATGCTGACGCCCAATAACCACAAACTCAATCGAGTAGACTGTAATGACAAAGGTCTTATTCCTGTTCGAGCCGCGAGAAGAACTGAAAACATACCTAAATCAAGGTATCGGCAACCTTGAGAATATGCACTTGGTGTACCCCACCGGAGAACAGCTCAAAACCGGGGACATACCTGGGTTGGGAGAATCAGATATTATTATCGGCTGGAGACCGACAATAGAGCTGCTTCAGAAAGCCGAAAAGCTTTCCCTGTTTATCAATCCGGGAGCAGGGGTTCAGCATTTAATCGACATGTTCAGGGAAATCACTAAAGAAAGAAAAATCACTCTCGTGAATGGTCACGGCAACTCCTATTTTACCGCTCAACACGGGGTTGCTCTTCTGCTCACTCTCAGCAATAAAATCATCCCCCATCATCAATGGCTTCATGACGGTAAATGGAGGACCGGCGATGATGACGCCATTTCCCTTCCTCTACGCCATCGAAAAATAGGTCTTCTGGGATACGGAAACATCAATCGAAAAGTGCATCTCTTTCTTGGCGGATTTGATCCGGAATTCCATGTACTCAGAGCCAATCCGGTGCGGGACGAGACAGAGGATGCCGAACCTTATCACTTATACTCCCCCGATCAATTGGATAATTTCCTGACTGCTGTTGATACCCTGATTATAGCTGTACCTCTTACCCGACATACGGAAAACCTGGTGCAGGCAAGACACCTTGAACTGCTTGGAAAAGATGGACTGCTGATAAATATTGGCAGGGGGGCAGTCATCAATGAGAAGGATTTGTACCAGGCCTTAAATACCGGAACCATTGCCGGTGCCGCTATTGATGTCTGGTATGACGCCGAACCGGATCCTGATGAAGATGGCAGGAAGTATCCATATCATTTCCCTTTTCACGAGCTCGATAATATTGTCCTTTCACCACACAGGGCGGCTTCTCCCTTTAGTGATCTAAAACGATGGGATGAGGTGGTAGAAAATATCACCCGCTTCAACAGGGGAGAAAAGAAACTCATCAACGAGGTCGATCTGGACAAGGGATATTAGTGAACTGCATCAAGCGAGTTGGCAAAGGAGATCAAAACTCATGACATTCAGAAATCATTTGCCACCACTAGTGTCCCGTTTAGTAGTCAAATAAAGTCAGTTGGTTACCGAGATCGGGACTTGGATTGTTGTAACTCTCATTTTTAACCAACTGATAAATTGGAACTTTCTCGAAAATCGTCACACTGAAAATCTGTAAAATATTGTAGAGGGAATTTGGGATGTCGAGCCGCTTTTTCAGTATCGCAACGACGACATAGACACAAATTCCAATCCATATTTGAGTTTTCACAGCATTAAATGAAGTTCCATAGAATTGCTTGATTCTCAAATGCTGTTTAATCCATTTGAAAAACAGTTCAACTTTCCATCTGTTCTTGTATAACTCAGCAATCAAGGAGGCTGAGATATTGAAATTGTTTGTCAGAAAGACCAGATGTTTTTCGGTTTCTGAATCAAAAATCTTAATCCGGCGTAGCTTCTCCGGATAGTTTTGTTTTGCGTAAAAGCCCTCCAGTACGCCAGTCTGGTCGGCTCTAATAATCGTATCCGTTGTCGGATCGATCGGATTTGAATACTGGCGCTTGAATTTCAGGTTCTTTTTCGCCCGGATAACAAAGTAGCAATAACCTTTGTGAATGTTATGGAGCCTTTTGAAATCCAGATATCCGCGATCCATGAGATAAAACGATCCGGGTTCGAAGATCAGATGATCCAGTATCCGAACCTCATGAACGGAGCCTTCTGTAATCTCAATGAAGGATGGAATAGAACCTTTCAGATCCAGCAATGTGTGTATTTTGATGGCACCTTTTGCTTTCCTGAACGTCGCCCAGGGAAACATCGATAAGCATAGATCTATCGTTGTTGCATCTAGGGCGTAAACAGTACTATTCAGTTCTTCAGAGAACGGAGAGTCATGCTGATATAGCTCTCTGGCTTGTTCGATAAGGATCTGAGCAAATTCAAAGTAGATTCGCCAATCTTTCTTCTGATTTGCTCTGGCTATGTTATTTCGGGATGGTTTCCCTTTGATGCCCATGTGGTAGAGCTTCTGAGGTTGTGCGAGAAGACAGGCCTCGATATCCCTCAGGCTGCTACGATATGTCAACTGGGCGAAAGTCATGCAAAGAAATTGATCCCACGTTTTGAAGCGTCGAGTGTTATGGTCCCCGTTATATTTTTGAACCAGTTTATTGAAATAGTACTTCGGGTACAGATCTACAATTTGAGAAAAGACGCTTTTGCCAGGATTCATTGAGTTCCCAATGGTCAAATTGAAAACTACAATGGATGCTGGCTGAAATTTCAAATCGAAAAATA
>JANQGX010000054.1 GCA_028282885.1 SAR324 cluster bacterium
ACGGCCTTCATCTATAAACCGACCTCCTTCTCCTTCCGGACAAAACCCGAACTCCTCATAGTGTGCCAATTCACTATAGGTGAAAGCATCATGAAGTTCACAGATATCGATATCATCCGGACCGCATCCCGCCATTTCATAGGCTTGTCGTACACACTTTTTACTCAAATCAGACAATGCTAGGTCTTCCCAAAGAAACTCGTATTCTCCCATTTTCAATACAGACGCTGCCACTTGAATCGGTTTTGACGAGTATTTTGAAGCCATGTCCATGGGGCAGAGAATTGCTGCCGCAGCCCCATCGGTATTTGGACAACATTGTAAAAGGGTTATGGGATCACATATCATTCTTGAGCTCAGTATTTCTTCGACTGTTAGCTCTTTTTGGTATTGAGAGTAGGGATTTAAACATCCGTTTTTATGATTTTTGACCGATATTTTTGCAAACTGTTCCGGTTTTGTTCCGTATTTTTCCATATGCCTTCTCATACTCATCGCAAAACGTGCCGGCATATTGTTTCCCATTGTTCCGAGCAAATCACCTTTTTCGGGCTCTATTAATTTTTTGAAAACGGGACTTGTTGTCATAGATTCAACACCTACAACGATTCCCACATCATAGAGTCCGGATGCAACCATGTGCCAGGCGCCCCTGAAAGCGGTTGCACCGCCGGCACAGGCGTTTTCGACATTGAATACCTCCACCCCGCTGATCCCTATTTCAGAGAGAATTCTTTCTCCAACTACTGCTCCACCAAACACAGTTGAGGCGAAACCGAATTGTAAGTTCCTGGGATGAATCCCGGCGTCTGAAATCGCGGCAAGACAAGCCTCTTTTCCCATATCCGTTACTAATTTGTCCGGCGTTTTTCCAAACACTGTCGCGCCGACACCAATAACTGCAACATCTCTCATGAAAGTCTCCTGCTATTCCAATTCAAACTTGTAACCAATGATATCGTTTTCATCTTCTTTCCAGAGTACGTCGGTGACCAGCTTTACTGTCATACCAATTTTCAAGTCTTTGTTTTCCCAGTTTTTCAGTTGGCCCATTACTCTTATACCTTCAGGGAATTCCATCCACCCCAGGGCAAAGGGAGGTGAATATTTGTGGGCCGGCATTTGTACAATTGTGTAGGTATATAGTTTTCCTTTGCCTTTTAGCAGGAAGTCTTCCATATCGTCGCTATGACAATTCAGACAATGGTCTCTTTTTGGAAAAAAGATCTTCCCGCAATCATTACATCTACTTGCAAAGAGACTACCTCCTTCATCAATTGAAAACAGGTCTGGAGCAAATAACATTTTCACTCTTTCCATATCTTTCTCCTTTTTTATGTGTCATTTTTGCTTCAATGTTCTGCATGGCATATCTCCATGCAGGCGTTGTTACTCTCAACTTCCGTGATCAGTTTACCATGGTGCCCGGAAGCCATAAGGCAATTTCAGGGAAGATGACAATTAAAAACAACGCCAGAATCATTATCGCCAAAAAGGGAATGACATCTTTTATCATTTCGCTGATATTGATATTAAACATTCCGGATGTAGCGTAGAGGAAGGTTGAAACAGGTGGTGTGATTCCGGCAATCAATATTGAAACGCAAAAAATAACACCCAAATGTACAAGACTGATGTTTAAAGATATGGCTGCCGGAACAACCAAAGGAATGGTGATGAACAAAATAGCCATTCCTTCAATAAAAAACCCTATTAGAACAAACACAACAGCGAGGAGTACAAGGAATTGTGTCTGTCCAAGCCCCATGGAAATAACCTGATTACAAATTGCCTGGGGAAATCCGATCAGCATAAAGGCTTTCCCCAATACCATTCCCCCTGAAATCATAAGAAGGACCATGCCTCCAACCTGGACAGTATCCCTTAATGAATCTACAAAGTTTTTCCAGGTGAGTTGCCGATAGACAAATACCCCAATCAAAATGCAGTAGACACAGGCGACCGATGCTGCTTCAGTTGGAGTAAATATCCCTCCGTAGATACCGCCCAGAATTATAAGAGGCATAAACAGTCCCGGTAGCGCCTTGATAAACAGTCGTCCCCTTTCTCTGAAATCAACTCTTTCAGCGGAGGGAAAACCTTTAATCCTGGCTACGACTACGGCAACCAGAGAAAGCAGGATTGCCAAAAGCAGCCCCGGCATGACACCGGCCATGAATAACTCGGAAACCGACGTTTCTGTGAGGAATCCGAAAAGAATAAAAATAATACTCGGCGGGATCAGATTGCCAAGTGTGGCTGATGAACATAACACAGCGCCGCTATATCCTTTTGAATATTTCGCGTCTGTCATCGCCGGAAACATGATAAATCCAACGGCTGCAAGAGTGGCAATAATTGAACCGGTAAGTGCACCGATAAACGCGCAGGCCATGATCGTAGCGACTGCCACGCCTCCCGGAATTTGTGATACAAAACTTGTAAGAAAATTGACCAGTGCTTTTGAAGTACCGCTGTATACCATCAGATTACCTGCCAGCATAAACAGTAGACCGGCAACAAGAACAAAACTGTCGATGCTGCTGAAATACATTGCCGCCAACTGAGCAGGCGGCATTCCAATATCCAATAAAACAATAAGCATGCTGCCGACAGCGAACCCGATATAAATCGGGGCTCCAATTGCGAAAGCCAGTATCGTGACAATAATACTAAGCATTATCATTTTCTATCCCCTCTCCTTTTTTGAGTTTTCCAACAAGTGTGGAGATATCGCTTATCAAATGTTCCAGGGAAAAAATACCAAGCAGGATGCCACCCAGTGGAATGCAAAGTTTGACGATCCAGGCCGGAGTCGGAATCTCGGTTTGAGATGTAATGCCCACCATCTCAAGTTGGAAAACCAGTTTCATCCCCATATAGGAAAAAACAATGGCGATTAAAAGATTGGCACCGCTGATAATACTCATTAGCACCGCCTTGGCTCTCCCTTTAAGCTTTCCAGGTAAAATACCTATTGATATATGTTTACGCCTTTTTTCAACGACACCTAACATCAAGTATGCGATCCAGATTTGAAACCATCGAGTGAACTCCTCCATGTAACCATGGGATATTCCGAAAAAATACCGCAGGATGACCTGGCTGAATACGGAAAACAGGATCAGGAACATGATAATCGAAGACACATTCTCAATGCTGATTTCCAATTGATTGACAATTTTTCTAATCTTTCCCATTTTCCAAGCTCGTTTTTTTGGAGTTTTTTGCTCCGTTTTTTCGACTCTTACAAACTTTAACGACTTGCATTTGCCGCTTCGATTATCATCCGGATTTCTTCATCTTTCTTAACCTCTTCATAAATCGGTTTCATGGCTCTCAACCATCTTTCCTGTTCAGCTTTACTGATTTCAGTGACGATGTTTTTGTCGCGACCGGCATAGTCGCTAAATATTTTTCCACCAACTGTTTTGAGTTGCTCATTCAGTTTCAAGCCTTCTTCTTTAAAATAGCTCCATAGAGTGTTTTGCAGGTCCGGTGTCAGCCTTTTCCAAAAACTTTTGCTAATTGCCAGACCAAGAGGTCCTTGAACAATCGCAACCTTAGTCATATAGGGGCAATTTTGTTTTAAATTATAAGATTTTACAGCAAATGCGTGGGCAAGCGTCCCATCGATCATTCCCTGTTCAAGAGCTGTTACGACTTCGGGTGGAGCGATGGCCACATTCCCCATACCAAACTCTTTTAGCATTTTTACCAACACCGGATTTGGCGGTATTCTCAGTTTTATGCCCTTTAGATCTTCCATCTTTTGGATATTTCTTTTGCTGTTAAAAATATAGACAGGTCCAAAGCCATAGGTCATCCAATCACTCAAATGTATGATGTTCTTTCGTTCCAATGACTTATCAATTTTTTTTAGAACATCGCTTTTAAGAAACCGTTTGTAATGCTCGGAATCCTGAAACAGAAACGGAAGGTCACTGATTACCGACCACGCCGGGCTTATCGGGGCCAATGCCCTGCTGCCGATGCACATTTCCAGGGATCCCGTCTGTACGGCAACCAGTGCATCCGAGGACGAATAAAGAGAGCCGCCAAAATATGATTTGAATTTAACTTGACCTTTTGTCAGCTTCGGTATCGTTTTCTCCATTTTTTTAAAAAGAACCGCATGGGGAGCCGTTACAGGATGATCACTGGCGATTCTCATCAAAAACGTTTTCTGCTTGGCAGCTAAGGGGATTGAGTAGGTAAGAAGTACTCCAAGGACTATCAAAATGACTGCAACAAGCTTCTGTTTTCTGATTTTCATATTAATGCCCTCCTTTATTTTTTGATGTAATTCATATCAAACTTAACAAGCGTTTAATAAAATAGATATAACATCAACCTCTGTCAACCAAAAATATTCTGGTGCTCCATCCGGCCCAACATTCTTCAGCATAGCAAGTCTTGAGTCAAGGGAGGTTGTGCGGATTTTGGCTGATTGCGCCAACAGAGATGTGGTTACTATAATCAGCAGCTATGGCGACAACTGTTTGTCACCCATACCGGCAAGCAAGGGGCTTAATCCGGGCTGATCTGTTTCGAATATCGTCGGATCACAAGGGATTTCTGTCCTGAAATTGACGAATAACAGATTTGGGAAAGAAACATCACTGCAGATCGGAAAGATGACCGGGGGCAAGAACCACAATCGTATCGCCAAGCGCCGGTGAATTGTCCATATAGAGATTGTCAAAACTTGAAATAGATAACGTCCGGACAGATTGAGTATATACTTCTTTACGACTTAATCAGAAAACTGCTTTAATGACACCGACCATTTTGGTATTATCGGAAAAATTAACAATCGTTCAATTAGCTAAAAACTTAGCAAGTCCCTATTAAGTAAAAAGCGTCTCCGGTTCCACCAATCGTTACTTGGGAATTCATAAAGGCATGGGAACAGGAAACGCTGTGTTTTAAATCGATAGAATACACAACCATAATGCACCATGAACAGACAGTCCAAACTTAAAAAGACGAATCGTGAAGCAAGACGTCAAGAAATCATTCGTGTGGCCATCGACGAGTTTTATGAACATGGATATCAGAAGGCTTCAATCAGAGACATCGCGAACAAAGTCGGGGTAACTCAGGCAGCCATCTACTATCATTTTAAAAACAAGGAGGAAATCCTATTTACAATTATCGAGAATTATACGACAAACCTGTTCTTTATACTTAGTTCCTGCTTTACTTCGAATAAAGAACCATTGGAAAAGCTGAGAGAAGCCATCCGGAGGAAAATTCTCTTTATTAAAACAGAAAAAAAGGGAGTTAAAATAATCATTGAGGATAAAAGGTTTCTGAGCGGGGTGCTTAAAAAAATGGCAAAGGACAAAGAAAAGGCGATATACACCCTGTTCAAAAGCAACCTTGAAGATTTAAAAAAAGCCGGAGTATTAAGGGATGTTCATCTCTCGACTTCAACCTTTACCATCCTTGGAACAATCACCTGGTTATATCATTGGTACTCCCCGCAGAAATTCCTCTCTATTGAAAAAATGGCTGAAAACATCGAAGATGTTCTTCTTTTTGGACTTGTTGAAAAAACGCCATAGATTAAAGAGAAAGACTTCACCGCGAATTCATACTCTTTGTGTTTCCAAAACTGACTTGAAAATGAGGTTGAGATTTTCCATTTGACAACTTAACGAGCGTTTAGTAAAAAACAACCGAAGATTACAAAAACCGAAAATCGGATTATTCAAAAGTGATAATTTCAGGAACCTACCTTTTATCAGAATCTCACTTTTGGCGGCAGTCAGGACAATAAGAGCAGATTTTCGGATAAATTTTACATTATTATGACATTGCATAGGAGATTTCATGAAAAGGGTCATTTTGGTTACAGGTAGCGGCTCTGGTATTGGTAAGGCAACCGCTTTAAGATTTGCTGAGTCAGGCGGTTCTGTAATCATCAACGACATCAATGAGGAAGCCGGTAACCAGGTTGTTTCTGAAATTGAGGAGACTGGTGGAAACGCCCTGTTTGTTCTCGCTGATATCTCCGACCCGAAACAGGTTAAAACGATATTTGAGACGGCAAAAGATACTTTTGGCGAGATAGAGGTGCTTGTCAATAATGCCGGGGTTCCCGGGAAGTTCTCTTTGATTTCGGACATGCCCGATGAAACATGGCATAAGACGATCGCGGTTCATCTGTCCGGTTCATTTTTCTGTATGCGTGAAGCTGCGCCAAGAATGATGGCCAATCGCTATGGAAGAATCATCAATATTTCATCTATTGCGGGATTAAACGGAGCGGTTGGCTCGGCAGAATATGGCGCAGCCAAATCCGGCATTATAAATTTAGCTATGACAGCATCCAGGGAGCTTGGTCAGTATAATATAACGGTGAATGCTATCGCGCCGGGGATGGTCAGAACATCTATAAATGCGGAACTATATGAGAAGAAAAATCCTTTTATCCAAAAAGCGCTTGATGATGCTTCATCAGGAAGAATGACTCAGCCTCAAGAAATTGCTGAATTGATCTATTTCCTATGCACTGAAGCAGCGAGTAATATTAATGGAGAGGTGATTCGAATTGACGGAGGAGCACAATTAGGGACATCTCTTGATGCATTTATGCTTGAATTTCTGGGAAAAAAGAGTCCCAGCGTTCAAAACATGAAGTAAAACCACAATACGAGTCTACATTGTAAAAAAAATCATTGCCGGACTGTATTATAATAATGGGGTCAAACTCCTAATCAGAATTCTTCCCTCTGTCACTATCTACATTGAGTGGCTATGATCTGATGGTTGATGCCAGCAAATCGGGTGATACGATAAACTCTTCCATTCCGGAGATTTTCAAATGCGTGTAATTGGCGACATATCACGGTTAAACGCGAAAAGATTCCCACACAAAACAGCGCTGATGATGAATGATGAGTCCATTACCCATCAGCAGCTTAATCAGAAAACAAATAGGATAGCAAATGGGTTGATTTCCCTGGGAATAAAAGCTGGAGATAGGGTTGCTCTACTTGCTTATAACTGCCTCGATTATATTCCGGTAAGCTATGCTGTCGCAAAATGCGGGGCGATTCTGGTGCCTGTGAACTTTCGCTATAAAAAGAATGAGCTGGTATATTTAATTAACAA
This sequence comes from SAR324 cluster bacterium, assembly GCA_028282885.1. Classification (GTDB taxonomy): domain Bacteria; phylum SAR324; class SAR324; order XYD2-FULL-50-16; family XYD2-FULL-50-16; genus JAHJTV01. The sequence continues at coordinate 7,123 of JANQGX010000054.1, forward strand.
CTGCACTCCCGATATCCTGATTTACGGATCTGAGTTTTCCGAGTTGGTAGCCCAGGTTATGCCGGAGCTACAAAGCACAATACAGGGAATTATCCTGTCTGGAGAATCCTCTGAAACGATCATGAGTTTGGCTGAACTGATCGAAGAGAAATCCGAGAAGGAGCCGGTTGTAAATGTTTCGCCGGATATGCCGGTTATGATTACCTATACAAGTGGAACCACGGGTTCTCCCAAGGGAGTATTAGCCTCCCACGAGAACATTCTTAGCGTGTCCGTAGCCATGGTCATTGAAGGAGACGTCCGACCGGATGAAATCGCCTTGGTTTGCATGCCATTGTTTCATACAGGCGGATTTCAAGCCCTGGCACAACCTGTGCTGATCAGAGGCGGAACTCTGCTGATTTTTAGCAGGGGGTTTGATGCTGAAAAAATACTGTGTGCCGTAGAGAAATTCCGAATCACTTTAACAATGTGGGTTCCGACAATGCTGGTTATGCTTACCAACCATCCGGCCGTTGCCAACCATGATGTATCATCACTAAAAAAAATATGGTATGGTTCGTCTCCGATTCCTGTCTCTTTATTGGAGACCTGCTATGAGATTTTTGATGCACGATATTATCAATGGTATGGCCAAACCGAGACAGGCATGGTTTCTGTTCTCAGGCCTGAAGATCACAAGGATCGTGCTCGGTGCACCGGTCGTGAGATATTTGGAGCAGACATTCGAATTGTGAATAAGAAAAGAGAAGATGTGCCCATCGGTGAGGTGGGTGAGGTTATTAGTCATCAAAAATCCTTCGGTATGATCGAGTACTGGAAAAACATAGACAAAAACACAGATACCATTCGAGACAACTGGATACATACGGGCGACCTTGCGAAAAATGAAGGTGATGGTTTTTTTACCATTGTTGACAGGATGGGAGACATGATCATCAGTGGGGCAGAAAATATTTATCCCAGGGAGGTGGAAAATGCGATTGTCGATCATCAAGGCGTACTTGAAGTCGCTGTTTTTGGTATCCCTGACAAGGTTTACGGCGAGTCGGTTTGTGCTGTGGTAGTCCCCAAAAAAAACCATAGTTTGAAGGCACAGGAGATTATTGATTATTGCGGGGGAAAAATCTCCAGTTACAAAAAGCCCAAAAAAGTAATCATTTGCAAAGAGCTACCAAAAACCGCCAACGGAAAGCTAAGAAAAAACATTCTAAAGGCGAAATATTCCGGTGAAGAATAGACTTCGGTTTTGATATCTTCTGACATATATTTTTTGCCAAAACCTCCTGCTTGATGGAAATCAACCACCACCCTTTGAATTTTTGACCTTATTCCTAATCATAATAAAGCAGTAAATACAATGGAAACTCATGTCGATTTTGCTTCCATCAACGATCTCTTTAAAAGGGCTGCCTCGAAGGGAAGATTTTTTTTGTATGAATACGAGGTTTACGATCTAATTAGATTCGTTGGTTCCGAGACACCTCCCCGGTACGAGTTCCTTGCCAAAGATCAACGTTTCAAAGCCGAAATGCTGAATGTCTTTCCGGGAAACAAAATCGTCTTGAAGATTGTATCGTCCCAAATCCTTCACAAAAGCGAAGTGGGAGGTGTGTGTATTGTCGAAAAAGATCCTCGACAAGTACTATCGGCTATTCGAAGAATGCGGTACGAAATTCCGGAGAGGATGGCCGGGTTGATTGAATCAGAAGCGATCATGAAACCGGCGGTATATTCTGATTTAAAAGGCCAGGCCTTGCGAGACGCAATCTCAGGGGATATTAAGGGAGTGATTCTGGTCCAGTACATGGCTCCGGATTCTTCTGAATTTGGAAACGAACTGTTGGTCAGTTTAAGGTGGACTCGTGAATTTGGTATGATCATAAGTGCCGGATTGGGCGGTACGGATACAGAGCTATATGCGAAAAGATTTCGCAAGGGTCAGGCGGTGGTTGCGGCCAACACTGCACTGACCGATGGACAGGCATTCTTTGAGTTGTTCCGCCAAACCATCTCCTATCGTAAGATCGCCGGCCTGACGAGAGGGAGAAAGCGGATTGTAACCGATGATCAATTATTGGAATGCTTCTCAGCCCTGGTTCAAACCGGTAATCAATTCTCACCGGTGAATCCGGAAGCCGAATTTCATATTGAAGAACTGGAGATTAATCCGTTTGCATTTTGTGATTATCTGATGCTTCCCCTGGACGGTCTATGCAAGTTCGATCCATACCGGAAACCCATTGACCCGAGACCTGTTGAAAAAATCGACTGTCTTCTTCATCCAACCTCTATTGGAATAGTCGGTGTTTCTGCCAAAAGCGCCAATATCGGTCGAATAATCCTGGACAATGTGATAGCCACTGGCTTTTCGATGTCGAAAATCACACTTATCCATCCCGGGCTGAATGACCTGGATGGAGTTCGGGTTATTCCACGTTTAGTCGACTTAAAAGAGAAGGTGGACCTACTGATCCTGGCGGTCAGTGCCACTGCAATAAAGCAACTGGTTGAGGATATTTTGGAGCATGATTTGGCCAACAGCGTGTTGCTGATTCCGGGCGGGATGGGTGAAAAAAAAGGTAAGGAGAGATTAACCGCCGAGATAAAACAAAAAATCCGGGAATCCAGGAAAAAGAACGAAGGACCGGTTTTCGTGGGGGGCAATAGCCTTGGAATTTTGTCTCATCCGGGGAAATACGATGCCATGTTTATTCCTGAAAAAAAACTACCCAAAACCCGCGGAGAGCATATCCGGAAGACGGCTTTGATCAGTCAGAGTGGAGCCTATATGATTACCCGGATGAGCAAACTCTCTTTCCTGGATCCGGCTTATGCGGTTTCAATTGGAAACCAGATTGATGTTACAGCCAGTGATATTCTTCGTTTTATGAATACTTTGGACGATATAAAAACAGTCAGCTTTTATATTGAAGGCTTCTGTGACGAGGATGGGTTAGTCTTTACTAAAGCAGTGAAAGAAGCTATTCCCAAGGGGAAAGAGGTCATTCTCTACAAAGCCGGTCGTACACCGGAAGGGAAAAACGCCACTTCAGGGCACACGGCATCCATCGCCGGCGATTATATGGTTTGCGAGTCGTGTGTCAGCCAAGCCGGCGCAATAGTTGCTGAAGACTTTACACAATTCGAAGGTCTGTTACGATTGTCCTCTACTATGTCTGATAAGCTCGTCACCGGTAATCGTCTGGCAGCTATCAGCAATGCCGGATACGAATCGGTGGGAATTGCCGACAACATTCTTGGGGAAGATTATCAACTGGAATTGGCTGAATTGTCCCAAACCACCCATGACCTGCTGGAAGAAGTTATTAAAACAGCTCATCTTGATTCCCTGGTCGATGTGGAAAACCCAATCGACGTAACACCCATGGCAGGTGAGGGAGTATACGAATCGTCGATCCGTGTGCTGTTGAACGATAAGAATGTCGACGCTGTAATAGCGGCTATCGTCCCCCTGACTCCTATTCTTCACACTTTGGAGAATGAAGCAGAAGATTTTGATTTTACTTCCGAGAAAAACCTGATTAAACGGATTAGCCGACTAGCTGCCGATACGACCAAACCTCTGGTTATGGTAGTGGATAGCGGGCCACTTTTTGATCCGTTGGCGAATGCGTTACAGCATTCAGGACTTCCGGTCTTCAGATCAGCGGATCGAGCGGTTTCTGCCTTGGGAAAGTACATAGATGGTAGATTGAGGATGTCCAAAATTCTGGACAGGTTAATCGCTTAAAACCTGAACAGAATACCAAGATCAACAGCACCGATTTTTTGGTTGCTGAATACCGCGATCTTAACACCGGTAGTAGGGAAACCGTTCCTTTGATCGTTGTTCCATGGACTTAAGCCATAAACCGTTCGATCCAAGTGTATGTATTCTTTTCCGCCAAACACCACCAAGTTTCCACTGGCATTTTCCAGTTTCAGGATCGGTCGGGGGAATCTCCGGGATCGCCCAGTGAATGAAAGTCATGACGAGAGAATGCCCGGACCGGATAACGAAGCTGAAGAACCCGGAGAGATAAAGAATACTGACGTGA
>JANQGX010000065.1 GCA_028282885.1 SAR324 cluster bacterium
AGTCTCTCCAGTGTCGAACTCATCGCTTCGTCAGTTGCCTTCAAGTTTCTCCAGGAATTGATCGCTGCGACGTTATGATTGATTCTTAAGCCCATGATTATACCTCGGTTCTGTTCTCAATAATATACATCGTGGAAGCTCTGACTTCTTGCTTCTTTATCGGCACCAATAGAAAAAACTTTAGCCCGAATATTCATATCACTGATAAGTTTAACTTCGTTACCCCTCTATCGGGCTTTCAGAAAAAAGCTTTAATAAAAATCTGATAACTATCTGTAATGTTTATCACTTAATAGCTTCATTTTCGAAAGAAAAAACCTTTAGGAGCCGATACTACAACGAACGGAGAAAAAGCCGGACACGGGGAGGAAATCCTGAATTGAAAGTTAAAACGTGAGGGGTCAAAACCCGAAGGAGGGAAATAAGATCAGATATTTCAATGATTCAGGAAATGAGTTTGAAGTGGAGAACTGCGAAATTCGATTCTGTAGTAAGACAAACCAAGTTCGTCCTGGTTGCAGAAATGTGCAGATGTCTGGAAGTTTCGGAGTGTTCAGCGGGACATACTATCTAAAATGTTTGGTTTCCTACTTCTTTTTTTTGCCACTCATTCTTTTTCGATACTCCAACATGGCTTCGACATACGGAGTCATGATACGTCCTTGTTGGGTAACTCTTTTTTTACCCATTTCTTCCAACCCAAAAGCTTTCGAAATCTCAGCGAACAATTTTGGCTTGTAGTGATCCAAGTAGAAATTGATATCATCGATGTGTTCGCCAGAAGTATGAACCGGAGGATTATCATCATCTCTTAAATACTCGCCTGTAAATACTGTCCGCTGGTAGTACTGCAGTGATATTTCGAGGTATTCGGCAGCTTCTTCATCCAGCTCCGGAGGTATTGGTTCCGACCAACTGAATTGCACGAGCCTTTCGTCGGTGGGATCAATTGAAGCTGTTATTTCCAGTTGCTTTGAATACTCAAGCGCTATTTTGAGATCATTTCGAGTAATGGTCATAATAAGGATCCTACCATCTTACTGATGTGACAAACTGTCTGACTTTGAGCCTGAAAAACATGACGGGCACACCTTATCATCAGCACCAATTTCAACGGTGCTAACCATAAAGTGTGCCCGCATATATAATCTATCTGCAAACTAGAACCAGACTTCTATTTTGCAGCTTCCTTTTTTACCTCGATGGCAGTTTTATAAAGCACGGTCAGGATCAATGCACCCAGGGCATAGATTCCGATTGTGACCAGAACTTCATAAAAACCAGGTGTGTATTCTGTCACTCGCTCAAAAGGATTGGGAACGAAACCACCAATCACTAGGCTGATTCCTTTATCAATCCAAAGAGAAGCAAAAATGGAGATACACGCAATTGCCAGAATGTTGGTATTTCTGCGCAAGTTCGGGAAAATCAAGAGGACGATGGCAAAAAGACCCAGCAACATGGAAATCCATGCCATGGGTGCCAGCGCATTCTTTCCATGCAGACCAACAAACAGATATTCGAAGGTGTGCATATGGCCCGGAATGTTGCTATAGAATGCCGTAAATAATTCCATACCAACAAAGAAAAAATTCACCAAGGCAGCATAGGTCACAATCGTTCCCAGCTTTTGAATTGCTTCGTCGCCTGCATCAAAATCGGAGATTTTTCTCAGGAGAAGACAAAGTAGAATCAATAAAGCCGGGCCTGCCGCAAATGCCGATGCCAAAAACCTGGGAGCCAGAATAGCTGTCAACCAGAAATGGCGACCGGGTATGCCAGCATAAAGAAACGCTGTAACGGTATGAATACTAACAGCCCAGGGAATAGACAGGTAAATAAACGGCTTGATCCATTTGGGAGGCGGAACTTGTTTTGCTTCTGCCTGTAGGGCGACCCATCCACAAAGAAGGTTCAAACCCAGGTAAACAGTAAGCACGGTAGCATCCCAAAAGAGGATTGAGTTCGGGGTTGGGTAGAGAAACATGTTAATAACCCTCATCGGTTTCCCCATGTCGACCACAACAAACAGCATACACATGGCTACCGCCGCAATGGCCAGAAACTCGCCCAAAATCACGATCTTCCCGAACTTTTTATAGTTGTGCAGGTAATAAGGCAATACCAGCATAACTGCAGAAGCAGCCACACCAACCAGAAAAGTCAACTGGGCGATGTAGACACCCCAGGAGACATCCCTGCTCATTCCGGTTACAACCAGACCATGGATAAGATGCTGACTGTATGCATATGCGCCTATTGCTATCAGTATCAGCAGGGCAATTACCCATGTCCAATATCTTCGACTTCCAATTAACGCCTTTTCAATCATAACTTCCTCACACTATATAAAAGACTGATGGTCCAGTTCCGAGTTCGGGTTTACGTTGAATTGTATTGTTTTCCTTAAGTACCTTGCGTATTTCCGATTGGGGATTGTTCAGATCACCAAACACAAGGGCTCCTTCAGGACATTTCTCCACACAGGCCGGAATCATGTTCTTCGCCAATCTTTCTGCGCAGAAATTACACTTTTCAACAACACCACGCTCTCTCGTGGGGAATTCGGTATTGATATCGTTACCGCCTATCATCTTACCGCTGTTTGCTTCATCGCGAGGATCCTGCCAGTTAAAGCTTCTTGAGCCATAGGGGCAGGCAGCCATACAGAAACGACAGCCGATGCAGCGATGGAAATCCATCAATACAATTCCATCAGATCGTTTAAAGGTTGCTTTTGTCGGACAAACTCTGACACATGAAGGATCTTTACAGTGATTACACAATACAGCCACTTCCCTGTTGTTCAGGCTTTCACTGGTGAAAGCACTGCTTTTACTGGGAAAAGCATTGTGAAACGGTTCTTTCCAGATCCATTTGACTTCACTTTTGATATCAGGACTTCCATCCGGCATTTTGAGATCCGGGACGTTATGAATTTCATGGCAGATATCCAGGCAGGCCTTACAATCTTCCTTGCATTTCCTGGTATCCACCACCATTCCCATCCGTGTTCCGGAAGTATCTTCTGAACGGGTAGAGGCTTTGCCTTCCTCTTCTGTTGCCACGTTGATTGCCGAAACAACACCAAGCCCGATCAAGGAACCCACTCCGGCTTTTTTCAAGAAATCTCTTCTGTTCTCATTCATTAGATTTCCTCCTTCGGCTCAATATGGCATTCCCAGCAATAAGGAGCCACTGCCGTGTAGTCGTGGCAGGCATCGCAAAATTCCTCTTTGTTGGAATGACAACTTGTGCATGACGTTTTGCCAGTAGTACTCAAACTCTTGTCGAACTTGGTTCCGTACTGCTGACTTGTATAAACTCGATCATTATCGCGAACGACGCTATCCCGCCATTCATCCAGAATCTGCATATGGTTAGCTCTCATATACTCCGCTGACTCAACACAGGTTCCGCTTTTATTGACTACCGGTTCCGGCATATTGACTGAACCGCCCAGACTCCCCCAAATAGGATAAGTGACGATTCCGACGAAGATGACCAATCCGGTTATTATTTTTCCAGCATCATACATGATCAGTCCTCCACTCCTAAATAGGGTTCTTCACGAAGGTCGCAGTCTCTCACTTCGTTTTCTCCTTCCATTATCAGTGCGTTGGCAACTAATTCCGTAACCCCGGAAACCTCAACATCCGGAGCCCAATATTGAGTCAGTGCCAGCAAAGTAGCCCGATCAATAGCACAGACACAGGAAAGCATATTAACGTCGTGCTTTTCTACGACATGATTCAACGCAGTAGCCCTGGGAAGAGCACCCCTCATCCTGACATCCATGATTTCTTCAGTGTTCAGTCCGCTACCCGCACCACAGCAGAATGTCTGCTCTCTAATGGTGTTGTCCGGCATCTCAAAGAAATTATTCAGGACGTTATTCAGCACATACCGAGGCTCATCGAGCATTCCCATCGCCCTGGACGGGTTACAGGAATCATGAAAAGTTGCCCTGACATGGTCGTTTCGACTCTTATCAAGCTTCAACTTGTTATGCTTGATCAAGTCAGCCGTAAATTCCATGATATGAACCATTTTGGTCGAAACCGCGTTTTCGAACTTAGTCCCCGTAATCGGAGAAACCGGATCTTCCATATAACTCGGAGTCGGGCCGTTCATGGTATCCATGTATTGGTTGATAACACGCCACATGTGACCGCATTCACCACCCAGTATCCATTTCACACCAAGTCTTTCCGCTTCATGATACATTTTGGCGTTCAACTTCTTCATCAGTTCATTAGAATTGAAAAGACCGAAGTTACCACCTTCAGACGCGTAGGTACTTAGAGTATAATCCAGCCCGATATGCTCGAAGAGCATGATGTAACCCATCATCGTATAAACCCCCGGATCGGCAAAAACATCTCCCGATGGGGTGATGAAAAGAATTTCAGCTCCCTTACGATTAAAACTCGGGTTGATCGTAATACCCGTGACATCTTCAATATCTTCACAGAGAGACTCAACGACCGTTTTAAACGTGTGAGGCTCAATACCCAAATGGTTACCTGTTCTATTACAATTGGCGGCCGGATCCATGATCCAGTTAATATTAATACCTACCAGATTGAGAAGTTCCCTGGCCATCATGGTGATTTCGGCTGTATCGATACCATAAGGACAGTAAACAGAACAGCGTCTGCATTCAGTGCACTGAAAAAAGTATAAAAACCACTCCTTGACAACTTCCATGGTCAAAGGCCTGGCCCCTGCGAATTTCTTTAGAAGTTTTCCTGCCAAGGTAAAGTCGTTCCGATAAACGGATCTAAGCAGTTCCGCTCGCAGAACAGGCATGTTTTTAGGATCTCCAGAGCCCAAAAAGAAATGACACTTATCCGCACAAGCACCACAGCGGACACAAATATCCATAAAAACTTTGAAAGATCTGAATTTATCCAGTCTTTCCCGGAAACCTTCACTGATGATCTCTTTCCAGTTTTCCGGCAATTTCCAATCTTCATCTCCTGGCGACCAGTCTCGCGCATATGGCATTTTCAGGGATTCAATAGCCTTGGTTTTAGCGCTATAAGCCCAATTACCATCTCTGAACTCAGCGGGAGTATCCATCCACTCTCTATCCGGACCTTTCCCGTTGAGAAGAGACGGAGTTTCCGTGATGTCCTTCGCCAGTTCTTCCGCTTCAAGCATTTTTACCATATTATTCCTTATCTACTGGTAGTCCAACTTTCTTCATATGTTCCCTGAACTCATCTTCGTACTCTTCATAGGTACGAATCTTGATATCGGGATTCCACGGGTTAATGTGTCTTACAGCTCTGTTGTTATTAGCAAGATTTCGGGTTGGGCTTAGGAATACACCGCCCAGATGCATCAGCTTGCTAAACGGGAAATAGATTGCCAGAACTGATACAAGAAACAGATGAATGTAAAACAGAACACCAATGCCATCCGGTATAGTGGGTTGGAAAGTAACCAGCCCTCTCGCCAGAGCTTTTATGTTGACCACATCCACCCTGATAAAATACCTCATCAGAACGCCGGTAATAGCGATGGACAGAATCAGATATAACGGAAAATAGTCGGCAGGCATTGACAGATATTTAATCTGGGGCTCAACAACCCTTCTCAGGAAAAGATAGGTTACCGCAGCCAGAATACCGGCATCTGTCATGTAGAAAAGAGGAACACCAACCTGCATGAAGCTGTCAGCTTTTTCCAGGAAAGTGATAAAACCCGGAATGGGTTCCAGAAACAACCTGCTGTGTCTGACCAATATAATTAAAAAAGACCAATGGAATACGATTCCTCCCAACCACAACCATTTGTTTGAACCGTACTTAAGTTTTGCGCCTTCATATACTTCTGCCTTGGTATTTCTAAACAGTGATCTAAACAGAAATATCTCCAGGGCCATCCTGATCACGACTCCCAAGGTACTAGAAGGATTGTCCAACTTATTCTGTTTTATCCATGGGAGTGACTTTTCCTGACCGCATGTTGTCGGAATACGAAACGGAACCGGTGATTTGGCCCAGCCGATAACCTTGTAGATGAAACCCAGCAGAAAAATAACGATTGCAATATAGGGAATCACCACGCCAAACAGAGCCGTCAAACCAGCTTTTACCCCGAAATAAGCGAGCGCAACAAGTACCAGTACGATTATTAGAGGATTAATTATTTTCATTCTCTCTTACCTCGCTTCCTTTTGTTTATCCATCTCATTTACTCTTCTGATAAGCATATGAGTCTGGTTTCGAATTTCATTCGCCCTTATTTCATACAACTTCTCCCGGCACTTCATATAGATATCAAAGCCCAACATGGCTAGCGTATCTATTTCTTCCTCCATCTTTCTCAATTGCTCCAAGGGCATGGACTCCCCTCCTTCGACAGTTTCATCCTTCATGCTAAACAGGATTTTCTTGAGATCGATGATGAACTGCAAGGCTTCAGAAGGTTTGAAATCCTGAACTGCCCTGACTTTTACGAGTTCAGTGAGGATGGGTGTTGTTCTCTCCGGATCAACTCCCAGGAGAAGGTCATCGAACAGTAGTGCGATGTTTGTTGAAATAATATGGGAAAGTGGATTAGCGAATTGGTTATCGGATCTTTTTAGAACATTTAATGCTTCAACGGGATATGCTTCCATTGTAACGCGGATCCACTCACGTACAATATCCTGTTTTTTTTGGGATAACCAGTCTACTAATTCCATATTTGATATGAGATGATAAAAAAAAAGTCTCCCAGGTTCAGAACCCGGGAGACTTTTTCCAGAAATAATTAAACCATGTCAATCAAGCCACAGGGACATTCTTCCGCACACTTTCCGCATCCAATACAAGCATCGAGATTGAATTCAAAGTGCAGTCCTTTTTCAAGCTTGTTAACAGCGCCATCGCCACAGAATTTCCAGCAGTTTTCACAATCAAAACACTGGCCACAGCTCATGCAGCGTTTGGCTTCCGCCTGAAGTGCCTCAACCGAGAAAGGAGTGATGTACTCTTCAAAGTCGGCAATTCTTTCAGAGCCTGGTCTTTCACCGATATAGTTTCTTTCGGCATCTGCATAATGACCCATTTTCATTTTGTCAGAATAGATCACTGGAATGGATTCCGGAGCCTTGTATTCAATACCCATCAGGAATCGATCGATGTCTTCAGCAGCCAGACGTCCATCACCTACAGCCTCGGTAACCAGACCCAGCTTACGAGTGATATCACCACCGGACCAGATTTTGGAATCTTCGGTAAATCTTCCGAATTCTCCCTGAATCGTTGTCCAGTTCTTCTCATTCTTCAGCTCTTCCAGTCCTTCAAAATCAGCTTCCTGGCTGATAGCAGGAATCAGGGAAGTAGCCTGGATATCAAACTCGGAACCATCGATCGGCTTGAAACTGGCCCTGCCACTTTCATCAGGCTCACCCAGTTCCATTCTGATACAGGTCATTCCGGTTACTTTGCCGTCTGCAACAGCCAGTTTAACAGGAGTACATAGGAATTCGAAGTTGATTCCCTCTTCTTCCGCTCCGACAATATCTTCTTCGATAGCCGGCATCTCTTTTCGGCTTCTCCGATATACAACGGTCACGTCTGCACCAAGTCGTTTACAACTTCGGGCAACGTCCATGGCTGTATCACCACCGCCTACTACGATCACCTTATCACCGATATTGAGCTCTTCTTCCATGTTGTGTTTGTAAAGAAGCTCCACACCGGTGTAAACATTAGAGGAATCCTCGCCTTCAAGACCCAGGGACCAACCAACCTGTGCTCCAATCGCGCTATAAATAGCATCATAGTCGCTCTTCAGTTGATCCAGGGAGATATCCTTACCAACCTTTGTGTTAAGCTTGAGTTCAACACCCATATCGAAAACACGTTGGTACTCGTTCTTGATAACATCCCTTGGCAGACGATATGCAGGGATACCCCAGCGAATCATGCCACCAATATCCGGTTTGGATTCAAACATGGTCACATCGTGACCGCGTCGTGCCAATTGATAAGCGCAGGAAATTCCGGAAGGGCCTGAACCGATAATAGCAACCTTCTTTCCTGTTTTCTCTTCGGTCAGCTTTTTCAGTTGAAGCTTGTTCGCCAGAGCGAACTCGCCAATAGACAACTCAACTTTATTGATACTGACTGCTTTATCTTTATCTTTTCTGTTACAAGCGGATTCGCATGGATGAGGACATACGCGGCCCATTACAGCAGGAATCGGGTTCTTATCGGATAAGATATAGAACGCCTGCTCCATGGACTCTTCATGTGTCCGGCCATACTCTTCGGCCTGTGCAATATAGGTCAGATACCCTCTGATGTCCTCGGCACTCGGACAGGTATCGGTACATGGCGGTCGCTTGCCAATGTATTGAGGCAGCTGGGTGCTTTGCGCCTTTTTACCACCACCGATATGGGGTCTAACCGGCCTTTTGATTTTTCTAACAACAATAGCCATATTTCTTCCTGTGTAGTTAAGTCAACATTCAAGAAAATAGGCAGTTTCCAGGTAATGAGTTATTACCGTATCCACCGACCATGAATTAAATCAATAATTAAGCGATTAACTGTAGTGATCGTCGAGCACTATCATCGCTTTATATTGTTCAATAACTTGTCATCTGCCTGTATATCGATTTTACAAAAAACCGCATGCGATTTATCAAGTGACAATACCGATCATGAACAATAATGTTATCTTTCGGGTAGTTCAGCCGCTGAATCCTAGTCTCAGATTATACAAGAGATTTAACTAATCCTCTTCCATGCAGGATCTGCAGGAGGGATTTCCCTCAGGATCGCAACCTGAAGGAGATGTTTCACAATCTTCTTTCTTGTCGTTGGGATTGATGAAGACAAATTGCTCCTGACCTTCAAACTCCCTGAAATCTATAATCATCTTCTCAACATTGGAGACTGACTCCGGATCGACCATGATATCAATCTCCTTGGTTGTAAATCTGATATCGGTTTCTTTCGGTTTATCAAACCCCATGTTGTAAACCATCCCGGGACCGGATTTCCTTGCAGAAACCCTTAAGGACAGGGAACTATCACCAACCGACTCGGCGGCCAATTGAAATTGCTTTGCAGCAGTGTCTGTAATTTCAAACATCATTTATTTCACTAAACGTGAATATCCGCCCCGCATCAGCGAAGGTGGAACAGACACTGATTACTTTTTAGCAGCTTCTTCAGCAGCTTTCGCAGCACCTTCAACACCCGGTAATTCAACCCATGATCCGTTGAAATATGTATAGACGAGCCGTTCGCTGTCAATCAGAATTCTCATTGCAGCTTTGCAGTCCTTCTTGGTCAGACCTTCGTCTTTATATTTTTTTACCATGGCCTTAAATACGTCACCCGGCTTGTACTTCTTTACACCGTGGACTTCTTCAACCATTTTGAACATATCTTCAGCCACTTGATTTAAATCTACTGCCATTTTTTACTCCTAGAATCTGAGGTGAGCAGATGTGTTATAGGATTTGGTTGCCAATTTGTAATCATCGATATGATACTTGGTAAACTCAAAACCTGTCAGTTTAAAGAATTTAGCCCAGCCGATACGCTCGATCATTTCTCCCACGCGCTCCCACTTCTTGGCGTTATCCTTATAAACTTGAATAATCTTCTTCACTGCATCAACAACTTCCGGCCATCTCGGCGGGTTGTTAGGAAGATATGGAACAACGAGTTTGGTAAATGCAGGCTTGGTTCTGGCGTTAGCAATCTTACCACCAACCCAGATGGAACAACCGTCATTCAGCGGATCAGCCAGCGGCATGTTAGGACAAGCCGTATAGCAAGCACCACAGTACATACACTGGTCTTCAACGATCTTCATAGCTTTGACACCGTCTACAATGTCCTGGCGAATTGCGCCGGTCGGACAAGAGGCGATGGTTGTCGGGATTTCACAGATCTGACCCAGCATATTGTAGTCAACCGTGGGTGGTCTTCTGTGAATACCGAGAACTGAAATATCTGAAGCGTGGACAGCACCACACATGTTCAGACAGCAGGCCAAAGCCATTTTCAGTTTGCCTGGCAGGTTCTCTGCTACAAAGTCATCAAAGACTTCGTCCATGATAGCTTTAACAACGCCGGAAGCGTCGGTAGCTGATGTATGACAATGCACCCACCCCTGTGTATGAACTACATTTGAAGCGGTCCGGCCTGTTCCACCGATTGGCCAACCGTCATCAGCAAGATCTTTAATAATGGACTCGACATTTTCTTCTTTGTCTGTCAGGATTTCCACATTGTTTCGAGTTGTAAACCTCAGGTACCCTTCACCGTATTTGTCAGCAATAGACATAAAGAATCGGATTGATTTGGTACTCAGAAGCCTTGGGGAAGCAACGCGGACACTGTAAATCTTGTCACCGGATTCGGCAACGTGCACGAGAACACCCGGTTTTAGAATTTCGTGATACTTCCACTGGCCGTAATTCTTCAGCATTACAGGGTGCAACATTTCCTTATAATCCTTGGCACCCTGGTCAGTAATTCTTTCTTCTGCCATTTTTCCCTTTATAGATTTCAGGTTAATAAAACTGGAAAGCAGTGGTATTGGTTTTCTCTGATACCCTACTTAACATCGTAAATTCGTTATTCGTCAGAAACCTCTTCAAGGTACTCATCGTAGAAAATGTACGGATTTTCTCGAGGATGAAATACCATGTCAACATCAGAGACCAGTTTGACTTCAGAATCATTCTCTTCGAGAATTCTGCCGACTTCCTCAACAAATTCACCTTTACCCATTCTTTCCATGAACTCACCGATCCTTTCCTTGTTCTTTCCGTCTTCATCCCAGACTTCCCAGAAGGCTTCGATCAGTTCCTTTAAGTTATCAAAGGGTTCTTCCAGTTCCATGAAAGGTACGATAACAGAAGCAAGCATAGCTCCTTCAACGATTGGGGCTTTGGCACCCAACAGGATTGTAGCTCCTTTTTCATCACCAACGCTCAAGGCCTTGGTCATCTTGTTGATACAATGCATACAGCGAACACAGTTGCTGTTGTCAATTTCCATTTTCTTGCCATCAAAATCAATACACTGGGTCGGGCACAGCATCACAACTTCCTTCATAATGTCGATACCGCCACCTGCGACATAATTGTCCACTTCTGCCTGATCAATTTTGATATCATCTTTCCAGGTTCCGATAATCGACAGGTCCGCGCGAGCTACAGATGCGACACAGTCATTCGGACAACCAGCAACCTTAATTTTGAACTTATATGGGAAAGCCGGCCTGTGCAGTTCGTCCTGGTAGTAGTTGGTCAATTCCCTGGTGATCGCCAGAGTATCAATCGTTGCATATTCACATCTTGCAGGACCGATGCAGCAGCTTGGTGTTCTGAGGTCAGATCCTGATCCACCGAGATCCCAACCTTTCTGGGAAATATCGGTGAAAATCGGATCCAGTTCATCGGAGTTGGTTCCCAAAAGGACCATATCACCGGTTGAACCGTGCAAGTTTGTCATACCAGAACCGCGCTTGTCCCAGATATCCATAATCTCACCCAAACCCTTGGTACTGTATACAAAACCTGAAGTTTGGTTAACCCGAACTGTATGGAAGTGAGCGACGCCGGGAAACTGCTCCGGCATATCAACATAGCGACCGATTACACCGGCACCATATCCACGTACACCAACGACTCCACCGTGCTTCCAGTGAGTCTTTTTGTCTTTATAAGAAAGTTCGAGAATATTGATAAGATCTCGGGCCGTTGCACTCTGTTCTCCGGCTCTTCTAATTTCCCTGACGAAACTAGGCCATGGGCCCTTTTCCAGTTCGTCAATCATAGGTGTATCTGACATTAATCCTCTCCAATTTGTTATGGTTGTTTTGATTTCTTTGACAGGGTAATCAAACGGAAACCGCAACAACCATATATTTGGTGATATTTCGAAAAATCCCCCCGGATTTTAAAAAGCCGGGCAGTTGAATCATGATGTTCAAATCTACACACAACCTGTCGGCTTGGGCAGACCGGCAATCTTACAGGCCTGCTTGGCAGGTCCGGCAGGATATAGTTCATACAGCATCTTGGATGCATCACGCTTGGAAAGATCCATCACTTTCATGATCTCTTTGATCAGGATTTTGATCATAGGAGCGATCTGGTATTCCTGATAGTAACCTCTCAGGAAGTTAATGATCTGCCAATGTTTTTCGGTCAATTCCGGAATTTCTTCCTGGTCAGCAAGAAAATTTGCCACATCTTCATCCCACCCACTGATGTCAATCAAATATCCGTCTTCATCAGTTTCATATGTCTTGCCATTCAGTTCAAAACTCATGTTTTTTCTCCATTTTGATTATTAGTTTCTCAATTCTCCAAAACGTGAACATTACACCACGTTTCCTTTCAAATTGAAAACCAAGTTTTAACACAGACTTGATTTAGATCTTTCAAGTCTGTGTTTACCATTAAGACAAATTTGCTTGATTCGCCATTCAATCAAGAAGCTTAGCCAACCCAAATACACTGGCTAGCTGGTGTTCGACAGTCAATTGGGTTTCCACGACTTCTGTGATCAGCAATTTCTGCTGAACAACCAACCATCCTGGCAAACTGGAAGAGGGTAAATGCGATATCCTGCATGTCCTTTTCAGGCATCTTACCACTTTTGATGTCTTTCCAAATCAGATCCAGAGAGATGGTTGCGATCACAGCATCGATGTTTACACAGAATACATTCCGTGTCGCACCGGCGTTAAACAACTGTTGAACCAGATGATGATAGAATTCCTGAAAGGGATTCACCTCATTTCTGTCTTTGAAAATATCGCGAATATGTGTTTCGCGGGGGTCGTAGTTGACAGGCTTGCCTTTGAAGACAGGGTGGTTCACACAAGGTACCTTAAAGTATTTCAGATCACCTTCTTCCTTGGCCTTCTTCTTGAGAGATGCATAGTCACCAGCAGCAACCTTGGCAATCTCTTCCAGCTTGGTGTTGAGTTCATCAGCTGATGAAGCTCCATAGGGATCAAAATCACCCATGTAATCGTTCACATATTTGATGGCTTCAAAACCGTTTCCACCATGGTCACGTCCAGTATGAACCATCCAGCCAACGTAGGATGAGGCAATCGGGTTTCCACCACTGACGGAGCCTTTTGATCCCTTGGCACTAACGGTACCCGGACCGTTAGAGATAGTCAGGTTCAACATGGCGTTCAGTGCAAACAGTTCTTTTTCAGCCGGTTCCCTGTTAAAGAGAATCCTGAAGCAGGTATCCGAGAAACTGAGATCAAGCAGGGAGAGATCCTCCTGTGTGGTAAGCTTCTTCCAGAAAGCGTTGTTTGCATAATCCGGAGCTGAACACGCTACAATAACTCCATTGAGATGGAGATAATTGGGGATATCCAGGGCTGTTTCCTTGGGAATCTGTCTTCCAGTCAGCGCTTTCCAAGCCAGTGACAGGATCATGGCAGCCATCAGAACGTTCATTTTATTGCACTTGTTCTGCTCGGCATATTTGATCGCGTACTTGGTAAAGATGCTTTCCTGCCCCGTCTTGGCAATGCGATCAACAAAGTAGTCAAAAGCTGCAGCTTCCTGAGCTGAAGCTTCGCCTTCCGGCAGTACGCCTTTTTGTCCCAGTGCTTTGTCAATAACCGCATCGTTAACCGACTTGTCACCCCAGACTTCAGTGTAGAAAAGGTCGATCATCTTATCAATGATAGCCCTGTAATCCTGGAATACCTGGCGGTCGCCGTTCATCATGACTGCAGCGCCCAGGTAAGCGTTCGGTAGAGCCTCATTGGCTCGGGTTGTTACCGCAATATCCATGAACTCGGCACCGATGGCGGTGAAATAGTTCATGATGGAGTTGGCCAGAGGTAGCTCTTCTGCTGAAGGCTGGTTCTTGGTCAGGGCGAAGAAATTGGTTCCTGCGAACTCTTCTGTCACCAGATCGAGAACGGATACGCCATGCACCTCTGTAATCTGGGTCTTCGGGTTCATCATACTGGCACCCGATTTGTTTCTCATGGCTTCCCTTGACAACTGAGCGCCAATCTGGTTTCCAAGCTTGGCAATGGTGTCATTGTAAGGTGCCATTGCTTCAACTTCTTTCATCTGCAACTCGCCGGGATATCCGGCTTCCTGGTCATTAACAAACCAGGGTTTTAGGCTCAGGTCACCTGTAGAAGCAAAATCCGGCTCAACACCGATTTCCTTCATTACAGCAGTCATGGCTGTCGGGGCATCCTGGATGGACTCAATCCTCACACCTTTCTTTGAGACCTTGGGATTGGCAGGATCAAAAACGCCAACGCCAAAATAGTCATCAAACCACTTCTCTTTTGCCAGGGCATCATCACCACCACCGGCAATCGCACCGGCATGACCAACCGCACGTGTCAGGTTTGCCTTCCAGCGACCTGTGACACAGGCAACAATCGGTTTGGTGAACTTGAAAGTACCATCGGCAATCCAGTCCAAGGCTTGTTTTTCGTAGTATCCACCTGGCTCGATATAGGTCATGATGGCCTTGGTTCGGGGATCGTTCTCTGCAGCATAAAGGAACTCAGCAAAGGCAAACTGGATATAAAGGTCTTTTCCACTACTCAGCACGGTTGAGGTCCCCCAGCCACCGGTTTTCAGGTATTCAGGAACAGTTGTACTGAAGTTTCCGGAGTTGCTGTAGACAGCAACACTTCCTTTCATCAAACTTTCACCCGGAGCTTTCCCCCCCAGAGCACCACCGACACGTACCTGATCCCAGGAGTTTCCGATTCCGAGGCAGTTTCCACCAAAGACGTCGATTTGATTCTTCTGGCAGAGTGCTCTGACGAACTGGGAGTCTTTCACGGATACTTTTTCAGTCAGGATCACGATCTTTGTCAGTTTGGGATTGTGTGTGACGAGTTCGTCAGCAGCAGCAGCAACAGCGGTCGGAGGCAGATAGATAACGCCTGTATCAAAATCGATACCGGCATCCACAATCTCCTTGATACTTCCGTATACCGGAATATCACCAGCTTTTGTTTCCATTTTCTGACCGGAACGTCCGTACTGAACGCCGGCTACAATGTTTCCACCACTGAATTCGTGGGATGTCGGGGTTACCCCTTTACTCTCCCCACCGAGTATATTCATGACAACACAGCGAGTCTCTTTGTTCGCTATCTCTTCTAGACTGTTGATACCCACATAAAATGGGAACGGATTTGTTTGGCTCATAGCTTCTCCAATAAAAAAATTAGTTTTCTGATTGTTTTCTTCACGTGTGTCGACTTTGTTATCAATCGATTTTCATTTTCCGGTTATTTATGGATCAGCCTCATACTACTTCTTTGATTCCAGCCAGGCATCCAATTCCAAAGTGTAATTCAACACACCAATCATACTACTGTCGAAACCGAACATTTTGTATGGAATCTTCAAGCTATCCAGGAGATCACGAGCGTAGATCATACCCTGAACAACATTTGGCCCCCCACGTCCGATAACAACGTGAATATCTGGATTCAGCTTGATGTTCTCTCTTAAAGCATCGAGCATGGCCTTGATGGTCACGAAAATATCCGTGTTGTTTGCCTTACCACCAATAATCTGAACAATGTTGGCCTGCTTCAGAAAATGCTTGTAACAGATACCGGCGATATCTTTCATCTTTTGATAAGGCGGGTTTCCACCAAAGTCGGATGAGAAGATAGCCCTGTCACCGAGAACTTCTGTAGCCGCACTGTTGGCACCACCACCAAACATGAAAGGCAGGATGGTTCCGTTGGGATTAATCTCAACAACATCACTTTGTCCCTGGTACGTCCTTAACTGATTGATTTCCTGTTCAAAATCAGTAAGTTCTGTTGCGAATACCTCGCCGGGCAGATTGGCACGCTTGTATGCCGGATCATCCTGGTCGAAGGCTGCTTTAATATCGCACGCTACAGGAAGTGGTCTTTTGCCTTTCTTCATGCGGATGGGGTTAATTTCAATCATGGTCATCCCATAATTGTCATACAGTTCCCACAGTTTCGGTATTTGTTGAACCAGGGGACTGATGTACTGCTTGGGGCATCCCAGCTTGATCAAAGCATCGTTAACATGGAAACCCTTCAACCCTTCAAAAGGATCGAAAGGAACAATTGCTTTTTTTTCATCGGGCAACTCTTCAACTTCAACACCACCCTCAACAATCAGCATCATGACTGGCGACCGGGTAAGGGTAGAAGTCGTAATACTCAGATACAGTTCAGCGTCTGATTCAACGAACTCTTCAAAAGTCACACCATTAGCCTTGTACTCGGCGTTACCGAAAGTATGCTTGGCAAAGAACAGTTCTCTTCTGGCTGCATCTGCATCCGCATAATTGTCGACAATCTTGATCAAACCTGCTTTTCCTTTTTTTCCTGCACCACCCATAAAAGCTGGCTTTACAACGACTTTCCCGGATTCTTTCAGCATAGCTTCGATTTCCTCTTTTGTAGCCGTTTCGTTCAACGTTTTTGCTACCGGGAAACCGACGATGTCCATCAGTTGTTTTCCGTATTTCAATCCAGTTAGTTGCATTTTTCCTCCCAGATTATTATTTGGATCAAAAACTCTTCTCGACGAGGAGATTTTAAAGCGGCTGTGTTCATAAAAAACACCCTGTGATTCTTACATACACAAGCCTAAAAACTGTAAATCAGCAAAAAAAAATATTATCAAACACTAAAAAAAACATAAAGAAATTTCTAATTATTTAGCGCCTCGGAATACGGCTAAATGGGGAAGTCCTTGAGAACCTGTTTTGACTGGGATAACAGGGACAAAAATTTCAATATGCCCCGAGGACAGATCAGGATATCTGACCCCGGTGTTCACACCTAATTTATCAATCCGGATCGACAATCCGTTACTCTCCCAAAACTTTCTGCAGTGGGGGAACTGTCTGCTTCTTACGACTCATCATTCCGTCCACCCAAACACATTGTCCTTCCAGTTTGACACCAAAAGCCTTCTCAACCAGTGAAGGATCATCTGTCACAGCCATCAGGTCGGAACCTTCTTTCATGATGTCAGTCAGCATCAGAAAGACAGAATGTCTTCCTTCAGCCTTGACTTCTTCAGCAGCCTTGTAAAGATCATCCCTGATATCAGCAACCAATGAAAGATCAACAAGTTCCAATTGGCCGATACCGATCTTGTTGCCACCCATATCAAAATCTTTATAATCCCTGAAAAGGAGGTCTTTGGCAGGAACACCTTCAACTGCAGATTTTGCCTTGAACATTTCCATTGCCAGTGCTTCCATATCATCAATTCCTGCGATCTTGGCCAGTTCGTCACAGGCCTTTTTGTCATCCTCAGTCGTGGTAGGTGACTTGAAGAGAACCGTGTCACTGATGATAGCACAGAGCATGATTCCGGCTACATTCTTGGGGATCTCGATCTTATTGGTTTCGTAAATCTCTTTTAACACCGTTCCTGTACAACCAACGGGTTTCACATAAAAGAAAATCGGGCTGTTTGTAGTGACATCACCGATTTTGTGATGATCCACAACTTCCAACAATTCACCGTCAGCCAGATTATCCGGAGCTTGTGCCAGATCACCATGATCAACCAGTATGACCTGCTTTCCAGCCGCATCAGTTACCTGCTCAGGAGCAGAAAAACCGAACTTGTCAAGAACCATTTGTGTTTCGGGATTCAAGTCACCCTGAGAGGCCGCAACCGCATCCATACCCATTGCTTTTTTCAGTTCCGCATAAGCAATAGCGGATGTCACAGAATCAGTATCTGGATTTTTGTGTCCAACAACATATACAGGCATTTTGAATTCTCCTCTATATACAATTAAATAAAAAAGTTGCCCGTTTAATCGACAAGCTCCAGGCAACGATTACGAGTGAAATCGTCCGGCAAACATTTCGTCAGCCCTATACAATCGCCAATCGTTATATTTCACACCTTTAGGATTAACGATTTTACAAGGATGACAAAGATGCGTCTGTGCTTGTGTGAGAAAGAACGGCGAGCACCCGCCCGAACTTCGCTCCAAACAAAAAAGGTTCCTTGCGGAACCTTTTCTAATACTTAAACCTTCTTGTGAACCTTGATTTCTACTTTCTCTTTCAAACCTGCATAGTATTCGCGCAGGATATCAAGTACCTCTTCACGACCAAAATGATCTACAATCTCTTCACCATCTGACAACGCTTTTCTCAATTTTGTTCCACTGAGCTTAACGCGGACTGAGTCATCGTGTGGACATGTTCTAAGTGACGCCATTCCATCACAAACTTTGCAGTAGAAGGTCCAGTCAATTTTGAGAGGCGTACAGAGCAGTCGCTTTGCATCATCTTCAGGCTGTGGAATCTTGTCGAAGATGGTTTGGGCTTCAAACAAGGTATAGAAATCACCAACGCCGGCATGATCGCGACCAATAATCATTCTGGAGACACCGTAGTTCTGTCTGAAAGTAGCATGCAGAAGACCTTCCCTAGGGCCAGCATAGCGCATGTCCAGCGGGTATCCACCCTGAACCACATGTTCCTTGACGAAGTAACCGTCAATCAGTGTTTCAATACACTTGATCCTTACTTCTGCAGGAATGTCACCAGGCTTCAAGGAACCTACCAATGAATGAATGAAGACACCGTCACAAACGTCAGCTGCGATTTTAGCCAGATGCTCATGAGATCTGTGCATCGGATTTCTGAGCTGAAGAGCTGCTACAGTACTCCAACCTCTCTCTTCAAAAATCGCACGACTCTGTGCAGGTGACATGTATACACCTGGGAATCTCTCCGGGAAGTCACCTTCTGAGAGAACCTTAACAGATCCTGCCAGGTTGAAGTCTTTCTGTGCCATTACCATCTGCACACCAGGATGATCTTCCATTGCGATCTCCCAGAACTTGTCATCAGCACTTTCTTCACCTTCGCCTTTGTAAACTTTTTCACATTCCCATTTCTTGTCGGCTTCGGTCATTTCATACTTTTCGTCCACTTTCATGGTTGCCATGACAACACCGTCGGCATTCTCCAGGGCAATCTCTTCACCAACGTTAATAGCATCAGCATCTTCCTTTGTAGCAGACAGTGTCACCGGAATCGGCCAGAAAGTTCCGTCGCTTAAGGTAAAATTTTCACATACACTTTTCCAGTCGGCTTGAGTCATAAAACCGGACAGGGGGCTGAAACCACCGATACCCATCATAATCAGGTCACCGTTTTCCCTTCCCGTAATAGAAATCTTCTTCAAGCCTTCAGCTTTTTTCTTTTCAGCTTCCAGTTCCGCACCTTCCAGCAGAGCGCAAACCAAGCCTTTTCCACCATGTGGAGGAATTAATCCAGACATTACAATTATCTCCCTTTAAGTATTCATAAAAAATCGGCCGCGATGGAGTGCACCACAGCCTCAAAAAGAAATCGAGCCAAAAACAGTCACCTTCAATTAGGCAACTTCTTTTGTCTCTTCAGGTAATTCTTGCTGTTTTCCTTCCAGAAAGTTCATTCCCACACTCTTCTCCCGGCCAGAATACCTGGCGTAAACCAGAGCCGTGGCTCGATAAAACATATGTCCGAATTTGGAATGGGGCATGTAAGCAAAAAGGAAGAAGACAAAAACAAGATGACAATAATAGATAAAATACGCGACCTGACTTCCGGCAACGCGAGAAGTTTGTGCCAGGATTCCGGTTGCAACAATCAGCGCAATATTAAGGATAAAAATCCAGTCAAAGGCAACAGTCTGGCCAATCTTCTCACTAAAGAGACGTCTGCCAAGAATCAGCAAAATACCGATCGAGGCAGCCAAAGCACTAACATTACCTATTATCTTAATCGGATGAAAAAACGGCAGCGGTGTGGGGGTTACCACCGTTGCTCCGGCAATCTTATTAATGTAATAAATCGATGTTACCCCGGCAGTCGTAATCAGCAACCCGATAAAAGAATAGAACAGCAGCATATGCGCTACATTTCTATTGGCATTAACGCCACATTCCCTGAATTTACTGTGGCTGAGAACATCCTTAACCGTTCCTATCAGAGCGCTGACCAAGGGTTCGCCATCTTCTGTTTTCGGATAGTTCTTACTCAAACCGTTGATCAACCGTTTTATCCCAAGTAATCCGGTGATGATTCCAAAAAAGAATGCCGGAATAAATACAATCTCAATTACCGGTATTGAAATCATATTGGGGTGAAAAACAATGACTGGCTTATCCAAAAACGCCAGTTCACCACCGTTAATTCCCAGAATTACTGCACCCAGCAGGATAATCGGAAAAAGCAGCAGCAGCAACGAACCGCCTATGCTTTGTGTCAGTTTACCCAGAAAAGAGGGAACCGCTACATTGGCGATGATCATATTCCGGATGGCAGCCATTACATCCCCAGGTTTGGCTTCTCGAGGACACTGCTCAGAACAGTCATTGCAATGAAAGCATAGCCAGGGATCCATACTTGTAATGAGTTTGTCCTTGATTCCCCATTGAGCATTAATCATTTCCTTTCTAGGGAAAGGTGTTCCTTCAGGAGTCAATGGGCAGACAACTGTACAGGTAGAACATTGATAGCACTTCTTCAGATCCTGACCGCCAGCTTTGATGACTCCTTGAACAAATTTCAAATCCGCATCTAAAATTACTCGATCTGACATTCGTAAAACCTCCAAATTGTGTTGGTGTTCGACAATCTCACTGAATCAAGAATCAATTCAGACGTTAAAAACCTTTGAATGGATTCGGTCCGTAATCCTCCAGTTCTTCCATAAAATCATCGATGATCTTGGGAAGTTTTTCCGGGCCGGCATCGTTCATGCTGACCTCATACTGTTGGACACGTTCGGATTCAAGAGACAATCTACCAATTGTTTCCTGTACCTTACCCAATCGTTCATTACACAGTTCACTACCTTTAACAAAATGGCACTGGTAATCATCTCCATGCTTGCATCCCAAATACATGACACCGTCAATACCAACGGACAGCGCATCTGATACAAATACCAGGTTATTTCCGCCCAGACATCTCAATGGGATATACCGGATATACGGATTCATGCGTACGCGCATCAAAGCCATCTGGTCCAGAACCGGCAATGCGTCATTTTCACAAATAAAAGCGAGCACCCTTGGTTTCTCGTCTTCCTCTTCCGGAATTTCAATCGCCTTAATCATCTCTGACAACATTGGGATACTGTAGTCGTCAAAGGAGATGACCCTTTCAGGGCAAGCACCCATACAGGTTCCACAGGCACGACATCTTGCAGATTTTGGCAGTGGGGTTCCCTTTTCATTTTCGTCGATAGCGCCGAAAGGACACTCTTCCGTACACCGTTTACAGTCCGTACATCGCTGCAGGTTAGGCTCCATAAAGGTCATATCGCCTGACCTGGGGTGTACCCTTTCACCTCTTGCTGTCATTTCAATACATTGGATGGCCTTCAAGGCGGCTCCCGCTGCATCGCGTTTTGCAGCGTTGACATCCATGGATTGTCTAACCGTACCAGCGGCATAAATCCCTGTTCTTCTGGTTTCATAGGGGAAACAGACAAAGTGAGAGTCCGGATAACCATACTTCAACTCAGGCATTTCCGGTCCCTGTCTGTACTGCAGATTCAGGAAGGAATCGTCTTCATTGATCGTCACCGGAACCTGGCCTGTCGCCAGAACAACCAGATCCGCTTTAATCTGAATATCCTGCCCCAATAAAGTATTATCCACATCGACAGCCACTTTACCGGATTCATCCTTAACCGCACTGACATCACCCTTTGTCAAAAACACGCCCGGGTCATCCTGCTGGGACTTGTAAAAATCTTCATACTGTCCCGGGGTTCGCATATTCTTGTATACGATATATGCCTTTGCTTCAGGATCCATTTCTCGAATGTAAGAGGCTTGTTTTAACGAAGTGAGGCAGCAGGTTGAGGAGCAGTAGGGAAGATGGTCGGGATCACATGATCCGGCACACTGGATAAAAACAACACTTTTTGGAGACTGGCCGTCTTTTGTCTTGATGGCACCGGATTTCGCCATAGCTTCAAATTCGGCACTAGTGATTACGTTATCCAGGTCACTGCCGAGGTGGGTCAGTTTGCTGACATCATAGGGAACTGATCCGGCAGCCAACACAATGGCTCCGCTCTTAAATTCCGCCCCGCTACCTTCCACTTTGACCGTGAAATCTCCGGGCTCTCCTTCAATCGACTCAATCGTGCTGGATGTATGAACAGTAATATTGCCGTTGCCTTCAACCTCTGACACAATGTCAGCCACGTAGTTAGGTACAACCCCCAAGTACGGAGGCTGCGGCGGAACCATACTTTTGTATCCGGCAGCGTATCCACCCAGTTTATCGGTTTTTTCTACCAAGTTCACATCATATCCGGCTTTGGCGGCTTCCAACGCGGATGTCATTCCCGCCACACCACCACCGACAACCAGAACACTCTTATCGGTGCTCTCCAGGAGGTAAGGTTGCGGAATGTTCTGACCTTTGATTCTCGCAACATACATTCGGATATAGTCTTCACCTGCCATCTGGGTATCTTCGTTTACAACACCCTCTTCATTTCGGAGTTCTAACGTCCAAGCTACCATTTCTCTAATACCAGCCCTGACAACGATACTCTCAGCACCAAAATCAAAATCTTCCTGATGATAACGAGCTGAACAGGCTGCAACCACAAAACTGTTTACACCTTCGTTGTTTTGATCATCCTTCATTACCTGCAAACCTGCCTGGCTACATAGAAAGGGATGAGTCTTGCAAACTGCAGCTTTCATTTCATTGGTGGCAACCTTTTCCAAGCCTTCGACATCGATGGCCTTGTCAATATCGCACCCTGAACAAATATAAACGCCTATTTTCTTTTCCATGTTTTAGCTCCCCACTACAGTTTGAATAGCTTTTAAAGCTGCCCCGGTTGAATCTTGAATAGCACTGTTGACATCAGCGGGAAACTTGACAGTTCCGGCTGCGATAACACCATTCTTTTGTATACTGGGAGCAACAAACCCATTTTCATCCACTTGTACAGCCTCCGGCACACTCTGCCCTCTCAGGCTGGATTCCATACCGGTCGCCAAAACAACCATGTCCACTTCCAGATTGACCATGCCACCATTGAGAATATCTTCTGCTTCAACCACCGGGTTTTGTCCGGCACCTTCGGTGATCTTGGCTACCTTACCCTTCACCAGGGTTATCTTCTCATCATTCTGTATTTGCGCGGCAAAATCTTCATACTTACCTGGTGTCCTGAGATCGATGTAAAAAATATAGATCTCCGCATCCGGATTTGCCTCTCTCACATACTTGGCTTGTTTCAGGGATGCCAGGCAGCAGATTGCAGAGCAATAGGGCAGGTGGTTCTCATCTCTTGATCCCGCGCACTGCACGAATGCAATCTTTTCCACTTTTTTCTGATCGGATGGTCGCAGCATTACACCTTTTGTTGGTCCATTGCCTGCTGCCAGACGCTCCATGGTTACGTTGTTTATTACATTTGATACATTGCCGTAACCCAGGTTCTCGATTTTTGCGGCATCGTATGGCTTCCATCCGGTTGCATAGACAACAGAAGCTACTTCAACTTCCGTGGTAGTCTCCTGAGCCTGCAATTCAATAGCGTCATAATCACAAGCGTCCACGCATTTTGTGCACCCGTCCGGGCATTTGGCTCGATCTATCACAAATCTTGCCGGCCATGCCATTTCATGGGGCAGATAGATCGCCTTGGTTTTGTCCAGCCCATAATTGTGATCGTTGTCCCTTTCGGCAGGACAAACATCGGTACACTTGTCGCAGACGACGCATTTATCGTTTACGTAAGCCGGATTGGTTTTGATTGTAGCCTTGTAACTACCTGCATTTCCGGTAATTGATACGACTTCCGAATCAGTGAAAGTCTGTATTTTTGAATTCGGCTTAAGTCTTCTGTAGTTGATTTCCAGTCCGCACAGGGGAGGGCAAAGTTTGGGGAAATACTGATAAAACCTGGAAACTCGACCTCCAAGGGCAGGATTTTTCTCAACCAGAATTACTTCATAACCGACCTCGGCCGCTTCCAGTGCAGTTGTAAGTCCACTGATTCCGCCACCGATTACTAAAATCTTTCCTTTTTGTTCTGCCATTCAATTCCCTTGTTGTTGGATCGGATAGTTCAATATTATGATTGTGGATAATTCTTTCGAGTATGTGGAACAAACCTCGTTTTTCTTCAGGAACAAAATATTTCACTTCCGGAGATGAACGTGTTGAGGTGAAAATCTCACATGCAAAATAAGCAAGGGCAGATCTAAAGATATTAAGAAAAATATCAAGACTGCCCTCATGCCTATTTTAAAATAGCAGTGCCTTTGTTGGAGCTTCAGGATGAAACCCGTACAAAGACACAGACCCAGTCAAAGCTGGATTAATCAGGAATGATCTGATGATAATCTCTCTTGAATACTTTCCACTCTCTCGTGTTCTTGTCATAAGTTGAGTTAGTGAAACATCTCCAATTCTCATCATCAATAGCCAGGAAGTCACCACGATAGTAGTAACCCGGATATCTTGTCTCTTCTCTGAATGCAATATGCCGTGCATGTGCTTCAGCGGCAATTGTCCGATGGTGGTTTTCCCAACATCTCAGCAGTTCATGAAGATCTGCAGCAGCCAGATGGACAACGTCTTCCTTCAACATTTCCAGATATTTAAAACCTTCATTCAGCATGGTTCCACTGGTCATGTAGTAAGTACTTACACCACCGGAGTACTCATCCATGATCTTCTGGAGACGTTGCTGATACATGGCAGGCTTAATATAATGGGGATTGATTTCAGGATCAGTTGTATAATCCTTGTACTTGGCATAAACTTCCATGGGCAGGAATACTTCTGCAGCCAGTTCATCGGCGGATTCGCCAAACTCAGGCATTTCCGGATTATCCATGCAGTATCTAACCATTTCCTTACCGGCAACACGACCTTCCGCATGTGAGCCGGAGGAGAATTTATGACCGGAAGCACCGGCACCGTCACCAGCAGTAAAGAGACCTTTAACGGTGGTCATCCTGTTGTATCCCCAGTAGTACTCTTCGGGACCGAAATCGCCAGGACCACTTACCCACAGACCTGCACAACCAGCATGTGAACCGAGCATGTAAGGCTCAGCAGGCATCAACTCGGATGGAACCTTCTCAGGAGCCATGTTGTTTGCAGCCCAGACACCGGCTTGTGAAATGGACATATCCAGGAAGTCTTCCCAAGCTTCAGCTTCCAGATGCTTCATCTGCTTCTTGTCCAGCTTCTCACCCATCTTCTGGAGAGCTTTGTCGGTATGGATGAAGATAGGACCTTTACCTGCTTTCATGTCAATCATCATCATGTGATTCCGCATACAGGTACCGATATTATCAACATACTTTCCGTACAGCTTCTTGCTTTCTTCTGCGTGTGTAACCTGGTAGTCTTCGCCCAGAGCGTTTGATGCAGTTGCTTTGAAGAGCAGGAACCATGCACCAACAGGTCCGTAACCGTCTTTAAAACGGGCGGGGACGAATCGGTTTTCCATCAGAACCAGTTCAGCACCGGCTTCAGCACCCATGGCATAGTTAGAACCGGAGTTCCATACCGGGAACCAAGCTCGACCCTGACCTTCAGCAGTCGCTCGACCTCTGAAGAAGTTTACACAGCCACCGCAAGCGAGCAGGGCAGTTTTACACTTGAAGATATACAGCTTGTTTTCACGAGTACTGAAACCAACCGCACCTGCAACTTTGGCGGGGTCATTCTTGTCATTCAGCACCTTAATGATGAAAACACGCTCATACAGGTTCTGGTCTACACCGGTTGCCTGTCTGTTTTGTTCCAGAGCTTTCTTACCAGCTTCACCTACGATCACTTTGTAGGATTCACCGTTGATCATGATCTGCCATTTACCTGAATGCATCGGCTCGGCGCCATCACGCAGGGTTCCTTTGCCAGCCTTGGCAGCCTGGTGACCATCAAGAGAAACACCATCATCACCTTTCTTCCAGACGGGAAGTCCCCAATCTTCGAAAAGTCTAATTGAATCATCAACCCAGCGACCCAGATCGTATACGAGGTCTTCCCTGATAATTCCCATCAAGTCGTTACGTACATATTTAACATAGTCTGCAGGATCGTTCTTACCCATGTAGGTATTAATAGCAGACAGGCCCATAGCAACAGCGCCACTTCTATCAACGGCAGCCTTGTCGACCAGGGTTACTCTCATCTTTTGTGGACTAGCCCAACGGTTCGCTTCATAAGCAGCACCGCAAGCAGCCATCCCACCACCGATCAGCAGGACGTCGGTTTCTACTTCGACGATTTCCGGCTTCTCACAGAATTCAAAATTATTAACTGTTGGTTCCATTACGCTAACACTCCTATAATTAGGGGTAATGAGAAAAAATTAAGCTAAAAAATAGTCTGTTTTACGGGCTTATCCTGGTACAGGAAGCTTCACATCGTTGAAGATCTGAGTATAAAGACCCTGTTCCTTGATTCTTGAAACGTCAACGTCAACTGCCTGAACTCCGCCGTCAATGTCAGCAGCACCTTCGTCAGTTGTTCTGATCGGGAACTTAAATCGCTTAATCATCCCATCGCGGAACTTGATCGTCCACATAATAGTATCGGTACCTCTCATCGGGATACAGGAAGCTCCCAGAGGGGCGAAATCGGCATAGCATCTCACCTCGATAGCCTGCTGCGGGCAGATTTTTACACAATTGTAGCACTCCCAGCACTGCACAGGTTCTTGGTTCCACGCCTTCATTGTTTCCATGTCCAGTTTCATAAGGTCATGAGGACAAATATACATACAAGCTGTTTTATCCTGACCCTTGCAACCGTCACATTTTTCAGTCATTACAAAACTTGGCATCTAATATCTCCTAGAAGAAGGTTTAGTTTTGCAAAAAGTTAATAAAAACACTTCTTTCAATTAGTTCTTTTTTGATGGACCCCGCAAAGACAGTCCAAAAAAAACAAGGCTTATTTTACCCGACCAATCAGTCATGTCAAGAGAATCGCAATGACCTAAATCATAAATCCAGGCCTAAAAATCCTTTGCTATTGAAGCGTTACAAAAGGATGCGAAGCATCTCTGTCATCACTTGATCTGATTACTTTCGCGGGTGAATCGACCCCTCGGCAAAAAGTGCAAATTTTAGCCATTCGAAGCCGAATTTGAGCAGCTCTTCATCACTCGATTTGATCCTCTCTACCGTATCAACACTTATGTCAAATCGATCCAAAAAACTGCTGTTGAACACAAAGCTGCGAAACGCGTCCAGATCATAGCTGACCATGATAAAAATATTCATTTTTTGATCTTGATCATCTTTTAATGTCAGGGACTTCAGCCTTGCGACGATCTCCAGCCAGGGTTGATTCAACTGATCCAGCTCTGTGGAACCCTGGTTGGTTTTGTATTCCGGTATGGTCCACTTGCCTTTTTCAAAATGGCCCTTGCACATCTCCTCTTCAATAATGAAATAGGAGTTCTCACCTGCTTTCTCGTCAGGGCTTTTGGTGGCCACACCCGTTGGATAGTTGCGACAAACAACAGGTCTGTTTTCGTAAATCGTGCAACCGGCGTCACTCAGAAATGCACATCTTTCACCCTCCACCATTCTTAGTTTTAAAAGCGGAAGGCTGGTGTTCTTAAAATTCTGTAGGTCTGCATATTTCTGCAGGAATTCATCAGATCGAATGCCTAGACGGTTTTTGATACGCACCACATCAAAAGGTGTCAAAAGAACATCAATCTGTTTACAACACGCGTTAAAACAGGAAACCCCCGGGTGACATGAAAAGGGGAATTCGGTGGATTCAGAGGCAGGCTTTAAATGAAAGCGTCCTTTGCCCTCTGCATTTAACTCTTCAATTTCCTTAGGGATACTATTCTCGACCATCTTATCTTAATTCCTTCTATCCAATCCGAAGCCTGATGAATGAATCATCTACCTCTTCCCGATTGGGTGTTGATTCGTTTTACTGGAGGATTTGGAATAATCCTTCAGACATAAAAACAAGGGACTCTTCAAGTTTATGCTGCAATGAATCGTTACGAGATTCTCGAACCATGGCGATGAATTTATCTCAAAACCCGGCGTAGATGCAATTTCTTTGCCGGATATAAGCCATGGCTTAAGAACCGACCCCAAGGGCCCCAAACGAAAACAGCAAAACTGTTGTCCCTCAAACAGGCAACTCAAAGCTGTGTCCACCCAGCAGACCTTTTCGAAAATCAAGGAGTAGTTGATTACATGTTTTCAGGTAATCTATCTCACCCCCGCGTTTCTTGAAATTCAATCGTGCCCCAATCTTTGATAACAACTCCTCGGTGGGTGCATCCAACGTTTCTAATTGATATCGCTGCTGAAACAGAGTCGGGTTACCCGACTTCAGATTCTCCACCACAAAAGCAGCCACCTGTTCTTTTCCCAGGATTTGGTCTTTAATGGCATGTATGGCACATAACCAAAATCCCTGCTCATCGTTATCGATTCTGGGAGGCATGATACCCGGTGTATCCAGCAATTCAAGGTTCTTCCCCAGTACAATCCACTCCTGGCTCCTGGTTACTCCCGGACGATCACCGGTTTTGGCTGCGCCTCGTTTAGTAAGCCTGTTGATCAGAGTGGACTTTCCCGTATTGGGAATCCCCACCACAATCATTCTCAACGGTGGAGGTCGGATCCCTTTTTTTTTCAAAGCCGCCCACTTCTCTTCCATCATTTTGCGACAGAGTTCAGGAATCCTCTTCAGGGTATTGGCTTTTAGCGCGTTGACAAAAACTGCCAACTGATTTCGTTCCTGGAACCATTTTTCCCAACGCCTGTTAACAGCGGTATCAGCCAGATTGGATTTGTTTAACACAATCAGTCGCGGCCTCCCCTGGATCAGTTCCTCTATCCTTGAGTTTCCGGAGGCGAGCGGCGCCCTGGCGTCCCTGACCTCAATAACAACATCAACCCTGCTGATCTTTTCCCGGACCTCTCTCAATGCCTTGGCCATGTGCCCGGGAAACCAGTTGATTCTGCCGGACATATTGTGGGCTGATTTCATT
This sequence comes from SAR324 cluster bacterium, assembly GCA_028282885.1. Classification (GTDB taxonomy): domain Bacteria; phylum SAR324; class SAR324; order XYD2-FULL-50-16; family XYD2-FULL-50-16; genus JAHJTV01. Next base: position 29,045 of record JANQGX010000065.1, read on the forward strand.
GATATTGATTTATTCTCGACCACTATATATATTAAAATAAATTAAATAATCGAAAATCAGGTCGTCCTTACCCAACCTGAGTGACCCAGTTTTTCGTTAATATTCAACTTCTCAAAAACGAGTTAAAACAAGCGAATAGACCGGTAACTTGAATCGGTTTCGTCATCAGGGATAAATCCACGAGTCTTGTAGAGATAGAGACTTCTTGCGATTTCACGAACGACAGCTCTTGGTTCGTAATGTTTTGTAATTATTAATTTATTACCCAACGAACCATTGCCGACGCTATTCTTTAAAAAACTCGTTGATTTATTGTCTGGGGTCATATAACTTAGAAAAATGCCGTCAAGCAAAACCAAAGGGGGGAATCTGTATCGATTAATTCTTGCTTTTATGAGTCCAAAGAACTCATAACTGTTCTTACCCATACGGTTTTTAAAAGCTAGACTGATATGAAAATCTTAACAAGCAGATTCTTTGAAAACTGGCAATTGGTGTCAACGATTGTCTAAAAATAAGAGAAACTATATGGAAGGCTCTTCAGTAAATAAAAAATTCGATCACGAAATCCGAGTGGCTACTCTGAAAACTTTGGAATTATTCCAAGATTTGAGTCACGATTTATTGCTTGAGCTTTCGAAACTGACGACTATCAGAACTTTAAAAAAGAACGAAGTCATCTTCGAACAGGGGGATGTTGCTAAGAAATTCACCTTTGTTAACAAAGGGATGGTAAAGGTTATCCGCAGTCTCAAGCCGGGACAGGAGATGATCCTCCGTATTGCCACCGAAGGGGAATTTTTTGGTATTCTGGCTATATTCAGTGAACAGACCTATGCAGTGCGAGCCGTCACCGAAGGGGAAGTCACCCTGGTGGAGATTCCCAAGGAGCCGTTTTTTGAATTTCTGGATAAACATCCTGAAATCTATAGAAAGTTTCTCAAATTGAGCAGCCAGAACAGTCAGCAGATGATGCGCAAAGTGCCGGAAATGGCTCTGACCAGAATTGAATCCAGAGTGGCCAAAATTCTCCTGAATCTGACAAAGAAGATCGGATATCAGGAAGACGGGCTGTATCAATTGGATATGCCGCTGACACGTAAAGAGATCGCTGCAATGGCCGGGACAACTACGGAGACTGTCGTACGGGTACTGGGCAGGCTGGAAAAGACAGATGTGATTGAAATGAACAAACATCACATTATCCTCAGAGATCAGGATTATTTGGAATCACTTGTTGATGAGACAGATCATCTGTAATCCTTTCACACTTCTTGAAGAAAACCGGTCTGTCACTATCAGCACCTCCGGTTTTTCACCGCGTCATCCCCGTTCGTTCATTAATACTCCCCTGCAATCGATTGCAAATCTTGCACACATTAATACCTGGACACACTTGATTTAATTAGAATTATCAAACAAAGCTTCCGGGATACCCTTCATGCCGAAAAAACAGAGAATCGATCTGCTGGTCTTCCAAAAAGGCCTGGCTCCCAGTCGAGAAAGAGCGCAGGCGTACATAATGGCAGGCAAGGTACTTGTGGATGAATGTAAAATTGAAAAAGCAGGGCAGAAAGTATCCACGGGTTCCAGTATCCGAATTTTGGGGAGTGATCAACCTTATGTCAGTCGGGGGGGGCTCAAGTTAGCCGCAGCCATTAAAGCCTTCAACGTCAACACAAAACACAAAATAGCAATAGACATCGGGGCCTCTACTGGCGGATTTACAGATTGTCTCCTGCAATCCGGGGCTGGTTGCATCTATGCAATCGATTCGGGCACAAATCAGTTGGCCTGGCTACTCTATCAAAATCCCCGTGTTATAAGCCTGGAACGGGCCAATTTCAGGTATTTGTCAATGGATCAAATCGGGACCTTTGTAGATCTGATTGTTATTGACGTCAGTTTTATCTCGTTAAAAAAAATCCTGGCGAACTGCCCCGATTTCCTGGTCAGGGGTGGTGAGATCCTTGCCCTCATCAAACCGCAGTTCGAAGCAGGCAAGGAGAGAATCAAGAGAGGCGGGTTGGTTACAGATCCCAAAATACATCAGGAAATTATCCGGGATATTGAAGACTTTTCAAAGTCTATCGGTTTATTACCTTCAGGGGTGATTGCATCCCCAATAATAGGCAAAAAACGAGGGAATCAGGAATTTCTGATTCATCTTGTAAAAACAGACTAGTCGATTCTTATTGCATCATTTCCGCCTTTCCGAACGAGTGTTTGTCATTCTGGAAAATCCTGAAAACAGATCTAAACAGGGGAATATTTATATTGATTGAGGATCTGGTTTATCAATCCGGTATTCCTGGGCTTTTAATCGTCAGCTATTTGGCAGCAACACTGCTCCCCCTCGGTTCTGAAGCATTTGTGGTCGGCATGGCTCTTATTGGCTATAATCCGCTTTTTATTTTCTTCACCGCGACTACGGGAAATACGCTTGGTGCCATTACCAATTACTTTGTTGGCAAGTATGGCAGTCGATTCATCCTGTCTCGTTATATCAATGTCGAACAGGAGAAACAGCGTAACGTTGAATTGGTGTTTAGGAAATGGGGATCCCCTGTTCTGTTCTTTGCCTGGGCTCCTGTTGTGGGAGATCCGCTAACAGTAATTGCCGGAGGCTTGAATCTCAAATTATCCGTATTTATTTTTTGGGTGATCTTTGGAAAAGCATTCAGATATGCCCTGATCATCTTCACAACCCTTTCAATTTCCGCTTGATTCGTACTCAGACGTTTTGGAGAATTTGATAGCTGTCTTAACAAGGGTTTTCTATCAGTCATGAAGATCTAAATCATACTCCATATGATTTAGACCACCTCTTTTGCCCGTCTTTTCAACCAGCAGATCATGACACAATCTCCAAAATCCAACTCAATCCCCGATTCGTTATTGTAGTTCTGATTTAGAATTCTGTTGTCCTGATCTTGGTCCGATCTCTTCCTGTTTTTGACGAATATCCCGGAGGTCTTTTAAGATCAAATATTACGGAAAATTTGAATATTCAGCAGGAGATGCATTGAAAATTGTCATTGCTGGTGCCGGGGAGGTGGGATTTCATCTCATCGAGAACCTCAGCAAAAACAACCTTAATATTATAACTATTGATACCAATAAAAAGGTATTGACAAAACTAAGTCAGAACTACGGTGTTACCACAGACCATGCCAACATTATCGACAGCCAATACCTGACTACGAACTATCTGGACGATGCAGACCTTTTCCTGGCTATTACCAATTCAGATGAAACCAACATGATCGCCTGCAAGCTGGCTGCAGAGGCGGGGGTGAAGAGAACAATCTGCAGAATCCGTCAGATTGATCTAAAATCTGACTACAAGGGATTCTCCTTGAAATCGCTGGGCATTGACTGGGTCATAAATCCCGTCCTGTTGGTTGCTGATGAAATCGTACGATTGATTTTAACCCCGAATATTGTTGATACCCATGAATTTCTGAACGGTGAGATTCTGTTAACCGGTTACAGGATGACAGAACATTCCAGATTCATCGGCAAGAGTATCCGGGAATTGGAAGGCGATGGAAAGGAAGATCTGTTTCAGATTGCGGTTATCCAACGTAATAACATATCTCATATCCCCCAGAAGAATGACATCATTAAATATGGGGACATTGTCTATTTTATCTATCAAAAAAAGGATTTCACGTTCCTGAGAAAACACTTGGGCTATGTACAGATATCTGCCAAATCGAAAAAGGTCATAATAAATGGTGGAGGAAATATTGGTTTGAGGGTTGCCGAACAGTTGGAAAAGGCCAATCAGAAAGTTAAGATCATAGAAAAAGACCTTTCCAGGAGCTACAGAATTGCCGAAACCCTGCAAAAGGCATTGGTCCTCAATTTCGATGGAACCGACCTGAAAAAACTGCATTCCGAAGATATTGAAAAGACAGATTACTTCATCTCGGTCACCGATTCCGAATCCCAGAACCTGACCTCCTGCCTCTTAGCCAGCAAACAGGGGGTAGAGAGAACCATTTGCCTGGTTCAGCAGCCGGAACTTCTTCAGATCATTGATCAGAACACACCGATCTCTCTTGCCATAAGCCCACGAATCCTGACAGCAAGGTATCTTGTACAGTTTATCCAGGGAACAAATATCTCCTCATATTTTTCAATGCTTAATAGTCAGATTGAAATCCTGGAAATCCATTTGGATAATCGTGCAAAATGCGTAGGATGCCGCCTCAATGAAATCAACCTGCCGGAAAACGTCATGATCGGTATCGTCAAACGCGGAAACAGTTATCTTATTCCCAAGGGAAGTACACATTTAGAGCGTGGGGATGTGATTCTGGTGATTCTTCACCGGTTTGACAGAAGCGAAGCCCTGGGCTTCTTTATCAATCGGTAAACCCGGATTCGGTTATTACGAGATCTTTAAAACTAAAGTGCCATGCAGTTCAAAACCATATTCAAAGCCCTGGGAATGATAACCGGGATTCTGTCGATCATACTATTGATCCCGACCTGTTATGCATTCATATCCGAAACGTCTGACTTTATGGCCTTTTTAGTGTCATTTGCCATCTCATTTTTTATCTCGACCGTTCTGGTGTTCATCCCCAAATCAAAATCCAATCTCAAGGCCAGGGACAGTTATGCACTGGTGACATTCGGGTGGATTGCCGCCGGCTTTGTGGGATGTCTCCCCTACTACTTCTCCGGATGTATTCCCTCCTTTACCGACGCGTATTTTGAATCGATTAGCGGATTTACAACCACCGGTGCTTCCATCCTGACCGATATCGAATCCATGCCGCCGGCGATTCTTTTGTGGCGAAGCGCCACCCAATGGCTGGGCGGAATGGGAATTATCGTTTTTGCCCTTGCTGTCATCCCCCATTTGAATATCGGGGGGATGAGTATTTTTCAGGCCGAAGTTCCCGGGCCCACGGCTGAAAAACTGACACCGAGGATTCAGGACACCGCCAAGGTATTGTGGTTTGTCTATCTTATCTTTACCGTTATTTTGGTTATACTCTTGTGGATATCGGGGATGACCCTTTTTGAAGCAATAAATCACTCTTTTACCACTATGTCGACAGGTGGATTCAGTACCAGTAACTCCAGTGTCGCCGGGTTTCATTCACCGTTGATTGAATGGATCATCACCCTGTTTATGATTATTGCCGGTGTGAACTTCGCCCTTCATTACAGATTTCTCTTTCAAGGGTGGAAAATCGGTGAGTATACCCGGGATTCAGAGTTAAGGTTTTACCTGCTGGTGATCGTCATATCCATCACCACCATCGCAGCAATTATCTGGATCAGAGAGGGAGGTAACATCGCCACACTCATCCGGGATACTTCCTTTACCGTGGCATCTATTCTTACAACCACAGGTTTTGGAACCGCTGATTATGAACTGTGGCCTGTATATGGCCAGTTTATACTGATGTTCTTGATGATTATGGGAGGATGTGCAGGTAGTACTGCGGGAGGGATTAAATCCATTCGGTTTATGCTGGTGCTGAAGTATATGTACGTGGAAACCCTGAAGATGATTCATCCGAATCTGATAAGAACCGTGAAGATTCAGGATTCGGTGGTGGAGAGAAATGTTCTGGCGAATATACTGGGATTCATTTATCTCTATACTGCCGTCATGATTGTCTCAGTTTTACTGGTCTCCATTGAAACCAATGACATGATTACAGCCTTGGGAAGTGTTATAGCCAGTCTGGGGAATATCGGTCCGGGATTCGGTACTGTCGGACCGACCGAGAATTACGCCCACCTGGGATCATTTACCAAGTGGATCCTTTCGATGGATATGGTGATGGGCAGGCTGGAGATACTGACGTTTCTGGTTCTGTTTCTTCCGCATACCTGGAAAAAATAAACTATTCAAAAATTTACTGCTCATCCGTAGCCGGGAAAAATTTTTCATTCAATGTGTGGATATTTTCAAATTTCACACCTTTTTTGATCAACTTTCTCCGGTTTTTAGTGGAGGTGCTCAATATCTCCTCTTCCGTGAAAAAGCGGATGATATTTTTGTAGCTGACCGTCAAGTTTCCTTCCAGCGATTCGATCTTGCCAAGCAGTAATAGTTTATGGTGGGTTTCCCTGAATACCGAAATCAGATTTTTAGGATCCATCGGAAACAGCGCCTTTTTTGAGGTTAAGACATTGATAGCCACAAAGAAGGACTCCAGAAAAGGCAGAAGGATGTTGGCAAGCATGTTGATTTTTTTAGACATCTTTGGATTGATTTCATAGCTGCCATCTTCCCCCGTGATCAATTCCTTTTCCGATGCGAATTTCAACATTGTATCCACTGCTTCCGTAAAGTCATATGATTGCGGGAACATGAACTCATGTCTCAATAACTCGTTGAACTCCTGGATGTGATCCAGCAGTTCTTTTCTTGTCTTAACAGCGTGCTGAAGCTTCAAGGCGATGATGGAAGGAATGACGTAATGGTGAACAAAGATGTTTTTGTATAGATTCAGACGGATTTTGTCTTTTGAATTAAAATAGTAAATATCTTCATCGGGATCATGGATGCAACCAACCGCACCTCCCTGAATCAGAAATTCAATTATTCCTTCCAGCCCCCCTTCGCTTTCAACAAGGGTGTCATGGGCCCGGGGGTGCACTGCCTGATAGAGTTCCACTAAAAACTTACTTTTCTCCAAGAGCTCGTTTTTATGAAAACCGCGGTGCCTTTCCGATAACAGCGCCGTTGCAACCACCGGGACTGCTGAGATTCTGGTATGAATATTGATCTGATCCATCACATCCATGCCAAATCCGAAACACATCTCCCTGAATAGCTCAGTGTCTGGTGCCGGAGCTTCTTCCAATCCGTTTTTTTCCTGGTAAAGACTCATCATTTCCCGAAGGGACATGATCGGGGCAAAAGAGACATATACTTTTCCAAAGTTCTTTTTCAGAACCTTAAATGCATTTAACATTTCAAACAGGTTTTCCTGCTGTTTTTCCACACCATTAAGCTCTTTGATATAGGCTCCTTCTTCAGGCACCTTCTCATAGGTAAACGAGATGGGAACCAGGTGCAGATCTCTCTCTTCATTGTTCATCAGGTATTCGACCAACATGGTCAACAAGCCGATTCTTGGTTGCAGGTTTTTCCCCGTTCGTGAGCGTCCCCCTTCTACAAAAATTTCGATGGGAAAATTGTGATCCAGAAGGTAGGAGAGGTACACCTTGAAAGTAGTTGCATAGATGGGCTGGTTCCTGAATGAACGTCGCATGAACACGGCCCCGCCACCCTTCAGGATTTTACCAACGCCGGTCACATTCAAATTGTTACCTGCAATGATATGGGGAATTTCCATGAAGTGTTCATCCAGGACATAGGAAAGCAGAAGATAGTCGAGATGACTTCGATGGCACGGCATATAGATAACCTGCTTGCCCTGAACTTCACTTTTCAACCTATCAAGCCCTTGAATTTCCAGACCGTTAAAAATCCGGTACCAAAGCATCCGCAGACTGCGCCTCAGGCCATCAACCACTGTAATAGAGGGAGTGGCAACTATCTCTTTTAAGTAATCCTGCACCACTTTTCCGGGATTCCCCGCCATCGACTTTTGAGGAGGGTATTTTTCCAGGGCATCAAGTATATCAGGATGTTCCTGTAGCTCTTTGATCAGCTTTTTCTGGGAATAGTGATTCTCACCGAAAAGTGGTCTTTTCTTAGTTTCCAGTTTCATGTTTCGCTACCTTGAAGTCTGTTAAACTCTTTGCATCGCTTGTTCAGCAGAATTTCCCGCCTGGAAGCCGGTCGGCAAACGAACTTCCCTTTCTGTTTTGAAATATCTCTGGAGCATCTTTTAAAAAGGATCAGACCTTCAATCCAGCTATTTAAAGGAGCCTCTACAGATATTTCACCAAACTATTTGGTCTACTGTAACCAGACTGTTGTCCCGTCAGCGTTGCGACGGAATTTCAGATTCTATCATATCTTGATAGTAAAGTTTTAATCAGTGGGAGGGAAAAAGTCAATTTATACCGTTGCTTAACTGCTTAAAAGACCAGCAACTTAAGATGCATTAATCCTTTAAAAACAAATTCTTAATTCCTGTGTATACCTCATATCACCATTTGCACACTTCAAACAAAAGAAACCATGTGCTAGATTGTAAGCACAGACTCGCTATCCCCTCCAAATGACCAGTAATCCCGAACTTCTGATAAAAATTATGGAGAAGAATCAATCGGAAAATGACCCCACCTTTATACTGAAACAGATTCTGCAACTTGGAATCAACGGAGGCCCCGGCTTGTCAAGTGCAGTTGAGCTGGCAAACCGATACCTGAACAATCCGGCATATAAATCCAAAATGGAACGAATTGACGCGCTGGTTAAATGGGAGGAGCGTAAGAATTTTACCTCCGGATTTGTGACAAGTCTGGGTGGAATCATGACACTGCCTATTTCCATACCTGCTGCGCTCGGGGTCAACTGGGTATTGCAGACACGCATGGTTGCTGCAATGGCATATATCGGTGGTTTCGACATTGAGGATCCTCCGGTAAGAATGTCCATTGCCCTTTGCCTGTTGGGCAAGAAGGCAAAGGAGATACTTAACCAGGATATCGATGATATAGAGTCGTATATCAGAAGAAAGGGGATTTACTCCATTCCCGCCAGAACCCTTTCAATCGTCAATCAGGCCGTGGCAGCCCGTCTCATGCAAATTGCTGCACAAAAAGGATTGACAAGGGTCAGCAAAGCTATCCCGATTCTGGGAGGCGTTGTCGGGGGAATCTTAGATTACCAATCCTGCAGAGAAACGGCCGAATTTGCGAAGGAGTTGTTCCGGTTTCATGTGGGAATTGAGATCGACCACTCCTTTCCGAACAAAAACCTTCAGACTTAATCGGTTTTATGCCTGATAAAATTCTGTTTATCCAATTAAAACAGATTGGCGATGTTCTTATGACGACACCAGCAATTCGCGCCTTGTCGGAGAATATGTCAAATGCCGAAATTCACTATCTCACCCAAACTCCTTCAGATCAGATATTCCAATATAATCCTTACATTACAAAAGTCATTCGATTTCCTCACAAGCCCGGCGTCCGGGAAGGTGTTCAACTTATCAGATCTTTGCGCAAGGAGCGGTACTCTGTTATTGTGGACTTTTTGGGTCTGCCTAAAACAGCATTGATCGGCTGGTTGTCCGGAGCAGCCAGACGCATTGGATTCAAACTCAGGGGAAGGTCGCTTTTTTATACCCATGCCGTTGAAACACCGCCTGGGCTTAGTTATTCCGCATTGCAGAAATCCAATCTCCTCTCGGTATTGAACATAGAATCCCGGAATACCAAACTGGATTTCTTTATCGGAGAGCAGGAAAGGCAAAAGGCTAAGTCCATTCTCGATACCCTCGCTATCAATAATCACCGTCCATTGGTATCAATATCTCCTGTTTCACGTAGAGAATACAAAATCTGGCCGGCAGAGTTTTTCGCGGAAATTGCCGACTACATGGCTGAAAAATACTCAGCAGAGATTCTGTTTTTATGGGGTCCCGGAGAGTATCATTTCGTTAAAAAGGTGAAGGAGTTGATGCGGAGATCCAGCCTGCCAAAGTATGATGTCCCCACCATAGCCGAAACCGTTGCCCTGCTGGAACAGGTTGATCTTCATGTCGGTAACGATAATGGCCCTATGCATTTCGCAGTTGCCGCGGGAACCCGCACTATAGCTGTATTTGGAAAACCTTTTCTGAAGAACTGGACACCGCCTGCAAATCCCAGGCATCTGGCGATTGAGTTTGACCCCGGATGTAAGTCCGAATGCACTTTTCCGGAATGCAAACTGGAATGTTTAATCGGTATTACACCGGACATGGTCAAGGAATTAATCGACAGACAGTTTGTGGAGATAGAAAGGTAGGGCTCCCTTGCTATTCAAATATGTAGGCGATATTGACTTTAAACTCGCTAAGCTTGTCCTTGAAATAGAAATCAGTCTCTTTTGAACCAAAATAGAAACCGAGAGTGAGGCCGTTTTGGGGGACCCAGAGTACACCCGCTTCATTTATCATTATCTTGATGTCATTGTAATCTTCGTCGCCAATTGAAAAGGTTTCATTCAGCTTCCTGGTTTCCTCCTTGCCACTGAAGGAGAAAAGGAGTCCGCTGATCATCAGCTCTGCCGCCATTCTGGTAGTGGTGGTGTCAAAATGAATCGCTTCTTCCTCCTCACCCTGTCGTTTGCTTTCAGCTTCGGGAGAATTGGCCCATGAGTATTCAAACCGAAACCTTGTTTCTCCGGGCTCTCCAAATATTGCCCCCAAACCAAGCGCTGCATAATTCCAGTTATTATCCACGGTATGTGTACTCTGTTCCTTGACGCGCCCGAATCCACCTCCAATATAGATAACATCCATGGCTTTAACGGATATACTTCCTAATACATTGGTTTCCGTGGTGGTTTCCGAATCATGGCTGGAATCGAAGTAGTCCCTGTATGAATCGGTATGCCCCCCGAGACCCACCGTCACAAAATCGTTTCCCAGCATGGCAACACTCAACCGACCCGATTCCCTGTCCAGATTGATCCAGCCGTTAACCAGGTATTCACCTTTAACATCGGTTTTCTGCTGTTCCAGATAAGCTTCAACAGAGATATTGCTGAACTTCCCGCCAATATTGGCCTTAACACCCGATGAATCAAATTTGTACACTTCATCATCGTCAATGGTCCTGCTTCCATTTGCCTCGCTATAAGAAAAACCGACAAAACTATCAATTCTCCAGCCCGCTGCAGCCGGAAGAAAAACGGGTTGAGTCGGATCGAAGGATGCCGTTACCATCTGTGCTGAAAGCAAACCGGGTAAAATCAGAAAAACGGTGAATAATAAGATTAATCCGATTTGGTCTTTTCTCATGTTTCATCAACTCCGTTATACAACTTCCAGTCACTCTCTAGAGAAAACTAATACCAAGGGTAGCCTGATAAGTATCGTACTCAATATCATCATCCTGGTAATCGATCTTATGAGCATTGCGATACAATCCAATTGTCATGGCACCCAGCTTCAAGCCTACGCCATAACGACTCGTAATATCATTTTGGTTGTCATCGCTGCCACGCGCCTCTTCGGTTAGTTTGTTGGTGTATTCAAAAGACGCGAAAAGAGCCCCTGTCATCAATTCCATGTTGAATTGTGAGACCGTCGACTTCCGGACGGTGCTGAGAACATCGTTTTCTGATTCGGTTCTTGGTATCTGCTTATAGGCTGCTTCGGTCTTGAAAATCACATCCGTCGGATCTCCCATCTGTAAAGCCACCCCGGAAATGAGAGTGTTGTACTTGATGGTATCACTGGACCCAAGGTTTACAGTAAACCGTTGCATACCTGCTCCAGCGAAAAACAGTCCATCCAACAACCGAACCGAAAAGCTGCCTTCATAGTAACTTTCCTCATATTTCTCATTATAAAACGAAGGAGAATACTCGAACTTGCCATACCCGATACCAACCGAAACCTGCCGGTTGCCCCTGATCGCAAGGCGTAATTCCAGCAGGCTGGCATCATCATCGGTCCACTCAATAGAGGAATAGTCGGAATCGTAAGTCAAAGTTTTGCGATAAGGTGAGTAATAAATCTCACCAACCACATTCCCGGGCTGGTAAGCAATTAAAACAGCACTTTTGACGTTTTCCACTCCCGTATCGTGACTGGCATCCTCATCCCTGTTGAAAGCCTCCGATTCAACACCAACCGTCGATCCAATTCTCCATGCCAGGGCAGATGACAGTTCGGTAGGCTGAACCGGGTCCAGTGAAGGAATCACAACCTGGCCCAATAACGGTGAAGCGAAACCGATGAAAATCAAAATGAGCAGTCGTCTCAACATATGGATACCATCGCCATTTATAATCAATCCGTTTGCAGTTCGACCATATTGTCGGATCATCCCTTTGCCCGAATGGGAAAAAGCTGCCGTAATATGCAAAACTGCGGCATAATTCGTCTTGGTAGGCTGTTATTGCAAGAATAATGCACTATAACTGCGTGTCGTTGGTTTCTCTTTCGCCGACACAACAGAGTGACTTTAGTAACCCTTCGTAAAACGAATTACGAGTAATTTTTAATCCATTCTTTCCAATTCGCAGTTATTCAATTTTCCATTACTTGGGACAAAAATGCAATTAATGCCGGAAAACAACTTTTATTAAGAGGAAACTAACAATCAATTTATTATTCCAGAGGAATATGTTAAGATTTTCCAACAGTTATCTTATTTGTACGTTATTTGCAGAAATGTTCAAACCGGGTTCAAAATTCCGATCAGGAAACGAACCGCAGGATTATCAATCCTGGATATAAAACCGATGCAATCAGTCAAAATTGACAGCGGTTGGAATTTTAGAGGGGAGGCACCAGAAAACGATATGAAACGATTTAAAAGACCATTCACTCTTTTGATTTTCATCTTGATGTTTGTATTCGCATCGGATTCAGTCCAGGCTATCGATGCAGTCGCCAGTATCAAGAACATTAAAGGGCAGGTTGAGATCAAGCGAAAGAATTCAACTATTGCGGCCCGATCGGGATTGATTCTGAACGATAAGGATATTGTTATTACCTATCGTCGCTCCAAGGTAACCATCATTTTCAGAGATGGTTCGGAGATCAGGTTGTTTCCAAATACCCGATTTATCATAGAAAAATCAGAAGAAACCAAATCAGGCGCCAGGAAGTTTCTGCACAACTTCAAATTGAAACTGGGTTCGTTCTGGGGGAAGTTTACCAGGAAAAGACAGGAGACGGTTATCAATACTCCTACGGCTACTGCGGGGATCAAGGGAACCACAGTCGCCTTCAAAGAGAGAAACGGAAGAATGGATGTCAGCCTCTCTTCAGGAAGTGTGGAGATCAAAAATCAACAGGAGACCGTGTTGTTAAAGCCGGGTCAACAGGCCAAAGGAGTAACGTCATCCGGTTCTATCAGCACCAAAATTGAGAATCTGCCGCTGAAAATAACGATCAAGGCTGACAAAAACCAGGTCACATATCCGGAAAAAGGCGAAGAAGAGGAACTGTACTTCACCCTGCAACTCGTTGATACCCGCACAAATGAGAATGTCGGCCGAGCGGGAGATGTTTATATCAGCATATCTAACGACAAGATTGAGTTTGCCGAAGGAATCAGTCTGAACGCCAGAGGTTACGCCAGGATCAAGGCTGTGATCAAATCCTTTGATGAACCGGGACAGAAGGAGGAGGCGGTTGAGATATTTGCGCTCATGGATGGAGAGGAATTCCTGGATACGGGATCAGGCAGCACTATGCTGATCGTCAGGCCTGTTTCCGAACAGCAGCGAAAACTGAAGATCGATGCCAAGTCGGGTCAGGTCCAGGATTAAAGCGACAAGCAATAACACCTCAAAGCAACATGTAAGGATCCACATCCACCGAAAGTCTGGTTGCCCCGACCGGCTTAAATCTCTGCCGGTCGGTTACAATGCCTTTTAACATCGATTTAACCACAGCCGGTTTTGCTGTTTTGATGAGCAATTGCCAATAGTAGCGATTATTGACTTTGAATATCGGGGCTTCTATCGGTCCCATCAATTGAAAATCGGCATCGGATTCGTTTTTGTTTATCATACCAGCCAAGTCTGCAGCCGTTTTTCGGGCCTGTTCGGGCCTGGAACTGCTGATTTTAAGCAGGATCAGCCGTGTGTATGGCGGATTGTTTAATGCTTCCCGCAATACTATCTCTTCATTGAAAAAAGCCTGGTAGTCATTTTCAACTGCTGTTCTCACGGCGAAATGGCCCGGGTTATAAGTCTGAATCAGGGTAACGCCTTCACCCTGTTCGTCTCTTCCCGCTCTTCCGGAAACTTGTGAAATCAGTTGAAAACTGCGTTCTGATGAACGGAAATCAGGGATATTCAAGCTCATATCGGCCAAAACGATACAAACCAGGCCAATATGTTTGAAATCATGTCCTTTGCTGATTAATTGGGTTCCAACCACAAAATCGACTGCATGATTGTTGATCAGCTCTATATTTTTTTCCAGGGCTCCCTTCTTCTGAATGCTATCCCTGTCCATGCGCAGAAAACGTCCTTCCGGGAACAGCCTTGCCAGATCCTGCTCCACTCTTTGGGTTCCGATTCCTTCCATACGAAAAGAGGGATGACCACAGGAGTCACAATTACGGGGATAGGATTGGGAGGAACCGCAATGATGGCAGATCAGCAGTTTTTTGGTTTTATGCCAGGTCATGGCAATTGAACAATTATGGCAGAGATAAGGGAGTTCACAGCTTTTGCACGACAGGTATGAGGCAAAGCCTCTCCGGTTTAAAAACACAAGGGTCTGCTTTCCGGCAAGAAGAGTGTTTTTCAGGCTCTCCACAAGAACTTTTGAAAGATAGAAAACCCCTTTCTGCCGTTTTTCATCTTTCAGACTGATGATCCTTGTCGTCGGTAGCGGTTTGAGATTGGCTCTGCGGGTTAGTTCCAGCAGCTTGTATTTCCCGTTTTTTGTGTTAAAAAAAGATTCAATAGAGGGTGTGGCCGATCCCAGAATTACCGTCGCCTTCATATCACTGCCAAGCTTTACCGCAGCATCCCGGGCGTTATAAAACGGCGTCTCCTGCTGTTTATAAGACGAATCATGCTCCTCATCCACTACGATCAACCCGATATTCTCCAAAGGAGCGAAAATTGCTGATCTCGCGCCGATGACAATATCACACTGACCGGTGTCAATTTTCCACCATTCAATCGCACGTTCCCTATCCGATAACCCACTGTGCAATACGGCAATCCTTCCTCCGAAACGTTCCTGAAATCGCTCAACCGCCTGCGGGGTCAATGAGATCTCCGGTATCAGAATCAAGGCGGATTTGCCCTGCTGCAATGTCTCTTTTACCGCGTGAAGATAGACTTCTGTTTTACCGCTACCGGTTACACCAAATAAAAAATGGGTCTGGAAGATCCCGGTTTGTATGGTCTGCTGAATCTGCTGAAAGGCTGATAATTGTTCAGGATATAGTTTTTTAAAGGAATCCGCTCGTATGTTCGGAGCAGGCGTGGTTATCTGCACCGGTTCCTGGCTAATCGACACCAGGTTTTGCCGGATCAGTTTCTTGATAACGGGAGTAATATTTGAAAAATCTTTCTTTATCTCTTTCAATCTGATTTTGCTTCTCTTATTCAACGCCGTGATGATCAAATCAGCTTTGCTGCCTTTCCTCAGCTTGGGAGAGGTCTCGTGATCCGTATTTAGAGTTAGCCATTCCTCGAAGGCCTCAGGCAGGGTTTTTCGTTCCAGAACGGTTTTAAATCCGAAGAGGCCGTTTTTCCTCCATTTGGAAACCTTTTCAGCGCTTATTTTGCAGGACTTTGAACCCAAAAATGTGTGCGGTTTTCCTTCCAGGGATGACAACAGTGCTTTTTCTTCCTGATCCGGAAGCTGCAGTTGATCCGAATTTGCAGCCGTTACAATGACACGTTTAAGCCTGGGTTTGAGTCCTCGCGGTATTGCTGATTCCAGAACTTCCGCCCAACCGCAGAAATAGTATCGGGAAATCCAATGGGTAAACCCAAGCATTCGCTGGCTGAAAACCGGCCTGTAATCGACAATATCCAGAATCTCTCGCAGGTTATCGACAACAGCGATTCGAGAGTGACCAACAACAACTCCGATAACATCCCTGTTTCCCAAGGGAACCAAGACACGGATGCCTGTCGTGATTCTATTTTGAAACACTTCGGGCACCAGGTAGTCATAAGATTCGATCAGGGGGACACCGACCGCGATTTTTACAATCATCGTCTTTATCTTTCGTTGAAGATTAACCTCTCTTCGCCAGCATGAAGATTCAAATCCAATCTCATTACCCGTATCGATCACCACGAGAAGATGGTTTTCTCAGAAATAAGACTATTGATTCAATGGCATAGCCATCATGACCACTTGACTGTTTGTGGAAAACAGGACAAATTGAGAGTCATAACGGTAACGAGAATCTCACTGTAGCAATCCATATGATAAATTTACCAGCGTTTTGAAGACGGTTATTTGATGGTTTTTATTAACAATCTGTAAAAAATACATTAGAGTGATCTGCAGATGATCATAATCTCTTTGGACTTGCCATTGTCACTGATGAAAAAGCATAGTCCTTCACATGACTGGAGTGCATCAAGTATTCTCTCGAAATTGAAAGCTGATTTACGGAAAATAAAATGATAAAGATTAGCAAAGAAATATTTGAGCGATTAAAGACATCGGTTGAGTTCTTTCATGATTTTTCCGATCTTGAGCTATTTACTTTTCTGAAGTTTATGGCCCCGGAACACTTCGGTGACGGCGATGTGATATTTGAGGAAGATGTCTCCGGAGACAAATTATATATTTTGATCAATGGTCAGGTGTCCATTAGTAAGCGTACCAGCAAAAAAGGCGGAGTTGTGAAAGAGACGGAATTGGCCGTTATCCAACCTGGCCAATGTTTTGGAGAGATGGGATTGATCGACAAACGCGCTCGATCAGCAAAAGCCACTGCCAAAGGGAATGCTGTGTTGTTTTCCATCACGGACACAATGCTGCTGCGCATTTCCAATAGCCGTAAATTCTTCCCCATTAGCCTGAAATTGTACCGGAATTTTGCTCAAATGCTGGCCAGGCGGTTAAGAGATTCAAACCAAAAAGTCGTGGAATTGGCAGCTAAATTCCAAGGAAACAGTCTTTTGTAAAAAGGGGGACATATCGGAAAGTTTCTGATTCAACTGGCCATATTCCTGGTCCTGATAGAAGTTCTGTTTTTTAGTTTCGATCTGAGCCTTCAACTTAGCGTCGGTTTGGGAGTACTTGTCGCTTTGATTGCGTTGCAAGTCTTTTTCATAACCAGGCGAACTCGCAGCAGCAAAAGACAAGCAATCCCTGATGCATCCAGAGCTGCTGATGTGTTGAAAACGCTGAAAAAGACATCAGGCAAGGGGGCACCAAAACCACAAGTCATAGAGGCTGTGGATTCAAATCTTTTCAAGAAATTCGAATCCAATTTGAAGAAGAAGGATAGTGCCAAAGAACCGGCCCTTCCGGAAGAAGAACAGGATGTCATTGTTTCAATTTCTTCAAAGAAGTCGGCAAAAAAACCGGTTAAAGCTTCGTTATCCAAACAGGAAGATGAGAAAAAAGAAGCCGTTGCCACTCCTTTAAAGCAGAAAACCGTTTCGCCTGCCACCAAACCGAAACCTGATGAGAATCCGGAGACGATTAAAAAACTCAAAGAGACCATTAAGGTAGAACCCATTGACGGGCTTTTTGATGACGTTCAGGAAAACCTCGAAGAGGAAGCAATATCAGCAGAACCTGAACGCCCGCTTGTTTCCAATGAATTCTTAACCGGAAGCGACCTGTCATCGAATTCCGGAGACGACGCTGAAGAGATCGAGCTTGTCTATGGAGCGGCGAACAAGGAATATTCAATCGGTAATTATGAGGAATCCCTGGCCGCGATAAGACAGTTTTTGCAATCGGAAAAAAAAGTCAGTGGCACAACAGAACAATTGGTGCGGTTGCTGGAGTTGAAGGCAGAATGCGAATACGAACTTGAGCAATATTCCCGATCTGCCAAAACCCTGCAGGAAATAGTTCCGCAACATATAACGCGCAATAGTCCGGATTTTCTTCCTCTTCTTGAAAAATTCATTGCCAAATTTAAGGCCAACGACCAGGAGAAGCACGCCATCCAATTTCTGTTTACTGCCCTGAATGAATACAGACAGCTACATGACCATGCCAAAATGGATGAAACGTACGATGATATCGAGACAGCGTATCGTCAACTTGAAGATTGGCCAAGACTGATTCAATCCTACCAAAACCATTTGACCATCAAGAAAGCCTTGAAAGATTACCAGGGACAATTGGACCTGTTGGATCAATTGGGAAAGCTGCTCTATGATCAGGGTGAAGAGGATAAATCAAGAAAATGCTACAAACAGAGGCTGGTCATTGAGAATGAGATGGCAAAGGCGATGAAATAGCGCTTTCTTCGCTTTGGCTATTGGCAGTAATCTGAAAGAAAATCCGCTTTAAATTCCCCAAATCTGCCGCTAACTATAGCCTTTCTGGCTTTCTCCATTAGCTTTTTAAAAAACCAAAGATTATGAAATGTATTCAGTCTTGAGGCAAGAATTTCGTTCGCCTTGAAAAGGTGTCGCAGATAAGCCCTTGAATAGTTTCGGCAGACTTCACATTCACAGAATTCCTCGACAGGCCGGGGATCTTCTTTATACTGCTCCTGCTTGATGGATATTTTTCCATTGAAGGTAAAAAGACTTCCGTTTCTGGCATTTCTTGTCGGAAGCACGCAATCGAACATATCTATTCCCTGCTCCATGCAATGAATCAGATCCAGCGGATCCCCAACCCCCATCAGATATCGGGGCTTGTTTTCGGGTAGTTCGGGTGAAACCCGGGAGACAATTTCATACATAAGCTCCGACTCTTCACCTACGCTGAGACCTCCAATAGCAAAACCATCAAAATCGATTTCGCAAGTCATTTGAGCAGATTCTAAACGTAGGTCGGGATACTCTGCTCCCTGCACAATTCCGAACAGGTTATTTTCAGACTTGCGAGCAGCGAATGAACGTTTCGCCCAATGGTGGGTTAACTCAATGGACTTTTTTACCTTCTCCTTTTGTGAGGGAATGGCCAGGCACTCATCCAACACCATCATGATATTGGATCCCAGGTTCTCCTGAATCTCAATAGACTTTTCCGGAGTTAACAACATGTTGGAGCCATCGAGATGATTCTGAAAGAAAGCGCCTTCTTGAGTAACCTTGTTCAGTTTAGCCAGGGAAAAGACCTGGAATCCGCCGCTGTCCGTGAGCAGACAGCGATTCCAGTTCATGAATCTGTGGAGCCCGCCCAGTCGGCGGACAGTCTCATCTCCGGGACGGAGATGGAGATGATAGGTATTGCCCAGAATAAGCTGGTATCCCAAGGTTTTTAACTCATCAACCGTCAGGGCTTTGACAGTTGCATTGGTACCGACCGGCATGAAGACCGGTGTTTCGATAGTCCGGCCTTTCAGATTCAAAACTCCGGCACGGGCATGCCCATCCTTACTGTGCAATTTGAAATCAAGTTTTGAATCGTTCAAGGCAAACCCGTTTTTAATGGATATAGCAGATAACTCTTAACACCCGAACTGCGTCTAGTTTACGGTGAGTGTTTCATGAGGATACCCTGTTCTCAGCTTCCGGAAGGTATAGATTCCCGTATCGTGGCCATCACTCCAGAGAATCTCCAGTGCATAATTACCAATATAGGCACTTTCCACGGGATGAACATTTTTTTCAACCGTGCTGTCATCCAGGATCTTCTCTCCGGTGAACTCATCAACACAACTCGCACAGGGGCAGGACGTTCTCAGTTCCCAGTAATCGTAAACAGTGTGAACACCATCCTTCCAGATGATGTTCATTTTACCGTCAAAAAAGATCTCCTTGGGAATGGCGTTATTTCGCTTGAATGCCATGTCTAGCCCTCTTGAATGGTTTTATCCAAAGCTTCTGCCATCTCTTTGAAACATTTCGCACTGGTCGAGTTCGGCATTGCATTCACCACCGGATCGCCATTGTCGGCTCCCAGTCGAATGTCAATTTCAATAGGAATGCGTCCCAGGAAGGCAACGTCTTGAGACTGGCTCTCTTTTTCTGTTCCACCTTTGGAGAATATCGGTGTTTCGGCTCCACATTTCGGGCAAACGAAAGAGCTCATGTTCTCTATCATGCCAATAACCGGAATATTAACCTTATCAAACATGGCAATCGCTTTACGGGCATCCAGCAGAGCTACATCCTGTGGAGTACAAACCACCACCGCTCCGGTGGC
>JANQGX010000066.1 GCA_028282885.1 SAR324 cluster bacterium
GATCGAGGCAGGCGATAGTTAGTACATTCACTAAATCCGGATTTATTTCCGGTATCAGATTCATTTGAGGCAGTTCACTTTACAGATCCAATCAATTTATCACAAAGAGGAGAAACCAGATGTCTGTGAAATTTCTTGAAGGGAAACCGGTTGCCGATGCCGTTCTGGTAGATGTCAAAGCCAAACTGAAAGCGTTGAATGAAAGAGGGGTAACGCCCGGTCTGGGGACGATCCTGGTGGGAAATGATCCTGCGAGTGCCGGCTATGTGCGAAAGAAACACGAGGCATGCCGCGAACTCGGATTTGCCTCTTTTGACAGACATATTCCCGAAACCGGTACACAGAAAGATCTGCTGGAAACTGTGGAAGCGTTTAACAACGATCCTGCCGTACATGCCTACCTGATTCAGTATCCGGTGCCGAAAGGTTTTGATTTTGCCGAGGCACTTCTCGCCATGGACCCGAACAAGGATGCTGATGGTCTTCACCCTGCTAATCTCGGTAAACTGGTCCTCCAGGAACCCGGACCCGTTCCCGCCACACCGGCCGGGATCAGGGCCATGCTGTTGCACTACGAAATACCTGTGGCCGGCAAAGAGGTTGTCATTGTCGGTCGCGGTTCTACCCTTGGCAGACCGCTTTCTCTCCTCCTCTCCTCAAAACAGGACGGTGCCAACGCGGCTGTTACCGTGGTACATACCGGCGTTCCGGATATTTCAAAGTACACCAAAAGAGCAGATGTTGTAGTGGCCGCAGCCGGAATACCCAGTATTGTCACCAAAGATATCCTCACTCCCGGGGTGGTCGTTGTCAGCGGTGGAATCACCTGGGAGGGAAGGCGCCTGGTCCCCGATGTTGACGAATCGGTACAGGAAGTGGCCAGTTGGGTGACTCCTCGCCTGGGTGGGGTCGGTCCCACCACCATCGGCATGTTACTGAAAAATACCGTGGAATGTGCCGAAGGTTTCTGATTTGTCATTGAACTTGATATTTCCCGGATTTTGCAGGCAAATGGAAATCCTCACTCCCGCCGGTTGTCATGGTCGGTTGTTACTTACAGCGACTCGTCGTTTTACATGAATTAAGGTGAGAGTGAGTTTGATACCAAACCGGCCATAATGACGCACAGAATCAAGGTATTTTTAGTTGGAAACGGGATTCAGGTTTACAAAACGTGTTTTTTCCTGGAAGATGTACGAAAAAGCTCAATCCTGTCCTGATGTTCTGCGGATTTACTCCCGTCTAGGATCAAATCATACCCAGCGTTAAATAGAAATGAGCAAAACCATTGAGATCAGATGGCATGGTCGTGGCGGCCAGGGAGCGATTACTGCCGCGAAAATTGTAGCCAATACCGCCTTTCAATCCGGCTATGACGGAATCATCATGGCACCTTCATTCGGAACCGAACGCCGTGGGGCGCCTATCAGCACGTCGCTTAAAATATCCGGCTCCGAAATCAACGATCTGATGCCTATCGAGCGACCGGACATTGTTGTGGTGCTGGACCACGTTCTTCTGGAAGAAGACAACGTCACCGCCGGCCTGAAACCGGGAGGTCTGCTTGTGCTCAACACACCCAAAAAGATTGATGATTACCATCTGCCCGAGTTTAAACTGGCCGTCGTCGATATTACCGCTATTTCCAGTGAAGCCGGTCTTAAAAAGGGGGTCGTCAATTCGGGAATTATCGGAGCTCTCGCCAAGGCATCCCGTCTTTTTGATATGGATCTGCTGCTGGAGAATATTGAAAAGGAGTTTCAGGGAAGAAAACCCGGTGAAAACGCTCTGTCAGCTAAACTGGCATTCGAGAGAACCGAGATTGAAGAGGATAAATGAAGCGGGATAAATACAAGGTGATCACCTCAAACAGTACCCACGGTCCGGGTGATGCCGGGAGAACCGGTTCCTGGCGGGTTGAACGACCGGTTATCGATTACGAGAAGTGTACACCTGCCAAGAAAAACAAAGCTGCCTGCCATCTCTGCTGGCTCTACTGCCCGGACGGTGTCGTGACCAAAGAGATTAAACCGCAGATCGATCTGGAATACTGCAAGGGTTGCGGGATCTGCGCGGAGGAATGTCCAACCAAGGCGATAAGGATGATTGAGGAGAACGGTCTCCCGGAAAAGGAGGAGAAGTGATATGAAAATCATTGAATCCGGAAATGTCGCCGCTGCCAACGGTGTCAAACTGGCAAGAGCCCAAGTCATTGCTGCCTATCCGATTACACCCCAGACCCCCCTCACCGAAAAACTGTCCGAGATGGTTGAGTCGGGGGATATGAAGGCTGAATATATCGCTGTCGAAAGTGAGCACAGTGCCTTAAGTGTCTGTATCGGATCAGCCTCGGCAGGAGCCAGGGCCTTTACCGCCACCTCCGCCAACGGCCTGCTTTACATGAGTGAACAGGTTCATTGGGCCGCCGGTGCCAGGTTGCCCCTGGTCATGTGTGTGGTAAACAGGGGAACCGGCGCTCCCTGGACCATCTGGAACGATCACCAGGATTCCATGTCCCAGCGCGATGCAGGCTGGATCCAGATCTACGTGAACAATCACCAGCAGATCATCGATACGGTGATCAAGGCCTACAAATTGGCGGAAACGGTCAGTATCCCGGTCATGGTCTGCTTCGACGGATATTATCTTTCCCATACCTATATGCCGTTCGATATTCCGGAGCAGAAGCTGATCGATGAATTTCTGCCATCCTATCATTTCAAACATACCCTTACCCCGGAAAGCCCTGAAAACCTGAATACGGTCACCATGCCCCACGGCAGAAATGACGCGGAAGGCGCCTGGAGGGACGGTTATATGGATATCCGTCACAGCCACTACCAGGAAATGAGACAGGCGTTGCGGACGTTTCAGGAAGTGGATAGCGACTACTCCCGGCTGGTTGGCAGGGGAGGCGATCCGTTAATGGCGACATACAAATGCGATGATGCGGAGTACATTGTAGTGGTCATGGGCTCCCTTTCCAACAGGATGAAAGATATTGCCGATGAGTTACGTGATTCCGGAACCAAAGTCGGCGTTCTCAGCCTGCATGTCTATCGCCCTTTTCCGGATGAAGCGATCAGGGAGGTACTTGAATCCGCCAGGGGAGTCATTGTTTTCGAGAAATCGATCAGTTACGGCGCCCAGGGCCAGGTTTTTAACGATATCAGGGCAGCCCTCTACTCCGGTAAAAAGCGCCCCTTCATCCATAATTACATCATCGGGCTGGGCGGCAGGTTGATCAAGAATGATGACCTGATTATTGCCATCAAGAATTCAAAGTCCAAGGGAGAAGAACTGGACAACGAGCCGCAATGGATCGGTCTTAACAGATAGGGGGAACAGTGACAGAGAAGAAGACAACAGCATTAAACCTGACCGCAGAAGAGTTCATGCACCCCGGAAACAGGGCCTGCTCGGGATGCGGCTTGAGCCTCCTGTATCGAGTTGGTTTGAAAGCATTGGGCCGAAACACCATCACCGTGATTCCCCCCAGTTGCTTGACCGTAACCCAAGGGCTTTACCCTATAGCAGCAACCCAGGTACCTTCGCTGAATGTGGTTTTTGCTTCGACTGCAGCAGCAGCAACCGGCGTCAGGGCTGCACTCAAGGCACAAAACAAGGAGCATATCAATGTTGTGGCCTGGGCCGGAGACGGCGGTACCTCCGATATTGGCATCCAGGCTCTGTCAGCGGCGGTGGAACGGGGAGATGATTTCCTCTATATCTGTTATGACAACGAAGCCTACATGAATACCGGTATTCAGCGCTCAGGAACAACACCGATGGGAGTGGTGACCACTACAACACCGATTCACGGGAAGAAGCAACGTAGCAAGGATGTCCCTGCCATCGTCGCAGCCCATAATCCGAGCTACGTGGCGTCCTGTTCGGCTGCCTATCCCCTGGACTTCCATGATAAGATCAAGAAGGCCATCGGGATCAAAGGACTCAAATATATCCACATTCACTGCCCCTGCCCTTCCGGTTGGGGAATGGAAGAATATCTCTCCATCAAAGTCGGAAAAATGGCAATAGCCTGCGGCCTCTATGAATGCTACGAGATCGAAGACGGTGTTAAAAAACTAAGCGGTCCCTCTGCCAAACTCCTCAACAAAAAGAAGCTCACACCCGTCGCCGACTACTTCAAAACCCAGTCCAGATTCCGCTCCATGCCGGAAGACTTGATCGCAAACATGCAAAAGGAGATCGACGAACGCTGGGAAACCTACCGGAACGAAAACGCATAAACCTGCCTGCAGAAAATAAGGGGACACCTTTTTCAAAAATGGGTCTTGTATCCCCTTATTTTTGAATCGTCCTCAATATTCTGTTTTAGCATTTCAGACTTACCCTCCTTTTGTATCTATTCATACGCTATTAATACGGACTCCGGGACAGAAATCCAGGGCACCTATGCCGTGGCGAACCATATCTACCTGAACGGAATCAGGATTGCGGCAATCGGTCACAACGGCTATACTAACTTCTACCTGACCGACCAGGTGGATTCGGTGAAGCTGGTAGTCGATAACGACGGGACGGCCCTCACCCGTTTCGAATACCTGCCCTACGGTGAATCCTGGTTTACCGAGGGCCAAAACGAAACCAACCCGAAATACAACAACCAGGAGCTGGACAGGGAGACGGGCTACTACTATTACAACGCCCGCCACTACGACCCGGAGATCGCCCGTTTCACCACGGCAGACAGCATCATCGACGGCCTCTACGAGACCCAG
>JANQGX010000081.1 GCA_028282885.1 SAR324 cluster bacterium
CGTCAGTGAGAGCTAGATATGAGTCAGGAAGATGGGACGAAGTGGTCGATAAGTATTTAAGGGCGGCGTGACGTCGCCCACATAATTTTGGTGCACCCTATAAAAGGCACCGGTAGATCTAATCGCTAATTGTGGGTAATATGAAGTGTTCGTGATTTAACCATTCGCTCCCACCCTGTTGAGAAAGGTTTTAACTATTTTCGTCGCTGTATTCCGGTTCAGCGCAAAAGACGGATTCATTAAAAATTGAATGATCTGATAAATGTATAGTGTGTGAATCGTGTTAACCAAATTGCCATTTTTGAATTTCCCGTTATCTATGCCTTCCCGGATCAAAGCTGTCATGATTTCCCATTCCTGGAACCCTTCTCTTGATACAAAATCTCATCGGGTGAATACTTCTGCCCTGAAAACAGATGTGAAATAACAAGGATTCCGGCATTGGTGATGTGGTGTTCCGTAAAAAATTGAAAAAAGAGGTTAAATTTGGATCGACGAGCAAAATCTCTTTTTATTTCAGATGATAACAAATTTCAATATTTCAACTACGTCCCCTGAATTTTACCGGAGTTTATCGAGGGCGGCTTTTAATTCTTTTTCATTAAAGGGTTTGGAGAGGAAGCCAAAGGGGAAGGAAAATCTGGAACGGATGGCATTTTCTTTCTCTTCAAAAGCGGTTAAGAAAACAATCTGCACACCATATTTTGAATGGATGATTTCAGTCGTCTCAATTCCATCCATACTCCCTTTGAGATTAATGTCCATCAATACAAGATTGATCCCGTTTTCCGCTAATCTTTTAATGGCGTTTTCACCAGAATCGACAATGCCGATGACCTTATAACCAAAGTTTTTCAGGCAGCTTTTGATTTCCATTGCTGTGATGATTTCATCCTCAACAATCAAAACGGATTTTTGACTCATATTATACTTTTAATCCAGGGTTTTCTTCAAAGATAACAATGAAATGGGTGCCGTTGTTGCTCTCCATTTTGATTGAGCCATGTAACTGATTTTCAGCCAGGTTTGCAACAAGTTGCAGCCCCAAAGTATCAGGATCCCGCCAGTCAATGGACTGCGGCATCCCTATACCGTCATCTGAAAAATGCAAATGAACTTCACCATTATTGTGTGTTATATTAATTCGTATGGTTCCATTATGTCTATCTGGAAAGGCATACTTTAAAGAATTGGAAACCAACTCGTTGACGATCAAACCGATGGGTGTGGCCTGATCAATACTTATTACTATGTCATCCGCCTTAAATTCCAGAGCGATTTTGCTAGAGTTTGTCTGATAGGAAACGAGGATTGATTCCACAAGCTCCTTTAGAAATGGCAGTAAATTTATAGAAGATAAGTTATTAGATTTATATAGGTTTTTATGCACACTAGCCATCGCCCTGACCCGATTTTGACTTTCCAGTAGCGCTTTTTTTATCTTGTCATCATTGAAACTGTTGGATTGCAGTTTGAGCAAGCTGGAGATCACCTGCATATTGTTTTTCACACGGTGATGGATTTCTAACAGAAGGGTCTCTTTTTCTTTGAGTGAGGCATTGATTTTTTCCTCCACCAGTTTGCGTTCGGTGATCTCCTTTTCCAGTTCAACGGTTCTGGCTTTGACGGTTTCCTCAAGGTTTATCTGATAATCCTTTATTTTTTTTTCGAGTGATTTGCGCTTGGTAACATCGGTATGTACTGAAATCATTACCTGTCCAAATGTTGGGTGGTCAAACAGGGAAACATTGGCGTTACACCAAAATGTGGTACCATCTTTTTTGATATTGCGGACTTCACCGCTCCAGGCTCCGGAATTACTCACTTCTTTCATGATTTCACCGGTGACTGCTCCAGGATCTTTACTCGTCGGTGCGTTAACGATTGAGACGTGCTTCCCGTTCAACTCACCCGGGTTGTAACCAAACATATTTTCAAATTTCGGATTGGCGTGAACAATAATCCCGTCTTCGGCTTTAATTAGGTAAACACCTTCAGCCATGTTTTTGAGTATTTCGCTTTGTAGACTGAGTTCATCCAGGATTTTTTTTCGTTGAAACGCCATTTTGTTCAAAGCTTTCGCGATCCAGCTTAACTCATCTTTCGACTCGGTTTTTATTTCAAATTCCAGGTTTCCCTTTGCAAACTCCTGAATACCATTAATTATTGAGTTGATGGTGTTCGTAACGGAACGGGAAAAAAAGAATCCGAAAATGATGGCGACGGTGACGATTAAGGCAATAAAAACGGTTGTTGTTCTGATAACGCTCACCCTCGTTAATTGGGAGTCATGTAACATTCCGGAGGCTTTTTCTGCAGCATAGTTTTTCAACTCCTCCATTTTCAGGTTCAGTTTTTCGACATGGTCGGCTCCTTTTCCTTTTGTGATGGCAAATGCTTCTTCGATATTCCCTCTCCTGGTCAAAGCGATGACTTCATCGCGAATAGGCTTCCAATCATGAAAGAGTTGGGCAGTTTCTTTCTGCAGCGCTGCTCCTTCATTACCCAGTATCCGTTTTCTGACAATCTCAAGATACGAATATACTATCTTCTCATAGTCATTGACCCTGCTAATGGCTGTCTCAAGCTCTTTGTCTGATCGAGCAAGAGCGACATCCTTCATACTCCGATGTATTTTCACTATGTTTGTATCCGCGCTTAAGACCGCTCTTGTTACTTGCAGAGGGTGATTATAAATCTTTGTCGTCAAACTCGATAACCGGTTCATTTGAGTGAAAGAATAATAGTCCCCGATACCGGTTAATAGCAATACCAGGAGAAATCCGGACATCAGTTTGGCGAATATACCAAGTCCCTCATTTTTTATTGCTGTCGTTTCTTTCATTTTTTTCGGATGTTAAGGTGTGTTCCATGTGCGCACTAAACAATAATCTGTTATATAATGCATTTTGAACCATTCGGGGTAGTAGCAAAACAAGTCATTCGGTGTGGTTTTTCTGCACACAATCAATTGGAGTTTACATGAAATATCCGCTGCAAACAAGAAAATTAAATAACCGAACAAAGACAGATAATCAACACCAATTAGTAATTGGGGGCGTAGTTGAAATATTGAAATTAGTCTAATCATCTATACACCTGTTTCTAGTCTTCCTGTAGATCGTGTTTTCCAGATATTAAAACTCACAAAACTGGGTTCATGGTGATAAAACAGGGTTAAGTCGTCATAAAGGTGAGGATTTTGTAAATCGCAAAATTTCAGCTACGTCCCTGGGTTGGTGAACAATTGTCTTTCAACGATTTCTTTAACCAAATGCAGGCCAAGTATCTTGGGTGGCCCTGTTCCATTATCCGCAATAATCAGTTTGGCAGACTTGATATTTATTTGATTCATTCCAGGTCTTACCCAAATGCCGAAGAATTAATGAAAAGACTTAAAAATATTGTTAAAACTCTGGATGCGTCTGAATTATTGGAGGGGAAGCCATGGGTTATATAGTGTTAATGGCTGTTTCCAGTCACCAGATGTCATTTCCCGGCTGTCTAAAATCAGAAAGCCGATCCGCTGATACTCCATGATAAACCTGTGTAAATAAAACGTTTGATTCAGGTGTAGGGGATAACAATATTGAAAACGGCTCCGGCCCCTGAGTTGTTTTCTGCCCAGATTTTTCCCCCGTGGGCTTTAATGATCTCCAGGCAGATAGCCAGACCCAACCCGGTTCCTCCGGCCCCGGTTTTTGTCTTGCTGCTTTGTGTGAATTTATTGAAGACAAAATCAACTTCATTTTCCGGAATTCCCACTCCCTGGTCACGAATAGAAATCTTCAACGAAGGAGTGATACCATTTCCATTCTTAAGCTGGTGTAAGGCGAAATCCACTTCTATACACTTGTTTTCGGGTGTGAATTTTATAGCATTTGACAACAAGTTTCTGACCACCTGGCTGAGTTTGTAAAAGTCACAGACAACTTTCGTTGGAACTCCAGGGTCTTTAATTTCAATCGACAGGTTCTTTTCTTCAAGTGCAGGATAAAGCTCGCTGACGATTTCGTTTACAATCTGGTAAGCGTTGTTTAGCTCCATATTGTAATCCATTTTACCGGATTCCATCTTAGACAGATCCAGCAGGGCATTCAAAAGCACCATCAGCTTCTCAGCCGCTTTTCTTGTCGAGTTGAAATAGTGCCAGAGTTTCTCCTTCGGTTTGTCGATCTTGTCCACTCCGTATTTACTGTAGCTCAGAATCTGATGCATGGGGTTGCGGAGCTCGTGAGAAATATTGGCCAGGAATTCGGATTTAGCCTGATTTGCTTGCTCAGCCTTTTGTCTTGCGACGACCAATTCCGTTTCCAAAAGTTTCCGTTCCTTGATTTCCCTGTCCATGCGACGATTCCAATACAGGATCAGACCGAAGATCAGGAAAATACCGATTGCAACTGGAACTGCCCACCGAACAATTGTACTTAGACGGGTACCGAAGTAAACAGTGACACTCATCCACCGGTTTTCAATGGTGGTTCTTTCGTATTCACCTATCGAATCCAGCGCCTTGTCCAGAACACTGACCAGTTCCGGCCAATCCTTGCGCACGCCGATAGACAGGTCCATAGCATAAGGCGTTGGAGCGGCAATCTTGAGTTGATCGAAGTCGTTGTGTTCAATCTCATAAGTCACTACCCCGAGATTTCCGACGAAGGCATCCAGGTACCCGTTGTTTAACGCTTCAAGCCCCATTAAAACTGAGGGAAAAATGATCAGCTTAAAGGAGGGATGGTCCCTGGTCAGATAACTCTCGGTTACAAACCCTTTTACCGTCCCTACCCGTTTTCCGGTTAAGTCGTTCAGATCATCGATATATTTGTATTGTTTGCGGGTGGCGACAATAATCGGGGAGGTTATGTAAGGTTTAGTAAACCGCATATAGGACTCTCTTTCAGGCGTTTGCACGACGGCAGGCATAATATCTATTCTTTGGTTTTTAATTCCATCGAGCACCTGCTCCCAGGTCAATCCCATGATGGGCTGTACGTCTATAAGCAGTTCTTTTGATATGATTTCCAAATAGCTTGAGGCAATGCCAAGGAATTTTCCCTTTTCATTTTTGAAGACAAAAGGAGGCCAGGCAAAGTCGTCCCCAAGGCGGATAACCGGGTGTTTCTTTAACCATTCTCTTTCTTCGGCTGTCAGGTTAAGCGTCATTTCCGGTGAATCCACTGCTTCCCCGCTGCTTGAATAAAGCCATTTATTGCGAAGAGCAATCCATTCTTTATTTGAAAATGAAGCCAGAGTTTTGTTGAGTATGGAAACCAGTTCCGGCCAGTCTTTCCTTACGCCAAATGCGTTGATACTAACATCTTTCCTCCAGAGTGATACCGCATGCAGGTTATCCAGTGCATGTTGCCGGATCAGATGCTCGACGATTGCTCTTGAACCGATATGCAGATCTGCACGGTTATCTATGATTGCGTTTAAGGCTTCCGTTGTGTCCTTAACATAAACCGGAATAATATCAGGAAAATCGGCCAGAATGGATTTGTTCACGTTGTAACCGTCCACCATTGAAACGCGGAATCCATGGACATCATCCGGTGCGTGAATCCGGTCATCCATTGTTTTGGTAAAAATATAGGAAGACTGAAAGATGTAGGGTTCGGTGAAAGAAAACCACTCCTTGCGATCTTCTCTTGGGGTCATTTCAGCCACGACATCCACTTCCTTGTTCTGGGCTGATTCATAGAGCGATTTCCAGACACCGTCGGGGTGAACCCTGAACTTGATACCGGTGCGTTGTGAGATGAGATCCACGACATCGACAGCGTATCCGACAAACACTTTTTCAGGTGTCAAGCTGCTGAAAGGAGCAAAATCCCCGTCAAAGGCTATAACGATTTCCGGATGTTTCTTCAACCAGGATCTTTCCTCTGTTGAAAGAGTGAGTCCCCGGGAAATCCGACCGCTCTGAGTCTGGCCATAGGCTTGCCGACCTCCGATAAACAAAACAAGTACCAATACCAGACAAATGAGGAAGTTTAGTCTTGTTTTTGTCAATGGACACTTCATGCTTTGATGGTTTTTTTTAAACTGTCGGATAAAGAATTTTTCTGCTAGATGTGCAGTAAATCTAACATGATTGCATTTACATCTCAAAGGATATTTGGACCTGCACTTTTATTGAAATTTATCTTGTTGAGTCGATAAAGCTGATCCGGTTGCTGAATGGTTTGAGACGATTAAGGATGATTCCAGCAGGGGGAGATAGCTCTTGACTTTTATTCGCAAACCGAATACCGTTCAGCTTTCTGAAATGGTTTAATTTCGAACTCAAATCAGGGAACAGGTAGAGGGTTGATGTTCCCTGATTTGTTGAACTGTAAAGCTTAATCATAATATTGACATAGCAAGGAGAAACGCCATGACGCTTCTCGAAGAGCTCGCTCAAACCTTGCAGGAAGGAGACTTGAACGACACAACAGGGTTGGTCAATCGAGCCGTGACCGAGGGGATTCCTGCCGAAACGATATTAAAATCGGGTCTTATAGCCGGTATGGATGAGATAGGGCGAAAATTCCAGGATGGGGAGATTTTTATCCCCCACATGCTGTTGGCAGCGCGTGCCATGAATGCGGGGATTGATATCCTCAAGCCCTTGCTTGCGGAAAGCGGAGCAAAACCTGCGGGACATGTTGTGTTGGGCACAGTGAAGGGAGATCATCACGATATAGGTAAAAACCTGGTCAGGATTATGCTCGAAGGGAAAGGATTTGCTGTCAACGACCTCGGAATCGATGTTCAGCCAAAGGATTTTGTTGATGCTATTACGGAAGAGGTTCAGATCGTTGCCATCAGCGCGCTCCTCTCCACAACCGTTCCTTTCATTGAAGAGACCATCCAAACCCTGGAAAGCGCCGGGGTGCGTGATCAGGTGAAGGTCATTATCGGGGGCGGTGTTGTCACCCAGGAGACAGCCGAGAAGTTCGGTGCTGACGCCTATGGACAGGATGCTGCTATCGGAGCGGTCAAAGCCATGGAACTGATTGAAGCCCTCAACTGATCATTTGACAACAGGAGCAAATATGAACGGACTCGAACGAATTATCACAGCATTGAGCCTGAAAGAACCGGACCGGGTTCCTCTTTATATTCATGCTATCAATGAGAAACCGATTATTCTGATAGCCCGGGAGCACCTGGAGGGATTGCCGGATCCGGAGAAGACCTTCTATGACATGAACGATAATGAAAAGATGTTGATGCTGGAAGCCCTGTTCCTCGTTCATGAGAAACATGATATTGACGGATTTACATCACTCGAGTTTGGGCACGAAGAGAGAATCGCTGAAGATGAGGTGAGGGACGCCTGGGGTGTGGTTTACCAGCTCAATCCCTTCGGTCTTCCGGTAGCAAAGCATCATCCGCTCAAAGAGAAAAGTGACCTTGTCGGATTTGTGCCACCGGCCCCGAAAAAAGAGAACCTGTTGCTCCTGATGGCAGCCCGGGAGAGATTCAGGGATACGAAAGCCATCTTCTGGATGATGCGGGGTACCTTTGTGTTAAGCTGGCGATTAACCGGCATGGAAAACCTGATGCTGAAAATGTTTGACGATCCCGATTTCGTCCACAGCATTGCCAGGATGACTTATGAATATAATGTCCAAATGCTTGACCTGCTTGTCGAGGCGGGACTTGATGTGTTGATTATTGAAGATGATATTGCCGACAAGAATTTTCCCCTGATCTCACCGGACCAATTCAAGGAGTTTATCAACCCCTACAATCGCAAGCTGGTCGAACTTGGACATGAAAAAGGACTGAAGGTCATCCGACACAGCGACGGGAATCTCTGGCCCCTGCTGGATATTCTGCTGGAAACGGGTTATGACGGACTCAATCCACTGGAGCCCCAAGCCGGTATGGATCTGAAGAAGCTTAAGGAATATTGTGGCGACCGCCTCTGTTTTCTGGGCAACATCGATTGTATTGATCTGCTTCCCAATGGCACCCAAGAGCAAGTGGAGGAGACGGTCAAACAAGCCATTTCAGATGCCGGAGAAGGGGGCGGGTTGATTATCAGTTCTTCCAACTCCCTCCACCCGGGAGTGAATCCGGACAATTGTATTGCGATGTTTAACGCCACCAAAAACTACGGACGCTATCCTCTGAACCGGTTTTAAACTTTAAGCGAGGCACTATGAAGTCTGCACTGGAAAGCCGTGAATCTGCAACCCCGGGTTCATCTGCAAGATTTGTTTTCATACTGCTTTTCCTGCTCTATATGTTCGATTATATCGATCGTATGGTGATCGTCAGCCTGTTCCCCTATATCAAGCAGGACTGGGGAGTCAGCGATACTCAATTGGGTCTTTTGGTATCAGCGGTCTACTGGTCGATCCTCATCTTCACCCTTCCGGTCTCCATCCTCATAGATCGCTGGAGCAGGAAGAACTGTATTGGCCTGATGGCGGTGGTCTGGAGCCTGGCCACTCTTTCCTGTGCTTTTACCCGCAGCTTCGGACAGCTTTTCACCACCAGGGCCGTGATCGGTGCCGGAGAAGCCGGATATGCCCCGGGCGGTGCGGCAATGATATCGGCTTACTACCCCGAGGATAAACGAGCCCGGATGATTGGAATCTGGAATGCTTCCATTCCCTTGGGCAGTGCTATCGGGATCGCACTGGGGGGCTTCATTGCCCAGCATTTCGGATGGAAATATGCTTTTGGCGTGGTAGCGCTTCCGGGATTGATTATCGCACTGCTTTTCCTCAGGGTCAGGGATTATAAAACCGTCAGTCTGGTTAGAAAAGACCGGAAAATGAACTTCAGGGATGTGGTTGGTGAGTTTACCAACAAACCTTCATTGATCCTGAATAATTTGGGTATGGCTTCCTGTGTCTTTGTGACCACTTCACTGCTGACCTGGCTTCCCACCTACTTTCATCGCGTCGATGGACTGGATATGACCAAATCCGGCCTCAAAGGCAGCGCAGTGATGCTGCTGGCAATCATTGGCGCGCCTTTGGGCGGTTACCTGACAGATCGCTGGTATCGAAATCGAAAAAACGCCCGTCTTTTATTTCCCGCTGTCTCTTCGCTGGTAACCGGAGTTCTCCTTTTCGTCGTTTTTGCCTTGCTTCGTGGTGTTCCTCAATATGTAGTTCTTCTTCTGACAGGTGTGGCGGCAACAGGATTTGTATCAGCCGCCGTAGCCGTCACCCAGGATGTGGTTCATCCGGGTCTGCGCGCCGTCTCCCTCAGTGTCAATATCATTATCCAACACATTCTGGGCAGCTCTGTCGGTCCTCCTGTCATAGGAGCTCTGTCCGATCGCTTTGGATTGGAAACTGCCATGGTGTTCCTGCCCGGATTTGCCGTGCTGGCCAGCCTTCTCTTTTTTGCCGGTGCTCGTTTTTATGTTGGCGATGTCCGGAAAGTCGATTCCGTTCAAGTTCAATTGGCCTGATCCCAAACGGGTGCTTGAGACAGTGACAGCTTTACCGGTTTTGGGATAAAATCAACTCTTTCACCTGTTTGGACTTTGCCCATCATACTTTGCGATTGAATTAAACCCGGTTTATTGAGCAATTTCCGGGGATTTGGATCGGGAAAATACATTGATAAATGATTCCGATCCTAGTATCAGTCGTTACCTATTTTGCGAGGAACACCTTCATGAAAGCCATGGCTGTCACCCAATTTGGAAAACCCTTGGAATGGATCGACATCGAAGATCCCAAACCGGCAGAGGGGGAGATCGTTCTCTCTGTCGCGGCCTGTGCTGTCTGTGCCAGTGATATCAAATTTATGGATGGTTACTACGCAAAACATCGAAGATTTGAACTTCCTTCGGTACCCGGCCATGAGATTGTGGGGACAGTAACGGAAGTTGGTGACGGTGTGCGTGGGTGGCAGATTGGTGACAGGGGTGTTGTTTATGTCTACATAGCCTGTGGTATCTGTACCCATTGTCGATCAGGCAATGATCGTCTTTGCCGTGATTTGCGGCATCACATCGGGCAGGGTGTCAACGGGGGATTTGCCGAAAAGATCAAGATTCCTGCCCGTAATCTGGTCGGGTTATCCGACAAACTAAGCGATGAGGCTGCAGTCGTTATTACCGATGCGGTTACCACCTCTCAGCATGCCGTGGTCGATCAGGCACAGGTCAAGCCCGGAGATCGGGTGATTATCATTGGCGCTGGCGGAATTGGTATTCATATACTGCAGTATGTTTTGCTCTGCGGTGGCTATGCGATTCTGGTGGATATCGATGAATCGAAACTGGCCCAGGGAAAAGGACTGGGAGCCAATGAAACCTATTGTATAGAGCAGATCCGGGATCTGCCCGCGACCGTTGGTTTCAACAAGGTGATTGACTCATCCGGCAGCCTGAATGACTGGCAAAGTATTTACAGGAAAATAGATGCGGGTGGAGCAATAGTCCTGGTGGGATATAAGGACGGGCAAGCACTGAAAATCCCCGTTCATGAAATGATACTTAAGGAACTAACGGTTAAAGCTTCCAGGGGTGGGAGTGTGGCAAATATTTACAGGGCTATTGAAATGGTGGAGAGCAGTCTGATAAAACCCATCATCAGTACAGTTGCTGATTTGCGGGATGCAAACGAAGTTATTGATAAAATGAGAAACAACGAGTTCAGGTCCGGACGAGCGGTGCTGGTCCCTAATTTGAATCGTTGAAAGTGCGGTGTTTCAAATAAACAATTATCTAATGGTCTGTGTACAAGTTGAACGCACAAAAAACCGGGGTGCAGGGCAAATCTCCTCTTTTACAATCCCAGGCTGGAGAGCAGATCATCAACATCACTCTGTTTTTCCATGCGCTGGTCGTCTGCATTGGCTCCATAACCATCCTGGGCATATTCATTCTCCTTAAGGGCGGTTTCCTGCTTTTCTATATTGATTCTCAATCGCACAGCCAGATCCTGCAGCAGGTTATAGAAACCTTCTATGACCGGAATGATCTTTAAAAGCTGCTGCCCTACCCTGTCCTGAATTGCCTGGGAGTTACTGATGCTGATGTTTATGTCCCTAAGTTCATTGAGCTCTTTTATAAGCAGGTTGATTGCTTCCGGAACGGCTTTTTCCCAATCCGTATTCTTTTCAGTCAAATCGTTGGCTGCTTTCTCAATCTGGTCTATTCTATTGAAACTGTTATCTACCAGATCCAGCACCTTGTGGCTGGAAGACTCGGTTTCGCCGATGATATTCTGCAAACGTCCCATCGTCTTTCTGATATCTTCAGGATGAGACTGATCGATGGTTTTTTCCATCTCTTTGGTGGTGGTCTGAAAATACATGACCACATTTTTCATGTGCTCAACAAACTCGGCATCCAGGTCGACAGACTTCTCCTGGGTCACTTTCTGAAAGACTTCCGAAATTGTAAACAACCTTTTCTGAACGATTACTGCCATGTCCCTCTGATCCGGGGTGATGACTCCCTGCCCAACCAGAAATGAACCAAACTCGATTTCGCCTGGTTTGATTGACAACATCTCATCAACTTCATTCTCTTCCAGATACCCCAGCCTGACCAGAGTCTCTCCAAAGTACTCCGACGTGGGGCTTTGAAGATAAAGCTGAACCGTTTTTACTCCGGTTTCGATACCGTACTTATTCTCGTTGGATTTGATCAGAGCTTCAGCTACCGTATCCATAAAAGGGATGATCTGGCTGGTCTTCGCCTGAACATCCTTCGGATTATTGATGCAGTATTTTACAAACTGATTAGCAACCACTTCCTGCCGATCGGAAAACCCTAGCTGTTCATATAGCTTGTCGGTTTGATCCTGAATTTCGTTTGATTCGGGGCTGTCTGGCATCGTTATTCTTTATGAGTGTTTCTGTAAGGGTAACATTCAAGTTCAGTGTTAAATTGTACACCAAAAAAAGAGATTTTTCCAATCCTTGTTACCACTTGTGTTTATCCATGGTTTTTGGGGAATATTAGGGACTTAAACCACAATAGTTTCAAAATCAGGGATGTACGATTATTAACGGTCAATGCTGCTCATCTTTCGCTTGAACTCCCTGTATGTGGTGTTTGTCAAAAGTCAAAAACATCCCTTTCGATCTGCCCGATAACAAGCCGCTGCGAGTTGTCTCTCTAGGAGATCATGAAATGGTTCCCTGCGGCGGAAGCCATGTAAGAAGCCTTGGCGAACTGAACCGGGTGGAGGTCACCAGAATCAAGCATAAAAAAGGAAACACCGTTGTCTCTTATGCTTTTGATTGAATTCAATAATCGAAGTCGGAGGAGGGAATGAGGATCATTCATCCTTTACGAATTTTCAGATATTTATGCGGGGTAGCAGTCTTTAGGTGAAATTCTTTATTGATACATTCTCATTTATTCGACCGGATGATTCACCAATCCGATCGAATATATTCTTTGATTTTGGCGTGTCTCCTGAATCATGCCTTACGGTGTTCCTTCTATGTTTTTCATTTTTTGGTTCAGGAGCTTAACACCACCCTTTGTTTTGACAACACCGCGATCAAAACGAGCAGTTTTTTTACTGTGAGTAATTTTCGAATCACCTGTAGAGTCCGAAGTACATCCGTCTACATATTTTCCCCAGCCTGTAATGACATCGCCTTCCAAACCATCTTTATAAACGTAGGTATCAATGAAGTAGGTCAGTTGGTCAATGATCGGTAATGACCAGTATCTGAAATTCAGATTTGGTTTGGTGTTTTCAACATAAGTATAAAACGTCCTGTTGGAGCCATCCCAGGTTGTGTCTTTGCTGCTTATGTCTTCGTAGGTGATCATTTCAATATTTCCTGAATCGTCGTAAGTGTAAAAGTACTTTCCGCTTAGATAATCACTTGTTGTATCATCACTGTAACGATAGCTAGAACCGTAGGAATGAACTTCGGTTAACCGATTGCTATCATTATAATAAAACAAAGCATAAGGGCCGGCAGCGAATTCTGAAGAATACCAAGCCGAGTATGATGATGATCTGGTGACCTTCCCTGCTTCGTTTGATGTGTAAAGATATCTATAACTGATCGTATCATCGGCGCTGTCCCAAATTAGATCATCGCTGACATCTGTCTCGATAGCAGAGACCGGAATGCTGTTTTCGAATGTGTAGACCAGGTTGTCCGAATAAGGACTTAAATCTCCTGATGTGTCGAAATACTCAGTTTTTGATTCCGCCATTTGACCATCGTTGGTAAAGGTACGAGTATATTTAGTAACTGACCCGATCTGATACTCATTTGTAGAGGCATACCTCCTCAATTGCGAATCAAAGTACCTGGGGCCGCTTGAGTAGACCACATCATCATCTGTCATCCACACTCCGTCATCGCCTGCACTGTCATAATAAGTATATGTACGACAATCGATACCCCGATCAGCAGTGGAATCGCTGGCGGAATCGCTGCTGTCGCTGCTGCTACAGGCGCAAAAACAGAGGCTAGCAAAGATAACTACCAGACCGGATAAGATTTTGTTTCCCATTTCAACCTCCGAATTAAAGCTGTTTATAATAAGTGAAAAACTGCTGAATACTATTTGTAATAAAAATAGATGTCAAGTTATTTTAATCGAAACCGCACTACAATATCTCAAAAATTATAAAGAGGCTGTCCGCAGATCGAGCGGTTGGCTGAAATAACCGAGTTTAGCTTTCATCTCCAAAAGACCGTTGTTTACAAGTCTTCTTTCCGATAGATATTCCAAACCCGATTCAATGATTAAACTTCCTGTTTAGCCGGCAGCAGGCGACTATTCAGCAATGTTTGATCTTTCCTTGTTGGTAAGAAGATAAAGAAGGGGACCGAAGGAGCCGGTTGTGCAGGTCAGCAAAATCCAAGGCCAGGGATTTCGTCCCCTGGTTTTGGCGTCCCGCCACATCCACACGAGAAACAAAGCCAAGGCGATTACCAAGTCGGCAAAAACCTGCCCACCTGCAAATGACTGCAGCAATGGTAGAAATATTCCCAGGTAGCCATGAAACCAGACCGCGACAGCACTTAATCCAAAGAACAATAAAAACGTAACTCCAAGTAATAAACGTTGCATAATAAACCTCCTAAGCAGGTTGGCGGATGATGGATTGAAATGTGTTCTGTCTATTGTATCTTATCAGGTAACAATATCCATTACCTCGGAGGTAAAACTCATGCCGAATTTTATCAATCTTCTGTCGTTGCTAAAAACAGACCTGTTCTGATGAAACGGTTTCAAGCCCGGCTTCAACCGGGTCAAACATCAGAACTTTGGAACGGTTCGGATAACCCTGTTTGGTTGCTTCCTTCTGGCGTCGGGCTAAAAATTTGAAATCAAAAGGGATTTGATTAGCGTTTCAACAACTATCAAATAAATAGGCCAACTTGTAAATGCACTGGCAGTGTTTCAGTAGATAGTTTGATACTGTAACCCGGTTGCGGAGGGGTAAAAACGATATCCTGCGGAGTAGAAAAATCGACGCGAAATGCGATATTATTTGGTTTTGGGATATTTTTTACTCCCCCGGGACAAGTCCTTAATCTTCTCTCAGGTCGATATTGGAGCAACGGCGGGGATTTAACCAAACCTTGGAATTTGACAAATGGAAAAACATCATCATCACAAATCAGGCAGACGGGGAGCCACCAGTATCGATATGCAAGACGCCGATACCGTTTTTGAGAAAATCGGATTGAAAAAGGGGGAGTGGTTTCTGGACCTTGGATGCGGATCCGGTGACTATTCGTACATGGCTTCCCAAGAGGTCGGGGACAATGGAAAAGTCTTTGCCCTGGATAAATGGGAAGGATTGATCCAGGTAATAAACAAGGATACTGAAAAAAAGGGGATTCACAATATTGAAGCGATCAAGGCAGACATCCTGCAGGATTTACCGGTTCCGGAGCAGAAGATTGATGTCTGCCTCGTAGCCACCGTCTTACATACAATTCACCCGGAGAGTTTAAAGATTGAATTGTTTAAACGAATCAGGCAGGCGCTGAAGCCGGGAGGGCGCCTGATTACCATTGATGTTAAAAAAGAGGAGCACCCCTTCGGACCGCCCCTGACCTTAAGATCATCGCCTGATGAAATCAGAAATTTTGCAGAGTCCTGTGGCTTTATCTGCTCGGATATTGTGGAGTTCGATTACACCTACCTGATTCGGTTTTATTTACCGTCCAACTCCTGATCCGTTTTGTCCGAATCGAGTGGTTACCGATCCTGGCGCGACGTATGGTACGGGATCGGCCTGCCATGGGGGCAGGTTCTGGGGTTTCCCAAAAACTCCGTCAGTTTTTCTTCAATCAGGGGGGTTAATCCCTGGATGAGAGGTATAACATGCTCCTGAGCCTCATCCAGGGGAATGTCCAGTTTTTCACATAGCAACATTTCAGCCAGTCTGCGCTGCCGAACCAGTCCGATGGCAAGTTCGGAACCTCTATCCGTCAGGCAAATTCGCTTTTTTTGATCCAGGTAAACCAAATCATCCCTTTGCATACGGGCCAGAGTGGCATGAACCGTTGATGGAGTGGTTTTTAAGAGTTTGGTGAGGTCGACTGCTTTTACCTGCTTTTTGTTTTCAAGCAGGGAAAAAATGGTTTGCAGGTAACGATTGATGACCTCTGAAGAGCGACTTTTCATTATTCTATTCCTTTTTGACGTTTTTTATTTGCGAATATTTCTTTGTTGTATTGACGAATAGAAAGAAAATTTATTGCATAAAAAGTGTAAATTAAACATTTCCGTATCTCTCCATGACCAGAGTTGCGAGCCTTACTTTCCGGCCCAGGGGGCTATCGCCGATTTTACCTCCCTGTTATGTTTGCTCTAAATCCGTTCAATAGACATCCGACCATGGAGAAGTTAATGCTTGTGGCTTTTCATCTGCTCACAGAATCCGGGTACTTATCGTCGGCCTTTTTATGATACTGCCAGGTGAATGAATGGCTATTGATTCAGAGATAATAAAGAAAAGACTCGATTCGCGTCTTGTCATTTTCGTTTTTATTGCCATCAAAAGTCAGGTTTAATACCGGTTTGTTGTTTTCATTCTCAAAAGCTTTATGCAGCACATTTAAGGTGATTCCTGTGTTTTCGTACATGGAAAAAACGTTTAGAATCCCATCGAAGTTCCTCGTTTTGGTCAGCAGTTTTGCCTCCCGATACCGTCCCCCGGCCCCGGCATAGTAACCAATCGTTTTATTGGCCGTTCCGATCAGATTGTCGGGGATGGCTTCAAAAGGGCTTTCCTCGGCCAGACAATAAGAGATGATTCCCATGAGTTCCTTGAGTCGATCAAGGTTTTGGCGATAATCTTCCGAGATCTTACCCGGGTTGTCATCGGCATAGTCCCGCCAGACAGCCCAAAGGTATTCACTGAGAGGCGCATATCCAATCCTGAAATTCTGGTTCTCCAAATCGTCAAATACATGGTCATTTAAAAAATCATTGTAGAGGACGAATATTTCTCCCACGGCTAAAACCGATTTCTTAAACGGAGTCGAGCGTAGTTCCGCAAAGATCTCAATTGCTAATAGTTCAAGAAAGTCGATGTTTAAACGATTGTCACGGATGCTTTGGATAACTTTGCTGAGATGTCTGTTCCTTTTGCACCTTGGGGCGTTCAAAATTAAATCACCTGCTATCAGGCCCAACCAAACCTGTCTCACCACGTCGTTCGGAAATCCCGGAAAATCCTCCAGAAAAGGGGAAAGTAACTCGACATGAGACAGATCCTCTTCGTCCAGCTTGGTTCTGACCAATCGACTGTATTGACCTTCAACTTCCGCTCCCTCGGTTTGGGGTAGCAGGAAAACAGGGCTGCCGTTAACGGGATTCCTTTGATCCAGACTGTAAAAAATGTCGCCCAGCAAGGCGGTGAGTGAGAAATACTCTTCGGTGATGGTGAATTTTCTGCCCGCATCACAGGATTTTTTCGAGGTGCGGGGTAGACTAACCGCCTGAAAACCATTCTGCGTTAGCATCTCTTCAAATATCCGGCTGTAGGGATACAGGTAAGGCAGACAAATCTGGGAGAGGGATGGTAAATCACCGATATTTTCAAAAATCCTTGCCGGTTTGCACTCAAGGTTTTCCGTGTAGCTTTCCACATCTTCTGCTCTTTTGGTTTGAACCTCCTCCAGGCTGTTGATAAAGGCTTCCACCCTGGTAGTGACCCCGACAGATGAGGAGTGCTCATCTACCTCCACGTAAAGGTAGGGTTTGCCATCCATAATCTCCCTGAAATAGTGGGAGAAGACTGAATCGGGGCCGCAACCGTGGTGAGTCAGGAAGATGGCGTAAAGATTGGGGTGTTCCTTGATTAATCGTGCCGGTTCCAATATGTGCTGTCCGAATGGCCAAAACATGTTGGGGTGCATGGCGGAAACATTCACCTCGGGCAACTGGAAAAAGGGGATGACCTTGTAACCCATATCCATCAGCTTCTCCGGAATCCCCATATTCAGAACCGGATCGGCCACTCCATAGATTTTGGACAGCAGCACGAAAACTTTCTCGTCCGGTCGGATGCTTTTCAAGGTATCATGCGCATTGTTTTCCAGACGCTCTTCAAACTCAAGAATTGCCCGCATCCCCTGCTGCAGTGCCTTATTTGTCTCTTCAGTTGTTTTTCCCAGTTGTTTCCCCAATTTACCGAAACTGTTTTTCATGAATTCCTGGCCCAGGCTGAAGGCAATGGTGGGTGCCAGGAGTTCTATGCCCTGTTTTTCCAGATCCATGGCTCGGTTGACGACTTTAAAAGCAAGCTGCATGTAGGCACAGCCGAAGTTCAGCCTGGATTCAGACCCGGGATGATCCACCGTATAAAGGTCGGGGAAGAAGATATAATCCACCTTTTTTTGAACCAGTTCGGCCACATGGCCATTTATCAGCTTGACCGGATAGCAGGTTTCATCCAGGGCGTACTCCTGCCCAAGGCCGATGGTATACTCGCTACTGGCATCAGAAAGCAGGACATTGAATCCAAGTTCCCTGAAGAAGGTGTTGAAGAGAGGGAACATGCCATAGGTAAAAAGCGCCCTGGGAATACCCACGGTTTTCCTGGCCGGATCTATGGATCCATCATAATCCTCAAAGACAATCGCTTCGATTTTTTTACCGAACTCTCTCTTATGATCCGGATTGGGTGTTTTTTCCCTGCGTTCCGCTTCAAACTGGTTTCGGAGTTTAAAATCGAATCCCTTGAACTGGCTGAGTCGATCAAGCATCTCTTCCTTTGCCATAATGGCCGCACCATAGGCTCCGGTAACACTGAAATAAGGCGGTACAATCAACTTATCCCCGATCAATGCTTTGAAAGCGTTTACCACTCCAAGATTATGGGCAACACCACCCTGGAAGAAGACTTTGTCTCCGACCGGCTTTTGTCCCACAACCCTTGTCAGGTAGTTTCTGGCGACGGAATAACAGAGCCCGGCGGCTATATCCTCTATTTTTGCACCCCTGGAGAGGCTGGATGCAATACTGGTTTCAATAAACACCGTGCAGCGTTCTCCCAGGTTGATCGGGTTTTTAGCTGACAGGGCAAGGTTTCCGAACTGGTCTATCGGAATACTAAATTTATTAGCCTGTTCTTCAAGAAAAGATCCGGTGCCCGCAGCACAAATCTTATTCATTTGGAAGTCCGCTACCACTCCGTTCTTCAAGCCAATATACTTCGAATCCTGTCCTCCGATTTCAAAGATGGTATCGACTTCGGGATCGATGGTTCCGGCCGCTTTTGCCTGGGCGCTGATTTCGTCTTTGATGACATCCGCTCCAATCAAATTTCCAATCAGGTAACGACCCGAACCGGTCACACCGACACCTTCAATTCTGTTGTCCCTGCCCAGTTCGGTTTTTAGTTCG
Organism: SAR324 cluster bacterium; assembly: GCA_028282885.1. GTDB lineage: Bacteria > SAR324 > SAR324 > XYD2-FULL-50-16 > XYD2-FULL-50-16 > JAHJTV01. The sequence goes on from JANQGX010000081.1 coordinate 18,818, forward strand.
GCGAACCCTTTTTCCACGGCTTTCATGGGATCACCCAGTGTTTTCAGGTAGCGAAAGGCCAGAATTTTATTATCCCGATTTATTGCAACCAGGTTTGTACTGGTGGATCCTACATCAATACCGAGATAACAGGCCTCTCCGATTGACTCATTTGATTTTGTCACGGGGAACAGTTCGATTTCCGTTGAGCCTCTTCCAAAGTGTTCAAGGGATGGCATGCTGATATCTTCCGTCCTGTTCTCTTCAAACTCCCCGGCATCTTCCAGTATTGCCAGCAGCAAACCAAGATGGACAGTTTTCTCTTCACGGCGTGAGAGGATTGCAGCGCCCACTGCAGCAGTGGTGCTGAAATGATCATTAATAATCAATTCTCCCGGATCGAGTTTGAGAGTGTCATTGAGAGCCCTGATAATGCCCTGGTTACGGGCAACCCCTCCGGCAAAATAGATAGGTTTTTGAAGCGGCAGTTTCCTCATGACCGCCCCCTTATAATTCCGAATAACCGCGTATGCCAGCCCTAACAGTATATCTGCCACGGACACCCCTTCCTGCTGATGGTGAATGATATCCGTTTTGGCAAAAACGCTGCACCTCCCCGCTATCCTGGGAATGGAGCGGGCCTGTTTGACGATTTCCGAATAGTCGTCCAGTTTCAGATTCAATCTCGAAACCTGTTCCTCCAGAAAGGACCCTGTTCCGGCCGAACAACTGGTATTCATGGACAGTTTGGTGTGGGAACGTTCATTTTCACTGAAATCGGTGATGTATTTGGCGCTCTGTCCGCCAATATCAATGATGGATTTAATTTCCCGATTCAACGCCAGACTTCCTTCCACAATACTGGCAACTTCATTGAGAGTGGCAATCTCTTTGGTAGCAGAAAGAAATCGGGATCCGCTTCCGGTAACTCCCGCGAAAGTAATATCGTTGGCATCAATCCTATTGAGAACTGATTTTAAGGATTCCAACAGGGCGTCCCTGACTTTTCCCTTATGCAGACGATAGTTTTCAAATATAATATTATCGGTTGCGTCCACCACGGCAAGCTTGACTGATGAATAACCGATATCCAATCCGATGCTGAGTGACATATAAACTCCATGGTCAGTGTGTTGTCGTTCTTATTTGTATAATATCTATTTTCTATAAGCGAAAAAATATCTTCTACCCTAAGTCACCTGTTTTTACTCTACGCGACCCGGTTTGCCGTTTGAAAAGGCTGATTCGCTATTGTTGATACGCCAGCTAGTGCATCAAGAAGATCCGGAAATAGGATCCTTTAATCTGCCCCGAATGCGCTCATGAGATGAGAATTATTTCGTTTACTACCGAAATGAAACTGATTGAATAGATCCTGAAGTACTTAGAACTATTGGATGGGACACGAGAATCACAGTGTCGAACAAAAAGAGGCTCGTACATGAGATGAGAAATCGCTATTAAGAAGGAAGATACAAAGGGTAGGGAAGCCATTGCCCCGTCTATCATACGTAACGTCTTCACTATCACGAAAGTCGACTTTGTTGAAAAGAGCAATCAAGTGATCTGCCAGGGAGGGATGAAAAAAGGTAAAAACCGGAAGGACTTTGAAATCTATTCTGCTGAAGAATTCATCGCTGCCACACCCCCAACCTGTTTCCAACAAGTTAACCCGGCTTTCAAGGTATTTTGGCTTCTACTCAAACATGAGAAGCGGGGTTCCCAGCTTCGGACACAGATCCCCATAGAAGATGGCGGATGGGCAGTGCCCGATCAGCATTCCTGCCATCCACGTCTTCTCTTGAGTTCGTTTTTTATCTTGACGATGCGAGCATCCGCTGAGGATTATTTACAATCATCTTTTTTACTTCGGAGCTGCTGAGCCCAACTTCAAGCAATCGGTACTGAAAATCTCGAAGGAGATGGCTATAACCGAATCCTCCGTATCGAATAAGCTGGCATTTCGTGAAGACATCATGAGAAATCAGTATTTGATCGCCAAATCCCTTTTCAACGAGCCTGGCGATTCCCCGTGCTCGTGTTAAATCAAGAGCAGTCCAAAATGGTGGCGTCACTTCAGATTTCGGGGAAAACGTTTCGGTGCCGCATGTATCGTACTCAATGAAACAGCCACGAGAAGCCAGGGATGTGTGATATTCAATCACTCCTTCAAAATCGGTATCGAGGTGGCCAAATGCAATATCGAGATGTCCTAAGACAACACGCGACAGATCGGCTCCTTCCTGATCCAAGATAGCAAGAATTTCCAATCCTTTGCGGGCAGCAATGTGAAGGTGGATTGTAAGGGCCAGCCCTGTCGCTTTCTGGGCACGAGCAGCGGCTTTCAAAACTTTTTCTTCATTAGGGTGAAGTGGATCCCATGTTCCGATCTCTCCAATTATCCCGGGTTTAACTCCTGTTCCTTCTACTCCGTTCTCGATTTCGTCAATCAAGCGTGCGGTAATTTCGTCCACGCTTTCACTATCAATGGAAGGGGGGTGAACAGGATGGATATAGTGACCGCAGCCCATCACAATATTTATGCCAGTATTGCGCGATATAGCCTGAAGGCCAACTGGATCGCGTCCTACATCGGGCAAAGTAAGTTCGACGATGGTACCTCCTCCCAAGTTGCGGAAGTCGATTACTTCTTCGCACGCAGTCTCAATGTTTGAAAGTTCAAGGTTGTCCTGTAATGCAAACAGGTTTCTTCTTAATAATCCCAATTTAGTTATATCAACCGGGCTCTCGCTAATAGCCCGGAGGCTTGCTTCTGCGGGAGGCACATAGTAACACCTTCCGTCAATCAGAAGGTGCTCATGTGGGAGGACGCAACCAAGATCTTCTGCTTGCACCGGGCCCAAAACTGTCATAACGCTTTTATTATTTGACATATCGTTCCATGGAGCTGATTTGGATTTAAACCGAATGTATTGTGTAGATCAAGGAGCATAGAAATGCAAATAAGGAACACCTCATTGGGAGATGCTAAGAAATCGCTTTTCGTGTGTCAAGGTATTGAACATGACTTTTGAAGAAACCGAAGTTTAACCTTGGATTTGAGTCTGAGAATTCAGGTTGAATTTGGAAAAATGGTAAGAATCACAGGTTAAGTCCTCAAGAAAAAGACCATTTTGGCGGGAATTGAGCAAATTTCGGTACCCGTCGTGAAGATTAGACGCTTTTTCCAATGCATGAAATGGCATTGCAACCTTGAAGCAGTCGATTTATCGGTGTATGTGTTGAGAACTCATTCTGTCACAAACTCCGGCCATGTCAATATCGGACGGGAAACATTGAAAATAAGGGAAAATCCAATGCCATTCGTGAATATTAAAATTACCAGGGAAGGGGCGACCGCAGAACAAAAAGCCGATTTGATAAAAGGAGCTACCGATCTGCTGGTGAACGTCCTGGGGAAAAATCCGGCAACAACCGTCGTGGTCATCGAAGAAGTCGAAACCGACAACTGGGGTGTCGGCGGAGAGTCCATCACGGTCCGCAGGAAGAAAGGCATGTGACGTCTGTTTGATACCGTTTGGAGCTCCTAATCTATTATCAATCCGCCAACGATTTTTTTGCTCTCCCTGGTTTAAGAACGTCATAAGGTCAGTTATAAACCAGAGTGTATCAAGTCGTCCGGTTACCTAAAAAATAGCCGCAACATTGAACGGACTAGATCACGTTGATCTGTTTGGTCTTTCTAATGGTGCGCAGGTGGTTGTAGACCGTGTATCTGGATATTCCTATGGCAATGGCAATCTGTTCAACCGCCCCTTTCATCAGGAAGACGCCCTTATTTTCCAGCAGTTGAATCAACTGTACACGTTCTTCGGGGTTCATAGTCGGTGGCTGTTTTCCCATTTCGGTAATGGCTTCCTCAAGCAGAACCCCTATAGTCTCACTGGAGGAGGAGGCGAAGGTCTCTTTCTTCTTGGTGCTTCTCTGGTGACTGTCACGAACGAACTCATCAATCAGGGAGGAGGAGTTGAGAAAATCTGTGACATCAAAATTGATACAAAAGGCGACCACCACTTCTCCCTTGGCATTTCGGATAAAACTGGTGGAGGATTTGATTGTTCTGCCGTTCTTGGTTAATGAACGGTAACTGTTAATATTCTTAACCTTGTTACCCTGGCTCCTGAGCGCTTTTACCACCAAGTCGGTAATGGGTGCCCCGGGTTTGCGCTTTGTGACAGAACCGGCCAGATAAACCAGGGATTTCTGCAGAACTGAAAGATCGTGAACGGCAACTTCACAGTTTTTGCCAAATGTTTCTACCAGGGTGTCCGCAACGCCCTTCAGATTTTCGATGATATGTGCTTTTTCCTTTTCCGCTTTGGCCATATTTTTACTATTGGTAGTATGCAGTTCTGATTGAGTATGGAATTCCGTTTCCGGTTCGGGAGGAACCCGGTATAGCATGCCGCCGGCCTGAATCAACCCGCATTATTTAGGTCCGGCGGATATTTTGTCAACCATCGCTGAAGTTCGGACCGTGGAACCGCTTCATCTGGTTTTCGAAAAGACTTCCACCGTCCGTGAAAAGGTTTCGGAAAAGACGATAGGTTCGGATCCTTCCCTGGTAGTCAGGTCAACCTTGCCTCCTGGTTCACCGGCCAGTCCCCGGGCTGAAACAGGATGCGCGAAACAGTTCCCATGATGTTCTCTTCTTCACGCATTCTGGGGACCACCTGATCGGCGTTGTCCCCCCAGATTCTGCCGTAACTCAGCAGTCCCCGAAAAGCGTCAAATTCAAACGCCGGATTAAAACCGTTTTTTCTGATGGCATGGTACTCTTCCAGGACCTCGGGATATTTGTACATCACCCACCAATAGACCCTGTTCTCGGTTTTGATATCGTTATTCTCCTCCAGCCACAGCTCAACCCCCTGTTCAGCCACGATCCGCTCAGCTTCGGGTTTAAGGAGATGCAGATCCTCAGGGTAAAAAGGCGGGCTAAATGCGCAACGCTTGCATTCACCGGCCAGGCACTCGGCAAAACTGGTCATCATACCCAACATGAACGATTTCCGATCAATCAACTTGCCCAAGTCAACACTTCTACTGATCTCAATCATAACTACTCCTTTATCATTGATTCATTTGACATCCAGGTTCGTCCGTATCCCGTTACAATGGCGAGAAGCAGCATGGCCACCATGGTCCAGGCATAGAAATTATGCAAGGGAACACTGGCCGGGCTGACAGGAAGTTCCGTTTCAAGCGGATTGTTGGCTCCGGCCAGCATGGAGGGCACGATAGCGTGAACGGTCCAGGGAACGATAAAGCAGAAAGCAGATCCGGCGCAATCCATCAGATTCGCCCTGCGGTAGCCATCCACATCAAACTTGAGTCCCAGTCCCTTGACGATATCACCAATGGAGATGATGGCCACGGAGATCACACCGGTGATCATGGCCAGTATACCGGTAGCGCCGACAGTGACCGCCTCTACGCTTCGCGGACCATTGGCAACTTTGCTCAGGCCGTTCCCCAGCATGTCAAGTGTACCACTGGACTCCATAATGCCGAGAAAAGGGAACATCACCATCAGAAAAGCAACAGTGGGAAGGGCTCCGGAGACAGCTTTGGGGAGTAAACCACTGATCTTGAAGGGACCCGGAAAGTGCAGAATCTGCTCCGGTTGGAAAATCCCGAAAAGCAGTCCCACCACAATGCCTGTAACCGCGCCAATAGATAGAGCGGTGATGAGGTGCTTTCTCATCAGGCAAAGGGTAATGATGACAATCGGTACGATCAGGATTACCAGGGTAACCGGTTTTACCGCCTGGGCTTCAGTTGATCTGACGACTTCGTGGGCGGGGCTGAAAATAAGATAAAGCACCAGTGCCAGGAATGCTACCGGGATGGAGTACTTCATCCTGCTGCGTACTACACCGCCGATATCCATCTCCTGAGTTGTTGCTGAGGCAATGGTTGTATCGGATATGGGTGCCAGGTTATCGCCAAAGGCGCCCCCTGCCGCAATTGAGCCGATCAGGAACAGGGGATCCGCTCCAGCCAGCACACCGGATGGATAGAGAATCGGAATCACCACAAAATAGGCCCCAACTGATGTTCCGGTGGAAAACGAGATCAGGCAGGTGAGTAAAAAAGTAACCGCCACAAAAAAGGTTCCGGTCAAGCCCGCAGATATCGCCATGTTGGCGATACTTTGGATCAAACCGCTTTTGCTGATCAACTGACCTGAAACAGATGCCAGGATAACCGCCAGAGCAATAATCGCAAACATAGGCTTGGAGAGTCCTCCGATCACGGCCTTACCATACTCCTTTTCGTCCTTTGCCATAAAGATCCCGACCATCAGGGGAATCAGAAAGGCGATGATATAGCCATCGATCTTTGCCTGATGGGTTGCTGCCACCATCACAAAAAAGAGAGCCACAAACAATAACAGCATGGCGCCCCAAACACCGCCGCGAAGCTCTAACTTTGCGCTTGAATTTACATCACTCATTTTTAAATCTCCTTATTTGTTCCATTCACATCGAAAACCGGTGATCCGACTGGTACCGTAATCACCGGATTTGTCATCAGGAAAATCACATCATGCTTTTCTGCACGGCAACCAGGTAGTCTATATCCTCTTCCGTGTTGAAAAAGTGGGTGCAGACTCGTAGATTGCCAATCCCCCCCAAAGCCCTCATGGAAATCTTGATAGGCTTCATGTTTCGCCCCGGAGCGGCACAACGCTGAAAAAACGCTTTGTCGGATTCATAATCCCCGGAAGTATAGGTGATCAAACCATGCCGTTTTGCAGGATCGGTGGGAGAGGTCACCCGGCATCCGATCTCCGTCAACTTCTCGATAGCGTATGTTCCCAACCGCTTGATTCTCTCCTCGACGTTCTTAATGCCGATTTTCTCGTAGAACTTCAAGGTCTCCACCCAACCGAAGAGTGCCGGCCCGATGGTGGTATCCTGGGAAAATTTGTTGGCCGTATTCATCGGAGGATCCTGCCAACTGGCGAGTGTATCATGGTTTTGATCCCCGAAAGGTATCGGGCCTTTGAAATCGCTCCAGATGTAGTTTCTAAAATCGGGATCGATGGACTCTATCAACTCCTTCTTGATATAAAACAATCCGGCGCCTTCAGGACCACATTGCCATTTGTAAGCCCCGGTGATCAGAAAATCCACATCATCATCCTTAACATCGATATCGATGGCGCCAAAAGCCTGGATGGCATCATCCAGGACCAGCGCCCCATATTGATGGGCGATGCGGCAGACCTCCTTCATATCAAAGGTAAATCCACAAAAGGCCGTTGTCCGGTCAATACAGACCAGTTTAGTTTTCTCATCCATGGCCGCATCCAGATCCTCCATCAGGATTTCACCATTGACATGATTGACCATCCTTATTTCCACGTCATACTTCTTGCTGATATCCGTAAGAATGTAAGGAATAGATGGGTAGGAGAGGTTTGTGATAATCACGTTGTCGCCTTTATCCCACTTCATCATGTTGTACAGGATTAAGTTGGCTGTGATGGCCGGGCGGTACATATTGGTCACCTCATCAACCTCGGCATTGATAAACCTTGCGCCCCGTTCTATACTCTCGGCCCACTTGGTCGTGAGAAATGGATGAGTGGCGATATCCGCATTCGGAATATCTTCCATGCGACCGTACTCAACAAAATTGTAAAACTCCTTCGCCGCTTTCAACCAGTAATTCCCCGGAATCATCTGATCTCCCGCGTTCAGGTATACCCAATAGTCCAGTAGCTTGAATTCGCTACGGATTTGATCGATATGCTCATCAATGTAATTCATGGTTGCTTCTCCATCTGCAGGCTACGCCGGTTTTCAGCTTCCGGCACATATTACGGATACTTCGACCAACACGTCCTTTGGCAATCTGGCTACCTCTACACACTCCCGTGCCGGGGGATCCTTCTGGAAGTACTCCGCATAAGTCCGGTTAAAACTATCGAAATCGTTCATGTCTTTGATAAAGCATGAACTCTTTACCACTTGGTTCAACGTCAACCCGGCCGCTTCCACAACCGCCTTCATGTTTTCCATCACCTGTCGTGTCTGGATCTCAACAGTCTCACCGGCCAGTTCACCGGTTTCCGGTTTAAGGGGAATCTGCCCCGAAACAAACAGCAAATCCCCGATTTTGACAGCCTGTGAGTAAGGCCCCACAGCTTGAGGAGCGCTGTCTGTATTGATGATCTCTTTCATGATAACTCCATTTCAATACTAGTGATTTGATTCTCGATTATCCTCGTCTACCCTACCGCCTGCCGGAATCAATTAACCGCTGGCTGAGTCGCGCACAATACGATGGATAGTCATATGATTAAGGATGAATCGATTGATGAAAGGATACACAACTTTTTTGTAGTGAGTCAACAATTTTGTTATGCATTTGAAAATATTTTTTAGAATCGTTCATCCCTTTAATACGTTCCCTTTTTCACCCCTCAAAAGCGGATTTTTGACAAATGATAAATCCGCGGTTACCTGAAAAGGAAACGCTTCTTTAACTTCCTCTACATCCCTATTCATAATGCAAGGCGATACATTGTCATCTTCCGCCAGAGGGTACTACGCGCCATCCCAAGCTCTGCCGCTGCTTCACTTCGGTTACCCTTGTGCTGAATAAGCGCTTTCTCAATGGCCTGTTTTTCGTCAACTTGCCAGGGCTTTAAGGGAGTATCTAAAATCTGACGGTGTCCCTTGGATGCCGATGGTGTCTGAATATCTGCAGTGAATGTGCGGGTACCGGCCGGCCCCGGTCCGCTTTGCAGATCTAGACTGGATACAATTTGAACCGGCAAGTCTTCGGGTTTGATGACAAGCCCGTTTTTCATGGCCAGTGCATACTCAATGGTGTTTTCCAACTCCCTGATATTCCCACTCCATGGGGCGTTCAACATGATTTGCTGCGCGTAATGATTTAATGAAACAGTTCCGGCTTTAGGTTTTCTGTTGTGTTTCTTGATGAAATGCTTGGCCAGCGGGAGGATATCCTCTGTTCTCTCCCTCAAAGGTGGTATGTAGAGCTGGATGACGGCAATACGATAATAGAGATCCGATCGAAACAGGTTCTGGCTGACTTGTTCCGTCAGGTTTCGATGGGTGGCGGTAATCACGCGAACATCAACCGGATAGGATTGTTTGTCGCCTACAGGTCTTACTTCCTTTTCCTGTAAGGCACGTAGTACTTTTACCTGTAAAGAAATATCCAGATCGCCAACCTCGTCCAGAAACAAGGTCCCCCCGCTTGCCTCGCGAAACAAACCGGTGTGATGAGAGACCGCCCCGGTAAAAGCACCTTTCACATGACCAAACAGCTCCGATTCCAGAAGGGTTTTTGGTAGTGCCCCGCAGTTAACAGCCACAAACGGCATATTTCGACGGCCGCTCTGTTTATGAATTGCCCTGGCAACAAGTTCTTTCCCGACCCCGGTTTCTCCCAATATCAACACGGTGGAATCTACGTCCGCACAACGGGCAATCAATTCAAATACTTTTTGCATCGCTGTACTGATCCCGATGATCTCAGCTTTTAAACTGTTTCTTCGCACCGCGCGCTTTATCCGGAAGAGTTCTTTTTCCTTCTCCTCCAGCTTTTTCCGGTCGGTCACATCCTTCAAAATCTCAGCAAAAGCGATCACCTTTCCCTGGTGATCACGGACGCTTTCCACCTGACCCGAAAATTGACGATGTTCTCCATCAATCTTAAGGCTCACCTCGACCGGGCTGTCCTGTGAATCCGGTAATTCCAGGATTCCCCGGACTCTACGGATCTCTTCTCCCTTGGGATTGTTTAACAGCAGTTTTCCCAGTTCATCGTAGACCGTTACGCAATCCCCAATGCCAAATAGGATGGTTTCCAGCATCTGCTTCTCTCTTTTCAACTCATTTCGGCTGACGGCCAGTTTGTTGTTGACCCTGTTCAAGGCTTGCTGACTCTCCAATAGCGCTTTATTGGATTGCTGAAGTTCGGCTTGTATCTTCTTCTGCTCCCGGATATCGGTAAACATGATATACTGAGATACAGGCTGCCCATCCCGATCAAAATTGGTCGAAATATGAAACAAAGCCGGGATCCTCACGCCGGGTTCGTTATGTGGAAGAAAGAATTCATACTGATAAAACTTGTTCTGCTGTTGAGCCGCAAGATCCATTTTGAAAAGCTCCTCAAAATCCTCCGGATCGTAAAATTCGCTTGCATGATGCCCCACAACCTGGTCCCGAGTACCTCCAACCATCTTCAGGAAGGTTTCGTTAACCTCCATTATCCAAAAATCCATATCCATGAAGGAAAAGCCGATATTGAGCGATTCCAGAAGTTGCAGATAGGTCTGGTCGAGGTGAAGAGAACCGTTCGAAAGTTTGGTGTCTGGTATCATAGTTGCCCTCGTTTGATGAAACATTGTTGCAACATATTTGCAATACACTAGACCTTATTCGCTTCTTCCTTATTTTGTCAAAAATTTTTTTATTTTTTTTATCAGTTAGTTAGTAACACAGTGGTCGCTAAATTGAGATGGTATGTTTGCTGCAACATGTCGCACCAAACATTAGGTGGACAGGCAAAACCGACTAACAGCATGTATCACGAGTGCGATGCACGGAAGTTTTTTGAAAGGAAAATATGGCGAAAATAATTGTCTTGGGCGGTTGTGGTGCCGTCGGTAGCAATGCAGTAAAAACCCTGGTCCGGGATAACACTTTTTCAGAGGTGGCAATCGGAGATAGCAATGTCGAAAAAGCGGAACGGATGGCCGAAGACCTCGGTCCGGGAGTAATCTCCCGGAAATTTGACGCGTTGGACATAGATAGCTGCAAAGATGCTATCGCCGGATGCGACTTGGTTTTAAATTGTGTGGGGCCTTTCTACAGCACAGTTAAAACAATTCTTACCGCGGCCATTGAGGTCGGAATCAATTATGTGGATGTCTGCGACGATCCGGACGTGACCCTGGAAATTTTAGGCTTGGACGAAGCCGCAAAAAAGGCGGGCATTACCGCTCTAATCGGGATGGGGGCGTCACCGGGCATCACCAATCTGTTGGCCAAGCTGGCGGCAGACGATTTTTTGGATGAAACCGATTCCATTGACATCTTTCATACCCATGGCGGTGAACCCTTCGAGGGAGACGGCGTGATCGGACACCGGTTTCATTGCATGAGTATCGATATCCCTATGTACCTGGAGGGAGAATTGAAATACGTCAGGTACTTTGAAGAAGATGGCATCGCCTTAAGGCAAAGCTTCGATTTTCCGCTGATCGGTAAGAATATCCCCCTGTACCCCTATCCTCACCCGGAACAATTGACATTGCCCCGTTATATCAAAGTGAAAAACGTCACGAACAAAGGGTCGGTTCTTCCCATTGAGTACTACCAGCTCACTTCCGAGGTGTGTCGCTTGGGCATGGCTTCAAAAGAGCCTATTGAAGTCAAGGGACGGGAGGTGGTTCCTTATGACTTTGCCTTGGCGTTCATCAAGCGGGAGAGGGACCGGATATTAAAGGAAACGCAATTCGGGGAACAACGGGGCGCTATGAGTATCGTCGTCAAAGGAAAGAAAAACGGCGAGATATTGGAATATCGTATTCATACCTATTCCAGCAGCCAGGCCCTGGGAGAAGGCACGGGTATCCCTGCAGCAGCCGGAGCGATCATGATGCAACAGGAAAAAGTCTCGGGAAAGGGAGTACTCCCGCCAGAGGGCTGCATCAGGCCTCTCGAATTTATTGATGTATTTCGTCCGCTGGCCGATATGGCGGATGCAGATATGGGTAAATCCGGTGAGAGTTCACTTATCGTTGAACAAGTGGATGCCGATGGCAAGGTTACGACATTGGATTTTTGAGTTTTCTTTCCAGCATAGCCGTCCAGATGTTTTGATTGAGCATCAGATTCGTTCAGGACCCCGGCTACGATTTTTAACCGAGCAATGATGAAGAAACAAAAAGGAAACATGATGAAAAAGCGATGCAACCCTTCAGGAATAAAGAGAAAAAGTCTATTGGTTGCGGCAGTATTATTGATTTTTCTGGGCATTTCAAATTGTGCCGACAACTCGTCCAGCTCTAGCTCTTCCGACAATGCCATTACGGCCTTTAGCTTCTTAGCGGAAAATAATGACGCCTTGTCATCCGATGTCGATGCAACCGTCGATGGGACGAACATTTCCGCAACCGTACCGAATGGAACCGGCGTAGCCGCGCTGGTCGCGACCTTCACGACCACGGGAGAAAGCGTCGCCGTGGGGGACACCACTCAAGTGAGTGGTACAACCGCTAATGATTTCAGCAGTGAAGTCACTTACACGGTGACTGCCGAGAATGGATCAACGAAAGATTATGCAGTAACCGTTACGATTGGTGACGATACGAGTGGGGATGGTGACGATACAAGTGGGGGCAGTCAAGCGGCTACACCGACGTTTAGTCCCGACACCGGTACCTATACATCGTCTCAAAGCGTTACGATCAGCTGCACGACCAGTGGGGCCACCATCTATTATACAACCGACGGCACCACACCCACCAGTTCATCCACTCTTTATAGTTCTGCCGTTACAATCAGTTCCACAACAACACTCAAGGCCATCGCCGCGGCATCGGGATATACGGATAGTGAGGTGGCCAGCGCGACCTACACAATGCAAATACCGGTATCCTCCTGGAGTTTTGTAGACGGTGACGGCACGTATGGCATTAATCAGGACACCTCGGAAAGTGCTAGAAGAGTGACAATGGTCGAATATAATTCCAAACTCTATGCCGCATGGATGGAGGATTTATCAGGAACCACTCAAATTCGGGTAAAGGTTTACGATGGAAGTAGTTGGAGTTCTGTGGACGGCGGTGCAACGACGGGACTCAATAGGGATTCGGCAAACAATGCGGAAAACCCATCTCTGGCTGTATACAACTCCAAACTTTACCTCGCCTGGGACGAATTTTACAGTTCCAGATCTCAAATTAGGGTCAAAGCATATGATGGAAGTAGCTGGAGTTTTGTGGATGGCGGCGCCGTAACAGGGCTGAACTATGATACAGGTCAAAATGCCGCTCTCACCTCCATGTCCGTATACGACTCCAAACTCTATCTTGCCTGGCATGAGGACAATCAAATCCGGGTAAAAGTATACGACGGAAGCAGTTGGAGTTTTGCGGATGGCGGCGGAGCGACTGGGTTGAATAAAGACACGTCCAAATCAGCCTCCTACGTTTCCTTGATTGTATTCGATTCCAAACTCTATGCCGCATGGCAGGAGCCGGATAGTTTAAGCAAAGAACAAATCCGTGTCAAAGTGTACGACGGAAGTAGCTGGAGCTTTGTAGACGGCGACGCCGCAACAGGACTAAACTATAACACGGCTGCCCACAGCAAATACGTTTCCACATCGGTATATAACTCCAAACTCTATGTCGCATGGCAAGAGTTTGATTCAACCTTTCAAATCCGGGTGAAGGTTTATGATGGAAGTAGTTGGAGCTTTGTGGATGGCGGAGGCACGACAGGACTTAACAAGGACACGTCTGAATCTGGTGAAAACACTTCCATGTCGGTTTTTAACGCCATTCTCTATCTCACATGGAATGAGGCCAATGGAAGCAACAAAAAGCAAATCCGGGTAAAAAGCTATGATGGAAGTAGTTGGAGCTTTGTGGATGGAAACGGCGACAATGGACTCAATAAGGATTCTTCTGTAAATGCTTCGTACCCTGTCGCCTATGTATTTGATTCCAAACTCTATATCGCATGGAACGAGTATGTCGGAGCCGAAAATCAGGCACGGGTAATTTCCGGGCAGTAAAGGGTGTCAGGGGACATGGCAAACACGTACATCCTGGCTTTTGATCACGGCACATCCGGGATGAAGTCTGCGATTGTCGATACCAAAGGCCGGGTGATCGATTTCGAATTTGCGGATACCCCCATCCATTTTCTTCCCGGAGGCGGTGCGGAGCAGGACCCGCAGGACTGGTGGGAAGCGCTGTTGCTGACCGCCAAAAAACTGGTGCAACGCCGAAAAGTACCTCCTGAAGAAATCGCTGCCATTGGAATCTCCAGCACCTTTTCCAGCACTGTGGCTGTCGACAGGGAAGGTCGGCATCTGATGAATTCCCTCACCTGGATGGATTCAAGGGGGGCGCCATACATTCGGCAGTGTTTCTCCGGATTCCCCAATGTTAAAGGGATCAATCTGCTCAAGGCTCTGAAATGGGTCAGAAAAACGGCGGGTGCCCCTTCACTGTCCGGAAAGGACGATATCGGTCATGTTTTGCTGATTAAACATGAATATCCTGAAATTTATGAAAAAACCTACATGTTTCTCCCCAGCAAAGATTACCTGAATCTGCGATTGACAGGGATATTTGCAGCGTCGTTCGACTCCATGCACCTCTTCTGGCTGACAAACATCAGAGATATTAACAACATGTTTTATGACGATTCCCTGATTGAGGACGCAGGCATCGATAAAGCCAAGCTTCCGCCCATGAAGCTGTCCACCGACATTCTCGGGACAGTGTCCGCTTCAGTTGCGGACGAAATCGGTATCAGCCGGGACGTTAAGGTCGTGATGGGATCACCGGATCATCAAAGTGCTTGTATCGGATCCGGGGCGGTGAGGGACTATGAAGGGCATTTGTACATCGGAACCTCTTCCTGGATCGAGTGTCTGGTCCCCTTCAAGAAAACCGACATTTTTCATTCAATTGCCTCTTTCCCCACAGCAATTCCCGGCAGGTATCAGTGCATTAACGAACAGGATCTGGCCGGCGGATGTTTGTCGTTTCTGATGGACAACGTCCTGTTTTACGAAAACAATCACATTCCCACCATCGCACCGGATGAGGCATATGAGGCATTAAATCGGGCAGCACGGCAGATTCCCCCCGGCAGCGACAAACTGATTTTCACACCATGGTTAAATGGCGAACGAACACCGGTTGACGACACCTCGCTTAAGGGGGGATTTCATAACATGTCCAAAACCCATACTCGCGATCACATGATTCGAGCAGTGATGGAAGGAGTGGCATATAACACTCGCTGGATGCTTAGTTTCACAGAAAAATACATCGGCCGTAGACTGTCACCGATCAATATTATTGGTGGTGGGGCGAAATCCGATTTGTGGTGTCAGATTTTCGCGGATGTGCTTCAACGCGATATACGTCAAGTGAACGGTCCCGTCCATGCCAATGCAAGAGGAGCGGCCTTTATTGCCTTGGTGGGATTGGGGATGATCGGTTTTGACGACATACCGGTACTAACGAGCTACGAAAACACCTATACGCCGAATCCCTTGAATGTGCCCATATATGAAGCGCTTTACAAATCCTTTCTTAGAATATACAAAGCAAACAAAGCCATATACCGCCATCTTAATTGACCGATTTCGGTTGATAGCAACAGCAATCGACTCGCCAGGAGAAACGAATGGATAAACAAGCCTTTAGACAATCAGTGGTTGTTCCTGTATCCATGGTCTTTCTGGTCATGGTTTGTTCTATTCTTATGCATCGCTTCTCAGCAACCCTGGATAGCGACTTTATTCAGCGGACCCTGGCTTTTGTTTTCGGAACGACGTTTTTTCTGGCTGTAGCTTTTGGAACACCGTTTGTTTACGCGTTTGCCTACCTGGGAGGTGCGTCTCTAAAATTGAGAATTCTAGCCATATCCGTCACACCTTTCGCCTGGGCCACCAAGGAGTGTATCAAAATATATGAATCCCATACCATCCTGGAATGCCTGTACTGGTATCTGAATCCGCTAAATATCTGGCTGGTATTGCTGATGACACTTGAGGCGGGACTGGCGGATCTGTACTGTCGCCGCCTGAGAAAAAAACAAGGAGATGATGTTCGTGTGGCAAATCCCGCTTCCCTCGCTGTCGTATCGATTAGTCTGATTCTTTTCATTGCTGTCTATTCCTGGGGAAAAGGGGAAAACATCTATGTTATCTTTCTGAAAGGATATCGATATTTCTTCGGATCGGGTCTACAGGTTTAAAGAAGAAATCAACAGTAAATCCCAACTAGGAGGACCGACGCATGCTAAAACAATCAAAGCGATCATTCCCGGATCTACTGTCCAGAAGAGATGCGCTGAAGATGCTGGGAGCGATATCTGCTGCCGGTCTTGGGGAGTTGGCGCTTCCGAAAATCGCAGCTGCAACCGACGGGAAATCGAACCAACGGCCCAATATCATTTTCATCCTCGGAGACAATCATAACGCGAATGTCATGGGCTGTGCCGGACATCCCTTTATTAAAACGCCGGGATTGGATCGATTGGCTCGGGAGGGTGTCTTGTTCGAGAAAACGTTCAACACAACCTCCCTCTGCAGTCCCTCAAGGGCAAGTATTCTCACCGGAGCCTACGCACACAGGCATGGTGTCAGAAACAATCACACCCCGTGGACCGGGCAAATGAAGACGTTTCTGGAGCATCTGTCGAATAACGACTATGATACCGCCTTCATCGGAAAATGGCATATGCCGGGCAAAGGCCTGCCCGATATGCCGTTTCTTGATCTCTTTGTCTCCTATACCTATCGGGAGGGGCAGGGTTCCTACTTCAACTGCCCCATGATTGTCGACGGTGAAGAGGTGCCGTCGCGCCGGGAGTATATTACCGAAGAAGTCACCGACTGGGCCATTGAATTCATGGAGCGAAAAAGAAGCGAGACAAACGGGCAGGAGAATCCATTTTGCATCTATCTTGCCCACCGGCCGGGTCACCCTCCTTGCGAAGCGCCAAAGGATATCCGCGGTATGTACGACGATGTGAAACTGGATCTGCCCAAAGGCATTGATCCCTGGTGGTTCGGGAAGATGAACCAGAACGTCTTCCAGGGGATTATGATGGGATCCTATGAGACCCAGTACCGGAAATACTGCGAGGTGCTTACAGCCATGGACCGGGATATTGCGCGCCTGCTAGACAAGGTGGATGAATCAGGCTTGAGAGAAAATACGATGGTGATCTACCTGGGAGATAATGGAATGCAGTGGGGAACGCACGGTCGTCATGGTATTCGGGAACCCTATGAGGATTCGGCCAGGTTGCCGTTTATCGTTCGCGCTCCGGGCTGGATTGACGATCACGGCTCCCGAAGGAAGCAGATGGCGCTGAATATCGATATCGCACCCACATTGCTGGATCTGGCAGGGATCCCCATTCCGCCTGAAATGGATGGTGAAAGCCTGCAATCGATCTTCAGGGATGGCGGAGCAGAGGGAAGGGAAGCATTTCTGATGGAATTCTGGAAATACTACCCGGAAAATACGCCATCCTACGTTGGGGTAAGAACCAACACTCATAAATATATCGAGTTCGAGAAGGGGAGAACACCTTGGCTATTTGACCTGGTCAACGATCCGAAAGAGATGAACAATCTTTTTGGAACCGAAGACGGTGACAAACTTTTACCGATAATGAAAAAAATACTGGCTGAACAAAGATCCAGACAACCAGTGGTGTAAATTCTCAATGAATGCGGTCAACACGGCGCAATGTACCCTCTTGGATATGCCTTGACTAAATATGGAGATGTGCAGGTTAAGAACGGGGAGCTGATCGTTATCCGGGGACGGAGATCGGCTGATGTTTAACTCCACAGACCAACTCATTCCGATCATGAACAACGACCTGTTAAGAATCGAAGAAAAATCCCTTTTTACGGTAGCGGCGCATGGATTTTAGTGAAGGAGGATAGATCCGGCAAAGGTGTTTCGATACCCGACCGACGACCAGGGCCGTTACATCCGTTCCGTCGGGAACGGTGGCTGCAATCGCGGTTCCGGAAATCGTGGTGGTAAGTAACATTCTGGGGTTGGTATTTCGCCACATCAATGACTTCAACTTCATACTGACTACTTCAGTAGTGAAATAATAACAAAGTACTAAATTAGACACATTCCACAACTCAGCAGTATTTTTTGATGAACTGCTTGGGAAGTATGCCGAACCGTTTTTTGAATGCGGCTCCAAAATGGCTGACATTGACATAACCGACTTCCCAGGCCACTTCGCTGACATTCATCGATGTCTCAAGAAAAAGCAGCCTTGCCTTCTGCATTTTGCTTTCCCTGATAAAGGCAAAAACCGGCATGCCATAGACCTTTCTAAAGCCACGTTCAAGTTTGTTGATACTGAGGTTGGCCTGCTTCGCCAGAGTTTGAAGCGAAGGGGGCGAATCCTGGTGTTGAAGCAATTGCTCGCCAATATGAATGATCTTGTCCCGCTCCATCGGACTCAGGGACTGATCGTACGAGTTGCTTTGATCTCCGGCTTTAAGTAAAGCCACCTGCAATGCAATGAGCTCCAATGTTCTCCCTTCCAGATATAGTCTTCTGTTAACACCTTGTGGAGCGCCATTTGCAACCTGATGAGCCACAGATTTTACTGCCGGCGACATTTTACCCAATAATCTGAATTCTCCAGACAGCCTTCCTTCGCAGAGCTGCTGCAGTTGGACGGGAAGGTCATCCATATCACTTTCATACATCGATGCCAATGTATCGGGGGTAATCAGAATATGCAGCACACGGGCCGCATGCCCTGCCGCTTTTCGTATAACACCTTCTGCATCGGTAAAAAAGGATATACCTCCTATGCCTGCCCTGCTTTTCAACGGGTTCAGCCTGTTTCCCACAATATCTTTATCGTTTTCGACATTGCCGGATAGAATGCAACCAAAACCGATAATGGGTTTTTCAATTCGGTATGAGATTTCGGCGTCGGAATCTGCCTTAAGATTAATGCTGGAAAGGGATAGCCCATTTCTGAGATCCAGTTGGTGCATTCTATGCTCCTGTATCTGGCTCCAGTTTTGGCCCTTTTTAGTGGTCTCTATTTTGAAAAATCCGGCATTTTCTTTCATTGTCTTATCATCTGCAAATAGTTATTAATGCTAAGTCACGAGAAATACTGAGAGAGGTTATTAGAATCCATATTAACACATCTCGCTATTTCAGTTTTTGAGCCAGATCATATTAGAGAAACTCCAAGCTTCGTTATTGAAAAAAGTCCTGTTTGCATGTAGATAAAATACCTTTCTTATTATTTGATAACTCGGTAGGCCTTTTCGGCAATGCAAGGTTCGGATTTTTTCACAATCAGAGCTATCTATGAGGGATTGAACAACTGTTCTGTCTATTGTATCTTTCAGGTAACAGTACTCATTACCTCGGAGAAAAAAACATGCTGAATCTTACGGAAACTCCCAATAACGATTCTGTAGGGGACCATTTGCGTTATTGGCGACAAATAAGACGGATCAGCCAGATGGATCTGGCACTTGATGTCGGTATCTCTTCGAAACATCTTAGTTTTGTGGAAACAGGCAAGTCCCGGCCCAGCCGCAAATTGATTCTCAGAATAGCCCAAGCTTTAAAACTGCCGCTGAGACACCAAAACAATTTCTTAAAAGTCGCCGGGTACTCTTCGGAATACAGTGAAGAGCCGTTCGACGGTCAGAAGATGGAGATGATCAGACAAGCGCTCCAGCGAATGATCGATCAGCATAACCCCTATCCCGCCTTTGTTGTTAACACAACTTACAATATCCTCATGAAAAACACCGGATTTGATCTGATGGTAAGTTTCTTTCTGGGTGAAGAAGGCTTGAAGGTGGCAGATCACGCATTCAGATTGGTGTTTGCGGAAAACGGGTTATGGCGGTATATCGATAACTGGCCGGCGGTAAGGCAGTTCATGACAAATCGTTTGTGGGAAGAGGCAGCAGCGACTCAAAACGAAGAGTTGATCTCCCTTTACAGGGAAATATCACAACAACACCAGGATTCGGCAATGGAGATCCAGGTGGACAACGATCTTCCAATCTTAAGTCTGACCATGGAAAAAGACGCCATCAGGGGTAGTTTCTTTACGACCATAACAACCCTGGGAACCCCACTGGACTTAACAACACAGGAACTCCGTATCGAATCGCTTTTTCCGGCCGATGAGAAGACGAAGCAGTTGTTTTCTGCGCTAATGGAATAGCGAAGTTGCCCGAGGTAGTCCGTTCTTGTTGTATAGCGAGGGGGCTTCGCTGGGAAGAAGAACCAGCTTCTTTGAATTCTGCGAGAAAGCTTGCTCCGCTCCTGGTGAAGGGCTATTCACCATGATCATCAGAAAAGAGGATTTGCCATTAAACAAGTGATCGCATATCCCCCATCACGGCACTTGGCAGCACCATATCTTTCATGGATACCAGCCCTGATTCCTGATTGATGATCTTCGGAATCATGTTGACCAACATCGTCGAGGTGGTCCAGCCGTTCTCATTGGATAATTCGTAACGTAGCTTAACGGTCGGTTTGCCCGTGATAGCAACCTCTACCCAGAATGGCGGCAAATCCGAACAGATGGGTCCGTGCACATGTGATTTGATCAGCTCTTTTCCCTTTGCGAAGCAACGGGTTGTCTGGGAAAAACCGGAGACCGTTCCTTTTCGAACAAACAGATCACCTACCCGGATGTCCCAGGCTGCTATCAAAGCCTCCATCTCCTCCTGCACATCGTCAATTTCCCAGCCCAAGGCTGAAGCGACCATCAAGGGAGGAGCAGACATATCAATATCAACCTCTTTTCCCAGTTGCCGTTTGTATTCATCCGGTTCCAATCCAAGCCCCATGCCCTTCCATACTGTCGGACCGTATGGAAACACGTCACCAAAAAAATCAATATCGATATGTTCAACTTCATAACATCCGGCTGAAGCCACAATGGGAATAACATCCGGAATCAACCCGGGACAGACCCCTGTACCGAGAATGGATACGCCGTTTTCCTTTGCCACTTCATCCAGTTTCTTCGCATTTTCGGGGTCTTCACGCCAGGGAAAGGAAAGGGGTTCGGACGTTGAAATGACATTCATTCCTGCTTTTAGCGCAGGCAGAACCTGTTCATATAATTCATCGACAGCCGTAACGGTTGAATACAAAGCCACATCCGCCTCAATCTTGCCGCAGGTTTCCCGAACATCACTTTCTACCCTGATACCGGTTTTTTCTCCAAGTTCGCAAATTTCCCCCAGGTCCTTTCCGACGTAATCCGGATTGTGGTCAACTGCTGCGACTATCCTGATTCCTTTTTTTGTTTTCAGAATTTGACAGAGCTTTTTACCCATTTCTCCTAAACCAACAACAATGGTTTTGATTTCGTTTTCCATCATTTTTTCTCTCCCCGTCATATATGTTTTTTGGCGCACTACCTTTTGATAAATCAATGCTTTGACGATGTTTTCTTAAGAACTGGGTATCTTTACAACCTTATTCTGGGATATGGCAAAGCTTTGGTGTCATCCCCTGTTGCATGTTGGGTTTAGTCTGGGAGGGTCATAGGATTAAACTGATATACCTGTTTTTTTGTCCCTTGGTGCCGGATCGATGTCCGGCATAACACGTTGTGAGGTTCTTATCTTACGTGAGAAACCTGAGTTGCATGTTATTCGGTGGTGGCAGATCGTGTCTAGGTCATGGTTGACGGCAGCCAGGTAGCCAGGGCCGGGAACATCATCACCAGAATCAGGGCCACTAGTTGCAGGGCGATAAAAGGGAGCACTCCCTTATAGATGGTCACTGTGCTGATGTGCTTGGGGGTAATGGCACGCATGTAGAAAAGATTAAATCCGTATGGGGGGGTTAACAAGGCACATTGCATGTTAATCAGGATCAGCACCCCATACCAGATAGGATCAAATCCCAGGTTTTTGATAATGGGGACAAATATGGGCATGGTCAAAAAGAGGATTGCAAAATCGTCCATAAAGGTTCCCAGGATGAAAATGGACAATTGCATAAAAATGATGACTCCCAAACCACCGGCAGGAAACAGGCTTATAATTTCGTTTATGATTTTCGGCGCTCCCAGCGCATTATAGACATTTGAAAAAACGGTTACGCACATGATCATCCAGGCTATCATGCCCAGTAGCTTGAATGAACTCTGAAGAGCATCCATCAACCTTTTCCAGGTCAGACACCGTTTCATCAGTGCCACAAGAATAGCACTCATGGCTCCAACGCCCGATGCTTCGGTTGGCGTTGTAGCTCCCGAGTAAATGCCTCCCAAAACCACAAAGATGATGCAGATGGGTAATATGACACCTTTCAAGGCCCGAATTCTCTCAGACCAGGAAGGCGCTTCTTCCTTGGGAATACTGGGGCACAAATCCGGTTGGAGCTGACTTCGAATCCCGATATACAAAATATAAAGAGCCGCCAGCATCAATCCCGGAATAAAAGAGGCAAAATAGAGTTTCCCCAAAGATACACTTGCCAACGCGGCATACACGATAGCGATTACAGAAGGTGGAATCAGAAATCCCAGGAGTCCGCCTGCTGCAATTGACCCGATGGCAATACGAGTGTCATATCCTCTTTTCATCATTGCCGGCAAAGCCATAATCCCGACCGTCAGGGTTCCCGCTTCACTGGATCCTGACATGGCACCCAACACGGTTCCCGAGGAGACGGTTCCCATGGCAAGTCCGCCCCTCAGCCGGGATGTCCATAAATACAACACATTGAACAACTCATCCGCAATTCCCGTGTGGGCAAGGATATTGCCCATCAGGATGAAAAGCGGAATCGCCATGTAAACTTCGGAAGACATGGCACCAAACATGGAGGATGCCAACACAAACAGATGAGAAACACCCCACAATGATATGGTAAAGCCGATACCGACGATCAACAATGAGAACGCAACATGTACACCCAGCAATAGTAGAGAGAACAGGCAAACAAACATCAACAGTGTTATCAATCCGATACTCATTGTTTCTTCTCCAGACAGGTTTCTACTCCAAAAACGATCATCAAGGTACGTCCCCATTTGACCAGGCACTGCAGAAACAGAAGGATGGCAGCAAGAGGGAGGAAGGACTTAACCGGCCAGACAATGGGTCGCAGGTAGGAATGTGCTCGTTCGCCGGTTTTAAAAGCCCAGACTGCCATGTCCAGTCCCTGCCAGATAACAAATCCCATGGCGATACACACCAGGGGATAAGTAATGATGTCCACAACAGTCTTCTTTTGATCACTCCAGTTCCGATAGAGGATATCCAGGCGGACATGCGAGTCATGAAGAAAGGCATAAGCACCGGCCATCATTGCTGCCGCACTGAATACCTGACCGTTGACATCCCATGCCCAAACCGTTGGACTGTTGAACACATAGCGTAGTACAACTTCCAGCACCTGAATTCCCATTATAATCAACAATGACACACAGAAGAATTTCCCGGTCCAATCGGTAAATCGATCTATCCCGTTGAATATTTTTACTATTAACTTCATAGCAGCCTTAACACTGGTGATGTTTGATTTGCTCTCTTCGTCAACGCTGACAAACGCTTTAAATGAATAGAGCTTTGCGGATTGTTACTGTTTTGTTTTCAGGAACTTCTTCAGCATGCTGACAGCAACACGGCTTTCCTCGTCTTTGGATGCCACCTCGTCCCAAACCTTTACAGCTCTTGTTTTCATCCTCGCCAACTCGCCCGGTTCAAGCGTAATCACTTTAACACCGTAGGCCTTTGCCGCATCAAGTCCCTTGTTGTTCTCTACCATGATTTTATCATAGAACTTGACCACATTTGTCTTCATCACTTCTTCATAACGGGCCTTGCCGGACTCGGAAAGCTTGTTCCAGGAATCCAGATTGATTACCCAATCCAGAATGATAGGGCTGATGGGGGCCGGTAACATGATATAGTCAACAACTTCCTTGAGTTTCATGGTTTCCAGTTCGGCGAAGCCGAAAAATACTCCGTCTATCGTTCCCAGTTTTAATCCCATGTACACATCTCCCGGATCAAACCAGATCGGATTTCCGCCTAAAACCTTTACCAGTTCCGCAGTAGGACCTTCTGCCCATATTTTCTTTCCTTTGAAATCCTCCAGCTTTCGAACAGGAAACTTGGAAAACAGGGTCACAGGACCAAAAGGCATGGGGCATCCAAAGAAAACATTGTTTTTCTTCTCGATCTTTCTCATGTGCTCCAGAAAACCGAAGTCATAATAAAACTCCATGGCCTGGTCTACGTTCTCCCAACTGAAAGGCATTCCAAAGGCAACCTGTCCGGCTGTGGTACGCATCATGGAAACCATGTATGCAGCATCATAGACACCCCTGGAAAGGGCGGGATACATCTGCTCCACGGGAACCAAAGCACCGGATTGGTAAAGCGTCGTCTTTAGTTGTCCCTTAAGTACATTATTTGAAGCTGCGACAATACCTTTCGCGGAATGGATTGTTCCTGCATCTTCGGGTGCAAACAGAGTTTGCGCATTCCATTTGATCGGATCAGCATTCAGATTTCCCAATAAACCAAAGATTATTAACAAAAACAAAGCCGTTAGTACTCTCTTCATAACACCCTCCTTAAAGGCAAAACAGTTATCATTATAGCAACAGCCGTAGCCAAATGGTACGGGTTGCCATTCATCCCTGCAAAGGGATTTTTATCCCGTCCTTGCACAAGGACAGGTTTATGGCCGCAAATTTCAGATGATCATGCAGCCAAATCAACCCTGGTAAACGTGAAGGAACCGTCTTGAATCACATCAAACACGCCTTCACCGCCCGCTTGACCAGGGTTTTAAGGATCGTTACCTTATACCCGTTCTTCCCAAATCGTATGGCAGATTCAACAGCCATTGAACCTGTTTCAGCGGCGTCAATCTCGCCGACCTTTTTACCTGTTATGAAAGCTTCCGCTTTTTTAGCTCTCAATGGTATCGGAGCGCTTGCTCCCAGGGCAATCCTGGCTGATTTTATCAGCCCGGCTTCAATCTCCAAAGCGATCGCGACACTCAGAATCGGGAAATCAATTGCCTTCCTGATCCTGAATTTCAGGTAAGTCGTTTTGAGATGCTCCGATGTTGGAATACCGATGTTCTTTACCAGCTCTCCCCTCTCCAGCACTGTGGAAGACATAAGTCCGGCACTGAAAAAATCTTCAGCCGGGATTATCCTTCGGTTTGTCTGAATCTCCGCATCAAGAGCAAGAAGCACAGGAGCAAGATCTGAAGGGCACGAGGCGATACAGCCACAATTGAAACAGCGATTGGCTTCCCGCAAAATCTGCCCGGTATCCATTCCCGGGCTTTCTGCCTTCAGGCCGCTTTTGGAGAAAACATCCCGACTCGACTGAACTCCTTGTGAGGTTCCGAGACTGCCGATATCAAACCTGTTCAGTTCCTTTTGCCCGGAAATGACCGGTTTATCTTGCTTTCCCAGGAATCCGGATATGGCATCACTTCCCCGTCTCCCGGCTGCCAATGCTTCAACTACCGATGCCGGACCCGTTACCGAATCACCCCCGGCAAAAACACCTTTGATATCCGTTGCCTGGGTCGATTCGTCAACCCGGATCAGTCCCTTCTGAAAATCGGATTCATTTTCCAGGAAATCGCTATCCGGTTTTTGTCCGATCGCCAGCAGAATGGCATCCGCTTCCAGTTCGTCAACCTCTGATTCGTCAAAACCGGGATTAAACTGCCCCGCTTCATCAAAAACGGAAATGCACTTTTTGACGCTGAGTTGCAGCATGCCATTTTCTTTCCTAATGATCCCGGAGGGACCAAACGAATTTTTTATCGTCACTCCGCATCTTTCAGCCATGTCCAGCTCATCGATTGATGCCGGCATTTCATCCCGGGCTTCAAGGCATACCATAATAACTTCAGCAGATCCCAGCTTTTTAGCGGTCACTGCCACATCAACAGCCACGTTTCCGCCTCCAATGACAATCACCTTTTGACCCGGTACCTGCTCTTGCCCTTTGTTGACTTCTATCAGAAAATCCAAGCCGGAACGGGAATACTCTTCGCCCTTGATTCCAAGTGAGGCATTTTGCCAGGCTCCGTTCGCTATGTAGACCGCATCAAAGTCGCATTTCAGGTCTTCAAACGGAAGGTGCTGTCCGATTCCGAACCCGGTTTTAAATTCGATGCCCATTTTTTGAAACGCACGGATCTGTTGATTCAGAATGTCCTCTGAAAGGCGAAACGGGGGTATTCCATATCTCAGCATGCCACCGGTCTGATCCTGCAACTCAAATACGGTCACCGTGTGCCCGGCTTTTCGTAAGTAAAAAGCCGTCGCCAGTCCTGAAGGGCCGGATCCGATGACAGCTACTTTGTTTCCCGACTCCTTTTCCGGCGGATGATAGTATCGGTCCTCGTTTTCCAATATGTAGTCGCCCATGAATCGTTCGATATTTCTGATCGATACCGATTCATCAAAGCCCTGTCGGGCGCAGCTATATTGGCAGAAATGAGGACAGATCCTGCCGGTGATGGCAGGCATGGGATTAGCTTCCAGGACGATCTCGGCGGCTTTATGATAATCCCCGGCCCTGACCAGGGCAAGGTAGTCCGGAATGCGGGTGCTTGCCGGACAGGCATTGGTACAGTTTGATTGATTGACTCTCATGGAGCCGAAGACGGAATGAAATCGATTGTCACCCGAAAGGGCATTGCAGATTTCTCCGCCTTTTCTCAGGCAGTTAAAAGTATTATCCGGACTGCGATAATACCAGCAACGGGGTTCCTGGCAGATATTCCCTGCCAGCGTACCCACGTTTCTGATCTGCGGGGAGGCCACTTCGGCAGATGCCTGGGCCAGCAGGGAAATCTCTTTATTGATCAGAGGATTATCGGCAATCTCTTTCAGGGTGGTTAAGGCCCCGATTTCAATTTTGCCTGTTTCATCCCGTATATAGGAGAGCCCTTCAATCGTTTTCAGGTTTACTATTGTATCCGGATATTGCGGATGGATGTTGTCTTTCAATCCCCCCAAAAGATCGGTTCCTCCAGCCATCGGTCTGGCTGTTCCGTCATAGCTCTCCAGGATTTCCGCAGCATCAGCAAGGGATTCGCATTTTACATAGTTAAACGGTCTCATTTTTCAGTCTCCTTCTCCCCTTCATCATTTACGGAATTAATTTTATCCAGCGCCGCCAGAACCTTTTCCGGTTTAAACGGAGTTGAATTAACCAGGGCCCCGGTTGCATTGTAGATTGCAGAAGTTATCGCCCTGCAGGTGCAGGTGGTAACGGATTCGCCAATACCGCATGCTCCGTACTCACCGGCTCCTTTCCAGACTTCCATGGGAACACCTTCAATTTCAGGCATGTCCAGCATGGTAGGAATCCAGTAATCAATCCAGTTGAAGTTGAGTGGAATGCCGGTAGCCGGATCATAAACGATCTCTTCGGTGAGAGCTTCTCCCAATCCCATGGCCTGACCGCCAATGGTTTGTGCTTCGGCTCCCGAGGCATACATTACCGTCCCGCAGTCACTCAGTTGCACCAGTTTTGTAACCTCGACCCACCCGGTTTCCACATCCACTTCAACCTCGGCAAAGGTTGCTTCAAAGGGGACACCGGTAATTTCCAGGGGAGGCATTTTCTCCACAACCAGGTGAATAGGCACCAGGGTATCATTCCATAAAATATCCCTGATGCTTTTTTTAATCTGCGGATCGACGGTGCTGCATACCATTCCGCCCTTAATTGCAAGCTGATCAACCGGCTTTTCCATTTCTGTGGAAGCCATTGCCAGGATTTTCTTTTTCAGTTTTTCCGCCATATCCGGCATGAGTTCAGCGTGGAGAAAGGAAACCGCGCTATCGGTCTGTACCATATCCTTGTGCCCGGTATCTGTGTCCGCCTTTTCGATCCACTTGATCTGATCCGGGGCGATTCCCAGAAAATCCAGGTGTTCGGCGCAGGACCAGACAGCACAGGAGTTTGATCCGCACCCTGTCTCGGCCATGGTTGCCTCCAGAATAACGGAAAGATCCGGATTAAGCTTCAATCCCAGTTGCACCATCCCCCGGGGCTTCTCCTGCCAGGCGGTATGCCATCCGTTGTGCAGGGAAAATCCGAGACCCTTTTTTCGGCAACCGTCTATCAGGGGGCCTTCGTTGGTAGCCAATCTGTTTTCCCAGCCGATGCGCTTTGCACCTTCCCGCAACACACCACAAACGCTTTCATTGGGAAGCTTTTCCCATTCATGACCAAAATTCTTCATGGTCATTTCCAGGGGATCAATGGAGAGTTTTTCCGCCAGCAGGTCCACGGCCAGGAAAAGGGTCATATTGAACTGGTTATTGCCAATACCCCGTTTACATGAACTCGGTATTTTATTGGTATAAACGGCATAAGCTTCCATTTTCATATTGGGAATATGTGCCAGCATGCATTCGTCAATTTCAAAACCCGTCATGAACTTGAGAGCGGCGATGGTGTGTTCGCAATAGGCTCCGGAGTCACCGATTCCCTTGAAATAGCAGGCGGTGATAGTCCCGTCTTTCTTGGCACCCACCTTTCCATACCATTCAATCCCGTTTCTGGTATCATGGAAATCTTCATACCGGGTATATTTCATTTTGATCGGTCTTCCGGTTCTTCTGGCCGCAATAGCCGTATAGATGTAGTAGCACTGGTCTCCGGTGTTCCCCCTGCCAAAGCTACCACCGACATAAGGACAGATCACCCGGACTTTGTTGAGAGGGATCTCCAACATCTGGGAGATAAACATCCGGGTTTGATCCGCCTGGTAAAGGTTTGTCAGGCAGGTGAGCTCGTCGTCTTTCCATTCCATCAGACAGCCCCTGGTATCAAGGCAGCCATGATCGGCGAAATGATAGTCTGAACAGACTTCTACAATTTCATCCGCCTCATGAAAACCCTTTTCAATATCCCCCCGTTCCCGGTAGACGTCCCCACCGCACACATCCTCGGGTAACATAATATTGCCTTCGGGATTGATTTCGGGATGAATAACGGGAGCTTCTTTCTTCATGGCCTCTTTTGGGTCAAGCACAAAATCCAGTTCCTCCCAATCGATCTCAATCAGGGACAAAGCCAGTTCGGCAATCTCTTCCGACTCGGCCACCACAAAGGCGCCCACCTCATCACCCACCCAACGTGCCATGTCATCCAGAACCTTTCTGTCGCGATAGGAAGGCCAATACATTTTCTCATAGGAGACGGTGTTATAGCTCGTCCAGGCGTTGGTCGTCGGTTTCAGTGCCAGCATTTCCGGATCATCATACCTTAATACCAGGTGAACCCCCGGCGACTCCTCTGCCTTTTTAGTATTCATGCTCCTGATTCGCGCATGGGGCAAGGGAGACCGCAATACCCTGGAATACAGCAATCCCGGGTATTGTATTCCCAGGGTTAAGTCATCGAGAAACTCCGCCTTGCCATTAGCTTTAACCCTGCCGTCAATTTTCGGCTTATAGGTCCCGACATGTTTTCTTGCTGTTCTTTGCTGATAACCCTGTTTCATTTATCCTCCCTTGTTCCCTCTGCCGCGTTTTGAACAGCTTTCGTTATGGCAGGATAGCAGCCGCAACGACAGATATTCCCGGATAGACCGTATTCAATCTCTTCCCTGGTTGGTTTGGGATTCTCGTTCAGCATGGCCTTGGCAGTCATCACAAACCCGGGTGTGCAATACCCGCATTGCATGGCAGTTCCGTAACCCGGCTCACACTGTTCCGCAAAGGCCTTAACCACGGAATCATCTGCTTCCAAACCTTCAATAGTCATTACTTCACATTCATCTGCCTCCACAGCAAGCATCATGCAGGATAAAACCGCTTTGCCATTCAGGATCACGGTGCAGGCCCCGCAGGCTCCCTGGTCACAAGCCAGTTTTACACCTGTCAGTCCCAGCCTTTCGCGGAGCAAATGGGATAGTGTTTCAGAGGGCTCTACATCACGGCCTATTTCATATTCTGCCCAAGTCCCGTTTACCTTTATTTTGATGATTTCCCGATTACTGTTTTTCATGATCTCTCTTTATAAAACCTGGTTAAATCGCAAACATTGTTGTATCCAAAACACCTGCCTGCTGTTTTTGCTCTTATCCCGATCCAAAGGTGCAAGGTACGCAGCACAAAATCGGGATATGGCAGCATATGGAACCAATCCCTCCCTGCAGGTACAGGGCGTCGCTTTGGTGCTTTGTTCATGTTGGTTTTTTCTATCATCAGAATTTTCCAATCGACAATACAAAGACATTAATAGGGTTATGATAGGTAAAACCTATTAACTGATCAATGAAAGCAACTCAGGCAAGCATGAGCAAGGCAGGAGAGAGCGGTGAAAAATACAACCAAGGTGACAGTTCTGCTGGATTATGAAGTGGCTCCAACAGTGTTGTGCATTGGGGTAAGCTTTCCTGTCGCTCCGGGGAATGACTAATAGTTAGCTAGGGAACTTGGACCCGTTTGGCTGAATGTCGAAACCAGGTGAGCTGAATTTGCGGGAATCGCAGCGAAGAATCTGATCAATGCAGGCTTGAATACCAAAACAGTCCTGACATTGTAAAAACATTAATCCTGTCCCAACATCTGAAGATGAGTTACCAGATTGACCTTCTCATTGTTGATTTCCAGTTTGGAGCGAATGTTTTTTCGATGAAAAGAGATAGCGGCAATGGAGACATTTAGCAACTCGGCGATTTCCTTGGAGGTTTTACCGCTGCGAACGAAATCGGCAACTTTTATTTCGGTCGGAGAAAGCCTGCTTTTCCAGTTTGAAAGGGATTTGGCAAAAGAGGAAGAGATGTCGACCAGATGTGATTTAATCATATTGATAAAGGTCGTCTGGTCAGTTGTCAACGTGGTTAGGGTTAGATCGTGAATATAGGGCAGAACAAATTTATCCAGCGTCTCCAGGATATTAGACCTGATTTCTTCCGATTTTTGTTCCTGGTGCTCCAGCAAAACGGATAGCGCATTGTTCACCTTTTGCAGTTTTTCAGCTTGCACCGTGAGTTCTTCCTCCTTCTCTTTCAGGTTGTTTGTTGTCTTCACATGGGTTGTCACATCGAAGATAATGCCATTTGAATAGATGAGCTGGCTTTTTTCATCAAACAGATGGTTGGCAATAAAACGGATCCATCGCCATTCCTGAAGGACGGGATGAAAAATCCTGATGGTATCTTCGAATTTCGGGGTCAGGGGCTGTTTGGCCAGGTTTTCCTTAATTCGCCTGGAGTCATCCGGGTGCATCAAATCAAGCCAGGCGGCAAATCCGGGTTCGGTTACCCCCAGCAGATCCATGATGGACGGACTGGCAAACACGACATCCGTGCACAGGGGATCATTATCCCTGATGGACAGTCGATAAACGGCAAAGTTCGTTGCTGTTTCCATCAGCGACTGTAGATGCTCTTCTGTCTTTTGCAGCGAATGTTCGGCAAGCTTTCGTTTGGTGATGTCCTGCCCAAATCCAAAAACCTTGGTTCTGTGTCCATCCTCATCAAAAACCGGGATAAACGAATCATCTATCCAACGCATCTGTCCATCGGGACGGATAATACGATATTGAATAAACAACGGTTCTTTGCCCAGGTTTTTGATCGACTCCACAACCCTGCCCTGGTCTTCCTGGTGAACGTATTTAATCCAACCGTCGGACGATCCAATAATGTCTTCGGGAGGTACACCCCAGATCTCCGTTCCCAGTGTATTGCCATAGTTGACCTTGAATCCGTCTTCATAGTTGGCGAAGATGACCGGCATATGCTCTGTGACTTGCACAAACCATTGCTCAGCTTCTTCGCGGTTCATTCTCTCCTGCCTCAGCTGAGCAGAGGTTCTGACCCTGGCTTCCAAATCCGGCTTTACGATGGGTTTGCAGACCACCTCCGCATCACAGGTCTGAATAACTTTTTTTACCGAGGCTTTAGGTTCTTGCTCAATAAGCCAAATGAATGATGCAGAAAGCTGGTTTTTCAAATCATCGACCCAATTGGCTACAGCAGCCGCTTTACCTGAAATCAGATGATCGTCCGCAAAGATAAAATCAACCTTTTCAGCTTTGTAGGTTTGGAGGATTTTATCGACAAGCTTTTTGTTGAACGGACCTGCCAGTTCAATCATTGAGGAGTCCTTTAATACAGATTTTATCCTGTTTTTCTCCTCGCTCAATACCCCAATCAGTAGTATCTTCATAGTTTCCTTCCCCGTAACATTGATGTTGGTGGTAGTATAACGGGACGTCACCAAGAAGACAAATGAAGCAATCTCATCTCGCAAGAGGCCTTGAAGTAAGGAGTGATATTCACAAAGCCAGTCAATTCCATTGCTGTTTTGTGAAACGGTTGGGAAGACAACAAATGACGGCTGGTATCGTGAGACGGATGAACTTGAACTCCGAAACTCAAATCCAGATTGAATACCTTGATACGCCAAAAAGCGATTACGCCCAGAATGACAAACAGTCTGTTTCAGGGATGATTAAGAGGGCAATTAGAGAAACTCGATTAGCAAAATGGATGGGGTCTTGATGGGTTTTTCTGTTTTATCCACTGCAAATAAGGACATAGCGAGAATTTCATAACCAGACAAGCTTTCACCAAAACTCATTGTCTCTGATCACAGCTACTTGGATCTTTACTTAGTTTAAATATTAGTTTAAAATATGATCAAATAATAAGTTATATTATAGGAGGACATATGATTCGGCTGAATATTCATGAAGCAAAGACAAATCTTTCTAAATACTTGAATTCTTTATCAAGTGGAGAGCGGATTATTATATGCAAACGAAATGTCCCGATTGCCGAGATTCGACCAATTGATCAGCCTGCGACTGATCCACGACCTGTTGGATTAGCTAAAGGAGAATTTGAAGTAACCGATTCGTTTTTTGAACCACTTCCAGATGAAGTACTTGATGCATTTTATGGAGAGAAATAATGCGAATCCTGCTTGATACCTGCACTTTTCTCTGGATAATAACAGATGATGCCAGGCTTAGTGATAGAGCAAGAACTCTTTTTAAGGAAAAGAGTAATGAAGTTTATCTTAGTTCAGTTTCGTCTTGGGAAATTACTTTGAAATTCGGGCTGGGAAAACTGAACTTGCCGTTAGAACCCAAAAGATATATACCGATACAGCGAACAAAACACAATATCTCAAGTTGCTCTTTGAATGAAGAAGCCACGCTTTATATCTCTAAATTGCCTGATATCCATAAAGATCCTTTTGACCGCATGTTGATTTGTCAGGCAAACACTTCAGACATGATTCTACTTACGCCTGATGAGTTTATAGCACAGTACCCTGTCAGGTACGAGTGGTGACAGGAAAAAGGAACTCACGGGATTTTCGCCCAAATATTGGTCAAGATTTGAAAATCGTCGAACACTTGAAATGCCGAAGTTATAATAAAGACAGAGATACGAGGACATTAAAGAACAAGTTCTGTTTCGCCTGAATTCGCCTCTTTACGCACGATTGATAACCGTGAGCGAGGCGTACTCCTGTTTGATTTGAAACAGGCGCTTCAAAGGGATCCCCGTGAGATGGCAGATAATCGCCCTGTTCACCCCAGCATGACCCACTATCAGAATATCGCCCCTTGTTGATTCTGTTAGTCGATTGAAAACGGGGATAATTCGTTTTTGCACATCCCGAAAGCTCTCCCCCCCCGGAGGTCGATAGTCCGCCAGATTCAGCCCGCGTTTCTCGTATTCCCCGGGAAAATGTTTCTTAACCTCTTGCACTGTCAAACCATCCCAGCAACCCAGGTCGATCTCTCTCAAAGTCGGCAAAACAGTGAGTTGTGTACCGGTATGGTTTGCAATAATCCGGGCTGACTCCCTTGATCGGGCCAGATCACTCGCAAAAACAGCTTCAAAGGACCCCGGTAAAGTGTTTTGAATTAGGGAGTTGATCTGACTGATTCCCAAGGCGCTGAGCGGAATATCTGTTTTTCCAATATAACGTCCCTTCTCTCCACTGCAGATATGCCCATGCCGGATCAGATAGATTTTACCGTTTGAATCATTCGAGTTTCGCTTTAATGAGATCTCTAACGAATTCATCTCAATGTCGAATGGATTGATATTCCGTTTCCCACTGTTTCAGAATGTGATCGATGTTGATCCCTGCAATGCGCTCAACGCCTTTCAGAATTAGTTTAGCGTCATTCAGTCTTCTTGAGATGGATCGCATGATGCTCTTTTCCTTTTTAAAGCGCTCCATTCCCGGTCGATATCTCTCTTCCAGTTGAACTGTTTTATCGCCTTTCAACAATTTGTCAGCCAAGTACACCAGGCTGGTTTCATTGATCTGACCTCCAAATCCCACTCCTAGGTCGATATGCTTTTCCACCACACGGGCTGTTGATTCGTAACCCATCTTCTTTAATGCTCTACCGGCCGCCAAAGCATGATCCGATTCCCCTTTTGCCATGTCATGCAGCATACCGGAGGCAAATATCAGTTCATGATCCAGGCAAACTCCGGTGTTTGTTAACGCTTTAGCGATGTTCACCGATAGACTGGCCACCGCCTTCGAATGGTGATAAACCCTTGTGTTTTTTCCCTGTTTGCCCAACAGGATTGCTTCAGCTTCCCTTCTGGTCGGTATACGAAATCTCTTTTCCTTGTAAAGTAAAAGTTTATAATCCTCGGGTGTGTCTGCGTCATGTATGATATTCGGATCGTCAACCTCCAATTGGATTGTTTTATTTTCATATTTCGATAAAACGGATCTCAGACCGCCTTCTCCGCTTTGTTGCGTTATTTTTCTGGTATATTTGATTGGTATTAAGGGTGGGTGTCCCCGCTTACCCATGAAAACAGGATGAATAATGCAATCCCGATTCCGGTGCCATTTTTCCACCATTTGCCGGATGGTTGTTCTTTTTATTAACGGAATATCCACCGGCAATACAAAGAAAGCATCGACATCGGCATCGAGTTGTTCAATTCCGGTAACGACCGACGAGAACATACCTTCCTGATAGTTTCGATTGAACACTGCCTTTGCCCCGGCCTGTTCAACAACCGGGTTCAGTATTTCATTACGATATCCCGTTACAACAGACACTTCTAAATCTGCTGTCGATCTAAAGAGGTCTATTCCCCTCTCCACAAAGCTTTTGCCTGAGAGTGGTAAAAGAGGTTTGAACTCCCCCATGCGGGAGGAATACCCTGCAGCCAGGATAATTGCAGCGAGCTTTTCTTTCATAGGGCCCCGGATGTTGATCTGGTTTTGATGAGTTCGGCCAAAATGCTGATGGCAATTTCTTCAGGTGTATCGGCTCCGATAGGTAATCCTATCGGGCAGTGGATTTTCGCCAGGTCATTTTCTGAAAGCCCTTCTTCTTTCAATAATCCGTATATTTTATCTCGCTTTCGGCGGCTGCCAATCATCCCTATGAAAACAGCTTCAGTTCTCAAGCATTGCTCCAGGACGATTTTATCGTGCAGGTGCCCCCTTGTAACAATCACCAGATAGTCATCTTTGCCGATGTTCAAATGAGACAAGCAGTCCGCAAAATTGGATATAAACCGGGTTTCAGTGGGATTTGGAAAACGTTCCGGCGTGAGAAAATCCTTTCGATCATCGATAACCGCAGTCTGAAAGCCAACCTTAGTCGCGAGACCCGCAATCTGCTTTGAAATGTGACCTGCTCCAAAAACAAATAATCTTATCGGGACACTTATGGGTTGAATGAAGTATTTGGATTCACTGGCATGGGTCAAGGCTGGATATCGACTGTTGATCATGCTTTCTTTCAATGACTTGTTGGAAATGTCGGGCAACGGCGAGTTTCCACCGACAATCCTGCCATCTACCATCAACCACTTTGTCATGGTTTTGTTCCCAGCGCTATCCCGTGATATTTGCGTTAACAGGGAACATCTTTTTCGTTCTTCAAGTTGTTTTTTTATTTCCAGGAATATCTCGAGGGTTTCCTGGTCCGGGGCCAAATGCTCCAGCATCACCTCGACGGTTCCACCGCAGATCATTGTTCCGACAGTTAAATCATCATGTTTTAAATTGAAATTCTGAATGATAACACCGCGAGTTTTAAACAGATCGAGGCCTTTTTGATGGACGTCCGCTTCCAGCAAACCTCCTCCAATTGAGCCCACAATCGATCCGTCCTGCCTTATAATCATTTGTGTACCGGTGCCACGGGGTGTTGATCCCCTGCTGTTGATGATCGTCGCCATAACAAGATTCTCACCCCGCTGCAGCAAGCAGACAATTGATTCAGTGAATGATTGCATTATTATTAGCTGGCTTGGTGTTAATGAGACTGTTGATTTTGTACCTTTGAAATAGCAAAGACTGCCAAGGAACAGAATATGAAAACAGTACTAGTGTATTGATAGGCTATACCTATCAACTCATTACAAACCCGCAAAGAACAGGGCTGCTTTCAATGCCCGGAAAACGCACTATTGTCGCTTCAACTGTGGATCAGTGAAAATGAGGGGACAAGCACTCTTTAAAGTCTGCTTATTTTCGCGGGATCGAAGCGACGGTTGTGTGTTGACAAGACACTATTCTTATGAAGGCGGAGTTTGTTTTGCGTTTTTCAAAGGTGTCCAGGCAGATTGACCATATCTTTTGAGCCGGTCGTATGATCGAAAGGGTGAGCCTTGTAATCCACTTTTTGAAAGTCAAGCTTTACTGTGGGGATTGACGATGTCAAAGAAAACCGAAAGCTGGTCCGGAGTTCCTTTCGTTAGGAGGCTTGATGTGGCTGTGAAAGACAGATAGGGGCGACTGGATTTTGGTCTGCCCGGTTCTCATGTCCGGGCGGACTAATCCTATAGTTGCTGGTAATTGGCTGAAGGGACAGTATTGTTTTGAATCCTGCCCAGGGCGTTCCGGTAGACCTCGCTTGGCGTAGTATCTCCAGATGTACAAATCTTTTCACAGTTATACTGCATAACCGATTTAAAAGTGGAATCCACCTTTGAATATCCCAGCACCTGCGCATAACCGGTCAAGAGGTCTCCATTCCCTGTCACATTGCAACCGAATTTCAGATTTACAGGTATTGATAAGCTCCTTTTATCATGGAGTAACCCTTTGGGTAAAAATCAACGATTCGGGATGGAAATAAACGGAAACTTATCATACCTGCCATCGAAATAACTCATTTCCAACTTGACCCTACTCGGTGTACCAGACCTCGTTCAGGTTGGACTGGCCTTCACCCCCGATAATCCATAGCTTTTCATCATGGACCAAAAGATTGGGTCGCTGGGGAGTAAAATCGCCCGTGACATCAAGTTGCTCCCAATCATCCATGCCCGTTGAGCGCCAGACCTCATTGAAGTACTCATTGGTTTCCACGTCCTGACCCCCGACTACAAAAATCTTATCATCGAAAACAACAAAATAACCTTTCAGATCCTGACTGACATCGGGACCTTGGGTCCATGTCACACCATCTGTTGAAGACCAGGAATCATACAAAATTGAAGTACCGTCCCAGCCGCCAACCATCCATAAGGCATCATTCCAGACCAGAGCAGTTGAATGCTCCCTTGCCGGATAATCAGCCGATGCCGTCGCCCGGGTCCAGGTGGTTCCGTCATTGCTGTACCAGACATCATTCAGGGCGTCACCACTGGCATCTTCACCTCCGTATAGCCAGATGTTACTGTTGTAACCAACGACGTGTTGTCGTTGTCGGGCTGAAAATGGTGCAGAAGCGACCGAAAGGGTCCAGGTAATTCCGTCACTGGATGACCAAACATCATTCAGCACATCGTATGACGCATCCAATCCGGCAATCAGCCACATTTTGCTGTCAAGCACAACAAGCGAATGCTGAACCCTGGGAGAGAAGGCGGCGTCATCTGTCGCCTCGGTCCAGGTAGAGCCATCTGTTGAATACCAAACATCGTTCAGGAGATTGGAACCATCGTAACCACCGACTATCCACATCTTGTTGTCAAAACTGACAAAGGCCGGTGCAGCCCTGGTGCTGAATCGCTGTGTCCCTTCCACTTCAGTCCATACTGTACCGGTTGTGTCTGCAGTAGTGTCAGTTCCGCTGGTTGTGGAAATGGTACCCTCATCGGAATCGTTACATCCGTGTACGATGAATCCCATCAAGAGCAGTCCGGTTAGTAAAAGCAGTCTTTTTTTCAGCTTCATAATCATTTCCCCCTCAAATCATTTGTTCCCTGTTTGTTCCTTTCTTTCCAAACCAAGCTCGGGAAGCATTTTCCCCAGCAGGGCTTCCCTTCCTTGTTCGCATTGAAGATCACAATTTACCTGCAAAAGCCTTACCGTTGCAAATATCTTCAATAAGTTGATGGAGTTGGAGAAAAGCCTCTTCTTCAAGCTCCGTTTTTTATGGTGGAAATCGACTATTTTGGACGATATTTCCGACGTCCAGACAATTTTGGGTAGGAAAATGATCTGATTTGATGGATCCAAATGCAGTCAATCAACTCCACGGCAATGATGTCATTGTCCTGATAGAAAACCATAATCGGGGTGTTTTCAGCGGTGTTTGCCATGGTATTTACACAGTTCTTCCTGTGGTCCCGAACAGGTGAAGGTAAATCCCGGATCTTGTGATCTTCTGCAAACTCACTTGTCAATTAGCGAAGTCATTGAGCTGAAGCGGGTGTGTTAGTTTTGTTGGGGCGCTTTGGCAATGAAACTCACCAGGCCGCCAAATACCAGCAATCCCGAGAAGAGAAAGAAGGGAAGCAGGTAATTTTGTTGAAGGTCGAAGCAGATAGCAGCAAACACAGGTCCAAGGGCATTGGCCATATACCGGAACACGCTGCTTAAACCCAGGGCTGTGCCGGAAGAGTATCGTCCGAAAAACTCGACCCAGATTAGTGCCAGAAGGGGCAGAAGTGCACCCCTGATGAATCCGTAAATAACGGCAAATCCGAATACCAGCCAAACATTTGTCACAACCCTGAATACCAAGACAAAAATCCCTCCTAAAAGAATCATGGAACAGGCCAGAAGAATCTTCACGGGAATTTTTTCGGCCAGAAAACCGATTACCAGGGCTCCAAAAGCACTTAGAATCCAGATAACACTGATAACCATTACCGAAATCTCGGGTGAAAGCCCGTGATCAGTCAGAAAGGGAAAGATGTGAAAATTGGTACCGGCTCCCACAAAAAAAATGACACACGATATAACAATGAGCTGCCAGAAAGAAACGGTCCTCAGAATCTCTTGTCGACTCCAGGTTTTTTCATCTGCGACGAGCTCTTTTTCAATTCCGGGCTCTGTTGCTTTCGCTGTCTCCTCAACACTTTCACCGTCCGGCAGAAGGCCTAAATCTTCGGGACGTCTCCTTAAAAATATAATTGAGGGAATGGCGGATATAAAAAAGACGACTAAACCCAGCATGGCCCAGGCCATCCTCCATCCCACGCCGGTAATCATTATCTGGACAAGTGGCGGTAGCAGTGCCAGCCCGATCCTGCTGCCCAGCTGGGCGATGCCCATGGCCCGTCCCCGTTTTCTGATAAACCAGTTAGAGACACTAACAGTCACCACCAGGTTGAGAAGACCGGCGGAGATCATCCGTCCGACACCAAAAAACAGGTAGAGCTGCCAGAGCGAAGATAACCAGGCCAAAGCGACCAGCCCGGCGGCCAGGATAGAGATTCCGAAAAATGCCATCATCCTTGGGCCTTGCCGGTCCAGAACCGGGCCTATAAAAGGTCCCAGAAATCCACCCGCCAGAGAACCCACGGCAATGGCTCCGGTAATCAGGGAGCGACTCCATCCGAACTCTGCCGCCATGGGAATCATAAAAATGGAGAGGATATTCTGAAAAACACCTGCCTGGGTTACGCCCACCAGGAACGCAACAGCAACGATCACCCATCCGTAGTAAATGCCGAATGGCCCTTTTTTGAAGTTACACCTCTTTTTTGTTGTCATTTCATCGCCGGGATTTAAATGCTCAGGCCAAACCTTTCAGAAAACTGATCAGTTCCCGATGCCAGATACCCGGTTCGTCCAGGTAGCAGGGATGACCCGCGCCTTTGATCTTGATAAAGATAGAACGTTTAATCTTCTCGTGAAGTAATCGACCGTTATCAATATGAGATATCTTATCGTTATCCCCCCACAGAATCAGTGTTGGAGCAGTCACAAGGTGCAGTCGATCCCTGTTTTCCTTAACGCCGACGGCACCGAGCAGAACCACTCCACCTAACAAATCCGGTTGATCCAGGCTGAGTTCCAGACTTATTCGCCCGCTCATGGAAGGTCCGACAATTACAGGCTTTTCCAGGTTATGCTGCAGGATAAAACTCCGGATGACATCCGGTGGAGCGGTATC
Organism: SAR324 cluster bacterium; assembly: GCA_028282885.1. GTDB lineage: Bacteria > SAR324 > SAR324 > XYD2-FULL-50-16 > XYD2-FULL-50-16 > JAHJTV01. The sequence goes on from JANQGX010000081.1 coordinate 58,940, forward strand.
GCAGGAAGGTGATTCTCCGAATCCGGGCAGGTCCATTGCAAAAACCTTATGCCCTGCTTCGGCAAGTTTATCAATGGTTCCAAGCTTGTGCCAGGTTTCAGCATTGAATTTCATTCCGTGGAGCAGGATGAGATCTCTCTTTCCGGCATTTCCGACCTCCAGAAAGCTGACAGTGCATCCCCCGATGCTCTCCCGCTTTTTTGTGATTCTGTCCATAATTGATCCTCGCTGATTTGATTTCCCTACAACTATGAATCATTTACCCTGATTGTGTCAGTTTTTTCGTAGAAGCAAACTGTTCCAGGTAAATGATTAGCACAGTTAATTGGTATGGAAATCCCAAACATTCCTATTGGATTATATCGATTTAAACGACTATTAAACCCATTAATTGCAGATTTATAGACCGATGCTCTAATTCAGCAAGAAGGGAAACGGATTGTCGATCCGGCCAGCGTCCCTTGTGTTCGCTACCGAAAAGAATCAATCAGATGAATCTCCGTTTATCTTCCAGTTGTTTGATCATTCATATTAGCATAAGAAAACCTCGGTTTCCGCTTTTCCGTAACCGTCAACAACGGCACGGGAATGGCGGATGAAGTCAAGAAGAGGATTTTCGAGCCCTTTTTCAACCACAAAAAGTGTGAAACATGAGACCGGCCCGGGCCTTTCGGTCTCTTATTTTGTCGTTACCGAAACCCACAAGGGAACAATCAGGGTTGATTCCACCCCGGGTAAAGTACCCGTTTTACTATCTCGCTGTCGCTCAACCTATCATGATATCTTCAGACTCATAAACCGGACATTTCGGCCCAGCTTCAGCAAGTAGAGTGTTGCAAATAAGCGAACCACTAAATTTTCAAAAATATTAATGTAAAAAAGTGTTTGAGTTTCGTGAATTTGTGTATTTTGTTACCACATCGTTGGCGATATTCTAAAAACTCGGGAGTGGTTATCGACATTCATGCGGTTCAACATGAAACTGAATTCCAAGGATAACAATGAGTAAAAATGTTTTGATTACCGGCGCCTCGGGCATGGTCGGCGGCTTGGTGCTTGATCTGTGTTTGAAACACAGAGAGGTTAAAAGTATCACCAGCCTGGTCAGACATCCCTCCGGGATAAACCACGACAAATTGAATGAGGTCATTGTCGATGATTTCCTGAAGTTGGATGAAGACGCTCCTTATTTCCGCACCATTGATGTCGTCTACTATTGTATCGGTGTCTATACGGGTGCGGTTGACCGGGATACCTTTCGCATGATCACCGTGGATTACCCGGAGTACCTGGCAAAGGTGCTGGTAAAGCGACACAGCGAGATTGTTTTCTGTTTCTTGAGCGGTGCCGGTGCGGATCGATCCGAAAAGAGCCGGTTCATGTTTGCCAAAGACAAGGGAGTCATTGAAAACAGGCTGTCTGTCATGGCATTCAAGTCATTTCATGCATTTCGCCCCGGTTATATCTACCCGGTAACCCCCAGGCAGGAACCGAACTTTACGTATAGGATTTCACGGTGGCTATACCCTATCATTAAACTGCTCGGTTCCAATGCCAGCATAAAATCGACCGAATTGGCAGAAGTTATGTTTCAAGCGGGTATCAAAGGCTACAATCTGGAAATTTTTGAAAACAGGGATATTAAATCAAGAGCTTAAACATGTCATTTGCGACTTATCTCATCTTTACCCTGGTCAACCTGGCTCTATTCATTGCAGCCAATATCTATATTCCCAAAAGACTTTGCGCTCTCCTGGGAATTCAGAAAGCAAAACTGCAGATTCTGGGTTTTGTTCTGCTTACCGTCCTGGGAACGGCAGGTATTATGGCCGCCGCCCGGGTAACCAATCCGCTTCTGTTAAACCTGTTCAAGATCACCATTATCTGGCTGGGAGTGGTCTTTTACCTTTTTTTCCTGTTGCTGGTTTACGAGATTTTGAAATTCTTTGTTGTCGTCGACAGGAAGCATGCCGGAATCGGAATTATTGTTATCGCCCTTTTAGTGAGTATTTATGGCATCCGGAATGCCAGAAGTTATGAAGTCCATGAGGTTGATATACCGATGGATGGATTGCTTCATGAAGTGAGGATCTTCCATGTACCGGATATCCATCTTGGTCCTTTTCGTGGAAAAGAGACTTTGCAAAAGATTGTTGGGGATATTGAACGACTCAAACCTGATTTTGTAGCTGTTAATGGCGACCTGGTGGACGGGATGGATGGATTGGATCATGAAATCCTGGGGCTTTTCAAATCGGTAAGTCCTGATGTCGTATTCACGGGTGGCAATCATGACGAATACGTTAACCTGCAACGGCTGGAGCAGATTCTGGGAGAAAATGGTGTAAAAGTCCTTAACAACGAAATTATCAGACGATTTGGCATTCAGCTTGTGGGATTGGCCTATATGAATGCCGACGACAAGGTCTATGATGCCCACGCTTCAAGTCGCACCGAAACAATCGCGAGTGTTCTTCCCGAACTTCAAATTGATCCGGATATTCCTTCAATCGCTCTTCACCATAGTCCAGTGGGAATCCGGTATATGAACGAAGCAGGAATAGACCTGGTATTGTCCGGTCATACCCATGCCGGTCAGTTTTTTCCGGCGACCCTGATCGCGAGTTTTCAGTTCGAATACTTGAAAGGTCTTTATGAATATAAAGATACCCTGGTGTATGTCAGCCAGGGCATAGGAACCTTTGGTCCCCCCATGAGAATCGGTACGGAAGGGGAAGCAACACTCGTCAGGTTGATTCCCCGTAAATAGTGGATTGAAAAGCAGGGGGATTCTGGTAAAATTGATAAACAGACGGCCGATATTTCGGACAAAACCGGTTGCAGGTTTTAAAACCCGAATCAGTTCCCGGTTGGATTCAAATTCGGGATCAAGATTATTTTAAGGTGGTTATCATGAAAAAATATCATTTCTCAACTGTGGCCGAGTATACACGATTATTGAACAGACCTGATCCGGAGCACCCGATGTTGAGTTTCCATACTTGTGAGCCATCGGACTGTACAAAGGTTATTTTTGATTCGGATGACCCGGTGGCGTTTTCTTCGGATTTTTATACGGTATCATTTAAGAAATTTATATCCGGCGAAATCCGTTACGGACGGACCAAATACGATTATACCAATGGTGTGTTGATGTTCACCGCTCCGAGGCAGGAACTTGTGTTTCAGGGAGTAATGACTGAATCGGTCGGATACAATGTTGCTTTTCATGAAGATTTTATCAAGGGGCATGAGATACGAAACCGGATTAAAAAATACTCTTTTTTCTCCTATGCTGTGAATGAGGCGCTTCACCTTTCGCCTCGTGAAGAAAAGCTTATCGAATCGATTTTTGAAAATATCGGCACCGAATACAACACCAATCCGGATGAATTCAGCAAAGATATTATCCTGGCCCATATTGACGCTTTGTTGAAATACTCGAATCGATATTACAAGCGGCAGTTCATTAATCGTAAGGAGCTGACGGGGGAAATCTTCAGCAAATTCGAGCAGATTATATTTGATTACTTCTCTTCGGGAAAATTTGAGGAACACGGGGTTCCCACGATTGAATCCATTGCGACTGCCCTGGGAATGTCTCCCCGTTATCTGAGCGATTCATTGAAGGCGGAGACCGGTAAGAGCGCAATGGATCACATTCATCTCTGTCTGATGGACGAAGCCAAAAACCTCCTGCTTGAACCCAATATCACCATCTCCGAAGCTGCATACAAGCTGGGATTTGAATACCCTCACTATTTCTCCCGACTCTTCAAAAAGAAAGTTGGAATAAATCCGACGGATTATAGAAGACAACACATGGTGCATTAATGTTGGGTTTGGTATGCAAGGAGTGATCTTCCCTTCAAATCGAGTGTCAACAGATAATTAAAAGGTAATGTATGAACACGGATGGTCCAAAGCTGTTTAGCAGGTTGTTGCTAATCTCCATTCTCCTTACCGGTCTGCTATTGCCGGGATGCGGTACGGTCAGTACTGCGCAGATCGAACGCGAACAGCGGGTTAAAAACTCTCCTCAGTACAATAGCGATGAAGTGGAGTTCGAGAATCCGATTAACGCGCCAATCATGGCAAAAGGATCCACCTGGAAGTACATCAGGAAAAGCTTTTTCTCCTCACGGAAAGACCCTGAACCCACGGGTGATTTGCCGGTGGTTTCCATCAGGAAGAAGGATTGGGTGAACATCCCGAAAACCGAGCTCTACTTTGCCTGGCTAGGTCACTCCAGTATCCTCATCGCTGCCGACGGGAAGACCATCCTGGTCGACCCGGTGCTGGAGGAGCGTGCTTCTCCCTTTACCTGGGTCGGTCCCACACGATTTCATCCGACTCCGGTTACAGTTGACGGGCTACCCCCGATCGATGTGGTTTTGATTACCCATGATCACTATGATCACTTGGAAGAGCCGACCATGAAGGCACTGGCTGATAAAGCGGGATTGTTTGTTGTACCACTGGGGATCGGCAACCTGCTGGAAGAGTGGGAGATTCCAACCAGTAAGATTGTAGAACTGGACTGGTGGGAAAGTCACAGAATGGGCACCTTGCAGTTTACGGCCACTCCCGCCGTACATTATGCCAACAGGGGGCTTTTCGATGGTAACGAGAGACTCTGGTGCTCCTGGTCGATCAGGGGAGAATACAAAAGCTTTTTTGTCAGCGGGGACTCCGGATATTTCGACGGTTTTAGAAAAATTGGTAAAAAACTGGGACCGTTTAATGTCACCTTCCTTAAAATCGGGGCTTATGATGAAATGTGGAGGCAGATTCACATGACACCGGAAGAGGCTGTGCAGCAGCATCAGGATCTTCGCGGCGATGTTATGGTGCCTTTGCATTGGGCAACCTTCGACCTGGGTCTGCATCCCTGGTACGAGCCCATTGAGCGAATGATTGCGGCGGCGGATCAGCAGGAAGTAAATTATGTAACCCCCAGGATCGGTCAACAATTCAATCTCAATCTCCTGTTAGAGCTGAAACCCTGGTGGCGCAACGTAGATAAATTGTGAATGGGATACTCAAAAATTTAATGGTTTAGGTGAGATACTGATATGCAGGTTCATACGAAACACTTTTCCCGCAGAAATTTTATGAAACTGAGTATGTTTGCGGCTGTGCAATCGATGATTGGTTGTTCATCCAGCGCCACAGCTATTGAAGGTAAACCTCTTCATCACACCACTTCAGGATTTCGTAATTATCCGCTTGCTCCGGAACCTGAAACACCCGAGCTATCGTTTATGTGGAGGCGTATCAAAGCCCTCTACGACAAACCTGAGATTCCGTCAGGCCACGTCATCGAGGAATCCGTGGCCTTGTCCGAATTTAACCTTTACCCAAAGGAGACCACCTTAACCTGGATCGGACACACGACCTATCTCCTGAGAATGGATGGGAAGACTTTCCTCCTGGATCCCTTTTTCAGCGATATTGCCAGCCCCCTTCCCATCGGGCCAAAGCGCTATGTTGCACCGGGAATTGGATTGCGGAATCTGCCACGCATTGATGGCCTGATCGTGTCTCACAATCATTATGATCATCTGGATGCCGAGGCAGTGGAAATGCTTCCCGGAAAAGAGAACATCGCCGTGTTCGTACCCCTTGGTCTGAAGCCGTTTTTTACCAAAAGAGGTTATCGAAAGGTAACGGAACTGGATTGGTACGAGTCGGCGGAAATGGAAGGGATTCGTTTAACAGCAACCCCCGCGGTTCACTTCTCCAACCGAAGCCTGGGAGATCGAAATGAAACGCTTTGGTGTTCCTGGGTGATTGAGTCGTCAAACAGAAGCTGCTTCTTTTCGGGAGATACCGCTTATTCGGAATCTATCTTCAAAGAGATCGGAGCCAGGTTTCGAGGTTTTGATGTCGCTATCGTGCCTATCGGGGCATACGAACCGATAAAGGTGATGAAACCGGTGCATACCAATCCCGAAGAGGGAATCCGGGTGGCCAACGATGTTAAAGCCGATCTGATTATCCCCTGTCATTGGGGGACCATAACCCTCACTGACGAGCCCCCCTGGGAGCCCCCGGAAAGATACCGCTCTTTTGCGGCCAAAAACGGTATCACCGACGGTCGTGCCGCCATCATGAAAATCGGGGAAACCAGGGTTCTGTAGTTCTGCCCCGGGTGCGGGTCTCTTTGGCGACAACAGAAAAAACTTCCCGTACCAGTTCTTCATCCCGGACGCCGGAAAGGGTCAGGGGAGTAGGAAAACCGGTGGCACCGATTCCCATCAATCCGTGCAGGCCTTCTTCATTAAACGGTCAGATGGTTATTCTAAAACGTATCGCGGATTGTACATGCTTGGTTTTTTTATGTAATAGCCGGGGTGACATATGGATCCGGATATCGACCCATCCTGCACTCCATATTGGGTGTGCGCAATCGGATGGTAAACTCTCAACCGGTTTTCCTCCGGGCGGGTGAACTCCAAACCCTCCCAGGGAGTTCATGAAAATGGCGATCATCGCTCCTTGCCAGGAATAAAATCAAATCCGATTTTGAAAATTTAATTTTGGACTTTTGAAGTGTTGTATGACAAAAGAATAGGCATGATGAAAAAGAATCCTGTAGAGATCGCCAAAGAATACGCTCGAGGGTGGATACGGCATGATGCACTAAAAATCGCCGACCTGTTTGACGAGGACGGGATCTATATCGATCCTTTGCTAAATCGCGAGCTAAATCAGTCTGAAATCGCTGAGCATGCAACCCGGTACTTTTCCCTGTTTCCCGACCTATCCTTTGAAGGTGTTGGTGACTTCACCGAGAACAACGATCTGATTGCGACCCAGTGGGTCATGAGCGGCACGAATAAAGCTGACAGCACGGGTGGCGGACCAGGGTTATCCATAGCTATCCCCGGGACAGATTTTATAAGGGTGGATAAGGGAAGGATTTTGTCAGTTCATGCCTATTTTGATCACCGTAAAATCCCGGTTTCTATCCGTAACGGCTTTGAGCCGTCAGTTCTCACGCAGGAAAGGAAACCAAACGAAAAGTATTCCAAATCGGCGCTTTCCAGGGAGAAAGCCAAGCTGATCAGAAATGAAATTGAAAGCATCATGCGGGAAAAGTTGCTGTACAGGGAGAGCGGATTTGGCCTGGAAGATCTGGCCAGGCTGCTGAAGCTGTCGACCAATCATGTGTCACAGGTCATCAACGCCGGGTTCGGTAAGAATTTCCATGACTATATCAATGGTCTTCGCGTTCAGGAAGCCAAAGCGCTCCTGACCGGTCCTGAAAGAAACAACCGGTCGATTCTGGATATAGCCATGCAGGTCGGCTTTGGATCAAAATCCACCTTTAACGCAGCCTTTAAGAGGTTTACGGATCAGACCCCTACCCAGTTCATCAAATCAAAACGATCAGATTAAACCAATATCGCTTAGAAGCCTAAAGTCCCGACCAGTCGACTCAAGGGACACCCTTTCTTTTTAGACTTCTTGAGATCGCAATCTCTCGCTTACATCAAAACGAACAATCTGTTGGATATCATTTGATTTAAACGGATTTTCTTTGTTCTGAACGTAGGGGAACAGAAAACAAGACACCATCATCTTCCGAATCGCAGTCCGAGCCTGTAGGATCGGTCGCATATGGTAGCCGGACTGTGATAGCCTCCCGATAAAAGAAACCACCAAACCAGGAGGCGATCATGAAAGAGCAGGAGTTAACTGAACAATTAAAGGGATTTTTCCGGGAGCATCATGTACCGATATTCGGGATTGCGGACTCAGAGAGACTGGAAAACGAACCCGAGGGTTATCGACCGTCGGATATGTTGCCCTCGGCAACCAGCATGGTGTGCTTCGGAATTCCCCTTCCCGCGGGCATGATGAAGGACAAAAAAAGAATCAATATTCACTACTGGAGAATGGCCAGCACTTATTATGGTAAGCTGGATGAGATTGCCTCCAGGCTTGCTGTCTTTTTTGAAACGAAACAGCTAATCACAACACCCGTGCTTAGTTGATTCCCCGTCGAAATGAGAGGTCCGGGCGACCTCATGGGACACATCTCCCTTGTGCGGATGGCTGAAGCTGCAGGACTGGGAAGAATAGGAAAGAATGGGCTTCTGTTCAATGTTGAATACGGTCCCAGGTTGATGCTGGGAGCGGTGCTCACAGAGTTTTCGCTTCAAGAGATGACCTGGCCTGAAAAAGACAGTGTCGGGTGCCCAAGCAATTGTTGCGTCTGCCAGCAGGTGTGTCCGGTCAATGCGATTGATGCACAGGGCAGGGTGGACAGACCGGCTTGTGCCAGACATTCCATGCAGTCACCGATCTTTTCGTTGGCCTTAAAATCCGGAGAAATTGCTGCTGAAGGTTTTACCGCCATTCTCAATACCACCAGTGTGGATACCAATTCGATGTATACCTGCACCAAATGTGTCAGTGAATGCCCGAAATGCTGATTAGGTTTGAAAGATACGACTGTGATGGTTTGTAGAGGTAATGCTTCGGCCGATCGAGGGGTATCGATGGGTGATATTTCACCGCTTCCGAGGGACAACGAAGGGGTTGGTATATAATCGGATTGTTTGGTTTTAGGAATTTCGGTTTTCAGGTGCTGGCACACCGCATTCACACTATCATTGCAGGAACTGTTTACTTTTTATCTTCTTGATCTTGTTTTGAGGCTGCAGGTCATTTAAGGATAGACTGTGCAAACAAGGCGCGCCGGGGAAGCAGCAGATCGAAACAACAGATCCGAAAGGAATGAACGTCGAGTAGAATTTGCTCCACCGATTTAGATCATTGATTGATAACCTGTCAGAGATCAAATGGATATCTCGGACTGCTAACGCAGCCACTGATTGAACTGATAGATTGATGCAGGAGATTCTGCAAACAAAACCATGCGCAAACAACCTCTAACCGAGATCAAAGAACTGAATGAAGACTTTTGGTATGCCAAATCAACCCAAAAACCGACGTGTGTATCAAAGTTCTTAAAAAGCGGTAATTTAAACAGATCAACCCAATAGGTAGCAGTCATTTCTGACTGGCATTTTTCTTTGCTATGTTTTGAAAAACGTCAGGTTAAATGGCCGCCGAAGCTGCATGTCGACCTTTATAAAATTGATATAATTAAGAAAAATATACGATCAAAGGGTCTGGTATAGCCGTCAATAGTTTGTATTTTGCCTGCAGCCTGGTTTCACGTCTGAATTGCTCATACAGCTCAACAAAAGTTGGATTCGCAAAATCTGCCTTAGCGTGGCTCCCTGTTAAGTTCAAATAAAAGGTTAACAAAACAATGGAGTTACGCTATTGGTAGATTTATATCAACTCCGCCTGCCGATTCAGCGGTTTAGTTCAACAACCGGATACATCAAACCAGATTCCTGGCTTGTCATCTCAAGCTTATCGCAATCGTATAAAATCGTTTTTAAAAGGATATTTGAATGGAGACCATAAATACCATTGAATTGAAGGATGAGAATACTTATCCGGATGAAACTGTCTTGAAGAAGATTCTCGGCAGATCTTTCAATGCTTACCTGGAGCTGCTCAAGCTGTATGATTCGTATGAAATGACTTACGAATGGAGATACTACAGGGATGGGAAAGCATGGTTGTGCAAGGTGCAGAAAAAGAAAAGAACCATCGTCTGGATGTCCGCCTGGAAGGGGTATATGCAGGCAACGGTTTATTTTCCGGAAAGGTATCTTGAAGATATTTATAATCTCAAAATATCAGCAGAAACAAAAACCAGGATTAATAACACCAAGAATGTCGGCAAATCAAAACCTTGCATATTCGAAATCAGAAACAAAAAAGCGCTGAAAGATCTGGAAAAAGTGATGAGTTTTAAGATCCGGGCGAAATGAAGCATTCCTCCCCGGCTTGTGAAATGCTTGGAAACCATTTGGAAAAAACCCATCTGCATGGAGATCTACCGGCGGTAGATGTGCTTGAGCACTCTGAAATCATAAAATTTCAAAGTCACGCAAATTGATGAGTATTGGACTCAGATATGTCGATATTGATTATTTCCCGAAACGTCAGACATCCCAACGACTTGGAAGCTTATTGTGAATCAGAAGAGTGAGTTATGGAAAAACGTGGAAAAGCTGCAATTGTGTATGACTCCGGATATGGAGCTACCGCATCAGCAGCCAAAACAATCAGCAGCACCCTTACAGGACTCGGGATTGACGTGATCTTCTTTCAGGCCGGCCAAAGGGATCTGCCCGAGTGCGACAGGATCTTTATTGGTAGCCCTATTCGTCTTGGCAGATGCACTCCGGAAATGAAATCGTTTTTAATTCATCATTCTGACAAGCTGGTCGACAAAAAGGTCTTTCTCTTTTTCACCTGCATGAACGTCTCTTCTGATATTACTCATTGCGACTTTCCCGTCTTTGCCGATCCGCAGTTCAGGGAGCCAAACAAACCCAAAACCCGATCCGGGCTGATGGAAGCCACTCACACCACCTCATACTATCTTAAACATCTTCTCAAACTTATACCTGGCATCGCACCAGCCGCTGTTGCCTTTTTCAAGGGTCGCCTGGATACAGATCAACTCCCCCCGCTGTATCGATTCATTATGAGAATCGCGATGTTAACCATGCCCGAGATTCAAAATGGTGATTTTTTGAAGCACGAAACTGTTGAGTCCTGGGTCCATGCGCATATAGACTTCTAAAATACACCCGCCAAAACTGTCCACATGAATCCGAAGACACGTTTCCACAATCACTGTCAAACCATAATCCGGGTGGCGTGGATGTCCTTGTGAGGTTGTAAATTCAGGCCTGATGACGCATAATAACTTTTTCCAGGGCGTCTAGATCTCCTTTAAGGGACTGCTGAATCAGCTTGTCTTCGGCATCTGCGGGATCTTGTTGTTCCAAAAAAGGATTAACCATTTCGTCTCCCTGTCTATTCGTCGGTTTGTAACTTGTACGCCAGCTTGATCTGACTGCGACAATTGATCCAAAAAAAATTCGATTGAGTCTTTATTTTCACCGTTCCGTTAAAACAAACCATAGAGAAATCCCCGAACACCGGCCTGCAACCCTGTTTATGAAAAGCCATTAAATCTTCACCATTATCCGGAGTCATTATGTCGATTCAGAAATGGCCCGACGGTCTGCCGAGAGCCGGTAACCGTCAATTTGAGCAAATGAAATCCATCTCCCCCTGGTTTGAGATTTATAAAATCAATGAGAAAACCTTTGCCTTGCTCGAGCCGCATCATGACGAAGAGGTTTTCTCCTTTATCCTGCTGGGCGACAATAAAGCCGTTCTCATCGATACAGGCATGGGAATTTCAGATATTCGGAGGGAAGTTGAAAACATCACCAAACTTCCTGTTATGGTGGTGAATACGCATACCCACTTCGATCACACCGGAGATAATTGCCGTTTTGATGAAATAGCCTGTTTTAACGATACCTTTGAGTTGAACAACCTGGAGCAAGGACACAGCAAGCAGTTCTGTCAGGAGTTCATGCAATCCGGATCCTATCAGAACCTTCCGGATGGATTTGTTCCGGAGGATTACTACATTAAACCTTCCAAAGCAACGAGAACATTGAATCATCTGGATCAACTGGATCTTGGCAACCGAACCCTGGTCATTCACCACACACCGGGTCACAGTCCGGGGAGTATCTGCATCGAAGATACCGGTTATAGAATACTGTTTACCGGCGACACTTACTATCGTGGATCGATTTTTGTGCATCTGCCCGGCTCAGACCAACAGGCTTTTTTTGATAGTGGGGAATATCTGTATAGCCTGCTGGACAGGATTGATATCCTCTGTCCCGGACATAATGAATGCCTTGCGCCAAAAGATGATATAGGTCAGTTGCATAGTACCCTCGGCAAGATTAAAAATGGACTTCTGAATTTTGAAATAGACAGAGGATCGAAATTTTATCAACTCGATCATTTTAATCTTCGTTTACCCTTAACCGACTAATCTGAATTCAGTATCGCCATGAAATCTTTATCCGAATATGAAGAAGTCAAAACCACCGATGACTGGTACCAGGTCTACCGGATTGAGCCTGATCTTTACGTGATTTCCGAGCCCCACCATTTTGAACAGACTTTATCCAGCCTTCTGCTCGGCAAGGAGAGCGCTTTATTGATTGATACGAGTTGCGGGCTTGGCAATTTAAGAAAAACAGTCGGGGAGATTACCGATTTGCCTGTGAAAGTTGTCAACACGCATACCCACACCGACCATATCGGCTGTAATCATCAGTTTGATGATATTGCCATGTTCAACCATCCCCTTTGTCACCAGGTTTCGCAAAACGGTGTATCCCACCAGATCATGCAACAAGAGATTCTGGAAGATAATCTGCTCAGCAAACCTCTTCCGGATCATATTGATCCGGCTACCCATTCCCTGCCGCCTTTCAGGGTCAACCAATGGCTAACGAACGGGGATATCATCAGAACGGCTGACAGGGAATTATTGGTCATTTACACTCCCGGGGAAGCCAAGGACCATATCTGTCTGCTTGACAGGGAAAACCGTATCCTGTTCAGCGGCGATATATTGTTGCACGGTCCCGTCTGGACGCATCTGCAGGGTGGCAGCCTGAGTGAGTTGATCACCAGTTACCGGAAACTGATGCGATTTCGTGACGACTTTGATCTCCTGATTCCCAGTCACAGCGAACCTGTAGCAGACAAGGATCTCCTGCCCGATTCCCTGTCTGCGGCTGAGAATATTTTGAACGGATATGACAGATTTAAAGAGAGAATTGATCCCTGGAACCGATGGATCAGGGAATACGATTTCGGCAGGTTTCGGATACTGACTGCACCTGCCTTTATGGATCAGTTATAGCAAAACTGAAAATGGAAAAGGCCCGTTTCTGCTTAGATCGGGATATGGATATTGATCGATTCAATCTCGGTGTTACGGGGTAAGGATGAAAGCTTGAATTGCTCAAATGGCGAGATACGGTGGTCAATCTGAAGGTTATATAGTTTCAGCCAATGGTAAATGATGTAGTAATAGCTTTTCGTTAAATCTTCAAATGGCCCCTTGTGACGGGCAACAATGTAGGTTCCTTCGGGGATTTTCAGCGCGGTTTCACCCAGTTGTACCTCTTCGGGAATCGCGATGCAGGCATCGTAGCGGATGTTCTTCTGTTCGGTGATCCCGGGATCATCATGGCTGATTCCATAGAGTTCAAGTGTATCAAACTCCCGGTAGCTTTTTGGCAGATACCCGGCGAGCTGGTGCCAGGGTGAATCCCGGTCTGCCGGCGTCCCGCTCAATTCATACGGTCCAATGTAACGTTTAAAAATACAGTGGCGCTCCCGAAACCAAACCTTGCCAATATGGTCGATGTGATCATCACTGAATTCAAAGGGATCCAAAGACTTATAGGATGAAGGATTCCGACCGAAGCGTTTGTTGAAAGCCCGCGTGAAGGTCTCGTGGGTGTAGAAACCACTGTCAAAAGCCAGATCGACAATCTTCTCGTCCCTGGCCCGTAGTCGAAACGCAGCATTCTCCAGCCTCAGCCTGCGTAGATAGGATTTTACCGTTTCCCCGGTGAAATCCTTGAACAGACGATGAAAATGGAAAGGGGAGATATAGGCCGCCGCTGCAATATCATCAAGGCCGATCTCCTCCTCCAGGTTGTTTTGAATAAAACGGAGAGCCCGGAAAAGAGCTTCCCCGTGTCGATGTTCACTCATTGGATTACGGTTTCGGGTTTGCTTCTTTCAATAACCGGTCCCTGACCGTTTCAGGCAGGTCCCTCCAGTCCGTTTTTCGAATGGCACCTTCAAGGGACAACAAGTGATAACAGATCGGCAATCGATTGCTCGTCGCGGACTGTAATTGACGGTATGTCTTCACCGATCCCCTGCGCCTGAGCTCATCCGGTGTTTCAATACCGATATTACGGAGCTTTCCGGCTATCGTGGGACCAATATTGACCATCTCTTCCAGTTTTGTTTCACTCATTTCACCACCTCATTTTATGAATGTTGGACGATATCCACTGCTATACCGTTGGGATCGTGGATCCCGAAATGGGTCTGCCCCCATTCTTCAGTGGTGAGTTCAAAATCAATGACATTTCCGGAGTTTTTAATCTTTTCATAAACAGACTTCACATCCTCAACCTGGATTGACAGGATCAAACCTTTTCCCGACCAGCCGGGTTGGAACATAGGCGGCTGTGTGGGGTGGTCCGGTTCCATAAACGCAAGCTCGGAACCGCTTTCCACATGCTTGAGATGTTTGTACCACCCGGTGTCTGCCACCACCTCAAAACCGAACAACTCGGTGTAGAAATCAACCGATTCCTGTAATTTCTCCGTGGTGACGACATTGTATACTGTTTGAATTTTCATGGCTATCCTCCTTTCAGGGTTGGTTTTGCGATGAATGATGATTCCAGGATAAGCCGATGTTAAAGTGTTAACTTGACATTTTTTGCTAAAGTGATCCCCGAAAACTACGAAAGAAAAAAAACCGGGTGAACTGAATTTGAAGCCGCGATTAAACCACTGTCGGGCTGATCGGTGCATGATAGCTGGTGTTTACCTGCGGATGGAACCGCGGATGACAGATTGAACTGTTTTAATGCGGCGGTAACGGGAGAATGTAGGATTAAACTGCCCGCAGCAAGCTACGGGGAATTGAATCCGAGGAGATCAAAGATAATCCACCAGTTGCTTGATCCTGAGCGCAAACTCCTTCATCACCGAAACCTGTTCCTCTTTGATGTTTTGTCGAATTCGCTCAATAGGTCCAGACACCGAAAGCGCGCCAAAGAAATCACCGGCACCATTGAATATAGGAACAGCCAGGGCAGCTACAAAAGGATCCCGTTCGGCAAACGACATTTCATAGCCCTTCTTTTTTACCCTTTCCGCCCTGTTCCTTAAATCGTCTTCATGCAGGTAAAACGGTGAAAGATCAGTTGTTTTGATATAGTTTTCAATAAACGCGTCGGAAGAATATGCCAATAAAACCACACCACCGGCTCCCAACTGCAAAGGTAGCTTTTGCCCAATCTGGATAGTGTGCTTAAGGGACGAGTTGCTTTCAAATCGCATGATGCACTTTCGCTCATTTCCGGATATGCGATAGATGGTTACCGTTTCATTCAACAGATCCCTAAGTTCCCGAAGGGTGGTCTGGATCCTGTCCAGGCTTTTGGAGCTGGCCTGAAAGATGTGGCAGATTTCCAGGAACTTCAGTCCCAGTCGGTATTTACCCGTGTTTTTATCCTTCGTCAGATATTCACTCTTCACCAGGATCCCGCACAGCCTGTGCAGACTGGTCTTTGGCAGGGACAATCGTTCGGTCATCTCTGCCAGCGACAGCTCCCTCTTGTCTTCAATCAGGTTATTAATGATTAAGATGGCTTTTTCAATACTTGTCAGTTTATCACTCATTCTTTCCTATACATTGGGTAACGAAGAAATCCGGCGAATGGATCGTCTGCCTGGATCCAGGCGAAAATCAATTAAACGGACAGCAAGGTTACTTTTGAGTTGAAAACAAAGCGTTCCACTATTCGGAATACTTTAAAGTTCTCGGGGTTAACCGTCAAGTATCTTGTCAGTTATATGAATCGGCTTGCAACATGGATCGTTCGACATATGTCAACATTGATATTCGCTTCTCTCACTGCCTGCTCAATCCTTTCTCCAGGGAGTTTCCTGATCACAGGATTGAGAGAGAATACCAGGGGCAATCAGAAAAAATACGGAACTGCAACAACGGGGTATTACAGAGAATTGTCAAGAAAAATAAATATATAAATTCAGCTAATTAGTGGAATTTCAAAATCCAAGTTGACAAGACAGGAATCAATTGTTAGGTTCCAATATACAGAATGAAGTTCCAAAAAGCGGAATGTTTGTGAATGGATTTGATGGTGAATTGATCATTCAGACACGTTCGGCTTTGAGCGATTGAAATCAATACACTGGATAACCCTTATGAAGAAAACAACATTACTCAAAAACTCAATCCTGGAAAGAAGAGCCCTGGTTGTTCCGGGTGCTCATGATGCCTTGTCCGCCAAGGTCATTGAAAACGCCGGTTACGAAGCCCTGCAGGTTTCCGGATACGGCCTGGCCGGATCTTACCTGGGACTGCCTGATGTGGGATTAATACAATTCAAGGATGTTCTGGAGATAACACTGAATATCGCAAATGCGGTCAATATCCCTGTCATGGCAGATCTGGACACCGGCGGCGGAAACGCTATCAATGCTGCGGAAAACATGAAAAAACTGATAGCCGGCGGGGTGGCCGGGATGAATATCGAAGACCAGGTTTTTCCCAAACGATGCGGGCATATGTCGGGGAAGGCCGTTATTCCAGCCCATGAAATGGTGGGAAAAATCCGGGCATGCGCCGACGCCCGCAATGAGCTGGACAAAGATTTTGTCATCAATGCCCGCACGGATGTATTTGCTATAGAGGGCCTGGAAGAAGCGATCCGTCGCTGCAACCTGTATCTGGAAGCAGGTGCTGACCTCGTGTTTATTGACGGTATCAAATCCAAATCCGATGTGGAGAAGGCAGTTGAGAAGGTAAAGGGGCCTCTTTCGGTGAATCTGATGGACGCTATTTCCGGGATGAAAACGGAACTAATCCCCATTCCGGAATTGGCCAGGATAGGCGTTGCCCGGGTCTCTATCCCGGTCGCTTCGATCATGGTAGCGCATAAGAGTTTAACCAATTTTTTTAATGCATTGAAGTCATCACCGGAAGGTATTCTGCCGGGTGAAACGCAATGGGTCTGTTCTTTTGAGGAATACACCGATTTTGTCGGCCTGAAAGAGTATAAAAAGAAGGAAGATAAGTATTTACCCGAAGATCTGATGGATTCCAAATACCGGGGACAATCAGAAATTGTATAGCCTCTTCCCTTTCGACGGGCCGTAAAAGAATAAAGTGTTACAGCCCGGCCGGAAGTGAGATCAGCCAATCCGTATTGTTGGAAAACTGAACATCCCTGACATGTCTGCAACTTGTCATTCGGATTTAAATTTTTTTATCATCAACAAAAAGGAGAAAGCCATGAAATCAGTCAAAAGTCTCATCGCTGCTTTGTTTATTGTCTTCTGTTTAACCGGTTTCACTCCGGCAGAAGAGGTGGTCATCAATGCTGTTTCTCCCACCTCGGATGATTATGCCCTGGCCGTCGTTTGGTCCAATCTTGTCGCCAAATCCGGAGGCAGTGTATCCATGACGGTGGTGGACAATGGTACGGTGAAAGGTATGCGAATGCTGGCCAAGGGTCAGGTGGATGTTTCCGTTTTGGGAGCGCCGCACTACCTGGACGCCACCCGACAAAAAGGGAAATTCAAGGAAGATCCGGCCAAGTTTGTAAAACGCTACAAGAAAATGAAGGCGCTCTTTGCTATTCGCACCAGCGCCGGTCAATACGTAGCTCGTGTTGACAGCGGCATCAAAAAATTCACGGACTTCAAAGGGAAAAAATTTGCCATCGGACGTCCCGGCGGAAACGCGGGTCGTGTCACCAAATCCCTGTTAACGGTTCATGGCATCAATATGGAGAAAAGCTGTGATGCCCAATATCTGAAATATGCCCAGGCATTGGAAGCCATGTCCAATAATACCATGGACGGAACCTTTGTTTGGGGCGGAATACCGCAGGCTGGCGTGGATAACGGATCCCGAATGATGAAATTGAGGTTTGTCTCCCCGGATCCCTCCCTGTTGACAGCCTTCAGGAAATCCATCACCAGCGGAGACTACTATGTCTTCCAGCGAGTTCCTGCGGAAACCATCATCAAAGCCTATGAAGGTCGGGTGGTTGCGGACGAGGATGTTTATTTCTGGACATTTCCCTTTATGTTTATGGTCAACGATAAAATGTCGGACGAGACAGCCTATCATATAACCAAGACCCTCTGGAACAATATCGACGAGGTTAACAAAACCAGTCTGGCGCTTTCCCTGATTTCCGTGAAAAACGCCCTGGATTCACTCAGTGCGGAGATTCACCCGGGAGCAGGCAGGTATTTCAAGGAGGTTGGCGAACTGTAAGATCGCCGTTATCATGTTCGTGAACACCAGTCAGCAGTAATTAACAAGGATGCCCCGATGGAAAACATCACGCTATCTCAAGTGATCGGATGGGACAAGGAGTTGTCTGTAATCAGACGCATCATGAAGGTCATTGGTCACCTGGTTTGTGCGGCAATAGCGATTTTTGTTCTGTGGACGACCGGAGTTGGAAAGTTCCCTGCCCAGGTCCAGTATTGTGTTGTGCTTACCCTTGGACTTTCAGCTATTTACCTGATCAAACCCGGCCCCCTGATGCGTTCCAAAACAGAGTGGCTTGATGTTGCTTTAAGCCTGGTCTTGCTGGGGCTCACTCTTTTCAGTGGAGTTTACTACCTGTTTAACTATGAGGCGATCGCGGCATTCAGAGAAGGGCTGCCTAACGATACCGATCTGATCTGCTACGCGGCGGGACTGATTGTTGTAGTGGAAGGCGCCCGCAGGACAGAGGGATTGGTCCTGCTGGTTGTTGTGCTTACCGCTATTGCCTACCTGCTGTTTGGAGAACTGCTTCCCGGGATACTTTACCACCGTGAGTTCTGGTTGGACGAAGTCCTGGAGGTTGCGTACAGTTACCAGGGAATCTATGGAATTGCACTGGGCGCTGTTGTCGACGTGGTTTATGTTTTTGTTATACTCGGTGCTGCGCTTCGATTGTCCGGTGCGGGTGATTTCTTCAACTTCATAGCCCTTCGACTCACCAGCGGTATGCGTTCCGGTCCTGCCCAATGCGCGATTATTGCCTCAGCGCTTTTTGGATCGGTGAACGGATCCGCCCCGGCAAACGTCTCCGCAACCGGGGTGTTAACCATCCCCATGATGAAACGAACCGGATTCCGAGCCTCTTTTGCCGGTGGTGTGGAAGCCACAGCTTCCTGTGTTGGTCAGATCATGCCGCCGATTATGGGTGTCGGCGCCTTCATTATGTCGGAAATCACAGGCATTCCCTACAGCAGAATCATGCTGGCTGCCGTTGTTCCTTCATTCCTGTTCATCTTTTCCCTGGTGGCGTCGGTGGCTTTGGAAGCGGCCAGAAGGAATCTGAATCCGGCCTCTCAGACGAGCGAAGAGACCCGGATGACCCGGGAGCGCCTCTCCCAGGGAGTTGTTCTGTTGGTTGGATTCGGCACCCTGCTGGTCATGCTTTTTTCCGGATTCGCACCGACCTTTTGCGGATTGACCAGTGCGTTGGTGATACTAGTCTGTGCCAATCTGCTTCCTGCCACGCGCATGACCTTAAAACACTTTACATCGTTCTTTGTGGAAAGCGGCCGAGACGGTCTTTCTGTAATGGCTTCATGTGCGGCGATCGGAATCATCATCGCTGCCGTCTCGACCACCGGCCTGGGTATTAAGATCAACCAGATGATTGTCGCACTCGGTCATCAAGACCTGTTACTCGCCCTGATCTTATCCGCTACCTGTTCGATATTGCTTGGAATGGGACTCCCCACTGCCGCTTCCTACCTGATGGTAGTCTTCGTGGCCGGCCCGGCGATGATCAAACTCGGTGTGGAACTGCTGCAAACCCATCTTTTTGTTTTTTACTATGCCGTATTATCAGCCATCACCCCACCGGTTGCACTAGCCGTATTTGCGGCGGCGGCAATAGCCAAGACCAGCCCCGTGCGACTGGCAGGAAATGCCTTGCGACTTTCTATTGTTGCATTTCTGCTGCCGCTTGCCTGGGTTTACCACCCGGAGATAAACCTGCAGAATATCTCAATGGCTACGGCTTTTCCAACAATCGGCTATATCCTCTGCCTGACCCTAGCCGCTTTGAGCGTTGCAGCCGGACAGATCGGTTTTTTCAGAACATCACTGCCGATCATTACCCGATGCGCCCTGTTTATTGGCAGTGGATTGGTATTAACTGAAAACTGGGTCCTGATCTTGTCAGGAGCGGCGGTGAATGGTCTGATTTTAAGCAGCAACTTTGTCAGGTCAAAACGACCCGGGCTTGCCGGATGACCATCAACAAATACAAATCGGAGATTTCCATGAGTCTGTACCCCCCACCCGAAATCATTCAAACCGAGATATTCACCAGCGTTCCGGACAGGTTCAGGCTGAAAGAGAACCGCTCCGACTGGGTGGAAGCCAATAAACCGGGACAAACAGTCGATTGTTTTCTGGAAGGGCCGTCTTTCGACAGGGAAGGCAACCTGTTCGTAACGGATATTCCCTATGGACGAATCTTCAAAATAACTCCCAACGGGGAGTGGGATCAGGTCATACAATACGACGGTTGGCCCAATGGTTTGAGATTCCACCAGGACGGACGCATCTTCATCGCCGATTATAAAAACGGTATCATGCTGCTCGATCCGGTATCCCAAAAGATTGAGAGATTCCTGGGGCATCGTCATAGCGAATCTTTCAAAGGAGTCAATGACCTGATTTTTGATAGCCATGGACAACTCTATTTCACCGACCAGGGTCAAACGGGTATGCACGACCCCACTGGAAGGGTCTTTCGCTACAACTTTGAACAGAAGAGACTGGATTGCCTGCTTGACAATGGGGTCAGTCCCAACGGGCTGGTATTAAATCCGGAAGAAAATGTACTTTATGTCGCCATGACACGCGGAAATGCCATTTGGCGCGTTCCGATATTGCCCGATGGTTCCACGTCAAAAGTCGGGATTTTCGCCCAATTGGCGGGAGGCGTCAGCGGCGCGGACGGACTGGCTGTAGATGATGAAGGTCGTCTCTTTGTCTGCGATGCCGGAAACGGTTGTGTGTGGACATTTACCAAATTCGGCGAACCGGTTTACCGTATCATGGCAGCTTCGGAAGGAAGAACCACAACCAATCTGGCTTTCGGAGGAGAGGATAACCGCGAACTCCATATCACCGAATCCGCAACCGGAACGATTTTAAAACTCAAACTGGATATCCCCGGAAAACAGCTTTTCTCCCATTCCCCACTTTAACCCCGGAGTACAACTCTTTCCAAAATAGGGGACGTAGTTGAAATATTTCGATTTGATCAAATCGAAATATTTCAACTACGTCCCCTATTTCTACAAATTACCTCGCTGCATCCCGCGTATCGAATGCCGTTTGACAGTTTTTCTTTCAGATGGAACAATTGCAATAGAAATTATTCGTTCACAAATGATTACTAATGGAAGCAAATCAGATGATTTAGCGATCCGCCTGCTCACAGCATATCGACCTAATTCCCATAATCCTCCCGAGAAGATGGAAACCAATCCCGATGGGATGACTTAACGGACATCTTCTGTATCTGCATTGTGGCGAAATCGAATACACCGTTACCGCTCCTCAAGGGATCGGGTATTAACATGAACTTCAAACAAGTAAGGGATGTTAAAACTATCTAATGTCACCAAGCGTTTTGGTTCTCTCGTAGCGGTCAACGATCTCAGTCTGGAGGTTGAGAAGGGACAGATTTATGGCATTGCAGGACCCAACGGAGCCGGAAAATCGACGATTTACAATCTTATCACTGGATTTTACAGCTACGAGGGCAAAATAGAGTTTGAAGGCAAACCGATCAATGGTCTCCGCCCCTACCAAATTGTCAAGCGCGGCATATCCAGAACCTTTCAGATTCCCCAGACCTTTCCCAGTCTGTCTGTGGAGGACAGTATTGATATCGGCAATCGGTTCGGTAATACCGCTGCCTATAGCCGAAAAAGAGTTGATGAGGTCATCGATTTCGTGAACCTGAACCGTGAACGCAAACATAAAACCGGAACCCTGGATTTGCTGGGCAAGAAAAAGCTGATGATCGGAGCCGCCCTGGCTACCCGGCCCAAAATGCTGATGCTCGACGAGCCGATGGCAGGATCGAACGCACATGAGATCAAGGCCTTGATGGAACTGATCCGAAGAATCAACCAGGAGCTGGGAATCACCATTATTATTATTGAACATTTCATGAAGGTGCTGACTGAGCTTACAGAAACACTGCTCATCATCGAAACCGGAACTGAAATCTGTTGCGGACATCCGGCAGAAGTGACAAATGATCCCGCTGTGATCGAATGTTATTTGGGGAGGGAAGATGATCAGGGTTAAGAAACTGAATGCCTATTATGGACAGTTTCATGTACTAAATGATGTTTCCATATCCGTTGAGAAAGGCCAGGTAGTGGTGATACTGGGACCTAACGGACACGGCAAGAGTACCCTGCTCAAGGCAATTTGCGGTCTGGCGGAAAAGACAACAGGCAAGATTTGCTTTAACGACAACAATATCATTGAGACCTCTTCCGAAAAGCGGGTGAACCTCGGCATCACTTATGTTGCCGAGAACCGGGAACTGTTTCCCCACATGACGGTACTGGAAAATCTCAAACTGGGAGCGTACGCCAAGCGGGCACGCCCTCATGAAAAGCAGAACCTGGAAATGGTGTTTGACCTTTTTCCACGGCTGGCCGCACGAATAAAACAGGTCGCCTCAACGATGAGCGGGGGAGAAGCCAGGATGCTGGCCATCGCCCGTGGTCTGATGTCCAATGCGGAATTTCTGGCGATTGATGAGCCGTCCCTGGGTTTGCAGCCCAGTTTGCGAACCGAGGTGTTCAATACCATCAAGACTATTAACGAACAGGGGATAACGATTTTACTGGTGGAACAGAATATACCTCAAATCTCAGAATTGGCCAGCAAAGTTTATGTTCTGGAGGAAGGACAGATCACATTTGCAGGCAGTGCCCTGGAGGCAACCAATGATGAGCATCTCAAGGAGATTTTCCTGGGGATGTAGTAGAACAACTATAAATAATACAGAAGCTTACTCAAATGAGTGATTCCCCGTTTGTTTTTTTAAACGGCAGGGGATTTTTCCAACAAAACCAAATTCGATATGTTCAGTGAAGATACCGTTCTGCTACTCTATGAGATGTCTGATGTCTTGATAGCCGGACTATCCAACGGATCTGTCTACGCCCTGATGGCATTGGGTATGACCCTGGTATATGGTGTTACCAAAGCCTTCAATTTTGCCTATGGCGATTTCTTCAACATGGGCGGCTATTTTGCCTGGATGCTGATTATCGGTCTGGGATTGCAGTTTGGCGGTTACGTGACCATCTTTATCGTTGTTCTGCCCATGCTGTTTGGGGTTGGTTATGCAATGGAGAAGTTTCTGATCTCCCCCTTGAGAAAACGTGCCGACTGGGAAAATCGGATCATGATGCTAACCCTGGGTTTGGCCCTCTTCCTCACCAATCTCTACATGGTGGTTTTCGGGGTTAAGCTGAAGTCCCTTCCCGCCATTCTGGACGGCATTCTGGAAGTGGGAGAGTTTGTCTTTTCCTACCAGGACATCATGATTTTCTGCCTGTCCCTGGGAGGTATTCTCCTGTTTGGATGGACGTTGAACAACACCCGGACCGGAATGGCCGTTCGCGCTGTAGCCCAAAACCCTGCCGGAGCTAAAATCGTCGGGATCAACATCGGGCGGATCTTCGCTGCAACCTTTGCCATATCAACAGTCATGGTGGGGTTCGGAGGAATTCTCTTGAGCCAGAAACTGTTTATTAACCCGTCATCCGGGGGCGCGATCATGGTTAAGGCTTGGGTGGTCACGGCTTTCGGTGGCATGGGCTCGATTCGCGGGGGGCTGGTAGCTGCTTTTATCA
This sequence comes from SAR324 cluster bacterium, assembly GCA_028282885.1. Lineage (GTDB taxonomy): Bacteria > SAR324 > SAR324 > XYD2-FULL-50-16 > XYD2-FULL-50-16 > JAHJTV01. Next base: position 82,634 of record JANQGX010000081.1, read on the forward strand.
TCGGGATCATGGAAGCTTTTGTGGGCTGGATCTTCGGCATGAGCTATGGCATTATCGCCCTATTTATTCTTTTGCTGGGCACATTAATTATACGACCCCAAGGTTTAATGGGCAAAGGTGAGTAGATTATGCATTTAAGACAGATGGCTGCTTTTATCGGCATCTCATACGGAATCATGGCGCTGTTGCCGATCCTGGTTGGGGATATCCCTTTTATCATGAACATCCTGGTGATGTGCCTGATCTGGGCTGTTGTCGCATCATGTTGGGATGTGATGATGGGTTTTGCCGGTATCTTTACCTTCGGTCAGGTGGCCTTTTTTGTGATCGGGGCGTACGGATCGGCTATTCTTGCCATCAGCCACAACATCACCCCGGTGATTGCCATCATCCTCAGCGGATTCATCACTGCCGGAATGGGAGTCCTGGTGGGTTTACCCTGTTTGAGACTGGCCGGCCCCTATGTCGCCTTAGTGACCTTTGGAGTCCACATGGCCCTGCAGCCACTGTTGAAAGGGGAGATAGGACTGGCTATCGGTTCCGGCGGAGCTGCCGGACTGTTAACCATACCGCCGATCAGCCTCTTCGGTTATGAATTCACATCGAGCAATATCATCCCCACTTTTTACTTGATCCTACTGATATCTCTGGCCTGCGTATTGGCCATCATGTTCATGATCAAATCCCATTGGGGAAATGCTTTCCTGGCACTTAAGGATTCCGAAGACTTTGCCATGAGCCTTGGAATCAGCGCCTTTAAATATAAATTGATGGTTTTCGCCGTGACCTCATTTCTGACCGGAATCATCGGAGGGGTTTATGGGCACTTTTACGGCGTCCTGTCCGTTCGTATGCTGGATCTGGACCTCTTCAGCATCCTCATGGTGATGATTTTGGCAGGCGGTCTGGGCCACTTTCCCGGGGCCGTACTCGGATCCTTTCTGGTTGTGGCCGGTAGCGAGCTGATGTCACCATTGGGCGCTTACCGGGCGGTTACCATGGGAGCGCTGGTTGTTTTCCTGGTATTGGCCCTGCCCGATGGGGTGATGGGCATTTTTTTGAAATGGTTAAACAAAGACGACTCGGCAAACCCGGCCGGATCGTTCTCAAATGGGACCATTACATAGGTTCTCTGTCTTTCAATTCGTTGTAGCCGAAAGGGCAATGTCTTACAGGTATTTTTGTAACAATCCTCAATCGCTGCAACACATTTTTCGGAGATGGTATCGGTCAATCCGACCCATGTTCGATTGTCAACCGCATTACAGGTATTTGCCTGGTATAATGATGCGCGAAATTTCAATATTTACAAGGAGAGTTATATGAAACATCTCAGGGTTTTACTAACAGCAATATTTGCAATCTGCCTGATGACGGCAGAAGGCGTTTTCGCGGCAGACACCATCCCCATTGGGGTTCCCATTCCCATGACAGGTTGGGCGGCAGGCTCCGGAGCAGACTACTTCAATGGGATCAAAATGGCCGTGGATGAGATTAATGAGTCAGGCGGTCTGCTGGGAAAACAGATTGAAATCCATCGCTTTGACTCAAAGGGCTTTGAACCGGAAATAGTGATGCAAGCTGCTGATTACCTGTGCGGTCAGAAAAAGGTGGCATCGGTTCACGCTGGCTGGGCCGGTTGGGGCCAGGATGTTCGTGCCTATGGAAAATACGATGCCCCGTTTTTCGCTGATGACGGTTCCCAGGCTGCTGTGGACGTCTACAGGGAAGATCCGGCAAAGTATTACAATATCTATCAATTGACACCGACCGCTGCGGAACAGGGCGAAAGCATGTTTAAAGCAATTGCGAAGCTACCTTATGAATGGCCCAACAAAAAGGCTGTTATTATTAATACTGATGACTCCTGGGGACTTGAAATCAAGGACACCATGGTCAAGAACCTGAAAAAGGCCGGCTGGAAGATCGCCAAGCAGGAGACGGTGCCCTATGGAACCAGTGAATGGGGTGTGATCCTCTCCCAGATTCGCAGGATCAAACCGGCCCTGATTCATTTTGAAATTGCCAGCGGCCAGGAAAACATCACCTTTGTGCAGCAGTTCCTGAAAAGACCGACCAATACCATCGTCAGCCTGGGGTGGGGAATCACTCCCCGCGAAGTGATCAACGTGCTGGGAACCAAGGCCGATGGCCTGATCGGTGAGATGCCTGCCGGACTGCCCGGCCCCAATGCTCCCAACACTGCCGGACAGGCCTGGCTGGACAAATGGCATAAACTGTACAAATATCAAGTTCCTGCCGGTGCCTGGATTACCTATACTGCTGTGAAGGCGTGGGCCAATGCTGTCACCAAGGTCGGTGATGCCTACGATTTTAAAGCAGTTAACAAGTATTTGAAAACAAATGGATATGAAGGAACCCAGGGAAAAATGATGTGGGACAAGGATAATGTCCTGAGGGCCCAGAAAGGATCTCCGGTTGTTATTTACCAGGTGCAGGGCGGTGAACTCAATGCGATTTTCACTGATCCTCCAATGGAACCCTATCAAAACTCCAAGTTCATCAAACCACGTTGGGTGAAGTAAAATTGTATCCCTAATGTGCAGTATAAAAAAATCGGGGGACATGAACGCGTTTTGTGTCCCCCGATTTCAAGAGGCTTTTTGCCGTTGTGAAATCAAGAACAATCCGGATTCCGGCTTTCGAGCCATGAATGAAAGCCGTATCCCCGTAGCACGTAAAAGAGACCGTGGGGAACTCGACACAAAAAATAATGATCAAAACACACTTTGATCTCTGTACCGGCTGCCAGATTTGCCAAATGGCGTGCTCAGCCTGGCTGTTTGGCGGATACAATCCGCACCGGTCGGCCCTGAACATTGACCATGCCAACGAGAATCTCTATCACTTTCCGGTGGTCTGCAATCAATGTGAAAACACCTATTGCGCCAAGGTATGCCCTGCCGATGCCATATACAGGGATCAGGAAACAGGTGCGATAGTTGTGGATCAGGAAAAATGTGTGGGATGTAAAAAAGAGTTCTGTCACGAGTACTGCCCGATCAAGGTCATTCACGTTGATCCGTTTACCAGAAAAGCGTACAAATGCGATTTGTGCGGTGGATCTCCACGTTGTGTTGAAAGCTGTCCAACCGGGGCTCTGGAATTGGTAGTCCGAGTGAACACAGATCAGGAGGAAGACAGATGAATGATGGGTATATGGGCAAGTTTCTTTGTGTCGACCTGGAGGCCAAAACCTCCCTGAAACTAAAGGTTCCTGATTGGCTGAAACAGGATTATGTAGGCGGAAAAGGATTCGGAGCCAAGCTCTTATCGGATCTAGCCCCGCCAGGTGTTGATCCCCTGGGGCCGGATAACCTGTTAATGTTTCTGACCGGTCCCCTCTGTTCCACACCAGCCCCTGCCATGCGCACCTGTGTTGTCTGCAAGTCACCGGCAACCCACACCTTTCTTGATTCCTATGTGGGAGGACGTTTTGGGGCCGAAATAAAATTCGCCGGTTACGATGGTATTATTATCAGGGGAACTGCCAGTGATCCCGTCTATTTATGGATAGAAGACGACAGGATCGAGTTTCGATCCGCAGCCAAAATCTGGGGCTCGGATGCTCTTAAGGCCAATGAGTTGATCAAACAGGATTTGGGCCATCAGGAAGCGACCGTTGCAACCATAGGACAGGCAGGTGAAAACGGTGTGCTCTTCTCCCTGATCTGTTGCGAGTACAACCGCCAGGCAGGACGAGGTGGGGCCGGGGCTGTGATGGGATCAAAAAAGCTGAAAGGGATCGCGATCAAAGGGAGCCAACTGGTCAAGGTAAACCGGCCTGATTTGTTTCAGCAAGCGGTCAAAAAGGCCAACCGGGATATTGAGTCCGCAGGAGACTGTAGCGCACTTACAGAGAGTGGCACCAGTTACGCTGTGCCCTGGTCTTCAAGCATCGGCTTGCTGCCCTATAAAAACCATTCGGAACAACATGATCCCAAAGTGAACAAAATTGACGATGCCGCCCAGGACAAACATCTCTTCCTGGGCAAGTCCGCCTGTTTCGGGTGTCCTATCCGCTGTTCCCAGATGGGAGCGGTAAGAACGGGTAAATTTGCCTCATTTGTCACCGATATCATCGAATATGAAACTGTGGCGATGCTGGGATCGAATCTGGCTATCAGTAATATCCGCGATATCGCCTACCTGAATAAGCTCTGTGATACCCTTGGCATGGATTCCATCAGTGCCGGAGCGGTGATCGCTTTTGCCTTTGAAGCTGCGGAAAAAGAGCTGATCCAGTCACCGGAAAAAGCGAACCTGGAGTTCGGCAGCACAAAAGCGGCGGAACACCTGCTTAAATCCATTGCCCTGCAGGAAGATGAGTTGGGGAAGCTGTTGGGGCAGGGCGTCAAAAAAGCGGCAGAACAAATTGGCCATGACGCACCGGATTTTGCCCTGCATGTAAAGGGCCTGGAAATACCGGGGTGGGGAGTAAAAGGATCCCCCGGCATGGGCCTGGCGTATGCAACGGCAGATCGTGGTGCCTGCCATCAAAGAGGATTTCCGATCGGGTATGAATACGGCGGCGCTCTGTACAAGGGGGAGGTCGTCGAACCCCACAGCATCGAAAAAAAGGCCGAGATACTTATCGGAGACCAGAATTACCTGGCCGGATTGGACACCCTGATCAAATGTGATTTTGGAGCCTTCGGAGTAACAGCCCAAAGCTATATCGAGCTTCTCAATGCCGTGACGGGTTTGGAGAGACCACAAAGCTTTATTGACGAACTGGGAGAACGCATCTGGAATCTGGTCCGACTCTTCAATCTCCGGGAAGGTTTGGACACCGGCAGCGATACCCTCCCCGCAAAGCTGACCGGAAAAGCGCTGGAGAATGGCCCCTTGAAGGGGCAGCGCATGAAATCAGAAGACTTGGACCTGATGTTGAAGGAGTATTACATGATCAGGAACTGGGACCGGGAAGGCAGGCCCATAACCAAACATTTAAAACAACTCGGACTTAACAAAGAGCGGCGATTCAGTATCGAAAAACAATTGATTGCTCCGGAGAACGACGAAGTGAAAGATTAAGATAGTTATCATCAATTCGGACTAAAATTGAACATGAGTTGGAGGATAAGCCCTCCGGCTCGTATTCATCATCAGACACATTTCAATGATTACTCAAGTGAGGATTCCAGATGGGTACAAAGCAGTATGATTTTGTAATTATCGGCGGTGGTTCTGCCGGGTGTGCATTGGCAAACCGGCTCAGCGCCTCTGCAGACAATGAAGTTTTGGTATTGGAAGCCGGGCGGCCGGATTATATCTGGGATATATTTATTCATATGCCCGCGGCGCTGACCTACCCTATCGGAAATCGTTTTTACGACTGGATGTATGAAAGTGAGCCCGAGCCTTACATGAGCAATCGCAGAATCTATCACGCCAGGGGGAAGGTGCTGGGAGGTTGTAGCAGTATCAACGGCATGATCTATATCCGGGGAAATGCCATGGATTATCAGAAATGGGCGCTTGAAGAGGGCATGGAAAACTGGGATTACGCCCACTGCCTGCCCTACTTTAACAAGGCAGAAACCCGACTGGATGTCGAGAATGAATACCATGGTAAAAAAGGTCCCCTATTCCTGGAAAAAGGGCCCTGCAAAAACCCACTCTTTCAGGCCTTTCTGGATGCGACCCAGCAGGCCGGTTATCCGTTTACGGAAGATGTCAATGGTCATCAGCAGGAGGGATTCGGAACCTTTGACCGCAATGTTAAAAACGGTCGACGTTTCAGCGCAGCTCGTGCCTACCTGCACCCGGTGTTGGGGCGTAGTAACTTGACGCTGCACTGCCGTGCTCACACCAACAAGATCCTGTTTGAAGGAAAGAAGGCCGTGGGTGTGGAGTACGCGAAAGGCGGTCGAAAACATACCGCCAGGGCTGGTGAAGTGATCTGCTCGGCTGGTGCCATCAATTCACCCCAATTACTGCAACTATCGGGTGTTGGTAATGCGGATCATCTTGGTGAGCTTGGCATTGATGTTGTTCTGGACCTGCCGGGTGTTGGCGAGAATCTCCAGGATCACCTGGAAGTCTATATCCAACATGCCTGCAAAAAGCCCGTCTCCGAATACCCGGCCTTAAAATGGTATAATAAACCGCTGGTGGGCTACAAGTGGCTGTTTCACCGGTCGGGAGCCGCTGCCACAAATCATTTCGAAGCCGGTGGTTTCATTCGATCCAGTGACCGGGATAAATACCCGAATATCCAGTATCATTTTCTTCCGGTAGCTATTCGCTATGACGGGACCACCAATGATATCGGGCATGGATACCAGGTGCATGTCGGTCCCAACACCTCTGATGCACGGGGAACCATCAGAATTCAATCCGCTGATCCCAAACAGAAACCTGAAATCAAATTTAATTATCTCTTCAGCGAGAAAGATCGCCTGGAATGGTTGGAACTGATCCGTATCACCAGGAAGATTCTGAGTCAGCCTGCATTTGATGAATATAATGGCGGGGAAGTATCACCGGGTCCCGGCGTGGAAACTAATGATGAAATCCTTGACTGGGTGGGAAAGGATGCGGAAACCGCGCTTCATCCCTCCTGCACCTGCAAAATGGGCGTGGATAAGATGGCTGTAGTTGATCCGAACAGTTTGAAAGTGCATGGCGTGGAAAACCTGCGGGTCATCGATGCTTCCGTGATGCCCTATATCACCAATGGCAACATTTACGCGCCCACCATGATGATTGCTGAGAAAGCCTCCGATCTGATTCTCGGCAACACGCCTCTGAACCCTTCAACGGCACCATTCTACAAGCATACCACCGAAGACTAGGATGCAATCGTAACCGATGCACCGTGGGGGTCTGCATGGCTTGGCCCCCTGCCCCGACATTTGTCTTTATGGATTTATTGGTACAAAAGCTTGGTCGCATTCGTCGTCGGATCAGCCATGCCCTGGTTTAATTCAATCTCCCACTGTAAGCAGTTCTTGCCTTTGAATTCCAAATCACCATCCAAAACCGATGTCTTCACTTTTAAAACACAAAATACCAATAGTTCCGATTCTCAAAAACCTTGACAGACGGGGGTGGATTCCCAGGGTTCAAGGAAGGAATTATGATTTTCTTAAAGTCCGAAATTCATGGTGCGAATACTCCTGCTCAAGTTCGTGATAGTGAACTACAATTAGAAACGAATGCCAGTCGCCTATGAATTATTATTTGGATTTTTGGCCCGAATGAAGTAGAATCATACTTAGTGTAACCCTTTTTCAGTACGCTTTGCGGGATTTTTATCCAACGGTCCTCATCTGTGACACACCCTCTCTTTTCAGTGAAAGGCAGCATGTTACATAACCTTCGGTTGAAAAGATTTAAATCAGATAGTACTTGAAATTTCGATTATGGTTCAACAGACGCAGGAAGGAGAAAGAATGAACACCGAGAACAAGAAAGTGATGATTTTCAGCCTGAGTTGTTTCGTGTTTCCACCGATGACTTGGCTTTGGCTCTGCTGGTACATTGACCTGGCAAACACAACCGAAATCCTGGCAATAACCTTTTCCCCGTTGTTGCTGGTATATGTGTTGGCCTATGTCACCGGGGCTTTTTTTTATATCAAAAGCAATATCAATACAATAGCCCGATACAGTGAATCCAACCATCCATCCTTGCTGGAGGCCAGTCAACGAAAGGCAGCATCTTTCCCGAAAATGCTTTTTCTAATGGTAGCCATCTACTGTCTGGTTGGGCCCAATATGGGGCTTTTGTTCAAGGAATTTCTGAATCCGGTCGAGTATTTTATCTGCTGGGCACTGGGGATCCCTATATTTTTACTTGTTATGTTTCCTCTTTACACCCAACTGCTGATAGTCTGGGAGCGGGTCACCGTCTCGGTTCCCTTGTCTGAGAAATACAAGGCCCTGAACCTGAGATCGAAAATTATGGTCGGACTGGTGGTTTGTATTGGTGGCCTGATCCTGTTAATGCTGACCAGCTATTCACAGATCTATGTTGCAGAATCGCTTGATGAAGCCAGAAGTGCTGTTTTGAACATGAGCATTATTATTCTGTTTTTCTGCTCTCTGTTGGGATCTATTGTGTTTTGGTTGCTGAGCAGAAACATCGGCAAGTCTGCAGAAAACATCGAATCCGTGATGAATGGTGTTATCGAGGGTAAACTTAAGTACGACCTCCAAGCGATTAGCCGAGACGAGTTAGGCGTGTTAACCGACAGGATTCGTAAGATGCTGGATATCTTCAGAGTTGTTATCACCAATGTTGATGATAGCATTGGCGCCGTAGCTCAAGGCGATTTGAGCAAGTCGATGACATATGAATACAGCGGCGAGTTTGAAAGTCTGAAGGAGAGATTCAATGACTCCCTTGAGATGTTACGGCAGACTATCCGGACATCTATCCATATCTCCCGGCAAGTCGATTCGGGTGCCGATGAGTTGAAGTCATCCGCCCAGGCAATGGCCAACGGGGCGACAGAACAGGCCTCATCTTTGGAAGAAGTATCCTCGACAATGGAAGAGGTGCATTCTCGCTCCAAATCCAACAGCGAAAATGCAAGCCAGGCACAAAGCCTTACCCGGGATGCAGATGAAGTTGCTGAACGTGGAAACAAACAGATGCAGGGCACCCTGTCTGCTATAAATGACATAAGCATAACATCGGGAAGTATTCAGAAGATTATCAAAGTGATAGACGAAATCGCTTTTCAAACAAATCTATTGGCGTTGAATGCTGCGGTCGAAGCGGCCAGGGCAGGCAAATACGGAAAAGGATTCGCTGTCGTGGCTGAAGAAGTGAGAAGCCTGGCTGCCCGATGCGCGGAAGCGGCCAAGAATACGACCGAACTGATTGAAAATTCCTCCAAACAGGTCGAGCAGGGTGTGACGGAGGCCTCAAAAGCCGCTGAAGTCTTTTCTGAAATCCGCGAAAGTATCCAGAAGGTCAACAGCATCGTTTTGGAAATTGCCGAGGCATCGAATGAGCAAACTATCGGAATCGATGAGATAAATAAGGGCCTTAACCAGGTAAACGATGTGGTTCAACAGAACTCGTCCGTTTCGGAGGAAACCGCTTCCGCATCGGAGGAGCTACGGGGGCAAACCAGC
>JANQGX010000048.1 GCA_028282885.1 SAR324 cluster bacterium
TGCATACGCCCAGGCTGTGTTGGCTGATCGGTATATGAGTGGGATAGGAACATACCTGGATTTCGAAAAAGCTGTCTATTGGGCTGAAAAATCGACCGAACAGAAGAATCCCTTGGGAGCCTACGTTTTGTCCATCCTGCTTGCCGATGGATCGGGAGTGGAAAAAAATCAAAAAAGGATGCTCGAACTTCAGAAAACCTATCTTGGAGGCATACAAACCCTGGCAATGGAAGGAGACGCCTTGGCATTGAATCTTTACGGAATTATGTATTGCTTCGGCACAGTTGTCAAAAAAAACTCAAAAAAAGCATTGATTGTGTTCGAGAAATCGGCTGCGCAGAGTTACGCCGACGCCTACAACAACATCTCTGGAATTTATAAATCGGGGAAAGAGTTAGCAAAAAACTTGAAAAAAGCATTTTATTACAACCAACAAGCTGCGAATCTGGGACATGTCCACGCTCAATATAATCTTGGGATCAAATATGAAAATGGGCAAGGAACAGAAAGGGATTACGTAAAAGCAATCAAATGGTATAAAAGGGCTGCTGAAAATGGGCAAATTACTGCCCAAAGTAACTTGGGCTTTTTATATCTACATGGTTTAGGTACTTCAAAAAACTATGAACAGGCACTTTATTGGTACAACAAAGCTGCGAAAAAAAACGAGAAAAAAGCCGAAAACGGTCTTGGGCGGATATATGCTGAAGGTTTGGGGGTAAAACAGAATTTTCAAACAGCGATGTACTGGTTCAAACGAGCAGCAAATCATGGAAATGCATTGGCCTGTAAAAACTTGGGAATTATGTATTATAAAGGGTGGGGCGTCCGACAGAATTGCGATAAGGCTATTGATTGGTTTGAAAAGGCCAAAGAACTGGGTTATGTAAAGGCCGATTCATATATAAAAGATACAAAACTCACGTGCAAATAAGCAAAGTGTAAAATACCCTGGTTTTCATTCACCAAAAACAAAATTTGATTCATTATTTCAGTATGTTAAATCAATTCTGTTGTTCATATTCAAAATATCAATAAACAAGCAATTAGAAGTAATTCAATAAGAAATATGAATCTTTCAAAGCCACTACTGATTTTTATCTTGTTTTTTGCTTTCTCACATACAGCTATTGCGAAAAACAAAAACGTCTTTTATAACCCCAACCTTGGGTTTGGAATCACAAAGTTAGATTCTTGGTATTTTGTATCTCCGAATACTTCATTTGAAACTGTAAAACAAACGAAAACACGTGGAGATTTAGCAGTTAGTAAAAATTCTGTTCCTCTTGTTACAATTGCAAAAAAAACTATGGGACCTGTTCAACCAATTTTGGAAGTTAGAGCTAACTCTCTAAAAGGATTGAAAGGAATTGAACCCAGTCACCTTATGGAAACTAGAGTTTAGAGTTTCAGATTAGAAAATCGTAAAAAATTTCAAAAATTTATTGACAAAATTATAGCAATCCGGCGCGGCCGATTTTTTAAACAGTAAAAAATCGGCCGCTAGGGAAGAGTGTCCAATTCTTCCCCGAGGTTGCTATGAAAAAGACAAGCATTCCGCCCATCTTTTTTGATTGGGTGAATTATCTGTGTTCAGTACTGAGCGTTCGATCAATTCCAACATTTATAGAACTGTTAATAGGCTCTATGATTACCCATACCGGTTTTATAACCGATGCCCAAATGGCAATTGTTACAAAAAGACATTGGGGCAGCTATTATAAATGGATTCAGCAAGGGGTATGGTCCTATCTATCCCTGGCCAGGCAGTTGCTACGTTTGGTTATCAGGGCATTTAACCTGAAAGAGCTATTCATCATCTTTGATGATACAAATGTGCCACGTTCCTCGAAAAAAGCACTTGATGTCAAATTCCATCATCAGCATGGCAAAAAGCCAAACCGACCCAAATTTATTTGGGGTCAATGCTGGCTGACCATGGCAGTTGCTCTGGGCAATGGTTGCGCAATTCCCATTGTCTCAAGGTTAATCTCCACCACCAGCAACACAGGAAAACTTCTGGCAGTCAGAGTGATCTTAAGAGCGATGAAACCGGTTCTTAACAACATACCAACAACCATGCTGGTTGACAGTTGGTTCATGAGAAAAAACCTGCTTCTTCCAACTTTGGAACTTGGTTTAAAGGTTATCGGTCAAGTCCGTATAGACACTGCATTGTATGCGATCCCAATCTCTGAAAAGCAGCAGGGAAGAGGACGTCCCAGAATCTATGGGGAAAAACAGACCCTTGATCACTTTATGGCGTTACCATCCAAGCGAGTCAAAATGCAACTCTATAATAAAGAACAGTGGGTTCACTATAGATCTCTGATCGCCAAAGCCCGTTTTCTCAAAGGGCGAATTGTAAAGGTTGTCTTCTGCCAATTTGAAGATTCAGATGGTGCACTGTCAAAGCCCCGGTTGATACTCTCTACCAATACTGAACTGAAAGCGGAAGAGATCTTACAGTACTATGCCAAAAGATGGACCATTGAGCCGATGTTCAATCAGCTCAAGAACAACTGGGGGCTTAATACCGTTTGGCAGCAATCCAGACAAGTTCTTTCCCGCTGGGTGCAGATTGTTTCTCTATCCTATGCACTTCCGCAGATGTTGGTTCAGTTGGGGGAAGAGAATGTGAAGTCATTAATGACGTTCACGCCCTGGAGAACCAAACATCCAGTCACAGCCGGTAGAATCAGACTTGGATTAAGCCGTATTTTTGGACACTTTGCCGTCAGGTCCTGGTGGAATGCAAAGTCTCGAAAATTCGGACCGCCGGATTACGAAAAGGCAACGAGTGAGATCCAAAAATTACCCAAAGCCTCATGAATTTGCCATGAGCAGATTATTAAAACAAATTTTCAATGAACTTTTCAGGGATCATTTTGCCCTGAGACTCTAAACTTTAGTTATGGAAAGATTAATAACAGATTACCGAAAGATCTTTTTTAACGTTGAAATAATACAGAAACCAATCAAGACAATAATTTCTGGATTCGAAGCATCATATATTAGATTGACTTCAAATTATAAATTGAAAGATGGGAGGTCTTACCCAACATCTTCGGAGCAATGGCTTGTTTTCACAAACGAAATTTATTTCATAGTCACTACAAGTATTGTTCAAGATGAAAGCAAAGTCATAAAAGATGAGATCGGTAGAATTGTTGGGTCAATTAAAATTGACCATTATAGTCAATCTTATTGAAATCTCAACACTGGAAAATAGATATCTCACCTGATTTAAGGGAAATGGATTACAAGAAAAAAGATATGCTTTCCTCCGATATACAAACAGATATGCTTAAAAAGAAAGCAAAATGTTTCCTCGCAATTTACATAGGTATTGGTAGTCCAATTGTATTGTTCATTTTAATTTCTTTCATTGTTGTTTTATGGAAACTGAAGATCGAGTATCTTATAAGCTTCAATGCGCATTTTAAATCTAGCGGAGTTTGAGTTTGCCTAATGACAAACCATATCCATCTTCTGGCAATTCCATCAAATGCGGATAGTCTTTGCAGAGGAATCGGGGAATCTCACAGGTTTTATACATGGTTTATCCGTTTCCGGATAAAAACCAGGGGTCACTTGTTTCAGGGGAGGTTCTTTTCCAGTTCTTTGGATGTATCTCATCTATTAGCAGCAATACGGCATGCTGATAGAAATTCAGTACAAGCCTGCATCTGCAGGTAAACCGAAGAGTATCCTTTGTCAAATGCAAGATTCAACCTGTGTTTGTTTGATATTGATTCCCTGAGCAGAACAAGACAAAAGGAAACAGGTAGTGCTGTTGAATGGGCAGAATGGCTTAGATCCGATCCTGTGAGTATTGACGAGTTAAGGTGTCATTTCAGAACCGGAAGACCTATGGGCAATGAGCTATTCATCAAAAAAGTTGAATTATCAACAGGTTGTGAGCTATTGCCCAAGAAAGCAGGAAGACCCAAAACAAACCGTGCAACCATCACCTGGAAATAGGTATGCTGTCCTCTGATATAATTCAAAAACGTCGAACTGGTTTTTACATGAGGAGGCAGGTAGTTGTCAGTCTTTTTTTTCTATTAACCTCAATTGCTGTATTTGGTGACACTGAACCAATAGCACGAGAACGAGAACAAGGTTATTTGCAATTAGGTTTGTCTTCTGAGGCAGATTTTCCATCATTCTATACGGGCACCATAACAATTGGTTACAATCTGATTGATGGTGTCTTAATAGGTTTAGATCATGGATATTCAAAAAAAAAGGAAGCCAGAATTGATGAGAATGATCGTATCCAGAGTATAAGCGAGTTTGTTGATTTCGTGGTATCTGCACCGGTACGCAAAGATAGTGATACATATATTAACACAAGTGGTGAGTACAGGAAAAGAGGGGCTTATTTAAGGTATTTTACAGGTAAAACATTCAATATCCTATTCGCTTTTCACGAAAAAGAGTACGACGCAAGAGTAACTGGGATCGATGATGGAGAAACAGAATTTGAGGCTGATTTGTACGCCCAAGCAAGTGTTTTTACTCTTGGGATCGGAAATCAATGGATTAAGTCCTATGATCGGATTCTTGTGCATTTTGGGTGCGATTGGATTGTATATCATTTCCTTTATAACTCTTCGATAGATTTCGACAACGCAAGTGAATATCCAACTAGTGAATATCCAACTGAATATTCGGAATCAAAGAAAGACAAATATGGGGAGTACATTAACAAATGGTGGAATTCAAGTTTTGGCATATTTGCATTCACAATTGGTTTGTCATTTTGATTTCTGTATAGCACAGAGTAAAAATGAAAAAGCTAATATTGAGTCCGCTCCGAAAAGTCTAAATTGGCAAAAAACTGGGAATTTTGGGGGTTCTTTTACCCTTCGTCAAGGTGAGTTTTTGAATCTTCGTACGATTTTGAGACACAATTTTTTAGCAAGATTCTTAAAAATACTTTTCGGAGCAGACTCAATTTTTAAACATAGAATATGGATGCAGGGTAAAAAAGATCTGCGTGCAAGCAGAATCCCTAGAAAATCGGATACATGGTTTTTCATTCCGTCTTCCGATTTGGTTTAATCCAGTTTTACTCTACTTTACAATCAAAACTTAATTGTAGATAAACGATTATAACTGGTAAAACAAGAGTTTATCTAAAGCTGTTTAGACAGCTAAAATCAAAGAGATCTTTTTCCTATTCCCCTTTTTTTCGATACTGATCCGGTTTGCCTTCAATTTTGCTTCGTGATAAAAATGTCTAAATTTTCATTGCTGGTTAACTGTTATAAATCGGTTAGGGAAATTTATCCTGAGAATAATTCAATGTTTAAGATCTCCAAAGGTGTTGAACTGAAGGGAAGGGATGCTGATCGCTGAAAAATCGTCAAAAGCAAAACCCAGTAAATGACCTCTGTTTTTGATCGTTTTTGTTTTGATAAGGCAAAAAATCATTTCGCAACAGAGCTAACCGAACGGCTCAAGATGTAGAGTGTTACTGGAAGACGATTGAATAACAATTGGTGGTGTATACATTTCAAAATCAAATGTCAATATTTCAACTACGGCCCCTATTTCTAGAATAATGAAAATGAATCGAATACGCTTTGAAAAATCAATTTGCATAGTTTTAATCTCGTCATTTCTTTTACTCTCAAGTTGCGGTCTTCCCAGTGTCCGCAGGCAGGGCCTTTACAAGAGCGAAAGGTTAATCCCGGATGCACAGATTTATCGGTTCAGGGGCGACTATCAAAATACGGGTGTATTCCCTGGTCCGGCACCATCGAAAGGAAGAGTGAAGTGGAAGTTCAAAACCGGCGGTATCGTTGCATCGTCTCCGGTTGCTGATGAGCATAAGGTATACTTCGGCAGCAACGACGGTTACTTTTACGCACTCGATATCGAAAACGGCAAAGAGATCTGGCGATTCAAGACAGAAAACGATGTATTTGCGGGATGCAGTATTTACAAAGGGGTTGTCTATTTCGGTTCCACGGACGGGTATCTATATGCCTTGGACGCCCAAACCGGCAATCTTGTTTGGAAGTATTCTCACAAAGGCGGATTCACCACCGCACCCCTCATTATCAATGGTGTTCTTCATATCTCTGATCGCAGATCGCTGCTCAATGCTTTTGACACAAAACGGAAAGGAAAAAGGCTCTGGTTTTTTAAATCCGGTTGTTATCCCTCCTCCCCAGCTTTGCAAGGTGGGACTTTGTTTTTCAAATCATGTGATGATCGATTATATGCACTGAACCTGAAACGTTGGGAGCTTGAATGGGACTTCGAGTTCCCTAATCCATTCAGTTTCGGAACAGCAGCCGTTAGGAATGGGCTGGTATATTTCGGCGGAAACAAAGGGTTTGTGGGGGCTGTAGACCGTAACACGGGAGAAGCTGTCTGGAAATTTGAAGCCAGGGACAGCATTGACAGAACACCTGCCGTAACCGACAAAATGGTTTACGTCGGCAGCAATGATACTTTTTTATATGCCCTTAATGCTAAAAACGGTGAGCTGATCTGGCGATTCAAAGCAGCCTTTGCACTTAAGTCCTCACCCGTGGTCTGTGAAAATACCGTCTTTGTCGGTGGTGACGATCATCATCTCTATTCGCTTAATGCTACTAGCGGAAAACTGAACTGGAAAGTGAAGATGGAAGAGAAAACCCGGTCCGGTTCCCCTTACATCAGGAACGGTGTTTTGTTTATCGGTAGTAATGACAAGCATCTATATGCTATAGAATAGAGGTAATCCAAATGCTTCCTGAAAAATCTGCATACATAACAAAGCATTCAATCATTAAATGTATTATGAGAAAACGAGTCATTATCTTGATGTCTTTCCTATTTCTGGCAATAAACCAGTTTTTGACGAATGCGCTGGGGCAATCTCTTCAACCCTTACCCAAGTTTCGCGGAGATTTAAGAAATTCAGGGGTCTTTCCGGGCCCTGCTCCAAGAAAAGGAAAACTGAAATGGAAATTTAATGCAGGCACGTCAATCTCTTCACCTATCGTCCATGAAGGTGTGGTATATTTCGGCAATTCCGTTACGCTCGGCAATCCTTTCTCAGGGTCTTTTTTTGCCGTGGATGCCAAAACTGGGGTCCTGAAATGGAAGTTTTTCAATAATAGTACACATTCCGGAGCAGCCGCTATAGCCGGGAATACAGTTTACTTCGGCACCAGAAATGGTATTTTCTACGCCTTGAATATTCATACCGGTCAAGAAAAATGGCGGTTCAAGGGAGGGGACGAGTTCCAGGCTTCACCTGCGGTGCTGGATAACATCATCTATGTCGGTTGCAGTGACCACCATTTATATGCTTTAGATACTTTGCACAACGGATTGGATATCTGGCGTTATCAGGCAGGTCGTTCGTTTATCACGGCGATAGTCATTGATGATGGGATGATTTATGCTGGAAATGGCGATAAAAATCTTTACGCATTCGATGTGAAAACACATGAAACAACTTGGACATTCAAGGCCCAAAAAGCAATCAGATTCTCATCTCCTGCAATTGACGATCAATTGGTTTATTTTGGAGATAGAAAGGGAACCGTGTACGCGCTAGATAAAAAAAACGGGAGGCTCCAATGGTCATACCAAACCGGAAAAGATTTTCTAGCAGGTGTTTCGACACCGCTGATTCACAAAAAGACCCTTTATTTCGGCAGCTACGACCATCATTTTTACGCTTTGGATGCTACGAACGGGACGCTGAAATGGAGCTACAATACGGGAAAATCAACTGCTATGTCACCGGTTTTAGCTGAAAACATTGTGTATTTTGCAAGTAGTAATCACTTTGTTTATGCATTTAACACTGTGAGTTTTAAGCTGATTTGGAAGCATGATTTGGAGGGTTTTCCTCAAGGGAGGTCGCCGTTTATCGCCAACGGTGTTCTTTTTATTGGTAATGCAAATGGCTATTTGTTGGCAATAGAGTAATACAAATACAGTGTAATAACTTAAATATCATTTTATTCGATTTTTGGAGCATATGATGAGTGATAATAATTCATCTGTGGTGTCAGATTTTCAAAATCCATGGGCAACCCGCAAATCAACTGCTAAAAACCTAACCAGGCTAGCAATCAAACAAGCGGGATGTAATCTGGCGTCCGACTATGCCAAGCAGGAGTTTATTAATTTGGTGAGTAATCATGTAGACGCCGGTAGAGCTGAGAATCTGTACAATAACATTGTAAAGTTTGTAGAAACCGACGATCCCGATCTACTGACCGAACTTCAGAGTGAATTAGCAAAGGATGCTGCCCATATCGGTGGCTCGGTAGCGTTTGGACAGATCCTTGAATTCGCTTCGGTTTCAGGCCTGCCAGCAATGGTGATGATGACTGTTCTCAACACTGCTGTCGATCAAATGTTCGGCGAAGATTTTAGTACGGAAGCCCGGCTTATTTCATCTTTATCCGGAGGTAGCATCACCGAAAAAGAAGTCGAAGGGTATATTGAAACACTAACCCAGTTTGAAGGGATAACGGTTAAAGATCTCGAAGGTTTTATTGACAACGGTCTGAACCTGGATACACTTCTTGGCGGCAGTCTGACAGGTCAGTTGCTTGAATTGAAAGGAGATGTAGATGGAATAGCTGATTTCAATAAATATCTAACAGATTTCAACGAGGCAATTGGCAACAATCTTGGTATTGATCTGAATACAGTAATAAAAGACATAGGTGCCGAGTACTTTTCTGAGGGTCTAGACAATTTTGAAATTCGTTTCGAAGAGATTAAAAAACATGGTTTAACCGCCAATGCGCTCCAAGATCTGGGTCTGGAAGGAAACGAAATTTTTAATATAGTTACAGAA
The DNA here is from genome assembly GCA_028282885.1 of SAR324 cluster bacterium. Classification (GTDB taxonomy): domain Bacteria; phylum SAR324; class SAR324; order XYD2-FULL-50-16; family XYD2-FULL-50-16; genus JAHJTV01. The sequence goes on from JANQGX010000048.1 coordinate 8,828, forward strand.
GCCGGAGACGCCGATGCTGGAAAAATCGGATCAAGGCTTGTCAAAAGAGCTTTGGACGATCTCGGCGCTCCCCAGGAAATGATTGATGATTTGACCGGGAGTGAGGGGTTGAAAAGCATTGATGCTGTGGCTAATGCAATGAAAAACCACGGCCTTGATCCGGACGAGTGGAATGAGCTTCCTGAACATATTAGGTCCCAAATTGCTGCTGGCGAAATCACCCCGGAAGTGCTGAAAGAGCTGGAAAACCATTATGATATCATGGATGCCCTCGAAGATATCATGGAAGTAGGGGAGGAATTTGCAGGGCAAATCGCTGAAACGGCTGAAAACATTACTGCTCAAGCAGTGGGCAAAGTAGTAACCGAAGTCAGTATGGCGGGTAGTAATTTGTTCGATCTTGTCTCCGGAGAATTGAAGCCCGTAATTCCGGATGAAGTGGATCAGAAAATTGATTTTTCTGCAGTTTCGGAGAAAGGCGTCCTCAGTGCGGGTGGTCAGGCCTGGATTGATAGTTTGTCAGCAGAGGGAAACTGGTCAGATATTGAGACGTTTTCAGCAAAGGTCGCACTTGATTACATCATAACCGATGACCTATCAACAAGCGCAACCAATATTGGAGTTGGTATGGCGCAAGATATGGTCTGGAACACATTTGGCGAGCGATTGGGGCTTTCCCCGGATGAAATCAAACAAGCCAGGGCGACAATATCAGTTTTGTCTAATCTTAAAACGCCGACAAATATCAGTTATGATACCATAATTACGGCTCTTGGTTTAGGCGATGAGATTAGCTCAACCGCTATTGGAAATGATATAGTAGAACCGGAAACCAAAGAAGCCTCCACCCTGGGAGTAATAGGCGGAGCCATTGGAAGCTATGTGGGATCTGCTGCAACCTCTGGCAACCCCGTGGGTGGCTATGTCGGATCGGTTTTTGGCACTGCATTAGGCAACGCCGCAGGGAATGCCATTTATGGATCATCAGATGAAAACCCCGAGTCCTGGGCAGTTATCAGCTTTAACGAAGAGAATGAAGCGTTTGAAATTACCGACTCATGGGGATTAGACGGTATGTACGGTGATACGGCCCGTGAGTTGGCTGCAGGTGCCCTGGAACAACTTAACGATCCGGAGAATGGTCTGATCACGCAGATGATCGGAGCAGACGGACAGATTGCCAATGGGGCTTACATTGAAGATTTGATAATCGGTTTTGATGACGGCGATTATGTTATTGGAGGTACCAAAACCACCAGAATCGTCACTTATGAAAAAGACGGCGAAACCTTTGAACGGGAAATCAAAGAGGTCAAAGGCGGCACCGATCTTGACAGCCCCAGTGACCTGATCAGCCAGGCCACCATCCAACTGGCCCAAAGCATCCAGGTGGAAGCGGGCAATGAACATGTCCAGGACGCCATCCAAAAGACGCCTGCAGACGGAGATCTCTCTGACCTCTACAGCAATATCCAAACCGCCCAGGACTTCGCCACCTTCGAGCAAAGCGGGGAGTATATAGAAGATCTGCGCGCCAGGGCCTTTTTGCCCGAAGTGTTCCCCGAAGACAACGAAGAGAATCCCGAAGCTATTCAGGCGGATCCCGAAGTAGTCGAGGCGAAACTGGTTGAGATAGAAGACTCCATCAACACCTACACCGAACAGATCCTGGAGCGAAACGATACCAGTGAGACCCTGGAGGATCTGAACGGACACCTGGCATCCCTGCAAAAACAACTGGAAAACCGGATCAGAACCCCGGCCAATTCCACCAACAACAAAGACGATGGTTACGACCCGAATGCAGAGACGGAAAAGAAGGAGGCTATAGCAGATTTCCGGCAGCGGATCACCTCCCTGGAAGAGCGGATCGAAAACCTGACCCAGACCGAAAACGCCCAAAACCAGGCCATCAACGATGCGGGCTCCCAACCGGGAAACAGCCTGCTGATCGCCATTGCAGGATATCGCGCCTGCACCATTGAAATCGAAGAGGCTAACGGTCAAATAAAAGATCTGCAGGATGAACTGGAAAGCCTGCAGAAAAATCCTGCCCGCTTCGCAGGCAGCACAACCTACGGAGACGAGAGCAACAACAACGAAGAACGCGGGACAAATGAATCCTCAAGAATCATAGCCCGGATGAACGCCATCCGGAATGAAATCACTGAGCTGACCGAGAGTATTCAAACCTACCAGGACCAACAGGAAACCATCATCCACGAGAACAAGGAGGCCTTTGCCGAAGCCAGTTCCAATGGTTTTACAGAGTTCATCCTGGCGGCAAAGGATTGGGAAAGGGTGGAAGTCAAGGCGCAATCCGCCCGACTGGACAGTATTTCCGATTCGGTAACCGATATCACCCGCCTCAATACCTATCTGACAAACGAGTACGGTTTTAACCCCAATTCGGTCTCAATTGAAGATCTGTTGATGGAAGTGGATGCTGACGGCACCCTGACCATCGGCTTCCGTAATTCCGGAGAAGCGGGCATCACCGATGCCGACCAATTGACCACAACCCACCGGGTTCAAGGCTTTACAGACTGGGGAGAGACCACCAGCCTGGAAGTCGGGGGTAAACGCTTCCCGGTCAAAGAGATTCTGGAACACTACGGAGTGGAAAATGCCTCCAGAGAAACGCAACTGGATATGAAACAGGCGTTTCAGGCCATGTTTGGTGATGTGGATGGGGAGATTGATGTCACCGATTTTGACTATACGTTTGGCAATGATGAAGTTGCCCATGTTATTACCGAAGACAGCAATGATTTTATTCAACTCGGTGATGGAAACAACATTGTCAACGCCCGGGAAGGGGAAAATGTCATCAAGGCCGGTGATGGATATAACACCATTGTCACGGGATCCGGTCCGGACACTATCAACCTCGGGGATGGAGACAACATTGTCGATGCCGGTGAAGGTCAAAACACCATTACCACAGGAGACGGATCCAGTACGGTCGTGACCGGATCAGGTCAGGATACGATTACCATGGGCGATGGCGATAATACGGTCGATGCCGGAGACGGTGAAAACAGTATTACTGCCGGAGACGGTAGCAACACGATTGTAACCGGTGTTGATAACGATTCCATTCATCTTGGTGACGGGCATAATATTGTCCGCGTGGGCGACGGGGATAATCAAGTTATTGTTGGCGACGGTAATAATATCATCACCACCCAGGTGGCTCTTGAGAGTGAGGGGGAAGAAGAGGATGATGAAGATGACGGAAAAGATGATGTTGTCATGGTAGATACCGACGGTGAAAACCTCATCAGGGCAGGGGACGGAAACAATACGGTCATCACCGGAACCGGAAACGACCGGATCATTCTTGGCGATGGTGAAAACGTGGTTCAGGATAGCGGAGGAGAAACCTCTGTGAGCCTGGGTGATGGCGATAACAAGGTTTTTACCGGGGATGATGCGGATTCGATTCAGGCTGGTGATGGAGACAACCTGCTGAGTGTCGGCGGTGGAGATAATCGTGTGGAGGCCGGTGACGGAGATAACATCGTCACCACCTACCAAACCGATGAGGAAGGCAACTCCACAGAAACCACCGGTAACAATACCATTGACCTGGGAGATGGAGAAAACAAGGTGTTTACCGGATCCGGAGATGATTATATTACCCTGGGTTCAGGTGACAACCAGGTTGTCACGGAAGGAGGTGATAACATCATCGAGACCGGTGACGGGGAAAATCAACTCCACACCGGAGACGGGGCAGACACCATCACTGCCGGAGATGGAGACAACACGGTGGTTGCCGGGGGAGGAGACAACATTGTCACCCTGGGGAGCGGGGATAACATCATTCAGACCAAGGCAGTGGCTGAGGGTGAGGAGACGGAAGCCCCGGGGATGGACGGGAATAACATCATTACGGCAAAGGACGGCGATAACCAGGTTTTTTCGGGAGACGGAAACGACAGAATCAGCCTGGGAGACGGTAATAACCTGGTCAGTATTGACGGAGGAGATAACACCATCGGTCTGGGTGATGGACGCAACCAGGTCTACGCCGGTGACGGGGACGATTCCGTGATTGCCGGCGACGGAAACAATACCCTGAACATGGGAGACGGGGATAACAGGATCAAGGCGGGTGACGGGCACAATTTTATCTCCACCCATGGCGTTGATGACGAAGGGGAATTTAAAACCGGTGCCGGCAACAATGTCATCGAGGTAGGTGACGGGTTTAACCGGATTTTCACCGGAACCGGTAATGATGAAATCACTGCCGGAGATGGCAGAAACACAATCAGCGTTGCCGGTGGTGACAACGTGGTAGCAGTAGGGGATGGCATCAATGAAATCAATACCGGTGACGGAAACGATCAGGTGACAGCAGGAGACGGGGATAACAAGATTCTTTCCAGCGGGGGAGACAACACTATTCTGACCGGTGACGGTCGGAACCGGGTTTCAACCGGGATGGGCAATGACACCATTACCACGGGTGAAGGAGAGGATGAAATCAGCTCCATGGGAGGTGATAACCGAATCAATGCGGGTGAAGGGGATAACAAGATTTCCACCGGTGCAGGCAATGATACCATTATTGTCGGTGAAGGGGACAACCTTATATACAGCGAAGGCGGTGATAACCGTATTGAAACGGGAGAGGGAAAAAACACCATTGTCACCGGTGAAGGATCGGATCACATTATTTCCGGCGGAGACAGCAGTATCTCCTCACAAGGGGGGGATAATGTCATCGAGGTCGGACGGGGAAATAACGTCATTCAAACAGGCGAAGGCGATGATGTTATTACCAGTGCGGGCGGTGACAATACAATCGATGCGGGAGACGGGGATAACCAAATTACCTCCCTGGGCAGGGGTCACAACAAGGTATTTGCCGGAGAAGGGGACGACCGGATTACCCTGGGCGACGGAAATCATTCTGTTTACGCCGGTGCGGGTGAAAATGTCATTAAGACCGGGGATGGTTTTCAAACCGTGGTTACAAAAGAGGGTAACGACCGGATTGAGATGGGATCCGGCCTGAAATCGGTCGATGCCGGTGAGGGGGACAATCAGATTCTCGGTGGCGATGGAGACGCCAATATTATTACAGGGGGTGGCGACGATACCATTGAACTGGGACAGGGTAACATGAAAATCAATGCCGGAGAAGGGGACAACGTCATATCCGCTTCTGACGGCGACAGTACCATTTCCACCGGTTCAGGAAACGATCGAATCACCCTGGGTGATGGAAACCAGAGGATATTTGCGGGAGATGGCGAAAATATCATCCGGGCAGGCACAGGAGACAGTATTGTTATAACCGGCCAGGGAGACGATGTCATCAACCTGGAAGGCGGAAATACCGGTATTAATGCAGGAGACGGGAACAATATTATCACTACCGGTGATGGTGATGACCGCATTGTCACCGGTAGCGGAGATGATCGTATTTCAAGCGGAGCCGGTGATGATACGATTATGGCAGGTGGCGGCGACGACACCATTGACGGCGGCGAAGGGATTGATACCATCTCCTATGAAAATTCGCAAAGCGGGGTAAAGGTTGATCTTGGCAGTGGTCGGGGATTCAGCGGTGATGCAAAAGGCGACCGACTCAGCAATATCGAAAATGTCACCGGCTCGTCCCAAAACGACATCCTCATTGGCAGTGAGGGGGACAATGTTCTCCGGGGTGGAAAAGGGAATGACATTATTGATGGGGGCAAGGGAAAAGACTTTATTGACGGCGGAGAAGGCAGCGACTGGGTTGACTACGGGAGCAGCAATGAAAGCCTTGATGTCTCTCTTGGTGGTGACACAAATATCGGTTTTTCCAGAACCGACGGCGATACCATTGTCAAGGTGGAAAACCTGGCGGGTAGCAATCAGGATGATCGCCTGGAAGGAAACGCAGAAGACAATGTCATATTGGGCCGTGGTGGCGATGACCAGATTTTCGGGATGGACGGAGACGATCACCTCATTGGCGGTGAAGGCGACGATGACCTGTTTGGTGGGGACGGTAACGATACCCTCTCCGGCGGAGAAGGAAACGACGGGTTATTTGGCGGTAAAGGAGATGATACCTTTATCCATGGCGAGGGAAATGATGTTTTTTACGGCGGAGAAGGAAACGATACCTTTGTATCCGAAGGAAACATTGACGATTTCGATATTACCCATGAAAGCAAGGATGTATTCCGGATAACTGATAAAGTGACCGGGGAGAGTTCGATTGTTACCGGTATTGAGCAATTTCAGTTCGGTGATGAGAGCTTTGATGTTGAAAGCATTCGGGATTTCATGGACCCTGCACATCTCGCGATTTTCGACGCCCAACTTCCCCCCAACGACCAGGCGGAGCACGTCAATGAAATCATGGATCTGACAGCACCAGTGGGATTTGATTGCCTGGATGTTGTCGATCCGGATTCGGACGGTCTTGATCCCGGCAACGCCTACTCCCATGCCAGGAAGAGAACCAAGGAAAAAGAAGCGGGATTGCAGGCTTCTCAAATCGCCATGGCAGGCGCTTTTGGCGTGGTTCTCTCCAGCGTGCCCGACTCTGTTGGCGCCCAGGAAAAGACCTATTCGGAGGAGATGGAAGAGGCTGTTATGCAAAAGGTTGTAACCGGCTCTGATGATGATCTTCCCGGCAGGAGATTACAGTATGACGGCTCTGTTCCCGGTGATAACCAGTCCGGAAAGAATCCTGCCGATTATGATGGGCAACCGGCCGATGAGGGGGATAATGACCTGGTGTTCTCGATTGCACCCGCGGATGACATCATCTCGGTGGACCAATCAATCCGAGCAAATCCGGATGATATGCCGGATCGCAACACCGGAAACCGACAACAGGCAGATTCGGGTCAGGCAAACGGTTCCGGCAATGATTTAACCGATGAAACCGGTTTGGTAGAAGAGCTAGATCCCGCCTTTTATATTGAAGGGGAAGGACCGTTTGATGAAGGCTCCGAAGATAACACCACCTCCCCGCAGACAAATACACAGACCACCAGTAACTCCAGCACCTCAAGCGGATCTTCGGATTCAACGGATCAAATAGCAGACCCAAACGAATCCGCCGGTCAGTCGGAAGAAGAGATGCCAATCAATCAGGCGGCAACACTCACTATCGATACCCCGGTCCGGACAGCAAGCGGTCAGAGTCTCGTCATCGGAAGTGCGGGAGATGACGTAATGCAAGGTGACCAAGCTGAATCCAGGGTTCGTTTGAATCTGTCCGCCAATCTGGAAAATGCGACCGATAGCAGTAGTGTTATGGTCTCCGTGTCTATGCCTGCGGGGCTCACCCTGTCCAAAGGACAGGCAGATGGCAGTGACGGATCCTGGCTGGTTGATCAGGCAGATCTGGATAATCTGGAGTTGATCATTCCACCCGGAATCAGGGAAGTGGAGCTTTCTGTGCGGTCATTAGTCGTTGCTGAAGGCAATACTATTTTTGGCGATCCGCAAACCATCAGTTTCTCCCTGGAGGAAAGTGGTAATGACGTGTTGGACGGGCTGGCAGGTGATGACATTATTTACGGTGGCAGCGGGGATGATCTGATTATCGGTGGATTGGGAAAAGATCAGCTATACGGCGGATCGGGGGATGACAGCCTCTTCCTGGATGGAAACGACACTGCTGTGGACGGAGGTACCGGGACTGATGTGGCGATCATTCAATCAGGTGGTGACAACCAGGGATTTCTTGATACGGCCGTACTCAGCCAGGTGGAGCATGTTCTGGGCAGTATGGCGGATGACATCATAGAGGATACAGCGCAAGGTGTTTACACCATTGATGGGGGTGACGGAATTGACACCCTGACTTACGAGGGTTCACTCAACGCCGTTAACATTGATTTGAACGACAGGATTACAGGTGACAATTCCATTGTTAACATCGAAATTCTCACCGGCTCTGTTCACAGTGACCAATTGAAGGGGGATAGTTCCGATAATTTTATCTTTGGTTTGAGTGGGAACGACATCATCGACGCGGAAGCAGGAAATGATCAAATTGAAGGGGGATTGGGTGATGACAGGATTTATGGCGGAACAGGAAACGACCTGATCCACGGGGATTCCAAGAATTTCTTTGGCGATGACCTTCTCTTCGGAGGAGAAGGCGACGATGTTATCATCGGTGGATTCGGAAGCGACAAGCTTTACGGTGGCGAAGGGAATGACCACCTGTATGTGGACGATGCGGATACGGTCGTATTTGGCGGAGCCGGTATCGACCGCGTCTACATTGAAATGGACAAGCTCAATGACGGTATCAGCAGGCTGGATACAGCCGTTTTGGGCCAGGTGGAGCATATTATCGGTGACTCGAACAACGATATTATCCTGGATACCAAAAGAGGCGTTTATACCATAGACGGGGGCGAGGGGTTCGATGTCCTGAGTTTTGAAAATGCTGAGAGTGCCGTGCAAATTGATTTGGACGATACCCTCGACAGCAATGACGCCATTATCAATATAGAGCAGTTGGTTGGAACAGCCTATGGAGACCAGCTTTCCGGTGATAGCCTGAATGATGAACTGTTTGGCGGAGCCGGCAGTGACTTGATCCGTGGTGAAGAAGGAGATGACAAATTATACGGAGAGAGCGGCGATGATATTTTGTACGGTGATGCCGGTGCAGATACCATGATCGGAGCCGAGGGAGCTGATCAATTGTTTGGCGGGGACGGCGATGATGTCCTGCGGTTTGACAGCGATGACTCCATCATCCATGGCGGATCGGGTGAGGATACGGCGGAACTGGAGAGAACGAGTGACGGGGTAGCTATTCATGCGGAGAGGTTTGCCGAGATGGAACGCATCAACCTGGGAACTGCAAACGAGGTTTTTCATCTGGACCGATCCTATACGTACACTGTTGATGGCAGAGAGGGGATCGATACCGTTGATGCCGGGACCGCCGATAGCGGATTAAATATCGATATCAGCGATGCCTCCGCGTTTATCAGGTTCGAGAATGTCATCGGTTCCGGCTATGACGATGTGCTGACCGGTAATACGCTTGACAATATCCTTACCGGCGGTGCGGGCAGTGACGAGATCAATGGAGGAGCTGGTGACGATGTGATCTACATGGATGCCCGGGACAGTTTGATTGACGGCGGGACCGGTTTCGATCAGGTTAACCTGGTTGACAGCTCGGATGGAGAAGAGGTGCATGGCAACCGGCTCTCCAACATATCCGAATTGAACCTCACGGAATTCGATGAGCGGTTTTATCTTTATCAAAAAAACGATTACATTCTTTCGGGTGGCCCCGGTAATGACGTGCTGGACGGTAGCCTGGCACTATCAGGACTTGAAATCAAGTTGCGAGAAGTCGTGACAGAATCGTATTCTGTCATGGGATTTGAAACCGTCATCGGATCAGACTTTGAGGATAACCTGACCGGAAACAGCCAGAATGATTTGATCTATGGCGGCAGTGCAAGGGACGATATTTGGGGTCGTGACGGGGATGACACCTTATACGGACAAGACGGAACCGATTGGATTTATGGTGAGTCGGGTAATGATTCCTTGAATGGAGGAGCTGATGACGACCGGCTATATGGTGAAAGCGGAAATGATGAGCTGTTCGGTGAAGATGGTAATGACCATCTGGATGGCGGTGAAGGGGAAGATATACTGGATGGCGGGGCCGGTAACGATATTCTGGATGGTGGAGCAGATGTTGATATCTTGAGAGGCGGAGAAGGCGATGACAAACTTAGATTCGATCTGGATGATTCAGTCATTGATGGCGGTGAGGGCGTCAACGATGTGGCCAATTTGCAGAGGAGTATGGATGATGCGTTGATCCATGCTGAACGCTTCAATGATGCGGAACGAATCAACTTGACCGGCTTTAACGAACGATTGGATTTGAAAGTCGAAAACAACACCATTATCGACGGTGGTGACGGACACGACATAATCGACCTCACCGGGGCTGAAAAAGGTGTCAGAGTTGAATTGGATGAAATAGTTCCAACAGATGAAACCGAATCCCTGGTTAATTTTGAAGAAATTGTCGGATCTGATTATGACGATAACCTTTATGGAGATGCATTAAATAATATTATTAGCGGTGGTTCCGGTAACGATGTAATTATGGGCGGATTTGGTCAAGATCTATTGCGGGGGGAATCAGGGGAGGATTTTATTTATTTTGATCCCGGCGATTCAATCGATGGTGGAGCTGACCGGGATACAGCCATTCTGGAGGATAAAAACACCAAAGTGTCCATAGACGACACCTTTTTCGTGAATTTTGAACATGTCATTCTGGGAAACAAGAGTGATACGCTTAATCTTAGCGAAGGACTGTTCTTTTTTCTCGATGGAGGTGCTGGTATCGATACCCTGAATGCCAGTGCAGTTGGCGAAGGCCTCAGCATCAACTTGAGCGATACGTCTTCCATTATCGGAGTCGAAAATATCAAGGGAACCGATTTTAATGACACCCTGATCGGCAGTTCATCAGCCAATAAACTTTGGGGGAATGCCGGCCATGATACCCTGAGGGGAGGATCCGGAAACGATAGCCTCTATGGCGGTGCTGGAAACGATATCCTGAGAGGTGATGGAGGATCCGACAAGCTTTTTGGAAACGAAGGGAATGATACGATCTATTTTGATACAGGTGATACCCTTGATGGTGGCGATGACCAGGACAAAGCAATATTAGCGAACAAGGGTGTGGCGGTAAATGTCCGCGACGATTCATTTACAAACATTGAAGAGGTTGAGCTGGGCAACAAAAATGATACTTACCGGTTGACCGGTAGCAATACGCGCATCGTCGATGGCGGTGCCGGGAACGACACAATCGATGCCAGTAGTCGAACCGGTCATTTTGATATCGATCTTGATAATACCCAAAGCGGATCCTCATCACTAGTCAATTTTGAGAATGTCAAAGGGACTTCGGGAAATAACACCATTTCCGGCAACAGTGCTGCCAACAGGCTGGAAGGATTGGAAGGCAATGATACTATCAACGGCGGAGGGGGAAATGACAGGATTTACGGAGGTTCCGGCAACGATACGATTAGTGGAGGGAGCGGTGCCGATGAGTTATATGGCGACAAAGGTGACGATATCATCAAGTTTGACACCGGGGATACCATTGATGGTGGAGCTGGTGATGACACGGCAGTTTTTGGGAGTGTAGGGGTTAATTTGGTTAAAAACGATACCTACTTCACCGGTATTGAACATGTAGTACTTAATTCAGGAAATGATACCATAACCCTGACTGATACGCTGGATTTTAGCATTAACGGAGGTGCAGGTAATGACAAAGTAGATGGTTCGAATTTAGAAACAGGTATGCTCATTACCGATAAAATAAATAAGTTTACGAGTATAGAAACAGTCTTTGGTTCCAAGGTTGGGGATATAATTGTTTTAGGAGATGAAAACAATACAATTGTGGGGTTTGGAGGAGATGATATCATATCAGGTGGTGGTGGCATTGATGCAGCATATTATAGCGTCAGATTTGATGAGATAATCAACCAGATGAAGGATGGAAATACAGACGAATACTCCATCAATATCGACAGGGATACAGGTGAGGTAAACGTGAGAACACCTCAAGATGGATTTGATAAGCTGTATGGAGTTGAAAAACTTGTCTTTGGACTGACTACGGTGAAAGATATTAATGACAGCTTTGGTCCATATGCAGTTGATGATGATTTAGGCCATTTCAATTTTGGGAAAAACGCATGGAAAGATACACGAATTGGTAATTTTTTAAGAAACGATTTTGATATTGATGGAGATACGATAGGCAGGGGATCTTTTCAGATAGTTGGCTGTCACAACTGTTGGGCTCGCATTTCGGACGCCGGGGCTCATGTGGAAATAAATGCGACAGGAGATGAGGGAGAAGGCTATTTTCGTTATCAGCTTTTTAATGAAGATGGAACAGCAGGGGAAATTGGCACGGCAAGCTTTACATTTGAAAGAGATACCTCTGGCGGCGGGAGTGAAAAACCCATCATCCTCGACCTCGACGGAGACGGGGTGGAATTGAGCGATAAACACTATTCCGAACTGCAGTTCGATATCGATACCGATGGTGTCAATGAGTTCATGATGGCCTGGGCAGGAGCGGATGACGGTTTTCTGGCTTATGACCATAACAATGACGGTGTGATTGACAGGGGTGATGAAATCGTCCTGGCTGACTACCATCCGGATGCCAAGACCGATCTGGAAGGTCTGGCCCTGGCTTTTGACGTGAACAAGGATGGCCTTTTTGATGCTCATGATGATGAATGGGCCAAATTTGGAATCTGGCAGGATTCCAACCAGAACGGACTCTGTGAGGCCGGTGAGTTTGCTTATCTGGACGAGGCAGGGGTGCAATCCATTAACACCACAAGTGACGGACAGGTGGAGGAGATTGGTAATGCCATTGTGCACGGTACCGGTACCTATACCATGACAGATGGCAGGTTGAACGAACTGGCAGATACCTCTCTCAGGTCCATGGAGATAACAGACTCTTCGCAGGATATGCCTTCCACGGAACAGGAACCCGGGCTTGAATTGGACAAAACCAATGAAACTTCCTCCATGATGGCAGAAGAGATTGAAACGATCCCAGTGGCCGGGCCGGAAAGCGACACTGCGGTGGCGCCCCCGGAAGACGTTGAACCCGAACAACAACAGACGAACCCTGCCGATGAACCGGCACAGCAGGGAATTTTTAGTAAAATGATCTCCAACCTGAGAAGCAAACTGGGATTAGACCTTGGGCCAGATGAATCGGTCATCCGGGAACAAACTGAAATGGAAAGCTTGGCAATGCTGGAGTCGGATGAATATCGTCAGTTTATGGAAGAGTATAAAACCGAGGAGGAAGAGTTGCAAAAGGCGATTCAAAGTGATGCTGCCCCGTTTGATGAAACGGTTCAACAACCGGAAATCGATGATTTTGAGAACGTTTCCCAGGAAGTCCACCCGACTGTTGATCCGGATTTTGCCATCGAAAAAGCCCAGGCCATCGGTGAAGCTCACCAACACTACCACAACAACATTGTACTACCGTCAATTGAAGTTGCCAGCTCGGAATACAATGAAGTCGAATTGATCGATGCCTCAGATCAGCTAAATCTGGACTATTCCCTCTACGACAATCCGGACTTCAATTTCTGAAAGGAACGCAAAAGAAATAAAGAAACCTGACAAATTCCGGCGATACAATATGATCCGTATGTTATCACTGATACGATGAAGAGATACCAACTTATAAAGATAGCAGTGATCTTGTTTTGCCTTGTTCAAGCGTTAAATCCGATATCCCTTTCAGCAGCAGGATTGAATCTTGAGGAGATTATTAATTCCGGGCTCAAGAATAACTACGAGTTAAAGATGGCGAGAGAAAATTTGCTATCTTCCCGGCTGGAAACCAGGGAGAAACAGGGATATTTCACCCCGTCATTGAGTTTCTCGGGGTATCATACTGAGACTGAACAGTTCGACCCAACGTGGTCTTATACCATAACAAAGGAATATTCTGCCAGTCTGACACAACCGCTGTTTAATTCCTCTCTGGCAAGAGATCAGGAAGAGTCACTGTTGAACGAGAGGACCAGGGAAGCCCTGTTTTTGGAGGTCAAGGAAAAAGCTGTTTTCGATATGATGATGGCAGTTTTCAGAATCTGCCGGATGTTATCCCAGCAAACCATAACAGAAGAGAGTCTGAAATTTGTAGAAAAAAGCGTTAGCATTCAGCAAAAGCTGGCAACCGCCAGTTACGGGTCGAAGATAGATATATTGGAGGCAGAAGTGGAGCTGGCGCGATATCAAAAAGAGAACCGGCAAATCTCCAATAAGCTTTCACTGGAGTTATTGAATCTATCCCAAACAACACAGCAAGCCATATCCATTGACCAGTTTCCTTCAGTTGAGTCCGTGTCCGAATCAGAATTCAATGACGATTTTCCGAGGGATGCTCAGTACTGGATTGATGCGGCGCTACAGAATAGCACAAAACTTGTTCAGGCGCGTCTAAAACAGGAACTGGGGCATCTGGACAGGGACAGAAGTTACGACACCTTCAAGCCAACGATGGATCTGAGTTTTGTACATACCATAAGTGAAGATGATTCCGTAACGTCCGGCACGGTCCGCGATAATGCGATCAAACTCAGTTTTTCCGTCTCGTTTACCCCTCTGGCATCCTATTACCAATTGCAGCGTCTTGATGTCGATCAGGCAGTTCTGGTCATGGAGGAAACCAAGGCAAAAAAAGAGCTGCAGGATCAAATATACAGTCAGTTGGAATCTCTCAAGATCAGCGAAAGCAATCTGGAGATGCAAAAAAAGTGGGTGGTGAAACAGGAAGAGATCATCAACTTATATCGAAAGGGATTTGAAAAAAAGCACTTCCCGATTTCAAAGATTCTGGATCTTAGTCGAAAGTACAACGAATCTATGTTGGAATTGGCTAAAACCCGCATCGATACCTGGGAAATCAAACTTCAACTTTTTTACTTGTCAGGGCTATTGGATAAAAAAGCTATCACCTATTTTAGCAAGGTTAATCACTAAATTTCGGATCGAAGAACGGTGAGCAAAAAAGCAAAAAAGGGAACCACCCCGTTGGCCAAAATAGAGGTTGTAAAAAAGGAGTTTCCCATAAGCCAACTAACTCCAGAACAGCAGCAAGCAGCGAAATCCCGGAAAGAGTTACCGCCTCCCCGGGAAAAAGAAATAGGTCATCAACCGGAAATTCCGGCCAGTCAGACAGTTGATCCTGCAATCGCCGCTCTCACCGTACTGGCGCAGGTGCTAAAGAACCCGATTATATCCGAAAAAATATATGCACTCAGACAGGAAAAGAGAAATCCGATAAAACAATCTGAATTACCGACCTATATCCGGCAGTACTTCAGTCTCAACTGCAAAACAAGCAAGATTAATCCAAAGGAACTGTCAACATATGAAAATCCCCTGATACTGCTTTGTAAATCCAACACGTATGCGCTGTTGATCAGAACCGGTGATTCTCAACTATTGCTGGTGGATCCTGTCACGAAAAACAGGGAGGCCTTTTCTGAAAAAGCATTGGAAGGAAGAAAATACCTGGGGAAGGCCATATCAATCCCGATTGACGCCAAGCAAAGCATTGAACCAACGGGTGAATTGGATATAAGATTCGGGTTTGGATGGATGCTGAGGCATATCATGAAATTCAAATCGGTTTTTATCCAGGTGTTGATTGCGGCGCTTTTGATTCAGATGTTCGCCCTGGTAACACCCCTGTTTACCATGGTGATCATCGATAAGGTATTTGCCTCCAGTGGCTTCAGCACTCTGAATGTTTTGATTTTCGGTCTTATTGCCATCTCGGTGTTTGACTACCTGATATCCAGTTCCAGGCAAATTCTTTTAAACAGCGTTACCCATAAGGTCGATTTTATGCTGTCATCGGCCTTTTTTAAGAAGCTGACCTCCTTGCCGCTCTCTTTCTTCTCCACCAAGCAGGTGGGTGATGCTGTATCGCGGGTGAAAGAACTTGAGGTCATTCGCAATTTTTTTACCGGTAACGCATTCATGTTACTGATCGATTTCCCGTTTCTGATTATTTTTTTAGGGGTGATGTTCATGTTCAGTTTCAGGCTGACACTCATTGCTTCTATTTTCATCACCCTGGTATTGATGACGTATGGCCTGTTTGCCCCTTTGATTCGGTCGAAATTAAAAAGTAAAAACAAAATCCAGACAGACAACAGCTCCTTTCTGATCGAATCCATCAGTGGCATCGAAGCCATCAAATCCATGTCACTGGAGACGAATGCCCAGCAACGCTGGGACAAATTGATCATTGACCAGGCGAAGAACTCGGTCAATACCGAGCGCCTGACAGGTCATATCTCGCATTTCTCCGGCTTTTTAACTAAATCGACATCCGCCGTCTGCCTGTGGGCAGGTGCCTTGCTAGTATTGGATGGTGAGATGACGCCGGGGCAATTAATTGCCTTCAACATGCTGGTTGGCAGGGTGATTGCCCCTACGCAAAGAATATCCCAATTGCTACAGCAGATCAACCAATTGAAAATCAGTTTCCAACGTGTCGGGGAAGTGATGAATTCCAAATCAGAATTGCAAGTGGCCCAAACAAATGAACTGCCCAGCCTGAAGGGTGCCATTCGCATGGAAAAGGTCAGTTTCAGATACAAGGAGGGGGAAAAAGAAGTTCTTAAAAACATCTCGTTGAGTGTCGAACCTAATGAAATCATCGGTCTAATTGGTTCCACGGGTTCCGGCAAGACTACACTGCTTAGGCTTCTGCAGAGACTATACCTTCCCACTGAAGGACATATTTATATCGACAATATCAACGTTATGGGGATCAACCCCGTCTGGTTCCGCGATAAGATCGGTGTGGTTTCACAAGAGAACATTCTTTTTAATCTCTCGGTTGCCCAGAATATTCGTCTGGCAAATAGTGATATTGATGCTGTTGACATTGATAGAATAGTAGAGGTTTGTAAGATCGTAGGCGCCGATCAATGGATACGAAGGTTGCCGCAAGCCTATGATACGATGGTGGGAGAAAGAGGTCGATACCTGTCCGGAGGGCAGAGACAACAGATATCCATTGCCCGTGCCTTGATAAGAGATCCGAAAATTCTCTTGTTGGATGAAGCGACCAGCGCACTTGATTACGAATCGGAAGGGATTGTTCAGGAAAACATGGAGCGAATTTGTGAAGGAAGAACAGTGATCATTGTCGCTCATCGTCTGCCAACTCTCCGAATTGTCGACAGGATGCTCATGCTGGCCGATGGTGAGCTGGTCAAGACCAAGCAGACAGAAGGACTGCTTGGTAAACAGAAACGTCTCGTACAAGCCAATTGAACACCTTATACAGACAACAGACACAATGAATCCATCGAAAACGGCAAAACATCCGGACTATTCGGAGGCTAAGGCTTTTCTGACTGAAAAAATGCCAGTCTCCAGACTTTTGTTGCCTTGGTTTATTGCTTTTGTCGCTTTTTTCATCATCGCCTGGTCCTGGTTTTCGGAAATTGACATCGTCTCCACGACCAGGGGGGTTATTATTCCGAGCACCCGTATGCAGCTTATCCAATCCAAAGGAACCAATGTGGTGAAAAGAGTGCTGGTAAATGAAGGCGATGTCGTAAATCAGGGTGATATCCTGGTGGAGTTTCTCCAACAGGACGAGTTAGCCAACCAGGGAAAAATAAAAGAGATTTTGAAAAAAAACGAGGCCAAGACGATCCGTTTGAAGAGGCTTGATCTGTTTCTGAAAGGGAAAAACAAAAGAATCGACCTTCCCTTATCCAATCCGTTTTTAAACCAGGAAACGATCATCCTGAATCACCAGAAAAAAAGTTATACCTCGGAAATGACCGCGATTAAGAACAAAGTCGCTATGTTGGAATCGGGCCGTCGGAGTCTGCTACTTGAAATCTCACTTCTGGAACAACTGATTCCCATTACGGAGAATGATATCAATCGTTCCGAATCCCTGGTCAAAGAAGGCATCATGGAGCGTGACAAAGTTGATGCTCTGATGGAAAAACAGATTCGGCAGAAAAAGGAATTACAGATTAAACGTTCGAACATCGCCAGCATCGATTCTGAAATTGAATACCAGTTTGAAAATCGGATCCAGATAACAGAAAACCACCAAACTGAATTGATGATGGAGTTGTTAAAAATAGAACAGGAAAACAGATCCTTAAAACACGATCTGGACAAGCTCAAGGGAGAGCTTCATTTGAGGAACCTGGTATCTCCAATTAAAGGTCGGGTAAACAAGATTTCTGTATTTACTCGCGGTGCTGTGGTGCAGTCGGGTCAGACAATCATGACGATTGTGCCGGAAAACAGCCCCCTTGAGGTGGAAGCTAAAATTCTTAATCAGGATGTCGGATTCATTCAGAACGGACAGACCGTCGCGATCAAATTGGATAGCTTCAATTTTACAAAATACGGAAAACTCGACGGAACAGTGCGTCGAATCGCTTCCGGAGGCATTGAGGATCCCAATATGGGAATGGTATACCCCACCATCATCGAATTGAGCAGCCAGAAAATCAAGGTGGGTGAAGAAGTTTTTCATTTACGACCGGGAATGACTGTGACTATCGATGTGAAGACCGGAAGAAGAAAAATTGCAGACTATATTTTGGAGCCATTCCTGAGATATAGTGATGAAGCTCTGAGGGAACGTTAATCAAAGGAGATAACAATGGCATTGAATGACAAGAAAACGAAAAAACAAGGTGAACAAGCGCAAAACAGAACTGCTGCAACAACATCCGGAAAAAAGAGTCAAGCGGTACCAGGCCTTCCTGGCAAAGCCAGGAAGGCAGGTTCTGTGCAAAAATCATCTCCTGGCAGTATTCAAGCAAAAGAGACCACTGCAAATACCCCTTCAAAGACCATTTCCAATGTTCTTGGAGAAATAACCTGGTTGATGACGCAATCGCCAAATCATCGTTATTTCTTTCTATCGGATCTCGAATGGATGATTCTACCGCCAGTATCGCAAGGTCAATTCAGGGTATTTCATGGGGAAAAGTTTCCGGTTGGTGTGGCCTTTTGGGCTTTTGTCAGTCAGGAAGTGGAGGAGCGAATCCGTAAAGGGATCACGAAAATGAGACCCGGTGACTGGAGTTCAGGCGATAAACTGTGGTTGGTGGATCTGATTTCCCCTTTCGGTAATGCCCAAAAGATGGTTGAAGATCTCGTCAAAAATGTGTTTCCCGATAAACCCTTCAAATACCTCCAACGAAATGAAGAAGGTAACATGATGGTTATGGAGTCAAAAAAGATTACCAAACCCTCAAAAGCTGAAAGCAATGTCTAAGGTATTGATTTGCTTTTTCATCTGCTTGCTTTCAGGGTCGATATTCAGTGTCGTTCCTTCTGTCCTTTATGCCGGGTCTATCTCGAATGATAACACTCTGCCGAGTCTTTTGCTTGAAGAGAAAGATACTGATCCGGAGGTAAATACTGTTGAAGGGGAGTCTAGAATGGAAGTCGGCCTGGGAATCGGCTTTTGGATGATACCCGAAGAACTTGACTACCGGTCTCAATCTATTCCAGCAGCAGTTTTGATGAGCTGGAAATCACGTCTTCCCGGGCATTTAAGCATCCAGGCGGGCTATTCCGTTGCCAGCGCGACTCTTAATTATGAGGCTTATAAGGCGGAATGGGAAAACAGACTTACAACCAGTGTTACCTACTTGAGCTACCGGATGCTTGGTCGATTGACAGAAGCCACAGAAGTTTACTTACTAGCCGGTCCGGCCTATCTGTCGGCCGAGTTGCAGGTGAACAGGAAGACCGGTGATGATCTTTCGGAGGTGGAAACATACCGTGATGCCGGTTTCGGGTATATACTCGGAACAGGCCTCAGTTATAGAATCGGTTGGTTTGCTGTTGGATTAGAGATGAACACAGTCTCCCATACCGGTCGTTTTAATGAAATTGAAAACGCGACAGGATTTAGCCAGGCCATGGTGACTGGTCGCTATAGATTTTGAGGTGTCTGAACGGTGCAGTCGAGAGATTCTAAATCCCGGGAAGAAAGATGCTCATGAGGTACTTCGATCAACTAATTCGTTTCAGGGAGAGTGCCTGGTTTGGAAACAAAAACGGCGATCTCCTGAAACCATTAAATTAACTTTGTAACTTTTGTGTCACATTTGACAGGGAATTAAGTTGTTAACTCTTGATATTATTAAACGGCTGTTTTTCGGATACATCCGGTTGTTAAAAAAAATGACCAAAATGTGCCTGATTACACAAATCTTCGTTTTTTGTTTGATTGCTTTGTTGATGCAGAATTGTCAGCAGCAAAACCATCCTTCGGATTCATTTGCCGAGAGTGATGCCATAAAAGAGGTGGTTAGTTATATAAACTATAATTTTACCAGGGAAAGCCGGGTGAACGGGATATCTGAATTGATCCTTGAGAGTACCCAGCCACTGGATGAATACTACTATGGCTATGATGCTTCTCCGGAAACGCTGCTTTCGGGCATTCCTGGATTGGAAAAATCGGATTACTTTCTGGATAACGACAACAAAGACCTTTCTATCTATCTGGTCCTGGACGAGCCGTCTCCGGATACAAACATTGAATTGACAATTCCCGTTTACATTCCATTCGCAGATGGTTTTTTCCCCAGTCATAAAGCAGATTTCTTTGTTGCCAGGGTGCAACCTGTCTCCTTGCGAACGATCAGGAATTACGACAGCAATGACGCTGAGATCCCGGAATCTCCTTATATCAAATGGACCATTCAATATAACAGCAGTGATATTCCTAACCAATGGGATCAGGATTGTACGGATCCCTCGACAGATACTTTAACCAGCGGATGTGATTACGGGCTCAGCGATACAGAGGAAAACAGTGCTGTCGCTCGGAAGAGGGTCATCTTTGCGACGGATACCAGAACCTATTCAGATTATTATGCAAATGGTTACATCTATTATGACACCACTGGAGATGTATTAGCTCAGTTGCAGGTTTCAAGAGCTGGTGATGAATATGATCATACCTTTACATCGACCTGCTTCTCTGCTGATGGAACATCATTGACCACAAGCTATTGTGGCTTGTCTGATAGTCTTGTAAATTCTGCTGCCAAAACAATTGAGACTTTTGTACTATCTTCATTGGATACCTCGCCGGATGCACGACAGTATCAGATCGTGAAAAAATACTATGACACGAGTAATGATGAATTTTATCGTTGGACGAAAGTCTATACCTATCTCAATGAAGACACTTTTCAGCCTGTCAGTTTACTTGAAAGTGTTTATTCCATTGATCCTTCAGGTGATTTAACTCCAATCGAGGAAAAAACTTATAGTTATAGCAACAGTTTCCTGACAAAAAAAGTATCTAATCTATATAACGAGGAAGAATTGGTTTCATCGATGACCTATGAATACGGGCGAGACGCCCAGGGGAGGATTAACGACTATCTGGTTAAGGATGCGTCAGGTGATTCCGTGCTACATGCTGAGTATTCATTTGATACGGATGGATGGTTGAAGCGTGTCAGAAGTTACGACTTTACCAATGCTGTTGAGAATGAAACACCTGTTTGTGGAGAAAATTACGATTTTGACTATTCCAAAGATGTTTACGGTTACACGACAAAGACGATAACGAACTATTGTAACGACACGACATATCAAACTACACCTTATGAAATAGTATCAAATACATATGATTCCAAAGGAATGTTAACCAGTTATAAGCTATACAAGATATCCGGTTCAAATGCTTACGTCTCTTCCAGAATAGACTATGAATACGACGACCAGGGATTCAATACCAAGATTCAGCACTATGAAGGAGAAGGCAGTTCAATGCAGGCAGCATCCTATCAAACAAGAGAACGGGACGATCATCTTTTTCTAACGGTTGAAAAAAACTACAACACCGATGGTGATTTAATCACCGATCTTGCTGATGCCACCAGCGATTGTCAATCCGGAGAGAACTGTTACTCTGTGATTAGTTACACCTATAGGTAGGTTTGGCACTACCTTGAGCAGATATTGCAAAACCGAAACAGAACTTAACAAGAGGGAGTATTCTGAAGTCAGATTAGGTAAAAGAGCGTTTACTGATCAAAAGGGGAACAATTAAAATCGAAATTTGCTTGAGGGAACAATTTATTTTAGTCGAAACAATATTGATATTCGAAAATCACAAAAAGTTAAAGCGTTGATATAATATAAGCTCAAAGATCATCTGATTTCCATTCGTGGTGGGTTGTGTAAAGGCGTTTTGGATAGTCGGTGATGATGCCGTCTACGTCCAGATTCATCATTTTGATCATAAGGTCTTTGTCGTTGATTCCCCAGGGGATGACCTTGAGTTGGTTCGACCTGGCGGAGAGCATAAATTCGGGCTGAACGTAGAGATAGTAGGGAGAGATGATATCGGCTCCGGCGGTAATGGCTTTTTGCATGATTTCTTCACTATTTGCCTTGAATCCGGCCATTAGCATTGCCCCTTGGGGATAGGAGGGTTGAAACAGCGCAGAAAGCCTGATACTCGGATTGAGTTTTCTGACAGCCGGCAGCATGTCCATCACAAAACACTGTACTATTGAGTATTCCACCAAACCGGCCTTTTCAATCGCACTGACCATCAGTTCTGCTGCTTCGTTGATATCATTCGAGCTATGATCGGAGGGAAATTTTAGCTCGATGTTGAATCGAAATCGGGATTCGGGTTGATTTTCCCTCTCGTACTCCTCCACAAAATCAAACACCTCTTCCAGAGTGCTGAGCCGGGTGCCCGGTACGGGTTTCAGTTCGGGGAAGTCTTCATTCCCGAGGCTGCCACAGTCATATTGTTTCAGCTCCTCAACGGTGAGGTCTCTGATGGGAACCGCTTCAGCAGGATTGCCATTGAGATCCAGGCATAATTTCCCGCTGAGGGCAGTATCATGATGGACGATTAACTGCCGGTCCTTGGTTACCACCGTATCCAGTTCAATGGTGGTCATTTTTTGGTCCATACAGTATTTAAATGCCGGAAGAGTGTTTTCCGGTCTTTTGGCCCTTGCCCCCCTGTGTCCCTGCAAATCAAATGGCTTGTCCCGATCCGATATGATCCGGGGTTGATCACATGAGGTCAATGACAGGCAAATCAGGAATCCCAAGCTTATAGCTAAAGAGAGTATTCCCGAGGTAAAAACACACTTAAGTTTCATGTGGCCCTCCATGTATACCTTTGGTTTTAGGTGCCCTAAATCCTTTAACATCATGAGTTCTTATTTTTGAACTCCTCTGATAATCCGATCCATGATGAATTCAACCAAACCGGGAGCCAGGCGTTTCAGGTGATAGGTTAGTTTTGGCATAAATCCGGGAATGATCAAAAATGTGTTGGACCCGATCTTTTTACAGAGAGCATCGGCGATTTCTTCCGGGGTGAAGAGATTAGCAGCCTCGGAGACAGCTTTGGTTTCGGGCGGTTTGTTTTTGTTTTCGATCTCAAAGGCAGGGGTGTCGGTATCAGCGGGGCAAAGCACCGATACTTTGAGTCCGAATTTCTTTCCCTCACTTCGCAAAGCTTCGGAAAAGCCGATGACTGCGAATTTCGAAGCGGCATAATCAGTAAACCCAAAAACGCCAATGAATCCGGCCATTGAGGAGACATTGATGATATGTCCGCCCTTGGATTTCATCTTGGGAAAAAGCACTGCCGAAGCATTCCAGACACCATAAAAATTAATCTTCATGGTCTCATCGAGCTGTTCATAAGAAATATCCTCAAAATAACCCGGATAGGATCTGCCAGCGCAATTGACCAGGATATCTGGAACACCGACCTTTGTGACAGTTTCTTCCATCACCTTTTTCACATCCTCGAAACTTGAAACATCCAGTTGTCGATATTCAATTTTGCCGCCTTCGTCAACACCATCCTTGATATGGTTGGTGGCTTTAACAAGGCGGTCTTCATTCCTGGAGAAGATAACGACATCGGCTCCCCCTGAGTATAGCTTTTTGGCGATGGCCAGCCCAATACCGCTTGAGCCCCCGGGGATGTATGCGGTTTTGTCGTTAAATCTCATCATTCTGTTAGTTTTCAATCTCTGTGATTAAAGCCGGATGATCCGAGTGATGGCTGAATAGAAACCGGCTGTCCCTGATTTCAATTTCAGGAGAGAGGAAAATATGATCGATCCGCCCGTAGGCATGGGCCTCGGGAGTAGTGCCACTGCCCTCTATACCGTCGGGCCATTTCGTTAGCCAGGAGTCTGAAAGCCGGTTGGTTGTAAGCTTGTATTGTTCAGTGTCAGGCCTGAAGTTAAAATCTCCCATGAGGATTACGTTTTTCTGATCCCCCACATCGGACAGAATAGCCTGCTGCTGTACGAGGTCGCCATCGTTCCCTAAGTGGGTAACGTAGACCTTATACGTTCGATTCCCCTTTGTTATTTCTGCCTTGATGGTGGCGGTTTGCTCTCCGATACTGTGCATGAAAAAGGTTTGTGGATTCTGAATAGGATATTTGGACAGCAAAGCGATACCAAAAGTTCCTGTGACGGGTGATGGTCCGTTATAGGAATACATATTCAAGGCATTGGCGTAGTATCTGGTCAGATCAGCATTAGCACCCGCTATTCTCAGGGAATCGCTTTCTTGAAGACCAAGGATATCGGGATCCTGCGCTCTGATCAGCTCGATCTGGCTATCATAGTTCTTTAATCCCTGTTCCGAGTAGCCTTGCTGGATGTTATAGGTCATTATTTTTAGTCGGTTTTCCGCAGACTCATTGATCTCGGAGGGTGACCCGCTGTCAATACCGATCAGAACCAAACCTACAAGGAGGATGACCAGTATGGTCAGAAACAGTTTGTCTTTTTTATTTATGGGAATATTGCGATCCTCGGTGAGTTCCTCCCGATTAAACATCATTGGAATCAACAACCCCACACCGACAGCCAGGTAGACGAACCAATATGCATCACGGAAAAAAGGACCGACAACGGGAATATAGTCATACACGGTGGTGAATATATGGGAGAAGATCAAAACCAGGAAAAGGAAACAGGCCAGAAAGAATCCCAGTCCAACCCTTCTGATGGAAAGATCCGTGTTGATGATCTGTCCGCTAAAGACCATCATGTTGACAAACAAGATCGGCGAGAGGATGAGTAGCAGGTACAATAGCACCGAATCTGCCAGGGTGCTTTCAGGTGCAAACAAGGGATATGCATCGGTCGGAATCGGGAACTGAATCTGCAATGAGTAAATGAACCCGACCAGAACAGCTATGAAAAACAGGTTCCATATAACCAATATCGGTTTTGATAGTACAGGCTTGACACCGGGATTAAAAATACTGTTTATTCCAAAAATGGCAATCATGACGATTTGTACGGCGACAATCATCACATAATTGCCCTGAACCCACCTTGCAAGCACGGTGGGGCTGCCGAAGAGGAAATAGATCATGGCGAAGACCGACATGATTCCCCAGGCGGGTAAGAATATACCAGGCTCTTTCTGTTTTTTTCCGAATATTCTGCGAGCAGATCCGCGAGGGGGGTTGTCTCCGGTGAGGATAATATAAGGGGCCAGAATGGCAGCTAATCCGCAGATGATCCAACCAATCCAGAGAGAGCCGTATCTGGTAATATCTATCGATGCGTTTACTGATTTAAACAGAATCAGGGTCAGGACCGATAATATCAATCCCAATCCCAAAACGACCCCCCTGGTATCTCGCTTGGATTGTTTTACGTTATTAAGAAACACCGGGAAAAAGAGTAGAAACATGCCGACTCCGCAACCACTGATAATGATTTTAAGCCCCGGCGTGGCGGTGACTTCCACCATTCGACAGATAATCGCCAATTCGATGGACAGTACGGCGAACAGTTCCGGAAGTTTTTTTCCTGCCAGACAGAGCAGTAACGGAGCCAGAATAAATAACACGGCTGCAACGGTTTCATTCAGCCCTGTCGTTAAAAGGCAGGTGGAATAGATGACTTCGATAAAATCCGCAATTAATTGAAAGAAAATGAGAAATATCAATCCGAAAAACAGTATTTCACCAAATCGCCTCTCCTGTATCTGATTCATCGCCTCTCCCTGTTTCGGTCAGATTTAAGCACATTTGTGGTTATGTCCAGCTTCGCCCCGGAATAATGGATTGCTTTTCCAACCTTTGATACGTTAACTTTAAACCGATTACAACCATAAATTGGTTCAAAAGGGGGTTCATTTGCTTTATTCTAAGAATGTGTAATCAACTGTTTTTCAAGAATTATGTTTGAACAGAGAAACTGTAGCATCGCAAGTCTGCTGATAAGCTTGATTTAAGGATTAAACGTTAAAACAGGGGCAGTCGTGAGCAAGAGAACAGGTAAAGATTTTTTGGAATTAACCAAGTACCACAACCTGGAAATGTCTGATCAGTACAGCGGAATGGAGCCTCCACCGATTGTCGAAACCAGGGATGATAATAAGCGGGGAATCAAACTTCCGTCACCCGATCTGGTTAAAGAGAAAAACACCGGATTTATCGGTCTAACCACAGATCGATCCAGCTTGAGGAAGTTTGCCGAGACACCTTACTCGCTAGAGGAGTTGTCATATCTATTATGGTGCACCCAGGGAGTGAAACAGGTTCATGGTGATCTGGCGATTCTGAAGACAGTGCCTTCCGCGGGAGCCAGACACGCGTTCGAAACCTATATGCTGGTCAATCGCGTGGAAGGGTTGGTACCCGGTGTTTATAAATATGCTTCTTTAACGCATAGTCTGGTTCTTTTTGAGACCGATAAAGACTTTGTGGAAAAGATTGTGCAAGCCTGCCATGGCCAGGCTTTTGTCGGGAAAAGCGCTGTTACTTTCTTCTGGATTGCTTATCCCTATCGAATGACCTGGAGGTATGAAGAGCGGGGGTACAGGTATCTTTTTATCGATGTGGGACATGTCTGTCAGAATTTGTACCTGGCAACAGAGGCAATTGGAGCGGGGGCTTGTGCTGTTGCCGCCTTTGATGACAATTCTCTGGACAATCTCTTCAAGTTGGAAACTGATAAAGCTTTTGTCATTTACTTGGCGGCAACAGGTAAAAGATAATCAAAGATTGCGAATATCGGTTACGGAATATCCGGCATTGGTGATGGTTGATTGCAGTAATGAATGATCGACCCCTTCTGCTGATTCCACTACAGCCTGTTTTTTCTCCAGATCCACCGAAGTGGAAGCGACGCCATCAAGCGCATTAAGTTTGTCAGTCACGTTCTTTACACAGTGCTGACAACTCATTCCTTCAATCTTGATTTCCGTCTTCATAATTGATTCCTCCGAATCAGGTTGAATAGTAGATCCGGTATCAACAGTGATACCGGAAGGTTTGAATCCTCTAAGTCGTAAAGCATTAGTCACAACAGAAACTGAACTGAGGGCCATGGCCGCCGCTGCAAACATCGGGTTCAGGGTTGGGCCACCAAACAGGAAAAAAAAGCCTGCAGCAAGCGGAATCCCAAGGGTGTTATAACCAAAGGCCCAGAACAGATTCTGCTTAATATTTTTCAAAACGGCTCTGCTCAATTCAATTGCTGTCAGAACTCCCGCCAGGCTGTTGCTCATCAGAACAATTCCTGCAGACTCCATTGCCACGTCAGTTCCGCTTCCGATAGCAATTCCCAGATCGGCCTGGGCCAGAGCAGGCGCATCGTTAATGCCGTCACCCACCATGGCTACCCGGTCGCCATTCTGTTGCATTTCTTTGATTTGATTTGCCTTGTCACCAGGCATAACCTGGGCAACAACCCTGTCGATGCCCACAGCTTTGGCTATGGCCCTGGCGGTTCTTTCATTATCCCCGGTCAGCATTACGGTGCTTATTCCCGATTTCTGCAGATGCCGGACGGTATCAGCGCTTTCTGCTTTGACTGTATCAGCAACGGCAATAACGCCCTGCAGTTTGTTATCAAGTGCAAGGTATATCGGGGTTTTCCCTTCCATTGAATAATCAACCGCTTCTTGAGGTTCGTTTTGGATGATTTGATTCTCAGTCATCAGCGAGAGGTTTCCCAGGATAACCTGCTTTTGATTGACAAGTGCTCTTATACCCCTACCCGGTATTGCATTGAAATCGGTTATGGGCATTAGGGTAAGGTTTCTGTGCTCTGATTCCCTGATGAGAGCTTCTCCCAGGGAGTGCTCCGATCCCTTTTCCAGGGATGCTGCATAAGTAAGGAGCTCGATTTCATTGAGATTTCCCAGGGGGTGAATGTTGGTTACGGAAGGTCTTCCTTCAGTGAGGGTACCCGTTTTGTCAAAAACCATGGTTTTGATCCGGTTTGCCATTTCGAGAGAGTCTCCTCCCTTTATCAGTACTCCCAGCGATGCCCCCTTTCCCGTTCCAACCATAATAGCCGTGGGAGTTGCCAGGCCAAGAGCACACGGACAGGCGATGACCAGAACTGATATAAAGATTTTGAGAGCGAACTCGAGCTCACTGCCACCCAGGTACCAGGCGATCCCCGACAGGGTTGCAATCGCGATAACCACCGGTACAAAATAAGCAGAGATGGTATCAGCCAGACGAGCAATGGGGGCTTTGCTTCCCTGGGCCTCTTCCACGAGTTGGATAATTCTTGCCAGGGCGGTTTCCTTACCTATTCTTTCCGCTCTGTATCGAACGAGACCGTTCTGATTCATGCTGGCACCGATGACTTCCGAACCAACTCCCTTTTCAACCGGCACGCTCTCCCCCGTCAGCATGGATTCATCCACGGTGGTATGCCCTTCCAGTACCTTGCCGTCAACCGGGAACTTCTCACCGGGTTTGACAATCAGTTCATCTCCTTTCACCACTTCATCAATGGGAACCGTCTTTTCTACGCCATCGCGCACAACCAGGGCCGTTTTGGGTTGGAGTCCGATCAGTTTCTTAATAGCACCTGTGGTTTTACTCTTACTGACTGCTTCCAGGTATTTCCCGACTTTTATCAGGGCGATAATGGTTCCGGCGGATTCATAGTACAAGTGCATGACCTGGTGGCTTTCTCCAAGAATTATAAGGATGGTATTCCATACACTGTACCCAATGGCAGCCGCCGTACCGATAGCGATCAGAGAATCCATATTGGGATTTCGATGCCAAAGTGCGGGAAATCCGTTCAAATAAAAATGAAATCCCGAGATGATTATGGGTACCACCATTACTAGCTGCACCAGGGCGAAGTTCAGAGGATTTTGACCGGGGCTGATAAAGGCGGGCAGGGAAATCCCGACCATCTCAGCCATGGCGATAAAAACAAGGGGTATGGCAAATCCGAGAGCTAAGAGCAATTTTCGTTTCTGAGATTGCAGCTCTTTGTCCTTGCTCAGGTCGTTGTCTCCCGGTAAAACTGCTGAATAACCGGCTTTGTCTACTCCGTTGATGATTCCGTCAAGTGAGAGCTTGTCCGCATCATATGAGATCGTGAGTTTTTCAGTGGCAAAATTGACAGAAGCTTTTTCAACCCCTTCCAGTGATCCGACAGCGTTTTCAATTGTTCGCACACAGGCACTACAGGTCATGCCCTCTATGCTTAATGTCTGTTTACTCAATTTCATTTCAAATCCTGTTTCTTGAATTAAATTCTTTTGTTCAAGAGATTCATGATCTCATCTAACTTTTCCTGAACTTCCATTTCATCTTTTGCCTGAACCGCATTCTTGACGCATCCCTGGATGTGTGTTTTTAATACAGCCTGTTCCACCCTGTGCAATGCTGCTTTGGCTGCTTTTATCTGGGTTAAAATGTCGACGCAATAGCGGCGATTTTCAATCATTCGCTTAATGCCTTTGATCTGTCCCTCAATACGATTTAGACTGCTGATTTGTTGACCGTGATCCGGGTGCATAATTCTCCTTCAAGAGACTGGTTTACCTGATTGACAGGTAGTGTATGCGATATGCTCTTGTATAAAAATATTCAGAAACTACAAGTGATACTAATTTTATACTATACCCCCGAATGGTATATAGGCAATTATGAAATTCTTTTTTTGTAATCCACAGTCTTTGTCTCAGAGCTGACGGGTCGGCGCCTTTTCTATCTTTCATATGAAAGGGTAGGAATCTGGAAATCCCTATGATCAATATCATCAGTCGATTATCCCAGCCGACGTATTGCGGGATTTTCTGTGTTAAAATCTAACAAAACTTTTACGCTCTTTCACCATCCCGAAATCCATCGCCATGTCGCCACTATCAGTCCTCCTTGTTTTGCTCTCAGCCGGAATCCATATCGGATGGAATTCACTTACCAAGTCCAGTTCGAATCCCAGGGTTTTTTCTCTTTTCAAAGGCTCTTATTTGCTGCTCTTCACATTGATTATCGCCTTAAACTTCGACCTGGCCGAAATTCCCATCGACATCTGGATTCTGATTGGTCTCTCGGGGATGATCCATTTTGTCTATATCCTCGGGCTCAGTTCGGCCTATGAACAGGGTGATATCTCCTATGTCTATCCCATCGTCAGATCCGCTCCTGCCTTTGTACCCCTGATCGCTTATTTCATTTTTGCAGAGCGAATTTCCTTAAGGGGCGGGGTGGGGATTGCCATCGTGGTGTTTTCCGTTTCCACGCTATTGCTTTGGGGGAAAATTGGTAAAGGTAAAACTGTCTTCAGTGTTATTTTCAGAAAAGAGAATGCCTGGGCGTTTATTACCCTGGGGACAGTAGTCGGCTACAGCATTGTGGATAAAGCGGGAATGATGTCGATGAGAAGTGTGAAAGAGTTGCCTGATGGTATGCACGCAGTGGTCTATTTTCTCCTGGAGACATCCGTCTGCTACGTTCTCTATTGGTCTTTTATGATGCGCAAGAGGGGCATTATCCAGTGGTCTGTTTTCAAGAAGGAGTGGGTAAGAATTGCCCTTGCTGCAGTAGGGACGATGACTTCCTACGGGCTAATCCTTCATGTGATGAAGAGTGAGAATCTGAGTTATATTGTGACTTTACGCCAGACAAGCATATTGTTTGCAGTAGTGATCGGATGGTTCTACTTTCGAGAGTCCCATTTCAAAATCAGGCTTTTGATTTCGCTATTGATGATTTTGGGACTCTATCTAACCGCAACAGCTCACTAACACCCCGGCAAGATTTCGATCCCGAGTTTTTCGGGATAAGATCTAATCTTTCCACTCCCTTTTGATCATCAGAATGGAATCGATAGATTCAAAAAAGGCGGAAACTGCATCAGGATCAAAGTGTGATCCGGACAGCTCTTTGATAATAGCCTGGCATTTTTCTTCCGGGTATTCGTCTTTATAAGGCCGCTTGCTGCCAAGCGCGTCGTACACATCCACCAATGCTGTGATTCTGGCTTCAATGGGTATATCCTCCTTTCCAAGTCCTGAAGGATAGCCGGAACCGTCCCATTTTTCATGATGATAGAGAGCGATATTGCTGGCGAAGGTCAGCAACTGTCCTCTCAACTCGCTATCGCTTTTTATTCCCAGGGAATCACTCAGTTTCTCCTTCGCTTTCTGACTTCCAGGGGCCCCGGTAGTCAACAAGTTAAAACCATGCCGACAGTGTTCTTTCATTTCGTTCCACTCTGCGCCTTGGAGTTGACTGGTTTTCAATAGAACAGTTTCGGGAATGGCAACCTTGCCGATGTCATGCAGGGGAGAAGCCTTGGTGATCATCTCGACTTCCATATCTGAAAGGCCAAGCTTGGCTGCAATAACTTCCGAATATTTGGAAACCCTGATGACATGACCACTGGTTTCATAATCCCTGATTTCTCCTGCCAAAGCCAGGGTGCGGAGGATTTGAAGCTGGGTGTTTTGCAGAACCTCATTCATTTCCTGCAGTTCCGTGGTGCGTTGTCTGACTTTCTCTTCCAGGGTTTCTTTATACTCTCGATTCTCCTTCAACAACTTGGCCCGATCAAAGGCTTTTTCCATGGTGTAGGAGAGAATTTCCAGATCGCTCATCGGTTTTGTTAGATAATCCCATGCGCCCAATTGAACCGCACGCATGGCATCGCCGACAATTCCCACCCCCGAAATCACAACAACCGGAATTTCCGAATAATCCTTGGCAATGGTCTCAACGACCCGGAATCCGTCAACCCGTGGCATATTGAGGTCAACCAGAACAGCATCCGGTTTTTCCGAATAAAACAGATCCAGTCCCTCCTGCCCGTCGCCGGAGAGGACCACTTCGTAGTTATCATCCTCAAAATAGTCTCCGATTGCCTGCCTTAGCAATTGTTCATCATCTATGATCAGAATTTTTTTCATTGTCCTGCCTACTACTTGTTTTCGAATATCTTGACGACTACATTGACGAGTTTGGAAAAATCCTTGATGGGTTTGATAAAAACCTGCTCTTCCGTGATACCGATTGACTGTAAGTTTTTTGGAATTGCATAATCGATGGAACCGGTATAGATAACAAATCTCATTTCCGGATTGTTATCATGGACCGCGGTAATGAACTCATTTCCTGTGGTGTCTGGTAGTCTCATATCCACGATACAGACATCAATCCGGTTTCGATCAAGAAGCTCAAATCCCTCTTCACCGCTATAGGCGGAATAAACTTCGAAATCACTGTCTTCAAAAGTTAAACGAATGGCACCGTTTAAATGCGGTTCGTCATCAACGATTAAGACAGTAGGTAGTTTTTCGATTTCCATTTATAAATATCCGTACCAGAATGGCTTGCGATAAACGATACAGTTTTGTTCAGTCAAAGATCCTGAACTGGGTTACAGTTTCTCGGAATCCAATAATCATTCCGTTTGTATTCATTCTTTTTTCGGGAACGATCAGTCTTCGCCAATCAATCAATGCTTTTGTAGAGTTTCGGATGTAATTTTATTCTATATTGTCTCCTATCCCACTTCATTTGAACAGTATCTTTATCAAATCTTACCTTTGATTCAGTTCGTCACAAAGATACAAAACCTTTTGATGGTAGGATAGCATCAATTTAGCGCTATTCCCATATGAAAATAATGAACTTCCCCAGGAAACAGCCTGCTTTTAAATCGCGTTTGGAAATGAAGCAATCGGTTTTGTTTCGTAGTCAGTTTTTTTCAGGTAAACGACTAACTTCAAACACACGGATTGCTGATCAAAGAACCTCACCAAGGCAGTAAGATCGACGATCAGTCCCGGAAACGGACGGGAAATCCGTCAAGGATGGGTGTAGAAACGGACTGATCGCGTTTGTACTCGGGATTCAGGTTACAGTCTGTTCCCCGGAAGCGAGTTTTGTTTTTACAAACAGCCAGGGGGCTCCAACCGATACCCAGAGACCTAATACGAAATAGCGGATAAATCGTACAAGGGAGGACATGAACATGCTGTGATCGTTGATTAGTTCCAGGAGAGGTTTCAGGCCTTCTTTAATCACCAATGCAATACAGATTCCGACCAGATAGCGCAGACACCTTTGCAGGAAGCTTCCAGAGGTGGAAAACCTTACGCTTGTGCGCTCAAAATAGAATCCGGGAATCACGCCTGCTATAACGGCTGCCGGGGTAGTCAGACTGGCGATATGGTTGAGATCCGGCCGTGTGAGAAGGCTGAGCCCAATGAGCACTGCAGTTACAATCACAGTCAGAAGGATGGTCCCCGGGAGTTTCAAACTTGTCAGGTATGTACTAAGCCTTTTTTCGAAAAACACGTACAAGACCACAATTAGAACTCCAATAATCCAACCCAAAAGAACATCCTGCGGAAAATGGACTCCGTGCACCATCCGCGAGATTCCCATCAGAATCATATAAAGAACCAGCAAGCCAAACATCCACCGTTTGCTGACTTCGGTCATCAGGATTGCAGCAATCGAGGTGGAAGTTTGTGTGTGTCCGCTGGGCAATCCGTATCCGTCTGTAGTGAAAGCGGGCACTACAGCTTTTGATACCTGGTAGGGTCGTGGCCTTTTCCAGTAAACTTTAAAAAAGGCATTTAACCAGGCGGAGACAAGAAAGACGATGGTAACTTTTCGACCGGCTTCTTTATTGATGGACCAGTAAACAATGGTCAATAAAAGTAGAAAAAAAATCTCGGTTCCGGCAAAATCAAAAGGACGAAATAAAAGACTGACAAAATCGGTCCTCCAGGACTGAAACCAGAGAATAATATCGGTTCCAGTTCCCTTCTCAATAGATACTATAAAATTCTCCATTATTGCCTCCTGCTGTGATTTTCCCTTCTGTCTGAAATCCTCGGATGACTTTTCCGTCCGCCGATTCAAGTTTTGCTTTGCCTCCCAAGGTTCTCAATTCAAAGCTTCCGGCAAAGCGTGCACGTTATCGACAGAAACCGAACATCACCTTTGCCGGGATATCACTTATTACGAGAACCCGTTGAATCAGTCGGGACAGCTTTCACGACTGCGATGTACAAGGAGTGTGTTTATCATTAAAACAATTGGGCTATTCCGTCAAAAAGGCTTAAGGGGAATGCATTTGGTATCGGGCAAAAAGCGGGATAAGCAATCAGGAGAAAGGCCGCGTATCACCGGAGTTTGAATTTTTTTCCCGGAGCAGTGAGTATCTCCAAAAACAAGCAAAGCAGACAGACTAAAAATGACAAAATTGTTAAGAGATTAGATAATAGAACGTTGCTTAAGTTGCTTGATTCTGGAAACAAGGTTTTAGGTGACCAAAAGAACGATCGTAACAAATAATCGTCGGTTCTCGAACCATCTGTTTCCTGATCATGATGTTCATATTTTATGACATGTGTTATAATCAAGTTTTAACAAACCTGTCTTGGAGGAGATATGAGATTTATTGTCAGTACCCAAAAATCGGTAGACCAGGCGACAAAGGACCTGGAACAAGCTGTTGCGAATAATAAGTTCGGTGTTTTGCATATTCATGATTTGAAAGCAACAATGAATAAGAAAGGGGTCGATTTCCAAAACGAATGTCGGATTTTTGAAGTATGCAATCCCCTCAAGGCCAATGCCGTGTTGTCAAACGATATGAGCCTCAATATGGCACTCCCATGTAGAATATCAGTCTGGGAAGAACAGGGGCAAGTAAAAATCGGAACCTTGAATCCTTCTGATCTCTTGAGCGTGTTAAGTGATTCTTCCGAACTGAAAACCGTAGCGATCGAAGTGGAAGAGACGATAAAAAAGATCATCAAAGAGGCCTGCTAGTTCTGCTTAACCCCTTTTCTGTCGGTGTTCAAACCAATTTGGGATGGCCGGTCTCGAAAGGCGATTATGTTTTAATGCAATTAACTCTATCCATCAGAAATACCTGGCTTGTAAAGAAATGAATCCGTGAGTTCACCGTGAAAATCGATCAATACTACGAAGAAATGCCCGAAGAGAGGCGTAGCAAGGCTTTGACAGTGCATCGTCTGGTTTTGGAACTGTTTCCCGAGTCCAAGGTGGACCTTAGTACATGATGGCATAAATACGATGACGTATTAAAGGTTGCATTTTGTTTTTTTATCCGGCATGATCCTTCTTAACCAAGGGAGGTTATCATGCCG
>JANQGX010000071.1 GCA_028282885.1 SAR324 cluster bacterium
CATAGTCTGGTTCTCCGATATCACCGGTTTTAATGGAGTGTCAAACTATTTTAATTAATAATATCAGCTATGTAAAGGTTTTTCTACAGGCTCATCATCAGTATCACCGCCGCAACAACTGCTCTTTGCAAAGACGGTAAATCCTATCGAATGCTCAACCGATTTGTAACCGTGTTGAACATTGCTATTACCGGTTTGATGGTATTAATGCTTTTACCCCCGGTCTATGACTTGATCATCAAAGATCTGATAGGTCTTCCGGATAAGGTGGCAGCATTAACCCACACCGCTCTCATTATCCTGTTACCCTGGCCCATGTCTATAGGCTTTCGTCGTTTTTACCAGGGAGTCTTGATCACCAAGGGACTGACCCGTCGCATTACCTATGGAACACTGGTACGTTTGTCAGCCATGGCCGTCACAGCTTCGGTATTATTTTCGCTGGATACGGTAGGTGCTTACACAGGCGCTGCAGCTTTGTCCATGGGGGTTGTCTCAGAATTGATAGCTGTCCGGCTGATGACACGAAAGTCCATTGCCGAACTCAAAGAAATTGGAACCGTGCAGGATGAAAACCGGCAGAATCTGAATTACCGCTTTATTGTAAGGTTCTACTACCCACTGGCTCTCATGACGATTCTGGGTTTGGGAGTGCATCCCATGGTAACTTTCTTTATGGGAAAAAGCCGATTCCCCATTGAATCTTTGGCCGTTCTGCCGGTTGTCAATGCACTCATCTTCCTTTTTCGTTCGGTGGGGCTTTCTTATCAGGAAGCCATTATCGCGATGCTTCGACGCGATAGTGCGAATCTTTACAAGCTTAGAAAATTTGCTTTCGGGATGGGTGCTTTTCTGGTGCTGGGGCTGATTCTGGTTGCTTATTCGCCTCTCTCCCGGATCTGGTTCCATAATGTATCCGGACTCAGTCTCCACCTGACAGACTTTGCCTTACTCCCGGTCAAGATACTGGCTATCATGCCGGGTATGGCCGTCCTGGTTACCTTTCAGTGGGGAGTGTTGGTATACGGCGGCAAGACCTCTCCTATATCAATCGCCACTATCATTGAAGTGGCAACCATCATTTTGACCTTGATGGTGTTGATCAATCTTTCGGATCTGCCAGGTATTATCGCGGCCGCCGTTGCATTTCTGGTAGGAACGATTATGGGGAACCTTTATCTATTGCCTTTTACCAGGCGTCAGTTTCAGCGTATCAGATCGGGAGACCGGGAATCGTGACTTCGAGGATCTTCTATCATATCCGGAAATGAATTTTCGGGGGGAAATCATTTAGGATTCAGGTTTTACGGGAATTATTGGAAGCCTGATGATAAATCGAGTTCCCCGACCCGGACTGGAATCCACCTCCATGGTTCCGTTGTGAAACCCGGTAATGATCATGTAAGATACGGAAAGGCCGATGCCCGTCCCTTTGCCCGTAGGTTTTGTGGTAAAAAACGGCTCGAAAATTCTTTTTCTAACCGGCTCCTCCATGCCCGGTCCGTTATCCTCGATCTCGATTCGAACCTGGTTCGCCTCCATAGCGATACGGATAATGATCCGCTGTGACTCCTCCGGTTTCATCTGATTCATCGCCTGGGCGGCATTTCTAAAGAGATTCAGGAACACCTGTTCGATCTCAGTTTCCGAACAGGGAACCAGCGGAAGGTCGGGGTCTATCTCCTTCGTAATGTTAATCATCCTGAAGTCATAGCCTTTATTGAGGTCAAAATCCTTGTTTACGAGATCCAGAACACTGTCCACCAGGTTGGAAAGGTTGGCTGGCTTCTTTTGAGACTCACTTTTTCGGCTGAATTGGAGCATGCTGGTTATTATTTTGGAAGCTTTCTTCCCGGCTTCCTGTATTCCCTGCAGGAAAGACAAAATCTTTCTGTTTTCCAGGTACACCTGCAAATTGTTCAAATCAATTCCCGCCTTCACTGCTGCCGTCTGGTTTGGAGCCAAGTCCTGCGACAAACGCCGCATCACGTTCTGGACCCCCATCAACATTCCGCCAATCGGGTTGTTCAGCTCATGAGCCATTCCGGCAGCCAAACCACCAATCGACATGATTTTTTCTGTCTGAATCATCAAAGCCTCAGATCTCTTACGTTCGGTAACGTCGGTTAAAAACACCAGAATTGCATCCTTCCGATTCCAGGAGATGGTAACCGGCTTGATATCAACCCAACGAATCACCCCTTTTTTTGTGACAATGCGATGCGAGTAAACATCCAGGGCATCTCCCCCTTTTTCTCTCAGAATACGATGTTCGGCCACCATTCCCCGATCTGGAAGGTAAATGCTCTCTTCAATAGGGAGTTTTGACAGTTCATCATTAGTGTACCCGAACAGTTTGAGAGCCTGGGGATTAAAGTACCGAAAAAAACCGTCTTGAATGACACAAATAGCCTCCTGGGCGTTTTGGACGACATTGCGATACTTTTCTTCACTCTCTCGCAAAGCATTTTCAGCCTGCATTTTTTCCGTGATATCGATTACCGCACCCTCCATATAATCACTTTCAGGGTAAGCTTTAACAGAGATCTCAAATATTACCTCCTTTCCGTTGGGAAGGATCATATCGGTTTCAAAACTGTGTGCTTTGCCATGTTTTTCAAGTGCCTCCACCAGCTTCTGCCGCTGCTTCGGATTTCGATAAAGATCCAGGGTGCGGAGCTTGCCCACAATCTTATCCCTCGGCAACTCAAGCAGTTGTGCTGCTTTGGTATTGATCTCCAAAAAAGTGCCATCTGAAATTCTGGAGCTGAACAGCCCCACCAGGGCATTGTTATAGAAGCTTTTATAACGTTCCTCCTGCTCCTTTAGTTCATCTTCTGCCTGTTTCCTGTTGGAAATGTCCAATCCAAAGGAGATTAACCCTGTTGATTTACCACGACTGTCCTTAAGACTTCTTGTATACCAGGAAATGGTTTTAATCGTTCCATCCCGACAAGTGATTGAGCTTTCGAAATCCTTAAGCTCGTCCCCTCTAAACACTGACTTGATCTTTTCAATGATTTGCAGTCGGTACAATTCATCCGGATATAACCAGGTCCAGATATCCCGGTGTCCAATAGCTTCCTCTCCGGAGTAACCGCTTATCAGTTCCGCTGCCTTGTTCCAGAAAGTGATGTTGGTCTCTTCATCCGTCTGGTTCACCCAGACATTGCTGACTCCTCTGATAGTGTCCCGAAATTGATGCAGGCGTTGGTACTCATCGGTAAATTTGGGTACCATGACTGGTTGATATTGAATAACAATAAAAGCCACCTCTCCTTGTTCATCCAATATAGGAATCCCGCTGACTTTCAATTTCCCGGGAGATATCATTTGAGGCCCACCGGTAGCCGCACCCCCGATAACACCAAAAGCTTCCTGCATGTACCATTCCCTGGTTTTTTTGTATCTCAGGATCTCCTTGATGTCGGAAAAAACCTCTCCGTCGGTCAGTTTTTTGTCATGGAACAGATTATACCCGCTTGAGGTCAATATGTTCTCGTTGATGGCAAAGATATCACAAAACGCCGAATTGACCGCAATGCACTCTCCGGCTTGATCAAATATGCAGGTGGCAACAAGCGAGTTTTCAATCATCTGAAACAGAAATCCCGATTCTGCTACAACACGACCGACAGCAGAGTTTTTTTGTTTCTGATTCGAGTTTTTCATTCAATAGAGATGGAAAGAATTAGCGTTAATAGAAGATGCAACCTGTCCCGGGATTACTCAGCAACGAGTTTATCATACTTCACGCCAATCGTGAATGAGTACGACTAGAAGTAGTTCACATTTCGAGGCTAAAACTCCCTAATCACAGGCGGGTCTGTATTTCCGGAACCTTGGAAACCGAGGATGGCTTCCAAGGTGCCACGGGTCTCGCACCTCATCCGGGAGGATTAATGCGTTTCCGGAAACGCAGATCGACCAATAAGCCATGATCAACAGCTAAAAGTAGTTCCTACATGTGTGTAAGTAAACATTCAGAGCAAATTTCATTAAGGTTGGTAAAGGAATCATACAGCCGATTCCACGATGGCAACAGCGGCATCTGTCAGTTCGTAAATTCTGAGTCCATCTTTCCAGAGATTAGCGTCAGCTTTAATAATGATCCTGCCATACAAAAATTCGATGGATTTTATGTGCGCTTCGACAGACATCCGACGATCTGATTTTATGATCTGCCCCCTGTATTTCCAAACGGTTTTACCGACTACATTGGAAAAACAGGGTGACTTGAATCTGTCCCCAAACCTGTTGAGGATGGCAAATATCCTGATAGTTTCCAGGATGGACTCCACTCCTAGAGAACCGGGCATCACGGGATCCTGGTAAAAATGGCAGGGAAAAAACCAATCTTCTGGATCAACGGTTTTGTCGCCATAAACATAACCCTGGCTGTAATTCCCACCTTTACTGACTACCAAAAGACGATCCAGAAAATTCAATTGGCCCGGTGGTTGGTAGAAGAAGGGCTTATTTGACACCGGTTGAAAGATGTCGGATGCTTCAGCGGCAGATCGCAAATCGATCCACTGTCTTTTTTCTACCTGATCAGACGATTTGCAATACCAGGGATCGGTTTTGGCTCCCCGATCCAGACCAATCTGATTGGCTAAAGCCTTGGGAGTAAAGTAACCAAAAGTTGTATCCCCACGGTAAAAGGGCTTTTGGTCAACAGAGAGTTCATAGTCAAACTGTACGATCACAGTCTCGGCGCTTGAGGCGACGGAGGTTAATACAGAGCTGGCAGTGATTGTTTTTCCCCTGAGATCCACTTCACGAAGTAGCTCAGCATCGGAATCAAGATTCCTGAAACAAAGCTCAAGATTCGGATAGATCAGGGTGCACCCCATAAATGTTGCCAGAAAACCACAGGGTTGAAGCGCGATCTCCATGATGATGGAATACGGAATCTCCGGTGCAGCGTTCTTCTGATAAAACCAGGCATCTTCACTGACATCGTATTCCGCCACCAAGCTTGCCTTGGTATTAAACTCCCCCCTGGTGCCTTTTACTTCAAGGATTCTGCTCATTAACAACAGATCGCCATTTGGTGTTCGCGGTGCCTTGCGGTTTTCGTACATGGCATAGTGTTCGCCAAAACACTTCGTCAGGGAGCCGGTGGCAAACTCCGAAATTTTATCCGGACCGAACTGTGCAGGTTTGGGAGCTGTCGGAACCGATGGTCCGGGGACAGGTTGATCCCATTTGGATTCTCCTTCCACCTTGAATGACGATCCTGAAGCTCCACCCTTGCACAACGCCAATTTTAACAACAACGCCTCTCTTTCCGTCTTCATGGTTTGGTGACCGTACGCCAGGAACGCTTCATGGCTTTTATGCATCATGGCACGGTGATCGGAAAGCAGATCGAGAGTCAGACTGTAATAAGAGGGTTGTTCCGAGCTTGAGTTCAATTCATCCTCCAAAGTTGCTAATGTTACCAGAAACCAGTGCGATAAGCTGTTTGAATTGCTTAAACTATAACGATTGCCGGATCAATGACAACATCTAATCTCCCGTCTCGGCAAATCCGGATTGCATTAATGATGGGAAACCATTATATTCAATGCGATAAAGAAGGGACCGATTCCTACTCGGCAAAAGCCTGCTTTTTTTCCCTCGATGAGAAACTAAAATAGCAACAGAACCAGATTGTCTTTAGCGACCTGAAAGGCTCAATACCAATCTATAAACTTAAAATGATTTATCGAACCTGCAACACGATTGTTGATATTGCCAAGCAAAGGGCTGAAAAGCACGGAGACAGGGATTTTATCATCTTCCTCGAAGATGGCGATGATCAAGAGACAAGACTGAGTTACAGGGATCTGAATCTCTCAGCTCGCAGAGTCGCCGCATTTTTGCAGACAAAAGGGATCGAAAAAGGGGATAGGGCCTTAATCCTGCTGCCCAATGGCCCCGAATTTGTGACGATTTTTTTTGGTTGTCTGTATAATGGCGTTCTTGCTGTACCCTTATCCCACCAGCTTGGATCTTATCGGGAAACCCTGATTCCCAACCTGAAGATTTCCAGGCCGCGAATCCTGATCTCAACCCCGGAGATCGCTGAATTCCTGAAAAAACGCCTGCCTGACGATTATGAAGCCATTGAAGAACTGACCATAGTTTCGGATCGGGAGATTCTTGATACAGAATTTTCCCAAACCCATGACGCCGTCATTGAGCCGAATGATCCCGCCTACCTGCAATTCAGTTCCGGAAGCACCGGCTCGCCCAAAGGTGTGATCGTCGGTCATAGCAATATTATGGCCAATATGGAGCAATCCCGTATCTTCGGTCAATGGCAGGAGAAGGCCGGCACCAGTCTCTGGTTGCCGCTGTTTCACGATTTCGGATTGGCGGCAGGTTTAATCGGCTCTCTTTACTGCGGGGGATTTGTCGTCTTGATGACACCTGTACACTTTATTCTGCAACCCCAACGCTGGTTAAAAGCCATGTCTAAGTACCGGTGTGCACATAGTTATGCTCCTCCCTTCGCTTTTGACATGTGTCTGAGAAAATCCACACCTGAAAACCTGCAAGGGATCGACCTCTCCAGCATGGTTTCTATCGTTATCGGAGCAGAACCGGTACACTACATAGCCACAAAGAGATTTAATGAATTTTTTCAGTCCTATGGTTTAAAACCGGATGTCGTCCGTCCCGGATTCGGCATGGCAGAAACCGTCATCATGTTTTCCGAATCCCCGGGCCTGGAGATCCTTTGTGCAGATCGGGAGTCGCTGGAAAAAGAGGGAAGACTTAAGCTGATCGACGAATCTGCGGGAATTGAAGAAAAAAAATACCTGGTTAATCTTGGCACCCATATGCATAATCACAAAATCGTTATCATGGACAACGAAGGAAATGCTCTGCCGGAGGGAGAAGTCGGTGAGATTACCCTGACCGGTCCCAGCGTCTGTATGGGTTATTATAAAAATGACGAAGAGACCGAGAGGATGTTTAACCAGCGAATAGCCGGCTTTGATACCCCTTTCCTCAGAACCGGAGACCTGGGCCTGCTTTGGAAGGAGAGCCTGTATTTTGCCGGTAGGATCAAGGATATCATCATCATCAGGGGAAGAAACTACTATCCACAGGACATCGAATTTGCCGTTGCCAGCATCAAAGAGATCTGTCCGGATTGCGTCATTGCTTTCGGGATTATGGGGGATGAGAAGGAAGAACAGCTTGCCCTGGGAATGGAAATCGAAGCGGAATACCTTACTGATCCGGAGGCGTTTAAAGAGTATATTTTACCTCAGATTGACAAACGGGTGGTTAAGACCGTTGGAGATGAATTTCAGATCTATCCCTCGGTGAGAATCTACCTGCGGCCCGGAACAATTAAAAAAACATCCAGTGGAAAGATCAAACACAAGGCAACTGTTGAAATTATCCGCCAAGAGGATTTTAACGGATTGCTTTACCAGATTCAGGACAAGGATGAAGAAACCGATCAACTGATGGAGTCCGAGTTCAAAAACACTATTCTCATTCTCTTCAGGAAAATCGTTGACGTTGACCCCTTACTGACAGAACCCATCGTTGGGTTAGGTGGTGATTCTCTTAAAATAGTGGAATTTGTAGAAGAAGTTGAAGAACTTGTTGCTATTCCGGGACTGGATCTGCTTGACCACATCGATGAGTCCATTACTCTCGGCGGGTTGATCAGACTCCTGGAGGAAGAGAATCTGCAAAATCAGATTCCGATATAAGTTCGGGTGTTAACCACAACAAAAATGATTAATCGAAATCAGAGACCATCTACACGAGGTTTAGTTCAAAGGATCATATCCAGTTCCCGAAAAATCAGCAATCAAACCGCTTGATAATTCATTAGAAAGAGAGCCCGCCAAGCTCGATGCATTGGAAGAAAAGTTTATCTGCTTATTGCACAATATCTGTGATTTTTGATGATAAAACTGATTATAATTTCCGATTTTGCCGTGAATGATCTCTTGTCCTGAAACAGCAGCTATTGATTGCTATTTCTGGTTTTGCAACCTGTCGAATAATCATTCAGGCTCTGATAAGTATTCTTTGAGCAGTTTTTATGTTCAACACCTAAATGCTACAGACTGCCATGTTGATCATTTGTTGAACTCATTCTTGACTGGTGCTAACTGTGGAAGCAGTGAGCCTTGTTTTTCGTTTCCGAAGGTGGTCGCCGATCTCACTTTATGGTGATATTATTCAACTCCCATTTAGCTCAA
The DNA here is from genome assembly GCA_028282885.1 of SAR324 cluster bacterium. Lineage (GTDB taxonomy): Bacteria > SAR324 > SAR324 > XYD2-FULL-50-16 > XYD2-FULL-50-16 > JAHJTV01. The sequence goes on from JANQGX010000071.1 coordinate 8,223, forward strand.
AAAGAAACAACCTAGACGATACAAAATGCTAGGTAATCGTTTTATCCCTGGAGAAGTCGAAAAGCAGGAAGATCAAGAGCAAACAATAGTTGAGGAATCAACGGATTGGACACCGCCCCGATTGCAGCCAAATAGATGATTTGAAAGGTGCTGAGCAGAGCTGGTCAGCACTTTCTTTTTTCCGATAATCAATTTGTCTGTTCCATAAACCGTGCGTAATCCAGGATAGCTTCTAGCTGACCTTTGGCATCAAGGCCAACCTCCTCCAGTACCTTCTCGGCCTGACCACTCCCACTGAAATGACCTTTGGAAAAGGCGTGCAGTGATCTTTTGCGACCTTCTCTTGATGTTACCCAACGGTAGAGCGTCGGCAGGGTAAATTCGGTAATCCCCATGGCTTCTCTAGCCAGGGAATCAGGAAGTATTCTCTCCCTTTCCTCTTCAGGCAGGCGGTCGAACAGTTCGGCGCTGGCGACATAGTATACATTGAGATTCAGTCCCTTCGCATCCAGTTCCTGTATCACTTCAGTAGCAAATACGTGACCTACGGCATTTCCCTGGAGAACCAGGGTACCATGATACTTTTCTCCCCTGGCGGCCGTCCTCAGCGCATAAACCCCCTTCGCTGCTGCTGATGCTGCCGGAAATCCACACTTGGCCCGATCGACAACCTTTTCCGAAGGTCTGGTAACAAAAGGAACAATAACGGCAGGTCGGGCCTTTAGTGATTCTATCACCAATGGCCAGATTTCCTGGGTATCCCAGGGTGTCAGGGTAATGACACTGCCCGGTGGGAAATTCTCCTGCATCAGTTGTAACGGTTGCGGATCCGCATGTGTGGGTCCGTCTTCACCGGTTCGGGGACCGGCATGACCGCAGACGATGACAAACGGATTGGCCGGTTTGTGATAAATCCTTTGATTTGTTTCCTGGGCAATGGCATGCAACCTGGCAGGAACATGCTGCAATGCTGCAATAAAGGCCCCATAAGACGAACCGACTCCCACATGATTTCCGAACGTGGAGAGTCCTGCCATGAAACCACCCATTGAATCCTCGCAGATGCCACCGGTCCGAATCAACCTGGAATTGGGATTGGACTGAAAGTTATAATACCCTTCACTAATCCCCTTGGCCAGATTGGAAACGCTTGTGGACCCAAACAAATCCGCCGCCGAACCGATAAACGCACCTTTTGATTTCCGATTGAGGAAACCGAAGGTATCCCCCAAAACGCCCCTGAGGGTGACGCTGTCCCCGGGATTCAATTGAAGTTCTCCGGGGGTGTTTTCCGGGGTCAGTTCAAAATCATTATAAACCGATGCCAGATCACAAATGGCCGGATGAGGATCACGTTGTTGCTGCTTCATTCGTTTCATCGACTCTTCCAGTCCGTCGGTCAAAGTTTGTGCGATCTGATGTTCTTTTTCAAGAACGTTGCGTATCACCATCAAATAATCAAAAAAGACCTTCTCCACGTTCTCTTTGGAGTCCTCTCCTTCGAAGCGCGGGAAAGATGTTGAAAATCCCTCTTCGAACTCGGCCAGAGACTGATAAAACCCTTCTGAACAGAATCCATGGCCGGCTCCGTGGGAGGGGGAATCTTCGATACCATATTTCCAACCTTTTGTTGTGCGGTAGATGATTGCGGTTGGCTGGCTGTTGTCAATGGCACTATTGGCTAATGCCTGGGCTGCCAGTATCTGCCTGAAATCAAATCCGTCCGGCACCTCGATCACATTCCAGTCGTGAACCCAAGCCAGATCGGCAGGTGTCCATTGAACATATTCACCGTCTGTTGTACCTTCCCGGCAAACGATATCAGAATCGATTGAGGCCTGATTCCAATCGATATGAAGAACAATATTACTCATTTGTGCAGACGCCGCGGTTGACATGGATTCCTGGACACGACCGGGGGTCATGCCGCCCTCTCCTTCGATAATATGTACTTTTGGCGATTTCTCCCTGTAGGTATCAAGCACTCCGAAAGCCAGACCCACGGCAGTTGTCAATCCCACTCCCGAAGCTCCGGTAGCCAGCTTTACAAATGGGGCCAATGGAGTGGGATGCCCGTCTAGTGCCTTTGCTTTGTATTTTTTAAACAGCGGCGTAGCAGTTACCGGATTCCTGCGAAACCCCAAGAGATCTTCCAAACGCAATTGATGCTTCACATCGGGAAGCAACTCCGGTGTAGCAATTCGTACACATTCATTTCGCAAAGCCCACATTGCATACAGGCCCATGGCTTTGTGGCCGGCGGCATAGCATATCAGATCAGCTTCGGGTGCGTCCGGATCGGAGAAATTATAGTCCATGGTTTGATAAAGCAAACCTTCCACGATTCTCCCGGAAGAGATACTGCCACCGGGGTGACCGGATTTGGGAACAAAATTAAACAGGATGCCGCAAAGGCTTCTGTAGACCAAATCGATTTTCGTCATGGCATCCAGCTTCCCCGGGTCAATGCCAAATGAGTTTTTTTCAAGAACCTCACAAATATTGAAATATTTAGCCCGCCTGGGAGCCACCTTGAATTCGGTTGCATCAATTTTCGAGGACTCAAAACCGTTTCTGTTTTCCGACATTTGCTCTCCTTGGGTTAGAAGAAATTCAGGATTAAGGGTTGTTCAATCTTCACGAGTCAGCCAACGTAGGTCGATCCATACCTGTCTATCAGCACTTTTTGGAAAATGGAAGTTAACCTGGCCTGTATAGCCCGCATCAAACTCTGAATCAACGGCTACCCCATCAGGCTATAAATAAAGGATAGCGGGAATCTCCCGTTTGTTGTCATGACGATCATATGGGGTCGATCCGGCGAGGTCAACCAGCTTTTCCCGGGAATATTTTTATCCTCCCTTGATAAGTTGTTTAGTTCCCGGTTTCAAATACGCAAACTACTTCAAATCCTTTATAATTCTTACTTTCCGGCAATACCGGTTTTAACTCGTTCAACTTTCCCACCGGATTGTTGCAAAAGAGATTTTGTTCTCAGAAGTATAGCGTTTCCTGCCAGTACCATTGCCAGACCGAAAACTGCACTCAGTGACCATTGATAGGATTCGAAAACCGTTGAGAAGATCAATGCCACCAGTGGAGTCAGCATAATTGCATAAGCGGCCTTGGCCGAGCCAATTCGTCCGAGTAAGGTGAGATAAAGCCCAAAGGCCACTATCGACCCCAGGACGGCAAGATAGATCAGCGAACCAACATATAAAGTTGAAAAAGGGAGCTTGAATTCCTGACCGGTCGAAAAGGATATGATCAGCATTATTAATGCTCCATAGGCCATACCTATGGCATTAATCTGGATCACCGGAAGCCTTCTCCTTTGGCTGTATTCCGCAGTGATATTACCCAGCGAAGCAAGGAACGCGGAGATAAAGCCCAATGCAAGCCCATAAAGGCTATCGCTGGCAAGCTCAAAGGATACTATTTCATTTCGGAATACCAGGGCAATGCCAATCAATCCGGTTATCGCCCCTAAAATCATATTGAAGGTTATGGGAGACCGCAGCAAAAAATAGCCGTTAACCGCATTGAAAAAGACCATACTGGAGAAAATCACTGCCACCAATCCACTGGTGAGGTAAATTTCGGAAATGTAGACCAGCCAGTAATTTATCGAAAACAGAAAGCCTCCCAACAGCAAAAGAAAAAAGTGATCTTTCAACCCGAAACTCAAGCTTAATCCCTTGAGTTTGCAATAGCCGATTAAGATGATTGCAGCCAGTGAAAACCTGTAGGTGACTGAAACCATCGGTGCTACATCTTCCAATTGAAACTTGATAGCCAACCAGGTTGATCCCCAGATAAGGACCACCAAGCAGTAAAGAATAACGTTTTTCATGACCGACTCGATTTTTTTTAGTGTGTTCCTTTTGTTGTTTTAAGTCCCTTGATAATGAGTCCGAGGGTTTCGACCGCCCATTCGACTTTCTCAAACCAGGATGCAGCGTTCAATCTGATAAAATGGCTGAACCGGTCAGTCATAGAAAATACGGTTCCCGGTGCAATAGTGATCCCGCTCTTTATGGCTTTATCATAAAAGGCGACGGTATCGATATTACCGGGAAGTTCAATCCAAAGTGTGTGCCCACCCTTGAGTCGGGTGATTCGGGTTCCGTCAGGAAAATGTCTGGCCACGGCTTCAGCCATTTGCGCCGCTTTCTTGGCATAGACACGCCTGATCGAGCGCAGATGATGCTCATAGCCACCATTAGCCAGGAACTCCGCAATCGCCAGTTGTACCGGAGTGGGTGTGGCAATGTTGCTAATCAGTTTGAGACTCTCAACCCTGGCCTGGTGTCGGCCCGCGGCCATCCAACCGACCCTGTATCCGGGGGCAAGTGTCTTGGAAAACGAAGAACAGAGAATGACATTGTCTTCGGTATCAAACGCCTTGGCAACTTTAGGGCGTTCGTCCGTATAAGAGAGATCTCCATTCACGTCATCTTCAATCAGGGGAACATCGTAGATACTCAGCAGCTTTATCAACTCCTGTTTATTCCGATCGGGAATGCTGATGCCAACCGGATTGTTGAAGTTGCCGATCACAAGGCAGGCTCTCACCTTTGCGTTTTCCAAAACATAGCTCAACGCTTCAAGACTGAGCCCATCCGTATAGGAAACAGGCACTTCCAAAGGTCTCAGGTTCAAGTCCTGGAGCATCTGGAAAAAATTGAAATAGGTTGGAGACTCCACTACAACAGTATCACCAGGTTTGCACACAGCCTGTAATGCCAGGTAGATCGCTTCAGTTGCTCCATTGGTAATGGTGATTTCATCCGGTCTCAACATACAACCGGCTTTCATCATATGTTTGGCAACCTGTGTCCTGAGAACTTCGCACCCGAGAGGAAGGATATAGCTTACGCTTTCCTTCGGGTATCTTCTGGATTCAGAGGATAGCATCCTGTTCAGCTTGGCAACCGGTAAGAGTTTGTGATCCGGCATCCCTGCCCCAAACTGGATTAAATCTTCACTGTGGGAATCCCGCATGATCTGCAGCACTAAATCGCTGACACTGAAATCCGAAAAATTCAGTTCTCTCTTTTTGAATTCAGGCTCATGCGGAATTTCCGGCAATCTTGCTGCAACATAGTACCCGGACTGTGGTTTGGCTTCGATTATTCGCTTGTCTTCCAACAACGCATAGGCTTCTTTCACGGTATTTACGCTGACCCGCATCTGCTTACTCAGGCTGCGAATCGATGGAACCCGGTCACCTGTCTTAAAAGTCCCCTCATCAATTAGATTTGAGACATCATTGGCGATTTTTTCGTATAGCAACATCGTACTATACCTCCGAATCATAAGGGTTCACACTTAAAATGAACGTCGGGTTGAGAATCGGGTGACTGTTTTCGATTCTGAATCCTATTTGCTCATCCAAGACTTTTTTGCGAAAGATACAGTTTCCTGTTTTTAACATGGATACAGTTAGTAAATGCCGTAACTGTATCGGGCACAAAAGTGCGAATTTGAGACTGTTCACCTTAACTGTTTCGACAGTAATATAGATATAACATCAGATGGGAATTCCGGATCCCCCCCTCAACTGATTGCGGAGTTCTTCTCTGATGTTAATCCTCAGGGAATTTACCAGTGAGTAAGCATTCGCAGGAGGCACTATGAAATACATGATCTCAGAAAATGAAATGATCTTTTTGGATGGCAACCCCACCAACGTTTCTATTCGCTGTGATAAGGGCCTTCTATGGGTCACACAGGCTGAGGACGCCAAAGACCATTTCTTACAACAAGGTGATACCTTTCAAATCAAACGCAAAGGAAAAATCGCCGTAACCGGCTATCAGGACTCTACGGTTACTCTGGTTGAAAAGGGACCGCGTCTTAAGGTGCTCCGACAATCCAATCCAATCAAACTGAACTACCTGGGTAAATCCAGTGTTCTGTCTGCTTTGGCTTCCTTTTTTTAGATATCGTTTGCGAGTTCAGACGCCACCTTGTCAGGGCATAATAGAATAGCCGCCATCAACAGGGATTGCTACACCTGTCAGGAAATCCGATGCTGGTGCTGCCAGAAAAACAGCAGTGCCCGCGATGTCAACTGGTTCTCCCCAACGACCTGCCGGGGTTCTGTTCCTTACCATCTCTTCAAGCTCCGGTCTTTCTCTTTTTGCTCCTTCTGATAACCTGGTATTGATGTAACCGGGAATGATAGCGTTCACCTGTATTTTATCCGCGGCCCAGGCGATGGCAAGACTGCGGGTGGTCTGAGTAACCCCACCTTTACTGGCCGCATAGGCAGGTAATTTTCCCACCCCGAAAAGAGAATAGAGTGAACTGATATTGATAATTTTCCCGCCACCAGCTCTCTTCATCAATGGATATACAGCCTTGCTGCAAATGAAAACACTGTTCAGATTAATGCTGATATTGCGATTCCATTCCTCAAGTGACATCTCCTGGGGCAGTTTACGCACCCCCATACCTGCGTTGTTAACCAGAATATTAACTCCCCCGAACCGCGCTTCTGCCTGGGCAACCAGTTTCGCCACCTGCTTTTCGTCCTGAACGTCAGCCTTGAATCCGACACAATCGATGCCATCCAGTGCCAATACCTCGTCAACTGCCCTTTCCATTTCTGACGTATCCAGATCGGCCATGACTATATTGGCCCCGGCTCCTGCCAATCCCAGCGCTATAGCTTTTCCAATACCCCGTGCGGCTCCTGTAACAAGAGCTGTCTTACCCTTCAATCCGAATCTTGCCTCTACATTACTCATAAAAAAACCTTAATATTTGTCCCACAGGCTAAAAACGTAATCCACTACATCAATCCGCTCCAAAGTAAATTGCCGGCACTTTTAAGATACCGACCCGATAATCATGGCCTGGCAACAGGATATGGATCAGGAGAAATGTTCCCGCTTGGACATAAAAGATGCGAAGCCTTCCACATCCAAAGCAGCCTGGCGAATCCGGTCTATTCCGGCTTTGATTGATTCAAGGTCGGTGGCAGTGGACAACCTCAGGAAGTGCATATCCTCAGTTCCGATGGAACCGAAGGATTGCCGATCCATTGTTGCCACCCCGTGATGATATATCAGAAAAAGCTGAAAAAGCTTGGAGGGACTGAGCTTATTCTTCAGTTCGGCAGGCAATTTGTCACGCTGCTCAAATATATCCAAATTTTCGCAAACACCGGCTATATTGGGAAATACGTAGAACGCCCCCCTGGGATTGGCACAAGTCACACCATCGATAGCATTGAGAGCGGGAACAGCATAATCCCTTCTTTCTTCAAAATGCTTCACCATGTGGCTTACCGCAGCGTTGGATTCGGGATTGATATAGGCTTCCACGCCGGCAATCTGGTTAAAGGGAGGTGTACAGGAAATGATATTGATGTTCAAGTTGGTAAAATACTCCGCCTCTTCCCTGGTTGGTAAAACAGCAAAACCAAGGCGCCAACCTGTCATGGCAAAGCTTTTGGAGTGCCCGCTGACGATAACCGTCTTATTCTCCATGCCGGGAACAGAAGCGATACTGTGGTGTTTCGATCCATCAAACAGGATTCTTTCATAAACCTCGTCCGAGTATATTCGAACCCCGTCATGACACCTTTCCTTGATTACAGCGGCTATTTCCCCGATTTTATCTTCAGATAGAACTCCACCAGTGGGGTTAGAAGGTGAATTGATGATGATAAGCTTTGTCTTCGGTGTGATCAGTTCCGCCAACTCTTCAGCCGTGAAACTGAATCCCTTACTCTCCTGAAGGTGAAGTGGTATGGGTTTGGCGCCTACAAAAGTCACCCAGGATTCATATATCGGAAATCCCGGGCTGGGATAAATCACCTCGTCTCCGGGATTAACATAGGTTAACATGGAATAGCCGATGGGTGGTTTTGCCCCGGGAGTCACCACAATTCGTTCAGGTCCCACCTCAACTCCCCTGGATTCGGATACATCTTCGGCCAATGTTTCCCTCAGGGGGATAATCCCGGCAGGTGGGCAGTAGTGAGTGTTACCGGTCAGGAGACTGTCCGCAGCCGACTTACAGATAAATTCAGGTGTGTCGAAATCGGGTTCCCCAAGGTTGAACTTGATCACGTTTACTCCCAGTTGCTCGGCTTTCGCTATATCTGCTCCAACCTGGAAAGCACTCTCTGTTCCCAGTACTTTCATCCTCTCAGCAAATAGTTCCATGTCTCCTCCTTTCTGTCTTAGATGTTCGCCCTTTCGATGGTATTGCATCTTTGCCGATTTTGAACTTGTTTTGCTTTCTGCTGCCTCAACCAATTGCCTGCGATCTTCTTGTTCTAAATAATGACGAGATAACCATATTTCTAGATCTTTTTTTATTTAATTGTCAATCTAACTTATGGTTTTTGACCTGTTAGTTAAATTTCTCCTATATATTTGATCTGAAACGATCTCATTTCCCTGCTTCAAAGATCGTCTGGTTCATACCCGTTAATCGTCACCTAAGACCTATCAGATTTGTCACCGGATGTAATGCAATTAAGAACTACAAAGAATCGATTATCAGATAAATTGCGTTTGATCCGACATGAAGTATACAGGTAAAGAAGCAATCCTGGGATTTTATCGGACTATAGCTTGATGCCTTCAATCTATGAGAGAGCGGTCACGAAACCGGAAAACAGGTTGTATTTGCCATACATTTCCCCGGGAAGTTCAGTTCCGGTTGACGCTGAACCCACTATCACAGCAGGTGATGCAGCGAGGTGAGTTTCCGGAAGAGTTGTCCCGACAATTGCCTGGTGATGCGAAAAATTAACTGAAATCAAAAGGAAAATACAGGTAGAATCTTACTCACTGTTATAATCGGTGAACTCAGGCTTGAGTCAACATCACCATCCTACACGCCCATCTCTCTGATTCTTACAAACCAGCATTTTGCTTGAATTTGGTGCGATTTGTTTTATATAATAGGGTACGCACAAGGAGCCATAAAAACTTATTGACGTTTTCTTTGATGAGAACCCTGACCTGCCTGCGATGAAACCCCAAAAACAACTTCTGAATCAATTTGAACAGGATGAACCCGGTCTCCATTTATGAAGACTTGTTGTCAAAGTAACTGGGTGAATAAATGACAAAGATTGACAGATCACTACCTTTAATTCTGACCATAGACGATGAGAGTGTCATCCGTAAAAGCTTCAAAGACTACCTGGAAGATGCCAATTACAGAGTCATAGAAGCGGAAAACGGGGCCCGTGGAATTGAAGTCTGCCTCGCAGAGACACCTGACCTGATTCTACTGGACCTTTCCATGCCGGAAATGGATGGATTTGAGGTGCTGGAGTATCTCAAGGAAAAAAGACCCGAGACCCCTATCATCGTCGTTTCAGGAATCGGTGTTGTCAGCGATGCCGTTAAGGCCCTTCGTATGGGAGCTTGGGACTATCTTCTCAAGCCGTTGGAGGATCTTTCCATGCTGGAACATGCAGTGGCGAAATGCCTGGAAAGAGCACGTCTGATTAAGGAAAATAGGGCGTATCAGGAGAACCTGGAGAACGAGGTTGCCCGCAGAACCCAGGAACTGGATCTGACCGTTAAGAAACTAAACGAAACCAATATAAGACTTAAAACCAGTGAGAAGAGGTTTCGGACACTGGCCGATACCTCTTCCGCTGCCATCATGATGCTCCAGAAATACGAGCTGGTCTATCACAACAACACGGTTGAGCGGATTATGGGTTACTCTTCCGAATCCTTAAATAAGCTTAAGATCACCGACGTACTTCATCCTGACTGCCTGGAGAGAGCTCTGAAGAAATTCGAGCAGATCCGGAAGGAAAAACCACTCTATTTCAGGGATGAGTTCAATATCCTCACCGGAAGCGGTGAGGAGCGCTGGATTGATATTTCCGGGGGTTATACGGATCTGCAGGGGACACAGTCAATTATCGTCTCTTTCATGGATATTACCGAGCGCAGAACCTATGAAGAGACACTCAAGAACATCAACAGGGAACTGGAAAACCGGGTCGCGGCAAGAACTTCGGAACTGGAAAATATAAACAGAGAATTACAAACCGCCAAAGCAAAGGCTGATGACGCAACCGAAGCCAAAAGCTCTTTTCTGGCCAATATGAGCCACGAAATCAGAACCCCGATGAATGGTGTTATTGCTGCGGTAGAGCTGGCTCTTCAACAGGAAACATCAGCAGAAGTCAATCGTTTCTTAAAGATAATCCAATCCTCGGGATACTCCTTGCTGGGAATCATCAACGATATTCTGGATTTCTCAAAGATTGAAGCCGGCAAGCTGGACCTGGAGGAAAAACCCTTTCAACTGGTTGAAGTGCTGAACAATGCGGTTAATCCTTTCATCAGCAACGCCTTCGAGAAGCAGATTGACCTGCTGATCGATATTAAACCTGACATTCCCGGCTCCTATTCCGGAGATCAACTGCGAATCATACAGATTCTCTCCAACCTGCTCAGCAATGCTATCAAGTTCACCGAAAAGCAAGGCACCATCACGGTGGGAGTCAATATTTCCAAAATACTGCCGGATAATCAGCAGGTTGAATTGCTCTTCTTTGTTAAGGACACCGGGATTGGGATGTCGGAAGAACAGCAGAAGAAAGTCTTTCAACCCTTCACCCAGGCTGACATCTCAACCACTCGAAAGTTTGGTGGCACGGGGCTCGGTTTGACCATCAGCAAAAGGCTGACGGAGTTGATGGGTGGTAAAATCTGGTTTGAGAGCAGCAAGGAAAAAGGAACCACTTTCTTTTTCACCACTCTGCTGAGTTTTAGGGACGATGTTCCACTCTACTCGCAACCACCCATTGAAAAGCTTTCCGATTACAGGATTTTGCTGATTGACGATCAGAGAGAAAGCACCCGGTTGTTAATTGAGATTCTGCGCTCCTTCCATATGGCAGTGGATTGTGTCAACTCGGACAAGGAGGCCGTGGAAGCAGTTCGCAGGGAAAGTGACCGAAATGACGCTTTTGATTTGATGGTTTTCGACCGTCAAACGGCCAATACCAACAGATTGGAGACTATCAAAACAGTCAAGCTGTCCTCCGGTGATACCATATCATTTATCATCCTGGCCGGAATAGGACCGGATGCGGAACTAAGCCGGTATGTTAAGAAAGATCCCCAGGTCCATCTGCTTCATAAACCGTTTAATCCAAGCTCTGTCTTTGAATGTATCATGGTGGCACTGGGTTTCTCCAGCAGCGATTACCAGGTCGGTTTGGATTCGGGTGAGGTGTTGATGACAGATTTTGAAAATGAACTCAAAGGTCTGCATGTTCTGATTGCCGATGATAACCCTACTAACCAGGATATAGCCAAGGCGGTACTTGAGCAGGCCGGTATCGCTGTCAGCCTTGCTGAAAATGGTCGTGAAGCAGTCAACGCAGTCATCAAATACTCCCTTGATGCAGTTCTGATGGATGTGCAAATGCCTATCATGGACGGCTACGAAGCAACCAGAATTATCAGGGAGAAGATAGGTGACAAAAAGCTCCCTATTATCGCCATGACTGCACACGCCATGAAAGGCGATGAAGAGAGGTGCATTCAGGTCGGGATGACCGCTTACATTGCCAAACCCATCAATCAGAAAAAGCTTTATGAAATACTGCTTTCACAAATTACATCACGTCCGCGGAGCGGGGAAGAGCTAGTCAAACCTGCAAAAGAGCACTCAGGGAAAAACCGTTTACCAGAGACCCTCCCCGGATTGGAGATAAAAAACGCCCTGAAAAACCTGAAACTTGAAGAGCAAACCTACCTGAAAATCGTCGACCGCTTTCATTTGTTCCATAAGTCCCTGGTGGAGGATTTGGACACTGAGTTAAAAAAACGAAATTGGGAAAAGCTGAAAAATCTGTTCCATAACATTAAAGGCAGCGCAAACAATATTGGCGCATACAGAACAGGATATTTGGCTCATCAGTTGGAATCTGAAATGAAATCCGCGGAAAAATCATCAATCGAGCCTGATGAAGTCTCTTTTCGTACGGCTGAGCTTAAAAAAGCCCTGATTGAAGTACTCGAGAGTATTGAGTTATTGACCCTTCAGGAAGCCAATCCCCCCTCCACCAGCCAGGGCAGTGGCCAGGACGAAATCACTTTCCGGTTTTCCTGCCTTAAAAAAGCATTGTCAAGCCTGGATCCTGTTCAAATCAAGGAGGCCCTGACAGATCTTAAATCCGATTGCAACTTGCCTTGCCTTAAACCTCTGGAAGAAAAAATCAATAACTATGATTATGACGAAGCACTGCAATTGATGGAGGAGTTAAAATTATAAGCCATAACATCTCGCACTGTAGTGAAAACAGAGTTTTGAAAACCATTCCATAGATCGGTTATATTTCCGTCAGAAATGAGTAACTATGATATCCACGCCAGAGAAGGCCTGTTGTATCATCTCTTTCCGGGTTGTGAAACGATGCCTTTGATCACCAAAAGCACGACTCGCTTTGCATCATCCATTTTTCCTTTGATCTTTTTGGAATATCACGATAAAAAACAAGGACAGGTCAAATGGAGAAGAAACCAAAATCCCGGCACCCTTTTTCCACTGCCAGGGCTAACCTGATCCATTAAAAAGACCCGAGGTTAAGGAAATTGCAGCGACTGGGCATTTCCCGGAAGAACAACCCGACCACCAAATCAGTTTAAATTTCCAGATCGGAGGCTAAGTAAATATGGCTGAACAATCACCAACCGGAGCACCACAAAAAAGAGATTTACCCAAAAGAAGGCGAATGACCTCATCAAGAGACTCCTCTCAAACAGCACCCGGAAGAAGGGCCATCAAACGAGTATCTTTGGATGAAGCTCCTCCAGCCAGGGGATTGATCAGGAAAGAACAACCTGAGAAGGCAGCACCAGCCCGAGGCGATGCCCCGAAAAGGAGATTAAAAAGAAAGGTTGCCCCTCCAGGCAGAACCGTTACCCGCATAACCAAGCCGGCTCCGGAACAGGAAAGGGATCAACCCAAAGTAAAAATCGTTAAAAAAACCCTGCCCGACGGACGTGTCGTTAAAGTTAAGAAGAAGCTGATCAAGAAGAAAGTGGCCAAAAAGAAAGAAGAACTGACCCCGGAAGAGCAGGAAAAGTTAAGATTGGAACAGGAGCAGCGTGAGCGCGAAGAAGCTGCCAGAAAGGCGGAAGAAGAAAGGCTGAGAAAGGAAAAAGAGGCTGAAGAAGAAAGACTCAGACTGGAAAAAGAAGCTGAAGAAAAGCGCCTTGAGGAGGAAAGAATCCGACTTGAAAAAGAGGCTGAACAGAAACGCCTGGAAGAAGAGAGGGAAAGACAGGAGAAAGAAAGACAGCGAATATACAATAAAATAGAATACTGTAAAGGCGCACTCGGACCGGAAGACCAGGAAAAGGCAAAAAGAATTGCCGAAGAAATGGTTAAGAGAAATATCAAATGGGGCGGCTATATCTCCCTTAACAGCGGGATTGGCGGATCAATTGTTCATTAGGGCGCCACGGGTTGATCATCCCGAAACCTAATAGCAGGATGACTATCAGAATTGTAAAATGAACGTCTTTCTTCTTTCAATCGCTATCATCCTGCTTGTCTGCTACATGTTGTACCTCACGCGACGGCGCGATTTCAACCTGCTGAAAAAACCACCTGCCACTATCAAACTCCCCAGATCCAAATATGAGAAAGCTCTGAAAGAGCTCGAAGACTATCGCAGGCAACCCCCTCCCAAATCCCGAAATAAGCATATTGAACGAAACTCACAGATCTATTACCTGGAAAGGAGACTGGAACAGATTCTAGTGGAAACAGAAAATGAACAGAAGAGTTTCTATCTCTCCAACAAGGAGATGGAGATTGCCTGGAAGGATTATCATGAGTATTTTTCCGAACTCAACCTGTTTCAGAAACTGGCATCTCCTTCAAACATCAAAGAGTTGGTTCTGTTACGTAATCTTTACCTGGAAGCGGAAAAAAAAGTCGAATTAGAGATCGGTAAGTTCAACGCGCAAACCCGAATACGTCACCACGAAGAGAAAGCTAGGCATGAAAGAGAAGTTGAAATAGAGGAGAAAACAGCCTCGGAGGCAGCAAACGACATTCATGAAGCCTTCGAGGAAATCAACACGTACGATACCGAGGATGAGGATATCGAACCGGTTGAAAACGAATCCAAAGAGTCCCCGGAATCCCGTCAAACACCGCTAGATTTGATCGCTCCCGTATCGGTGGAAACCCCTCCTTCTCAAGACCATTTCGGTCAAAACAATATTGAAAAAAGGTATCCCGATTTTAACGGCCTGACTTATATCGATGAATCCTTCTCAATGGAGGAACTCGAACTCCCTGTTCTGCAGGATGCTAATTTTGATGGCTCCTTTTTCGTCTCGGTTCTGTTCACCGGCAGACATCAATACAAGGATTGCAGCTTTCAAAAGGTTGAATTCTCCCATTCTGTGTGGCAGCGATCTGACACTCCACACCGGATCTTGAACTGTGATTTTACCGAAAGCCGATTCAACTTTGCCACCTTCGACTACGCAGCGTTCTACAATTGCAGATTCATCCGTACCGATTTTCAGGAGACCCGGTTTCGCACAGTCAAATTCGTAAAATGCGAGTTTCGGGATTGTAACCTGATCGACGTGGATTTTTCACATACCGTAATGTCATCGGACATGCTCGAAGCTATAGACTTTTCAGACTGTGCTGCACCGCCAAAAAACTATCTTCAAAAGAACGAAGCATCCAATGAAGATCAACCTGCCGAATCACAGGAAAACCCTGAGACATGAACCTCACAGCAGCGGGCTATGGTATGAGCAAGCCCGACTATATTGCCACCTTACCGGCTTCAGAACCTCTTTCAGAATAAAACATATAGATGTTAACCAGTTGGAACGTCGAATCGCAAATACGGTAAAAAAGTTAATTCAGGCTCCATAAAGTTGTTTTTTTTTATTGTTTTTTCTACAATGTCTGCAATCGGTTATCATCTGCCTCAGCTCTGATACCATGCAGCTCATCAAGGAGGTTCCACAAGCAGTTCTCTACTCGAACCGGCAACGCAAAAACGATTATGAAATCAATTCGTTTACTACTAAAACTTTTTCCCCTGCTAGTCTTTACTACATTCATCTTTGTCATACCGCAGCTCAAAGCGAATTTTGTTTTTCAGCTTGATGAGATTAATCCCGAAGCTGAACGGCTTGGTGTCTTTAACTCCTTCAAGCATCACCTGTTGCTGGTTGCTATTACCAAAAAAAATCGATCCCCTTTCGACTGCCAGCCCAACCGGTACATATTTTATGATTATAAGAAAGAGAAGTATTTTGAAATTCTGGCCGGAAACCTGAAAATCAGCAGCGACTATACCCAGTTGATCAAAACCAGGATACATACACTGGTTAGCGCGGCTCCCAGGGAGAATGCAGAATGGAAGAAAAATGTGGAAGCGCTCCTTGGTAAAATGAACATCTCATCCCAGACAATGGAAAAAGGAAAATCAGCCAGTACAGACGGATCGGTTTATTGCTGGCAGCAGCCCGAAACAATCAAACTGGGAGATCGTTTCGAAAAACCCTTTCCCTTTCTGGCCGCCAATCTTTGTAAGCATGCCTGGTGCAGCGAACTCTATTGGACCAGCCCGGATCAGGTACGATTTTGGGTTCAAATCAATCCTAAGGAACTGCACCTGATTCAATTGAATACCCAATCCGGTGTTTATCAGTACAAGGATAAATCCACTACATTTACCAAAAAAAGCTATGTTCAACTGAATGCCCCCAGGGATAATCTGATCACTGATAAAAACAGGGATAATGGCTCTTTTACACTGAGCTCCCGAAGTAAAAAAAGCGTCCGGCTCTCCTGGAAAAAACAAAAAAACGGCAAAATAAGGGTCGAACTGACCAGGGAGAAGGAAAATAAACTCGCCGGAAAGAAGGTGATCAGACAGATTCGCGATCTGTTAAAGGAGAAAAAGTACGCAGAAGCTTTTCAGCTCCTGAATTTCGGATCCTGGTTGTCGCCCGGGGATGAAAACATGAAAACAGAGCGGTTACGCGTTTACGCCTCATTGCTGATGACCGACAAGTTTATTCAATCATTACAGGATGACTTTTCAGATGAAGCAAGGTTTAACGCCTGTAAAAAACTGCATGTAGACGATTCCATGAGAAATCTGTGGAAGCAAAAAAACTTTACCACACTTTTTAAGAAAACATGTCCATAGACCACATGACAGGTTCAATCTCCAGCAATGGCAGACTTATCCTGATCGGCATAATGCTTGCGATTCTGGCTGGATTCGCCTCCTGCTCCTCCAATGAGCCTGCCGCTCCGGAGAAGAAGAAGAAAACCGAGATGTCCGTTCCCTCAAACTGGTATCTTTCCCTTTACAACTCTTCAGTTCTATTTAAAAAAGCGGAAGAGAAGAAAAAAGGGTACACCCTTTTGCTGGATCGAACCAGCGATCTCCAGGACGCAGATTACTATCTCAGAGTAGCCGAATCGCTCTATCCGCAAAGAAGATACATTGAGAAATCCATCAAAACACCCGAAGAAAACTGGTTTTTCGAAAGACTCTGGTGGTATGAAAAACACAAGGATTTTCTAATCCCTTTCGCTCTTACGGCAGACAGTGTCAACTATTATATTAACAAATACAAAGAGACGAAAACCGAAATTAAAAAAATAAACAGCAGTTTGAGGAGCCAGGGAAGTAATATGAGGCGAATCGAGTTTGCCTATATCGCCGAGGTTAAAGATGAGGGCAATATTATGCTTGGCGAAGAATCGGTTCCCAAGGTCCGGGTTGTATTGACTATGAAATGGTACGACTATTGTGGACAACCCTGCGGTTGGGGCTTTGAAAAGCAAAGAGAAGTGGTTTTCGCAGGCAGAATGAAGGTACTCAGCATCAGCGGAGATGGTCCCACCCGGAAATGGGTCAGTTCAAGCAAAACGCCTTATGGTCCCAGCCAATGGATTAGATTCTGAATGTTGATGGATTTCGCCTGATTTTTACAGAAGAGATGCAGGAAAATCCCCAAATCAGGGATCTTCCCGGCGATGGCGTTTTAGACTTTGCTGAGAAGTCAAGGTAAGAAATGCCCGAGACACTTAGCTGAAGATTTTATCGATTTTCTCTGCCATGGTAGCAGCATCAAACGGTTTAACCACGTAGTTGCTGACACCAGCCTTGATGGCTGCGATGATGTTTTCCTGGAGTGCTTCCGCTGTAACCATCAAAACCGGAACATCTTTCAAGGACTCGTCACCCCTGATTTCCTTCAAAAGCTCCAGCCCTGACATTTTGGGCATATTCCAGTCAGTAATACAAAAATCAACTTTCTCGGACTTCATCTTTGCCAAGGCAGTTGTTCCGTCATCCGCCTCAATTACATTGTTATAACCCAACTGCCTAAGAATATTCTTAACGATACGTCTCATGGTAGAAAAGTCGTCAACAACCAGAATACGCATATCTTTGTTCGCTGCCATGAATAACTCCCACTCGGTTTCTTACCTGTTTATGATTTTATTGAGAAATTAATTTCCATCGTATTTTGAAAATAAATAATTAATTCCGTTTAGTCAAGGAAAGCCTTGCGTGACAAAAGCTTGAATCACACCGCTCCTGCCTCTTTAGCAAATCGAGTATCGACAAACTTGTCCAGATCTATCTTCCCTTTCAAAACGTTCATGGTATCACACATATAATCCTGGATTTTCGACAGATCGTCGACCACCGGAAGCAGCTCGTTCGTCATAACCCGGTCTGTGGGTTCAGTTAGAACTTTTTTAACCACATCTTCACTCTGTCCAAGAAACTGGGATCCGATTTTAGTTGTCGCATCCACATCCTGTTGAACAAAGTTGCCTGAGCCAACCAGACTGTTGGTAAACTCCTGGACAGCATCGGGGTATTTCTCCACGATCTCGTCCTTCACCACGACCACACAGCAGGGGTGTTTGGGCCAGAGATCTTTGGAGAGGAAAAACTGTTCCCCATAACCTTCGATAATTGCCTGAGATCCGAAAGGCTCGGCCACGATAAATCCTCCGATTTCCCCTTCGTCATCCAACTGAATGGCCTGGGGCATCTGCGAAGGTGCCATTACTTCCAATCCCACATCTTTTCCGGGACCAGGCTCCAGTCCTTTTTCCGTTAATAGCTGATGCAAAAGCATATGATGAACAGATAGCTGGTAAGGTATCGCTATCATCTTCCCTTTCAGGTCATCCAGGCTGCCGATATTGGCTGCCTTGTTCTTGATCAGGACACTCCCTGTCTTGTGCGCGAAAAGAATCAGTTTGCTCTTGACACCTGCTTTATAAAGATCCATCGCTGTAGGCGCCAAAACAAATGATATGTCTATCTCTCCCGACATCATTGCTGCCGATACCTGATTCCATCCCAGAAAGGAAACTGTTTCCAGGTCGAAGGTGTCGAAGGTATCTCGTTCCTTGGAGACACCCAGAATTAGGTGATCCGTAATTTTCAGGTGTCCGACTCTTAATTTGGGTTTATCTGTCATCTTAATCTCTCTGCTTTGAGTAACTTGATATTAAAATGGAAACCAGCGTTTCACGTTCCAATCCAAACTGGAAGCTGCCTGTTTATCTCTGTCTCCGATGGGTGACTTTATGTTGTTAAACAGTATGACAGTCTCTATTTTACGAAATCATCGATGAAAATACAATAAAAAACAAAATAGATGGTTTTTAAACAGGGAGGATTTAATTCGGGAGAACTGTCTGGCGGGTTCTTAAGGTCGTCCCGGACATGACAGGAAGCTGATCTGTATCAGAACCGATATCCGGGATAAACATTACAACCCCTGAACGGGTGTGCCTTTGAGCCTCCTTACACCCTGTTCAATCTCCTCCGCTTTGTCGTCCTACTCGGACAAAAACTCGATTTTTCTGATAAAAGCTCTTGTCTCACCTTTCAGATCACGTGAGTCCGATTCGAAGGCAAAGGAGGTTACCTGTGGCACGGAAGATTTTTTGAATAGTTGCTTAAAACGGTCACTAAGCTCAAAATCAGTGACAATCGTCTTTCCGGTTTGAATACCACAGGCAGCGCAGAAATAGCGTCCTCCCTTTCTGTAATGCTTGCCCAGGTAAGGTTTACCTTCTGTTTCCTTTTCCCCCAGGAACAGACCGATAAAATAGGGAAGATTCGGAATATAGAAACTGCCGCTGTCAATTTTTTTCGTACCGAAGGTTACCACTACCATGATCGCATCCCGGGTCATTCCCTTCTCCCAATCCACCCCCTCCGCAAAGGCATCTACGCCCCATTCAATTCGAACTCGCTTCACATTATCGATTTTCACCTCTTTGTAAAGCAGACCGTTGTTGTCTTCCGGATTGCGAATTTCCAGGCGACCGTTTTGAAACTTAAGGTCAAAATCATCAGCATCCAACTGGAAGCTGAAATCATTTTCCTCCAGCCACTCTACAGCATCACCATTTTTACTGTTGGTGAAGTCGAGGGAGTAAAGAACCCTGGCGTGAAGCACGGCAGGGAGTAAGAAGAAACCGAACATCAGAGACAGGAAGCGGAAACCTTTCATAAGTCAGCCTCATCTGGAAGAGTCTGTAAAATTGGATTACCGACAGGGAACTATCCGATAAAAATACAATTTTATAATCTGATAACGGAAATGGCAATCTTGTTTGCTGCGAGGGTGCACCAAAATTATGTGGGCGACGTCACGCCGCCCTTAAATACTTATCGACCACTTCGTCCCATCTTCCTGACTCATATCTAGCTCTCACTGACG
>JANQGX010000072.1 GCA_028282885.1 SAR324 cluster bacterium
CGTCAGTGAGAGCTAGATATGAGTCAGGAAGATGGGACGAAGTGGTCGATAAGTATTTAAGGGCGGCGTGACGTCGCCCACATAATTTTGGTGCACCCGTAAATCCCAAATCCACCATCAAAGCTGTACGCTCCTCCTTGAGTCGAATAATCAATCGATTTTTCCAGGATCCGGCTACTCGAATCATTCGGATTCTTCGATTTCTATGAAAAGTGTCACCCCTCCTAGGTTTCTCCGACTTCTAGAAATAAAAACATCGAATTCCGAGCAGACTACCCCCTGGTAAGGAGATAATGGCAGGGTTGGTAAACTCTCTTTTGTTTCGATAAAGCCCTAATGAAACAGTGATTGATTTCCAAGTCTCAGCCCCTGCGAGTTCAACTTCTCATCAAGCTCGACAATCTTCTTTTGCGCGTAGGATATCAGTTTGAACAGCGAATGGCCGTTCCCGATTTTAACCGTTAGCTGTCGGCTGCTTTCTATCAGCTTCACTGCAATGCGAAACATCCTTGCATTCAAGATCTTTATTCTCGCGGTTTCAAGCCCCTTGCGCAGTGTATGTCTTTGAAACAGCTTCAACAGGTTCAAAGAGATCATAGATATACACCACCAAGCCGCATTTTCTCCAATGCGGCCACTGGGAAAGCGTCCGCCTGCCATGTCCCGGATCAGTCGAGAGTGTTCTTGTTCGATTTTGCCGCAACGTTTTCGGTGATGAAGCGCGATATCCAACGGGGTTCCATTCAGATTGGTGACGATACCGAAGATTTTGCAGATCTTCTTTTCCATCTCCTCCAGGTGGAGCTTCTTCTCGGCATACTCCGAGGTAAAGATGCTTATCTGGCCATCGTCCTTGAATTCACATTGAACATCCATTGCCTCGCGCATGGCAAGATAACGGAATACAGGTGCTTTCTTTTTCTTGTTTTTTGTATCGGGCACAAAGAACACCTCAGCCACCTCTTGTCTGGTGACGTATTCATTCCCTGCGTCGTCCATTACAACAATCTTTTGCCACTCTTTTTCGTCCACTTCCGGAACTGCTTTCCTGAAAGATGGGGATACAACGCAGCTGACTGAAAAACCGATCTTGCCGAATCGATCCTTTCCTTTTTCCATGAACTCCAAAAACTCATGCAGGTATCCCACCGTGTCAGATCTGACAGATACTTCTTTAGTACCCGGAGTTGCTCGACGCCTGCCGGTACGTTGCCATCCCTGAACTCGCTAAACAGCATCAAGTCCTGCTCCGCCCAATAAACATTGAAGGGATGATAGGACTTCTCCTTCTTGTAGCTTATCTTTGCCGTGCTTTTGTTCGATACGATCAGGTTGTTGTCCATATCCAGTGTAGCGCTTCTTCGGGGATTTAATACCTGGGATTGACAGACAATGCTAAGGTTCAGCTCAACCAACTCTTTAAACGAGTCCCCTACTGGCAATATCTTACTTTTTCCTTCAGGTGTAGATTCTCTTTCCGCTTCCTCCTCCTCGGAATTGTAACTTTCCAAAAATCCGAATATGCGGCTGGCAGAAGGAAACACCCGTGTACGTCCCTTTCTGAATATTCGCCCTTTCAAACCATCCCACTTCTTCTCCAGCTTTCTGAGCACTCGCTTTAGACCGTTGTCTTCTTCCAATCGTTCCACGTCCGATACCGATTGTCTGCCTGTCAGGTTCAACAAAATCAAAGTTAATAGATGACGGATGGCCTTGGTTGGATTTCTCCTTGAAGGCTGCCTCGACCATATGATTGAATTTGAATCCGTTTAAAACTCCAAAAAATAGGGATGGCTCCGAACGAACTCAGGTTGCTCTCGTTTTTCTCTTCTTCTATCTTGACAAAAAGTGGCTATTCCCTTCTCATTAAATCACTCCGTTGGTGAATGGTTCGGTGTCGAAACAAAACCATGTTCCCTTTATGCAAAGGGCACCAACGGTTTTTTATTTTTTTGATGGTGGATTAGGGGAGATTCCATCTTGTCCCGGACTTGAACAATGGGAACGCCTGTTTGGTTCCCAAATTCTCTACAGATTTCAAACTGACAATGCTCTTGCTTCCGACTATTCCATAATGAATGATGTTTATATTTTCGTCTGGATTTTTTAAGGAGCAAGAAGGCATATTCTGATTTTATAATTAGACAATTTTCGAATTATAAAATTGATACTATGGAAACAAAAAGAGTTAAATTACCCCCGGCAAAGCCGGGGGCTTAGCTCTGTGAGCCCCTCAAAAGGCGATTCATGAGCCCCAAAGTGGGGGCAACTATTGTTCAGAATCTTCGAAGATTGATAACTGATCGTTTCTTCGACCCTCTTTTTCTTGGTTCCAGATGTAAGATCGGATTGCTTCTTCATCTAGACCAACAGTTGATACCAAGTATCCACGAGCCCAGTATTTCTGGCCCGTGAAATTTCTTTTCAAACCCATGAGGTTTCGTGCGATTGCAATTGCACTTTTTCCTTTTATATAGCCGATCACATTGGAAACAGCATACTTCGGAGGAATCGAAATACACATGTGGACATGATCGATACAGATATGGCCTTCGACTACTTTCGATTCCTTGTATTTAGCTAGCTCATGGAAAAACTCACCCAAATGTTTCCGGATTTTCCCATACAGGTTCTTTTTCCGGTATTTGGGAATAAAAACGATGTGATATTTGCAATCCCACTTTGTATGGCTTAAACTCTGAAATTCTTTCATAAGGTCCTCCTGAGTTAAATAGATTAATAAAACCAATTTGGACTTTATGAATTACCGCCTCACACGGTCAAACCTTTGTGAGTCCCCCGGCAAAGCCGGGGGTTTACCTGTTACAATTAGCGTTCCGGTCAGTTCTTCTCTATCAAATGCAAATGTGGTTTATCAGTTTTTAGTTGGGTGCAAATGACTGTGAAATGGTTTTGCTGCCCATTCAATCCATGCTCTTGGAAAGCCCCGTTTTATTCTGGTTTGCCACCCGGTCGGAGGCAAGTGGCGGGATACCGAAACAGATTCCACTTTTCCGGTTGAATGGAGTAAGCAGCGACGAAGAGTAGGGACCCAGGGGTAATCCGAATCCAATTCAGAATTCAGATGGGTGCACCAAAATTATGTGGGCGACGTCACGCCGCCCTTAAATACTTATCGACCACTTCGTCCCATCTTCCTGACTCATATCTAGCTCTCACTGAC
>JANQGX010000087.1 GCA_028282885.1 SAR324 cluster bacterium
CGTCAGTGAGAGCTAGATATGAGTCAGGAAGATGGGACGAAGTGGTCGATAAGTATTTAAGGGCGGCGTGACGTCGCCCACATAATTTTGGTGCACCCCTGATGCCAGCAGTTAGGCACAAGTAGTTGGTAATCTGTATATCTGAAAACAGGATTCATTTCCCGTTGACTGAAAGGCATTTGTAAAATGCTTCAGCTTTTTTAAAAGACCGGGTAAAAATCGGTCTCCTGTCCCAGCAACAGAGATGATCAAAGCTGAGGAAGTAAAAATAGATAAAAGAAAGCCAGTCGTGATCGTCGACGATGATGAGGTTGTATTAAGCTTTTTGAAGGTCATCCTGGACAATATCGGTTTTACAGATATCAGAACTGCCGTTGACGGGCAGAAAGCCCTGGTCATCATGCTGAACATGACGCCCGGCTTACTGATCACAGACATTGATATGCCCGTCATGAACGGCTTGCAACTCGTTCATCAAGTCAGGAAGAAAAGACGGTTTGACAAAATGCCCGCCATTGCACTCACGGCAAACGACACCAAAGAGATGGTGATCAGGGCCTTGAAAGCAGGTGTGGATTCCTACCTGATCAAAGGAGAGATCAAAGAGGCGGATGTCCGGGAGAAAATTCAGGATGCCGTCCAGTTCAGATTGCAGAAACTCCTGGGATGACCTGCCACCTGGCCGCGCTAGTTTTTTTGCCGCAGTCAGGCCTTGGGATTTAAAGGCTGGTTCAGCGGCAATCGAATGATAAATTTCGTACCCGCATTCAAGCGGGACTCTACCGAAAATTCGCCATGATGGTTTTCGGTGATAATAAAGTAGGAAACCGAAAGTCCTAGCCCGGTGCCTTTTCCCACCTCTTTAGTGGTAAAGAAGGGTTCGAATACTCTCTTTCGTGTCTTCTCATCCATGCCCGGACCGTTATCTTCAACTTCAATCCGAATCCAGTCTGAATCCCGACTGATGCGCAAAACGATAAGCGGTGAGTCCTGATCGTATATCCTTTTGATCATCGCCTGGGCCGAGTTCTTCAGAAGATTTAAAACAACCTGCTCGATCTCGGTCCTGACCGCGTATATAGCGGGAAGATCCTGCTGGTACTGTTTTTCAATACGAATGGCCCGGAAATCAAAACTCTTTTTCAGATCATAATCACTCGATGCCAGTTCCAGCGCTTTGTCCAGAATCGACCTTACATCACACTTCTCCTGTGTGGATTCGCTCTTGCGGCTGAAATCAAGCATATTGCGAACGATCCCGGCTGCTCGCTTTCCGGCGTCTCTTATTCCTGCCAGAGATTCCATGACACCCTGTTCCTGGACATAAGCAGCCAAATTTTGAAGATTGACACCGGTCTTCTCGGCAGCCTCTCTGTTCTTTCTGAGGCTGGTTAGAAACCGCCGCTCGATTGTCTGTGCAAGAGCCGTCATAACACCCAGGGGATTGTTGATCTCATGCGCCATCCCGGCTGCCAACCCACCGAGTGAAATCATCTTTTCCGATTGCACCATCATCTCTTCCAGGCGTTTGCGTTCGGTGACATCACGAACAATCCCGTGAAACCCAACCGGCTTTCCGGAGGAATCGTGGCTCAATGATATCGAAGCCTCCATCACTCTTCGATCACCCTTTTTTTGTATGATCTCATACGAGAGGTATTTTTCCGATTTGCCGGATTTGTAAATGGCATTGTACATCTCAAACACCTTGTCCGCCGTCTCCCGGTCCATATAATCACGATAATTAAGACCGATCAATTCATCCATGCTGAATCCGAGAATCTCGATCAGGGCACTGTTAACATTAATCAAATTTCCTTTGAGATCGCATTCAAAATACCCCTCCTCTATGTTTTCGAAAATAGCCTGGTAATGCTCTTCCCTACTCTCCAAAGCCTCTTCTATCTGGCTGCGTTCCGTAAGATCAAGACCGGTACAGAGGACAAACTCTATGTTTCCGCCACGATCCCTCAGAACCGAATTGAACCAGTGGATCAAACGTTTCTGTCCATTTTTGGCTACCCAGTAGTTTTTGTTTTCATTGGGAATGGCCCCGGCCTTTGCGTTAAGTATACTCTTTTGAACCACCTCCCTCTCATCCTCGGGAACCAGAACATCCCAGAAAGGTTCTTTTTGAACCTCATCCAGCCGGTACCCACTGCATTTTTCAGCAGCCGTGTTGAAGCTGACCACATATCCATCCAGATCGATAACCACAACGATGCTTTCAATCCATTGCAGAATAGCTGCCACAAAATCACGCTCCCTGGCAATCTCAGCTTCTGCCAGTTTCCGCTC
This sequence comes from SAR324 cluster bacterium, assembly GCA_028282885.1. Lineage (GTDB taxonomy): Bacteria > SAR324 > SAR324 > XYD2-FULL-50-16 > XYD2-FULL-50-16 > JAHJTV01. The sequence continues at coordinate 2,299 of JANQGX010000087.1, forward strand.
GCTAATCTCCCTGTGTAACCTGTGGTTGAATTTCAAGAGCAGAATTGTCAGGAGACTGATCAATCCGCCAATCAACGCAATGATACCTATTGTCCAGTACAAGCCTATGACATTGGGCTTCTTATCAGTACTGTAGATAAATCCATCCAACGAAAATTCGTCATCAATCATTCCCAAACGACGAAAGGTTTCGGCAATATGCCGCCAACGCCCCTGATTCATATGCCCGATATTTACCAAATCCGGAAGAATAAGCGGCTGCATGGCTTCAGCTTCGTACCTAAGATGCTCCGGAGACTTGGAAGAGTGATATCGGGTTGAGATAATACCAATCATCTCGTCTTTGTTTTTCATGGCATATTCCCACCCTTTCAGACTCGCCTCTCGAAACGCTTTGACGCGTTGCGGATGCATCTTTAACTCCCTTTCGGTCGTAAACAGGCAGTCGCCATAAAAATCGATGCCGAATGTAATCGGTTTTAATATGGTGTATTCAATACCTCTTTGATCCAGAAGATAGGGCTGATCGGTGATATACGCGGCCAGGGCTTGTAATCTCGGATTCGCCAGATCCTCGATGATTCCCGACCGCTTCAGGATATTCAGGTTTCGCAAAGACACACCTTCATCCAGAAACATTGCCTGCAACTCAACGGTTTTCGGACCCGGGAACATGGCAACCTGCTTGCCGGCCAGATCCTGAGGACTGTGAATTTTAAACTCTTTTTTCGAAACCAGCACCAGTGCCGAATGCTGGAAAATAGCCGCCAGAGCGACCAAAGGCTTGCCTTGCAGACGGTGGTACAGAATTTCGGAATTCGAAACCCCATACTCGGAATCCCCGGACAACACCTCTTCCACAGTTCTTTTATTTCGTCCTCCCTCCACCAGGTTCACCCGTAAGCCCACATCCTCGTAAAATCCTTTTTCAAGGGCGGCGTAGTATCCGGCAAATTGGAACTGGTGGTACCATCTGAGCTGAAGAGAAACCTCCCCCAGTGAATCCCGGGCCAGGACAGTCCTGGTAAACAGAGTGGTACCGAGAATAAGCAAAGCGATAATACTGAATCTGAAAAAGCCTGCAATCATATTAATCGTTCAGAAATAGGATAGAAGCTTAAAGAAAGTGTCTGAACGAACGTTCAGTCTTATGGGCGGATTTCCCCCCAAATAGAAATAAGCATAACTATGGCTGATTTTGGACGACATTACGATGAGCCTGAACAATACCCCAGGGTGTTTTAATCGTCTTGATTCTACAAACCAGCCTTATTGGGTATAACCGAAAACTCACCATAGAGAACGACTCTATCGGCTCTGGTGATTGCCGATCGGGAAAGCAACCATTGAACCATTTCTTCCCAATGCTGCTTCTTCATTTTACTTGACATTGTTCTTCGGGTTAAATAATGTTCTTTTTACTTAATACTATTAAGTATTTTAAAAGCAATTAACCTTATACGAAAAAGCATGATTACAAGGCGTGAAAGAGTAAGACAAGCTACCATTGATGAAATCAAATCGACTGCCTGGGAGATTATTAACGAACAGGGCACCGCGGAAGTCACCATACACGGTATAACCAGAAGGATGGGGATGACGGCGCCTGCCTTTTACAGCTATTTTAAGAACCGTAATGAACTGATTGAAAACCTGGTTATAGATGCTTATGAATCGTACCAGCGGGCTTTGGAAAGTGCGCGTGATCAACATTCAGAGAAGGACCCTGCAAATCGAATTATGTCGGTCTACCTGGCTTATCGAGAGTGGGCGATCACTCACCCCAAGCTGTTCGGTCTGTTTGCGGGTAGAGAAGTGCCGGGCTTCAAACCGCCTGAAGGTCGGATAGCTGAAAAAGCGGAAACCATGATCCGGATATTCATGTCTCTTTTCAGGGAGGCATGGGATCTGGGCTTGCTGAAAAAACCTGATCAGGCATTACCGCTCAGTGAGGAATATCGATTACAGTTCTCATCTGTCAGAAAAAAACTCGAACTAACCATGCCAATGGAAATAGTAGATTCCGTAATACATATTGCCTTCCTGGTTCATGGTACCATATCCATGGAGATTTCAGGCAGATTCAAACACATCACCGAGGATTTTTCAGTAGTGTATCGATACCAGGTTGCCAACGAGCTGGCACGGATTGGTCTCAAACCGGATTTTTAAGATTTGACACATCATCTCTGCCTGATTTGAGTTTGACTCCAAAAACGCTTGACAGCTCTGTTTTTTGACCTGGATAAATGCTCATCGATACACCGAAAAAGAGCTAACAGTTCCTGAAACAACATAGGAGAATCCCATGGCAAGTAAAATAGAACCCATTACTACAGCCCCAACAACCGATGAACTTTCCACTCGTATTGATCGAGTACGACACATGATGGAGAAACAGCAACTGGACTACTATGTCGTAGCACATACCGACAATGTCTATTACCTGACCAATTTCGCCTATATTCCCTTTGAAAGACCCTTCTTCCTCATCATTCCGGCGGATGGAAAACCAATGCTGGTTGTTCCCCTGCTGGAAGTCGACCATGCCGAGCAAAGGATTCTGATTGATGTGGAATACCGTAGTTACTATGAATACCCTGCCCCTGCAGGTCAAACCTTTGTCGACGTGCTGGAAAAAGTGATCGGCAGTAACAGAAGTGTGGGGATCGAATCTTCCCTCTCCATAGCATTGCAGAAAACAATACCCGGAAACACTATTGTGACGGATATTGTTGACGATTTACGTCTGGTAAAGTCCGATTATGAAGTGGGCAGAGTCGCTTACGCATGCGGTGTGACTGAACAAGGACTTAAAAAGGTCTTTGAACTTTCCAAGCCGGGAACGGCGGTAGCAACAATATACAGCGAAGCGTCCAAAGAGATGATGGTGAAGACTGTTTTCGAGATCCCCGATATCAACCTTCTGATGACCAAATTTTTGGCCGCAGTCTGGCCAAAATCTCTTTCTGCCCAACCCCACGCAATTCCGGGTCTGTTTGATGTTTTGGAGGAGGGAGGTCCCAATGTCGCCATTATCACTGCTCAGACCAATGGCTATTCCGCTGAGTTGGAAAGAACCTGTTTTTTGGGAAATGTCACCGACGAAGCCCGGAAACTTTTCGACCTCTTTATGAAGGCTCGCGAGAAAGCATTCGAAATCGTAAAACCCGGAGTTCGCGGGGAGGAAATAGACGAGGCTGTACTGAAAATACTCAGGGACGCGGGATATGAAAGAAACATCCTGCACCGAACCGGTCACGGTTTCGGGATTACCGGGCATGAACCCCCGTGGATAGCTATGGGTAGCGAGCATGTGATGGAGAAAAACATGATAATCAGTATCGAACCCGGTGTCTATGTGGAAGGTCTCGGCGGTTTCCGACATTCCGACACCGTTTTGGTGACTGAAAACGGCTGTCAATCCCTGACAGAATATCCCGACAGTATCGACGATCTGATCCTGCCCCTGGATTAGGGAATAGATAACAAAGCTTTTAGTGCAGGAATTTCCGGAATCTCATTTACCCTGCTCAGTATCGTTGTTCTCATTTAATTTCTGCCAACGGTGTTAATCGATATTGGAGCCCCAATGATGCCGATTTCAAGGAACACCACATTATCCACACTTCTCAAAGCCCAATTGGTCTATGCCCTGGCTGGTGTTGGATATAATATGGTCAGCTATCTGGTGGTACTATCGGGCGGCCAGCAGTTATCAACCACATCTCCGCTTACAGGCGGCCTGTTTATGACATTTTATGGAATATGCCTGATTACCGGATACCGGAACATGGAAAAACTCTATCGTATCCTGATGCTGATCTTTGTGATTGTCATTGGCTATAGCGGGTTTATCAAGCACTTCATTCTCTATGTCCAACAACCGGGAATTTACTCCTCTTTTATTGCCTGGTTCGCTGCAGTAGGAATCAATTTTGTAGGTTTGATCCTTAACTTAACTGCAGCCAGCGGAAGATACACCTGTACTCAATCCGGCTAAAAAACGTCTGATACCCTTGAGTTTCCCCTAAACCCCCTCAAACAGGAGCAGAGAATACGACACTGTCACCCAATCAGGATATGCGGTGGTTTGTCGTAGGCTATGGAGTATTGATGGTTCTATTGGGGATCTGGTACTCCCGACGGATTAAAAACAGTGATGACTTTGTGCTGGCAGGTCGATCCCTTGGTCCGGTAATCCTGGCCGGAGCCTTATTGGCCACCTTTGCCGGAAGCGGGACCATCACCGGGGGGATCAACTCACTGGCATATTCCTAACTTTGTTGACATCACGTAAAGAAAAAACACAATCAACCCATTAACATTTGACCCTTCACCCAGGCGCGAGATTCGCAGGAACCAAGCAGATATGAACTCTGTTCATGTCCGCTTAACTCACTAAATCGCCTCCACCCTGCAAGGAACATAGCGATGCAGGGGAGTCCCGGCCAGAGGATCCCGATTGGTATTCTTGGCCAATCGATTGACATTGGCTCCGTGGACCTTACCGTCATACTTAAGCCCAAAACCGTGGGGCATCAACACCTGCCCTTTTCTCGCTGAATCTGTCACTTCCAGCTCAACGGTTTCCTCCCCTGCTTCAGTTGTAATCCTGACCGTTTGCCGGTCTTCCAGTTTCATCTCGGCCGCATCTTCCGGGTTCATACAGAGAGTACAATCTCTCTTTCCCTGGTTCCATTCCGGATTTCGCATCAAGGTGTTGGCAACCTTGTCATGGTGCTTTCCGGCGCTGAGAATCAACGGATACTGACTGTCGGGTTGCAATGCCTTTGCTTCCTGCTCCGGATTGATTGCTTTTACCCAGTCTTCAACTTCCGGAATATAGAGATCTATTTTTCCATCCTCATGGCGGACATTGGAGAGGTTATTTTCAGGATCGACCTTACCGACCCAGAATCCCTGGGGGGTATCCAGGGCTCTCTTAAAAACCTCCTCTCCGAGCATGGGACCGGTTTCAAACCCGGCTCGTTTGGCGTTTTTGGCAAACTGTTTCGGAACCATCTGCAGCATTCCCCAGAAAGCGGCTTTGTGGGCTGAGCCCATTTCAGCCCCCAGGGTTTTTGCAATGATAAAGGGCATGTTCCTCAGTGCGTTGGGCTCATTGGAAGCAAACTGCATCAACTCCATGCCAAAGGTCAGCCGATCTTTTTTGGCTGCTTCGTACAGCGAATCGGGAATCTCGGGAATAATTCCAACCGCCTCTGCGATGCCGGTGACAACTTCCCCGTTTTCCATCTGCTCGCCTTCAGCCTCCACCACGGGTTTTCTCAGTTGACAAAAGACTTCAGGATAACTCCAGGCGAAAAAAGTGGTATCCCAGGATTCATATGCGGACTTGGCCGGAAGAACATAATCGGACAAGCGGGCGGTTTCCGACATAACGATCTCAATAGTCACCGAAAGCTCCAGCTTCTCAAAAGCTTTCTCATATTCAGTCGTATCAGCATATGAGCGAAGGGGGTTTGATCCGGAAACCAATACTGCTCTTAACCGGTCCGGTCTGTCGCTAAGTACCTCTTCGGGAAAAACATTTGGCGGAAAGAGCCCGCAAATGGCAGGATAGTTCGTCTCCACAGTCCGCCAGGTTCTCTCATCTCGTTCATCCGAGTGGGTACTCAGAGGCATCAACGTGCCCGGGACGATGTTACCGCCCGGAACGCCAATCCTGCCGCAAATGGCCAGCAAGATGATCTGCAGATAAGAGTTCATCGTGCTGTGCCGTCCCATGAAAGATCCCAGATCGGGATGGGTACTCCAGCTTCGCTCAGCAAGTATTTTACAGAGATTGTAAACCTGCTCATATTCCAACTCACAGACCTCAAGGGCCGCCTTGACATCGAAATCCGAAAACCAGGGTAAGATCTGATCCAATCCGTTGATATGGGCTTTGAGATACTCATCCTTCTGCCACCCCTCCTGCAGGATGATAGCGATCATTGCCTTGGCCAGCAAAGAATCGGTTCCGGGTCGCAAAGCAAGATGAATATCGGCAAACTTGGCCGTCTCAGAGACGCGGGGATCGATTACCACCAGCAGTTTATTCTCATCCCTGGAAATCCGCTTAATAACTTTGGGAGCCCGGACCATCTGGTGGGAATGAACTCCATTCCAGCCCCAAGCCACCAAAACGTCCGTGGTATGCTCATCCGGAAGTGTCGAGAGATATTGCCGGCCCAAAACCCTGCCCCAGGCCCAGAAATGACCGGTCAGCTCCTGGGATATGGCACTATAGTGATACTTGGAACCAAGCCCCCTCAACAGACGAACACCGAAGCCAGCTTCCATATGGCCGCCCTGTCCTCCGCCTCCCATGTAAGCAAAAGAGCGAGGTCCATGGTCCGCAACGATCTTTTTCAACTTTTCCCCGATTTCACTGAATGCCTGCTCCCAACTGATCTTCTCAAAGGAATCTCCCACCTTTTTCAGGGGGTGAGTCAGACGATCGGCGTTGTGTTGATGGAAATCCACCTTCAACCCCTTGCGACAGGCATAACCCTCGCTGCGGGGATTCTCCTTGTCACTGCGTACTTTAACAATTCTGTTGTTCTCCACTTTCACTTTCAGGCCGCAATTCTGTGCACATAAGACACAACCGGTTTGATGCCACTCTTCCATTATACCCTCCCTGTTAGTAGTTTATCCTGTTGACCGTATCCGGACATCAATTCGAAAAGCAGTTGATTGAAATTTTCCATTGATTCGGGACTGCGCGTTACCTTCATCTGAATCAATGCTCCATGAAAAGCGCTATAGATCAGATCACTCATCTTTTCCGGATCCACATTACCGGGCAGTTCTCCAGCATCCTTTGCTTCAACAAGAATATCCCTGATCTTTCCCTTGAATTCAGCGTAAACGGATTGCAGTCGTTCACGAAACCGTTCATTGATATCTCCCAACTCCTGCCCAAGGTTTCCAAACGGGCAACCGCCCTTGAAGTCGTTTCTCTCGTTTAGGGAGAGAAACCATGCGAAAAACCGCTGCAGTCTCTGTATGGGCGTGCCTTCTGTTTCATCATTAATCCTGTCCCACTTCCCATAAATGTAATTCCCGAAGTATTCTATCAACTCCAAACCGAAATCCTCCTTGCTCTTGAAGTAAAAATAGAATGACCCCTTGGGAACCCCGGCGGCTTTTAACACCTCCTGAATACCGGTGCTGCCATATCCCTTGAGATGCACCAGCCTCGCTCCTTCAACTAATATTCTCTGTTTGGTGTCCGTTTTCATCTTTAACCCAGATTTATTCTGAAACAGGTTTGGTGCTCCCTGTTTCATCATGTCCGATCTTGAATTCAAATTAAAAATAGACCGGTCGTCTAGTAATGTCAAGAATTTAATTTCTTCCTTCTAATTATAGTAATTTAGGAGCTTCGCAGTTTGGATGCCTGGATTTCAAAATATCCCGCTTTTATTGTTACCGACCATGCAGGATCATGAAATGATAATTATTGTCTGATCATGATAGCCCTTTACACCACAGGGATGGTTTGGATAGGTTTGTTGGAGGTGAACGACGAGCAGGATAACCAAATGGAGAAGGGAACTTAATGGAAAAGATAAACGGTGTACAACTATACGGTTTGAAAAGATTGATAACAACGATCCGAATGGGTCTTAACAAAGAACTTGCCAACCTTTCCCTGAAGCAGAAACTGGCTTTGAATTACGTTTCCAAAGAGAGTAAGCTGACCCGGTTAAACGGCAAAATCTTCTCCAATACCTTCACTCCCTACTATCCTTCTCCGGCTTATAACCGATTTCTGAAAGGAGTTGTCGCCGCAGGAAAGGGCATACCCATGCCGGTGGTAACCAATTTCGCAGTCACTCCCAAATGTCCCTGCAATTGTTGGCATTGCTCTTTTTCGGATCGATCCAGGGAGGATATTCTCACACTGGATCAACTCAAAAAGGCCATTGCCGATGTGCAGGAAATGGGTGCAAGCGTCATTGGTTTTACTGGTGGAGAGCCTCTTTTGCGGGACGATCTGGAAGAGATTATCGCCTCGGTTGATAAACGTTCCATGCCGATCATGTTTACGACCGGTTATAAACTGACGGCTGAAAGAGTCAGGCGTTTGAAACAAGCCGGCCTGGAGATCCCGGTCATCAGTCTCGATCATTACCAGGCGGAAAAACATGATGAAGGGCGTCGCACCAAGGGTGTCTATGACTATGCTATAAACGCCATTCGCCTGTTCAAGGAAGAGGGATTCTATGTGGCTGTCTCCTTTGTGCCCAACAAGCAATTGGTGGATAACAGGGACGAACTCTATAAAGTGATCGATTTCTTCAAGGACCTGGGAATCAACGATATGCGTTTAACCTCTCCCATTTTGAGCGGACACCTCACCGCCCGCCCGGAAGAGAAGCTGACGCCGGAAAACGTGGCTACAATATTTGAGATACAAAAGTTCTGTTCCGCTACACTGGGTTATCCCGGGGTTTTTGCCTATGACTTTTTTGAAAGTGAGTTATACTATGGCTGCGGAGCCGGTTATAATTATATGTTTATCGATTCCCAGGGTAATCTCTGTCCCTGCGATTTCACCATGATGTCTTTTGGCAATATTTTGGAACGTCCTATTGAAGAGATCTGGAAGGAAACCAGTGAGCATTTCTGTACGCCGGGTTGTATCTGCTATGCCAATAAAAGCAACGATGTGATAGCCGCCAGGAAACCTGATATATGGCCACTGGATAAAGAGACGACAAAGGAGGTACTCCGGGAGTGCCCGTCTTATGATAAAAATCATCTCCCGGTTTTCTATCGGCGCATGGGATTGAATCAGGAATCAGACTGACACTCAGTCCACCCTTACAATAATCACCAGCATGGTTGCCGGTTCATTATTGTTCACCGAGATATCACGATTCTCGTTAGGAGCAATATAGAGAGAATCACCAGGGGTTAGTGTATGTTCTTCGTTATCCCCACGCACGGTTATAGAGCCTGAAATCATGTAGTACAACCTCTCCCGGGAGGAGGATTTCATTTTGGCCCCGCCATCGGGCAGAAAGTGTGACCAGGCAACAGCCGTCCTGACACTTTCTCCCTCCTTCACCTTCATCGCACCCCACATATTAAAATGATCTACCGCAGAGTAATACTCACCTTCAATCCTCTTGATCAATTTCATAAATCTTCTCCTGTTTCTGACTTTTTTAACAAAATCCAAAACCGAATCCGTAACCTTTCTCCTGCCATGTAAGGGATGATCTACGAATCAGCAAGACTTGTCAATTGGTTCAGTTTTTACTCAAAGAATGAACATTGCACCGACTAAATACTGATCAGTGCTTTATTCCGGCAATGATCTTTTTATTGTGTTTAAACGATAAACAAAAGAAGAGGCAGGATTGCTGTTTTTCCAGATATGGTGAAAACATTCCCAAAGTGAAGTCTCTCATGATGGAATCGATTGAATATTTTCAAAAATAAGGTGTTTTCTGCGCAAATTTAATTCATCTTCTCATCTTTAATTCATTGCCCTTCCGTTTCACATGATTTAGAAGTGACTCCCTTATAATCCCATAAAGACTAGCAAAACGAAGTGTAGGATTTTTGGATCGAATCAATCCAATTCTTATGAAAGCCTCTGTTTTTGTTCCAGGTCTGCAATCCTGATCGTGTTGACTATTAGGAAATTTTCAACATTTTCGCTTTCTAACAAAGTGAGATAGTTTCAATCGAAGTTGGGGCTTTTTGTTTTAATTTTCAACTATTTACATCATGTTCACGATCTAACTCAATGAAAACAGGAATGCTTTTCACTAAATGATCAGAAAATGTGTCTATTTCTAGCAAAAATTGATACAATACAATTTTATCCTCTTTATCATTTTAGTTACTTCAACTATATCAAATTCTTACCCTATTGCTCATACAAGATTGAAAAACTCTGTATTTTCATCAAATTTTTTAATTGTCACTTATAAATGTCGCTGCTACAAAGAGTTATCGTTTTTCATTAACTTCACGAACCCATACGGACCTATCAAATGGGTTCTACGGCCTTGCATGATTTGTTAAGCAAAATTAACGCAATATTTGACACGTGATTTGCATGTTTCTTTTTGCCAATTCATTCCCAACAATGGGTCGATAATGAAAAGCTTACAGGATCAAATGGTATGTTTTTCCGGTCTGCATAAACTTCAACTTTTAGAAACTGTTTTTTACGCTGTCAAACAGGAATAGATTTACATTCAAAATATTGTTGGATTCTGTCCATCGATTGAGGGAATTTCCGTATGGTTTACAGTGTGATAGGGCGCCGATTTTATAATTCCAAGGAGAATAAAAGTGAGACTGAATATTGAACTGGACGACATGACTGCCGAAGATCTGGAGGAGTTTTTAAAGAGAACCGGCCATACAAAAAAAACGGTCGTCATTTCAGCCCTCAAACTTTACATGAGATTGAAGGATACTGAAGAGTACTACCGGAAAAAATACCCGGGTAAACGCTTTAATACCAGCATCGAATTCAGACCCATCCCGGACGGAGAAGAGTCTACCACCGAAGAACGTCTGGCCGGGCTTCTGATCTATTAGATTTTTAAGGAAAGGTTTGCCTCCAGGCAGGAAATATCTTCGCTCGTTCGCTGACACAAAATATCGTTACAGGTTAATAGAAAGCGTTGAGCTGACTCTGTTCAATCACTCTTCCTTTAAATAATTCCGGTTCTGAAAAAGGTTTGTATGACTCAACTGCATCAGGCAACCGAAGAATTACTACCAGAAGACCCCTATTTCCTGGTTGATAATCCCCTTTTTGATCTTGACTCCTGGAAGGATTTTAAGAAAACGGAAAAGCAGACCTTGGATATCGATTTTTCGAAGCTTTGCTTTGAATTCAAGGAGCAGGCAAGGCATCTCGCCCGGTCGCTTTGTAACAATCATGGACCATTGACCGCCGCAGTATATGGTCCTTGGGGATCCGGGAAAACTACCCTCTTAAACCTGATCTCCTTTTTCCTATGGGAGGACAACCAGTTAAAAAATCACAAAAATATTGTCGTCAAATTCAATGCCTGGCTTTATGAAAATGAGAAGATTATTCTGATCCCCCTGATTGGCCACATTATCAAAGCAATCCATGAACACGATCGCTATACGGAATTGAAGGATTTGACCAAGGCTTTGTTGACCACTGCTTTTGGCTTGGCCGGTAACTTGAAACTCGACATACCGTTTATTCAAAGCATTCCCATCATCGGACCCTTGCTATCACCCGGAAAGCTTGAAATTTCAAAACTGATTAGCGAATTTTCCAAAAACATCAAACGGCAGAATGGTGACAATTTTCTGGAGAAAAGCATCCACTACAGCAGTCACCGGGAGTTAAAAAAGGCAACCGAGAATCTTAAAGGCTGTCGGATTCATATTGTTATCGATGACCTGGACCGCTGCATGCCGAATAAGGCTATTGCGCTGCTGGAAGGAATCAAATCGATCCTATCGCACAAGCATATTTCTTTCCTGATCGGACTCAACAAGGACATTTTAAATGAATATATCCGCAAGAAATACAGGGATGAATTCGGGTTAAGGCAGTTTTCCGTGGAACGTTACCTGGATAAGATCATTCAGGTTTTTTATATCATCCGTAGCCACGATCCAAATGATGTGAAGCAGTACCTAGCCCAGAAGATCGATTCCATTCCCAATCCGGAGATCAAACTATTGATTCAAAAACATAGGGAACTTAGATCATTCTTGCAAATCTCCTCCCTGGGGAATCCCCGCGCTTTGATCCGATTAATCAATGCGGTAATAGTGAAATCCCAACATGAGATCGATGACGATCAGTTTAAAAGACATGTTTTTGAATGCGGTCTGAAATCGCTCTCACCGGAGCTTTTTTCCGAGCTGAAAGAACATGCCATATCACGCGACTATATTGGCTTCGTGTTGTCAAACACAGACCAATTAAACGACTTTATTTCAACCTTTGCAGAACCTGAAAGAACCGAAGCTATTCTTCGATTACTGAATTGTGATGGCGAGTACTCTCAGAAATGGCTAGCGGAGATAGAGTCCGACTGAGAACCTAATATCACAATCATTCGAATAAACAGTTCTCAAACCATGGCTGCGACATGAACATTCACTCGATCCTGTTATCTCCTGAAAACCTTCAGTCCCAGGAGGGAAAGGGAAGACTGGCCAGATTGATCAACAAATATCTCAGCTATATCCATTTACCACAGCCCCAAGCAGCCACGCAAGGAGACAAAACCGACAATGAAATTGTTCAAATGCCTCCGGATAGAGCCTTGGAGAAAATAGCTACAATCCTCGGCTTTATCAATCAACTTCCCTATCTTTACGAAAATGAGGAGTACTATCTTATGCTCTCCCGTGGGATCATTGCCCCTTTGCTGGAACTGAACCAGCTTCTGAAAAGTGGTTCCAACAGGATGGGTATGGCAGAAGGTGAAAATCTTGTGACCGGAGAGCTGTTGGAAGATCTTGAGAGTAATACTGCCGAAGTATTCCTTGAACTCGACAATCTGTTCGGCAAAATCAAATCATCGGCACGGGAACAGGAAAAACACAGTCTTTATACAAAGACAGTCCTTCTGGAAGCCTCTATTTACAGATTAACCAGAAAACATAAGCTGTTTCGTTTTCTGAAGAAAGAGTTCGATATCCTCAAATTAACCGATATTACCTCGACTTCGTTGTTTGCAACCTTGCTTTATGATCTCTGCGTCGCCGCCATGTTGGATGGTCTTAAGGAAGAGGCGGATTACTATATTGAGGTGCTCGATAAAATCACAGAGGACAACAAAAACACCCAAGTGCTCGCAGTCGACATCATCAGGTTGAAAAACGAATTTCATCAAACCCGGGAAGAGGCAATCGAATCCGTAGACATCGATGACATCAACTGATCTCGACAACCGAACTTTGGGGGATATGATCCGATGTCAAGACATCCTGCCCCTTCTTTCTCTTCTCTCTGAATCTCTCAATCCGAACATAGGTATCCGTTATTTTATTCATTGCTCCTGACCAGAGCCAGAATCCTATCAGACGCCTTACCTTCTCAAGATGTTGTTGATTGGCATGTTGGTCAAACCCGGTATAGCCATTTGTAAATCGTAAACTGATCTTTTTATATTGAGCACTCAGAAGCAGATTTGTACAGGCAGCCAGTTGCAGGGCTGAGGAGAACTTTTGGTCATGGTTGGAGACATAATCCTCCATGCAAATGCCATCGCGGAATGAAAAGAAGCAATCCCGAATGTTGCCTTTAAATAAGGGGTTTTTGAAAAACGGGATAGTCCCCGTCTTTGGCGAACAAAGAAAATCAATATAGGCAAATTGAAGGTTCTTCTGACGTTTGATTGCAAACTCTCCGAAATAAATATTGAAGATTTGGCGTAAATGATGGTTTAAGAACTCATGGAGCAGTGGATTTTTTTCTTTGTTTTTATCCCTCCCGCTGAAGTCAACCTGTCGAACATAATCCCAGAAATACCCCCGGAGACGCCATCCATTTCTTTTCACACTGAGTCTTGACAAATGCCTGATAGAAGGAAGGAACTTATTTTGCAGAAAGGGAAGAACGGCTTCGTCCCAAATCTCATCGGCTTGTTCAATAGCCAAAGACCCATTTGAAGCGACAGGATTCGATTCGGCCTGAAAAAGACCATACTTCAGTAATCCAACCTCCAACACAATTCTGATAAAAAACTGCATGAATGAAGCTACGTTCTGGATTTTGGGCAATCTTACAAGTTGAAAGACCCAGCTTGTAATAAAATCATCCACAAAATCCCAATCCCTGTACTTCCTCTGCTTCACCCCTTCCATCCTGGACATCAGACTTTCATGCTTGAAAACCCCATCTTCATCGAAATACAAACCAAAATAACTTGTTTTAAAAAGATACAGATCGGCAAGTACTTCCTCCCAGATGGAACTGATCTTTTTTGTATGGTAAATGTCATCCAGAGACCTTGTTATCTTATCTGAACAGTACCCATTTGCATATCGGTCCTCCATTAGAGACGCCAGTCGACTATTTTCATCATCTGGATTAGTCTGGGGAGATCTTTCTGGATAAGGTTGAGGATCAGTTTTATTTAAATAAGAGTCTATATTGAGACTCAACGGAGAATTATCACCTGACCTGGTGAGGATTGATCTTCTTGGAGAACGTTGAGGATCATCTTTAATCAAACCCAGATCATCATCGATTTTCAACAGTAAATCATAGATTATATGTCCTATTTCGTGTAAAATAAATATAATATTTTCTGAATTCGTTAATTGTCTCGAATTCAAACTGATACTTCTGTTTTCCCTGTCAAGAATGGCATCCGGTCTGTTGCTAAAGAAGGGAAGATAGGCCGGAAGATCCATCAAGGCTTTGGAAAGAGCGTTTCGAATCCCGGTTTTTGTTTCCGCATCCAGATGCAGTTCCGGAAGAAGTGTCTCTTCCAGCCCTTGTAGTGAGCTTTTACAAACAGAATTGACCAACCAGGAGATCGCTACGATTTTCTTTGTATGTAACAATCTCAGATCAGGTAATCTGGCATGATTCCTGTCATGATTGGGTGGAATCGCCAGTTGTCGCTGTGAAATAATTTTCTGTATCAGGTCTACCTTAAGGACAAACCACCCTTCAAAACCGACAAATGTGTTTGTTTCAAAGTCAGCGACGGTTTTCTTCTCTTCAATCATTCCGGTTTTCAGATTCCAGAAAAAGATCACCGGCGGCACATCAGCGTCATATGTTTTTTTAATACAAAAGGAGAACACGGCCCGGAGGAAATCATCAATATAATCAATAATATCAACAAAGAAATGAAAGGTCAGGGGTGCCGTCAGCAAGTAATTGATCGCATAAAGCATTGAAACAAAAGACTCAATTGTTTCAATGGAGAGGTCGGAACCGAAAAAGTCAACCAGGTAGTTTTTAAACACCGTTTGGGGAAACAGTTTGAACTGAGATTGTCGCGTACCATTGAAATATCTTTTGGTGCGTGCAGTCTTACTTTTTATCTGCTTAACCTGATCCCTCACATCTTCGTCCGAAATGGCATTTAAATCCGGATAGCGTTTGTTGATACTGCCCTCCAGCAGTCGAATCTGATTCTTGATATGGGTCGGGCTTAAGATTTGTGTCGAATGAACATTGATCCTGTCCTTGTATGATTTGTACCTCTCAAAATCAGGCTTAGGCAGTTTCGATTTTGTACTGATTTTTGATTTGATCTCAAGAAGAGGCGAACGTAATTGTCTGTTTTTAAAACGAAAGCTGTTATCATTTTCCCTTTTCCTGCCAAAGTATCGGCTTCTGAATAGGGCTCTTTTTGCCAATTGCACAATGAAAACAAAATCTCCAAACAGGTACTTCCTGTTTTTCTGAAACAACTCAAGATCATATCTCCCTTTGATAAAATTGATATCGCTATACTCTGATCCCGTTTCATCATATTGAATTGGCTTTCCATCCATCGGGGGGGTCATTCCCAGGTTGTTAATCAAAATCGAAAACTGTTTTAATTGGCGGACGACAAAATCCGTTTTCCCTGTTTGCAGGGATACCAAAGTAGATGGAACGACCATATAATTGGCCTTGTTTTTGGCGTTTGGCTTTTTGGCTCCTCTCTTCTTTACCGGCTTGGGCAAGTTGTAGCCGTCGTAGTCTCTCTTCAGTTTTCGGAGTTGACCCAGCACAATGGATTCCTTTTCCGGATCCGAAGCGAACAGGCACTTGGAACCATTTAAATGGTGCTCTTCGATAATATCAATGGTTCGATGGGTTCTCTTTACCAGATCGAATGGGATCCCGGTGATACTGTAGGTCAGATGAAACAAAGGCGATTCAGGTCTCAGCTTTGCCTTGAAAATATTTTTCAATCCGTATTTTTCTGCAACATCATAGGCATCTTTCACTTTCAGAAATCTGATCCGATTAATAATGCTCTCCATGACGGAAACCAGACGGCCCCTCATCATGATGATGCAATCAAAAAAACCTGATGATAAAAAAGGTCTGATAAAAGTGGGCCTTTCGCTTTCTTCCAGGTCAGACCAGGCTTCATGGGCTTTATCAATGATCAGGAGATAGATGATCACCTGGAACTGATCGGGGTTCACCAGTTCAATAATACCATTGAATTTGAGCTGATAGATCTCCAGAATGCCTTTCTCGTGTCTGCTAAGACCTTTAATGTATTTCTCAGCCTCCGCCCTGTATTCATCATCTTTAAGATCTTGAGAGACAGAAGGATAGTCATCCAACATCTTGCGATACAACGGCTTTTTTATCTCTTCGAGAATAATGTTTTTGTGATGCCTGTATCCATCACCATTGGGAGACTTTTTCCTGCGTTTTTCAGGAGACTTCTTAATCTGCCTGGTAAAGCATCTGTTAATTTCGGAAATAAGAACTGCCTCGGTTTTGAAGTTGCCTTTTTCCATTAAGTCTCTGATGGTTCCGGTGATAACAGAATCTGCCTTTAAATCGTTTTCTTGCAGCCTTTTTCTGATGTTCTTTGCGATTTCGGAGTCCAGGGTCAGATCCATCAAACCATAAATTTCACCATTAAAGATGTGATGCAGATGAACCGGAAAAAACTTACGATATATTCTTCCCCCATTAGCCAATTTAATCGGCTTGCAGCACTCCTCCCATTTTTTGTCAGCCCGCGGCGACTTCCAGTAATAAGTGATCTGCAGGTCTTCAAGCTTATCGATTAATTCTTTATATTCGTCATTTCTGTCATTGGGAAGCACCAGACAGAGGTCATAGGCATGATAGTAATTCTGACCTGATACTTTTCCCATGTAGGAAAGCTGGGTAGCCAGCCCCTGTTCACTGACCAAAGTGAGGTTTATATAGTTCCAGGCCCCAATCCCGATGAATCCGCATGATTTAAACTTGTGGTCAGGTGTCGTTACACAGTCTGATTTTTGAGTGTCAAATCGTTTATCGGCATTTTGCGACCAGTGACAAAGGCTTGCTGCCAAATCAAGATTGTAATTGGATATCTCTGCCGGCTGAATATTGATCAAACCGACCAATATGGCATTCCCGGATCTTCTTATCGTAATAGAGGCCATCTTATAACTATCTGATATTTTCTGGTAATTTGAAAGAATAGCGATTTTAATACAAGAATGCTTTAAAAAAATCAATGCGCAATATAGACATGAAAAAAGCTTAAATAGTGTTGATAAAGTGCGAAATCAAATTCACATTGTTTATTAAGAAAATATTCGATGTACATACATTGGAAGGAGTTCCTATCGCGATCTTTGAGTATTCCGGTTACTCACAACTTCCAGGCGCATTATTAATCAGTGAATCTTTGCCTAAAAGTTGGATCTGAACTCTTAATTAACTTTTCCTTGTCCATACCTGACGATCCTCCGACTTTGTAACTCCTTCGTCATTGTACCGGAAAATCAAAATCTCAACTCAACCTTCTCGGAACCCGCATTCCAGGATTTTCTGATTTTTTAACTTTACCCTATCCTCTCTTCTATATTACAACCAATTTATAGACCGACGATATCTGCTGCTCTGCATTGGTTTGACCGATTCACACAACCGCTCCGAGGACTTAAAATGAAACGAATAACCCGCACAACCAGTCCCAAAGATAAGATCGTGGCAAATAAACTTGATCCGGGAGTTTTTGTGATCGAGGTACCGGAGACCGGACGTAAGATCAGTTTAGGTCAGCCCCCTGATACGATTAAGAGGTTACAGCAGGTTGGTTATTTTGGCGCTAATGCGGTAGACACCTTTATTTTGATTGACTCCAAACTGCAGGGCGAATCCACCTGCTGGGTTCTGGTTGAATTCCCTCTCCTCTACGCTCTCTATCTGAAACTGGTTCGGAAAAACGGTAAAACCATGCCGGCCTTTTTTGCCGGAGAATACCCCGTTCTGGTTGGATTGCAGAACGATGTGGACCAGGCCCTGAGGATGATGAAGTACGGCAATTACGGTGTTGATACCATGGATGAACTGGATGCCATGGATCTGCCCGAGCAGACCAGGGATGCCTTGAAAAAAGAGATACTCGGTCTGGCTGTGGGCAACGAGGTTAAGGAAACCGACTCTTATATAAAAACAGCGATACTGGATCCCAAGCCCGGGGACTATAGTGAGTTCAGCGATCTGGGAGATGGCATCAAAATCGGCAGAACGGGCTACAATCAATATCGACTCCTCTACGCAGGAGACACCATAGATGTTGACGCCTGCCTTCAACCGGAAGAGAAGTTCCGTGCACCAATCGCCTACAAGCAGTATCGGTTTCCTATCACCGATTTTGGCATCTGGCATACCGGCGAATACGATGGAATGGATGCCTATTACAGCGCAGCCCATACAACCATAATTCACAAATATGAACCGATCCTGATCGATTATCCTTCCAACATGACCGATATTCTGGCCCATAACGGGCTCTCCAAACAGTCGGTCAACACCGTGATTGTTACCCACAATCACGACGACCACACCGGCGCTATGGTGGAGCTGTTCCGCCGTAACAATCCCTGCCAGATTATTACCACCGAGCCGGTGAAAAACTCCCTGGTTAAGAAAATAGCTGCCCAGGCCAATCTCTCTGAAAGAAGAGTGGATGAGGGCTTTAACTGGACGATACTGCCTTTCAGAGCTGACCTGCCCTATCAAACAGAGACTTATAACCTGGACGGACTGCAGATCACAGGGCATCTGAGTTGTCATAGCGTTCCCACGACTGTTTACACTTTTCGAATAAATCAAAGCGGAGTGGATTATTCATACGGCCATTTTCTGGATATTATTTCCTTCAAACGCATGCAATTGCTGATCAAGGATTCCTGGATGCCACCCAGCCATGCCGAATACCTGGATCAGGTTGTGAGGCAAACACCCTATAACCTGCTGAAATACGATGCCGGTTGCGCCATGGATGCCGGTGTTCCCTTCAGCGTTCACGGACAATGGCAGGATCTGATCGATTCACGGACAGAGAAAACGGCCCGTCTCTTCAGCCATGTCAATCGAAATTTACTGGACAAATCCTATGAAAGGGAAGGGCGGTTTGTGCGCATGGGAGATCTGGACGCCTCTTACCGGGACGCCGACGGACAACTTAAACACATCGGGAATCAGAATCGGGCCATTATCGCCTTTTTCTATCAGGCCTATAACATGGTTTTAAACTATTTCGAAAGCCTGATGGATGGCCCGATAGATCCGGAGCAGCTTAAAACCATGCGTTATTATGCCTATGCCTTTGCCAACACCCAGAAACAGGTAGACCAGAATATAGGCACCTTTCTCATCGAACAGGATCAAAAATCGGATTTTGTCTATATCATCATCCGTGGCACTGCCGAGGTGGAGAGCATAGACAAAAAGGATGTGCTGCCGTCAACATCGGTTGTTGGTGATGGTGAAGTTATCGGTGACATTGGTGTGATTGCCAGAAAACCGAGAATGGCAACCGTACGCAGCACCAACCGGATTACCTATCTGGCAATTCCGGCCAATCTCTTCCTGGATGCTATGGAAGCACTCAATATCAGCTATGAAGGCCACTTCAAGGAGATCTTCGAACGTCGCCTCTTCTTTCAATCCGCTGTGGATGTTTCCCGCGATGTTTCAACGATCAACCTCAACACAATCGGAAAGCACAGCGAGATTCGCAAAGTTGCCAAAGGCGAGGTCATCTTTGAGAAGGGCGATTCCATCGATTCCCTCTTTATCGCCTCCGAAAGTGTTGAACTGAAATTCAACAGCAGCAGAGCCATCAACACAAAGGGAGTCACCCTCATCGGTGAATACGAGCCTTTCGTTCAAAAACAGGACACACCTCTACGCCTTCATACAGCAACGGCTCTGGAGGAGATGGAGGTTCTCCGCTTTTCTCTCAACACCATAGCCGATATTCCGGTCATCCATGACAATATCAGGCTTCTGGCACTGGATCGTTACCGGATGTAAAACAGATCCCGGCTCATTTGCCGGTTAAATTGCATAAAAACAATTATCTATATTGAAAAAGTACAGATTCCCAAGTTCAATCCTCTCCTGATGATCCCGTAAATTGAAGTTTTTAATGGATTTTTCCGGCAGTGTTCAGCGATAATAAGGAATGCATTTTTATCAATAAATATCCTAATCTGCACAATTCACGGGGAAATATGGTCAAGAATTTTATTAAACTCCAGGATCATCAAACAATCATCGTTTCGGTACTTTCCCTGGGATCTACCTTTGTTTG
Organism: SAR324 cluster bacterium; assembly: GCA_028282885.1. Lineage (GTDB taxonomy): Bacteria > SAR324 > SAR324 > XYD2-FULL-50-16 > XYD2-FULL-50-16 > JAHJTV01. The sequence goes on from JANQGX010000087.1 coordinate 22,578, forward strand.
CCTGCAATTGGAGCTCACGCTGGATATGCCAACAGGACTGGTGGGTGTTGCCATTGTTTTTCCCATCGTTTTTTCCATCAATGCAGCCTATCGAAGACGTGAAGAAGCGTTGGAATATCTGGCGGGGCTTAAATCAGCGGGAACCTCAATTTTTTATGCCCATCGGGATTGGATTGACGATGAGAATAAGACCCATGCCAATCGTGTAAAACTGCTTCTGATGGATCTCCTGGAAGCCATTCGCGAGGATTTTAGTTCCACGGAAGAGCTCGAAGCCGATAACCACAGAATCTATCACCTGTTTTCGGAGATTTCAAAATCCATTGAATTATTGCGACAGTCGGGGTTAACCGCCCCCGATATGTCACGGACCAATCAGTATCTAAGGGAAATGATGGAGCATTTTGAAAAGATGCGAAACATTTTCGTCTACCGTACGCCCGTTTCATTAAGAGCTTACACCCAGGTTTTCCTGAATATATTTCCTGTCATCTTCGGACCCTATTTTGCCTACCTTTCCAGCCACTATTTTGCAGCAAGCGGCTACCTGGTCGCGCTACTCTATGGTATCGTTCTCACCAGCCTGGACAATATTCAGGACTCCCTGGAGAATCCCTATGATGGAATTGGTGAAGATGATGTCAACCTGGATATCAGGGAAGATTTCCACATTACCATAGACCGGTTTTAGAGAATTCTCGTCTGTCAACGCTGCTTTTCAATTTTTTTGCGAGAGATCTCCGGGTACAACTCTTCGGTGCATTCAGGGCAGATTGAATGACTGAATAGAGCTTCCGAGTGATTTTCAATATAGGATTCAATCTGATTCCAATACCCCTTGTCATCCCTGATTTTCTTGCAATTGGCACAAATCGGCAACATCCCGGACAATGCTTTGACCTCATCCAGTGTTTTCTTGAGTTCTGCTACCAAATGCTCTTTCTCAGCTTCGCTTTTTCTCCTCTCATCCAGTTCAATCTTCACGCGAAGCCTTAAATCGGCAACATAGCCAAAAACCCATCCAATCCCGATAAAGGCGAGATGAGTGGACCAAAAGTTTCTGCCAATGAAATCACCCAGCACGATCCCCTCGGAATGATAAAAGAGAAGCAGATTGAGTGGAACAGACAAAAAACCTGCCAGCAACCCCGCCCAACGACCAAAAATCAAGGCCAGGGTAATCAAAGGGATCAGTGCAAAGGCAACAACCGATCGTGAAATCAACGGATAGGTTAGATAGAAAAGTGAGCCGTAGACCAGTATTGCTCCAATCGCCAAAGTGACACGTTTGTAAAGTGGTGCTGGAAAAATCTGACTAACTTTTAGCATTTGTTTACTTCTTTAGCGGGATCCCGGATTGTGGATTTTCTGCAAGAACCTTTCAATAGCCTCGTTGACCTCCTTTGGTTTTTCGGCAAATACAAAATGAGTCCCCCCTTTTACTAAAACCGCTTCGGTGTTCGGTGTGTTTTCTGCCAGGAATTGTGAGTATTTGGGAGGTGTCATCAAATCCAGATCGCCGCAGATAGCCAGAGCTGGCACTTGAAGAGATGGTATCCGGTCCATAACATCAAAACGATCACAGGCCTTCAGATCATTGATAAAAGCCGCAATTGTGTTCTCCTTGTCACGTTTTTTAATAATCTCAGCCAACTCCGGATTGATGAGTGCGTAGGCAGTGCCCATTCCTTTATTCCACTCATCCGGATCGTCTGCCGCCTGCTCCAGCATGGCAATAAATTCGGGATGAACCCTGAGCCTGGCACCGGAGCCTATCATAACAAGACCTGCAAGATCATCCGGGTAATCCAGCGCGTATTGCAAGGCAATGGCTCCCCCCAGGGAGTGACCTGCCAGCACCAGGTTGTCATACAGCCTATCCTCCAGATATTTTCTGAACCATTCAACATAACCGGTGATTGTGGATATCAGATTGCCATCCGGATGACCCGGTAGATTGATGGCTTCCGAGTTTTCAAAATAATCAGTCTGGTGTTGCCAGGCTTCGCGACAACCGCCGGAACCGTGTATGAACAGTAGCTTCATTATATAATCTCCCGTTTGTCTGGTTGTGGTCTGTTTCTAAAGATGCCTGTCTTTAACGTCTCGTTTTAAGACAATACAAGCGAATCAGATTGTCCACCCCTAAAGTCAGGATTTTCTATGATATTGGAAGTGTGGAGCACCGGGAAAGCCTTCACGGATCATCTACATAAATCCTCCGGGGATAAAGACTTATACATCAGTCCCGGATGTTTATCAATCCCGGCAAGCCGTTATCGGATTTCAGGGAAAAGAGACAAAGCTGTCGTGCGGGAAAAGGCAGTAACGGTAAGGGATTTGTGGGTATCGCCGACCCACAAATCCGGGGAAGGGTTATCAAAGAAAACGAACAACTCAGGATCTGAAATCAGGCTGAATTCAAAAATTGCAAAAGAGCCTTGTCCCTGTCCTCATGGGGCTGCATAACGATTCCGTAGTGATTGACTCCCTCAACGTCAAATCGCACTGATTTCCTGATCTCCTTTTCCATCTCTTCTATGACATCAGACGGTAAAAGGATATCCCTGTCACTCAACAGTCCGCGAACTGCCCTTAAGATCATGGTATTACAGGAGATATGAGAGTATAACGCTTTACAATCAACCTTTCTCATATTACCGGCTTCTTCCTGGATGTGAAGTGGAGAAATATTGGTTTTGACACCGTCATCACCTTCTTCTATTTCATGCCGATAATAGGCTTCAATCGTTGAATTCCAGGGCAGGATATAGGGAGCTGATTTCATTTTTTCCAGGTATGCCTCGACGGTTGGGAAAGTCATCGTCAGTCGATCCAGGGCCGGTTTTATTCCCTTGAACACTTCATCCATCTGCTGGGTGGAAAGGTCCCCTCCGCCGTCGACCAGAACAATGCGGTTAACCCTGTCAGGGTGTTCTGCTGCAAACGCCAGCGTAATAAAAGCTCCCAGGGAATGCCCCATAAGGTTTATTTTCTCAATTTCCAGACCATCGAGAATGGCTACAATGTCTTTAACATGGTGGGCAAGAGAATAGCCGGAATCGGGCTTATCCGACAAACCACGCCCTCTTAAATCCATGGCATAGACATCAAATTCGGGAATCAGGCTGTTGGCAACAATGTCCCAGCATCTGCAGTTGGCGGTTATACCGTGTACCGTCAGAACTGGCCTGCCTTTTCCTTCCCAGTGCGCCAGGTTGATTTTCAGGTTATCACCATTAACCTGTATCATTTTTGGTTCAATCATTGTTTCCTCTTGTCTAGATAGTCTCTTACCGTTCCCACCACACCTTTTGGAAAGAGAAGTATTGCCACAATAAACAACAATCCCAGAAAGGCCATCCAGCGATCCGCCATTCGATTCATGATAGCCACATCCGGAAAAAGGTCTGCGAATGTCTGAAGAATATCCGGAAGCCAGGACTGCGTTGAAATAAAAAAGGCCACCCCGATTATACTGCCATAGAGCGTTCCCAATCCTCCGATGATCACCATCAGCAGATAGTCCACCATGCCGAAAACCCCCAGCACGCTGGCGGGGTCGACAAATCTCAACCATAGCCCGTAGAGGATGCCGCCCAGGGATGATATCGCAGATCCGAAAACGATTGAATAAATTTGGTAGTGAAAGCTTCTGAATCCCAGGGCAATCGAACGCTCCTCATTATCACGGATGGATTTTAAAACCCTTCCCAGCGGCGACCGGACAAATCGTAACAGAAAAAGAAAGAGACTGATGCTGATCACAAGGATCAAATAGTAGGTAATACGCCTGGGGCCGAAATGCACCCCCAGGATCTCCACCCCCTGCCATTCGATGTTGAGGATACCGGGAAGGGAGAATGTAATGCCGTCTTCTCCCAGGGTAAGATCACTCCAGGTAATCCCCAGGATATGGAAAAAATCGGCCAGGGCCAGGGACAGCATGGCAAAAAAGATAGCTTTGGTTCTCAGGGAGAAAAAAGCCAGCACCATGGCGAGAAGTACACTGATTGCCAGGGCGATAACCACGGCAAGAAGTAAATGGTACCAATGGGTAGATGCCGAATGATAGGATAATAAGGCGATGCTGTAAGCCCCGATCCCAAAAAACATGGCATGCGCGAAAGACAACAGACCGGTATAGCCGAGAATCAGATCATAGGAAGCAACAACAACCGTGAAAATCATGATCTTTGCGGCTGCGTCCATGAACCGGAAAGAAGACATCATTGGTGCTGCAAGCAAAACAGCAAGCAGCAGGATCTGAACCCAGAACGACCACTTTTTGTATCGATTGTTTTTCTCGCTGATTCTGTCAAGTTGAACCGGGGTTAATTGGCTATTCATGGTTGATTCTCCTACTCTTTGCCTAGAAGGCCCCAGGGGCGGATTAAGAGGATAATGGCCATGATAAGAATATTCACACCCAATGCCAGTTTCGGCAGAAGGAAAGCGACATAGTTGAAAGACAGTCCGACGATCAGGGCTCCCAGGAAGCTACCGGTCACGGACCCCAATCCTCCGATAATCACAACGATCATGGCAAAAATGATGTTTTCCAGTCCAATCTCGGGAAATACCTGCTGCTGAAAAACACACCACATGGTTCCCCCGATTCCGGCCAGAGCTGAACCGGCAGTAAAAACACCGGTAAACACCCGATTGATGTTGTAACCGGTTACCTGAATCGCCTCCCTGTTTTCCACACCGGCCCGTACAATCAATCCCAGTTTGGTTTTTAGCAGTACCAGTTGAATACCGCCGAAAATCAACAATCCCACGATGATGGCAACGATACGGAACTTGTTGATAATAACATCGTAGACATCAATGCTTCCCTGAAAAGCCATGGGAACCAGCACCACTTCAGGGTTGGCCCCCCAGACGATTTTGATCACCTCTGTCATGAGATATAACACGCCCATCGTAATCATAATCTGCTTCAGGTGATCACCGTACACATTCCTGATGATGATTCTCTCCACCAGAAATCCCAGGAGTGCTCCGGCTAACCCGCCCGCAGCAATTGCTATCAGAAAGCTACCAATACTTTGAGCTTCTGTTCCCCATTCCACCCATCCCAGTTGCTCAAGAAGATTCAACATCCAGTAACCGCCGACATAGGCTCCAAACGCAAAGAGAGCCCCATGGGCCATATTCAGTATGTCCATCAAACCAAATATAATCGTCATCCCCGAGGCGACCATAAACAGCATCATGCCAAAGGCAAGCCCTGCAATGGTCAACACGGCATAGGCAACGGGATTGATCCAGACCAGGGGAAGGAACCAGATCCCGACAGCGCAACACACGATTGCCACCTTTTTGAGATTCACCCCTGCCGGATTGGCAGGTTGAGTCAATATCTCTTCCGTACTCATCTTTATTCTCCTCGTCTAGCCAATTCCCAGGTACTTCTTTTTGAGTTCACTATTATCCCGGAGATCTTCCATCAAACCACTGTGCACGGTTTGACCGTCATCCAGGATGAAATACCTTTCACCGACCTTGCTGGCAAGATAAAAATTCTGCTCCACCAGAATAATCGTTGTTTTCTCCTTGATTCTGAGGAGGGATTCGCCGAGTTGTTCCACCACGATTGGTGCCAGGCCTTTGGACGGTTCATCAACCAGAATCATTTCATGATCGTTCACCAGGGCCCGGGCAATGGCCAGCATCTGTTTTTGTCCTCCCGATAATACCCCGGCCTTGGTCTTCCAGAATTTCTTCAAGGCCGGAAACAGGTCAAAAACCTGGTCCAGTTTCTCATTGGATTCTCCGTTCTCTTTCAGGATAGAGATGCGTATGTTTTCCTCGACGGTCAAATTGTAGAAAACAGCTTTATCCTCGGCGACAAATCCGATTCCCATGCGAGCGATATCATACGGCTTCTGTTGATGAATCAGATCCCCGTTAAAGGTTATTTCACCGGACGTCGCAGGGGTCAATCCCATAATCGCCCTTAAAGTACTGGATTTACCGGATCCGTTTCTACCGAGCAAAACCGTCGGATTGCCCCTCTCCACTTCAAAGGAGACCCCTTGAAGAATGTGGTGTTGGTCGATATAGGTATGAACATCGTTTAAAACAAGAATCGGCTCACTCATTGGAAACTCCTCCTCCCAGGTAGGCTGCCTGCACCTGCTCGTTATTCGAAACGGCTTCCGGGGTATCGTCACAGATTAATCGGCCTTCCTGCAATACGGCAATTGAATCGGAAAGCTTCATAATCATGTCAAATTTATGCTCCACCAGGATGATCGTTCTGGTTTTCTGTGCCTTGAGCTCCTGAATAATCTCAAGGATGGCGGGAACCTCTTCTATGCTCATTCCGGCTGTGGGCTCGTCCAGCAGAATCACCGCCGGATCAAGACCGAGCAGAATGGCTATTTCCAGTTTGCGCTGTTCCCCATGGGTCAGGGTACTGGCGGGGTTCGACCAGTGATGCTCCAGGAAAACCTGCTTCAAAAGCTCATAAGCGTTGTCTTCCAGATCCGTATAAGAACGCCACGAGCGCCAAAACACCATTCCGACAGCAGCCTTGGATTGAAGCGCGAGACGAACATTTTCCAATACCGTCAAATTGGGAAAGATATTGGTTAACTGAAAAGAGCGACCAATACCCAATTTGGTTCTTTTGGCCGGACCGAGCCGGGTGATATCTTTACGCTGGAAAATCACCTGTCCCTGTGTTGGTTTGTACTGCCCGCTGAGAAGATTGAAGAGGGTTGTTTTCCCGGCACCATTGGGACCAATGATGGATTTCAGCCTGAAGGGTTCAAAAGCAAGATTGATGTTGTTGACTGCCAGGGTCCCGCCGAATTGGATGGTCAGGTTCCTGGTTTCGATAACCGGTTGTGCAGCCATGCAATAACTCCCATATTCAATACTGAGGGTTGGTTATTATCAACTCTATTGCGGAAGTTTTTGAAAAGGGGACCAAGTTGTCTGCCAAAAAGACTTCCGCAATAGATGGGGGCGACCTTGTTGGGTTCAGGCTACCTTGTGAGTGGGATATTCAAATCTTCAATGGTTTGGACCCTGACCAGCTCCGGAACCGCCCATCTAACCCCCGGCTTGGTTGTCAGTTTAAAATGGAACATGGACTGCAGTGCTTGGTGATCCTGCTTGCGCATTACCATTTTGCCCTTGGGGGTCATCCATTCCAAACCTTCCATGGCGGCAATCAAATCCTCGGTATTGACCGATCCTGCTTTCCGGATGGCCTTGGCTACAAAAACAGCAGCTCCGAAACCTCCACAATGAAAGAAATCCGGTGGTTCGTTATCGTTCCGCTTCTTGAACTCCCGGATAAACCAGTCATTCATTTCGTTGCCTTTTACCATCTCGTGATAGTAATAGGAGGATCCTTCCATGCCGACAAAAGGTCTGTAGGCTTTCAGGACAGGAATGATGTTGCCGCCCGTTGTGAGCTCGATTCCGTATTTCTCTTTCAGTTTCATGGAATGAAACTTATTCAATGGACTCCCTTTTCCGGCCCAGTTCAAGAACAGGTACTTTTCACCTTTCAAATCCTTCATAGCCTGAATAATCCTTTGAGCAGAAGCAGTGAAATCGACGGTCGCCATGGGAAGGAACTCCTCAATTACTACTTTCGCCCCTTTCTCCTCGACAGCTTTTTTGTACTTTTCAACAAAAACCCTGCCAAAGGTGTAGTCCTGGGCCACTGTTGCAATCGAAACACCCGGCCTGGCGATTACCTGCGCGTTTCCGATAGCATCATGGGAAGAGTTTCGTGATGTTTTAAATACAAACCGGTTGCTGTCTTTTCCGGTTATGGCATCGGATACCGCAGGTTCCACAACAAGGATTTTTTTAAATTCCAGGGCCACCGGCAGCATTGCCATGGCAACAGCCGACGAAGTGGGCCCCACTGCCAGATCTACCTTGTCGTCTTTATAGACTTCGGTAAGAAGCTGTTTTCCCACCGCAGGTTTGCCTTGGGAGTCCTTGACGATTATTTCAATCGGTCTTCCCAAAAGTTTCATGGATCCATCGGTTACATATTCCAATCCCATCCTGAAACCGACACGGCTTTGATTTCCAAACTGCTCAAGCGGGCCGCTAAGCGATTCGATGTTTGCAATTCGAATCGGATCGGCTGCCAAAGCGGCTTGAACCAACAACGGAACCATCAGACCGGAAAACAATACTCCTTTGACAATATTGATTAATTTCATCTCGCTCCTCCTTTTTTTATTGATTGATTCCACTGCCCATTGACAGAGAATCCTGGAATCAAAGTACCGCATCTTCTCGCCGGATAGCTCGAGGGTACTTTGAGGTGAGATCTAATAAGTCAGGACGATTCCTCCGTCAAACAGTAGATCCCCGCCCACAAGAAATCGAGCATGCCTGGAAAAACCAAGAATAAACAGATTTGCAACTTCAACAGGCGACATCATCTCCTTGACACGGGATTTCCCCAGCATAATATCAGAGACAACCTCATCCTCTGTAATTCCCCGCTGTTTGGCTTGGGATGGAATTTGGTTCAACGCTAAATGTGTTTTAACAAATCCTGTACTAACCGTAAACGATCTTATTTTCCCCTCACCTTCAGCAGATATGGATTGAGCCAATGCCTTCAGTCCGAATTTCACGATGTTATAAACCGGTTTATTGATGGTGCAGATATGCGCATGAATAGATGCCATATGCCCAATAACACCACATCCATCATGGTTCTGCTTCATCTGAGGGATAGTCAGCTTTGAAAGGAGAAAAGGTGCCCTGAGCATCAGACGTTGCATGTGGTCATACTGTTCCATGGGGAAGTTTTCAATGGAATCAATATGTTGTATCCCCGCCACATTGGCGACATATCTGATCAGACCCACCTTTTTTGCTTCTTTGACAGCATTATCGATGGATTGATCGTTGGAAAGGTCCGTCTCGATAAAGATCATCTGCCCTCCCAGATCCCGGGCCATCTTCTGCGTTCTTAACCCTCCTTCCCGATTGATGTCCAGACCGACCACCATCAGCCCATTAATAGCTGCAGCAACTGCAATCGCCCGACCTATCCCACTTCCTGCTCCGGTAACGATACAAACGTTGTCCGGATCGAAGGCGGGATCATCCAATACTTGAATCTCATCTTTTAAGATTTCGGGCTCTTGCAACGTCATGATCGCCTCCCGTTTGATCCGGAAAATCTGCTATTCAATGGTTTTACGCTTACTCCCTGTGAATCTGCTTGTGACTCAAATAATCTGTTCAAACAACACCATCGGTCGGTCTGATTCAAAAAGGGTTTCGCTTGTTCTGCAATTTGAAGGCCACGGATATTTATACATATTGCAACCGCCCTTGCGATAAAGAATCGTCTAGCTTTAAACGTCAAACCGACGAAACCTTGTCGGTTTTTTTCTGGACTTTTACTCGTGAATTTTGTAACAAGTCATCTAGATTTGTATCCAATTTGATACATACCACTAACATAGAGGTGTACCATGGCTGGAAAAACCGGAACCGATAAAAAAAACCACAAGGCTATACCGCAACTGGAATTGTCTGAAATGATTTTTGAAAGTCTGTACCCCGGATTAATGATCACTGATGCAGAAGGATATATTACCCATTTTAGTAAACCATATGGCAGATTCCTTGGGCTTGATCCGGAAAAGCAGATCGGCAGGCATTGTACAGAAGCCGTTGAAAACAGCCGTATGCACATTGTAGCAAAAACCGGAAAAGCAGAGATTAATCAATCCCACCAGATTAAAGGTGAAAGCATGGTGGTTCAGCGCATTCCCATCAAAAAAAACGGGGAAGTGGTAGCCGTCTTCGGACAGGTCATGTTTAAAAATGTTAAAGATGTCGGTAAACTGGCCAAGAAACTATCACTATTGGAATCCAAGGTAAAACTTTATGAAGAGGAGTTGATAAACCTGCGCTCCACCAAATATACCTTTGATAGCATCATCGGCAGGAGCGATCCCATTGTCCAGATTAAAAATGAAGCCATGAAGGCCTCTTCGAATCAGTTTCCTGTGTTGATCACCGGAGAGAGCGGAACCGGCAAGGAGTTGTTCGCCCAGGCTATCCATCAAGCCAGCAACCGTAATATGTATCCCTTTGTTCGCATCAACTGTGCAGCTATCCCTAAAGATCTGCTGGAAAGCGAGCTTTTCGGCTATGACAAGGGAGCCTTTACTGGGGCCAGATCAGCCGGAAAACCGGGTAAAATAGAATTGGCAAACAAGGGCACGTTGTTCCTGGACGAAATCGGGGATCTCCCTCTGGACATGCAGCCTAAACTGTTGAGGGTTCTGGAGGAGAAGGAATTTGAAAGAGTTGGAGGGACAAGGGTTCTCAGCTCCGAATTCCGGCTGATCGCGGCTACCAACCAGAACCTGGAGGCGGCTATCAAGGAGCGGACCTTCAGAAAAGACCTGTTTTATCGACTCAATGTCATTCCAATCAGAATTCCTCCTCTAAGGGAACGGGTTGAAGATATCGTTCTCATCGCTGAACACCTTCTGGAGCAGATGGCATCAGACCTGACCATGCGAAAGATTATCCTGGATGCGGAGGCCAGAAAGGTTCTGGTCAACTTCGAATGGCCCGGAAATGTACGGGAACTGTCCAACATTCTTGAGAGGGCTCTTGCCTCAATGGAGGGTGACACGCTCACCTGTAGTAATCTTCCCTACTACCTGCACCGTCTGAAAGAAGAGGAACAGGAGCAGGCCTCTCCTAATATCAAAGATGCCCAGGCCAAGGCGGAAAAAAACGCCATCATCTCGGCCCTGGAGGTATGCCGGAATAACAAGTCCTCTGCAGCCCAGCGATTGGGCATTCACCGTACCCAATTGTACAAAAAAATGAAGAAATACAATATCAACTACAATTATCTGAGCTGAGAAGTCTTAATCCCCTGTCGCACCCTGTTTCAGCTATATTGATTCCTCAATTCCCGTTTGAGGGTTTTTCCGGCAACATTTCTCGGAAAGTCAGTCAGAATCCTTACCTGCGACACTCTTTGAAACTTCGCCCCAACCCTGGAATTGATCCATTCCATCAGATCGTCTTCAGTAACCGTATCTTCTTCATGGAGAACCACTGCAGCCATGGGGCTCTCCCCCCATTTTTCATCAGGTACACCGAAGACGGCAGCTTCTCGGATCGCAGGGTGCTGCACGACAATCTCTTCGATATCCCTTGGATAAACATTGACCCCTCCCGAAATAATCATGTCCTTCTTTCGGTCCACCAGGTATAAAAAGCCATCTTCATCCACGTAGCCCATGTCTCCGGAGTGCAACCATCCGTCCACAATAGCTTCATTGGTCAGATCGGGTTGCCTGAAATATCCGGGCGTCAATATTGGCCCCCTCCCACAGATTTCACCGACCTCATTTGGCGGAACTTCCTTATTGCCATGGTCGATAATTTTCATCTCAAACAGGGGTGGCGGCGTCCCTACCGACTTGGGTTTATTTCTGTAGTCAAGCTTGTCCAGAACGGTGACAAATCCTTCCGTCAACCCGTACAGTTCATAGAATCGATCCGGGAGCAGGTGGTTCAGTTTTTCCTTGTGTTCCATATGGAGAGGAGCACCCAGCGCCAGGATCATTTCCAGGGACTGGAGCTTGTCCGGATCGAAGTTGGGCGCCTCCAGCATGGCAATAATCTGGGCCGGCACCATCATGACATGCGTTACTTTCTCGGCCTCAATTGTTTCGATATATTCAACCGGATCAAACTGGGGCAGCAGAATGTAAGTTGAGCCTTGGAAAACAGCAGGCATCAGGTCGACAAAAGCACCGTTGAATACGATAGCCCCGGCATGCATCACCACACTTTCGGGAGCAACTCTAAAACTCGCTGCAAATGAGGTTCCATAGGCAATACGGATCTCATGCGTGTGCACAATGCCTTTGGGCAATCCGGTGGTTCCGCTGCTATACATGATATTGAACATATCATCCCGATTGACCTCTATCCCCGCAGGTTCGTCGTGGTTTGCAGTGCTCTTAAGCTCTTTGTAATTCTTGTGGTCCCTCTTTGCAGTGACATCTGTAAACAGGAAATCCTTTTGCTCCAGGTTTTTCAGATCCGGCAGGGCTTTCTCGACCAACTCAAGGAACTGGGAATTGGTGACCACTAATACTGCCTCGGAATCATTTAACAGTGAGATCAACGCATTCTTCAACAACAGGGTGCTGAGCGGTACCACCACAGCTCCGATCTTTCCCACGGCCCAGTACACTTCCAACAACTCGATGCAATTGGGCAACAGGGTTGCAACTTTATCCCCTTTTTTAATTCCGAGTTCAAGCAACATGTTGGCTGTCCGATTGATTTCCCGATTCAGTTCCAGAAAGGTCAACCGTTGGTCTTTAAAAACAACAGCCAACTTATTCGGTTGATAAAGAGCATGTCTTTTGAAAATAGTCCCAATGTTCATCGCATCTCCATGTTTACTGTTTTTTCAAAGCCTTCTGCGCCTCTTCGCTGCTTTCGAAGATATGGGGGGCCACCTTCCGCTTTTGCAAAGCGTCACCCAGTTTCATTCGTAAAAAAGCGCTGGTTGTATAACGGGTTACATCAGAATAGTACTGGTCAACCAGGGACTTGACCATGGCAATGTAGTCGTCTGTCAGTTCCGGACTGATAGAGAAATTGTCATAATTAACAATGGCGTAAACTCTCTTTCCGAGGGGCTTGAGAATAGCTTTCACCCTTTCCTTGACCTCCGATATCTCTGCGCTCTCTTTGATTGAGTATCCCTCAAAGTTAACGAAGAAGAGATTCTTTTCAGGAATATAGGTAAATCGATCATCCAACCTGGTCTTCAGCATCATCTCCCTGAGGCCCATCAGATCCTGCATAAAGATACAGCGGTCCATATCTTTCAGGTTTTTCGAGATAACGGGCTGAAAGGCCATCAGGTTAAGAATATCTTTCCGGAGGTCAATCCCCGGAGCTATCTCGATCAACTCCATGCCTTGCCCGGTCAGTTGAAACACGCATCTTTCCGTGACATAAAGCACGGGTTGGCGGTTTTTAACAGCATATTCACCGCTAAAAGTCACCTGCTCCACCTCTTTGACAAACTTTTGTACCCTTCCTTCCTTATTTATCATCATCGTTCCGTCAGCGTAATCAATCTTCAATCCACAAGCGGTGAAGGTGCCGACGAAGACAATCTTTTTTGCATTCTGGCTGATATTGATAAACCCCCCTGCTCCGGCCAGCTTTGGTCCGAATTTGGAGACGTTTAAATTACCCTTTTCATCGGCCTGGGCCAAACCAAGGAATGCCGTATCCAATCCCCCGCCATCATAGAAATCAAACTGGTTGGGTTGATCAATCAAGGCTTCGGTGTTGGTGGCAGCCCCAAAATTAAGGCCACCTGCCGGAATGCCTCCGATCACGCCGGGTTCGGCAGTTAAGGTCAGCAAATCAAGAATACCCTCTTCTGCTGCGACACTGGCAATTCCTTCCGGACAACCGATACCCAGGTTGACAACACTGTTTGGCCTTAATTCGAATGCGGCTCTTCGTGCTGCTATTTTTTTTGGGCTCAGCTTCATTGGAGCTATCGACTGCATGGGAACTTTTATTTCACTACTGAATCCCGGGTTGTGCGGTTCGGCAAAGGTTTGCCAATGGTTTTCAGGCCGTGCAATTACCACGCAGTCAACCATAATTCCCGGAATTTTAACCTGACGGGCATTCAAGGTGCCTGCCTCCGCAATTCTTTCAACCTGCACAATGACCAAACCTCCGGAGTTTCTTGTTGCAGTGGCAATCGCCAGGGATTCAAGCGTCAGGGCCTCCTTTTCCATGGTGATATTACCGTTCGTATCTGCCGTGGTTCCCCTTAAAAACGCTACATCAATAGGTTGCGTCTTGTAAGCGAGATACTCTTTGTTGTCAAACTCAATCAACTCGACAATCTCATCCGTTGTCATCGGGTTTATCTTTCCGCCCCCAAGGCGGGGATCCACAAACGTTCCCAACCCTACTGTTGTAATTGTCCTTGGCTTTTTTGCAGCAGTATCCCTGAACATATGAGAAATGACACCTTGCGGCAGGTTATATGCCTTGATTCTGTTTTCGACAGCCAGTCTCTGAAGCTTGGGGGCCAGCCCCCAATGGCCGCCAATAACTTTGGCAATAAGCTTTTCATATCCGAGATGATTCAATCCCTTTTCCTGACCATCACCTTGTCCGGCGGCGTAGATTATGGTTAATCCTTCCGGTTTGCCGGTTTTCTCAAACCTGTTCTCCAACGCTATAGCCAACTCCTCGGCAAAGCCGATCCCGACAAAACCTCCGGTGGCTATTGTGTCGCCATCGTTAATGAGATTAACTGCTTCGGCTGCAGAAACTATCTTCCCCTTCTTCCCAAAATCGGTGGTTGCCGGTTTTACCAGAACGTGGCCGCTGTTGTGGGCTGAACTCGTTTGCTTCTCCATAGGTTCTAATCAATAAATGGGACTGCCGGTGGTTGTGAATCAATCAGATTTAACGGCAGCTTCTGCAATTATTATGCAACCGGAAATATACTTAAGAGCGCTTGGACAACATCCGGATTTGATCCGTTCCAAAACCGTAGAGTCACATTGACAGGCCTTTCCGGTGAACTAGGGATAAATGACTCCATCCTTCCCGACCTCAAAGCAGCCTGATTGGGATCATGACTATCCCGTTCAAGAAACCTGCCTGGTTTATCCTGAAAAACAGACAGTTGTAGTGGAAAGGATACAGAGGTGTAGTGAAATCGCTACACTCAACTTGTGAATTGCTTCTCTGAATGTCAGCTCGCGTCGCAGAATGTTCTTTCCAATACTTCGTTTATTGGCCCCGGATGCAAAGGTTTACTCACGGTCTTATTATTGCAGATAGGGAATCTGTTCTATCGTTCCGGTTGCTGATATTTGTATTGGAGGTTGTTGGATTTGAATGGTTGGGACCATATCATTTTGATCGGAATGAAGTGAATCAAAACCAGCTCTCTGCGCTGAATACGGTGTGTCGGGTATTATCACCAAATTCTGGCTGGGAAAGTATAAACCAAGACCACTTTCATCAGTATACCGTCATGATGTGTGGTTACAGATAGTTCACTTGCCGCTCTTTGGGGCGAAGAGTCAAGCGATTTATCAGTTCTATAAATTCAAGATCAAAAAGGAGGGAACATGTTGAATCAGCTTCAAAGATATTGCAAACCAGCTATTGCAGTGATGTTTTCTGTGTTTGTTTTGTTTTGCCTGTCCGCTACTCCGGTCTTTGGTGCCAAAAAAGTCCGCTGGAAAGTGCCCATGGCGTTTTCTTCAAAACTTCCCGGGCTTGGAACACCGCTGGTTTATGCGTGCGACCAGATAAAAAAGATCAGCGGTGGTGATATGACACTAAAAATATATGAACCCAATAAACTGTTGCCTCCCTTCGAAATTCTGGATGCTGTCAGTAGTGGGAAAGTCAAGGCCGGCTATACCTGGATTGGTTATGATGAGGGAAAGATCCCCTCCCTGCCCTTGTTTGCCGCGGTGCCGTTTGGAATGGAGCCATGGGAATACACGGCCTGGAGTCTGTTTAATGGTGGTGAAAAACTGTTGAATGAGGTCTATGCCCGCAATGGAAAAAACGTTCAGGCAACTCTCTGCGGAATCATGGGGCCCGAAACGGCAGGTTGGTTTAGGGAACCCATCAAAAGCCTGGATGACTTCAAAGGTCTGAAAATACGATTTGCAGGTATCGGGGGGAAGGTCCTCTCAAAACTGGGCGCTTCCGTGACCATGCTGCCGGGCGGTGAGCTCTATGCAGCCCTGGAAAAAGGGACAATCGATGCAACTGAGTTCTCAATGCCGGCAATTGACCAACTACTGGGATTTCACAAGGTTGTTAAAAACAACATCTTTCCGGGATGGCACCAGAGTTTTACAGCCATGCATTTGTTGATCAATAAAAATGCCTGGGAAGGGCTGGATGAGGGACAAAAAGCTTTGATCAAAACGACCTGCACAGCAACGACACTCTACGGCATGTCTGAGGGAGAAGCAGCACAAGGTAAAATCATCGCCGGCTTCAAGAGTAAAGGTGTGACTGCACAGAAGCTGCCGATACCGGTTTTAAGAAAACTGAAAGAGGTAACCGACGAGGCCATGGCTGAAATTGCTGCCAGGGATCCCGACTTCAAACTGGTCTGGGAAAATCAGAAAGCCTTTTCTGCCGACTATGCTTACTGGAAAAACCTCGGCTACCTGCCTCGCGATTTCTGATTGTGACACCGCATGATCAGTGATACAAGAAGGGATCCCGGTCGAAAGGTTCCGGGTTCCCTTCTTTTTGTCTACTATTAATCGAGAGAGCCAAGATGAGTGCAGTCGCTAAGTCCTCGGGTGGAAAGTCTGTCCTGAGAAACCTTCCTTCCAATCGTTTTACAGAAAAAATTGATGGTTTTTTACAGGCAACCGGAAGAGCGATTTCCTGGTTATGGATTGTTATTATCGTGGTCATCGCCATCACGATAATCGTTCGTTACGGCGCAACCAAACTGGGGATACAAGCCGAATCCTATTGGGGAAGCCGAATTTTAAGCTCTGTTTTCTGGGAGGAACTAAGCTGGTATATATATGGATATGCCTGGCTGCTGGCGCTTTGTTTTGCACTTGTCAATAACGATCATGTCAGGGTTGACATTCTGCATGAGAGAGTCGGCCCAAAAGTAAAAGTCTGGATTGAGGTGATGGGGTTTCTCTTTTTCTTCATCCCTACCTTTGTCGCAATTACCTGCCACGGATTGGATTTTGCGATCGGGTCTTTTCTGGATGGTGAAGGGTCTCAGCAGGTGGGTCTCGATTTTCGCTGGATTGCCAAATTTTCCATCTTTATTACCTCAATCCTGCTGGTTCTGGCCGGTATATCCAGATTGGTGAAATGCTTTAAATGGATATGGGAAAATTCCGGAAAACTGGCTGGCCTGCTGCTTCTGTTGTTTCAGTTCCTGGGTGCCATGTACCTGCTTGTCGTAATCTACTTTATGTTCACCTGGTCATCGGATAACAGCGAGTTAATGTATATATTCCGAATCTTCGGACTTCAGGTTACAGGAGAATAAAAATGTCGATCTCTGAAATACTGGTCATTGCAATGTTCGGAACGTTTATTCTCTTTATGCTGTCCGGTTATCCCATTGCCTGGGTATTGGGTGGTGTTGGAGTGTTATACGCCATTATCGGAGTGGCCCTGATTACCTGGTTCGATGCTGATCTGTTTATGGATTGGGGAGATACCGCAGGACTCATGCCGGAACGAATCTATGCAACGGTCAAGAATCCCACCTTGATTGCTTTGCCCATGTTTATCTTTATGGGTATTATGCTCGATAAATCCGGCCTGGCAGAACGTATGATCGTCAATTTCACCCGTCTTTATGGCAGAATCCCGGGCGGAATGGCCATTACGGTTGTTTCAATCGGAATCATTCTGGCGGCTACGACCGGAATTGTAGGGGCTTCGGTTACACTGCTGGGCACGCTTTCCCTCCCCATCATGTTGAAAAGGAACTATGACAAATCATTCGCCACCGGAGTGATCTGTTCCGCCGGAACCCTGGGAATTCTAATTCCCCCCAGCATTATGCTGGTCATCATGGCAGATCAGGCCTACGTGGAGAAACCGGAGTTTGCAACTTCCATCGGAGACCTGTTTGCAGGGGCAATCCTGCCCGGTCTTTTACTGGGGGCGCTTTATATTGTCTATATTGTCTTCATCTCATCCATCGACAAGACCAAGGCTCCCATACCGGAGAATGTGGAAAAAATCACTTTCAAAGTGGTCCTCAGTGCCCTCGCCGCAGTCGGGCCGCCCGCGTTGCTGATTGTGATTGTATTGGGATCGATTCTCTTCGGATTTGCGACCATAACCGAATCTTCGGGTATTGGGGCCGTCGGCGCGATAGTGCTTTATGTTATCAATACCCGTCAGGACAAAAGTTTTGATTGGCAGGTGATCAAAAACACACTCTACCAGTCTACCCGGACAACCGGTTTCATATTCGCCATCCTGGTAGGCGCATCGGTCTTCTCCATTGTGCTCAGGGGAGTTGGTGGTGATGAGGTCATCGAGGCTGCCATCGACTGGCTGCCTTTCGGTCCGAAGGGTAAGGTGATTTTTATTCTGTTTGTTGTGTTTCTGCTGGGATTTTTCCTGGATTGGGTCGAGATTACCCTGATTATCCTCCCCCTGGTATCCAATCCGATTGTTAATCTGGGATTTAACCTGACCTGGTTTCTGATTCTTTTTGCCGTCTGCCTGCAAACCTCCTTCCTGACCCCGCCTGTCGGTTTCTCACTGTTTTATATCAAGGGAGTTGCCCCGGTGAGTGTTCGTCTCAAGCACATTTACAGAGGCGTTGTACCTTTTATTGTGATGCAGCTTATCGGGTTGTCTGCGGTTTTTTACTTCGATACTCTTTCCACTCGTCTGCCCTGCGAATTTTACAACAAAAGAGATGATGGCACCTATATAGGAGCCTATTGCAATGACCGCTATGGAATCAAAACTAAACCGGAAATTGAAACCGTTGATTGATCACTTTCCCGGAATTTCAACCTCCTTTCAAAACCATCCTCAAAGCTAATGAAAGATGTTATCCTGATGTGGATGGCCAGTGAACAGGCAGGTCAAAACTTTCTTTAGGAACGCCAGGCTGGTTGGTGACGAAAGATTCGGTCTGAATCCTTCTATTGGATGGTTTACCGCTAACCCGATTGATTTCCTGTAGACTCGCTATGTCTTCAGACATGTATGATTCGAATTTGGATTATTGGGTTAACAGTAAATTTTAAGGGTCCTTATGATACAGTAAGTCTCAATGACTGACTTAGGATTCTGTCAGAATTATTCTTCAGGAAAGCTTATGAAGAATCCTGAACCTGATTCATTGACATCCTTTACCATATAAGTGCCTTGCTCGGTTCCATCGCTGCGCCAAAGCTCCAGATTATCGGCATCGGTGGTAGCAGCGAAGAAAATGACCCCGGCACTCTCTTTTAACTCAACACATTCGTAAGTGGGATCTATTGCAGAACCTGAGGTGTTGATCTCTTTTACTTTCATTGTACCTGCAGCGGTTCCGTCACTTCTCCAAAGTTCTCCATCCGTTCCGGCGGTGTCATCAGCCCAGAAAAAGATCATCCCGTTAGCCACTGTCAACATGTTTGGATCAGAACTGCCGGAACCCTCGGCAATATCTATTACCATCAACGTTCCCTCTTCGGTACCGTCCGTTTTCCAGAGTTCAAATCCATGCGTGCCGGTTTTTGCGGTAAAATAAAGTGTGTTATTCAATACCGTAAACTCTCCGGGATAGGAATCTTCAGATCCCGGATTGATATCTTTCAGCATGACCGTCCCTTCGTCGGTACCATCACTTATCCAGAGTTCCTTTCCGTTGATTCCGTCGTCAGCTACGAAGTAAAGCATATCATTCCAGACCAAAAGCTGGCTGGGATGAGAGTGACCACTCGGATTGATATCCTTAACCCTCACCGTCCCTGCATCGGTGCCATTGCTTTTCCAGAGTTCTCTATCATTAGCTGCGTCAACTGAGCTGTGAGCAGCGAAATAGAGTTCACCTTTGAATTCCACAAAGTCATCCGGATTTGCCAACTTAAAACTTGTGTCGGTATTGATATTGCTGACCATCTCGGTGCCTGCTTGGGTACCATTGCTTTTCCAGAGTTCCCGACCGTCGCTCCCATTGTCCGCAGCGAAATAGAGTTCATTGTTGTACTCAAAAAAACCTAGCGAGGACAGACCACTGGAGGATCCCGGATTAATATCCATAACCATCTCCGTTCCCGATTCGGTCCCATCGCTTTTCCAGAGTTCCCTGCCAGCGGCACTGTTTGCAGCAAAGAACACTTCACCATTCAGGACCTTGTAGTTGTTGGGAGCGGATTGATAGAAGTCAGGGTAAATATCCTTGACAAGCTGTGTACCTTCGTCAGTGCCATCGGTTTTCCAAAGTTCGAGATTCGAAGAGGAACTGCCCGCAGTAAAGTAAGTGGTATCACCAATGCTGGCCATCCTATTGGACAATCCCATGCAAAAATTCTGTGGCAGGGACTTTCCACCGTACTGATTGGTGATCTTGACCAGAACGGTCCCCTCTTCCGTACCGTTACTCATCCAGAGACCGGTCTCAACCCCGTTTTGAGTTCCATGAAAAAATATCCGATGAGAATCAGCGCAGGTGACAGTGACGTCATACACGGCATCTCCGGAGATATCACCGCTGCCATTGGCAATCGTACAAGTCTGATCGGGTTCGACCGGACTTTCTTTAATAGCAATGCTGTAAGTCGAACCATCATTTATCAACTGGTCAAATGTAAAAACGCCATTCGCTTCAATATTAAGTTCATCACCATTGCTGTTTTGGAGAACCAGGCCGGATCCGGTTAATCCCGATACGGTTCCACTGACGGAGTACTGAGGCACATCCGGGTCATAGATATCTGTCGAAACATCAACAGTGCTGTCATTCATTGATACGCTGACGGTGATAGCATCTTCTTCGCCTGTGATTGTAAAGGCGTCGGAAAATCCATAAACCACCGGATCAATCTGCTCCAGGTAAACCTGTTCTGCTGAATACTCATCAGTGGCATAGTCCAATCTTGCAACCCTGATAGATGTATTTAAAGGTAACATCAGGGAGACCGTGTTAGTTTCAAGATCAAGCATCGCCTTATCATAATGTGACGCCATTACTTCCCAACTGAAGGTGCTGATCGTCTCCGGGAGAACGAAAATCGCCGAGGAAAGGGTATCCTCAGTTGCATCCGGCTGGGCATTTGCAGATCTATCTTCGGAGTCTTCTATCTGTATGGTTACCCTGATCATTTGGGTTTCCTCATCATGAGAGGTTTCGCTTGATTTGCATCCCATCAGAGTCAGCGCCATCAAAAAAACAAGTCCGATTAAGAGTGTTGTTTTTGTTTTCATCGTTTTCTCCAGGTGGTGGTTTGGAATTCTGTTTTTCATGACGTTTTTCTGTGTTAAATACAAGCCTCAGAATCTTTTTGAAGTGTTGGTTATTCTATTACAGAGAGTGTGCCATCTTATTTTTTCCTATATTTTCAGAGACATAAAAAAAGATATGAAAAAAAGTGTTGCAAATCCGGAGCATATGTTCCAAAAATGCATCAGTCGCTAATGAGAGTTATTTCGTGTTAAATATTAGTATGTTGCCAAATAAACTGTAATAACTGTATTAAATATGGAACATTTTAACGATAGTAAATCAGGCGAGGTATCGGGGATTTTTTCTCTGATTACTCCGGAGATCAAAAAAAGAAAAATCCCCCATGATTGGATTGATTAATTCGAAGTGAGTGAATACCGGGGATTACAGATCTATTGATTTCTATTGATTACGCTTCAACTGATTTTTTTCTGTCACAAGCAAGAAAACAAGGACTCTCGGTGTACTTATCGCAGGCAGTTCTTATAGAATGGCCTTCCAAAAGACTCGGGATTCCGCCGAAAACAATCTGTCATTACGATGTGCCGTTCAAATTAGGTCAACAGGATCTGTTCATGTTTTTTGATTAGTTTATCGCCAGGTGACACTGACACGAAACAGGAGCTCAATAATAATGACTTCCATCAAGAGATCAGCTCGCATCGGATTACTCGCCCTGATGGCAATCATCATCCTGATTGCAGTATTCATAACTGAGCGTGCACAGCCCCTTGACAGAGCATTCAGGGTGTTAACAGAAGATTATCCCCCGTATAATTATCAACAAAAAGGAGAGTTGAAAGGCATCTCGGTTGAGATTGTCAATGAACTGTTTAAACGCCTCAACCTGCCCCATGAAATAGAGGTTCTACCCTGGACAAAGGCTTATAAGCTGGCGCAAACGGAGGATAATATAATTCTGTTTTCAACCACCCGCTCGGCAATGAGAGAGGATCTATTCAAGTGGGTGGGTCCGCTGGTACCCAACAATACGGTCTTCTTCGCTAGAACAGGAGAGAGTTTTTCCTTCAATTCCCTGGATGACGCCAGGAAGGTCCGGAAGATAGGGGTATATAAGGACGATTATGGCGAACTGCTGTTAAAGGAGGCCGGGTTTACCAATACGGAAACCGTTATCAACAACCGGGACAATCTTTTCAAACTTGTCGACGGCAGCATTGATCTCTGGGTTATCAACGAGTTGACCGGTAAGCACATGGCTCGCGAAGAGGGGTTGAGTGAAGAAATAGAGGCCATCTTTCCCGTGAAAAAAGAGTTCATGTATCTCGCTTTCAGCAAAAACACACCGGACAGTGTTATTCAGGAGTGGCAGAAAACCCTGGACGAGATTAAGAACGACGGCACCTATTCCCAGATTTTTGCGCATTGGATCATGTTCTCTTACACGGAGGATCTCAAACCCGAGCTCAAAACAAGGATTAAACTGACCGAAGAAGAAAAGAGCTGGATCGATGATCATCCCGTCATTCGTATGGCACCCGATCCCGACTACGCACCCTTCCAATTCTTATCCAAAGATGGCGTCTCTGCCGGAATTGCGGACGACTACCTTGAGACAATCTCAAAAAAACTCGGAGTTCGATTTGAAACCGTCAAAACCCAAAGCTGGTCCCAATCCCTGGCGATGGTTGAAAATGGGGAGGCCGACCTGGTGGCGGTGGCTGCAAAGACCCCCCGGCGTCTGGAATACATGCTCTTTAGTGATCCCTACATTGAGTTTCCGGATGTGATCATCACCAGGAAAGGCCATCCGGAAATTAAGTCGTTACATAACTTAAGAGGCAAAACCATTATTTCGGTTAAGGGTTTTGCCGTAAACGATTTTCTCTCGGAGAATTATCCGGAAATTAAGATTAAAATTGTACAGGATGTAAAGACAGCCCTTCAGTACGTCTCAACAGGAGAAGCAGTGGCAACTGTTCTGAATATTGCCACAACGAGTTACAATATTGAAAAGTGGCAGATCACCAATTTGCACGTCAACTCAATGACCGATTTTTCCTATAAACTCTCTTTTGCCTCCCGCAAGGACTGGCCCCTCTTGAATCAGATTCTGAACAAAGCCCTTTTGTCACTAACCGAAGAAGAGAAAAAATCGATTTAC
Source organism: SAR324 cluster bacterium (assembly GCA_028282885.1). Lineage (GTDB taxonomy): Bacteria > SAR324 > SAR324 > XYD2-FULL-50-16 > XYD2-FULL-50-16 > JAHJTV01. The sequence goes on from JANQGX010000087.1 coordinate 45,719, forward strand.
AGAAAGTGGATCGCCTTTGGAGCTGACGACGACAAACCGGATCAAAAAAAGAGATCGGGTTCGGAGATGCCGGAAAAAGTAGTTATAGACCTGACCGAGAAGGAGCGGGAATGGCTCGCAAAACATCCCAGGATTCGTATCGGCGTTGATCCCGCTTATCCACCGCTTGAGTTCATCGAAGATGATGGAACTCATCAGGGTGTATCTTCGGATTATGTTCGATTGATCAGTGAGCGCCTTCGAATATCCATGGAGATTGTCCCCGGCCTTTCCTGGCCTCAAGTCCTGGAGGGGGCAGAATCGAAAACCGTGGATGTCATTCCCCTCATGAGCAAAACAAAACAGCGCATAAAATACCTTGAGTTCTCCGATTCATACCTCTCCTATCCAAATATCCTGATAGCCAGGAATGATCATGAGTTCGTGTCCGGACTTGTGGATTTTCAGGGCAAGGAGTTGGCAGTCGTTAAGGACTATGCTCTAAGCGAGATTCTAAAAACCCAGTACCCTTCAATCAAACATTATGTCGTAAATTCACCGTTGGAGGCTCTGGAAGCTGTCGCAATAGGTAAAGTGGACGGTTATGTGGGCAACCTTGGGGTTACAGGGTACCTGATCAAAGTCGAAGGATTTACCAACTTAAAAATCGCAGCTCCAACCGATTTGGAGAACCCACCGTTCAGCTTTGGCGTGCGCAACGACTGGCCGGAGTTTATACCTATTTTGAACAAGGCACTGGCGTCGATTCGGGAAGAGGATCGACTGAAAATTGCTCACAAATGGATCTCTGTCGCAGATGAAAGACCCGTTGATTATACCCTTCTCTGGCGAATAGTGGCTGGTATGGGGGCAATTGTCATCCTGGTCTTCTTATGGGTGTTTTTCATCCAGCGTCAGAAAAAGGCCTTAAGGGAAAGTGAAGAGAAATACCGGAACCTCTACCGGACAGCGATGGTAGGCCTTTATCGTTCCGCTTTGGACGGAAGCAGGTTCTTCTCCGCCAATCTGACCCTTGCCACCATGTTTGGCTTCAGCTCAATGGAGCGGTTTTTGGAAGAGTATTCACCCATAGATACCTATGCCGATCCCCACAAACGGGATGAATTTGTTAGCCTGCTTAAAAAAAACGGTCACGTTGACGATTTTGAGTTTCCCGGTCTTCGCAAGGACGGTTCGGTAAGAGATTTCATTGTCAGTGCAACCCTTTATGAGGCACAGGGACATATTGAGGGCAGCATACTTGATATCACCGATCGAAAAAAGGCGGAAAAGGAGATTAGGGCGGCCAAAGAGGCAGCAGAAGCCGCGAGCCGAACAAAGAGTGACTTTCTGGCCACCATGAGTCATGAAATCAGGTCACCGCTAAACGCTATTATTGGCTTAACCGATCTCTCAAGCAAAACCAACGATGACCGGAAAAAGCAGGACTATCTGCGGATGACCAGGACATCGGCTAATACACTGTTGGGGCTGGTAAACGATATTCTGGACCTGACCAAGATTGAAAGCGGTAAAATGGAAGTGGAAGAGATCGGATTTAATCCGGTTAATCTCATTGAACAGACCGTCGAGTCACACAGGTTCCTGGCCAATCAAAAGGGTCTGGAGTTCCACCTGACCATTGATCGAAGCATTCCCGAAGCAGTGATCGGTTCTCCAGGATTGATCCGGCAGATTCTCAATAATCTTGTCGGAAATGCACTTAAGTTTACGGAAAAAGGGAGCATTGATATCATCGTCAACTTCATGGGACCATCAACTCAGGAAGCAATTAACGGTTTCTCTAATCTTAAATTCATTATCAAAGATACCGGAATTGGCATTCCCCCGGAAAAACAGCAGAAGATCTTCGATTCGTTCACCCAGGGTGATGGTTCCACTACCCGGAAATACGGCGGAACAGGACTTGGCACCACTATCTCAAAACAGCTTGTGGAACTAATGGGCGGAGAGATTAACCTGGAAAGTTCTCCGAATTCCGGTACCATTTTTACCTTCACGGTTCCCGTAAAACCCGCTGAAACCTCGGATCTTCCCCAAACAGACGATTCAGTGTTTGACAGGAACCCGTCTTATCGGTATTCAACATTAAAAATTCTGCTGGTTGAAGACAATCTCATCAATGCCCAGGTTGCAGCGGAAACATTGCGAAAGTTCGGGCAAAAAGTGATAATGGTTGAAGATGGCAGAGCAGCACTGGCAACACTTGATAAGGAGGAATTCGATCTTGTGCTAATGGATATCATGATGCCGGAAATGGATGGATATGAAGCAACCCGCAGAATTCGGGAAAATGAAAGAAAAACGGGCAGCCACATACCAATTATTGCCTTGACCGCCGGAGCATTCAAGGATGACAAGGATCGCTGTCTCAAAGCCGGGATGGATGATTATCTCCCCAAACCGGTGGACTATAATCTGTTAATGCAGAAAATATCCTCTCTTACCAATGAATCCAAACCGACCATAGATATGAGTGGCAAGCAAAAAAATCCGGAGTCTGAATCCCCTCTGTTCGACCTGACAGAACTGAAACGAAGAATTGGCGATGAAAAGAAGGTGCTGGGACTGATCACTTGGTTTATCAAAGATACTGAACTGCAGATTCAATCGGCGGAAAAGGGGCTGGAAGAGGGGAATGCGGAACTTGTTGTGAAAGGGTGTCACAAGATAAAGGGTTCGGCGGACAGTTTTGGAGCAAAAGGGTTTCACGAAAGCGCCCACGCGGCCGAAAAGGCTGGAAGAGCAGGAGATCTGCAGCTGGCGCAATTGGAACTGGAAAAGGTAAAACAACTCTTTCAGCAGATAAATGAGAAATTAGTGCAGGACTTTGACCTGTCTGAGAACGCCCAAGGAGTCTAAATGGCCGGAGAGAGACTGTTGATCGTTGAAGATAACCTGATTGAGCTAACTCTCCTGCAAAGCGATCTGGAAAGCAGGGGATACCAATGCATCACCGCGGCGGATGGCGAGGAGGCCCTTGAAAAGCTGGAGAGAAGAGAAGTCGATTTAATCATCTCAGACCAGAATATGCCCGGCATGGACGGCCTCAGCCTCTTACAGGAGGTAAAGAAGCGATTCGGGAGCCTTCCGTTTATTATGTTGACCAGGGAAGGCAGCATTGATGCTGCCGTTACCTCAATCAGATCCGGAGCTAATGATTATCTGCAAAAACCCTATGATATAATTGAATTACAATCGGTAATCAATCGTTCCATCAGTTATCGACGTCTGAGCGATGAGAATAATAAACTCAAAGCCCATCTGAAGGGTAACTACGGACTGAGCAAGTTAATCACGTCGTCTCCGGAAATGGCAAAAGTGATTGAACTGGTGCGCAAGGTGGCCGTTTCTCCCAGGGTAGCTGTGGCGATTTATGGTGAAAGCGGAACCGGAAAAGAGGTATTGGCCAGGGCTATTCATACCGAAGGAGAAGGTCTTGAGAACAGATTTGTGGCCGTTAACTGTGCCGGTGTCCCCAGTGCGCTTTTGGAAAGCGAGCTGTTTGGGCATGTCAAGGGCGCGTTTACCGGTGCCGATCGTGAAAGAAAAGGGAAATTCGATCTTGCCCAGGGCGGAACCATCCTGCTTGATGAAATCGGGGATATGGGGCTTGACCTGCAGGTAAAACTACTTCGGGTTCTTCAGGAAAAAGTCTATGAACCGGTAGGTTCCAATAAACAGGTCAAAGCCGATTTAAGAGTTATTACCGCCACGCATCGGAATTTAGAGGAACTGATCAAGGAAGGAAAGTTCCGTGAAGACCTTTATCATCGGATCAATGTTTTTCCCATAATCTTACCTCCCTTGCGCGAACGCAGAAATGATATTCCCCTGCTGACCGAACACTTTCTCAGGGAGTTGAACAACGAGATTGGCAAACCGCTACCCGGGATTTCGAAAAAAGCAATGGAGAGCCTGGAACAATACCATTGGCCCGGAAATGTGCGTGAGTTGAAAAATTGTATCGAGAGGGCGGCGATTCTTGTTGAAGGCTCACTGATTCAGGAAGAACATCTCAATTTCATCTCCGGCTCCGGCCCTGTTGAAGTCCCTCCACCCGATTCGGTTTTACACCAACCGGGTGCGGTTCGGTTTAATTTCTCCATTGAAGAAGCGGAACTCAGCCCCGAATCCATCATCGAAGCGGCCAAAGAGCAGGTGCTGGCATACTGCAACGGAAACAAGAGCAAAGCAGCAAAACTCTTGAAACGCAGTAGAACCTTCTTCTACCGATAGATAAGTCCATGTCATGGAACTTATCCCTTCTTTTCCTCTTTGCCTCCGATCCAAGTGGCAGGGCAAAGGAAAACGCTCCATATTTGAAACACTCCCTGGTAGCCCTGCAGTTAAACAAAATAATTTCAATGGGTTAACCTAAGTATTTAGAGAGTGTTCCAGATTCATTACACTTGTTCCGGTATCGTAACAGTCGCTTCTATCACAGTTTTCCCTATATCATTGTAATTTTTAAGAATGTGTGAATGGTATGGCCTGTGCAGAATATCCATCAAACAGTGTTTCACTTCCCTGGAAGAAATGAATTCCAGGCGACAATAGAAGTGAACACCAAAAAACAAATCCTTCTGCAACAGGAGAACACCATGCAACTAGCACTATTCAATAAACAATCCAACGGTTTTCAGCTAAATAGAGCGAGTATCAGGCAGAGTTTTCTGAGATATGGCATACCCCAGGGTGTTTTTCTGAATGAAAGCAAACTGGAAAAAGACCTTAAATCAGTTGTGGCTCTCTACCCGGACCCAAAGCTGTTCTTGCAAGAAATCAATCGACCCAAAAACTCGGGTAAATCGCTTCAACCCGGCCGAAAAAAGCTCCCGGATCTGGCAGTTTACAGAGAAGCTGTCAGTCAGTCAGCCACGGGTAGCAATACGACCAGGATCCGAAATGAAGTTGCCAGGTTGATCAAAAAACACGGTGACCATCCTGAAATTAAAGCCTTAAGAGCGATTCAGATCTTTAACGATATCAGCCATAGCGGGCTTGATCAGGGCAAGCTGACAGCCTATAAAAATGCTTTACTCCTCATGACAGATGCGCTTTACAACGGCGGAACCAATATCTTTAACGCAACCTGGTTTGTGAAAATCTATCTGAAATTCCTCGACGCGCTCAGTAAAAGGATGCAATCTCTTTGTAAGTCAGGCTTAAAAAACCAGGAACTGCGAATCAGAATACTGGCTAAAGATGTTAAGAAAAGACATATGCAGGTAGCTCTCCTGATGAACATCCAGGATAAGTTGGACGGTCTCCAAAAACTCAACCAGAAAATGAGAAACACTGTTTTCTTTACCGAAGGGATAACCAACCTGGAGATTCGCAAGGCATACAGGGCTATAGCTGATAAAAAAAGCGAAAAGCTGGTCGGCAAAGGGAAAAAAGCTATCCATGTCATCTGGGTATCCCTCACCCTCAATCTTCTGTTTTCCAAGATTCCCATTTTAAACGGCCTGGTGGAAAAGGAGTTTACCGGGATTACAGATTCCAATCGCGAGTTCTGTCTTCAAAAATCGATGCTTCACAGCAATCACCAACTGACGGACTTCCGTCTGGCAATGGCTGAAGGAGACAGGGCATCGGCCAGAACCATCGCCTTGAAATTGTACAAGTTTAACGACAAACTGATTGATCAACACCTGTCGATGGGAATCATCAGCAAAGCTTCGGAACTCGATCCCTACCTGAAGAAAGTTTGGATCGTAAATGAATCCAGGGGGCTGTTCAAGAATCCGGAGTACCAGAATATGGTCAGCGATGCTCTGAACTGCATCAGGGTCACCATGAGCGAACGATGCCAGATCAAAGGCCTGGTGGAGCTCGCTGAAAAACTGAGAGCATCCCTGATGGATATCAGCCTGGCCAACGGCTGGGCATAAGCTGCATCCAAACATCAACGGCTCCCGGCCGTTGATGCAGCCGCCAATTTTACATGACCCGGCTTTAATGACTAATCCGCAGTCCACGTATCTGTCACAACCCTCACCCCCTCGCCTCAAGTTCCATCCCCCTTCTGCAATATAATAAAAAAATCAATAATATTTAGCATTTGCTCATGACAATTCAACGGGTTTAAGCTATTACATGTTTTGTTAAATACCCTCAAATTTTTAAAGTGTTATCGGAGTTTATATCTCCACCTACCATAAGGCTAAAGAGCGGAAAATATATCGTAATTTTCATTCTTAACCAGATCAACTTATTCAGCTAACTCATTATGACCATTCCAAAACACTACGAGTTAAGAAAACCTATCCTGGAATTACTTAAAGGCGGAGCAGAAATGAAGCCCAGGGATTTTCACTCTCCGCTGGCCGAACAATTCAATATCTCTGACGAAGAAAGAAACCGGATGTATGATTCCGGAAACGGACCGATATTCGGTGATCGGATCTCTTGGGCTCTCAGCTATATAAACATAGCCGGATTAGTAGACAAACCGAAACAAGGCATTTATCGCCTCAGTGCCAAAGGGTCGGAACTTTTGAAAACCCCGGAGAAAATAGACGGATACATCGAGCAGAAGCTGACCGAACGGGAAAAGAAGAGAAACAGGGAAAAAGAGATCAAATCTGCCGAGGTAATGGTCAACTTGACGCCTCAAGAGAGGTTATACAACGCTTTTGAAGAGATTCAACATTCAGCCTACGACGATATACTGGACACTATCCTCAACAAGTCCCCCACGGAATTTGAACATCTGGTCGTGCGATTGCTTGAAAAAATGGGATACGGCGGACAATTGAAAGAGGCGGGAACAGTAACACCCGCAGGCAACGACCAGGGAATTGATGGAGTGATCAAGGAAGATATTCTGGGTCTGGGTAAAATTCATATTCAGGCCAAACGGTACGCCAGGGACAATACGGTGGGAAGGGAAGAGATCCAGAAATTTGTCGGAGCTTTGGCCGTGGCCCAATCCAGTAAAGGTGTGTTTATCACAACATCATCTTACTCCAAAGGAGCTATCGACTATGCAAAAAGCCTGACAACGACTACGCTGGTTTTAATTGACGGCCTTCAACTGGCCAACTACATCTATGACTTTAGCCTGGGAATGCAGGTTGAACAGACGATTGAGATCAAAAAAATGGACAGCGATTTCTGGGACATCATGCAGGATGCATGATGCGACAATAATACTCCGGCTGATACAAGGCAAAACTCAGTTTGCTGAACCCGATGATCGCTTTGTTGTAATCAAATGATCAAATTAGGGATCAAAAAACACAACCGCCCAACAATCCATGGATAGAGAATTCTCCGAAAGAGATGTCTGCACCAAAATCATCACTCCGGCAATTATAAAAGCCGGCTGGGATCAGGATCAGTTCAGGGAAGAGTTTTTATTGACCAAAGGACGGATCATCGTCAATAGGAACCTTGCTTATCGTAACGAAAACAGGAATCACAAATCCGGTCCCAAAAGAGCGGATTATGTCCTCTTTGCACGCCCCAAAATCCCGATTGCCATAATTGAAGCAAAAACCGGCAAGTTTCCGATGGGAAAAGGGATGCAGCAAGCGCTGGCTTATGCTGAAATGCTGGATGCTCCTTTTGCTTTCAGCTCCAATGGTAAGGGGTTTTTACTTCACGACAGGACCGGTTTGACACAACCGGTGGAAAGGGAGTTGACGCCGGATCAATTCCCAAGCCTGGATGACCTGTGGCCCGTCTATCTGAAATGGAAGGGTCTGGAAGGGAAACAAGCCATTCAACTTGTTGAACAGCCCTATTACAGCGACGGGAGCAGCAAAACTCCTTACTATTATCAACAGGTCGCCATCAACAGAACCATTGAAACCATTGCTAACGGACAAAATCGGATTCTGTTGGTCATGGCCACGGGTACCGGAAAAACCTATACTGCATTTCAAATCATCTGGAAATTGTGGAAGGCCAAACGAAAAAAGAGAATCCTCTTTCTGGCTGACCGCAACATCCTGGTCGATCAGACCATACAACAGGATTTTGCTCCTTTTGGCGAGTCCATGCATAAAATCAAAAACCGGGAAGTCAAAAGAAACTATGAGATCTACCTCAGCTTGTACCAGGCGGTAACCGGGAATAAAGAATGGAAGCAGATTTTCAAACAGTTTCCTCCGGATTTCTTTGATCTGGTCGTCGTGGATGAGTGTCATCGGGGTAGTGCGGATGAGGATTCCGCCTGGAGGGAAGTACTGACTCATTTCGATTCGGCTACTCATATCGGGCTGACGGCAACCCCAAGGGAAACAAGGGAAATTAGCAATATCACCTACTTTGGAGATCCCATCTACACCTATTCCTTAAAACAGGGAATTGAAGACGGGTTTCTTGCTCCCTATAAGGTGATCCGAATCGTATCCGATAAGGATGCCACAGGCTATACTCCGACTGAAGGGAAAAGAGACAAGGGCGGTAAGCTGGTCGAAAGACGGCAATACAACACCAGGGATTTTGATCGAAACCTGGTACTGGAAAAACGAACCGACCTGGTAGCCAAAAGGGTATGGGAGTATTTGAGCAAAACCGATCCCTATGGCAAGACTATTGTCTTTTGCGATAATCAGGATCATGCTGAACGAATGAGGCAAAGCCTGGTGAAACTCATTCCTGAAGCCGCTGAGAACCGACGCTATGTCATGCGCATAACAGGAGATGATGCCGAAGGCAAAGCCCAGCTTTTCTATTTTATCGATAACGATGAGCGGTTCCCGGTTATTGCCACAACATCGAAGCTTCTGACCACGGGAGTGGATGCCAAAACCTGCAGGTTGATTGTGTTGGACAAAACGATCAATTCCATGACCGAGTTCAAGCAGATCATCGGCAGAGGGACCCGTATCAGGGAGGACTACAAAAAGCTCTTCTTCACTATCATGGATTTCAAGGGTGCCACCCGTCTCTTTGCAGACCCGGAATTTGACGGGGAGCCGGTTGTCATCTATGAACCCGGGGAAAACGAGCCGGTTGTTCCCCCGGAAGATCTTGAAAACGGACAACCCGGAGAAATCGATGAACCCGGCGAAGAATACGGTCCGGGTGACCATGAATCGGATGGAGGAGAAGAAGAGACCGACGGTGGAGGAGATCCAAGAGAGAAGTACTATATTGACGATGTTGAAGTACGCGTCGCTGTTGAATTGCACCAGTACTTAAATGAGGCCGGTCAGCTCAAAACGGAAGATTTGAGAATCTATCTCAAGGATCAGATCAGAAAGACCCTGAAGCAACAATTCGGCACTTTACAAGATTTCATAAAACGCTGGAGGGAAACCGAACGCAAACATGTCCTGCTCTCCGAATTAAAAGACCAGGGAATTCCTTTGGAAGTCCTGAAACAGGCCGTACCGGACAGCAACCGCTTTGATGCCTTCGATCTGGTTGTTCATATCGCCTTCGACCAGAAACCCCTGACCCGGCAGGAAAGAGTGAACCGGGTAAAAAAGCGGAACTATTTCGGGAAATATGGCGATCAGGCCCGTGCTGTTCTCGATGCGCTGCTGGAAAAATACGCCAGTAACGGCATTCTGGATATCGAAGATCCCAAAATATTGGAACTCCCTCCTTTTGATAAAATAGGAAGCAAAACCCATATTCGTCGGGGTATCTTTGGCGGTCCGGAAAAATTCGCCCGGGCCATAACGGAACTTGAAAACGCACTGTATGATGTTCAGAGTGCATAAATTGAAAAAAAGGCAATGAGTTTAAGCAACACCATTAAAACCATCCAGGATATTATGCGCAAAGACGACGGTGTGGACGGAGACGCACAGCGTATCGGCCAGCTCACCTGGATGCTGTTTCTGAAAGTCTTTGATCAAAAGGAAGAGGAGTGGGAAGACGATGCCGCTGACCGGGGAAAGACCTATAAATCCCCCTTGCCGGAAGAGTGCCGCTGGCGAAACTGGGCAACGTTTGAAGGAGGAAAGCCGCAAACACCTCCCAATGAACTGATCGAATTTGTTAATTCAACGGTTTTTCCAAAACTGAAGAAGCTCAGTACTGAAGGCCTGGAAGAAAACGCAAATGCTCAAAAGGCTAAGGTGGTGGGGGAAGTCTTCAGGGATTCCAACAACTACATGAAATCCGGGACCCTGATGCTGGAAGTGATCGAAAAGCTCGACGAGGCAATCGACTTCCATGATTTCACATCACGTCAGCACTTGGGAGACATTTACGAGCAGGTTCTGAATGATTTGAGAAGCGCGGGTAATGCGGGCGAATTCTATACGCCACGGGCCATTACCGAGTTCATGGTGCAGATGGTGGATCCCAGGCTGGAAAGAAGGGAAACAGTACTGGACCCGGCTTGTGGCACCGGTGGCTTTCTCACCGCCTCTTTTAACTGGCTGAAAAACCAGGCTGATAATAAGTCCGGGCTCAAGGATCAAGAAGCCCTGGAAAAGAGTATCAGGGGAATTGAAAAAAAGCAGCTACCACACCTGCTCTGCACCACCAACTTGCTTCTGCACGGCATAGAGACACCTGATCAGATCGAGCATCGTAATACCCTGGCCAGACCCTGGAACGATTGGTCAAAAACCGAACAGGTGGATTGTGTCATTACCAACCCTCCCTTTGGAGGTAGCGAAGAAGACGGTGTTGGCACCGATTTCCCCTCGGACCTGCAAACAAGGGAAACATCGGATATGTTTCTAACCTTGATTGTTAGAAGGCTTCTCAAACCAAATGGCCGGGGCGCCATCGTACTCCCCGACGGCAACCTGTTTGGCGAAGGAGTCAAGGCCAAAGTAAAGGAACTGTTGCTGGAACAATGTAACCTGCATACGATTATTCGGCTTCCCAACGGCGTTTTTAATCCTTACACCGGAATCAAAACCAACCTCCTGTTTTTCTCCAAGGGCAAGCCCACCGAAACCATCTGGTACTATGAACACCCTTATCCCCCCGGTTATAAAAGTTACTCCAAAACCAAACCCATTACCCTGGATGAATTCAAACCCATAAAGTCCTGGTGGGGTGAGGAGTCGGACGGATTTGCCGGCCGGGTTGAAAACGAGTTTGCCTGGAAAGTGGATTTCAAAACCCGAAAGGAAGAGGCGAAAGCCAAAGCCCAACCCCACAAGGACAAGGCGGAGGAACTCAAAAACGAAGCGTCCGATATTGATCACAAGATCAGGAATCTGAAAAGTTCACTCAAGGGAATTAAGTCGGAAATCGATAAGCTGAGTGTGGAAACGGAGATCAAGGAGCTGCAGAAACAGGCAAAAAACCTGCGAGATAAAGCCAGGGATGAGCAGGCAGCATATGACCGGATTTACTGGCCCATCTACAACCTGGATGAAAAGAACCCCAATACACCGGAAGCAATCAAACTCGATCCCGATGAACTGCTGAAACAGCATAAGCAACTACAAAAGGAGATCACCAAAACGGAAAACCAGCTAAAGCAGGAACTCGCCAAGGCCTTTGCTCATCACTTTACGGAGGATAGTGCATGAGCCGGGATTTAACATCAAGCGAAAACAGTGTTCCCGAGAAATTGTTAAAGGATATCAAGAGCCTGATTGAGGAGAGCCGCAGAAACCTTACGGTCACGGTCAATAAAACGATGACCTTGCTCTATTGGCAGATCGGAAAGCGGATCAATGATGAAGTCCTGCAAGGCAAACGGGCGGATTACGGAATGCAAATTGTCGCCTCACTGTCGCGACAACTGACGGAAAAGTTCGGAAAAGGATTTAACCGCCAGTCATTGAATCGAATGTGCCTGTTTAACCGGCATTTCCCCGATTTTACGATTTGCTCGACGCTGTCGAGCAAATTAAGCTGGTCACATTTCGTCGAGCTTCTCCCCCTCAAAGATCAATTACAAAGAGAGTTTTATGCGGAAATGTGTCGCATGGAGAGATGGAGCGTCCGCACCCTCCGGGATCGCATCAATTCCATGCTATATGAACGCACCGCCCTGTCAAAAAAGCCGGACGAGCTGATCGAGCAGGAACTGGAAAATTTCCGGGGAGAAAAGGACCTGACACCGAATCTTGTTTTGAAAGATCCCTACATTCTCGATTTTCTGGATCTTAAAGACCGGTACCTGGAAAAAGACCTGGAGGATGCCATACTCAGGGAGATGGAGCAGTTTCTGCTGGAGATGGGGGTGGGGTTCAGTTTCATTGCCCGGCAAAAAAGATTGCAGATTGATAGCGACGATTTCTACATTGACCTGCTTCTTTTTAACCGCAAGCTCAAACGGCTGGTAGCCATCGACCTGAAGCTGGGGAGTTTTAAGGCGGAGTACAAGGGTCAGATGGAACTCTACCTGCGCTGGCTGGACAGGCATGAAAAACAGGAAGGGGAGGATTCTCCCTTGGGGATCATCCTCTGCGCCGGAAAGAAAGAGGAGCAGATCGAACTGCTGGAGCTGGATCAATCGGGCATTCACGTGGCAGAATACCTGACCGTCCTTCCCGACAAAGAGATGCTTCAACAAAAACTGCAGGAAGCCATCGCCAAATCCCGCCTGCGCCTGGAAAACAGGGAGGATGCATCATGAATCCTCAAACGTTTTTGAAAGAGTTCAGCACCATCGCCAATGCCCCCGGTGGAATTCAACGATTGCGGGAGATGATTTTACAATTGGCGATGATGGGAAAGCTGGTAGAGCAAGATCCTGATGATGAGCCTGCAAGGGAATTGCTGGAAAGAATAAACTCCAAAAAAAAGAAACATTTAAATAGTAAAAGAAACATTCAGCCGACAAATATTTCGGAAAATGGTTACTATTCTGTTCCTAGCGGTTGGGTTACATGTCAACTTGGGGATTTGGTTTTATCGATAACGGGAGGTGGTACTCCTTCGAAAAACAATACAGATTATTGGAATGGGAATATCCCTTGGGCAAGTGTAAAGGATCTCAAAGATAGTAAATATTTAGAAAAAACGATTGATAAAATAACGGCCAAAGGGCTTAGTAATAGTTCATCTAATCTAATTCCCGCCGGATGCTATATTGTTTGTACAAGAATGGGTCTCGGGAAATCAGCTATTAACAAAATAGAAATCGCAATAAACCAAGACTTAAAGGCATTAGAAATCCCTGAAGATATTGAAATTGACTATTTTCATATATTATACCGTACAAGAGTTGTTGCCGGTACTGGAATGACTGTAAAAGGTATAAAACAGAAAGATCTTTTAGCGTTACCCGCACTTCTTCCTCCATTAAATGAGCAACAACGGATCGTTGCCAAGGTGGATCAGTTGATGTCGCTTTGTGATCAATTAGAAGCTCAACAACAGAGGCGATCGGAGCTGGTCAGGAATGCCCGGGTTTCAGTCCTGGAAGCGCTGGCCGATGCCCAAGGAGGCGATGAACTGAAAACCGCCTGGAACCGGGTAAAAGACAATCTCCCCCTGCTTTTTGAAGCCCCGGAAGATGTGGAGGATTTGAAAAAGTGCATCCTGCAAAACGCAGTCATGGGAAAACTGGTCCCTCAAGACCCTTCCGACGAACCTGCCAGCGAACTTTTAAAAAAAATTGCCAAGGAAAAAGCAGAACTCATACGCAAGAAAGAAATCAAAAAGCAGAAACCGTTGCCAGAAATCAGGGAAGCAGAGCTACCTTTTCAGATCCCAAAGGGATGGGATTGGTGTCGGTTTCAGGATACATTCTATGATATCCGATACGGTACATCAAAAAAATGCTACCAGAATAGAGGTTCAGTGGCTGTGTTGAGGATTCCAAACTTGATTAGTGGTAGAGTTGACAGGAGTAATTTAAAGTTCACAGATTTAACTCCCAAAGAGGTTGAAGACTTATCTTTAGAAAAAGGAGACTTGTTGTTAATTCGATCTAATGGGAGCCTATCATTAGTAGGGCGGTCATCGATTGTAGAAATAGAAGCCGAAAATGATGCCTTTGCAGGATATTTAATGCGGATACGCATTTTCAAGGAAAGTATTAATCCAGAATTTATTCATTTCGCTCTGGAATCACCTTTCATAAGAAAAGCAATTGAAATACCTATTAGAACAACAAGTGGAGTTAAAAATATCAATAGTACTGAGGTTTCACAATTATTAATGCCTCTACCTCCTCTAAATGAACAAAAAAAGATTTTTAAAAAAGTTCAGTCTCTCATTTCTTATTGTGACACTTTAAACGAACAACTGGATACATCAAAAAAAATCACCGAACAACTCGCCCAATCAATCGTTGAAAGCATCACCGGACTATCCGCCTAACAACAGGAGAAAAGGTTAAAAGGCCATGTGCATCGAAAGTCTGACAATCAAGGAATATAGAAACCTTCGCAACTTCAAAATCGATTAACCAGAAATTTCGTAAAAAACGCATTAAAATACTCTTTTCTGAAATCCGATCCTGAAAGACATTTCACCAAATCAGCGATGCTTCGCCTAAGCGACCATAGGAAAGATGGATTCTTCCAGTTTAGACAGCATGATTTCCAGGTTGTTGTTCTTGAGTGGCGAGCGTTCCTGGCTTATTTCACAAGTACCACCTTTTACCATTACGGCAAATTGAGAGGGTTGCCAGTTCCTGTTTATTGATGTGTGTTAATCAGATCTCTGACTGTAGGGTCTTGATTATTTTATTAACCAGGGAGTTACTGTTTGTCAGGACCTTACTGATTTCTTCCGGAAGGAGATTGTCCCAATGTATACCGGCTGTCACCACAACATTCGTGTTGAAAACGGAGGCAAGGGTTTCTGCGCTTTTCTTCGCCAAATCATCTTCCTTGTGCCCGATATAGGTAAATACGGATGAGGTTGCACTGGTTACATTGGGATCTTTAAGGCTGGGCCTGGGTTGTGCCATTGCTACAGCACCTATATGCGGTGCTTCTCCGCCAAATATGGAAACCAGGATATCCTTTCCGATCAATTGTATATGAGCCGAAAAATTGAATTGACTTTCTTCAGTATGGACGAAATAACATCTCTTTTTATTGTTACTCATGCCTGATCTCGGTTACCGCAACTATTATTGATCGTTTCATCATGTTGAAATATTGTCTCAGTCATAAAGATTCAAATCAACAAGAAATTCTATTTTGCATTTCAACCGAGGTCGAGTTGCTCACCGGATCGTAAACAAGCCACAAAGTGCCCTTTTTCAAGTTGTTCAAGCGAAGGTTCGGTTGTTTCACATTGGGCAATTGCCATTCGACATCGTGGGTGAAACCGGCAGCCCGAGGGAATGGCAAATGAGCCTGCAGCTTCGCCCTTTGCCTGTTCAACAGAAGGCCTTTCCCGCCAGGGAACAGTGGCAGAGGGATTTGCGGCTGCAAGCGACCGCGTGTAAGGATGACGAGCAGTTTGCCACATGGCTTTCCCCTGTCCCTCCTCCATCACTCGACCCAGGTAGAGCACAACCGTTCGGTCGGCAATCCATTGAACCACTCCCAGATCGTGACTGACGAACAAAATCCCCAAACCGCGTTCGTTTTGAAGTTTCGTGAGCAGGTCCAGCACCTGGGATCGTACCGAGACGTCAAGTGATGCAACCGGCTCGTCGCAAATCAACAGATCAGGATCCGTTGCCAGCGCTCGCGCGATAGCCGCCCGTTGCAATTGCCCTCCTGACAGCGCAGTGGGATATCGGTTGGCATGGTCCTTTTCCAGACCCACCGATTCCAGTAGTTCCAAAACACGATCCCGTCGGGCGCGACTTGTTAGATCCGATGCTATTTTCAAGGGCACTTCAATGGACTTACCGATGCTTCTGTGGGGGGTGAAGCTGGCCAGCGGATCTTGAAAGACCATCTGTACCCGAGACCGGGTAACACGGTCCATGTGACCACGCTCATCAATCAATGGTTGACCGTCAAGGATGACGGTGCCGGAGTCGGGTCTATCAAGTCCAATTGCAATACGGGCAAGTGTTGTCTTACCGGATCCACTCTCACCGACCAGCGCCACAGTCTCTCCGGATCGTACCGTCAGATTCACTCCATCCGCTGCCACTGCTTTTCGTGCCCCGGTTTTGAACACACGGGTGATACCGCTTAACACCAGCTCGGTCTTTTTTGCAGCTTGTTGAACCTGTGTATCTTTTCCCTGGGGTTCGGGAGTTGTTGCAGATTTCAGGTATTGTTCCCGGTTGTTGTCTGTTTTGGCAGTATCATCCAGTGCGGATATTGAAGTTTTCGGTTGTTCGACTGTCAAATCAAGTGGCAGTGCTCCGGCTGCGAGAGCAACGGTATGAGAGTGTTTAGGGGCTAACGTGACATCACCGGCTTTACCACACTCCACAACCCTGCCATTAAACATTACGGCAATCTCATTAGATATAGAACCTGCCACCCCTATGTCGTGTGTCACAAACAACAGACCCAATTTCTCCCGGTCAACCAGGTCAAGTAAAAGGTCAAGGATCTGCGCCTGTACTGTGGCATCAAGCGCTGTCGTTGGCTCATCGGCAAGAATCAACCTGGGTCGCCCTGCCAGGGCTGCAGCAATGGCAATTCTCTGCTTAAGCCCACCGGAGAGCTGATGCGGATAAGCCGCTGCCCTGGATTTGGCATCTCCAATACCAACCCGTGACATCAGTGACAGAGTTTCCGCCCGCACCTCTTTTTTTGAAAGACCTCGATGGACCCGAACAACCTCATCGATCAAATCACCGACAGTCAGCACCGGGTTTAGACTTGCCCCGGGGTTCTGGAAAATCATGCCTACCGTCCGACCCGTAACATTCGAATGTGCAGAGGGATCAGCTAACAGGTTTCCATTGCCTCCATCCATCAAAAGGCTGCCGGATACCCGGGCTCGCGATGGCAGCAGCCCGGCGAGCGCCAAAAGAACAGTGCTCTTACCCGATCCGCTTTCTCCAATCACAGACAGAACCCGTCCCGGCATCAGATCCAGATCCACCCCACATACCGCATCGACTATGCCCCGATGTGCGGAATACCGAACAGTGAGCCCTGAAAGCCGCATTAGCGGTACAATTTCTGCCCCTTTCATGCCCTCCTCCCCTCACTCAACCGCGCGGCTAAAGCATCTCCGGCCAGGCTGACCGACAGGGATGCGAGGGCGATTGCAAGACCGGGCAGAATCACCAACAGCGGAGCCACCCTCAAGGTTGCTCTTCCGCTTGCCACCATCAATCCCCAACTCTGCAGGTTCGGGTCTGACAGCCCGAGAAACGCCAGGGCACTTTCCACCAAAATTGCTTCACCCACGGTGATACCGATTAACGCTACTACCGGTTGTAATGCTCCGGGTAGCACCTCCAGAAAGGCAATAGCCAACGGGGAACGCCCTGCTACGCGAGCAGCATCAACATAATCGAGTGTCCGTACTCTAAGCACTTCCGCCCGCACCAGCCTCGCAGAAGGCGGCCAGGATGAAAGGGCTATAGCGACGACAACGCTGGTAACAGAAGCTCCCAGCACGCTTACCAGTGCAAGAGCCAGCAGAAAAGCCGGAATGCTTTGCACCGCTTCCGTGATGCGCATTAAAACATCATCAACATATCCGCCGAGAAAGCCGGAAAGCGTTCCGACGAGGATTCCTATCAGAATTACCGCTGCAGCAGCCGTTGCGCTTACCGTTAGCGAGACACGAGCTCCATGGACAAGCCCAGCCCAAACGTCACGACCGAGTTGGGTGGTGCCGAGGGGAAATCGCGGATCAGCAAAGGGGGAGAGAAGAGGCCTGCCGACCATCTGTAACGGGTCACCGGGTGCGATTTGCTGCGCGAAGAGAGCGATCAGTATCAATGCTGCCAGGATCACGGTTCCAATCAAGCCGGTGATGAGAGTTAAACGGGTCATAATCGATTCCTCGTCCTCTAACCTGTCGTGTCGGCAATCCTGGGATCCAGCTTTCGATAGAACAGATCGATCAGGATATTGACAATGACGACAACAAGCGTACCCGCAAGCAGAATCGCTGCCAGCAAGGGCAGATCGCGTTGCGTTACCGCTTCATAGGAAAGACGCCCCAGACCGGGAATAGCAAATACCGTTTCAATCACAACCGAACCACCCAGCATTGCACCAGCTTTCAGGCCCAGCATCGTTACCACCGGCAGCAATGCGGGACGCGCCATATGGCGCAATACGATCTTACTCTCCGGGAGACCGCGGGCACGGGCGGCAAGTGCCCAACCACTGTCCGCTGCCTCATTCATCGCCGCACGCATCAGCCGCACGTAGAGTGCAAGATAAGTGATCGCCAGCGTCATCACGGGCAGTACAAGATGCCGTACCGTATCGAGCAGGGATTCCAGACCAGAAAGATCTGCTCCGATGGTACCAATTCCGCCAAGCGGAAGCCAACGCAGCTTGACTGCGAAAAGGATGATTCCGAGTAAACCGAGCCAGAATCCGGGCATTGCATTGAAAACAAGGGCGCTGACAGTGATTCCTGCATCCGTCGGCCGTCCTCTCCGCCAGCTCGCTATTCCCCCCAGAAGTACGCCCAAAGAGCCGGAAACCAGGATCGACGTTCCCATTAGCATCAGCGTTACTGGCAACCGACTGGCAATCACCTCGGTTACCGGCCTGGAAAACGCCACCGAGTAGCCGAGATCAAGGGTGGCCAGTCTCGTCATATACGTCAGGAACCGCGTTCCGATACTGTCGGCTAGCCCGTATTGCTCGCGAAGCTGTGCTGCGAGTCCGGCATCTCCCGCGCCGGTTGTGGCAAAATAGGCATCAACTGCATCCCCTTCAGCCATTTCGAGCAGAAAAAAAACACCGACCGCAACAATAAGAACAACAGGCAACGCTTGCCAGACACGGTTCCCAATAAAGCGCAGGAGCATATCAGTATCCTCTAGTTATGTACGCAAATTGCGCCAACTGTTTAACTCCGCGCCCGGCCATGCGATGACTTTGAAACGGTTCATTGATCAATCCACGTATCCGCCCAGGATGAAGTTGCCCAGCGCGGATTGTTGGACACATTGCGCACTTCATCCCGCGCTACGGTGATAAAAGTAAAATCCACCAGGTTAAGAATCGGCAGATCCTCGGTCACCTTGCGCTGGAAGTCGTGATACAGCTTGATCCGGGCATTGCGATTCAGTTCCCTGGCTGCCCTGGCGATCAGTGAGTTCATCTCCTGATCATCATAGCCGTACTGGTTGGCAAACGGCACTCCGGCGGGTAATCCACCCTGGAACAGTATCGTAGTCGATATCGCCGGGTCATTGCGCCAAACCGGAGAACCGATAGACAGATCGAAGTCATGTTCCTTGTAGACAGCTCGTATATGACCGCCCGGGTCAGCCGTCACCAGTTTGACATCAATACCTACCTTTTGAAGCGCTTGGCGTACGTAGTCACCAGTATCACGCGTCATCTGGAACCATGGCGCAGGACGCAGTTTCAGAGAGAAACGTTTGCCATCAGCATCGCGTGGATAACCTGCCTTGTCCAGCAATTCTTCAGCCCGATTCGTATCAAATGCGTACATCGGGACATCCTTGGTGTAGAAATCGGTTGCGGTGCTCGGAACCGGTCCCGTTGAGGCATTGGCAAAGCCAAGAAAGACAACGTCAACGATAAACTTGCTGTCAATCGCATGACGCAGTGCCTGACGCACAAGCGGATTAGCCAGTTCCTTACGCCGGTGATTGATCTCCAGTACGATGTGGTAGGTGATTCCTTCATAACCGCCGCGGATCACACTGATCCCTTTGATGGCATCAAGCCTGGCCATCTCGATCAGCGGTACTGCAGAAAAAGCAGTTAATTGAATATCACCGGTCTCAAGTGCTGCAGCCTTGGCACCGGCATCGGGCATCACCCGATAAACGATCCTGTCGAGATACGGCTTACCCTTGTCCCAATAATTCGGGTTTCGATCCAGCCGATAGAATTCACCCGGTTTGTGCTCGCCGAATGTGAAGGGGCCTGTGCCAATCGGCGCTGCATTTAGGGGATTATTCTTGATATCGGTTCCTTCATAGCGATGCTTAGGCAGCACAGCAGAAACCGCCGGCAGCGCATTTTCGATCAGTTGCAGAGGCGTGGGCTTTGAGAAACGAAACACGGCAGTCGACTTGTCAGGCGTGTCCACTGACTCAAGATTAGCGAAGATTGTCCGGCCCAGATTCTGCAACGGTTTCCAGACTTTCATCGCACTGAAAGCAACATCGGCAGATGTAAAGGGTTTGCCGTCGTGCCAGGTCACACCTTTGCGTAGTGTAAAAGTGATACTGAGACCGTCTTTGGAACCTTGCCATTTGGTGGCCAGCACCGGACGCAAACCGGTTTCATAGTCCATTTCGGCCAGAGGTTCAACAATTTTGCTGGCAATAAAGAATACGCCGTTGGATGCTACAATTGCGGGATTGATACTGCGGTACTCTGTATCGGACGCAACGGTGAACGTAGCGCCACGTTTGACTTTTTCTGCAAATGCCGGTTTCCCGGTCACCAATGCGAGTACGATGATTAAACCACCCGCCAGGCCGACTCTGAGATGC
Organism: SAR324 cluster bacterium; assembly: GCA_028282885.1. Lineage (GTDB taxonomy): Bacteria > SAR324 > SAR324 > XYD2-FULL-50-16 > XYD2-FULL-50-16 > JAHJTV01. Next base: position 66,150 of record JANQGX010000087.1, read on the forward strand.
CGGCAGAATTTATTAGCCATAAGTTTCTCTCCCTTCTGAGGCCCCGTCAATCGGGACCTGTTTTCAAGAAGCCTACCACCGACTCTGATGATAGGGGTTGACACAAACCTGATATCTGAATCTCAATTGTTGTACGGCCTTTATCATGGCCTGCCTGAAACAGAACTTTGACTTTTGATCGAAATCGATACCCAAAGAACACTCAGGAACGGCTGCGGACCTTAATCAGTTCCGCAACAACGCTGACGGATATCTCCTCAGGGGTCTCTGCGCCTATGCCCAGACCTATGGGACAGTGAACACGTTTAAGATCTTTTTGCGTAAATCCCTCTTCCAGCAGTTGGGCAAAGATAATATCACGTTTTTTCCGACTTCCGATCATGCCAATGTAACAAGCGTTTGTTTTTAAAGCCTGACTTACAACAGCCAGGTCATGCAGGTGCCCCCTGGTTATGCAGACAATGAAGCTGTCCTCATCCACCTCCAGGTTCTGAACACAACCCTTATACTCAGGTAAAACCACCGTTTCTATTGAACCGGCGAAATGTTCTTTATTGGCAAATTCCGTCCTGTCGTCAAGAACAGTGACCTGAAAACCGGTCTTGTCGGCCAGTTCAGCCGTTGGTTGGGAGACATGCCCTGCCCCGAACAGAAAAAGGGTTTTGGGGCATTGCAGGGGCTCGATCCAGAATTTTTGATTATGGATTGTTAACCATTTCGGTCTTTTAACATCTTTCAACACATCTTTTAATGCTTCCAGAGTGGATTCTCCAGGGCGTTTTTCTCCAGAGATGTTTCCATCCTGGTCCAGCAGACAACGATAACTGTGATATTTCAGGTCTTCTGTCTCTTTCAACCAGGTAATCAAATGAGAAGATTGTCTCTTTTGCTGCAGCAACTGAAGTGTTTGAAAAAGTTCCAGATGACCGGCATCCGCCCTAATGAATTGTACAAGTATTTCCGTATATCCTCCACAGATCATAGCACCAGTGGAAAGATACCGTCCGGCCAGATCAAACTTCAGAAGATCCGTCTTCTCAAGCGTCAGCATCTGCCTGGCGGACCGGATAACATCCGCCTCCAGCAACCCACCGCCAACCGTACCGAACAATCCGCCCTCGGCAGTTACCATCAGTTTTGCACCGGAATGTCTTGGAGATGATCCTTCCCGAGTAACAATGGTTGCCACTACGATGTTTTTATTGTTCTCCAGGGATTGAACGATAGTTTTGATTAATTCTATCATTTTCAGGAATCCAAAATGAGGTGTTTAATTGCCCTTGTTTTGATTTTCGATTTCTTTGTCATTTAGCTTGTTTGGCAAATGAGCATCTTGCAGCGCTTCACGAAAATCAGGTTTTACTTTCAAAAAGAATTCGATATTGTTTCAGAACAATTGGTTGATCCACGATAAGTCTCTGTCTTATATAGTTTGCTTTGGAAATCCAGGTATTCCTTTTTTGTGAAACGAGGTTTGTGGTTTTCCACAATCGCGGCGGCTGTTTCAGCCCGGCCATATAAAAGATCAATCACCGACATGGCCAAAAGCTTGGCAGGTGCAACATAAGCCAAATCAGGATTCGATATCGTAAATTCGTCGCTGTGGGCCTCTCCTTTTGCTCCGCCGACAAACGGATGCAAAGCAGGCATTATTTGTGAAACATCACCCATATCGGTTGATCCCGCGCGGTGACCTGCCTGTTGATAATCATCCTCTCCAAACAATGAAATGCAATTTTCCTTAAAAATGGAGATCAACCCGGAATTGTTACTTAACGGAAAGTAACCAGGTAGTGTTTTGATGACAACATCACCGCCTACAGCCATGGCACCGGCTCTTAGCGAGCGATCCAGTTTCATGTCTGCATCCAGAATGGCATCTATACTCTTCCCCCGAACATAAGTCTCCATTCTGACCTCTTCCGGCACAACATTTACCAGATCTCCTCCTTTGGTAATAATCGGATGTATTCTGATGGAATCATCATCCCTGAAAGTCTCACGTTGAGAATTGATCGCCAAAATAGCCAAATTGGCCGCGTTCAAAGCGTTGATACCTTTCTCAGGAGCGACCCCTGCATGTGCCACCTTTCCTTCAAAACAGATGAACTTTGTAATAAAACCATTGGAAGAGGAACAAACAATCGCTTTTTTAAAACCGGGATTTGAATGGGTATGAACCATCATTGCCATGTCAATATCATCGAAATGACCCAGCCTGATCAGTTCCGGCTTTCCGCCAGGTAGTTTTATTTTCCCCTGGTCAACCAGATCCATTCGATATTCGACTTCCACGTACTCTTCTGCAGGAACTGCAAAAAAAACAACTGATCCGGCCAGGTTTTCGATTGTATTGGATTCAATTAAACCAATCATTGCGCCGAGCATACCGGCAATCTGGGCATTGTGGCCGCATGCATGGGCAGCTCCTGTTTCCTGATCGGCATCCGGATGACTTGCCACCAGAACGGAATCCAGTTCCCCAAGAAGTGCCACTGCAGGCCCGGGATTGGTAGAGGCAAGTTTCCCTTTGACACCTGTAACGGCCAGTTCCGTCTGGTGGGGCACAGAGTATTCTTCCATGATATCTGAAACCAATCCGGCAGTCCGATACTCCTTAAATCCCAATTCGGGGACCTTTCTTATCGTTTCTCCGATATCGATTATTTTTTCCCTCTCGATATCAATCGCCCTGCAGACTTCCTGTTTCAACTTTTCGGCGGTTTTCATTTTCACCCGGTTACGCATATTCAAACACCAGCAAGCTTGATTCGGACCAAATACGAGACAAAAGCCCGACTAGGGAAAAGCCGATCCATTGGATGTTGATTACTGCAGGAATAGTCGCAAAAAACCTCCTTAGCGAACCATCCCGCGCAAGTGGGAACAGCCTCCACATAAAGGTGACAAGCTCGAAAATGTTCAATGGTCTCAACACCATCTCTTAAACAGATTATGCTCAATATGGAAGTAATCCAGCATTTTACCTACTGTCTGATTGATAATATCTTCAATTGTTCGAGGGCGATGATAAAAGGCAGGGAATGGGGGGAGAATATGTGCACCTAAATCGGCTGCCTGCAGCATCAACTTAAGATGCCCTTTGTGCAGCGGGGTTTCCCTGACCATCAACAACAGCTTGCGTTTCTCTTTTAAGGCAACGTCAGCAGCTCTCACCAATAAATTGTCATTATAAGAACGAGCAATTCCGGACAGTGTTTTGATTGTGCAGGGAGCGACAATCATTCCTCGATTTAAAAATGATCCGCTGGATATTGATGCGGCAAGGTTATTATTTTCATGTACGTGATCAGCCAGATCCAATACCTCGTTAAGCTGATAATCACTTTCAAGTTCAATATTCAAAGCTCCCCCTTTTGATATAACCAGGTGAGTTTCGATATTTAACTCCTTTAATGATTTCAACAGGGTAATTCCGTAAATCACACCGCTTGCCCCACTAATCCCTACTATAATACTCTCTTCCATCGAACTTCCTGTTATTGGATTGTTAAACCGATGATCTTTCTTAAAGAGTTCATGATAGTTTCAAGTGAAATATCAACATTAACTGTGGTAACAGTCTCGCCTGAGCAGACTTTTGATGACAATAACAATCGATAATCAAATGCCGGTTTTTGGAAATTGACACGGCCAGATGTTTTCCGTGCCGTTACAAAAATCCAATGAGAATTTGGTTACCACATGTTGATTAATTTCAGTAATCATGAACTCCTGTATGCTACTAAACTCTTTTACATATTGACCATAGTTTACCTTCAGGGCGCCATTATTCGCCAGTGTGATATTCTCTTCCCTGGTCATTCCGGGTTTTCCGTTTTCCGAAATCTGACCGATGGCTTTTAACGTATGACCATCTGTATTCGTGTAAGCAAAATGAAATTCGTGAATCAGTTCACCATTCAGGAATTCTGACTTTATCTCAAACGATCTGCCGGTACCGTTGCCGTTTCCCTGTTCATAAGCCGCTGACAATACACCTTCAAGTTTGTCGTTGACGAAATTCATTGAAGCCACAATGGTGTTGCGTTTTTCATGGTAGCGGATCCACTCACCATGTCGTTTCCCATTGTCAAAATGGACTATGAAACGTTTTTTGCCATCTTCAAACCAGGATATCACTTCACCATGCAGAATATCATTGATGAATCTGCATTTTAACTTCATTTGTCCGTTTTCATACCAAGTTGTGTATATTCCTGATTTAGACCCGTTTTTAAGTTCCAACTCTTCAGCTTTGTTGCCATTATGATACCATCTGGACTGTTTTCCATTTTGGGAACTCGATGTCTGGGTCGAACCGGCACAGCCCCAAAAAAGTGAACCTATTACCAGGGCTACAAAAACTGCAGATTTGCTCATTAATCACATCCGTTCAAACGGCCGAGTGCTGACTGGAGAGGATTCCTTTCGATCAATCCCGAATGATATGGCAAAAGAGTTCCCATGGATGTTGATTACAGCGGTGAAACCGATGGGAAGTGCACCCTGTCCACCATACCATCCAGGAGGGGGGTATATCTCTTCAGTCATGACTTGCAGGCTAGTCTTTTAAAGTATTTACAAAAACCGACTTGTAGATTGCCAACACATGATCCGACTCCACTTTGCGTACATTACCCGTTGTAATCGGCGAATTTGCCACCTCTTCAGCCATAGATTTTAACGTCGCAATGTCAACCTCGGGCAGCTCGAATGCGCCAAAACCAAGATCTGTAACCAGATCGGCGAGCTCATCCACAATAAGATCCGGTTCCAGTTCCGTGTCATAACCCAGCGCCTGCATCAAAGGAGCCAACCTTTTTCTGGACGCCGGTAAATTGTAAGCCGTGACATGGGGAAGAAGCAACCCTGCAGCAAGACCATGCGGCATCTTGAGATGTGCTGTCATCGGCAAAATCATGGCATGACCAAAATTGATTCCGGTAGCTCCACATGCCATATTAGTCATGGAACTGGCAATAAGACAGCGAGCTTTTGGCTCTATTTCATTTGTAAGGGAAGCCTCACGCAGTTCTCTTATTAAAGTTGCGCATGCGTATACAGCAATACCCTCGGATATGGGATTCGGTCGGGTGGTCATCAGGGATTCCATACCGTGGGCAAGTGCGTCGACACCTGACATGGAAAACTGCTTCGGCGGCAAATCCGCCAATAATTCCGGATCAAGAATTGTCAAGCCGGGATAGCAGTGATGGGAAATAATCGTGACAATCCGATTGCTCTCCATATCCGAGAGAACAATGACATCGGAAACCTCACTTCCGCTACCTGCAGTCGTAGGGATTGCAATCATGGGCAACGGCTGCTCTTTTACCAGGTGTAATCCAACCAGGTTCCGGGAAGAACCACCGCTGGGAGCGGTGACCGCCAGACCTTTACCCGCGCATAGGACGCTGCCGCCTCCCAAAGCAATTACCGAATCGCATTTCCTGTCCTTGACCAGGGCTACCAGCTCGTCAATCTCACTGAGATCAGGATCGCGGGAAACGGTATCATAAACTTCAAATTCCAGGCCTGCCCCGGCCAGGGATTCTTTGATACTCTCAAAAAAAGGTAAAGCGGCGACGCCCTGATCGGTCACCAGGATAGGTTTCTTTCCTTTCAAGTCCTTGATTTCTTTACCCGTTCCAACAATTGCGCCTTCCCCATAAACAATTCTGGTAGGCATTAAGTATTCAAATGGTAGTAACATGTAAGACTCCTATCTGATGATGCTTCCTGAAGACTCGCCCGGATAACCAAGACGGGTTTGATAATCCCTGAAGATAGAGATCCGGTCGTTTCGTTAAAGAGAGGTTTATGATAGAGTTTGTTCCTACCGCGCCTCCCGGTTATATGGAAGGCATAGAGCGGCAGGCAGATAGTTTCCTCTGGCAAAAATAATCAGTGCCGCGAGCACGGCAATAAATGGAATCATATTGACCAGGTCCTGGGCTATTTCGACTCCTACCAGTTGCAACGATGTTGTCAGGGAAACCGAGATCCCGAATAAGAACGAACCGGTAATCACCCAAACTGCCTTTCCCCTGGCGAGCATGGCAATCACAATCGCAATAAAGCCGATTCCCTTTGTCATAAAGGGTACGAAAATTCCGGCACCCACAATCGACATGTATCCGCCTCCAAGTCCGGCCAACCCGCCGGCAACCAGAACGGCCATACCACGTGTAAAAATCACGCTGGTTCCGGATGCATCCAGTGCTTCCGGTTTCTCTCCGGCAGCCCTGATGTTCAGCCCGACATTGGTGAAATTTAAAATCCAATACAACACACCCACCAGCGCAAACCCGATGTAAACAATCCAGGGCTGGGTGAACACGCTTGAACCTAATACAGGGATACTTGATAAGCCGGGTATCTTGACGCTGGCCAATTCCTCCAAGCGTGGATAAGTGGTTCCGAACTGTGCACGCTGCAGCACACTGGTTACACCTTCTCCAAATATCAAAACACCGATTCCAACCACAATTTGATCCATACCAAGACGGACGCAAAACAGCACGACTATCAAAGCCATGAGCATCCCGGCACCGATACTTGACACCAGGCCCAGCCAGAAATGACCGGAATACAGTGTTATCGCAAAGCCGAAATATGCTCCTGCCAGCATGATCCCTTCAATACCCATCCCCAGAACGCCGGATCGTTGAGAAATGGTTTCCCCGATACTGGCAAACAACAGGGGCATCCCTGTCAGAATACCGCCAAAGATTAGCGCGGATAAAAAAGATGCGGTTAAAAAATCACTCATTCGTCTTAATCCCCTTTAAGCTGCGAAAAAAGTTCAATAACTTTCCTGATTTGCCGGCTCGATATTCCTGGATATACTCGGTCAACGCCATGAACAATAAGACCAGACCGACGATGATCAGAATAAAGTCGTCGGGAAGATCTGCAACCCTGGCGGCAGAATGACCGCCAATGGAAAGGACCGCATAAAATCCTACCAGGGGGATTGTCGCAAGGGCGTTTAATCGGGCCAGAAAAACCAAAGCAAACAGCGGCAAACCAAAATTGGGATTCCAGTCCGCCCTCATATACCCCCACACACCGAGAATCTCGACGGTGCCTGCAAGTCCCATAAAAGCCCCACTTACCATGAATGCACCGATGATGAGGCGTTGATTATTAAGCCCGGCATGCAGGGCCGCTCTCGGATTCTGACCCAGCAGAGCCAGCTTGAGACCCAGGGAAGTGTTTTTCATCACATAATAGACCACAAGGATGAAAATCAGCGCAATGAATATACCTATATGAATGCGGGTTAATGGAATTGATGGCAGCAATTTTGTAAAAGGCACCACATCGGTTTGCGGGACCAATGTTTTTGTACTGCGAAAAGGGCCTTTAATAAGCAGGTTCGCAAAATTGATCCCTATGAAACTCATCATCAGCGAGCTGATGATTTCATTAATCTCATATTTTGCCTTGAGTATTGCCGGCACAATCGTACTTAGAGCTCCGGCGACCATACCAATCAGGAAAAGTGTTACAAAACACGCCCACATCGGCAGCACTGGCATAAACATCGGCCCAAACCCTGCTGTCAAAGCTGCTGCCAATAAAAACTGGCCATCACCCCCGATATTCCAGATGCTGGCTTGAAAGGCAACGATCAACCCTGCCGCCATCAGAAGCAATGGAGCCATCCTGATTATGGTATCCTGCAGCCCGTGCTTATTTAATAATCCTGACTTGATTATGTTTCCGTAAAAGGTGACAGGGTTCCTTCCCAACACCAGAAGCAGCAGGCCGCCTGCTATGAGAGCAAGTAATAACGGCGCAATACTTTCCAGCATGCTGTTCCATACCTTTAAAAACGCCCCGTCAGTCGGATTGAATATGTTTTTTGTACTATTGTCTGACAAACCCATGTTGCTTTCCGCCGTTTCTGTCATTTATTAAGTCCCTCCAACCATTAATTCACCTACCTTTTTCTCAATACCTTCCTGATTTTCCACAATCCCTGCAATTTGTCCCTGGTACATGACCGCGATTCGATCGGAAAGATCGAAGATCTCATCCAGATCCGTCGAGATAAGAAGTCCTGCTACTCCTTTCTCCCTGGCAAGACTTTTTATTTTTTCCCGCACAATAACGGTGGTTTTAAAATCCAGTCCATGAGTCGGTTTACTGTAAACTGCAATTTTGGGATCGAAAAGTAACTCGCGAGCCAGCAAAACCTTTTGTATATTACCTCCTGAAAGTCCCCCGCACCTGATATCCACGTCAGGGGGGCGGACATCGTATTCTTTGACCAATCCTTCAGCAGTCTTCCTTATCGTCGCTTCATTCGTTCTGCCCCAATTCCAGAAAGGTCTTTGACCGATTCGTTTTAATAGCATGTTTTTACTGACACTAAGAGAAGCACAGATTCCCTCACCCAATCTGTCATCGGTAATGTAGCGAAGACCCATATGTTGCCGGTTTGCGATACTCACATCCGATACAACAACACCATTCAAAAGAATATCGCCTGCTGTAATCCTCCTCTGACCGGCAATCGCTTCAGCCAGTTCACGTTGACCGTTCCCGTCCACTCCTGCTACTCCAAGAACTTCTCCGGCACGCAACGAAAAGGAAGCTCCTTTCACGCCAACTTCATCGAGCTTGCCCTTTACCGTCACATTTTTAAGTTCAAGGACAGGCTGTTCCGGAAGATCAGACTCTCTTGATCTTCCGGTAGTCTGCCTTTCAACTTTTATGACACTTTCAGCAATATCCGTTTCCTCTCCGAACATCATCTCGATTATCATGGATTGGATCTCTGAATTTGCCGTGCTGCTAAAAACGGCCGGTTCAATCGAACCGGCCAGTTTCCCTCTTCTGAGAACTGAAATTCTGTCGCCCATGTCCAGTGTTTCCTGAAGCTTGTGACTAATAAATATTATGGCAAGCCCGGATTTCTTGAGTTGGGCGACAACTTCCTTCAGCTCTTCTATACCCTGGGGTGTTAACATCGATGTAGGCTCATCGAGAATCAGAACAGAAGACCCCTTCCAGAGAGCTTTTATGATCTCCACCTGCTGTTGCTGTCCCAGGGCCAAACTACCAACCAGCGATTCAGGGTCAATCTCCACACCGAGCAGCGAAGCATATTCTTCAAACCGATTCAATGCCCCCTGTCGATCAAGCGTGATGCCCTTTTGACTGCCAAGAAGGAGATTCTCGATCACCGAAAATACCGGAACCAGGGTCGGGTGTTGGTAGACCATTCCCATTCCCAGTTCAAGAGCCTCCCCGGGTGAATTGATACGAACTTCACGACCATTCACCCGGATCATTCCCGAGTCGGGTTGATACATGCCCGAGAGAACCTGCATCAGGGTTGATTTTCCTGCGCCGTTCTCTCCAAGCAGACAGTGAACTTCCCCGGACCAGACAGATAAGGAAATATTATCGTTGGCCAAAACACCGGGGAAAGACTTGGTAATATTGATGAGTTCAACAGCAGGAATCATCGCCGTTGAACTATCATCGTTCCGGGAAGCTCCCTGATCTTCGACTTTCTGCTCATTCATCATTTTCTCGTGTTCCTGTTTTCTGTTCGATGCCTGGTTATTAGCAATGAGATGAACTTACTTGATCAAAGCCTGAACGTCTTTTTTCTTGCTCAACTCAGGAACGGTAACTTTTCCGGTTATCACATCATTTCTAACCTGCTGAACCGAAGACCATACTGCTGCAGGAATATGCTTGGTTTTCAGCAACTTGATACCTTCGTTTTTTAAATTAATGTAGTGTATCTGCTTGCCGTAATTCCCTTCCTGATATTCCTTAATAACCGTTTTGAACATAGGCGTGTAGTCCCATTTGACGGAGGAAAGATAGATGTCCTTTTTATCCAGGGAAGTTTTATCGCCAATCACATCGATAAACCAGACTTTGTTGGCACCGGATGCCGTTTCTACAGCCTGGATCATACCGAATGTAGAACCGTCTCCCATACCGAAGATAATGTCCGCACCAGCGGAGATGAGGTTTCTTGTAACTCGTTTTCCGCCTGCTGCATCTGCATATCCGGCCTGGCCTATCTGCGCCATCAGAATCTTGATATCTGGCTTAGCATATTTTGCCCCTGCTGCAAAACCACCTGCCATCTTGATCCAGTTCTCATCATCAGCAGACATACAGATACCGACCGTCTTTGATTTGCTCATCTTGGCCGCCAGAGATCCTGCCAGAAAGGCACCTTCCTGAGCCCTGGTTTCAATGTCGGTGCTGAATCCCGGAACCAGGCCCTGTTCAAATGCTCCGATAACCAAAACCGGAACCCCCATTTGCTGTGCAAGCTGCGGAGCAACCGTACCGTATCCGCTTGCCCAGGCCACAATCCACTCTGCGCCGCCACTGGCTAGATCCCGGAAGATAGGAGCAACATCACCATATCCTGCTCCGTCCGCAACTTCTATACTCGCACCCAGCCACTCGGCAATTTTTTTGGTTGCCTCGACACCTTCCTGATTCCAGCCATAGTCATTGCCTTCTTCAGGCGCGATTACAGCCACTTTACTAAATGTTTTTTTTGCAGCTTCCACTTTCGTCACCGGACTGAGGCAAACAACACAGATTGCCAGCACTCCAATCAAAATACCTGTCAGAATTTGCTTTTCGATTAATCTCGCCATATTGATCTCCTCTTTTTTAAGTAACACAAGATAATGATAAGAAATGATATCCGAATCTGGTAAAGGGCTATTGAACGATAAACTCTCTTTTTTCAGAACAATTTTACCGGTCCGATTGGTTCCAAAACCAGTGTTTAGCAAACCTCAGCCGCCCTTTCATTGGAGCATAAATTGAGCGCCCCACCACAGACACAGGTATCCCGTCTTCAAATTACCCTTCTTTTTCAACAGCCGGAATGTTGCCTGCTTGTTAAAAAATTCGGTCTATCCGGAAAAGACCTATGTCCATGGTCGTTCGTTCAAGTATGTTATTTGAAATTATAGAAAACGACTTTTGGTAAACCAGATTTCTTCTTTTTCGACCTCCCACAAAATTCGAAGTTCCGTTTTACATTCCCTCAGGCCATTTTTAACCGTCAACCATGAATACTTTTACCGCACTCCCTCCCATGACCATGTTCAAATCACGTTGATTCAAACCACACAGCTTGACCTTTAACATCTCCACTTCAGGATGATGAAAAGGGGCATCCGAGCCGTAAAGCACACGTTCGGCACCTACTCTCTCCACAGCTTCGCGGATCTTGGTGTGCATCGGCATACCGGACGTTTCCAGGTATACGTTGGACCGCCTCTCTGCCGCATCAATAGCAGCGTTAATATAAATGATGTTGCCATGCCCCATATGGCCCATTATTACTTTTGTTTTGGGCTTGTCCCGAGCTAACTCCTCAACACTCCATGGAAGGGTGAAGATCGGATGACCGGTATGGATCAGAAGTGGCAGGTTTCTTTCAGCCACTAGATCGGCCAGGGGATGTATCAGCGGATCATTCGGGTGATAACCATCCAATAATGGATGAAGCTTGATCCCACGGAAATTATCATCGTCAAGAAAGGACTCCACAACCCGCACATAATCCGGAACCCTGGGATTGGCCCAGACGAGTCCAAAGACATGCGGTCGATCGGCAATTGCTTGTTGTACCAGGGAATTGTCGGGATGAAAAACGATCCCTTTGTCCAAACCGCAAGAGGACATCAGGTCATCAAGACCCTTTTCGTCCAGTGAAACATTGAAATCCGGAAAATCTCCCAGGTGCATGTGGCTATCAACGATCATGTGGCTCTCCTTCTTTACACGTTATGGATAATGGCACATGAAAAACATAAACGGCCTGTCTCTTGGTGAACGTCTTATTCCATTTATCGAACATAAACGATTATTAAATCAAGAGAAGTCTTTTCAAAAAGCCGGTTGTACCTGTTGAAAGAGCAGGAGCCAGGGCAAATTGCCCTGGTTTCCCGAACCTTATCTACCGGGAATTCAAGTGAGTTAACCGTTCACCTGCCTGTCCCTTTCATTGCTGATCAAGCCTCTCTGTTACTTTCCAGCCTTTTTTTCCTTGAGGCTCTTCAATATGAATTCCCGCGTAATGGGGAGTTCGTAGCACCGGACGCCACAGGCATTATAGATAGCGTTTGCAATAGCCGGTGCTGTCGGTACAAGCCCGGCCTCACCCAATCCCTTTGCGCCAAAGGGGCCCTCGGGATCTCCGGTTTCAACCAGGATGGTCTCGATTTCCGGAATGTCCTCCGAGCTCAGAATCTTGTAATCAATGAATCCATCATTAACCACTTTCCCCTCGGCGAGCACCTGCTTTTCGGTTAAGGCATAACCAACTCCCTGTACTACAGATCCTTCGATCTGTCCTTCAGCCATTTTCTGGTTGATGGTTATTCCTGATTCCTGGGCTGCTATCACTTTTAATACCTTAACTTCTCCTGTCTCTTCATCAACCTCAACTTCGGCGATTTGCGTTCCGAACGCCCAACTCCGCACGTTTTTGGTCCATTCTTTCGGCACATCCCAGTCCGGACCCATATCATCAGCCCACTGCCCCCTCACTGATATCGGGGCTTTGCGTTTATTCATGGTGTAATCCATGATTTCAGCCATGGGCAGAATGACTTCAGGAGAACCGGGTGCCTTGGCAACAGCCTGACCATCCTCCAGTTTTATGAACTCGGATTTTACTTCCAACATTTCACTGGCAATACCAATTAACTCTTTCTTTGCTTCACGGGCGGCAGCAAGAGCGGCATTGCCACAAACAAATGTTCCCCTGCTTCCCCAGGAGCCGAGATCATAAGGCGTCAAATCGGTATCACTTCCGATGACATTTATTTCGGTTGGAGGAATTCCCAACTCTTCCCCTACAATTTGGGCCATTGCAGAATGAATTCCCTGACCCATTTCCGCTGCCGGCGTTATCAGGGTGATCATGCCGTCTTCTGCAATTTTGATGAATGAATCAGTGGCAGCATATGCATAATAGCGGCCTCCCTGCGCAGTATGAAGGGAATTGGCCACCCCGATTCCCCGCAAACCTTTCTGGTTTCGTTTCTGATTCCAGTCGACCGCTTTAGCTGCTGATTCCATACATTCACTCATGCCGCAAGTCGGAATTTCAGCACCCGAGTGCATTTTCTCCCCCGGCTTATTGGCATTTTTCATTCTGAACTCAAGGGGATCCATATCCATTTTTGCCGCCAGGCTATCCAGTTGTGACTCGCAGGCAAATGCTATCTGGTTATTTCCAAATCCACGAAAGGCTGTTCCCATCTGCTTGTTTGTATAAACAAGCTTTCCGGTATAACGGACATTCGGGATATTGTAATGGGCAGCAAACATCATATTGGAGAAGTTTAGCGTAGCCGGCCCTTTATCCTGATACGCCCCGCAATCGGCGATAACCTTTATCTCTCTTGCCCAGAGACGCCCGTCTTTCTTTGCACCGGTCTTGACATACATTGTATAGCCATAACGCGTCTTGGCAGTGCAAAACTCTTCTGAGCGTGAATTCTGAATTCTTACCGGTCTGCCTGTCATTTTGGATAAAACAGCCGCGATCGGAGTTTTCATATCCAATACCAGCTTGGAGCCAAAACCGCCTCCCATATGGGAGCTGATAAATCGGACTTTTTTTGTTGAAATCCCCAGAATTCTCGCCACTTCCTGTCTCTGGGTATGCGGAGCCTGGGTATTGGTCCAGACAGTTAATCGCCCGGACTGATCCCACTTGGCAATGCAATTTGATACCTCCAGACAGCAGTGACATACCTTGTCTGTCGCATAGCGCTCTTCACAAACATAATCGCACTCTGCAAACGCTTTATCCGGATCACCAACGACCCGGTCCACTTCAAAGCAGACATTGCTTTCTCTTTCATGAAGCAGGGTAGCGTCCGGGCTCATGGCTTCCTCTGCGTCAAAAACCGCAGGCAGTGTTTCATATTCGACCTCAATCAACTCAATGGCTCTGGCTGCCGTATCTTTGTCCACTGCACAGACAGCAGCTACTTCATCACCTACGTAACGCACCTTATCCGTGGCCAGCATGGTTTTATCCGCTGCCCACTGGTAGAAGCTAAAAATGTTGAGAGGAACATCTTTCGCGGTGACAACTGCATGGACGCCTTTCAGGGCTTGTGCCTTTGAAATGTCAATCGCCTTAATCCTCGCATGAGCTATTGGACTTCTCAGTATCATTCCATATAAAAGACCCGGCATTTTCAGATCTACTGTATACTGAGCTGCTCCCGTTACCTTCTCCAATGCATCCAGCCTTGGATATCCCTTGCCTAAGATCTTTCGTTTCATGTTACCTCCCCATCTCTAGCGGATTCCACCGCTTTAATGATCTTGGTATAACCGGTACAGCGGCAAAGGTTACCCCTCAATCCTTTTCTAATCGCCTCGATATCAGCCTTGGGATTTTTGTCCAGTAGCGCCGTGCTGGCCATAACCATTCCTGATGTACAATAACCACATTGAATGGCTCCGTTTTCTACAAAAGATTCCTGGACCGGATGAAGCTTGTCACCCTGTGCCATCCCCTCAATAGTGCGAATTTCAGTTCCATCGGCTTCAAGAGCAAGTACCAGGCAGGAATTCACAGCATCTCCGTTCATTACTACGGTACAAGCGCCACATTCTCCCATCTCGCATCCGCTTTTGGTACCAGTAAAACCAATCAGGTCCCTGATAACATCCAAAAGAGTCTGGTGAGCCTCCACCAGCAGATGATGCGCATCACCGTTTACGGTTATCTCTATTTGGTGTTTCACTGATTACCTCCTTTCTGTGACCAGACTCTGGCAGCCTCAAGTGCCCGCCGGGTGCTGATTGCGACTAAAGATTTCCTGTAGCTGGCCGTCGCCCGAATATCAGAAATGGGACGCGATTCATCCGAAGCCAACTGGGCAATCTGTTCAATTAACTGATCATCAAGCTTCTGACCTTCAGCCAATTTCTCAGCCTTTAATACTGATATTGGCGTGGGGCCGACTGCCCCCAGTACCAGTTTCAACTTGCGGCATGTATCTTGTCCCGGCTGGAAATCAGCTACTACCCCGACCCCGACAACAGCCAGATCCAGAGCAGATCGAAAGGATTTGATATACATTCCGAAACTGGAATTCGATCGTGCAGGCAGATTGACCGATATTAGAATCTCACCGTTTTCAAGGACAGTCTTGCCGGGCCCGATAAAAAAATCACTCAAGGCAACGGACCGTTCGGTTTTGCCATTGGTTACAAGAGCAACGGCATCATATGCTATCAGGATAGGCAGCATATCTGCCGATGGTGCCGCGTTGCAGATATTCCCACCAATGGTGGCCCTGTTTCTTACCTGGAGAGAACCAACCGTGGCTGCTGCCTCGGCTACCGCCGGGTAGGTATTAAGAATTTCCTTTGAGGTCTCAATCGTTGAGAGAAGTGCCATTGCTCCAATCGTTAACCCCTCATCCGCGCTGTAATCGATGGTGGTTAACCCGGGAACATCTCTCAGACTGACAATCTTCGCAGGTTTGAAAACTTTTTGTTTCATCCGAATCAGTAGATCGGTTCCCCCTGCCAAAACCTTTACGGGTTCATTCAGCTCGCCTGAAATTCGGCAAACCTCCTCTACCGTTGTCGGACGACAATAATCAAATTCTTTCATGATCTGTCCTATGTTGATTCTTTTCGAGTAGGTGGATATTCCGGCCACGAGAAACCGGCAATCATGATAACGTCTTCATCCCCATCGTTTATCACTGAATGCGGCACGCCAGCCGGAATATATATCCCGTCGCCAGCCTCATAACCGATATTTTCTCCACCTTTTAGCCCTATCTTACCTTTCCCCTGAAGGACATAAGCCAGTTCCTCCTCTTCATGAACCATCAGGTCGGTCTTAAGTCCCGGTTTAAAGCAGGATACTCCCATTGACATCTTTTGAACCCCTACGCTGTCTTTTGTCAAAACCATCTTGGACCAGCTTTCAACAGGAAGGGATATTGCCGTCGTCTCAGAGATTTTGGATATTTTTATCGCCATTTTTATTCACCTTTTCAAAGCAAAAGTTCACCATCTTTGATAATCAATTTTCCATCAACCTCGACGGTTACATCGCGAATGTTTCCATCAAGGTGAACACTGCACCAGCTTTGTCCCCCCGGGTAGCAATGCGCATTGTCGCCAAGGGCGAAATGAACAGTGCCAAGCATTCCCTTTTCGGAGGGACTACCCAGAATCTCTTTATGACTTGTTCCAATTGCAAACTCAGCAATTGTGTTGGCATTCTCCTCAGCATCGGCGATCACCTTCTTCAGCTTTTCAGCAGCTTCGCCTCCGGAGATATCAATGGCACGACCGTCTTTAACGGTCCATGTCATCGGTTCAGGTAAGGTTCCTTCTACTCCCACGCCCAGCATAATTCCATCGACCACTATTTTCCCGTATGTTTTGTCTTCAACCGCTGCGTATGCAACCTCGCCCCAGAGAGGAATCGGTCCCATCATGATTCCGGGTTCCTTAACCGGTACAACTTTCAATGGGGGACGCCCCTCAATGCAGACATTCACGTCGGTCCCGGCAGGGCTGGTTACCCGAGCCCATTTGGCCCCTTCCATGGCTGCCATGATCTTCTCTGCCCTCTGGGTAATCAATTCAATATCTTCAATTTCAAGATCCCACTCCCCTAATCCCTCTTCAATTGAAGCGATTTTCGCCCCTCGTGCCACACTATCTTTGACGGGATTTACATGGGCAAAGCGGTTGGCCCATTCCAGGTTGGTGGTGATGATAATTTCATCCGAATGCAGCATGGCCTGGCAAAGGTGCTCTGGGGGTTCCATGGAAACCGCCATGGAGGCCATGCATGCGGTGACATGATGTGTCACATTGGTTATCAGGGGATAGGCCCCGAGCGAATACGCCACACCGGCGATACTTTCGGCAATATGCATGTGCGCATCATCCGCGATAATCAGCACCTTGTCGTTTTCTTTTACTGTCATACAATGCTCCACAATTAACCGAGCGCCTTTAACCAGCGTGATTGCCGACTTCATGATCTTTCTCCTTGTTTGTTTCGGATTTCCCTTGATTGGTGTAAATACCTCGTTCGTTGTCTGATGAAACGGACTGTGGAGCATTGCTACTAACCGCAGACCCGATCACCGGATGACGTTATTCAACATAGTCAAGATCTTTTAACAGAAGCAGAAGTTTCTTGATCCGCTCCCCCATTAACGATTTAATATCAGTACCTGTGTAGTCATAAAAACCTTTCCCGCTCTTGAGTCCTAAATCGCCTTTATGAACCATCGTTTCAACAACAGGGGCCGCCTCCTGGGATTTGTCCAGATCCTTGTTCAAATACTGGGACACCTTGTAGTAGATATCCAGTCCGGCCATATCGATAGTTTCAAGAGGTCCCATAATCGGGAATTTGAAACCGATTCCCGCTTTAATCATGGTATCGATATCTTCGGCACTGGCGACACCCTCGTTCAATAAAGCGATAGCCTCCCGCATCAGAGCGTACTGCAGGCGGTTTCCTAAAAACCCCGGCACATCTTTCTGGACCAGTACCGGGACTTTTTTGATTTTGCGAATCAGGTTGTCTATCGCCCGGACAACCGCATCGTCTGTCTTTTCTCCCTTTATAATCTCTATCACGGGAATGATGATCGGCGGATTCCACCAATGCATACCTACCAGCCTTTCCGGTTTTTCAATTGCTGCAGCCATGGTGGTAATACTCAAACCTGAAGTATTGGTTGCAAGAATAGTTCCCGGATCGCATATTTTGTCCAGATCGGCAAAAAGAGCCGTCTTAAGTTCCATGACTTCCGGAATGACCTCAATAACCAGGTTTGCTTCTTCAACCGCCTCATCCAATGAGGAAGCATTTTGGATTCTCGATCGCGTCTCTGACACCTCCGGTTCGGTTATTAACCCTGCCTGACGAAACAGCTCCAGGTTGTTGTCCAGAGTTATCCGTGCTTCGCTTAGTTTCTCGCTGTCAATATCAAAGATCCGAACGGTGATTCCATTCCGTGCAAAAACCTGGGCAATACCAGGTCCCATCGTTCCCGTTCCGATAACTGCAACTTTCTTTATTTCTGTCATAACCATGATGTTTACCCCATCTAATCGAGTCCGTATTTATCCCATTGATCAGCAACCTTATCCAGATCCTCTTTGGGAGGCAGGGCAATTTCCGGGTATTCCCAGTTTTTGGTTGCATCTATCATGACTTTTGATGATCGTCTTTCCCAAAGTGGCACTTCCGCAGGATCCGAAGAGGGATCCAACAGAATGGGCGCCGTGTTTTTCAAAAAGGAGATATCCTTTATCGGTTCCACCCGGAAAGAGAGTATCCACTCCCTCACAAAAGGGTCCCGGATATCGACATCATCATCGGTCACAATGATCCATTTTGCGAATGTCGGATAATGGGTCCAGGCTGCAGACATCACTTGCTGAACGTGTCCCGGAAATGATTTCTTGAGGCTGATCCAACAGATGGTATAGCTTCCCCCTGCTTCAGGCAGGTGGATATCCTTGATTCCCGGTATCTTCAGGTATCCTGAAAGGTGTTGGAAGATGTTGGCTTCCTCGGGTAACTGCCTCATTAAGCTGCTTTCGCTCGGCGGCATCTGACTGAAAAGAGCATGATAGATCGGTTTTTTGCGGTGTGTCACACACTTGACATAAAACTTCGGCATTTTATAGGGTCCGCCCATATAGCCTGTGTATTCGCCGAAAGGCCCTTCAATCACTCTCTCACCGGGGATCACCTCTCCTTCCAGCACGATCTCGGCAGAGGCCGGCACCATAAGATCACAGGTTTCACATTTCACCACTTCAACCGGTTTACCCCGCAGACCGCCACAGACCGCCATTTCATCAACCCCCTGTGGCACTTTGGACACGGAGGACATGATAATTGTCGGATCGGCTCCCAGGACTACAGCCATTGGCATCGGTTTGTTTATCTTTTCCCAGGAGGCGTAGTGAATCGCGCCATGTTGACTGGGAAGATCCCAAAGCACACCTGTCTCGTTTTTGGCCTTGATCTCCATACGATACGTTCCGATATTTCCAACACCCGTCTCGGCATGCTTGGTAATTAGACAGGGGGCCGTAAAAAACGGTGCCGGATCCAGTCCGGGAGTCCAGGTGGGAATAGGAAACTTATGCAAATCAATCTCATCTCCCTTCAGAATCACATCCTTACAGGGGCCGCTATCCACTTCCACCGGATCGATCGGATTTTCCAGGGCGTTTGCCCAGATTTCCTTGATGCTGCCGAAGTCTTTTTTCGCCCCAATTGCAAGATTGTAGATTTTTCTCGATCCTCCAATGGCACCCAAAACGACGGGGATGTCATATCCTTTCACATTCCGGAAACCGAGAGCGCAACGCTCTTGTTCCTTGACACGCCTGAAGTAGTTTCGCGCCACACTTGTTATTTCCCATTCTTTATCAACTTCAGCATCAATCCACTTTAGACATCCCTCTTTTTCCAGCGCGTCAACATATTCGCGAAAACTATCGTATGGCATAAATTATTATCTCCCGATTAAAATAGTGTTTTTCCAGATCTGTAACTGTTTAACGGAGCCTGTCTGTCCTTACTGTCAGAAGGTATCATTTACTCGACTCCTTTGGTCTGCCTCATATCGACTTTCTTTCCCTGCTCATCTTCGCCAGTTGGTTTAAGCACGACACTTCGCCCTTAACAGTAAAGGAGGAGGATTCAAGTTTCCGCCGGAAATTCATTTTCCAGCGATTCTAACTCGCACTGTATAAGGGCGAAGCCGTCGTGACACCTCAGCGTGTATGCAATCAGGTATCTCAGCCAGGCACCATGGTGATGGCTTTATGCTTGCAGAGCCAGTAACAGACGCCACACATGTAGCATTTGTCCTTCTGGGTGACATAAGCCTTCTTTTTCTCTTCATCAAATGACATCACTTCGCAGTGACCCAATTCATAGCAGGTTCTGCATCCTTTACACTTCTCCTGATCGATCTCCGGAAAGGCGTCAAAGTAATCCACTTGTTGCGGAGTCACGATGTATTTGAGGGCAATATTCTGAAAATCAGATATTTTCTCATAACCCATCTTGTCCATATACTCGCGAACCCCCTTTTCCAGTTTATGTAGGGCCTTGAATCCGTCGGTATAGAAAAGGGTGCAGTATGTCAGGACCGTTGCACCGTACATAATCATCTGGATCGACTGCTGCCAATTGGAAAGTCCCCCGCCACCTGCAATAGGAAGGTCGGGACATTTCATCCGCATCTGGGCCACATGCCTGAATGCAAGGGGTCTGATCCAGGGACCGCAGATTCCGGCAAACGACTGGTTGTTTGTGCTTGGATAGAGTGGTTTTCCATCATCGTATATGTCGCAGCCCGGCAGAGACATGGGGCAGTTGATGCCCGAAACTGCTGCGGCACCACCCTCCTCACAACCCTTTGCCACAATGTCGCATTGTCCTTCGGGTGTCATTTTGGGCATAACGGGTATGTTGACACCATCCACGATTTTCCTGGTTACTTCCCTCGCCAGGGCGGGATTTTTCCCCAGGTGGGCTCCCAACTCGTCGGTGATATCCATATCGATCTGTTTAGCCATAATGCCGACATTAGGGCAGGACATGTTCAGCTCGACCATGTCGGCTCCCGCCTCTTCAAGCATTTGAGCCAGTTTCACCCATCCGTCCAGGTTTTCGCCGGGTCCCATCATGTTGGCGATAACTTTCAAATCGGTCTGCTCTTTGGTTTTACGAATCAACTCCTGGGATTCTTCCACGCTGAGCCTGTGGCCTGATGGAGAATAAAACCCGCCACCTTTTTCAAAAACATGATAAGGGCGGGCGAAAAAGGGTACATTTAAAAAAGCCAGTTTCGTGCTGACAGCACTGGCCCCGGCATCCTCCGCCCATTTGATCTTGTCGAATTCATCTGTTAACTCCGATGAAGCTGCAATGAAAGGGTTCTTAAGCTCCAACCCGGCGAAGTTTACTGCAAGATTAGCCATAGTCCTGAATCCTTGTTTAAATATTTAATTTGAAAATCGCTTTTTTTGCATTCCCGCTTTCGCGGGAATGGTATATCCCGATCTGTTTAAGGCTTTAGATCTCAATTCCCATTTTTTGCAGGTGCCCCGGTGTGGGAACGCCTTCTTTATCCCATCCCCTGAGACTGTAGTATTCGGGTAACATTTTAAAAATGTCGACCGTGTGCCCGTCGGGATCTGATCCGGGTTCAGTCGAAAACCGATCTGGAAGTCGATCATGACTGGAGTTAAAGCCCTCCCTGATGTTGAACATCCGCTCAAGCGTATTAACTCTGTCACCGATGGAGTAAACATCGTCGGAACCAAGATCCATGCCGGTTACCAGGTTGATACACTTGGCATAGAGCTCCACGCTGATGCCCAGATCAACGGTGAACATGCACATGATAATGGAATCGATAATGACCGTTGAATCCTGCATCCTTTTGACGAGTTCAGGTTTTCCGTCATAGGCAAAGCGGTCATAATCCCCGAGAACACCCAAAAACTCTGCAGCAATGGTAAATGCTTTGTTATGGTCTGCTCCACGAGCGGTAGTGGCAAGATTAAGTGCCATGCCAAAAAACGCCCTGGGATCATACCCGGGAACTTCAAGTCCCTTAACATGCATGGCATATTTTTCGGAACCACGTCCCAGCTCTTCAGACGCTGCTTTTACACCTTTAGCCAGCAGCTTGCCGATTCCTTCCTGCCTGGAAATTTTTTCTATCAGGGGTTTCAGCACAGCGGCATTGCCAAATTTAAGTTCCAATCCGTCTGTTTCGTTTAATGACAGAATTCCCTTTTCAAAACATTCCATGGCCCAGGCAATGGAAAGACCTGCTGATATGGTATCGATCCCATACTTGTCACAGAGATCATGTGCCTCGAATACCCGTGGCAGATCGGTCACTCCGCAGTTTGTTGCCAAAGCTCCGACACTCTGGTGTTCGATCCGTTCGGTGACGTAATCTTCTCCATCCAGATCAAATTTGGTTATGGAGGCACACGCCACCGGGCAACCTGAACATGACTCAAAGCGTTGGAACCAGGGCCTCATCACTTCGGAACTCACCTTGGCGACATCGGGGAAAAAAGTTTTCTGGAAATTAAAACACGGCTGCCCGGAGATCGAATTGACCGGCTCCAGCATCCCTGTTGTTCCTACATCGCGAAAACCGCCGCGAATAGGATTTTCCCGGATGGTTTTATGAAGAGAAAATGCCTCCTTGATACCGGATTCTCCGGTAACCGCCATTTCAACACTCCCGCTTCCCCGAACCGCAAAGGCTTTCAGGTTCATCCATCCCATAACAGCGCCCTGGCCGGCCCGACCTACAACGTGTTGTTCGTTGCAGATGGTGGCGTAGGAAACTGCATTCTCTCCGGCCAATCCGATGGAAGCGATTTCGAAATCGGATCCGAGCTCCTGTTTCAGGGTCTCCTCCGCCTGGTCGGTATTTTTTCCCCACAAATGTCCTGCATCCAACAGTTCAATCCTGTCGTCATCCACCAGCAAATAGACCGGTTTTGAACTCTGGCCTGAAAACAGAACTCCGTCATATCCGGCATATTTGAGATTGGTAGCCCAGTGTCCCCCCGAATAACCGACAGATAAGGCACCGGTTAGAGGAGATTTGGTTCCTACCGCGTATCGACTACTGGTGGGGATCAGCGTTCCGGCTGCGGGGCCCGTGATGAAAAGAAGCCGATTATCCAGTGAAAACGGATCTGCATTGGCTTTGATCTCATCGTATAAAATCCGCGCAGCAAGGCCACGGCCACCGATGTACTTTTCCAGGATCTTTTCATCAAGATCGCGTTTGCCTATCGCTCCCGAGGACAAATCAACAGTAATTAACTGTCCTTTGTATCCTTTGTATTTCATATTTACACTCCTTTCGGTCGTGTTCTAAAGAGTAATAACTTCTTCCGGGCACCACTCGATGCAAAGGGGTTCTCCGCCGCAAAGATCGCAAATATTGATGCGACCCGGCTCGCTGTCGTCATACGCCACCCCGCGCTGCGGGCAAGCATCCACACAATCCTCACATAGTGTACATTTTTCTTCATCCCAGAAAATAACACCATTGGTCAGTATCAAGGCTTCTTCCGGACAGGCAGCAATACATTCCTGTGTGTCCAATCCCGTGCAAAGATCGCAGACCATCGCATAAGGGGTGCCCCATCTACCTTCCTCGCGGCCTATTCGTATAGCCGCAACTTTCGGATTAATGACATCACCGAATCTGAAGGAGCATACCTCCTCGCAGATTTTGCAATTCACGCATTTTTCTTTGGCAAAGCTCAACATATTTATCTCCCAGTTGATCAGATTACCTCCAGGGCTGCTCCGACTCCACTGCCCAGTTTTACCGGATAGCCAAGTTCATGAAGCGATTTCTCAATCATGGCAATTTGCATAACTACCAGAGCAGGCTCTGCGGCCGTGCCCATATGTCCCATCCGGAATACTTTGCCCTTCATATCCCGGTATCCTCCGGAGATGGTGATTCTGTACTTGTCATACAGAAGGCGTCTCAATTGAACCTCATCCACCCCTTCCGGAGCTTTGACAACCGTGGCGCAAGTTCCGCAAATATCCTCAGACTCGGGCCAGAGTTCCAATCCCATACCTATTGCACCGGCACGGGCGATTCTGGCTGCGGTCTTATGTCTGGCAATCATGTTGTCCAAACCTTCCTCAAACACCTGATCCAGAGCATCATTCAGGGCAACCACTTCGTTGGTGAACATGGTGTAAGGAAAACCCCTCTTCTCTTTCTCGCATAACCACTGCTCTTTGAAGTCAAGCATGCTCATATATGAATACCGGACCGGCCTGGACTTGTTACGCATCTTTTCCCATGCTGCTTCGCTGACGGAAACCGGCGCCAGCCCGGGAGAGGATGCAAGGTTTTTCTGTGGGCCAATACAACAGATATCGATCCCCCACTCATCAACTTCCACTTCGGTTCCACCAATGGCTGACACCGAGTCAACAATTGAGATCGCACCATGTTTTTTGGCAATGGGACAAATATCCTGAATGGGATTTAAGGTTCCGGTGGGGGTTTCGCTGTGACAAACCGACATGACTTTGATATCGGGATGTTCTTTGAAAGCCTTCTCAACATCGGCAGGATCAATCACCTTTCTATAATCGGTTCTGACTTCAACAAGGCGTCCTCCGTATGCTTCAATATAGTAGGCGTACAGGTGTCCATATATACCCGATACAAGATTGAGACATTTGTCCCCGGGTTCAATGGTGCTCATAGCCGCTGCTTCAAGTCCTAACAGCGCTTCTCCCTGCATGATGATCACATCACCTTTTGTTTTAAACAACCGCTGCAACTTCTCGGTGGTTTCATCGAAAATCCTTATGAATTCAGGATCATTGTGATACATTATCTGTTTTGACAGGCTTCTCAACGTCCTGGCTGTCGCCTGAACAGGCCCTGCACTTAAATTAAACAAAGCATGTTCACTCATTATTTCCTCCGTATGGTTAAATGGCTTAATTTAGCGAAGAACAATGACTTGGTATTGGGTCCTTTCAGTTCTTCCGCTCGATGATCATATAACCTGCTTAAAAACCCTTCCCCGATTCGCAATCGGTTACTCGGCAATTGAATTAAACACAACAGAAAACACTTTCGTTGTACCGGAATGGAGATTCTTCCAGAAATGGGGTTGAATTGATTTAAAATGAACACAATCTCCCTTTTCAAGGACGTATTCATCGCCATTTATGAAATAGGCAATTTTCCCCTCCATGCAGTATTTGATTTCTTCACCTTCATGAATGAGCGGATCGCTTCCACTCTCCCCTCCTTCTTCAATAGTCAGCATTGAGACATCCAGCTTATTCTCAATGATGGATGATCCCAGGTCCTCAATAGTTAAATTTGATATGGGAATTCTGATGGAAGTGCGTTCACCCCGACGAACCAGGGCCACCTCTTTGAGTTCGTCCCGATCTTCAAAAAAATGGGCTACATTCTGTTTGAAGCCTTGGGCGATCTTCATCAGAACCGCTATCCCAGGTACCATTTCATTTGATTCGATCTTCTGTATCGTAGAAGGCGAAGTCCCGGTCAGTTTGGCGGCCTCCCGTATGGAAAGCCCCAGTTCTACTCGTCGTTGTTTGATCCGTTGTGCAATTCTCGCAATCTGAATTTCAAGTCTCATGTTTAGTACCCATTAAGAGTAACTGCCCTCACCGGCACAATCCGGTGCAGGGAAAAGTGACATTGTTAGTTACGAATTCTGCCTTATTCATTGGAACCGGTACCGACGGACTGAACAGTATCCGGAATGAAGGTCTCTTCTTTGGCAGAAGTTAAATAAGAGACACCGACAAACACCACAAGGCTCACCAGAAGCGACCAAAAACCGGAATACAAGCCCAGGGGATTGCGGTTAAAAAGCAACAAGTACACTGCGAAAGCAGA
Organism: SAR324 cluster bacterium; assembly: GCA_028282885.1. Taxonomy (GTDB): domain Bacteria; phylum SAR324; class SAR324; order XYD2-FULL-50-16; family XYD2-FULL-50-16; genus JAHJTV01. Next base: position 91,664 of record JANQGX010000087.1, read on the forward strand.
TCCAATCACGATAGAAGAGATAGCAGCAGTTTCATTGGCTCTTTTCAAAAACATACCCAGAATTGCCGCCGGTGCCAACGCAAGAAGTCCCGGATAGGCAACATCAATCAGTGAATTGAAGAGCAATGTAGGCGGATAAAAGGCCAGAAATGCCATGATAGCAATGATTATAACACTGACTATCCTGCCGACAGTCGCTTCTCTTTCCGGGCCCATACCCGGATTAAAAGGTTTTCTGTAAAGATCAACGGTCAGGATCGAGCTGATGGCCAATACGGCAGAGTCAACCGTGGACATTGTAGCTGCCACTGCGCCGGTTAAAAGAGTTGCAGCAAGCCAGGGGGGCATGTTGCTGAACATCAGCTTCATGACTATTTTGGCCGGCACGATTTTTTCCCCTTCCTTGAACAATTCTCCGATAATGGGGATGGAAGCAACAGCCAGAAAGAACGAAATCAAAAAAATCAGAAAGGTGAATCCGATGAAATAGGTTACGATATTCCGTAATCCTTTTTCATTTTTGACAGCATATATCCTCACCCAGAGTTGTGGCATCAGGGCGAATCCCAAGCCTATGGCCAGCAACTGGGTTATCCATAACTTCATACTGTATATCGGCACCGGCCCCGGAGCCTTGAATATAGCCGGACGGGCCTGCTGAGTTTGGAGAAATACGCTGGACCATTCAATTTTATTGCTGAGAAACAGAAAGGTGGCAACTACACAAAACGAGAGAATAATGACCTGAAGGGTATCGGTGTATTCGATGGCCCGAAAACCACCCAATACGATGTAAACTGCCAATACGATGGATATGAGTATCACGGCCCATTTGTATGATAACAGGCCCCCGGTGATCGTTTCCATGATGTAGGATATCCCCACGATCTGTGTGGCCATGAAAAACATCATGAAGCCTACCGTGTTCAGCGCCACGATGATGCGGATAACCCTCCCGTCACCATAACGATGAGCCAGAAGATCGGCCGGTGTTACATATTTGTATTTATGGGCCAACCTCCAGAAAAGATAGCCAACTGTCGGAACAAAGATGGCAATCAACAGCATTTCACTCAGTAAAAAGACATTAAAGCTAATGCCAAGACTGGAGTAAATTCCCACCGCCCCCAGGAACACAAGAGCACTAAAAACTGTAGCTATATAAGACATCGGACCTACAAAAGAGCCACTTGTACGTCCACCGATAAAGTATTCTCCGGAATCGGATTTTTTAGTATTGGATCTGAAAACCAGATAACCGACTAAAAGACAGACCAGCATATAAGCAACGATAATCACAACCGGGAAAATCATTCTTGTCATTGTTTATCCTCTTTCAAAAGTTTTTCCATCAAAAGGTGGGTACCGCTTTTCATCAGAAACAATGATTGATCTTTATATCTTGAAACGCTGTTTGCAAAAAATGTATCCCAATACCAGGGTAATGATCATTAAACCGAAGGTAATCATCACGGAGCTGGGTAGCCATCCAAACCAGAGTGAGGGATCTGAAGGATAAGCAACTATTACAGCCAGATACATAATGATCCAGATGGTGAGCCAGGATATTCTCCACCGCTTACTCGTGTTTATATACTCTCGCATGCCAACACCTCCTTTTTTATCGCGTTCAACAAGTCAATAGAATCGAATCGTTTTAAGAAATCTCTCTCAATCGAACTTGACAACAGTTCAAGGTTATAGGGCGATATATTCCTTCACCCAGGCGATATCAAGTGCTTCCAAACTTTCAGCCAACGGAGCGCCGGTTTTGAGATCCCAGCCACATATCTGGTAAAACTCATCCTTCATGAGTTCAAAATCATCAACTTTATACCCTTTGCTGGGCCCCCTGGGAATGACCTCATCAAGCAGTCTCTGGGGGAGAGCGTCATCTTCTCTGGTTAATCCTTCACGAAAATTAAATGCTCGCTCCAACTGACTGATCCTGTTCCCAATGGTGATCAGATCCTCCGATTTGTAATCCAAACCACTGGCTCCGTTTAAAATACCGACAACTGTCTCGTCACTGAGACCGATGGCTACAAATGCGCACATCAGACTGGAATCACAAAGTGAAGCCCTTCTGTTTCGGGAGGCCGCAACAATCGGTGCTTTTCCTGATTCGGCGAATCGGTCGACCTTGGGATTCATGATCTCCGGTATAACGGTATATCCGCCCGCATGGTGACATCCCCCACGTGGACCACAGCCGTAAACAAGACTCATTCCCTTCAACCCCCTTGCATCGTAACCTCCCAGTTCCATCCCTTTTGCGTGCATGGCAAATTTCTCCGAACCCTGCCCGAATTTCTCTGCCATGCGTTTGGTTCCCAATCCGACAACAGCACCAAAATTCCTTTTGAAGGCTATATCTTCAATAAGTTGGATCATCGTCTTGGGATTTCCAAAAGCCAACTCTCCTGTACTGTATGCCTCCGCATCGATTATGCCTTTCTCCAGGCATTCCATCGCAAAGGCGATACTGACACCGGTTGAGATCGTATCCAATCCCAACATATCGCATATCGAGTCGGCATGTATAATCGGAGCCAGATCGTATACTCCGCAGCAGGATCCAAATGAGTAGACCGTTTCATAATCCGGCCCCTCGCTCAAAGACCCTTCCCAGTCCCCATCCTTGACCCCGAACATTTTTGAACACTTTACCGGGCATCCACTGGAACAGGCGATATCTTCCACCAGAAAATGTTCTCGCATCCTTTCTGCAGTGATGGACTCCGCTTCATCAAGAGCAACGTCTGACCAGTTCTTATCCGGAAGAACACCATTGTCCTTCAACTTCCGAAGCGTACTGGCGCTGCCGTACATTTTGAGAACCTTGGACGTCATGGGATTCTCCCTGAGTTCAGCCATGCCTGACCTGATGGCACTTTTCAGGGCTTTGGAATCGGCTAGGGGTGCCTTTTTGTTACCCTGTACAACAACGGCTTTCAAGTTTTTAGAACCCATAACGGCCCCTGCTCCCCCCCTTCCCAAGGCCCTTCGCTCATTAAGAAGACAGGCGTATGGAACCATGTTCTCACCGGCTGGACCGATACAGGTTATCCCGACATTCGGACTTATATCCGCTTGAATCGTCTCCTGAGTCGACTCAGTATTCTTTCCCCACAGGTGATCTGCATTCCTGAACTCAACCGAACCCTCATCATTAATCAGAAGATAGGTGGGGACAGACGATTTACCTGTAATGACAATGACATCAAAACCGGTTTTTTTCATTATACTGCCAAAACGTCCCCCGGAAATAGAAAAGGAATAAAGACCGGTCTGGGGAGACTTGGTGTGGAGTGAATACCGATCACTGCCGGGTACAGGTGTCCCTACCAGAGGCCCTGTTGAAAAGATCAGAATGTTCTCAGAACTGAGGGGGTCGATCCCGGCGGGTAACTCGCGCAGAAGCATGGATGCACCGAGACCACGACCCCCCATGTAAAGTCTAAATTCATTCGGATCTATCTTTTCCGTTCGACAGATCTGTTCGGTCAGATCGATTCTGAGCAATGTGCCGTGATATCCAAAAATAGTGTTTTCCACTTTGAACACATCCTTTGTTGTTGGCGTCAAGAAAACAAACACCAGTGTGTTGTTCCAAGCTGATTAATCGCTTCGGGACTTTATTAATATTCTGCAATCTGATCATCAGATTATAAGAAATGGAGAATTTTAATAAGTGTATTACTATAATAATCACTTATCGTAAAATTCAGATAACCTCTGTGGGGACCATAATATAGAATTTTTGTCTATGTCAAGAAAAAACACCAAAAAGTTAAAAAAATAACCGTTAATTTTTCTCTTTATATTTCAGTATATTACAAGATTTAGTCATTTTTTTTGCAAGTTCTTGAAAAAATAGTCATGAAAATCAATGGATTTCACATGGCCTTCTTGATTATTTCCATAGATAAAAATATTACAAATATGTATTATAATAATAATACATTTATATCGTTTTGACCCTTTCGCCAATGCCTGTATACACTGAAAAACCGGGCTTTTTGTATTGTTGTATTATAATAGTAATACATTTCAGTTGTATTCCAATCCTACTGGGATCTGAAATGAACCTTGCTAATTTTTTTTTTTCTGAACAAAATATGAGGTGTAGTCGAACATACTACAGAATTTCGATATTCACACCGGCGTGTTTTGTCAGCCGACAAAGTCCGGTAACTCTATAAACGACGATTTAAAGATAAAATCCATCAATAGCAGCACAATAGGAATTTCAAGATGTCAACTTACACCAGTATAGAAAAAGAATGCCCGGCACCTGAACCGTTTGGCGATAACATCTGGAAATTATCGGCTATTACATCACTTTTCTTTTTGTCCTTTCTTGGTCAGTTTGTATTTGCCCCTTTGATGCCTACCATTAAAAGCGATCTTGGCATTTCCCATGCCCAGGCCGGTTCTCTGTTTTTAATGATTACAATTGGTTCTTTTACATCGCAAATGTTATCCGGGCATCTTTCATTCCGGATCAATCATCGTGGCTCGCTGTTTGCCTCCAAACTGCTTATAGGTCTCCCACTGCTATGGTTGCTGGTTGACTCAAGTATGCTGTCCCTGCGTGTAGTGATGCTGATTGTCGGTATGGGTGTGGGCCTTCATATCCCCTCTGCTATCGCCACCATCACAGCCATGGTGGACAGAAAAGACTGGGGCAAAGCCCTGGGCCTTCACGAGATAGCACCGCCATTGGGGACAGCAGTCGCACCGTTTTTGGTAGTGGTCCTGATAAACTATTTCGCCTGGCAGCATATCATCGCCATCGTTGCTGTGATTGTTGTCACGCCATCTTTCGTTTTTTATCGGTTCTGTGATTGTGGAAACTTCCCCGGTGATCCTCCCGTTCGCCAGTTGCTTCTCGAAGTGTTGCGGCTTCGTTCTTTCTGGATCATGGTGGTTCTTTTTGCGCTGTTTTTTGGCGGGGTTGTTGGGTTGTACACGATGTATCCTCTCTATCTAACCCAGGAGGCGGGTATGTCTGTTGATCAGGCCAACAGCCTGGTGGGGCTGTCACGCCTGACGGGATTGATAGGCGTCTTCGTGTCCGGTTTGATAATGGATCGCATTGGCGAGAAAAAGCATATTTTTCTGTTCATGGGGATGGCCGGTTTGGCGACCATCCTGATCGGCGCAATGTCCGGACTGGTTTTAATAGTCATGATCTTCATTCAGGCATCATTGATCAATTGCTTTCCTGCCGCAGGATTTTCAGCATTGTCACGTACCGTTCAGCCTCATCTGCGCAGTGTTATCACCAGCTTTGCTTCGCCCATCGCTATTGTCATTGGAGGAGGGATATTCCCGACCTTGCTTGGTTATATGGGCGAAACCTACTCTTTCAGTACAGGTATTGTGATTTTGGGATGCCTGATGATTGTCAGTCCTTTGCTGGTACTTCCGCTCAGGCTGCTTGACGTTCTTGGGGAAGGTTGTTAGCCCTAAAAGCTATTCGGAAAAACGCATTGTCATTCCGTCTGCTTGCGCATTCCGGAAGATGAAAAACTGAAGAAAACTGATCCTATGAATAATACACCCGTCAAGTTATACACCTTGAGCACATGCAGTCACTGTAAATCTCTGAAGAAGCTTTTGGACGAGAGCAATGTCAAGTTCGATTTCGTCGATATTGACCTGCTTGAAAAAAAGGAGCGGAAGGCGATTATGAAAGAACTCAGACTCATTAACCCCAAGGGCTCACTTCCAACGGTTCAGATTGGAGATCAGGTTGTTGTGGGCTACAGAGAAGAAGAAATCAAGGAAGCTTTAGGAAAATAATGGATGCCAAGACACTGTATGAAAAACTCAAGCCGATCCAGGAGGCCAAGGGTTATCACTTCAATGCAGACCTGGAAAAGACACTCGAACTTCTGGAAGCGCTGATCTTTAACAGGGAGCGGTATGGTTACATGGCCTGTCCCTGCAGATTGGCTTCCGAGGATCGGGAAAATGACAAGGATATTATCTGTCCGTGTGTATATCGGGAGCCGGATGTTGCCGAATTCGGCAGTTGTTACTGCAATCTTTACGTGTCAAAAGACTGGAATGAGAAAAAGATTCCTCACCAGTACGTCCCGGAAAGACGGCCTCCGGAGAAATGTCAGTTTTGATCTTCAGTTCGGTTTAAAGCCAGTGAAAAACACGGAGAATTTTAGCCAACACACCTGATTTTGGTAAAATCGAAGACATGTACCGAAACCGGTATTAATACCTGACCTGCATCGCTTCCCTTCACTACTTTTTGATCTCATTATTTAACATGGCTTAAATAAACCAGTGGTCTGTATTCAAAAGACATGGACTGAAGGGTCATGGATGTTTTCTCACCCTCTTTTTTGACAGGCATACTACTGACTTTCTGTTTTACTGTTTCAGAACAGGATTCTCCACGCAGTTTGCGATAAATTGAGCAAACGACTTTATGTCCTGATCGACACTCGCGCACTCCAGGGCCTGCATATACGTTTCTCGCTTATCTACAGGAATGACGGTCCAGGGATACCCACCTGAAGCCAGCATAGCGTTCATAAAAAATCGCGCTATACGACCATTTCCATCCATAAAAGGGTGAATATATCCAATTAACCAATGCCCCACTACTGAGCGAACGGATGCCTTTGATTCATTTTGAAGAAGCTCAAACAGTGTTGTCATGGCATCGACCACAATTTCATTTCGTGGCGGTACATGACGCGAACCTTTGATAAATACCGAAGAACTTCGAAAACCAGCCAAGGTTGATGCCGGTACCAGGCCGGCTATGACCATCGGCTGAAACAGTTCCCTATACCAGTTGCGTAGTTCTTTTTGTACCAGTTCTGCGGCGTTTTCTCCTTGTAGGATCTGATCCACTACCCGCCGTACTTGTTGATAGGTTTGCCAATATCCCCTGGCTGAAAGTGCATTATGGTTTTGTCGATCTTCATCCGAATTTTCCGGGTTCCAATTCCCTGAACGCACCTTATTAATAAGCGTGGGCGTAACCTGATAACCTTCAATCGATAATGAATGATAGGCATCTTTTATATATAAGTCATCAACAGCGTTCATATATTGTTTGCTGCTTCGGGGAAGTCCCGGTGCTTCTGGGAAAACATCTACCACAACCTCACGACATTGTTCCCAAATGATCCTGAGACGATTTGAAATGGGTGCATTTCGCTCAATTCTGATGGGTAGTTGTGGGCCCTGCTTGAATGGATCGGTTTCCCGGACATCATAGTCGGCAGCCTTCATCGCATCTCTGATATCATTTGCGACGTTAGCATGCCCCAGACTCCGGAAGGCACCAACCAATCGACCCGCAATAGCTGAATGACCGCCATCGAGCAATCGGGTCAGCAGATTGGAGGCATCCTGTATTCCGGATAAAACAATCCGGGCTTCCAGCGGATGGGTCAGAAAAAAAGACTCTGAAACTTTCAAAACTGCGGCTTCGACTGAGTACATGCGAAGCCCTTCTCTTTCAACAATGTCATCGGATTTGGGAATGCTTTGGATCTTTAAATCAAATAGAGATGTGTTAAAAGGAAGCTTGATTGTGTTATTGCTCCCTTTTGATGAATAAATAACCACCTGCCCGGGTATCACATTTTTTTCTGCATGTAGCTGGAGAGATTGTTCCGGAGACAAAGACCAGTTCGATCCAAATCTTTCCCGACAGTAGTTTGAGCAAAACTCCCAAAAGGAGTCATACCAGGGAGAGCTGTCACCTCTTGAAGTATCTGGATTCCAGGACATCAACCAGCCCTTTATTACCTCCCTTAGAAAGTCGTTTTTTAGTAAACGCTCTCGATGAGCCCTGGAAAACTCATTGGAACAAAAAATCCGTCGGCCTTTGAGCTGCAGTTTTTCAAGCTGTTCAAGCGATGACGCCAGTTTTTCGTGAGGGGATGACATGACAGATCCTGAGTTGGTTACACTTATCTATAGTACTGGTACAGGCTGATTAAGATTCTCCAGGAAAAGTTTCTTATGTAATGCAAAACCAAATTCATTAAGCTCAATCCGGAAGAGTTTCTAATATGGTGCAAGAACAAGTTTCTTATGCAGTACCATATTGAAAAACTCATATTCCTCTGGAACAAGTAAATTATGCTGTGCCAAAGCAAGTAAATTCTGATGCACTAAAACAAGTAGATCATGCTGTGTCAAAACAAGTCAATAGTGAAGTGTGAGTACATCAGTGCGTGTGTTGATAAGAGATAGCAATTGGCAACGAGCGGACTTCACGCACCTGGGCTTATAGCTATTTTATACGCACATGACATAAACATATCACATCCATAAGGGAAACAGAATTACTGTTCCTGTCAACTTTGTGTTCCTCAAAAAGCGAATGATAATTGCTGACAGCTGCAGCATGAAGGTGAAAAGCATGCATTACAAGTGCAGCAGGTGAGGGGAATATGAAAAGAAAGACCTTTGCGAACATCGGGTCGTTATCTATTCAAGGTGCGATTCAATAAAGACCGCCTGGAGGAATCTTTGTTGCAAAACAGGAATCAAGGATCTGCACGTTCATGACCTGAGACGGTTTTTCAATAGAGTAATTTAACAGGAGAAGCTGGGCTTCACCCCTGAAGAGTCCAGACACTTTATCGGTAACTCGGAAGAAGTCAATAGGGATTACTTCTGTCCGATTTCGATTGAACCTTTGAGAGAAAGATCCATCAAACCAGCTTCGACGATTTAATCAATGAGCAATGTACTTATCTCCATTGAAAACCCTTAGCGTCCGGTCACAACTCGGTCACAGAGATAAGACTTGATGTAAAATAAAAGCTGTAATGCTTGAAATACTGGTCGGGGTGAGAAGAAAAGCGACCACGGGTGGGAATACTGCTTTAAATTCAGAAAGTTAATCATTTCTATTAAATTATAAATTTTGAAAATGTGATTTGGAGTGTTATTGCATAAATATATGTTTTTACTCCTTAATTCTCTCAGATTTTCAGCAAAAAGACAAATAAAGTCCAAGGACCACAATTTGTCTTTGCCCATTATTGGTTGACTTAGGATGAGTTATGGATTTGCTACTGCTGGGGGAGCTATTGAAGACCTTTACTATTTCAAGAAGAGAAGGATTTAATTTGTTAATTTGGTGGAGGTGGCGGGAATCGCTCACAAGAGGAGCTAACGCATTGATTTAATGACATTATGTATTTTTTTTATCGCTAAATGTGAATTGGAGTGTATTTCTCTCCAACCTATTGTTTTTATTCCACAATACCACACAATATATGGATTAAGCAAACCAGTCCCTTTTTTGCTTTCAAAAAGTAGGACGTGGGTTCGATTCCCAAATTTATCGAAGAATGTCTAAACGAAGGCTTTTACGGAACACGCAATTTACTAAATATCAGGGTAAAGATAATCGCTTACTGTTTCCAGCCCAAGGAATCAAGCAAAACAAGAATAAAGAAATTGATTGCCAATCACCGCTCGGCAGAGTGCTTAAATACTATCATAGAACCGCTGCATGAGGAGACTGGGCGGAATTTTGAGGGAGATTTCCTTGCTAATACCTTTTAATCATGGATTTGGGTTGGTTTTAGCTTTTTGACCATTCTCTAACTGCAGGCTCATTATTAACTCAACTTTCCCACTGAAAAAAGGGACAAGTTGATCTAGTAGTTCATTGAAATTGTTAAAAGTGTTGAGTGGCCTCCAATAGTGTAGTATTTTTGAATATCGCCAAACACTCAAAATACACACAAAAAGGAGACCACCATGAATCAGGAACTGATCAAGGAAAGAGAAGCGCTTGGATTAATCGCGAATCTGTTTAGGGAATTTAAAATTGGTAGTCTACTTAATCTTGCTAACATAAGCAGAACCAAAGGCGCTACCCCCTTAGAGTTGACGATTATCTTCAATCTCTGTTTTCAGGGCAAAAACCTGTTTGAAGGCGTCATCAGGAACAAATGGATCGAATTAAACAAACGCCATGTTTATGGGTTCTTGAACAATCCCTATTTCAACTGGAGAAAGCTTCTTTTCCTGCTCTCAACCAGGATATATCTGGTTTTCAAAGGACTTAACTCAGATCCGGATGAGGAAGTCCTGATCGTTGATGATTCTCCTTATGATCGGAGTCGCTCAAAGTTTGTAAAATTGCTGGCCAAGGTCTTTGACCACAACTCCAGTAAATTCATCAAAGGGTTTCGTACCCTCACCTTAGGATGGTCAGACGGTAATAGCTTTCTGGGACTCGATTTTGCTCTTTTGTCATCTCCTAAGGAGAGAAACCGGTACTGTGAAGCCGATGATCGCATTGATCAGCGCTGCTGCGGCGGTATTCGCAGGAAAGAAGCAGTACAGAAATCAACTGCTGTGCTACCGGCCATGGTGAAAAGAGCATTGACTGTCACCAGGGTAAAAGCTCGACGATTACTGCTGGACAGCTGGTTCTCGTTTCCCAAGGTGATTCATGATTTGCTTGAACATATCGATGTGATCTGTATGGTCAAGGATCATGCACGAGTCTATTACAACTACCAAGGGAGGAAATACCGACTATCTCATCTCTACAACAATCTCAAAAAGAGACGAGGTAAAGCTGTTGTCTAAGCATCCGTTTTTGTTGAAACCTCCTACGGTGATTGGGTAAAAATCATTTTTGTAAAGGCGGATAATGAGAGAGGCTGGTTAGCACTCCTCACTACCGACTTGGACTTAGAAGACTGCGAAATCATTCGACTGTATGGAAAACGCTGGAATATTGAAGTCTTCTTCAAAATGTGTAAACAGCAACTGAAAATGGTGAAAGAGATTCAACTCCGAACTTTCGACGGTTTGGTTGCTCATACCACCATTGTCATGATGCGTTACAACCTATTGTCGTATCGACAGCGAATGGATCTGGATCTCAGATCCTACAACGATGCGTTTCGAGAGCTTTTTGACGAATTATCCAATCTGAGTTTTATTGATGCCTTATCACGGATACTGGCATCAGTCATGGAACAGATCAAAAAGTCAGTACAACTCTCAGAAACCACCGTTAGGAGCATTATCGATACTATTATGTCATTTTCGAATCGTTATTTTAACCTCGGGCCACAACTGGCCGCGAATGGTTGATTTATCGAGTTAAACTTTCAACTGGGAAAGTTGAGTTAAGTAATTTGCTGTAGGATTGAAAGGGCTTGACAAAAAACATGCATAAGAGTACGGAAAACGCAAGAGGATTTATGACTATATTAAATAAATTCGATTTTTCGACTTGAAAGTGAATTTTGTGTTGAGGATGAAAATAAACCTAATCAGTAATGAAAGGAAACGATATGAAAAAGATAGAGCTAGATTATTCTCCTGCACGCGAAGCAGCTTTACAGGCTGCTAATGGTAACCTAAACACCTCTATGAAAAGAAAGGTTCCTTCAGGACCAGTACCTGGGGCCCCACTTGTTCCACCGATTCCAGGACCAGGGCCAGCTCCAGGATCTCCACTACATCCCCCTATTCCAGGACCAGGGCCAGCTCCAGGATCTCCACTACATCCCCCTGTTCCGCCCCGTTAGGCGTGGGTAAAATAAATATGAGATTTTTGAGTGAAATATATTCCCTCTTTTATAAATTAATTGGTGGCTATTTAATAATGTTAGCTTTTTGGGGAAAACAATTTTCCTGCTAACTGATTATAACTAGAGTTTAGAGTCTCAGGGCAAAATAAGCCCTGAAAAGTTCATTGATAATTTGTTTTAACGATCTGCTCATGACAAATTCATGAGACTTTGGGTAGTCTTTGGATCTCACTCATTGTTTTATCGTAATCCGGCGGTTCGAATTTTCGGGATTTTGCATTCCACCAGGATCTGACAGCAAAGTGTCCAAAAATACGACTCAATCCAAGTCTGATTCTACCAGCTGTGACTGGATGTTTGGTTCTCCAGGGGGTAAATGTCATTAATGATCTCACATTCTCTTCTCCCAAGTGAACCAACATTTGTGGAAGTGCATAGGACAAAGAAACAATCTGCACCCAGCGGGAAAGAACCTGCCTGGATTGCTGCCAAACGGTATGGAGCCCCCAGTTGTTCTTGAGCTGATTGAACATCGGCTCAATGGTCCATCTTTTGGCATAGTGTTGCAGGATCTTCTCCGCTCTCAGCTCAGTATTGGTAGAGAGTATCAACCGGGGTTTGGAAAGTGCACCATCTGAATCTTCAAACTGGCAAAATACAACCTTTACAATTCGGCCTTTGAGAAAACGGGCTTTGGCGACCAGAGATCTATAGTGAACCCGTTGTTCCTTATTATAGAGTCGCATTTTGACCCCCTTGGATGATAACGCCATAAAATGGTCAAAGGTCTGTTTTTCGCCATAGATTCTAGGACGTCCTCTTCCCTGCTGCTTTGCAGGGATAGGGAGTGCATACAATGCAGTGTCTATCCGAACTTGGCCGATAACCTTTAAACCAAGTTCCAGAGCTGGAAGAAGCAGGTTTTTTCTCATAAACCAACTGTCGACCAGCATGGTTGTCGGTATGTTGTTAAGAACCGGTTTCATCGCTCTTAAGATTATTCTGACTGTCAGAAGCTTTCCTGTGTTGCTGGTGGTGGAGATTAACCTCGATACAATGGGAATTGCGCAGCCATTACCCAGAGCAACTGCCATGGTCAGCCTGCATTGACCCCATATGAATTTGGGTCGGTTTGGCTTTTTGCCATGCTGATGATGGAATTTGACATCAGGTGCTTTTTTGGAAGAACGTGGCACATTCGTATCGTCAAAGATGATGAATAGCTCTTTCAGGTTAAACGCCTTGATAACCAAACGTAACAACTGCCTGGCCAGGGATAGATAGGACCATACCCCTTGCTGGATCCATTTATAATAGCTGCCCCAATGTCTTTTTGTAACAATTGCCATTTGAGCATCGTTTATAAAACCGGTATGGGTAATCATAGAGCCTATTAACAGTTCTAAAAATGTTGGAACTGATCGAACATTCAGCGCTGAACAAAGATCATTCACCCAATCAAAAAAGATGGGCGGAACACTTTTCTTATTCATAGCAACCTCGGGGAAGAATTGGACACTCTTCCCTAGCGGCCGATTTTTTTTACTGTTTAAAAAATCGGCCGCGCCGGATTGCTATGATATTGTCAATAATTTTCTGAAATATTTTAAGGTTTCGTAACCTGAAACTCTAAACTCTAGTGATTATAAGACAATGATCGAGAATCTAACCTATTATGAGAACTTGTCTGAAGCTTATAATGGTGTACTAGAAGTAAAAAGCACTCCATCATTTCTCAAGCTGCCCTGTGGAGAGGGACAATGCAATGCAAGGTGCTCGTTTTGCCCAACAGCTGATAAAAGATCAACATTTCCCTCTAAAGGATGGATCCTTTCGATTTTTGAGAAACTGACAACCTTCATCGAAAATGCTGAAAGTTGTTGTATAGTCGATTGGTGTGAGCCTATGTTGTCCCCATACCTCCCCGATCTATTTTCTTATCTGGATGAAAAATGTAAAAAATCAGCGACTCTAGCTGTCGTTACAAATGGGATTTACTTAAAAAAGAAAGCTATCGAGGTACTGACCAGTCGGAAAAGAAGCATCGTTGCAGTTTCTCTAAATGCATCAGACAATAATACCTACAGAAAGGTGATGGGAGTCGACGCTTTCTCAAAGGTTTGCTCTAACATCCGATCACTGACAGAAATTGAAAATTTAGAAGTCCGGCTATCCATTGTTCTTTCGCTTGAGAATTATATGTATTTCCAGGATTTTGTTAGAATAGCCAAAGATTTAAAAGCAGATTCTATTGTTTTACAAGATATGTTTATTTGGACACACGCTTGCAATGATTTGTCCTGTATCAACTCTCCTGATGAAGTGAAAAAACATATAGTGCAAGGTTTTAGAGTCGCCAAAGAAATACACATGCCAATAGTACAATTTTTGCCTTCATCTTATACTAGAGTCGATAAGAAGCCATTTGCATGTTGTGAACCTTGGACACAATTTAATGTTGCCAATGATGGTGAAATACGTCTTTGTTGTTTTTCACCAATACCATTAGGAAACCTGTTTAAACAAAATCCAGATAGCGTTTGGAAAACAAATAGAGATTTAGTCAGGATTAGAGAGGGATTGAGTTCTGGGAAACTCTCTGATGAATGTTCTAAATGTTTTCAACGCTGGTCACATGCCAATTTTGCTTCTTTTATCATAGAAAAATTTTTGAACATAATTGATTGAAGAAATAACATTGTAAATGATCTTCAAAGCCTACTATTTGGCACTTTTGGATATTATAAAGAATGTTTGATTTGTATGTCTCGATTTCAATTGCAATTTTTTTTTGTTCTTTAAAAATAATAATGTCAGGTCGACCATTGATGAAGTATTCTTAAATAAAAACCTTGAATTCCTTCTATTTGTACCATTCTGCGATTTTTTGTTTCCAGAACCGATGTACTATTCCTTCTTTAGTGAAGGATCCTCTGATTTATTAGGATCTTTGAATTTACGAAAAAATCTGTAAATCAGTATTCGATTTCTGCGAATCTGAATACAAATTGGGCAGAATATCAGCCCTGTTTTACTTCTTTACCCGGTTGTTTTATTGCCTACCGGGATAGCAGACACACTGATCCCCGAGGATCAAGCAGTCTGTAACTTTGACCTGCATGATTTTGTGCTTGATAGACCAGGCAGTCGGATAAGACACTCCGATATGCCTTTTCAGTGATAAAGCTAAAATCCCATTTTTATTCTGGCTA
>JANQGX010000012.1 GCA_028282885.1 SAR324 cluster bacterium
TACAGTCTACCATTGAACGGGGGCCTTAATGAAAACTCAGGGTAGAAGAGACTTTATCAAAACACTTGCCGCATTCGGTGTATCCGGTGTCGGTATCTCCGCTTCATTCCCAACACAAGTGGAGGCGGTCACGGAATCGATTCCTTCTGAAAACCTTATGGGAGTGCTGGTGGATACGACCGCTTGCATCGGTTGCAGAAAATGTGAATGGGCGTGTAAACGGGCACATCAAATGGAAAGCGGATCCATTAGGGATTATAACGACCGGACTGTTTTTCAAAAACCCAGAAGGCTTGATCACAACTCCCTTACCATTGTTAATCAATACCCTGACGATGAATCAAAGCCGTCAATAAATGTCAAAATACAATGCATGCACTGTGACTATCCGGCCTGTGTATCTGCCTGTATCGTTGGCGCTTTGTCCAAGAAGAAAAGCGGTGCGGTCGTTTGGGATGGAAATAAATGTATCGGTTGCCGGTATTGCATGGTTGCCTGTCCTTTCCAGATTCCGGCTTTCGATTATCATAAGGCGATTGAGCCGGAAATACGAAAATGCGATTTCTGTGTTGCGCGTACCAGCCAGGGAAAACTACCGGCCTGTGTTTCCATCTGCCCTGTCGAGGCCTTGGCTTACGGACCGCGTTCAGAACTGACTCGGATCGCCAGGGACAGAATTAAAAAACACCCGGATCGATACAACAGCCGAATTTTCGGAGAAACGGAAGTGGGGGGCACCAGCTGGCTTTATCTTTCTGCAGTCGAATTTAAACAGTTGGGATTCCCAAGGCTGGATAAGGATCCGGCACCCATTATCAGCGAAACAATACAACATGGGGTATTCAAATACTTTATTCCCCCTGTGGGATTATATGTGCTGTTGGGAGGGGTTATGTGGATTACCCGAGACAAAGATGAAAGGAGGGATTGATATGGAAACCTCGTTAGTTCCCAAACCGATTAATGGAAAGTTTTTTACCCCCGGTGTTGTAATGATGAGTATTATCGCACTGGCCGGGATTGGGTTTGTTGTTTTCAGGCTTTTCCAGGGCCTGGGTTCGGTCACCCACCTGAGCAATCAATATCCCTGGGGAATCTGGATCGGAATCGATGTTGCGGCAGGTGTGGCTTTGGCGGCAGGCGGATTTACGATCGCCGCGCTTTCACATATTTTTCATAGAAATGAGTATCATGTCGTCACACGTCCCGCACTGCTGACTGCTATGCTCGGATATACATTCGCGGCTCTCGGTGTAACCATTGACGTGGGAAGGTATTATTCCATCTGGCATCCAATAATCATGTGGAATGGATCCTCGGCCCTGTTTGAAGTGGGGATGTGTGTTATGATATATACCGGCGTTCTCTACATTGAATTCCTGCCGGTCGTCACAGAAAGATTCATCGGGAATGTCAATCTGAAAGGCTCCCTGGCCCGGTTGAATCAACCGATCGATCGTTTTTTAAGGAAACTGGACAAGGGACTGGACAAGACCATGTTTGTCTTTATCATCCTGGGGGTTGTCCTTTCCTGTTTACACCAGTCATCGCTGGGAACGTTGGTCATCATCGCCGGTTCCAAGATACATCCGCTGTGGCAGACACCGGTTTTACCCCTGTTTTTCCTGTTTTCGGCAATTTCAGTCGGTTTTCCGATGGTCATCATGGAATCACTGATCTCGGCCCGATCGTTCAAACTGGAACCCGAAACCAAGGTCCTGTCCAGGCTGGCGGCGGCAGTTCCCGCGCTGCTTTGGATTTATCTATGCATCAAGATTACCGACATGGCCATCCGCAATACCTTTGTCTACCTGGCACAACCGACAACGGAAAGTATCATGTTCATCATCGAGATGCTGGTGGGAGTTGTCTTTCCGTTGATCCTGCTGTCCATCAAGAAAGTACGGAAATCGCCCAATGGCCTCTTGATTTCTTCGCTGCTGGTGATTTTCGGTATTGTGATCAACAGGGGCAATGTATTTCTTGTGGCTTACCATCCCCCTTATGCAACAACAGCCTACTTTCCGTCGATCGCTGAAATAATTGTAACATTGGGATTCATCAGTTTGGAAATCCTGTTATACCGTTTAATCGTCAACCATTTTCCGGTTATCAGTCACGATTGATTTTAAGTTATCTCATGAAAGTCTTTTCAGGGAAAAGGATATGCGCCAGATTATTTTGATACTCATGCTTCTATCGACGCCCGTTTTCGCACAGACAGATCATAGCAAGACCCAGATGGACTGTCGGCTCTGTCATTCCTGCCAAACACCTTCAAAAACAAATCCCTGTTTACAAGGTTGTCCGCATCGGTTTCCGGTAGTTCGCAAATCATCGGACTTCGTCGGTCCTGACCGGATTGTCATAGACGAGTTGAGGGGAGAAATGGATATCTACTCTTCGGTGGATTTCTCCCATCAAAACCATGCCAGTATGTCCAAGATGTCCGGCGGCTGCACAATCTGTCATCACCAGAATCCACCCGGAAAAATTGTGGCCTGCAAAACATGCCATAAAGAAGAGAGAAATAGGACCGATATCCATAAACTCGACCTGAAGGGAGCCTACCACCGGCAATGTATGGATTGCCACCGGCAGTGGGATACCAGCGACGACTGTACCCAATGCCATGGTCTGAATACCCCGTTTGCGGGAAAAAGCGCTCAAAGCATAAATGCGGGAGATAAACGTAAGCGACGGAAGATATCAAAACCGGATAAAAAGATTTTCCATACCAGGAATCAGCTGGGTCCGATTGTTACATTTAATCACAAACTTCATCTGTTGTTTAAGAGTAAATGTGCTGATTGCCATCAAAATGAAAGCTGCGCAAAATGTCATGGGGAAAAATCCGAGCCTGCCCTGAAACAACCGCCCCGGGCAGCCACCCAAATACATCGGAGTTGTTCCGATTGCCACGATACCCGAACCAAATGTGCGAAATGTCATAAAGACAAGTAGATAAAAGATATCGGCCCGGAAGAGTAGATAGCCACCTTCAAAACAGACAGGATTCAGATTCGGGAACCATTGATCGAAAACTCACTTAAATGCTTGCTGGGGCATGTCCAGCAGCCTCTGAGTTGCTTTTTCCGGATGATAGGTCAAATAACTGATAAAAATCATCAGAACAATGCTTAGTGCGACCGAGGTGGCAATGGGATCAATCCAGGGAGACAGCATGCCGGATAGTTTCAGGGCATAGAGGCCGACCACTGCAATGGTTCCCCCGATGGACGATGCAAATGCGCCTGCTTTGGTCGCCTTTTTCCAGAATATGGCCGCCATGGTTGGGGCAAATCCACCGGCGACAAAAATGGCAAATGCCAGCAGAATCATATCAAATATCCCGGTCATGTGCAGTGCAAAGATAACCCCCAATCCGCCGATGATTAAAATAAACAACCGAGATACAGTCAGCAATTTTCGGTCTGTGTAGTTCGGTTTTAGCGGTTGAACCAGATCGTGACTGAAGGTTGTTCCTGCCACCAGTAAACAGGTATCCGCTGTCGACATCATAATGGCGATCATTGCAGCCAGACAGAGCCCTTTGATCCCGATCGGCATGTATTCAACGATCATTTTCGGCACCGCCGCATCCATACCTTGAGATGTGCTCAACAATCCCGGAAAAAGATGGAGGGCGGAAATCCCCAGGAAGACCACAGCCAGTTTCCAGTAGAAGTTTATTCCTGCCGTGATAAACATGCCGATTTTGATGGATCGGGCATCTTTTGCGGCAGCCGCTCTTTGCCAGAGACTGGGGTCGATAAGGCTGAAGAGGATATCAACTACAAATATGGAAACGATATACATTGGAGTTAAACCGCCAAAAAAATTACCCGGCTCCGGGGTCATAAGCTCCACAACAGTCGAGCCTCCTACTTCTGAGAAGATAAGGATCGGCATGATAATGCCAATGGTGACAAACATTATTATCGTTTGAATCAGATCGGTATAGGCCACCGCCAATAAACCACCTAAAATGGTGTAAATGATCATCACAATGCTGGCCCCCACAACTGCTTGACTATAGGTTATTCCCAAATCACCGACAATAGCATTAACCACCAGGCCAACAGCGATGAGTTGTGTGCCGAAAACGGCAATGGTGCCCAATACCAGGACAACCGCAAAAACCAGCCTCATACGGCTGCCGTAACGAAGGACGAGTACATCGGGGATATTCCAAACGCCCATTCTCCTGACGATGGGTGCAACAAAACCAAAAAGAGCCAATCCGATTGGATAACCAATCAATAAGGCGACAATGATTCCATGTTTGTATGCCAGTCCGGCCGATCCAATGGTCGAACTGGCACCAATGGCTGTTCCCGTCAGGGTTCCAATCAAGACGGGCAGTTTAATGCTGCGTCCGGCAATGGCAAAATCGGCATTAACCTTGATCTTCCTTGCTGCATAGATGCCCACTCCCAGCATGCCGACAAAAAACAGAATGATGATAATACCATCAAGTAGATTTGCCATAATAAAACTCTCTTTGTTAAAGATTAACCGAGCTTGAACAGGGACAAGGCGTTTTTATACAACCATTTCTCCTTTACCGTGTCTTTCAGGGGTAGTGACGCCATTTCAGAAACAACCTGCTCCAGTGATAACCCCAAATCATCCGCTCCGGAAGCAAAGACAATCCGGTCCTGCAGCAACGTGTTCCCGAACTGGATCAGCATTTCCCATCCCGATCCCGGCGTAGCCAGGTGTTTGGGCCGATGGGAACACGTATTGATGTATACATTACGGTGCCGTCTCGCCACCCCAATCAATTCCGGAACCCAGGGCCATCCACCACATTCCGCAACAATTCTCAAGTCCGGAAAATCCATGGCAACCCGGTCAAGATAAAGAGGTCTGCCGATATCCATTGGACGGTCCAGACGATAGTTCATGGTGGTATAAATCACGACAGGCACATCCAGCGCGACCGCTTTGGTATACAAGGGATAGAACCTGGGATCGTCGGCACGAATACCCCAGTCGAAAGGAGAAGCGTAGTAAGCGAGAAAGCCCAGTTCGGTGATGGCCCGCTCCATCTCCTCAACAGCTTTTTCACCCGTATGGGGATCAGCAACGGCAATTCCTTTCAACCGTCCGGAGCTGGTTTTGACCAGTTCTGCCGTCTTGTCATTATCGTCATGAGAGTTGATCAGGCCCCATTCAATCCCTGCTTTATCCATCTGCTCGATCAACTGGTCCGGGCTTTTGGACATCTGCCCTGCCAATGAATCAACCAGCCTCTCCAGTTCATCCGGCGGCATCTCGGCAACCCCGGCTTCGATCTCTTCGACAGTCATCCCCAGGGATGCCGCCCATTTTGGACCGAATATTCTTTTATAGTTTGAAAGCCCTTTATCGTCGTCATTAAAGAAAATTTCCTTAATTGTCTTGACAACATCCGCCTTGGATTCGGGGAATCCAACCGCTAAATCTATTACCTTCATAACTCTGCTCTCCCTTGTGATGGAGGAACTGTCGCCTACCGCGCTGCAAAACGGTCAAAACAGTCCCGGGTTAAGTCTTCCTGTTCTTCGATTAATTTATGTTTTTGGATTTTGTCGCTGGTGCTTCTGGGGAAATCGGTTCGATAGTCGATGTATCGGGGAACCTTGAATTTGGCGATCCGTTCCAGGCAGTATTCCACAATCTCGCCTGGCGGAATGGACTCCGGGGATTCACCGGGTGCAGGGATGATATAGGCTTTGACCTCTTCATCTCTCTTTGCGTCCGGAACGCCAATCACCGCTGCTTCTAAGACCTTGGGGTGACTTTTCAGCACTTTTTCCACCTCCTCGGCTGAAATGTTGTCGCCCATCCTGCGGATCATATCCTTGATTCGACCGACAAAATAGTAGTCACCGTTTTCATCACAGCGAAAAAGGTCTCCTGTACGGAAATACCCTTCGAAAAAGGCCTTTTTAGTCGCTTCCGGTTTATTGTAGTACCCTTTCAGGATGCCAGGTCCCCTGACCAGCAGTTCACCGACCTCACCACAGGGAAGATCGTTTCCGGCTTCGTCGATAATTCTGAATTCACGATTAACAACCGGTTTACCCACCGACCCCGACCCGACCATATGCGTATCTTCAACGGCCACTGCGGAGCCGGCACCAATTTCTGTCATGCCATAGACTTCCCGGGCAATAACATTGAAATGCTCCTCAAACTGCTGATGCAGGTCCTTGGGGAAAGCACTGAGCAATATTCTTTTCAGGCTGATGTTATCTTCTTCGGTAAATGGCGGCAGGTAGAGAAGACTCTCCGAGCCCCAGGAGATGGTAACCGGGTATTTTTTCAGGCAGCCCAGAAAGTTCTCGGCCGAGATCTTTTCCGCCATCACCATGGCCCCTCCGGAAGTCAACGCCATGATCAACTCCCACTGGGGATCCATATAATAAAACGGGCTCATGGCCAACAACATATCCTCGCCGGTGAATCCGAAACTCGCGGCTGTTGCGCCACATGAAAGCCAATATTCGTGCGTTGTCATTACCCCTTTGGCAAATCCCGTAGTCCCCGAAGTGTATTGGATATTCATTAAATCATCCAGGGTCGATTCTGCCGGCTGAAAGGTATCAGGTTTGTTGTCTGCCAGTTGTTTCAAAGACGGAGTGTCACCCTCTTCTCCAATTTGAAGCAGATGCTTGATCTTATGGCTATCGGTTGGAATCTTCCGGTAAATCGGAAGCAACGCGGAATGAATGATCAAACCCACGGCATCCGAATCCCGGAGCACATATTCAAGATCAAATGCCTGGTAGCGAACATTTAGAGGAACCATCACCGCACCCATTCTTGCCAGCGCCAACCAGATACAGGGGAATTCAACACAATTCGGCAGCATAACCCCAACATGGTCACCGGCTTCAATCCCCGAATCGCTGAGAGCATTGGCAAATTGATTAACCCTGGCATTCAATTCCAAAAAACTGAGCGATATATTCTGATGGTCAACGATCAGTACTGTTTTATCGCCAAATTTCTTGGCTGCACTTTCCAACAGCGTTCCAATGTTACGTTCCAATCTCAACTGCTGCATGATCTTACTCCACTGTTTATCTGTTTCAGGATTTGGGTGGTTGTTCCAACCGTCGGATGCCGGATCCACTGCCTCTTCATTCTGATAATTGTAGTTCTGCTAAAACTGTACCATTAAATTTACATAATAACTACAGTTGAATACAGAAAACTATTGTCTATTTTCACTAAATATGATGAATATGGAATCTCTTCTAACACCGTATTTTGTGTTTCACAATATTTTGTGAAAAATCAACATCACATGAGTGGACCGGGATGAAAAACGTCAGCCAGACGGATTTTTTTAAGGAGATGACGCTCAGAATCTGTTCCAGCCTGGATTTGGAAAAGGCGCTGTTCGAATGTTACCTGTACCTGGTTGATATCGTGCCTCTCAATTTTCTGAACCTGATTATCTGGGATAGCGATTTTAGATATCCGGATGTGGTTGCTTCGGTTGAAGAAGGAAAAATTGATCGGGCACCTCCGGAAAACTATTTTCATTTCTCCATCTCTGACAAGCTACGGCAATATCTGAAAACTCTCTGGGAACGCGCAGGTTGCGTCCAAATGATCAATTCATGGGATGAGAGCAGGTACAGCAAAGCGATGAGGCAATTGGTAAAATCCGATAATGACCTCTCTATCATCAGCCTTCCTCTTCGGCTGGATAATCGGATAATAGGCGTTTTCTCCATCTCTGCAATTGGCAAGAATTTGTATAATAAGCGTGAAGTCGAGTTGATCTCCATTTTAAAAGAGCCGTTTACCATTGCTCTCTCAAATGATCTTCGATACAAAGAACTGATCGACCTTAAGGAAAAAGTGGAGGATGACAACCGATTCTTGCGCCAGGAATTAAATCGTTTCGTGGGAGAACGAATTATCGGCGCTGAAACAGGCCTTTTGAAGGTCATGCAACTATCCGATCAGGTGGCGCCCATGGGATGCCCGGTGCTTCTGCTTGGTGAAACCGGAACAGGTAAAGAGCTCATCGCCAACGCCATACACTACTCCTCCCAGAGAAAGGCCGGTCCTTTTATCAAGGTGAACTGCGGGGCGATTCCCGATTCGTTAATAGACAGCGAACTGTTTGGTCATGAAAAAGGCGCTTTTACCGGCGCTCTTGCGAAGAAGGCTGGCCGCTTTGAAAGAGCCCACGGGGGTACGATTTTTCTGGATGAGATAGGCGAACTGCCAATGAAGGCGCAGGTGAGGCTGCTACGGGTTCTCCAACAAAATGAGATAGAACGCGTTGGGGGAACAAGTACGATTCAGGTTGATGTTCGGGTGATTTCCGCAACGAATCGGAATCTGGAAGAGATGGTTGATTCCGGGGAGTTCAGGGAAGACTTGTGGTTCAGGCTCAATGTCTTTCCGATCATTATCCCGCCTTTAAGAATGCGCATCGAGGATATTCCGGAGTTGGTCAGCTATATGATCAGGAAGAAAGCGGCACAGATGAATATTAACCGGATTCCGGAGCCGGCCCCGGATACGATAAAGAAGCTAACGGCATATCATTGGCCTGGTAATGTAAGGGAACTGGAAAATGTGGTGGAACGATCCCTGATTCGGCACAGGCGCGGTCGACTTAATATCTCACCTTTCATTTCAGAACAGACAACAGGGTCAGATATCAAACCACAACAAAACATCGAAAAGATTCCCACACTTAACCAGGGAATCGCCAACCTCATTCGCAGGGCATTGGCTGCCACCAACGGAAAGATTTATGGTCCGGGCGGTGCGGCGGAACTTCTGGATATGCACCCCAATACCCTGAGATTTAAAATCCAGAAATTATGTATTAATACAACAGAATTCCGTACCAGATAAATGATCAGGTTCAGCTATGAACACCATGACATCAGACCGTATTACATTTCGGATGACTATTATCGGGATATAACATGAATCAAGCCACCACTTTTGATCAGCTTCCGCTGGTGAACTCCGTATCCACAAGGCTGTTTCGGAATGTCTTCTTTATCTATTTTTTTGTTGTTATTTGCCTTACTCTGGTTCAGATGGTCTCAGAGTATCGGCATGTGCAGGAGGAGATTTTCAGGGAACTGGGGGCCATTGAAACAACAATTGCCCCCCAACTGGCAAGTGCCCTCTCTGCAAAGGACGGCGTCAGGCTCTCCTCTGCCATAGCTTCATTATCCCGTCTCCCTATTGTTGAAGGTATTACGATTGAGAATAAGGACGGGACCTCCCAGGGAACGAGTACCATGCAACTCTGGAACTGGAAACAGGCGCGTGAAAGTGAAAACGGAATGACCGGACAGTCCGTCAATGAATATCAGGGGGACGAGTTTTTTAAACACACTTTTGCGATCATTGACCCGGTCTGGCGCATATCGATCGGTACCGGGATTATCTATGTCAGTGATCACGTCGTCTGGGATCGCGTGGAATATGGATTCAAACTGATCATTGTAAACTCGATTCTGAAGACCCTAGCCCTATGGGGTATTTTCCTGATCCTTTCCCGCACCATGCTGGCCAAACCATTAGGGGAGATTGTGAGTGTGATACGAAGGATCAACATGCACAACCTTCAATCACTGACGATCAATCTGAAACGAAAGCACAAAGATGAACTGAAGATTATTGAAACGGTATTGAAGGAGATGGTACAGAATCTTGCGACAACCCAGGAAGAGATCAGACGGAAGTCCATAGAACTTGAAGAAAAGAACAGGCAGCTACAAAAGGTTGATCAGCTCAAGGATGAGTTTCTCGCAAACACCTCACACGAGCTGAGAACCCCCTTACACGGAATAATCGGCATTGCCCGTTCGCTGAAAGCAAGCCTGCATGAGAAAAGGTTTAAGGATGCAAGACTCAACCTTAACCTGATCATTGCGTCCGGCCGCCATCTTTCGCTGCTTGTGGACGATATTTTGGATTTTTCAAAACTGAGATACCAGAATCTTCTTCTCAAACTGAAATCTGTCGACGTGAGGCAGGTCGTCAGAATTGTAGAGCAATTGTCCAGGCCTCTGATTGGCGAAAAGCAGCTTGAACTGGACAATCGTGTATCCCCTGATCTTTGCCTGGTTCTGGCTGATGATGCCCGTCTGCAGCAGATTCTGCAAAACCTGATCGGTAACGCCATCAAGTTTTCCGAAGAAGGGATCATCACCATCGAAGGCAGGGAACTTGAAGGTTTTGTGGAAGTTTCGGTATCGGACCAGGCAGAACCTATCCCTGACGAAAACTACGAAGTGATTTTCAAACCCTTTGAACAAGGCGATGCTTCAGTCACCAGACAACACGGTGGAGCGGGATTGGGCCTGGCGATAGCAAAAAAACTGGTCGAGCTTCATGGTGGGTCCATCAGTATAGGCCGAAACACCAAGTGGGGAAACACCTTCTCATTTACCCTCCCCATTGCAGTGAACAAGGAAATCGAAGAAAAAGTTTCCCTTGAGAAAGGGGTGGTCGAAAATCCCCTGCAATATCCGACAATCGAACCGCAGGGAGTGGACAACGATCGCGCCCTGATTCGAATTCTGGCTGTAGATGATGATCCGACCAATCTGCAGGTGGTTTTCAACTACCTGACAGCGCTCAATTACTCAATCAAATGCGTTCAAAGCGGCCAGGAAGCTTTGGACTGGATCGAGAAAAACGGAAAACCCGATCTTGTCCTGTTGGATATCATGATGCCGGGGATGAACGGTTTTGAGGTCTGCAAGAAACTCCGACACAAATATGACGTGGGAAGCCTTCCTGTGATATTTCTGACTGCATCTCACAGAAGAAAGGATGTCCGCATCGGATTCTCCATAGGTGCCAACGACTACCTTACCAAACCGTTCGAAAAATCCGAGTTAATCCTGAGAATACGGCTTCATTTGAGGCTTCTGCTGGCAAAACGGCAGTTACAGACATTGAGGGATTTTGCGAATCGAATATCCGACTTTAAAAACCATGAACAACTGCTGATCCACTCGGTAAACAGCATGATCACCACTCGTCTGGTGACCGATGCAGTTCTTTTTAACGATCAGAAGCCGATCTGGAAAGCCCGTAAGGATTACGAATTTCTGAATACCTATCCGGTACCGGATGGAAGCGAGGTCGATGTATCGGAAGACGACAGGAAATCGGAAATCCTGATCAGAAACGAGATCAGGGATGATATCCCGCTGTTTCGGTTTTATAGGGAACAGTGTGGGTTTGAACCGCAAGCGGCTCATTTTGCGTTTGTTCGCCCTCGCTGTTGCCAGGACAGCCTGATTGTTCTGTATCGATCCAAAGAGCGGATGCCTTTTAATGATCTGGATGTGGAATTTCTCTCCAACCTGCTGGATCAGTTAACGGTTATTGAGCACAACGTGCAGTCCATGTTGAGCGATCAATTGGTTATCGCCCTACCCGAAATTCAGCCACATCTCTCCAGAATAACCCACATCCAAGCGGCTTCACCATATTGCAGCGTCTATCTTGAAACGGAACAGATCCCCAGGGAGGTTCGAATCTCGCTTTCCAGCCTTGATTTCTATTTTAAGGATGAGACGCTCCTCAGGATTCATCGATCTTGTCTGATCAATCCTCACAAAGTGGTGGGGATAAGGAAGCGTTTTGTCGGGAATAAGAAATACCGGTATGAAGTCACGGTTGGCACGAAAAACGAAGAGTTCCGGCTCCGGATAGGCGACAGTTATGTGGGAAAACTGAAAAAGGTGTTTCCCCGGTTTTTCAATTGAATCGAATCAGATCTCCCTTTCTGTTATCTGAAAACGGTAACTCCATTCATTGAAGTAGAGATTGGAATCCCCTGTTTCCACTTCACCCCTCTGGTTGTCGATGGGTTCGGATCTGAAAAACCGCTTCTCCGGGTAAAGGGGTTGAGAGAAGTCACTGTTGCAGACAATCCTGTAGCTATCGGTATTCCCGAAGAAAAACCACTTTTCCGTTTCATCGTCGCTATCCACCATTCCCAGGCTCACATCAACCGGGATCCAACCGTACGGGTGAATATAAATCTGACACCAGTCGTGCATTCCCCGATACACCGGATCGGATGTCCAGCCGGACTCCCAGCGGGCAGGAATTCCATTGTAACGGCACAGTGTCATAAAAGTCAGGGTGACAATGCCGCAATCGCCCCACCCGTTTTTAATGCAGTACTCCGGAATATTGGTGAAGGTGCTGTATTCCCTTGCTGAAGCCCAGGGGATATTATCTCTGATCCATTGAAAGAATCGCCTGGCCTTCAGGTAAGGGTTGGGCTCATTCCCCGCGATGTGATGCGACAGTTTTTTAATCGACTCACTGAAGAGGATATGGGGTTCCCTTTCAATCAGAAAGGGAAGCAGGGCTTTGCGATCCATGGCATCCTGATCCACAAGATCCGGATCAATCCTGTTAAAAAACCCGTAACTGGTCAGCTCATAGTTGACCGTGAAAGACAGGGGTTTGTCCTTTTCAGCTCGCTTTTCCAGGTAAACTGTCCGCTGCGGTGAATTATCGGAAGCCAGAATATGTTCCCGGGGATCGCTGGAAATCAACCTGATGTTCTTCTGTCGCTCCATATCCTTGGGAAATGCCAGCCAGGTCCGCACCGTCTCCCCGTCTTTCACAGCACCGGGGTTAACTGTGAGTGTGTATTGAACGGATATGTTTTTGGGGGAGTTAACTATATCACCGGTGCGATCAAAATGGTCGATAATCTGCCTGATGTTTGGCTTCAGGCCCTGCAGCATCTCATCTTCCGACTTTTCACCTTTCTGCTTCAATGTCCTGGCCTCCTCATTGACCAGGAAGACATTCCGAGTCGCATTTCTGAAATATCGTTTCTCACCGTCTATTATCATGTGTTCGATGGAGAATGCCCTTTCCCACTTATCGAACAGGGCTTCCGTCACTTCCGGGAGTTCGGCCTTTACCTCCTCTAAAATCTCTGTTCGTGACTTACAAAAATCCAGGGTTATCCTTCTCATCCGCTCCTGCTGATAAAGAAGCTGTTCCTTGAAGCCTTCATCGCAATCATCCGAAGACAGGAGTCGGTTGATTTCCTGCTTACTCTCCTGCCAATCACCCCTGTCGATAGCCATGGCAATAGAGTTTATCATTTTCTTGTTATCTTCCTGCATTGCGGGGTCCGCTGGTGAAATTTTGAAATGAAATTGAAAGGGGCGAAGGTGTAGCTCCAGGCCTGCCGGTATCCGATACAAGCGAACGACAGGCCCGGGAGGAGGGCAATGACTATTTAAGTGACCAGTTTCTGACGTGAGAACCTCCGATAGTTGCCGGTTTGAAATCTTTCAGTCTCGGTTTCGACAGCATGACGGATGTATAGAAATAGATCGGGGCGATGTGAACATCCTCTTCCACCAGGATTTTCTCTGCCATTTTATAAAGCTGCTTGCGCTCTTCCTGATCCGAAGACATTTGGGCCAGCTTTACGATGTAGTGAAAACCTGAGTTTTTCCAGGGGCGCTCGGTATTGATATCTTCCTGGAAGACTTCGAAGAGCCAGTTGTTGGCGTCCGGATAATCTGCACACCATACACCTCTCGATGTGTGCGGGGCGTTCAGTTGCTCTCTTGTTTTCAGGTAGACTTTCCATTCCTGGTTTTCAATCTTGATGTTGATATTCAGGTTCCGCTTTAACATGGCCTGATACGCCTGGGCAATCTGGGCATGGGTTTCGGAAGTATTGTGCAGATAGGTTATCACAGGAAAACCTTTGCCGTTGGGAAAACCGGCTTCAGCCAACCACTTTTTAGCCTGTTCGGGATTGTATCTGATCCCGATATTCTCACTGGGATCGACAGATCCGAAAATCGGAGGCCGGGTAAAGGTATAAGCAGGCTGCTGACCACCTTTCAGGATTTTATCAATGATCAATTGTCGATCGATGGCAGCGCTGATCGCCATCCTGACCAGTTTGATATTGGTGGGGAATCGATAACTGTTGAAACCCATATAGTATGTGCAGAGGTTGGGCTCAATTTTCAGTTCCTTGCTGAGCACTGAATCTTCTTTTATCCTTGGGATTTCAGCGCCGGGAATGTCTAGCAGTCCACCGAGAAAGTCAAGCTGGTCATTCTCATACATGGCCAGGCCTGTTGACGGTTCAGGTATAATGTAATACCGGACATCATCAATTCTGACTTTTTGGGCATCGTAGTAATTGGGATTTTTCTTTAACTTGATAACATCATCACGTTTCCACTCTTCAAGCGTATAGGAACCGTTTGAGATGATATACCTGGGATCAGTCCACTTGTCACCATTCTTTTCAATGGTTTCACGAGGCAAGGGTCTGAAAATCCAGAGCCCGGCCAAAGACGGGAAGTATCCGGCGGGATTGGTTAATTTAAACTGAACAGTCCAGTTGTTCAGGGCTTTGACTCCAAGCTTTGTCACATCTTTGATCTTGCCCCTGTTGATCTCTTCGCCATTCTCCAGGATGAAGAGAAAGCTTGCATAAAAAGAAGCATTGGATCCATCCACGTTTCTGCGAACTGCCCATACGATGTCATGCGCTGTTACGGGCTTACCGTTTGTCCATTTCACATCCTTGCGCAGGTAGAAGGTATAGGTCTTCCCGTCTTTACTGGCTTCCCATCGTGTGGCCAGTTCGGGAATTACCTCCAGCGTGTTGGGATCGAAATCGGTTAATCCTACGAAAAGCTGTTCTATAATCTCGATTGAGTTCAAATCCTGGGCTTTTCCGGGATCCAGTGACGGAGGATCGGCGTGCATGGGCAGCCGCAAATAATTCGGACTTGCCGCAAACGCCAGTCCTGATATCAGCAGAAATATAAGACCAGATGCAAGACCTTTGAAAAATTTTACTGAGCTCATTTGTCCCCTTTTTTAGAGTGAATGATGATGAATTGAAAAAAATTGAATTGACCAACACAAAGAAATTCGGATTGAACTCACCGAATCACTTTGCGCGAAGTTTATATTAGATTGTAAAAAAAACAACAAAGAGGTATCGTAATATCGCAATTCGGATGGTTAATGGCCGCTGAATAATTAATTATTACAGTCAAATACTCATATTTACCAGGTGGTTTTGAGTTATTGAACAGTCGCAGGTCGGGAATCAAAATTTTTGAAAACCACTCCTAGATTTCCCGATGCCCTTCAAAGTTCGGATTTTTTAGTTTGCCGGAGATAGTGCAATCTTTCTCTACATTGATAAGACTTGCTAATTGGGCAGTCAAGAAAACCTTTTTACGCAGATACTTTCTGTTTTCCTGTCCGTGTCCCTGTAGAGCATAGATCAGGGTATCTCCACGGTTTGCGTCGTTTGGCAAACCTTAAAAAACCGTCTTTATAGTGCTAACCAGCTAATTCTCTTAATGAATCAGCGACGTTTTGCTATTCTCAAGCCCCTGCTTGGGGACTAATTATTTGAAGCTGTCCCAAATAATCATGTAGAACTATTTGTGCAATGAGATCCAGTGAATTCAGATCCACTCGTTTTTTCCATTGAATTAAGACCGTTAACTCAATATCGAATCCCAAAACCGAAAAATGACCGAATATAAGTTGATCAATGTGAGTATAGGCAACATGTATGAAAAGCCGACTTTCCGCAGTGAACAAATCAACCAGGGTTTGCTTTGGGAAAAGGTGGAGATTCTGGAAAAAGACAACGGATTTTCGCTGGTCAAAATGCCTGATGGTTACGAAGCATGGATCGACAATATGCAGCTAAGTAACTACAGGGATTTTGACCAGCGACGGGTGACCGTCAGAAGCCATGTCGCAAAAATCTACCTGAAACCCGATAACAGCTCACAATTGATCAGAGATATTACCATCGGAAGAACCCTGCCTGTAACAGGCGAACAGGACGGGTGGCTGAAAACAGTCCTGCCGGACGGTATCGAAGGATGGCTTGAAAAAGAAAAAACCGGCACGTTTCCGGAATTGTCCAGGAACAATGTGGTTGAAATGGCCCGGGAGTTTACGGGGTATCCCTATTGTTGGGGCGGGCGAACGCCAAAGGGTCTCGATTGTTCCGGTTATGTGCAACTGGTTTTTTCCCTGTTGGGAAGGCAACTCCCAAGGGATTCCTGGATGCAGTTCGAACAGGGAGAGGAAGGTCCATCTGATTTTCGGAAAGCGCTTCCCGGTGATCTCCTGTTTTTTGCCAGGGAGCAAAACAGGATAAATCATGTCGGAATAGCCCTGGGCAACAACAAAATCCTTCACGCCAGGGGCATGGTCCGGATTGACAGCCTGGACCCGGATAGCGAGCTTTACTGTCCCATTCTCAGCCGCAACTTTGCAGGCATTAAATCGTACCTTTCCCAGCCCAAGTAATTCCATGAAAATAACCAGTATAGAAATCGCCGGTTTCACCAACAAATTAACCACAACCTTTAAAACCGCCCTGCGAACCTTGGATCAGGTTGAGAGTGTCGCAGTCTTAATCAGGACGGATACCGGTCAGACAGGAATCGGGGCAGCGTCGCCAACCGGGGTGATAACCGGTGAAACCACCGCTTCCATCCGGGGCGCCATCCAACATATCGGGCAACAAATCCGGGGAAGAGACCCCCGAAAATCAGAAGAGTTCTTTCAAGTTCTCAGATCGTGTCTCGTCGGTAACAACTCGGCGAAAGCTGCTGTTGACATGGCCGTTTTCGACCTGTTGGGAAAACACTACAACGAGCCTGTCTGGCGTTTATTGGGGGGGGGCCATAACCGACTTACAACTGATATCACCATTAGCCTGAATTCACCCGGGGAAATGGTTGAGGAGAGTCTTATAGCGGTTAAAAAGGGGTTTGATGTTTTAAAAATAAAGGTCGGTAACGATATTGACCTTGATATTGAGAGACTCGGACAGATAAGGTCTGCTGTTGGAAAAGAGATCAAAATCAGGGTCGACGCTAACCAGGGGTGGCGAGCCAAAGAGGCAGTGCGGGCTATTGACCGTCTGCAGCAGTCAGGGGTGGATTTGGAGTTGGTCGAACAACCTGTAAACCGGGATGACCTGGAAGGTTTGCAATACGTTACTCAAAACTCAAAAGTTCCCATTATTGCTGATGAGAGTGTGTTTACACCGGAAGATGTGATAAGGCTGATCCGCATGAAAGCTGTGGACGGTATTAATATCAAGCTGATGAAATGCGGGGGTATCCATAATGCCTTGAAAATGGCCGCAATTGCTGAAACAGCAGGACTTAGTTGCATGGTAGGGTCCATGATGGAAAGTTTTGTCGGGGTAACCGCGGCAGTTCATTTTGCTGCTGCCAGATCCGTCATAACCCGTTACGATCTGGATGCACCCCTTTTCCTTGCGGAAAACAATGTAAAAGGGGGAATCAGCTATCAGAACGCTACCATTAGTCTTGCTGAAGCGCCGGGGTTGGGGATAGAAGAGATTCTTGATTTGGATTTTGAAACAAATTCCTGACAGGAGCTTTAGCGGCCCGAACGGGTAAAACACATAAACCTAAAAAAAACGCCATGAAAATATTCATCAGTGCCGACATCGAAGGGGTTACCGGTATCACGGTCTGGGATGAAATCCGTAAAGAACATCCGGACTATCAAGAGTTCAGGGATCAAATGACAAAAGAGGTTTGCGCTGCCTGCGAAGGAGCTTTGAGCGCGGGTGCCACTGAAATCTGGATCAACGATGCTCATGCCACGGGAAGAAACATCATGTTTGATCAGTTGCCGAGAAAGACAAAACTGATCAGGGGCTGGAGTGGACACCCCTTTTCCATGATGGATCAAATCGATGAGTCATTCCAAGCTGCCATGATGATCGGTTATCACTCCCCCGCTTCTTCAGACAAAAGCCCTCTTGCTCATACAAAATCCGGAGCTGCGGAGTATGTCAGAATAAACGGCAAAGTCATGTCCGAATTCAGCTTGAATACTTTCACGGCTTCCCTGGTCAAGGTGCCTGTAACATTCATTGCGGGCGATCGGGGCATCTGCGAAGAAGCCGGTTCCCTGGTACCGGGCATAACGACCTGTGTTACCAAGGATGGCATCGGTCATTGCACAATCAGCGATCATCCTGCTGAAAACATCGAAAAAATCAGGGAAGGTGTCACTGCATCATTATCCGGTCAGTTGAACGAATGCCTGTGTCCACTTCCCGATAGATTCCAGGTAGAGATAAAATACCGGGAACATACCAATGCTTACAAAGCGTCTTTCTATCCTGGCTGCAGGAGAAAAGACAACCTCTCCATCGAATTTGAATCGGATAATCATTTCGATGTATTGAGATTAATCGCTTTTGTTATCTAAGGAGTTCCACAGTGGGAAATTTTCTGATCAGAAGATTCTTCAACGGTATTCTCTCTCTCCTGGTGGTTGCGTTGATTATCTTCGTGTTGCTGAGAGCCATTCCCGGGGGGCCTTTCGATACTGAAAAGGCTGTGCAACCGGAGGTACTGAAAAACCTGGAGGCTTATTACGGCCTGGATAAGCCAGCCTGGAAACAATTCCTGATCTATATCGCCAATGCCGTTCGGGGAGACCTGGGAGTTTCCTATTCTCAACTCGGGTATTCGGTTATGGATCTGATCAAGGACAAGCTTCCGGTTTCCGTGGAACTGGGGTTTTACGCGATGCTGTTGGCATTCGTGATGGGCATCCCTCTCGGGGTATTGGCAGCCTATTATCACAATACGGTGATTGACTATGTTTCCAGTTTTTTAGCCATCCTGGGTCGAAGTATCCCCAATATGGCTCTGGCGCCATTGCTGATTATTATTTTTGGTCTGACCCTGCGTTGGCTGCCGGTGGCCAGGTGGTCAACCCCGGATTCCAAAATCCTGCCTACCATTGCCCTGGGACTGGCCATTGCGGCCGCAATTACACGGCTGACACGAGCCAGCATGCTCCAGGTTATTCGGGATGACTACATCAGGACAGCCAGGGCCAGGGGGCTTTCCGAGAAACGGGTGATCTTCAAATACGCCCTCCGTAATGCCCTGCTGCCTGTCTTGTCCTATTCAGGCCCGCTTATTGCGGCAGTATTGACCGGGTCGCTGGTCATCGAAACGATTTTTGCCATACCGGGAATCGGTCGTTATTTTGTCATCAGCATAACCAATCGAGACTACCCTGTGGTAATGGGAGTTTACCTGGTGTATGGCGCTTTTATCATCGTGATGAATATCATTGTGGATATTCTGTATGCCTGGGCAGATCCCAGAATCCGACTTACCAAGTAAATTCCATGAATTCGACCATAGATAATATCGACAAGGGGCAGGAGAACGTTACTTTCGAGAAAGGGGAAAGTCTCTCCTTGCTGGCTTGGTATCGATTCAAGAAAAACAAGCTTGCCGTTGCCAGCTCCGTTTTCATTGGCCTGCTGATTCTGGTTGCCATATTTGCAGATTGGGTCGCTCCTTCCCACTATGCCGCGGAAGACTTTATGAGCAGTTATCTGAAGCCGGGCAAGGATTTTCTGCTGGGAACCGATTTCCTGGGAAGAGACCTGCTCAGCCGGATTATATACGGAGCCAGGGTATCTCTCTCTGTTGCGGTAATAGGAACTCTCACCTCCTTTATTGTGGGGGTCAGCTATGGGATTGTTTCGGGTTATTTTGGAGGAAAGATCGACAACCTGATGATGAGGATTGTGGACATTCTTTATGCCGTGCCCACCATTCTGTTCGTCATCCTGATCATGGTCTATTTTCGGGCCGGGAAATCGGAGGAGTTTACGGGATTCAAAGCCCTGATGTACAACCTGGATGCTTCAATGGGAGGAATGCTGTTTATCTTTATCGGCATCGGCTTAACCGCCTGGTTACCCCTGGCGAGGATAACCCGGGGAGAGACACTGGCTGTGAAAGAGCGGGAGTATATTGAAGCAGCCGTGTCCCAGGGAATAGGAAGAAGACGAATTCTTTTCAAGCGGATTCTTCCGAATATCATGGGACCGCTGATCATCTACGCATCGGTTGAAATTCCAACAATGATACTGTACGAGGCTTTTCTCAGTTTCATCGGCCTGGGGGTTAATCCGCCGACACCAAGCTGGGGTGGAATGATTGCCGAGGGCATTCAGGGGATTCGGTCTTATCCTCACCTGATCCTGTTTCCATCGCTGGCCATGACCTTAACCGTCCTGGCTTCCAATTTTATAGGAGACGGTCTCCGTGATGCCCTTGATCCAAAACTCAAGGATTGATCCAATCGCCTGAATCAACTTATTGATCGCATAACTCGACATGAAGCAAGACAACCAAAAAGACAATTTGCTGGTTGATATCCGAGACCTTAATGTTGCCTTTTTTCTGAGGCAGGGGGTGGCCAGGGCCCTGGCCAATCTGAATCTGCAAATCAAACGGGGAGAAACCCTGGGACTGGTCGGAGAATCAGGCTGTGGGAAAAGTGTAACCTCACTGGCGATCATGCAGTTGATCCCCGAACCGGGCAAGATCATGAGCGGTGAAATTCACTTCAATGGTGAGGACCTGATGAAAAAGAACCGGAAGCAGATGCGGAAGGTTCGTGCCAACTCAATCTCCATGATTTTTCAGGATCCCACCTCTGCCCTGAATCCGGTTCTGACGATAGGGGATCAGTTGACGGATACCATGATCGTTCACCAGAAGATGGGTAGGAAAGCGGCACGGGAAAAAGCCGAATTCCACTTAAATGAAGTGGGAATCTCAAATCCGGGGAGACAGCTTAAACAATATCCGCATGAATTGAGTGGCGGGATGAAGCAGCGGGTGATGATAGCCATGGCGCTCTCGAGCGAACCCGATCTTCTGATTGCTGATGAACCGACGACAGCCCTGGATGTGACGATTCAGGCACAGATCCTGGATCTGATGCTGGATCTGCAGCAAAAATACAATACCGCTATCCTGATGATCACCCACGATCTGGGTGTCATAGCCGAAGTAACCGATCGGGTCGCGGTCATGTACGCCGGGAAAATCGTCGAACAAACCGATGTCAAAACCCTGTTCAAAGAGGCGCTGCATCCCTATACAAACGGATTGATGAAGGCTATTCCGAGTGCGGTTGCTGATCTGGCAGATCATGAAAAGCTGTATACCATACCCGGCAATGTACCCACCCTGCTGGAACTGCCTCATGGCTGCTACTTTCAAAAGCGCTGCCATCTGGTCAGCGAAGAATGCCGATCCCGGCACCCGGAGTTTACGGAAAGATCCGCAGGGCATCTGGTAAGATGTTTTCATGTTTAGCAAAATTGGAGATGGAATGTCAGTCCTACTCAAGGTAAATAAAATCAAAACCTACTTCCCGATCAGACGTGGATTGTTGCAACGGGTCATCGGACATGTAAAAGCTGTCGATGGGGTGGATTTCCACCTCAATGAGTTGGAAACACTGGGCATTGTCGGAGAAAGCGGTTGTGGGAAATCAACCGTGGGCAAAACCGTTCTGCACTTGATCCCCCCGACCGAGGGTGAGGTAATATTTGAAGGTGACAACCTGGAAGAGCTGAACGAAAAAGAGATGCAACAGAAGCGAATGCATATGCAGATGATCTTCCAGGACCCCTACATGTCCTTAAACCCCCGTTTAACCGTTCGTGAAATTATCACCGACGCCCCTGTTTACCACGGGTTGATTGATAGAAAGGATACCCGGAAACTGGCAATGAAACTGATGGATTTTGTCGGCTTGAGTTCAAGGCAGTTGAATCGTTTTCCCCACGAGTTCAGCGGCGGGCAACGCCAGAGGATCTGTATAGCCAGGGCGCTTTCCCTCAATCCCAAGATGATTATCTGCGATGAGGCTGTTTCGGCACTGGATGTATCCATCCAGGCTCAGATTCTAAATCTATTTAGAGATCTGCAGCAGGAGTTCAAGCTATCCTACCTGTTTATCAGCCACGACATGGGGGTGATCCGTTTTATTTCTGACAGGGTCGCCGTGATGTACCTGGGGCGCATTGTTGAATTGGCGGAAAAAAAAGAACTTTTCACCAATCCACTTCATCCCTATACCAAAGCACTGCTGTCCGCTATTCCCCTTCCGGACCCTGAACAGAAAAAGAAGCGTCAACCCCTCCAGGGAGAGGTTCCTAGTCCCACCAGGAACTACCCGGGATGTCCGTTTGCTGAACGATGTCCCATGGTGATTGAAGAGTGCTCTACCACAGTTCCACAGCTCACGGAGTTGGGGAACAATCACCAGGTAAGCTGTATCAGGGTCTGAGCACGAGAAAAATCATGATGTTTGATTGAGCTTTGTTTTCTTCATGATTGATGTGCAATACTTTGACACCCAAAAAGCGAATTCTCATCATCTTATCTAAACATCCGGATTGTATCGCTTCAAAGCCTGATGAAGTGCTCAAACTATGCAGTCATAGCCGTGGTATCATTTCATCGGTAGCTGACAATTTTGGCCTGTCATAAATCCATATATAGATGAACATATTAAACAATTCCTCTAAATCATCAACGGAATCATCAGCAAATCATTCGGTTTTTTCGAGTTTTAATTGTCAATCGAAGCAAAATCATATAGATTAAACAATTAACAGATTGATAGCAGGTTTAATCAACTACAGATCATTCCGAGGAACCAACAGGGATCTCGTGGAAAGCTTTGTTTATGTATCGGTTTGATCGTGTTCCCGGACGTGTTTCAGAACTTTACCAAGCTTCCGGAATCATCCAATCTCCCAAACATGTTTTTAGTACAAACTGCTAACCGGGTATTGATATTGGTGAGTTAGAGCTTTGTTCAAGTACATTACGTTCAGTATACTAATCGCGGACCATCATAATATTACAGCCAGTTGACTTTCTAGCTAAAACAAGACAGGTAAGTTGCGACCGTAACATTTGATGGCAGGCAGCCGAACAGGTGAGGTTGTGCAACGGGCAGCTCGTTTTGCTTGATGCTTCAATTCGGAGGGTAAAAGGAATCGAAGCGATATATCGCACCCTGAATGTTAGTCCTGAGATCAATTATTTTCTTTGTAAGTAGTCAATGTTTGGAAATCGCCCGCAAAGTGCTTCGGGATTAACCAGTTTTGTAAGGTTGTTTCCATCAATCTAACGTTTTCATTACATCCATGAGTTTATCCAGTATCGATGTGTTTGATGCATTGGAATCAGAAGTACGGTCCTACATTAGGTCTTATCCTGCTTTATTCTCCAAAGCAAAAGGTTCGCTTATCTATGATCAGTCCGGAAAAGCCTATATCGATTTTTTTGGTGGTGCCGGGTCCCTTAATTATGGCCACAATCATCCGAAAATCATCAAAAAGGTTGTCGACTATTTACTGGCGGATGGTATTGTTCAGAGCCTTGATATGGCAACGGAAGCCAAAGAGATCTTTTTAAAGGAGTTTAACCGGATAATTCAATCTCCAAGGCATCTTTCTTACAAAATTCAGTTTGCCGGACCTACCGGTACAAATGGAATTGAATGTGCTCTGAAAATAGCTCGTATGGCAAAAAAAAGGCCAGGTATCATCGCATTTACAAATTCTTACCATGGTCATTCCCTCGGCTCACTCGCTGTGACATCGAATTCTTATTACAAGAACAGTTACTTTGGGATTCCGGGCAATACTGTTTTTATGCCTTTTGATAAATACCTGGGGAAAGATATCAATACTCTGGAGATACTGAAAAAGTATTTGGATGATTGCAGCAGTGGAGTTGATACACCTGCCGGAATAATTCTGGAAACAATTCAGATAGAAGGGGGTATCAACGTCGCATCAAATCAGTGGTTGCAAGAGCTGTCCGAAATCTGCCGGCAATACGACATCTTGTTGATCGTTGATGATATTCAAGCGGGCATTGGGAGAACCGGCAAATTTTTTAGTTTCGAAAACGCGGGATTAAAACCTGATATCGTGGTTCTTTCCAAATCGATTGGCTCCGGATTTCCACTTTCCTGTGTTTTGATGAAACCAGAAATTGATGTCTGGAAACCAGGTCAACATACAGGAACATTCAGGGGTAACAATATCAGCTTTGTTGCAGGTACGGCTGCACTTGAGTTCTGGGAGGAGGAAACATTTGAAAAGTCCATCGCAGAAAAATCACTGAATCTCAAATCAGGTCTGGAGGAAATCTGTCAACGATTCCCTGATCAAAAGATGACCATCCGCGGTCAGGGGATGTTGTACGGATTGGAAATCTTGCCTAATGGATTTGCAGCCAAGGTATCCAGAAAAGCATTTAAAAACGGATTACTGATTGAACTAGCTGGAGCTAAGGGATCTGTTTTGAAGTTCTTACCCGCCTTAAACATACCGAATCAACTTCTCACGGAGGGATTGAAAATTGTAAAACAGAGCATTCAGGATGTTATCAAAGGATAGGTGCCACTTATCATTGTTGTTATATCAAAAAAGCATGTCACTGATAATAAATAACCAGGTTTAATGAAAGTTATGACCATAAAAAAGTTGCTCGGGTTTGTATTCTTTTTGCTAGTTGTTGGAATTCTCGGCGTTGTTGGAACTCAGTGGATCAACTCCGGACATAATTTGGAAGAATTTCAACTGGCTGTAATCGGTCCAATGGATCATGAACACGACGCAGGAAACTCGTTTTATCGTGCCGCACAACTGCTAATCGACGAAAATAAGAAGAATTTCGAGCAACAAGGCTTCAAAATAGTTCTCAGGAAGTTCAATGATAAAAACGACAAAAGACTAGCCCGGGAGTTGGCTTCGAAAATCGGACAAGATAATCTTATCTTAGGAACCATCGGTCACAACTACAGTTCCGTATCATTAGCAGCAGCGGAGCTGTATAAAGACGCTAAAATACCCGTCATCAGCCCTACTTCAACCAATATAAACGTCACAAAAGATAATGATTGGTTTTTTAGAACCATTTTCAATGATGAAGACCAAGGGCAATTTCTGGGCTACTACTCAAAGCTCATCCTAAAGAAAAGCCATGCTGTTATCATCAAAGAAGACTTACCATACGGGAGCCTGTTGGCCAGAGAATTTGAGACTTCGGCTGAAAGCATCGGACTTAGAATCCGAGCCAGTCATACCTACTCAACATCAAAAGAGAAGTTCGACCAAGATCTCGCCACCATCATAACGTCTTTGAAAGGACTAAACAAAACAGATTTAATATTTATTTCGGGACATTATCAAGAAGGTATCAAGCTTGTCAGAATGTTGCGGGATGAGCAGATTGAAAACTTAATTTTAACCCCTGATTCATATTCCCATCCGAGTTTTATTTCCGGATTTTCAGCCCTGCCAAAAGAAATTGAGCGTCCCGGCTACTATTCCAACGGTTTATTAGTAGCAATGCCTATCCTCTATGAATCAGCCAATGCCAAAGCCCAGGCTTTTTACCAGGGGTATATATCGAAATATGGAGAGGAGCCTGACTGGAGAGCTGCTTATGCCTATGATGCCATGCTTCTTTTTGTTAGTGCCATCGAAAGAACATCAATAACCGGCACCGGTAAATCAACTGCTGACAAACGAGCAGTCATCAAAAATTATCTGCAATCCATGAGCAGCCCGGCACAATCTGTGGAAGGTGTGACCGGATTGAATTATTTTGATGATTCAGGTAACAGTTCCAAACCAATTACTATCGGAAAGTACAAGAACACAAGATTGGCACCGGCTTTAACCCAGCTAAGTCCAATCGGTGATATCAAAGATATACCGGATTTGCGGGAAGCAATAAAGGAAGAGTCTGTGGTGAAATTTGGTAATCGATATATGTATAAAACCAATATTGTTTACACCGGAGTTGAGCTGAATAAAATAAAAGACATTGATCTGGAGACAAGTACGTTTACAGCGGATTTTGATGTTTGGTTTCGTTACGGTGGTAGTGTTGATGTGCGGGATATTGAGTTTCTGAATGCTGAAAAACCAATTCAATTGAAGATGCCCATCGAAGAAATTCAGTTGGGAAAAAGACTATATAGACGATATAAAATCACAGGCCGGCTCCAGATGAATTCTTTCCATCCATCAGGCCCAAACAGACATGTTTTTGGAGTATCGTTTGTTCATAAATCGCTACCGCGCGATAACCTTATTTTCATTATTGATACAATCGGTGGCGCAGATGTTTCAGTGCTTGCATCTGAGCGTACCAAAACGATTTTCCCCCAGGATTTCAAGTGGTTTCCGCAGGTCTCCTGGTCCCAACAAGGTGTCTATCACCGCAAAATCCTTGGAAATATTAATCACATCGATAAACCCGCCAATACGATCAGCTATTCGCAGTTTATGTCTGGAACAGAAGTTGCGAAAAGCTCATTTGATCTTCAAAGCGAACTGGAATCAAATCGCATTGCTTATGTTTTGATAGTTATTTGCATTGCAACAGGCTTGTTATTTCAGCGTAAAGTTCAACTTATAAACAGGTTTTACTGGTGGATCCGATTCTCTAATAAACAGCGACGATCCGAATATCCGATCTCGCAAAACCGTAGGAGAGCAGGTTACTCTTACTATCTACCTCACTCTGAGGAAAAACCAAAAAAATACCGGAGACGGAGTACAGATCCATTAATAACAGATGCACAAGGATGGTGGTTCACATCGCTGGCGATGATCGTTGCGCTTTATGCAGCTGAATCGGTTGCAACAAGTATGGCGTTTACATACGTTGATTCGGACTTCATGGGGAAAATCATTCAGTTTTTTTACCTGATGTGGTGGTTTGTACCCGCATATATTACCGCCTCCACTGTTCGACGATTCTTCTGGCGTTTCGTCGAGCAGAAATCAAGAAGAGAGGTGCCGGAATTTATCAAAATGTTTCTAACATTTTTGATTTATTCACTAATGGTATTAGGTATTATTGCATTCGTTTATGATCAGAAAATCACCAGTATCATTGGAACATCAGGAATATTTTTGATGATTATCGGACTTGCTGTGCAGATGAATATCTCCAACGTTGTTGCAGGTCTGGTGCTGAATATGGAAAAGAGTATTAACATCGGGGATTGGGTCATTATTGGTGATATGAAAGAAGGGAAAGTGATTGAGATGAATTGGCGAACAACTAAAATCATGACCCGAAATGACGTTATTTTAAATATACCGAACAATACAATTTCTGAAGTTGAGTTCACAAATTTTTCCTCCCCTAAAAACCTTGCCTGTCTTTGGCATTTTATCGATCTGGAGCAAAATGTCCCATACGAGAAAGCACGGAACGCGTTATTAACAGCGCTTAATAACGTTCCAGAGGTCGTGGATCCGATCGTCAGTTTTAATACCTTCACCCATTGGTCTGCCAAATATTTGATCATGTATAGCATTGAGGATTATGGTGCCAGATTTCGAATCAAAAAAGTGATCTGGGAGGAGACACTCAAATGCCTGGAGAAAAGTAACATCAGGATTGCATCCATGAAATTCGATGATTCCATCATCCGTGAATAATTCGTTTAGCATCGATTAAAAAACCATTGACGCATACAGGATTTGAAAAATAGATAGTTAATACAATGCGCCCGCGAAAAATTAAACGGAACAATCTTCAGGCGATTGCAATTCTTGCTGTTACACTTACCTCGACACCGCTTTTTATGATTAACGATGACCCTATCTTCAACAAGGGATCTCTTGTTGTTAGAGTCACTGCCCAAGACCTGCCGGTTTCGAATGCCCAGGTAAGAATCATATCCCCCCAAAAATCCATTACCAATTATACAACCAACCGCAAAGGTTATGCTTTGAATGACAATCAGACGGAACTGAGACTTGATAGCGGTTCTTATGAAATCGAAGTGGTGAAAGACAAACTAAAGGCTGTTCGTGTTAAAGCATACATACCGGAAGATGGATTTGTTGAAAAAATCATAAAACTGAGAAACGCAAATACCCCCCCAATTCCTGTCGTTCCAAATGAAATCTATTTGCGACCGAGAACGCCATTCCTCATAGACGCCTCTGCAAGCTATGACATAGATTTTACAGAGCAAGCAGATGATGAAGGCCAGGTTGCAAACAGTTTTGTCGATGAGTTTGGCAACCCAAACGGTAAACGGATTGAAAGCTTTACCTGGCAGAATGTAGAAGAATCAGACAAGGGCACAGTCGAGATTTCACCAACGAATGCTCCAGAAGCAGTCATCAAAATTGACAATCCGGGCACTTACTATATCTCACTCGTCTTGTCGGATGGAATTGAAGAAACCAGTCACCCAATCACAGTATACTGCGATGAACCTCTCAAAAAAATCAAGGATCTGCCAACACCAAAAGCCGGTCATACCAGCACCATGATCGGCGACAAAGCAGTGGTCATTGGCGGTTGGAACAGGACTTTTTTAAAGTCGGTGGAGGAATACGATTTTTTTGATGACCAATGGAGGACATTGAGCCCAATTAAAATTCCAAGGAATCATCATGTCAGCTTGTTTCTTAACGGACAGATTTTCGTGATAGGCGGGCACAATCAATCTCAACTCAACGGAATTGATGCGGTTGAAATGTTCGATATGTACCTGGAAAAATGGACAACTGTCAGCCGAATGCCCACCGCCCGTTATTCGCTGGGTGGTGGTATCTACAATGATAAAATTTATGTTTTTGGAGGACACGGGGGAGAACGAAAAGTCGAGGTGTATGATCCGGTTTCTGACAAATGGGAAACACTTCCGGATATGCCATTGCCGCGCAGCCGACACACGGTCTCTCTCGTAAAAGGAAAATTCTATTTGATCGGTGGTAAGGGAACCGCGGACCTCATTCAGGAGTTCGACCCGGAGACCGGTATCTGGAAAACAAAAAACAAACTACCCATACCGCGTTACTATCATAAAAGCGTTGTTTTAAACGATAAAATCTATGTGGTTGGCGGTTACGCTCCGGCTACAAAATCAGGGATTAACGACATATCAACCTATGATCCGGTTACAGAACAATGGCAAACACTGGCAACCTTTGTACATCCGATTGATGTTCACAGCCTCACCAGTTACAAGAACTCGGTTTATATCTTTGGTGGAGAAGGGACAATAGGAAAAACGTCCGTATTAAAATCCGTCTATGCTTACAATCCGAAGTTTGCCAAAACAGCTGACCCTGAGTGATTGAAAGAACCTGAAAGTCCTTTCATTTAGTAATCAAAGGTATTGGTGAGCTATCGAGTGTTCTCCTGATGTCCGGTAAAAATGACCACAACCTTGCTTGTGGGTGAAATCGATTTGTTTTCCAGCTTTTCTTGAAGCGCTGACCAAACAACGGCGGAAGCTTCTTCTACATAAATACCGGTTTGAGCGACA
Source organism: SAR324 cluster bacterium (assembly GCA_028282885.1). Taxonomy (GTDB): domain Bacteria; phylum SAR324; class SAR324; order XYD2-FULL-50-16; family XYD2-FULL-50-16; genus JAHJTV01. The sequence goes on from JANQGX010000012.1 coordinate 29,251, forward strand.
ATCTCTTTTTGGGCAGGTAAAATATCCTCTTCCGCTGTTTGAACGATTTCTCCTCTCCGGGGCTCTTTCAACAGCGTTTCCAGGATTTGCTTGCCATACAGGGGCTGACCGATAGCTATTCCACAAGCTTTTGAATGCGGGGTTAAGGCCTCAAAGCACTTTTTTCCGTTTTTAAAAGCTTGATAAATCGGGTTTGCTCCTGCGGCTTGAACCCCGATTAACTTGACCGGATTTGCCGTCCAACCTTCATAGCCCGTTTCCTGCAGTTCCTGAAAACCCTTTAAAAAGCCATAATATTGTGCTCCATCCCCAACAGGCAAAAAAACAAAATCAGGATAGGAGCCTAGGCGGTCCACCACTTGTTGAGCCAATCCTTTGTTGCCTTCCAAACGCAAGACTCCTTCTCCGGAATAGATAAATTGGGGGTTGGCTTTGGCAAAAGCTTTGGCTTCGATAACGGTTTGGTCGTAATTACCGTCGACCATCTGCACTTCAGCGCCAAAGCGAGCCAGCTTCTCAATTTTTTTCCTGGCTGTTTCAGCAGGAATGAAGGCCACTGTTTGTTTATCAATCGCTGCCATCGCTGCCGCTTCGGAGGCTCCCATGTTTCCGGTTGTCGCCAAAACCAAGCCTTTCAAATGAGACTGCATGGACATAAACGTGGCCACCATCTCTGAAGCGTGATCCTTAATGCTTTGGGTTAGGCAGTGGGTGGCATCGAAGGAATAAACTTCAGCTCCCGTTATGCCGGGAATGGCTTGGAAACGTGATTTTTCCTTCGCTTGTATGGAACACCACCGGGCTTTATCGTGGAAGGGATGGGACAAAAAAGGGGCCTTATCATCCAGATGTTTAGGTGCAGGGTAGTCAAACTCAAAGCAATCCAAGGGATGGTCGATGGCATATTCCAAACTGTGCAGCTCTCCAGTATCGCTTTTGCATAGAATTCCATCACGAATGCCCTGGAATCTGCTGTTTTTCATGTGCGAAAGGCCGTTGAAGCGGGTTAGATTTTTAGTCCCATCCTTGGTTAGGAGTAAAAAAGAGTCGTTGGATTGATCAATTTCCCGGCCGGAAAAAAGAGCCACTCCCTTATAAAGACTGTTGTTCAAGTAGTGTTGCAACAGTTGGTTGCTGCTGTTTTGAGCCGGGTTATAAAACAGTTTTTCCGATGACAGCTTGATTAAGAAGGAATCACCCCTGTATTCGGCGTTGTCAACTAGCGGCACGTCGCCGTCTTTAATTTTTGATAACCAGGAAGTCCCCTCGTTTGATTCTTTAAAGTGTGCAACATTTTCAAGGACCCCGTGGAAGCGGTGTTGTCCTTCGCCATAGAGGTCAAGGGCAAGGTCCGTGATCACCCAGCCGTTTTTAAGTTGAAATCCAAGACTTTTTAAATTCCAAGGGGCTACTGAAAGCCGTGCATTCCCGACAAAATTTTGTCTCAACCATTCTTTGGTATAAAGACCGATTAAATGACCAACTTCCGATTGACGATGTTCGGGGACGATGACGACGTGATTGCAATAGGCATAATCCTTGTGACCTTCAAAATAGGGTGGATCAAGCGGGATGCTGTCATACCAATCGAAGACAATGGCTCGCATTGCAACCGGTTCGCCTTTTTCATTTAAAACTCCAAAGACGACACCTCGTTCCATCATTTGCACATGATCGGCCCTCGTCAGAGGTAGATGGTCGCCAAAGCCGATGCGATAGAGATGGTCAATCGCTATTAATGAAGCCGGAGTCGGGCGGAATTGAATGATTTGAAAATGGTTATTGCCATAAGGTGGTGCAACGGATTTGTAATCAAATCCCGGGTTTAATTGGTTGGACATCGTCAAGCACTGTTAAATGAAGTGTTTCATATCCCGGTTTTTATTAAAGACTCTTCTCACCCTCCTGCTTACATGTTGCAACCAGGGGATTAAGCAAAGGCGCTATACATATAGTGATGGCTTCGTTGCTATAAGAGACAAGCTTTTTTTAAGACCGGATGTTATTGTCGTTTCCTTCGAAGTCTAAGGTGGGTATTCAATCCCGATGCAGATGGTTCCGTTGTTGTGTATGGACATACCATTAAATGCAAGTTTATCGCCAATCATAAGTCGTGCGAGAGCCGGAATGTTCTTGGCATTGGAGTTGATGTTGCCCACACAGCTTTCCAGGAAGCTCTCCACTGGAAGATTATCCGCAGCAGTTTGCATATCCTTCTCCGCTTCAGTTTTGGAATGACCATGAATGGGATTAAACCAGCCTAAGTAGCCCATGGGATCATTATCCGATTTTTCAACGTGATTCTTTACGACTTTAAACTCTTCCCAAAAACCCTGTTTATTGTCGGTTAAGAAAAACTCTGACTTTGCCCAGGTGCCGTAGGTTGCAAAGAAGTCCGCATCGTAAATCCAGCCTTTGCTCAGCTTTTTAAGTGATAACGTAGTGTGATAATTCAACGCGTTATCCGCCGTTTCTACAACAAATCCGGTGAGGCTTGCGTGGCATCGGTCTTCGGGAATAACTAAATGCTCAGACAAACGGACCATGCGATTGTTATCAATTACCACTGAACCGGGGACTCCGTCAGCGTCGTTTAATTTTTTAAGGGTTTTATCACTGGCGGGTTTAATAATTTTTTCAAACAGGAGTTGATTGCCCACCCAGTACATAGCAGGCAATCCGTTTTGTAGGATATTGGAATCAAAAAAGAGGCGGTTATCTACAATCGGTCCCCCAGGGGCAACCGAAGTGGCCATGATGAGGGCGCTCTGCCCTGGGTTTTGAGCATTTCTAACGAAGGAAAACTCGGCAAAAGTCGGGATAGTTTGGTCTTTTTGATCTTCCCCTAGCGAAATCCCGGACAGCACGAAGGAATTTAAATTGGTTTTGAGCAGTGTTTTGCGAATCAACCGGGATAGAAACTCCTGGTCCATTCCCCCCTGCCCTTCGAACATGACATTGTAGACGACATCATCGTTGTTGATGTCCAGGATAATGCGCTGTTCCACATTACCTTCTCTTTTTGCACTCAAGGAAGCAAGGGAGGTAGTGAGGATCATGGAGACATCCCGGACGAGCTGTTCCGTTTTTTCGCCGACGATGGATTCAATGCGCGAGATGGAAAAACGAACATCGCAGAGTTTTAAGGCATTTTCCTTAGCCTCAATGCTCACCGCAGCGAAGGTTAGTTTTAACACACCGTTCTCACCTAAAAGTGGCATATCAAAAACCTGCTCTTTTTCCATCAAGAGACCTTCATCAAAAACCTCTTTTAAACATTTGTTGATCTCTTTTTGCGAGACCGCCAGGACATAGTCCCAGCTTTTTAAGTCGGTTTCTTTGTACATGATTCTTCCAATAAAAGAGATTTACCTCAACCCATCGAAGGAATTGGGGGATGCCTGAGTTTGGCGAGTCCATTGTGAATATCGACAGAATCATCAAAAGCCATTTTTGCCTCATCATCAGCTTGGCTGTCCCAATATAGAATCTCAATAACAACTAATAGTAGGCCGGCTACTGCAACTAATGCTTGCATTGGTGGAATCGGAACTAAGACAAAAAAGAGTGAAAGTCCGGTCAATACTGCGGAAGCGAGATTGATTGTACCAGAGGTGTTGTGCCCATTCCAAAAATCCTTGATCGCATCGCCTAATGATATTAAAGCCCCGGCTCCAAGAAGCCAATTGCCGACCTTAGCAGCACAGGAAGCAAGTTTTGCTAGTTTGGGATGTTCAAAACCGTCCAATCCGGATCGAATAATGATTTTCGAACTGTCACTGGGATCAGGCGCTGAGCCGAAATTATTTTGAATCCAATTTCGGAAACTTGGACTTAACAGTTTGAGGCCTTTATATGCCAAATTGGTTAACCTGCAAGCAGAAGTCACGCCGTAAAAAACGGATGAAAATGTATGGAAGTAATTTTTTATCGTATCCCACCAGTTTTTTTCTTCTGAAGCCCCAAACCAACAGATAAGCATATTTGCAATGCTGGCTGCATTGCCAAAGATTTCCATAAATCTTCCAAAAATTAAAGTTTTTGGGCTTTTGTTGACCCGCTGAGTCTCGTAAGTTGATGGTTCTTCAGGATCGCATTCGAAAACGATTTGTTCCGTGGCATATCCGTCTTTAACAATTTTTTCCACCGTAACTTTCGGTTCCATGCCTGTTCCGGGGCGAGGCACCAGCTTAACGGCTACTTCATCAGGGTTGTAGTTAAGCTTCGCTGATTTAGTAAATTTCCAAGAATCAGGGTTTTTAAAACTAAACTCATTTTCCGTGACTTGAGAGAGCTTCCCTTTGAGTTCCAATTCCACTAATTCATCTTTCCACCAATGTTTTGTTGGCTCGTCACCATCAAAAAAGATTCCACCCTTTCTATTGGCATTGTTCACTTCACCATTCAAACGTCCTTGATATGCTACATGGCCTAATTCACGATCCTTCTCAACGATTATTTTTTTCAGGTCAAAATCTTCGTTATGGCAGACATCCTGAACACGCTTGGACAAATCAACACCAGGACGCCTCGCAAAACCATAAATGGATTCTTGATCTTTCAAAACCCTGACATATTGATTTTCATTACCTTGACTACCTTCATTGATCGCAGACTGCAACTGTTGCTGCCCCTCTCTACCTCCTGGGTCTCCGTTAATGGGCTGGTATCGCCTTTCAGAATGATAAAATACATTTTCACCAACGGTGACCTTTTGGATGGAATCGGATTTGAACTGGGTAGCCGCAAACCAGGTATGATAGACCGTAAGAGAAAGCTTTTTTGCCACTGCTACCCATGTGGCAGGATCTTTCCATTTGGAGTCTCGTTCTTCTTTATTGGACAAGACAGATTCTTCGTATAACTCCTGAACAATATGGTTGATGGTTTTCGCTGTTTCTCGTTCTTCTACTGAGGCTTCGGAGGAATTGGCTAGTTGATTATTGACTTTTAAATATTCTTCACAAAACACGTCTAATACTCTTTTGAATCGCTTTGGGTCAGCCAATGCAAATTCCTCGGCGCGTCTTTCGCCAATGCGATCCAACATGTTTGCGTAGTGGTGATCTTGGATTTCTTCCACCAACTTACCGGAGCGATCAAAAAGCGCCAGTTTGCCCTGGGCCTCAGTGGCAACTTCCAGAGGTTCCTTGGCCCACATCAAACGTTCGGCGAAAGCATCGCTTTTTAAGTGCTCATATAACACTTGCTTCCAGTCTGTTGTTGTATCATTTAAATACAATGAAATGCGCGGACGAACTTGACAAAATGCCAATAGCATTAGGTTATTGGACAACCCTTCATAGTCTTTTCTGGCAGTGATCCTGTTTAAATCTTCGCGGACTTGTTTGCGCGTCAAACGATTAAAGGGATCTTTGCCACCTTTAGGGGAATCTTTAATTGAAAGTGACACCTGCAATTTGCCATAGTCTTGTAAAAAGGAGGTGTAAGGCTCAGTGGCGTCGCGGTATGCCTGAATAAATTCTTCAGGGTGCTTCGGATTAAGACGTTTGGGTTTCGGCATTTTTACATAGTGTTCCCTTAGGTTGTCTTTCATGTAAAAGAGAACCGCTTCTTGCAAAAGGTCGTTCACTTTCGGCATTACCAACCATCTTGGATTTTGTGTATCATCCACAGCCGTCAAAGCCACCAGCTCGTCCAAACTCAAAGGGGTAGCCGATATATGAGTCCCCGTCTTGGTGTGTTCCACGCTGGTGAATTCAAGAGGTTTGCCTTCCAGGAAAATGTTCTGTGCCAGATGGGAGGCCAACTCGGGAATGATTTTGTGAGTTTCGGCGATTTCGGCTTTCATGGCACCTGGGTTTAGCTTTAGAAGCTGTTTGATCTTCTCCACACTGCCTGGCCCGTTGATTTGATTCATGAAATCGTCTGTGATCCATAAAGAGCACGTCTGGCCGTTGGGGAGGATGTGCGGGTCGATGACCAGTTCGTTTTCCAAACGGCGTTCGGGTGCCCGTTCGCGCATTAACAATATAACCGACGAAAACTCGGGAGAATGGCTGGCGTAACAGGTAGTGATTTTGATTTCTTCAAATCGATGCTTTTCCGATTGGGCAATGACCGGGTTAAACCGAAATAGTTCAAAGACCGGCTGGTCTTTCACCCTGGTTAGCCATTGGTTCAACAGCGTTTCCACCAACGCTTCGATGGCTTCTTCCGCCCCGGGTTGCCGGAAGGTGACTTGTAGATTGGGATCGTTTAAATCCGCTGCGACCACATGCTGGCCTTCTTTTTCGAAAGTCTTAAATGAGGTGGCAATGCTGAACTGAGCCTGCTCAAATACCGCCGCCCTGGCCTCGGGGTTGTTTTCTTCAGTAGCCAGTTCCCCGATGAAAGCGCAGTGAATGCGAATCAACCTTTCGCCGTGTTCTTGCACCTCCGTTTTATAGACAGGAAGGGCACCGGTTAGAAAATAGGATTGACCCAAAAAGGTCCCTGATTCTTTGATGTCAACATTCGTTTTCCCGCTTAAACGGTCATGATCAATGGCCAGACATGCTTGCCAGTGTTTGAGATCAATTGTATCCATTTTCCTCCACAGGTTTTTAAGTAGTTCTGAGCAAGCAATGCAAAAGCGACCACCGTACAATCTTGATTATCCGGGCTAAACTGAGCCTATTGGTAAACCTTCAAACTTGTGCCCCTCACCATCAAACATGGAAATCTTGATCCATTGCTGAATACGAATAAATTAACAAGAAGAGGAATTGAAGTCAAACTTTTAGTAAATATCGATTGATGATGTAGCTCGGTTTGATGAATGGAAACTTACAATTATTTACTCAAGTTTCCCATTTCGCAGATGCCTGAATGGTGTTTGGTTGTTTATCTATGATGTCGCTTGGTTAAAGGCTTGTGGAATCTGATTTTGAAGTGATTTTTGAGGAGTGGTACCCCGAAGGATGTTGGAGGAGGTTCAGATCTGATAACGACAAGGGTTAACAAACTGCTTTAGTATCAGATCGGACTTTACAATATTCTCATTTCCGGTTTCCCAAGATCACAACTCAAATGATACCATCTGAAGCTTGTCTGTCGCCAATGATCTGAACCCCCACCAGCTTTTACCAGATGGAGATGAAAGGTTATTCTGATTGAATGCTTGCAAGAAGCACAGGCATGAACAAATCTTAATAAAAGACCTGTCAATGGCATTTCTCTGTATACCAAAAAATATTCATATCTCCAGCATTACTGGCTGGCCGGGGGATTTGGAAAACAGCCAGCCCGGGAAGAATGAGTCACAGCAGTCTCTTAGTAAAGCGGTAGTGGAACTTCTTCCAGCCTATAGTCTTTTACCGGATCGCTAATTGAAATCACCTTTCCCTTTGGCAGGTCTATGATCATCTCCAAAAGTGGAATCCGTGCGATGGTGTTGTGCAAAATCTCTTTGCCCTCCGAGCTTTGCTGATTTCTTTGAATGGCACGGGTGAAAACAATTCTGTACCGGTCTACAATTTTGTCTTCCGGATATCCGTGTGGACTGTCAACACCTCCATTTTCCCTTCTTGGAACCGGGTTCATCGGGATCTCTGAAGCAGACCAGTCTGTCGGCATAATATAATTGATCGCCTTTTGGGGTCCCTCTTCGATTGCCTCATGGATCGTTTTATACTGTGCTTCTTTTCGAGCCAACGATAGTAACTCTGAAATCGATTTTTTGCTTAGTCTCGTAACCGAGATGGTGGCTGAGTCTTTTTCATAAACCGCATAAATCTTTTCCAAAGACCAGTTTTTCACCAGGTCTGCCGCCCCGATCCCCACGAAGCAACTGCCGATATAAAAGACCAGAATCATTAGGTATCTTGCGATGCCTTGTCGGGGTAATATCCTGATCCTATCGAACAGGCCGAAACGGATGGGGAAAAACATATTTGTCTTTTTCAGATACTCGCGGTATGAATCCCCGAATTTCCTTTCACATTCTACTTCTTCCACCCTGGCAAGAAAGTAGTAGAAAAAAAGCATGGTGATATAGGACAAAAGCACTAAATACCGGGGCCAGAGCAAAAGGAGCCCCAATCCGCTAATCGCCAGGGCAGCATATTGAGGGTGACGGATGAAGATATAGACGCCGCCGGTAACAGCCTTTTTTCTGGTCAGCTTGTTGTAGTATACCTGTCCGGCACCGATAATGAACATCAACAGCCCGCCGATCGTCAAAACAACACCGATCTGACCAATCAATTTCAAAAGGGGAGATGATGTATGTGCTACAAAATGGGGTAAAAAGGTGCTGCTCAGCCAACCCAGGTTCGAATAGTTGTTTAAAAAAGCCAAGCCGGGTTTGTAGACCGAATAAAAGTAAGCGGCAAAAGGGCTTACCATGTAAAAGAACTCAAAGGCAATCAGTAAGTAGAATGCCAGAGCAACCCAGAAACTTTTTTTGACCATTTTGTTATTAGCTCTCTCCTGTACCATTTGATCTCCTGTTATCGAATTTGATTTAAAACGATATTGGCTGTTTTATGAACTCTTATGAATTGCTACTAAATCACTTCTGTAGTCATCCAACCGTTTAATCGCTGCCTGTCTTTGCTGCTCTGTAATGGATTGATCCAGGGTCAGGTAAAACATGACCTGGTGCGCACTTTGACGCTCCCGGAACCTTCTGTAATCCGCAGAATAAAATGAATCGGAACCCGACATCCATTGGCTGAGAATGGACTTGATCTCTTCTGCAGTTGGCTTTGACCGCAATAAAGCGACAAACCTTTTTTGTGTTTTAACGGATTGATCGTGATATCGTTTGTGAACAGACCTGTCAAAACGATACACGTTGAACAGTTTCTGTTTTTGATCAGCGCTGACACTGCCAAACCAATCTTCCAGGTTGCTGACAAACTGATCCTCTTTTTCCGCTTCCCATTCATCCAGAGGCACTGCGAATGCTTCTTCGTCTTCAACGTTGTGCTCGACCAAGGCCTGCTCCAGATGACCAATCTGTTCATCCGAAAGCGTGGTTAATAAAACCGAAACATCATCAATGACCTGCTCGACCATTCTGGCTTTCATCTTATTCAACTCGACATACATCCAATCGAGGTCTTCTTTACTGATATTGCCTTGTATCCTGGTCTTTGCCTGATCCAGCAATTCAATTGTGCGCGGGATCTCTTCCGTCCTGTGCCATTCATGTAGCCTGTCGACCAGTTCGTTGACCTTCTGTTCCTGTGTGCGATTTAAGTCGAACATATTGTCAATCTCATTCACGATGTACCAGTCAGCAAAGCCATACCCAATTCTCAAGGTGCTGCAGGATGTCAACAGACAAGCTGTAATCAGACCTATCATCAGTTTACTTAAGGTTCTCATGGTGTCTATCCTTTGGTTGGGTCCACCTTCCAGGTAGATTTTTTTTGGCAAACAATGAAATGAATTTTGCGATTTCAGAATCTATAATCCGGTCTTTTCCCACAACCGTTTTTTGCTGAACGCAGGCATTTTATAGATGAATGGTCAATAATATTGGTTGAACGGTCATTTAAATATAATCAAGAAATTTAAACACCAATCCGGAGAAAGACCACATTCAAGCGAAATAATACAAACCGGATGGAACGCCCGGGGAAAACGGAATTCATACCAGAATTCTTTTAAAACATAGAAATAGGCATGATTATATGGGTTACTGAAAACGAAACGATTAATGTGGAAGCTGTTGGGATGATAGGGTTAAAACTCCGGGGACTTGGTATTTGAAAATCTCTGAAGAATAGAATTCAACACCGTCAAAAGGTAGTTGTTTCAACTGAATTGTGAGGCTCGCAGCAAGAGCTTGAAAGGCATGAATGGCAGACAGGAGTTCCTGCATAAAGTATAGCGGTTCATCCGCCGGCTTCACCTTTTTGGGCTTCTATTGCAGCTACTGTTTCTAATAATGAAAAACTGCTCACTACCCTGTTGGTATCCCCGGCATTTGCCGAGGCAATCCTGGGGGCCTCCTGTTCTCCCGGCAGAACTGTTATTAATGTTGGAGCATCAGTTGCTATTGGCAGACCCCATCCTGATCATATCCAAAAATAAAATCCGGTGCCCGGTGATCAATATCGGAAAGCGATTGGCATTCTTGGGAGATCAGTATGATTTCATGTTTCAAATCGATTGCTGATTTTCGACCTATTCGGTTCAGGGGATTGCAAGCTGAAGATCTTTTCCGCGAATTAAACTCAATCCCAGCCAGAAAGCCCAAACCGGAGCCAGGATCAGGTAAACCAGCAACCCGATAAGGGCGACATTCTTGAACTCAAATACTTCGCCGGCAAACGACATCAGAGTGAAAACACCCAGGATTATTGTAACAATGCTCAATGTCTTACGTTGCGATCTCATGGTAAAGCCTATGCCAATCCACCATACACCGGCCAACAGGAATTCCAGATAGCCCCAGATTCCACCGTATACCATTTCCGTTGAGTTGGTGAAAACAATCCGATAGATCTCTTGAACTGATTCATCGGCAGCAGCATAACCGGAAATCAAGGTAGGCCAAACCCTGGCTAAAATGGCCGCGCCAATGGCTCCGGAAAATATGTATGCCAGCCCGCAAAATGAAATAATTCCCATCCAGTAAGGATTTTTGACCTTTAACCAATGATGGAGCAGAAAAGCCGCTGGCACCAATAGCAGGTAATACCCCAACATATCGGCCAGCCAAGACCATTTCATTAAATACCCGGCATCTGCACCCGCTGTGATGTAAAAATAGAGGTCGGACATTTCCTGTGAACTACCCTCGCCGGCAATTCCGGTTAATGTGAAATTGGCAAAGGCAAATGGCACTGAAATAACGGCCAGCCAACCCGCAGTTTTTCTAAAAGAATTTTGCTGTTCCATGATCTTCCTCCTGTCGATTTATTTAATTCCAGCCCCTTGGTTACTGATGTTAGCAATTGGTGCATTCATAAGAAATCAGTGGGCAATTGGTAAAACTTTGCCGGTTTTTGTTTGCTAGTCCAGAACCCAGTCTTCTTTATATCCCGGCGCAATGTCTCGAAAAGATTGTAGCAATGTTTCTGTTTCAACAATTTGAGGTCCGGTAAATGCTCCTTTTTGACTGATTTGTCCATCAATGAGTTGATCACACGCCAAAACAGGAACCAGGGCTGTCAAATAATCTTCGGTCCCATTGATTTCAACGATCCGTTTCATTGGTTTCCCGTCCTTTATTCCCTTGACAACGACTTTTAACGCCATTTCCGGATGGCTTTTCCTGCGTTTTCCCATAAGCTTCAATAGCTTCAAAAACCGGGCTGCTTTCTTTTCGCTACCCGCCCACCCCAGTTTCATTCCAATAAAGAAAACCAATCCCTGCAGTAAGTTTTCCATTCCGGACCAACTGGAAATTTTGTCAATTTTTACGGTTTCAGGGATCATATGCAGATCATGTGTGATCATGCCCGGTGAGAAGAAAATCTCCTTGTTGAAGGGTTTACCGATGGATTCCCGGGTTCCTGTCACCCGTGGTTTTTGCCACTGGTTGGATTCCCAGACCAGGGGCGGTACATCCATCATGTATTGAACACCCATCAGAGAGAGCGGAGTTAATCCCTGTAGCTTTCCTCCCAGTACAAAATAGATGTCGGCAGAGCTGATCTCAGAAAAATAATCCCCGGAATTGGCTAAAATGAGTCCGGGAATTCCGGGATATGCCCCCAGCGCTGTAACCAAGGTTGCTCCTTTCTCTTCGGCCAGGGAATTCAACTGCATAATACGCCCGCAATATCCATTAAAAGCGGAAACATCCAAATAGTTTACCTGCCGCTCAATAGCAGCCTCTGCCAGCTTGGTGTGATAGCTGTCTGAAGGCAGATAGCAATTGATGACGATATCCATACCTTTCAAGCCATTCAATACTGACTCGTTGTTGTTCAAATCAAAACGTATCCACTCACAATTGAGTTGATCTGCAAGAAGTCTGGCCTTTTCTTCATTTCTTCCACCCACAACAGGCACGATTCCGGGTTTGCGGGTGAGCAGTCTGGCTATTTCTTCTCCAACAGCCCCGTACCCACCGGCTATCAGTATTTTTGTTTTGTTCATACGGCTTCTCTTATGTTTAGAATTACTAAGTGAGCAAGTTTTTGATGTGAGCCTTGTAAGCTTTTTTTATTTCGCTTCTGCCCAGGGGCTTGAAACCCAATGCTTCATACAAGGTGATACCGTCTATCAGGGCCATTATTGCATACGCAGTCGGAAGCAGATTTACGACTTTGAACTCCTTCTTTTCAATCCCATGTTTTAAAGTCTCGATAACGCCATCCAGATACTGCTGATACACCTCTTGATAGATTTCCTGAAGTTTGTCATTTTGCTTCATGCGAGAGTAAAAATGGATGAGGATGTTGAAGTGCTGATCTTCGGCCAAAGTGATCGATGTCTCATTGTTCTCTTGGTGTTGAGAGTCACCTTCCATCCCCTCCGGCTCCCGGGGAACGGTCTTTGGGAAGACAACAATATCGATCATTGTCTCCAGGAGTTTTAGGCAAGAGGTCTCTTTACCGAAGGCTTCAACGGCTTTCTGATTATAATTATCCAGAAAGGCGCGAAAAGATTGAAGAATCAGATCTTCCTTACCTTTGAAATAATAACTCACGACGCCCTTGGAAATGCCCGCCTTTTTGGCCACTGTTTCAAGCGTCAGTTTTTCAAAACCCGATTCTGAAATACACTCCAATGTGGCGTTTATGACCTGATTTTTTCGTATCGGCTCCATTCCAACTTTAGGCATAATCTCTCCATTGTTTTATTTTATTCTGACTGGTCAGTTATAAATATAATCTTCTTGTGCTTTTTGGTCAACATCCCATGGAAAATTTAGTTACTTCTATCCAGGTTCAACTTTCGGTTTATCGGAGTTAATATTGAATAAAGGTACTTTCTAGCGTGACGATTGATCTTGATTTTAACCAAACTGGGAATTTTATTTATTCTGACTGGTCAAATTAAAATATAATCACACCAAATGCATTTGTCAATAAGAAATAGTGATATTTGTTATGTGATTGAAATAAATGTTTAATAGGTGCAGGATGCAGCGGTAGCGATTATTGACCGGTTTGAAGACAAACAATGTCCGGGGAGTTGATGAAAAAAGAATCAAACCGAGATCTGGCCGGGAGGTGTGCTTTTGGGTGGTAGATCACCCTTGGCAATGCACACCCTGGGATTAAACCTGCCTGGCTCGAATCATGTAACGGTTCTCAACCTGGAAAATATCTGATTTTGAGATAACTTCAAATCCGGATTTTTCGTAGAAACGAACATTTTCATCCTTATCCGTTTCCAGGTAAGCCTTTGCTGAACAATTATCGACTTCCCTACAAAAACGTTCCATAAACCCGGAACCGATCCCAAGTCCTCGATAATCCGGCAGCACACCGATAGGACCCAAATGCCAATGCTGATCTTTTGGATCTCTAATTGACCACTCCCTATGCCAGAAAGATACTCTCAGTTTGATATCATCCTCGTTTTGCAGGTCGGCGGGTTCATCCTTGATTTTACTGCCAACGCAAGACTTCATTCTCATAACCCCGACGATCTTGTCGCTGTCCTTTGCCACAAAGACGATACCGGGGTGTGTATTGAGCAATTCGAGGAACATTTTTTCTATTTCCAGACGCTCGTTTTCGCCATTTCCCTTAAAGATGGCGATGTGAACAGGATTGTTCAACATGGCATGGCTGAGGACTCGTGCTGATTTCTGAATATCGTTGCGTTCCATGAAGGAGTATTGAATGTTTCTCATGGTCGTCTTTTTTCCTGAAAAAGTTCAATCGAAATAAAAATGGAAAGGATTGTTCTTGAGGGGGTAAAAAAGGGTGCGAAACCATTATCCGTTCCAATAGGATTAGCCCGATCGTGGATTCGCTCCCGGCTTCATCAGTTTGGTAAACCGTAAACCTGCCTTGGAGACAGGAACTGCGGGAATTCATCCAGCAGGCTTTTTCTTAAGGTGTAGCAGAAATGGCATTCATCAACATATCGTTCCTGGTGGGGGATGCTGTATTCCCTGGCCAATTGGGCAGGGCCACCTTTCATCAGGGGGCCAATTATGGGATGGGCCTCCGGATTGAAAGATTTCATCAGTTTTGAGAGCGGTTGCTCGAAAACATTTCCGATAACCAACCCCTGGCAGACATGAACATTTCCAAACGGATCTATATGAACCCGGTTAGGATCGTCCAGTATCTCTCGAGTGCAGCTTGTTAATCCCTGCCAATCTTTCATGGGTAAACCCTGGACCAGCTTTTCAACGGCCCTTCCCTTAAAGACAGTACTTCCACCGACAATGGGTTCTCCTTTTTCCCCGTATCTGTCCGTTGCGGATTCCACCTTAGGTTTATCTATGCAAAAATAATCACAGTTAATTCCCAGTTCCTGGCAAGCCCGGTGCGCGTTCTTTGGCGGCGTATCGGTCTGATCGCCGTAGTGGAAAGGGTCGTCGCTGAGGCCGATATAAGACAACCCGGCTTTCTTAAGAGGTTCCAACCACAGCTTTGCATCTTTCACCGAAGTGGCCCAATATGAATTGGTTACAACACCCGTTTCAAAACCAAAATCCTGTGCAGCCTCCAGACCGGCTTTTAACAGCGGATAGTATAGAAACGGCTCACCGCCTTCAAAGTAAATATTGTCGACGCTCCTCATTGCCTTCGCATCCATCATGATCTCTTCCAGTCGATCAAAGGTGAAAACGCCCTCAGTACCCGGTCCACAATAAAGAAAACAGTGATCACATCCAAAATTGCACTGGTAAGTCAATAAAAAATGAACTCCGTTTAACATGTGTACCTCCCTTTTTGGGTTTCTTTTTGAAGCGTCTTAAAAATTTTAAACCGATGGCCGAATGGTCAGGAGCCAATCACAGGAAATCGTTTAATGCTGCAAGTTGCATCTGTGCTGTCCAGTCGGCTATGGGTTGAGTTTGCTTTAGAAAATATAAAGTGTTTAACGACCTATTATCAAATTTCGTACCAATCAAAATTTTGACCAGTATATCTTTTGATTTCAGATGGTTGTTTGATTTAGGGGGAATTTCTGTTTGAGCTAAACGAAACAAAGAGACAAAGCTTCCGGGAGTAATGCCTGCCGAAGTCGATTTGAAGTCAACTGTAACTTACTGATTAAAAATCCTTTTTATCCAACCTCTTTTGTCTCAGCTTGATAGAGACAAATTTTGTCTCAAGAGACAAATCAGAACTTCATCCTCTTTTCTTAATCAGGTCGGGATGTTTATCGAAAAACCGATATAACGTGGCACGCCCGATTCCCAGTAGTTTTGCGGCTTTGCCCTTGTGACCTTCTACAGTTTGCAATGCTTCCAGTACAGTTTGTCGATCCAGATTGACGCTCCTGGTCCCGGATGTGATCGGGCTTCTCAGGTTGCTTATCTTTGGCGGAAGATCTTCCGGGCGGATGGTCCGATCGTGACATTTCACAACGGCAAATCGAATTGCATTTTCAAGTTCCCGAACATTTCCCGGCCATTCGTAATCCATCAGTATTGACATGGCCTGGTTGGATAGGGTGGGACGCTGTGACTGGTTTTCTTCGCAGGCCTGGTCCAGGAAATGATTGCACAGCAAGGGGATGTCGTTTTTTCGATCTCGAAGCGGTGGTAGCTCGATGGGAATGACATTAAGCCTGTAGAACAGGTCACTGCGGAAGTTATTCCGATCAACCTCCGCCTGCAGATCAACGTTTGTTGCACTGATGACGCGTACATCAACCTTAATGCTGTTTTCACTTCCCACCCGTTCTAATGTACCCTCCTGAAGAAATCGCAAAAGTTTGACCTGAACATGCTTGGGAAGATCCGCCACCTCATCGAGAAAGATGGTGCCGCCATCCGCAAGTTCGAACCGTCCTTTTTTATCGCGAATTGCACCGGTAAAAGAGCCTTTTAGGTGTCCGAAGAGTTCACTTTCAATCAGCCCGGTGGGGAGTGCGCCACAGTTGATAGGAATAAACGGCTCTCCCTTTTTGGTGCTTTCATTGTGGATGGCCTTGGCAACCAGCTCCTTACCGGTTCCGGTTTCACCGGAGATATGAATAGGATAATCGTAAGCGGAAACGTCACGGATCTGCTGAAATATCTGCAGCATTTTGGAATCGTTTCCCACAATCCCTTCGTAAATCTTCTCTCTTCCAAGCAGCCACTCCAAAGATCTCTGGCTGGTTAAATCCTGCAGTGAGGCGACCACACCCTGGATTCTTCCTGATTCGCTTTTGATGGGTACTACTGTCACACGACACTCCTTTCTCACTCCATTGGAATCGTAGAATACCGAGTCGTATTTCTTAGTCTCAAATTCGTCAATGGTATCGTCGTTACAAAACGAACACTGGGGACCACACAGCGGACCCGAAAAGATGTCATGGCACTCGCAGGACATGGCCTTTTCCTCGGAAATGCCGGTGATCTCCGATGCCCTCTGGCTAAAAAGAAATACTTTCTTATTGATATCGTGGGCTATGATGCCTTCGGCAAGGCTGTTGAAAATCCGATCCGTGTTTCGTTTTTGCGGCAGGATGGCGTCAAGGTACCCATCCGAAAAGAGATGATCAACCAGGGTTTTTATCTGCTCCACACAGCGGGTAATCCTTTTCTTCCGGGTTACACCCGCAGGTTTACCGGTTAAGGGATCATCAACATCCCAGTGTACCATAATCGGGGCCCCGGGCAGTGCTGTTATTTTTTCCCTGGCTACGATTCCCAGTGTAATGACAAGATCAAACCGGTGGTTTTTTAAATCTGCAATTGTTTTGCAGACATGATCCTGCCGGTTCATCTTTTTCAGAATTGTCACGATGGCAGGGTGTACCGACGTCGCAGAATCTACTCCTGCACTGGTTACAGAAACGCCCTTTTTATCGAACTGAGCAGCAAATGCCTCTGCCAGTTGACTCCTGACCGCGTTGTGCTTACTGAGAAAAAGAATGCTGCTTTTGAGCAGTTTATCAGAAGACATAAACTCCTTAATGGTCAATACCCCATTTCCAACGCAAATTTCCCTGTTTTCAATAGCTTGCTACAGACAATATCAAATTTGTCTCATTGAGACAATCTTAAACATCCAATGCAAATCTAATGAAGCAAGACGATTCATCAATACGGAATGTTTCTGCGATTTAGGACATTCAAAAAAGTTGTATTGTGAAGTGGTATGAGATTACTTTTGAAGCGACTCCAGCTTTTGCCATGGACTCAAACTACAGTGGTGTAGCTCAATCCGGTTCCAAAAAATCGGAGATGTTTTCAAATGTCATTGTTTCGATCACCTCATTTTTGAGCCCACAAAATCAAGGGTGCAATCAAATGTCAAAATTTCAACTACGTCCCCCATTTTGTGTGAAAGATGGAGCAGGGGCTATTATTGAATTGATGATGTCAATGGCAGTATGTTATAGTTATGTTTGAGAAGGAGCTTCTTGATGGATTTCAAAGGCAAAGGGAGTTCTAATGAGGTGAGCTCAGCTGCAAATCGGATATGTGAAATTAATTAAGTTGAATTGAAATGGATGATAAATCCGGGAAAAATAAAGACCTGATAGCTATCAAAAGGCTTAAAGAGAATAACGGGTTAATAAAGGAGTACAATCAGGAACTGAGCCGTTGGAAGAATAACCTCAATAACCTGCAGGAGTACTATTACGAGCAACATTATGATTCTACCGCTCCGGATGTGCTTGAGCTTTTGGCCATAAGGAAATTTCTTGGCGGTTTTGTGCAGATAAGATTGGACTGGATTACCAATGCGGTGCGGGATGAATCCTTAAAATCCAGGTATTTAAATGTGTTACCGCCTTTCCCTCAAAAAAATGGCTTAATGAAAATCATTATGCATTTTTTTCAAACAAAGGAGACGGAGGATCAGACCAACATTTTGTATGATGAGAAGGACAACATCGAAAGAGAACTTTGTATTCTGTGGGACGTGTACAGACTCAGAAAAACAATTGAGTCCGTTGATACGATCAGAAAATCACTTGCTGAGAGTCACCCTTTTAGTACGGTTCTCTCAAAAAGAAAGCAAATTGACGGACTTACTTCGCTTAAAAAAGTCCTTAACATGATGTTTCAAATGATGATTCGCAAGGAACATCGAAAAACATTGTATTCGAAGTTTGATACTGATTTGATTGATCCCGAAAAGATCAAGGAGAAACAGGCAGCGGATCAATCGTACGTATATCCGGAGATTGTTCAAAACTACAACTATCGAAACTACTTTTTTTATGCGTTCTATTCGCCCAAAATGAAGATCAAGGTAGCCAATGAGTTCCAAACACTTTACTACAACTATCTCGATTTCGAGGTCATTAAACAGGAGTTTTTAATTGACTGGCTCGTCAACAAGGTCGGATCTTCGGAACAGAAAGACGATATCTATGCCAAATACAGCTTGGAAGGGACCTCACTTTACGAGAGCGTCAAGACAAATCCGAAGAAAGAAAGTAAGATTCTCCTGGAACTGCCATATTCGGTTTTTAACGATTTGGCAGCCCAAGTGAACGGCGTTGTCAAAAAAGAACTGAAAACAGAGGTGGAACCCCAATCTGAAAATCATGGCGAGTTCTCCACGATGACGAAAGAGTTTGAGAAGGCGCAGCAATTTGCGAGATCGTCATTCAGAAAGCTAAAGTCCCTGCTCAATAAGGAAGACGGAAAGGCAGACCCTGAGCGTAAGATCATCCCCAGAAATGATCTTGAAGTGAAACCCGAACAAATTGAATCTACATTTGAATTCCACAGCGTGACCCGAGATCATATTGATGATCCTTTCCTCAGAAAAGTGGGTGAGTCCGGAAGATCATTAACGGCCGCGTTCCGCAGTCGCATGGGTCCGGTATATAGAGACTTTAACAAGGAGTTGGGATCTCGATTTTCCGTCATACCTGAATCTGCCGTCATCGAGCGGCGTTCACCCTCTCATGAAATCACTTATCCCCAGGTTATTGCCGAAACGAAAGGTGAGAAAAAAAATAATCATTTATTGATTTTGGGAGCTGAAGTAAAATCCGCCCAGCTTTCAATGTCATACAGCACATCAGGAAGCCAATCCACGCATACCTATACCTGTTTTTTTCTCTACGGTTCGGACAAAGTCGATTCGGATCTGGGGAAGGTTGTTGAAACCAGAACTGCCAACGGGATCAAATTTCACATGTATGACATTCTAACCCCTGAAACCCGCTCGAAAGCCTTGATGTTTTACAATCTCGTAAAAGACCAAATGCCCGCCGAAAAGAAATAACAGAAATAACAGGGACGCCTGTGCATTTTTGCTATTCTGTATCTTTTTCCATTTTCCAGCCGTTTTCATCGCAAAGCATTTCTCCTGCTTTAACTGACCGGCTGACTGTCGACACAGATGTCTCAATGATCCTGGCAATGTCTGTCATGGAATAACCTAAATTTTTGGCCAGCCAGTAACAATACAGACGCTTCGCTCGTACAACAAGTCGATCCTTTCTGTGGCTTAACAGTTTCTCAGGTTTAATGCCAATAATCTCTGAAACTCTTTTTCTCACATCTATTTCTGTTAACCGCTTTTGTTTTAAACTGGTATGATTTGTCTCCTGTTCCTGTGCCTGCTTCAAAACGTTACTCACAAAATCACTGTCACCCAGGATTCTTTCATCGCTTCTTAAAAACACATCGGATTTACGAAGCTCTTTTACACTTTTCCATCCGTTGTAGCTACGAATCAGGCCTCCACCAGTCAGTTCTGTTCTCCTGCCTTGATCTTGTCCTTCCTTGATAAACAGACCATACCTTCGTCTCGCTAAAGACGGAGTGTTGGCAAATTGCGAAAGAATATAATCAGTGTCCTGCCAATCGTGGTTTAGATGTCCCTTGATAACTGAATGGCCGGTATACGGATACGTGTTTAACTCATCAATAGAGCTAACAATTTTTGCCCGTAGAGGATTCAAATGAATGTATCTGACAAGCACTTTCAAATAGCTATCCTTTTGACATAAGATGGATTTGTATCGGTCCTGAAACACGTGTCCACTTCGTCCGTGCCTACGGTTATAGGTTGTTGCATGTCCACCCAAGAGTCTCATCATAAATTTTGATAGTGGAACCTGTCCTGTTTGCAACAGCAGATGAAAGTGATTCGGCATTAGAGACCAGGCATAACAAGTCGTGCCTGTTGATTCGATGAGTTTTGAAAACCTACCCAGGAAGTTCTGGTAATCGATTTTATCTCGGAAGATTTTATTTTTCTCGATTCCACGATTAATAATATGGTGTAGTGCTCCAGGAGCATCAATTCGAGATTGTCTGGGCATGTTCAGATCCTGAGCTGGGTTATTATCATCGTTGCTGGGGTGAATTTATCAGTAACAGTTTAATAGCAAAAACGCAAAGGCGTCCCCTATTTACTTTTATCCAGCGCTTTTCTTACGCCTCTTATCAATATCTCATAATCAACCGGTTTGGAGTACCGGGCTGTAATACCGGCAGATTTAAGATCTTTATTGGAAATAAGCTGCCCCAAACCTGACATCAGAATAATTGGCATTGTTGGTATCTGTTTGTGAACTTCACTGGCTAAGACAATGCCGGTCATCTGAGGCATCGTATAATCGGTCAGGACAAGATCGTATTTTTCAGGCTCGTTTGACAGCATTGTTAGCGCTTCGGGGCCGTTTATACATTGCGTCGTCTGATACCCTTGCAGTTCAAGCATTTCGCTGTACGACTTTAAGATATCGGGTTCGTCGTCGACCAGGAGAATATGTTCTGTTCCTGTCGGCAGGTCGGTATATTCCTTTTCTTCCATTTTCTCAGTTTTACCTGTCGAAGCAGGCAGATAGACGTGAAAATTGGTGCCGACGTCCGGGGTGCTGTAAACGTAAATATACCCACCGTGTCTCTCAACAATACCGTGGACGATCGACAGACCCAGGCCCGTACCCTTACCCTTTTCCTTGGTCGTGAAATAGGGGTCGAATACACGGCTCCTGATTCTTTCTTCCATTCCCGTGCCGGTATCGCTCACCTTGATCATCACGTAATCTCCAGGTTCCAGATCACCCGTTTCTATTGATTTTTGCGCTATTTTGAAATTGGACAGGTGGACACCCAGTGTCCCCCCTTTTGACTCCATAGCGTGGGATGCGTTGGTACACAGATTCATGATGATTTGATGTATTTGGGGTGGATCTCCGAATATCAAATTCAGATCCGGGGAAAAGTTGATATCGATCTGTATGGTGGAAGGGATGGAAGCCCTGAGGAATTTCATGACTTCTTTAACCATCGGTACCAAATCTATATTTTTGGGAACATGCTCACCTTTTCGACTGATTGTCAGAATCTGATCAATCAATTCTTTGGCTCTGTTGCTTGCTGACCTCACTTTTTCGAGATATTTGAAAACGGTTTCATTCTCAGGCACTTTTGCCAGTTTTTTTTGGGAAAGCTGTGTGAATGCAAAGATAGCACTGAGGATATTGTTAAAATCATGAGCGATTCCACCGGCGAGCGTTCCGATAGCTTCCAGTTTCTGGGATTGCTGTAACTGTTCTTCAAGCTTTTTCCTTTTCCCCTCCTCCTCTTTTCCCTGGGTAATGTCGATAATTTGGCCGATAAGGTGCTGCGGTTTCCCCGAATTGTCAAGGATAGGCGAAACATTGAGGTTCACCCATTTTATCTCCCCATTTTTATGAATGTATCTTTTTGTTAATTGAAACGATTCGCTATCTCCCTCAACCATCTTTTTTATTTCTTTCAGGTTTTTCTCAATATCTTCAGAATGGGTAATCTCATTTAGGGTCATTTTCAATAACTCATCTTTTGAGTATCCAACGATATTGCAAAAAGATTGATTGACCTCCAGGAATCTTCCATCAAAATCAGCTACTACGACACCAACCGGTGCGTAAACAAAGGTGTTTCGCAGCCGCTCTTCACTTTCCAACAGCTTTTTTTCAGCATTTCTTTGTTCGGTGATATCACGGGTTATCCCGAGAATAATTTCAGGTTGCTTGTCCGGACCGGGTAGGATCCTTGCGTTATTGCTGGTCCAGATTGTGGTGCCGTCTTTGCAGCATTGTTCTACTTCAAAGACAGCCGGTGTCCAGCCATCAGGATCACCAGCTTCAATGAGTTGTGTTTTTTCTTTGTAAAGGTTTAATACTTTTTCCACGGAGCCGGGGGAAACAATCTCATTCAAAGAGTGCTCCATAGCTTCATCTACCGTATAACCCCTTTGTTGGTAGACCGAAGGACTGATATAAATGAAACGCAGTTCCTTGTTCATTTTCCATATAACGTCAGCTGCGTTTTCGGCTATCAAACGATATCTTTCTTCACTTTTCTGCAATGCTTCTTGAAAATCCAGGCTTTTGACTATTTCACCGGATAGGGCGTATGCCATGAACAAAACCATGGCAAGAAATGCATACTCGATAACGTACACGAACTGGAAAAGTCCGCTAGCTACGGCCGAATCATTGAAGACCCCGACAAAAAAGATCGCAATGGCGATGATCAGTGGTATTGCCTTGTTCTTTTCTCCGAATTTATACATACGAATGCCTGCCCACAGGGAATAGCCGAATAGAACAGGACCGAGGAGGCTGGTGAAATCCATAACCGGGCCAGGTGTCATTTCAAAATAGGTAACCTCCATACCGAACGGCAACGAGATCATTTTAACTGCAGGCTCGCCGGTCCAGGCCAATCCACTTCGATCAATACTGGCGATCAGTCCACTCACAATATAGCAGCCTGATAAGGCAAAGACCCACTTTCTCGAGGTTTGCCTGGTGTAGTCGGTTACAAACCAGATAAAACTGGTGCTGGCTAAGGAAAGAGCCATAATCTGAGCTCGTTGCCATTGAACACCAATTTCCGGAGAGGCTACACTGTACAGTCCCGCACAAAAAATGTCGTAGAAACCGATTGAGAAACTTGTCAGAGCGAAGGTAAAATCTTGCCTGTTTCGGGGGCGACGGATGTAAACAATGAGATGATAGGTGCCAACATAGAAGCAAATACCAGCCATCACTGCCGCAGGTATTGACTGAATATTCATTATTGAACCTTTGTTTTGTGACGGATGTGGAAATTATAATACTTTTAAAACCGTTCTATACCTTTTAATGAGGTAGCATAATATGGGGGTGATGTCGAGTAGATGAGGAGTTGTGATTACTTTGTATATCTGTTCCAAAATCTAATTATCCGATTTTTCTATGAGCTTTCCTATTAATTTTGCCGACGTTATCAATCTTTTCTTAGCCAATTCAATGATATAATTAGGTCTTGCGTCATAAGCGTTGGCGAGTTCTGTGAGTTTATCAACATCAACTTGATATTTTTTTGCTATTTCAAGTAATTGGTCATGTTTGTCCGGAGGATTCCCATAACCAAAGTTGACGGCGCCAACTATTTCATCGCCAGCGCGTACCGGAACTGCAAAAATACGTATGCCTCCATTACATTCAATATTATTTGGCTTTCCAGTTTCGATTGCCGTTTTTGAGGCATCTGACCAGCAGGATTCATGGCAAAGCCATTTTCCGGAGTTAAGTGCATCAAGGTTATAGTCTGTATTACAGAGATTTCGCGATGCCTGATTCAAATACCGACACCATCCGGATGAAAAAATTCCTAAAGCATAATCCCCGTTTTTTTCGTAAATTGCTGCCGACGAATCCAGTAGTTCCAAATAATCATTTGCGATTTCGGATAATAGTTCTTCCCCGATGTTATCCAACAGTACCCTGCAGGTGTTCAGTTGAGCCAGATCTCCATAATCCGGTCCATATTCCAATGACCCTGCTTTTGTTTTACTTTGCTTTGATAACAGCCATTCTATTTGATTTAATTGCTTTTCCGCCTGTTTGAATTCAGTGATATCCTGGGCGGTTCCAAACATACGAATAACAGTGCCTGTACCATCTATTTCAGCAGTACCTTTTGAATGCATCCATCCGATCTCGCCATTAGAACGATGAATTCGAAACTGAATGCTAAAGGGCGTGCCATCCTCGTTCAGAATCGCAATGGATTTTTCCAAACGCGGCCAGTCTTCATGATGAACGATATTCTGATGCTCTGAAAAGGACGGGGCATCTGTTTCAGTATCAAGACCAAAGATTCTGTATATTTCGTCTGACCAGGCAGGGGTACCTGATGGGGAATCGAGTTCCCAGTAACCGATATGCGCTACGGCCTGTGCTTCTTTAAGGCGCGATTCGCTTTTTTTAAGTGCTTCTTCCGTTAATTTTTGCTTGGTAATGTCCTCTCCGATTGATTGATAAGAAACAATTTTATTATCCGAATCAAGAATTGCCCGATTGGTCCATCTCTGCCACGCAACACTGCCATTGGGTAAAATCACCTTATGGTCATGAGTCATAACTGAGTTCTCGCTATTTAGAGCTGAGATGGTCTCCCACACGGATTCCTTGTCCTCTTTAGGTATCAGGGTCAGAAAACTCTTGCCAATCAATTCCTCGGAGGTTTTTTTAAAATAATCACAATATGATTGGTTGACGAATTTGATTTCTCCCCCCGGAAGGAACTGGCAAATAAGCACCGGTGTGTCTTCGATGATACTTCTAAAAAGTTTTTCACTTTCCTTCAATTTTTCTTCAACAGCACTTCTCTCTGCATCAACCTTCGCCACATACAACGCCATTTCAATCGTAACCCTGAGGTCCCTCTCCTGTATCGGCTTCAGTACATAACCAAATGGCATTGTGATCTTGGCTCTTTCAATTCTTTCTTCATCCAGGTAAGCAGTTGAGAAGACGACCGGAATACCGAATTTACTTCGAATAATCTCTGCTATCTCAATTCCGTCTTTTTCACCTTGAATACGGATATCCATCAAGATGAGATCGGGGTTGTCTTCTTCAGCCTTTTTGAAAGTCTCATCACCATTGTTGACGGTTGATGTTATTTCGTAGCCCAGGCTTTTCAACTTCTCTTCCAATTGAAGTGCGATGATCACTTCATCTTCAACTACAAGAATTCTGGCTTTGCTCATAAAGTATAGGCTGATTCGAGGTTAAAGTTGATGATGTATTTTGTTCCGTTTTGACTTTCACAGTCTATCGAACCATTTATCTGTTTTTCAACGAGATCCCTGACCAGACGCAGGCCAAGTGTGTTGGTTTTTTTCCACTTGTGTACATCAGGCATTCCTATACCATCATCTGCTATAGTCAGTATGATATTATTTTCATTATGTTTTTTTGTCTCGATGCTGATTACCCCTGCCTGATCGCCAGGAAAGGCATATTTCAGGGAGTTGGAGATCAGTTCATTAAGTACCAATCCCAACGGATTGGCCTTGTCTATACCAAGTTTTAGTCCAGGTACCTTAATATCAAATCTTACTTTTTCCGGATTCATTCCATATGTTTGCGATAGCATGCCTGTTAAGTGAATAACGTAAGCCATGAAGTCAACCTCGGATAAACTTTCAGAACGGTGAAGACTTTCATGAATCCCTGCCATTGCATAAACACGTCCCTTACATTCATTTACAATTGTATCAATAGTTTGCTTGTTTTTTCTGGTTAATTGCATATCAAGCAGACTGGCAATGATCTGCATATTATTTTTTACACGGTGATGGATTTCATGAAGGAGGGTTTCCTTTTCTTCGAGGGAGGCCTTGATTTGCTTTTCGGTTTTTTTCTGGTCGGTAATATCCCTACATAGTCCCTCAATAGCACAGATGGCGCCTTGCTCGTCGGTGATGGCAGAAATTGATTGACATATCCACCTCTCGCTTCCTTCGGAATCAATGATTCTATACTCAAATGTTCTAGGGACGATTCCCTTTTTCAGATCAACCCATTTTTCCCTGAAATAATGAATAGATTCGGGGTGGATAATCTTTTGAAACAGAAGGGGGTTTTTTATAAAATCATCTCTATCATATCCAAAGACGCTCTTCGCTGATTGGCTGATATATTCATATTTTCCATCCGGTATGGTTAATCGATACGCTACATCGTCAAGTCCTTCCAATATTGCTCTGTGTTTCCTTTCGCTTTCTATTAGTTTTTCTTCAGCTTGTTTACGTTCTGTAACATCCTGAAACGTGCCAAAAACCCTTTGAGGATTTCCTTTCTCATTAAACTCCACGTTTCCTATTGAATGCGCATAACGGATTTCGCCCTTGGTGGTTAGATAACGAAAAACTTCATCAACTTTTTTCACGCGGGCGGTATAGTCTGTAATGCTTTCTTCAAATTTGTTTATGTCATCGGGATGAATGTGCTCTCTAAAAAGGCCATAAGATGCCCTCTTCTCCGAGGGGTTGTGTCCGAAAAGATGAAACATCTCATCGGACCAGTATCCTTCGCCTGTTTGGGCATTCATATCCCAACTGCCGATCTTCGCAATATGTTGTGCCTCGTTGAGCCTTCTTTCACTATCTTCAAGCAATTGTTCCTTCGATCTATTCTCATCTTGCATCATAAGACCCACTTAAAAGGGAAAAGCATTTCCCGGCACTGATAAACGGTTTAACAAACACAAAGTCAACTGATTCAAATTCTTGCACAATACCTTAGCAAAAACCAGTTAAGCTGTCGAGAAAATGGCAATTTATCTCCCAGTTGAAAACAACTGATACGCTAAAAATTAGAGAGACGATTTCCTGGGATGTCCGGGCCAGCGCATTTCAGCCCTATCTTTCCGCCTGATTAATAGCGAAATTGCAGGAGTTATCGTGAATTATCGTGGAACTGCAATAAAACCACCCGGTTACATAGTCCAGTGCATGCACAATGGGTTTTGGTGAGGTGTTTAGATGGATCAACTGGCTTTTTTTATTGGTGTTAATCGGAATGGAAGGAAAGTGTCGATTCTTAGTACGAAAATGGGGAAAATGTGGGCTTAACCTTGCAGGCAGGGATATCCTCCCTGTTGAGGGCCGGGAGGATATAATTAATCTCAGTGATAGGACAATATCGAATGGAAATCTGCTACTTGCTTTTCATGAACTTTCTCAAATCCCCCGTGGCTGCGTCATCGACTGTCATTGCCGTTTTGTCGATAACAACGCCGTAATCTCGTCTGGCGCTTTCCAGAGATACATACTCATCCAGCACGTCTTCCAGGACAAGCTTTGGATCTCTCTCCAGTGGATTTCCCCATCCTCCGCCTCCGCCAAATCGCACCATCAGCACATCTTCATCCTCAAACGGTATCTCAAATCCGGTGGTTTCGACTATCAGCTCATTATCAGAACCTTCTCTCATAACCGTTGAGTTCAAAGGACCATCCTTCCCGCCGGCAAGGCCGCGCATCGGATATTTTGTACCGATCAGAAAGGTGTTGCCCCACATCTGGGCTTTGGCCTGCTGCCTGACAATGGTGGCTGCTCCTCCCCTCCATTTGCCGGCACCTCCCGAATCAGGGTAAAATTCTCGTTCGATGGTGTGAACGGGATAGTACATATCATGCAGCTCCGCAGTTGCCATTATCATGGACCCGAAATAGGGCGGCAGGGAGCCCCAGCCGTCGGTACCGTATGCTGCATTACACCATCCGGCCGACATGTTGGTATTCTGATCCAGGTAGAACTCCCCGGTGTCCGGCTGAAATCCGAAGGTTACAACAGGCATTCCCATTTTCACGTTCTGCAGATAGGTTTTCTCCGGAACACATTTTTCCAGGGCCATCGCCACGGCCTCTCCTATCTCACCTCCAATATGTAACGTACAGGCGGTCACAGGCGCCGGTGGCAATGGATTGACAACAGTACCGGGCGGCAATATGATTTCCACCGGTCGTAGAAGTCCTTCGTTTCTCGGGATCGAGTCCTCGATCATGCTGGAAAGGGTCAGGAAGATAAAGGAGTAGGAGTTTGGCACGGGACTATTAACAAAACCGGGTGTCTGGGGATCGCTGCCGGAAAAATCGAGTTTCAGGGTATCGCCTGCCACTGTGGCCGTAACCCTGACGGTGATATCGGTGGTTCCCTTGCAGTCGTGTTCAAGGTAGCCTTCACCCTTGTATACACCGTCCGGCCATTCCCTGATTTCAGCCCTGAAACATCTTTCAGAATAGTCGAGAATTTGATCCATACTGTCGCGAACCGTCTGCATGCCAAACTTGTTCAACAGATCACCCAGGCGACGTTTTCCGACATTCACTGATCCGATCATGGCTTTCAAATCGCCTTTAAAACGGGGTTCCCGGGTGTTGATACTGAGCATTTTGATGATATCCTCGCGGGGCTCGCCCCTCTCATAGATCTTGATGGCGGGTAATCTCAGTCCCTCCTGCCAGATATCTGAAGCATCCGGGTTGTAACCACCGGGGATTGTTCCACCGGTATCTCCCTGGTGGGCCCTGATCACCGGAAAGAATACCAACTCCTCATTGAAAAACACGGGTGTCATCATCGTCCAGTCGGGAATGTGTGATCCGCCGTGATATGGATCGTTAAGCACAATGATATCCCCGGGATAGATTTTCCCCTTGAAATCCTTGAGAACTTCCAGAACTGAAAATTTGCTTGCACCCATATGCATCGGCAGGCCGTCTGCGAGGGATATCATTCGTCCTTCACTGTCAAAGATGGCGGTGGAAAAATCATGGGATTCGCTGAATGTTGACGTCGTTGCCGTGCGGATCATTGTCTCGCTCATTTCATTGGCGATGGTGAACAGCCTGCAGCGGATAACCTCTGTTGTTATCGGATCTGTTTTTGTCACGGTATACCTCACTGATAATGGTTGTGTGGACATCTGACGTTGCTCAAAAGGTCCTTCATTTCGAGCAGGTAATCTCGTAGAAATCTGCAGCCGTCAACCGAGCGACCTGATCCGGGCAGACCACGATATTGGTAGCTGCTTCCTCGATAATACACGGTCCGGGCAGAATATAACCGGACTTTATGCGGTTTCCATCGAAAATCGGTGTTTCAACAAAACCGCCAACCTGCTCGAAAAAGACATTCCGATTCGAGCGCAGGGCTGATTCGGGATTTGAATCCGACAGCTCCTTCTCCGGAAGCGGAATCGTTTCCATCGGTCGCACGGATTTTAGACGCAGGTTCATGAAAAACACCGGTTGATCCCTGTTGGCAAAAGTGTGCAGCGTTTCGTGGGACTGATGAAAAGCCTCTGCGGCCTCGCGGATCCCCTGGTCCGTCACCCGGCCTTCTTCATGATGAAGCGGCACCGTAATCTCATGCAGTTCTCCGTGGTAATGGGCATCCACAAAGTAGTTGTGTTCAACCTCCTGTATTGAGGCAGCTACGGACCGCCCCGCAGCCGGCATATCCGCTTCAACCTCTTTTTTCATGGCAGTAAACAGGCTGTTGATTTCATCAAGATTATATTTCTCCGAGGTGCCGATATAGGTGCGCATTTTGTTGACCACAATATTGGAGCTCAGCATACCCCTGGCTGATAGAGCCGTTGCCAGCCTGGACACAATTATGGTCCCGATTTCCAGTTCCTCTGCCAGGATCCCTGCGTGCACAGGGCCGTTACCGCCAAAGGCGACCAGTGTGAATTCCCGCGGGTCGTGACCTCGTTGGATAGAAACCGTGCGAATGCCGTTTGCCATGTTGTTGTTCACGATCCGATAAATACCATGGGCAGCTTCAATGGTGTCCATCCCCAGCGGTTTGGCGACCAATTTGTCCACCGACTTTTCAGCAGCAGACAGATCGAGTCGCATTTCACCGCCGAGAAAGGTGTCGGGATCCAGGTATCCCAGAATCAGGTTGGCATCTGTCACGGTTGGTTCGGTTCCACCCCGGCCATAACAGACAGGCCCGGGATCGGAACCTGCGCTTCTCGGTCCGACCTGCAGTGCGCCGCCGGCATCAACCCAGGCTATACTGCCGCCCCCGGAGCCAATGGTGTGAATGTCCAGCATGGGGATGGCAATACGGTACCGGGAGAACCAGTTGTCACTGCTGACCGCAGGTTGGTTGTTCTTGATGAGAGACACATCAAAGCTGGTGCCGCCCATATCTATGGTAATCAGATTGGAATAAGCCGGATCCCCGCCGATTAGCTGCGTCGCTGCAACAATCCCCCCTGCCGGACCCGAAAGAAGTGAGAAAACCGGGTACTTGCCGGCATAGTCCACATTCATAATGCCACCTCCGGAAAGCATCACATAGAACTCGTTCCGGAACCCCAGTTGACGCAATTCGGATTCGAGACGATTGAGGTATTTGCTCAATTTGGGGTGTGTATACGAATTAACCAGGGTAGTGCTGACCCGCTCAAATTCCCTGATCTGGGGAAGTACCTCGTGGGACAGAGAAATGTAAGCATCCGGGTACACCTCATTGATGATGCCCGCAATTCTTTTCTCATGTTCCGGATTGAGAAAACTGAACAGCAGGCAGACACCAATGGATTCCACACCCGCATCTTTCAGTTTCATGACAGCATCCCTGGCTTCGGATTCATCCAGCGCCGTATGAACATTACCGTTTTTGTCAATTCGCTCTGCCACCGTCAGACGGTTTCGGCGAAAAGCAATGGGAGTAGGTGCGGGGAAGCGGGGATTGAAAATGCGTTCCTTATAGCCTCTCCGCAGTTCAATGTCATCCCGAAAACCCCTGGTTGTAATCAGGCCTGTTTTGGCACCATTAAATTCAAGCATGGTATTGGTTGCCACGGTTGTCCCATGTACGATCAGATCGGTCATCTCCAGAAGCTGTTCCAGTCCGTAACCTTCCGCCTCCGCTATTTTCTTCAACCCACTGATCACCCCCAGTGATTGATCTTCAGCCGTGGACGGCACCTTGAACACCTTCATATTGTCCGGGCTGTCCAAATAGACAAAATCGGTGAAAGTTCCTCCAACATCGATTCCGATCCTGTATCCCATGTTTGCTCCTTTGAATTATTTTAATATCAATCAATTGTTACGCAATTCAGGCAAGTGCAATCTTTTCCTCCGCTCTTTTTTCCTCCAGTTCCCTGCGGATCTCATCGTATCTCTCTTTGGTTATCGGAAAGTACAGCGATGCGACCAGTCCGATCAGGATAAAAATCAGCGGTCCGAATGACATGATATACCGCATGGCATCCAGAACGGTTTCCGATTGAGCCTGGTTGGCGACATAACCCGTTGCCTGCAGGATTACACCAATCAGCAGTGTTGCAATCGAGTTCGATCCTTTCATCAGTAATGTCATGATCCCCGAATAAACACCCTCACGTCGCTGCCCTGTTTGCAGTTCATCCTGGTCAACAACATCGGGAAACATAGCCCAGGGGAGGACATGTGCACAGCCAAAACCGATTCCCACAACGACCCCGGCGAGATAAACCATACTTGAAGGTGTTGTCGGCTTCAGAAAAAGCCAGAGAAGCTGTGACAGTCCCCAGAACAATAAGGCCCAGGTGATGGTTGCTTTTTTCCCAAACTTGCCGGAAAGATAGCTCCAGAAAGGCAATGTCAGTACACTGGCCAGAACGACCGAGACAAACAGAATCGGCATCTCCTTTTCCCTGCCGATCCAATATTTCATGTAATAGAGAACGAATCCTTCCAAGGTCATGATGGCTGCCGAAGCGCCAACAAAAATGAAAATCAGGTAGCGGAAGGACCGGTTTTTCATCATCATCTTGAACTCATAGAAAAAACGGATCTTCTCCGGCGGTTTAAAATCCTGGTAACGCTCCTTAACTCCCTTGAAAACCACAAACGGGAAAACCAGGATGAACAGGGAAACAAAGAGACCCGCCATCATGAATCCTGTTTTCGGATCCTCGTAACTGTCCGCAATCATTTTGGGAAGTACCGATGCTGCCAGGCCGAACAGAAAGGTAAAAAACACCCGGTAATTGTTGATAACGGTACGCTCCGAATAGTCATCGGTCAATTCCGACATCAAGGCAAGGTAGGGGACATAGTAGGTTGTGAAAAACGTCATGAACATCATAAAAATCAGGGTATAGACAATGGCTTTTGACCACTGTGCCTCCAAAGGATACGGGTACCAGAGCATGATAAACGCTATGGTCAGAGGTATGGCGGAAAGCAGTAGAAAGGGACGACGCCTTCCCCAGCGTGAGCGCGTTCGATCGCTGATCATGCCGATCAACGGATCGGTCACCGCATCCCAGGCACGACCTACCATGAATATCGCCCCCGCTATAGCAGGTAGAATTCCGACAACATCCGTAAAGAAAAACATCAACAGAATTCCCATTACGGAATAGACAGTTACCCCGGGAATTTCTCCCATCCCGAAACACAATTTGGTCGAAAATCCCAATCGATCTTTCTTTTCCATTGCTCGGTTCTCCATGTTAAGAATTCTTGACTGTGAAATTAGACAGCACCCTTTCCCAAACCCGGACGCTGAGAACGAAATGGCCTGACAATAGACAAACAACACACATTTCAGACTTCACGACTGTGATAAATCTGATTTCCGCGAGATCAATCCGCGTTAATTAGACCAGTCTATATAATTTGCTACAAGTCAATGCCCACATGTTTATTCAACCCGGGTTTAAAATACGTTTGAGAGCAGGTCTCTGCACCGTATCTTGACAAGGTGCAGAGGCTCTGTATTCCGATAGGCCTTGCTCAGGAGGATTGCGCCTTCGATTGTTGAAATCAGAATATGCCCCTGGGTTCTTGCTCCTTCCTCGGACCAGCCCGCAGCTCGCAGGTGGGTGGTGGCGAAAGCCAGTTCACGATCATAAAGTCTGACAGCCGCTTCCCTGATACGGGGTTTTGAGCCTCCACCACCCATGACAACGGCAGCAATAGAGCTGCACTCCGTGAAATCGGAGGCTTCCAGGTCTTCGATAAAACGATCGATCAGTTTCTCGACAATCAAGACCGGATCGGGTAAGTTCAAGGCGATCTCGTCGGCAAATTCCAGAAACTCATCTGCCAGAAAATCCATGGCAGTTGCGGCCAGTTCCTCCTTACCGCCGGGAAAATAATGATAAAGAGAACCCTTTGGAGCGGCACTTTCCTTGACAATCTGGTTCAGTCCTGTTGCCGTATATCCCTGTCTTTTCAACAGACTGACGGTTGTTTCAATTAATCTTTGCTTTGCTTCACTCATATTCACTAGACCAGTCTATATAATTTCTTATTTCACATACGGGTGATTTTTTATTCGGTCAAGCTTTTTTTGAGGTCGGTTGAGATGAGTTGACAGGAACTGGGTTTTCGTGTGCAAGGACGAGAAGGCGTTGTACTGTTGTTTTTCTTGAGAAGATGTGAGATAAAACACCCTTAGAAGCTGCTCTAAAGAGTTAGGGAACTTCTAAGAAAAAAGAGCAGTCGTATCAGGTAACACTCAAATCCCTCCACCGAATTGCGAAATTCGCAGAATCGCTTGGGAACCATTGTCCGTCATTTTGAGCTGCCTTGTGCAAAGGATTGGTTCGGCGAGTTCGGGCAATCATTAACAGAAACATAAAACAGATCATGAAAAATCGACTCCTTCTCCTGATATTTTGCTTTTGTCTGGCTGTTTTAGGAACCGATCCTGCCGTCTCAGCGGCAGAGCCAAGCTCCTATGTTGATCTTTTTGAAGAAATAATCGGGATCGTCGAGGAGCAGTTTTATGATCCTGTGCAAATCAGCCGGGATTTCCCAGCCATCAAGAATAAGTACCGTAAGAAACTGCCGCACATTGATTCACAGCAGGCGTTTTCAACTTTTGTGAATTCCATGCTCAGTGAGTTGAAGGCTTCACATACCTACTATTTAACTCCGAATGATTATGAATACTATCAGTTAGCCGCCCTGTTTTCCAGGATTCCAGAGATTGGAGCTCTGTTTCACGAAGAGGAAGTGCTGTACCCAACAGTGGGTATCATAACCCAATCTTTCAACGAACGGGTGCATATTGTTTCTGTTCTTTCCGGGAGCATTGCTGAAAAAGCCGGTTTGTTAAAAGGCGATGAAATCTTATCGGTCAATGGTGAAACTTATACTCCAATAGCCTCTCTACGCCCATTTATAGGATCTGAAGTAACGTTTGAAATCAGAAGAAAGGTTCATGCCGAGCCATTCAAAATCGTGATGAAACCAGCTCTGATCAACCCCAAACAGGAGATGCTGGATGCACAAAAAGCCAGCATCCAGATTATTGAACGAGCTGGAAAACGTATCGGCTACATACACATCTATTCCTATGCTGGCAACGAGTATCACCAGGAGTTACTCAATGCCCTCGTTTGGGGAGCTTTAAAAAATGCCGATGCCTTGATCATTGATCTACGCTACGGAATCGGAGGTGCAGGGCCTTATTATCTTAACATTTTTAATCGTAATATTCCGGTTCTTGAAATGATAGACAGAGATGGGAAAAAAACCGCTTTCGATTCGCAGTGGAGAAAACCGGCTGCTTACCTGGTGAATGCTTTTAGTCGCAGCGGAAAGGAGTTGCTGGCCTTCGGTGCCAGGAAATACAAGATGGCGACTGTAATCGGAGAACAGACGCCGGGGCAGACCCTCGGAGGGCGCTTATTTCCCTTATCCAATAACGATTTGCTTTTTCTTGCTGTGCAGAGTTCTCGAATTGACGGGGTCAATCTCGAGGGCGTTGGGGTTGTGCCGGATATTGAAGTCCCTTTTGATGTCCGGTACTGTTCCGGACACGATTTACAGTTTGAAAAGGCTGTTGAACACCTGGTTGAGCAACTTTCGGTCGAAGGCAAGGCGGGCAACAAATCTGAAACAGATTAAATGCTTATACCGGGCTAACTCACTAATCCTGTGCAGACTAATGTGATTCGATTGAAAACCACGCTCCCCTGCAAAGATAACAGGGCATCTCTTACCTGGTTGTGACGGAAGCGATGCGGTCAATCTCCCACAAAATGACTGAATGGCTGAAAAGGAGTTCGGTGAACCGTGGAAATTACCTAAAACTCACCCACGCTTAATTTTTTCTATGGGCCTCAATGGTTTCCAGCAGGGCTTCTATTCTCAGAAAGGCATTAGCCTCACTGTATTTGCGGACATCGGCGTGGTCCACCTCGATCATGGTGGCAGGAATGCCTAAGTGCTCACTGATCCGCTTCTGCTGGTCCATCTGGGTGATCGAATAGGGTTTGCAGGATCTGTTGGAAGCAAAGATGATCCCGTCGATGGTGAGTTCGGATATGGCCTCTTTCATGGAACTGTGTCTCAACTCCAGTCCGTGCGGGCACATGTAGGCATTCATGGTACGGGCGATATAGTCGAAAGGATCCTTCTCATCCCAATCATACAGGGCAAACGAACCCTCAACCGTTCCCATGCATGAAGTGTAGGAAGCCCCGACAATATTGGCGTCCAATTCTGCCAGCCGTTTGGACATTTTTCTCAACTGATGCCAGGGGGCGATGTTGTCCCAGAAGAGGCGGAATTTCTCCCCGGGAACCGGCAGTTGTCCAGTTGCAGATTTGTCTTCCGCCTCATCAGCAAGCAGTTTGAAATGATCAGCCATGACGGGAGTTCCACGCAGGGTGAGAAATGGGGCCATATGGACAAAAGAGTCAAAGGCCGTGATGGGGGAGGGGCATTGCCGGGCGCAATGGAGAAATCGTTTCCACTCTTTCAAACCCCGCCAGGAATGATGGACAGCCGTATTGAATCGTTCGGCATCGAACTCCTGTCCGCTCAACCGCTCGATCAACTTGATCAGGTCCTTGATCTGGGAAATAATATAGCGATGGTCTTTTTCCTGCTGTGGCGTATAGCAAAACGGGATATCCATTACATTATGAGGAACGGACCATTCCCGGTGATGGACATCAAACCATTTGGCGAGCAGTGCGCAGTTGTTATTGTTGGAAACAAGCAGATCCGGTTTTGGCAGTCCGAAAGTTGGTGAATCCTTGCCGTTGTCAGTGGTGTTGCCGATATCGATCCGGGCATAGCTGCACAAGTCCATCGAATAGCCCAGTTTCTCGGCTTTTTCGCACATGACAGCACCAATCCCTTTTCCGGCACACATGGCAGAATGGCTTTCGGGCACGGCATAGATCACATTTTCAAAACCGGCGAAAATCTCCGCCGGCACATTGATGGCGATCCAGACACAAAAAGCGCCCTGGGAAGCCCTGGTATGGAGTTCCATATACCCGTCGGTCATGATTTGAGATAGGTGTCGTCCTGCCCGGCTTTTTGTGGATTGTGCCATTTATCTCTCCTTTTTTTACGAATTCAACAGTTCTGCAAATGCTTCGATCCTTGTGATATAGGCACCGATGTTATCAACGTCATCGATGCTGAACTCCATGTTCAGGATGGCGACTCCTTTCTCTTTCAGCCGCTTCTCCAGATGTGGGAATTCGAAATACTCATATTCACAGTATTTCTCGCCGCAAAAGATTACCCCGCTGGCTTCGCTTGTCTCCACCAGGTCCAGAAACATATCAAGCCGCTGATCCGATTTATAGAGCAGCGTTGTACAGGGAAACCGGTTGTTATAGAGATCGGTGTAATAGGTTCCGGGATCCCCTGTTGGCTTTGGATTGTAGGCGTAGGATCTTTTCAGTGCCGCAATATCGTTTGAAACGATCCTGAGGCCTGATGCTTCAATGGCTCTTATTACCTTTCCGGGAGGCGGCATAATCCCTGAAACAACCACCCCCGGGGATTTTCGGAAGGAGCCGGACTTTGACTGTCTGATCAGATCGATGAGTTTCTCTATCTGAAGTTCCGGCGGAAGGAGATAATTGGCCATCACAACTTCTGCAAAGGATTCAAATGACAACGCCCCTTCAGCCACCTTTGTCTCGGCCTGCTGGCAATACTCCCGCAGGTCGGAATATTGCAGTACTGTTTGTTCAAATCGACAGGGATCGAACTTGACGTTGAAGGCTTTTTCGGTTGCGATGATCAGCTCCTCAATCTCATTCTTCAGGTAGTCATCGGCATTGGTTTGGAACCGGTTCACCTGGGGAAGGTGCATCTGTAACATGGCCATATCGGAACCGGAAGCTGAACCGGGTGACTTAAGAATCTCCGGTGTGTTGCGCAATGTATCACAGGCGTTATAGAAGAAGATACCATCGGGGTTTGAAAAGGAACCAGAGAGAACATATTGCACCAGTTCCCGTGCGATGGCGCAGGCATAACTCTGTATATGCTTGTCTGATTCGGTAAGATCTCCTATTGATGACTTCAGGTTCCACATCACAAAAGGATATAGACCCATGGAACTAAACAATTCCAGAGGCGGATAGAGGGGGAAGCAACCTATAATCGGCCGTCCTCCGCTGTTTTGGTTCAGTATCAAGTCGATGTTACTTGTTGGATCCATAACTGTTCCTGTACGCGATTTTCCGTTTCAAGCCGTTTCCTGAATGCCCTGATGTTTTTTCAATAGAGCATCAACCGGCTGCCAGTTTCAGGTGAGTCGGTGACTTAACAAGCCTGACCTCTTCAAAACGTTTGGACCAGATCTGTTTTCCAAGTTCATCATAGGCCAGCATTGCCCGGGCAAGGTTCTTTCTGCCGGTGCCATCCATTATCTCCCGGGGCAGGAGCGGGTCGTTGGTCAAGGTGTTGATTGCTTCGCTTCCCATGAGAAAAGACTCAACCAGGGCATTTTCCAGCGGCATCTTGGAGACCCTGGAGCTGCTTTTTTCGAGTTTTTCAAGGCAGCGCGTTTGGGTTTGAATGATGGTGTCAACCGGCCAGAGTGTCTCCTGCCACTGTCGAACCAGCTTCTCTTTGAATCCGTTGGCTATGAACATTTCACCCTGTTCCAGCCGGGCAATCCGGATCAACAGTTTTTCGACTTGTTGAGGCTGAGCTGTCAGATTGTCCGGTCGAATCCAGAGGTTCGGTAATCCTTCCCTGAATCCTGAAAAACCGAAATCTTTTCCTGCTTTTTTCGATCCTACTTCAGTTTTCCCGGTAAGATAAAAACACAACCAGCGTCCGTTCCACCTCTTCAGTCGTTTTTCTCCATCCCTCCAGCTATCGATATAGCGACTGATTTGGATTCCTTTCCGACTGAGTTGATAGAGTCCTCTTTCGTCGCTTTCAATCGTACCTTTTCTGATCAAACGTGTGATATTAACCCGTAAGGTGTTGCCCGTGTAACCGAAGATATTGCCAATGCTAACAAGGGTTTTGACATGCATGGCTCGATTGTTTGAGGCCTGCAACATGCTCAGAATCAAGCTTCTGGGGGTGATTTGATGTTCCATTGTTATCCAATCTGTCCGGCGAATGGTGATGAACTCGGATGACAGCCTTTTTAATGATGCGAAATCTCTTCATTCAATGTTATCACTGAAATATTACATTAATTTTAAAAAGTCAATATTTCTGTAATATAACAGCCTCGCTTTCTCCAAATCCAGGCTTCGGCGGTATGCAGAGTAGGCTTGTCTTACACCAACAGGTTTGTATTATGATACAGGCAGGCCATTCCGGGATTCGTAGACAGCGGTGGTAAAGGACTCATTTGAACGATTGATGACATTTTTGCAAACCATACCTCTCCGGATTGGTCGGGTAGAGCAATTTGATTTTGTTGGTCATTCCGGAACACATTTGCACGGATCGATAAGAAGTATACCGTCTTTCTGCCCGAATTTCTTTGTTGTGGAAAGTAAAAAACAGACAGCATCCAGCTCAATGATGATTATCCAACGACTAAATGTTTTCCTTGAAATCAGAAATCAGGGCTGCGGGGTTTTTGTTTTGGAGACCACGCTGAACCTGAAACACGTTAAGCTCCCGACTCCCAAGTCCCTTTTTCAGCACTTCCAGGGCCTTGTTGTTGTCGATCAGGTTTCCGCAGGTGAAAATGTCTACGGCACAGTAGCGATGCTCCGGCCAGGTATGAATGGCTATGTGGGATTCTGTGATGACGACAACGCCGCTGACACCGTGGGGAGAGAATTCGTGGAAACAGTAATTAACGATTGTTGCATTCGCCGCTTCAGCAGCTTCAATGAGGACGCGTTCGATAATCTTCACATCATTAAGAATACTTCTGTCACATTCGTACAGCTCAACCATCAACTGGTTACCCAACTTTTTTTTCAACTTTCCATCTCCATCGAACAGTCATCAAACCGGGTTGTTTTGGGAGCGCGCAGCCGGAGCAACGTCCCGTCTCTTTAAAATTAATGTTTCACACCGGGAATTAGCAAGTAAAAACAGCATAAAATGGGGAGCTGTCAAATCGTCTGTATTTACCTGCAGTTTAAGAACCGTCATATTCAGTTTGTTAATGAAAGCAACCATAACGGACATCCGTTAACGAAGTTGAAAACCTGGCTATTTACCTCCCCGGTGAAGTTTTACAGCTTTCAGCCCGTCCAATAGCAATCCGATCATGCAATCAAAGGGTTTGAAGTTCGCCGGTTGCGAACTGAATCCATGTCTGATTGTCTTAATTCACCTGGCTGAAGCTGATACCTGGTGTATCGATATGGTGGGCTGCAGTCATGGGTGTAGCTTTTTTTGCGAAAATCTTGACAGGGATTTGGTGATTAGTTAAGATAAAACTAACAATTAAGAAGGAGGGTGGTTATATGGAAAAAAGAGAGCTGGTTTTCAATGCCGTGACCAAATTGAGTAGCCTGGGCAAAGAGTGCAACCTGGAATTGTCGCGACGGTTGGGCATGGATGAGCTTCAACTAAACCAGATTCACTACCTGAAAATTATCAACCGCACCGTGGACCTGACTTTCAGCCGCTTTGCGGAGATTCTCAATGTGACCAAACCCTCCATTACCGAGATAGTAAATAAACTGATACGAATTGAATGTGTCAGAAAGGTACAATCGCCTGATGACGGCCGGATCTATTTCATCGAATTGACGGAAAAAGGGAGAAGTATTGCCCAGGTCACCAGCCTGGCCGACCAGAGGCTGGTAGAGATCATATTGGAGCGGTTGAGTGACAGCGAGATCGATTGTTTTGTCGAGTTGGTCAGTAAACTTTGAAATCTGAACTCACAAAACAGGGTCCAGGATTTTATGCACTGCAGTGAAATGCCGGGAAGCCCGGGATTGAAAACAAACCTCTATCATTACCCCGGCGGTTTTGAAGAGAACCTGCAAGATCGGATTATGATACAATCGTGCCGGATTTGTCTGTTAATAATGTAGTGGTTCTATAATGACGGAATTATAGTTAGTTTAAAATAAACTAATATAATCAGGTTGAAAACTCCGGCAATGGGACTCAACTTGAAGAATGGACAGGGTTTTGCAGCTAACAGGCTATGATCGGTGGTAAAAGAGGTAAAAAAGAGAACTGGCTATAAACGAAAAAAAGAGCGGTTTCTATAAATCGCACAATATAGGCGTAACATCTTACTTCATTATCCTTCCTTAGGGGTAGGGAAGGATTCAAACGAAAATGTGGGAAGCAGCAAAGGAGGAAAAGCGGGTTCAAATGGATTTTCAACAAATCTTTGATTGGGAGCCGGACAATGCTCCATCAAAGGTGAAGCGAGACATAATTGTATCAATATCTTTCAAGGAGAAAGGAGATGGAAGAAACACCGATTAAAAACGAACTGTGTATCATACCCCTTACCCAAAGTGTGCTGTTCCCGGAGACCAAAAGTGAAATCAAGCTCAATCGCAGCATTGGCGATGCGATCAATCAACGCAGCGATGAGGATGACAACTATGCCATCGCCCTGGCAACCAGGGAGAACAGTGCTGACAAGCCTTTGGATGAAAACAGCTTCTACTCGGTCGGAACATTGGTAAAACTTCATGCACGAAGAAGTCAAGGGGGTGGTTACTATTACCAGATGGAGGTAAAGAGCCGGGTTGAAGTGCTTGCAATTACCCGTCAACTCAATGTTCATATTGCAGCTTACAAACTGCGTCCGGATATTGAAGACGTGAATGAGCTGGATACAAAGAAAATGCTGGAGTATATGAAGGAGGTTACTTATGAAATCAGCAAGAGTTTTAAGGGTTCCGAGCCTTACGTCCAGGCGATCAGGAAGATAGAAACCATCCCTGCCCTGATCGGGTACCTGATGCCCTTTATGAGTATCGCCAACAGCGAAAAACAATCCCTGCTGGAGTTGGATTCTCTTAAGGAGCGGGGAATTCAGTTTATGGATGTCCTCCTGCGTCAGAAGGAATCGGTTAAGCTGCAAATGGAGATGGCCCAGAAGTTTTCCGAAGAGTCGAACAAGAACTACCGAAAGGCCTTTCTCAAGGAGCAGCTAAAAGCAATTCAACAGGAGCTGAAGGAGGAGCACGGTTCGGGATCGAATAAAAAAGAATACCGTGAAGCGATCGAAGAGTCCGATATGCCGGACGAGATCAAGGAGGTTGCCTTCGAGGAGTTGGATAAATACGAGGCCCAGGGACCGACACATCACGAAAGTCACGTCATCCGTAATTATCTGGATCTCCTGCTGGCTCTACCCTGGAAAAGTGAAAGTGATATTGAAATCGATATTAAAAAGGCTCGTGAAATCCTTGACGACCAGCATTACGGCTTGAAGAAGGTCAAGGATCGCATTCTGCAGCATCTCGCGGTAATGAAGCTGAAAAAGGAGAAGCAGGGTTCGATTCTTCTCCTGGTGGGACCTCCGGGGACCGGTAAAACCAGCCTGGGAAAAAGCGTTGCCGAAGCTCTTAACAGGAAATATGTTCGGATCAGCCTTGGCGGTGTAAGAGATGAAGCAGAAATAAGGGGACATCGCAGAACCTATGTGGGTGCCTTGCCAGGTCGAATCATCCAGGGAATGAAGAAGGCGGGAGAAAAGAACCCGGTCTTCGTGCTGGACGAGGTTGACAAACTGATGTCGGCCTTTCAGGGAGACCCGGCCAGTGCACTGCTGGAAGTCCTGGATCCGGAGCAGAATAATACATTTTCAGATCACTACCTGGAAGTTCCCTACGATCTTTCGGATGTTTTTTTCATTGCCACGGCCAATACGACCAAAACTATCCCGGCCCCGCTTCTGGACAGGATGGAAGTGATCGAACTGTCGGGATATACCGAAAACGAGAAATTTCATATCGGCAGGAATCACCTTGTTCCGGAAGTTCTGGAGGAACACGGCCTGGATGAGGAAAGAGTGTCCTTTGAAGATGATGTCCTCAAGGCGATTATAGATCGCTACACGATGGAGGCTGGTGTGAGAGGATTAAGAAAGCAGTTGACTTCGGTGGTGCGTGTCATCTCGGAAAAAATCGTCTCGGAGGAGGTGGAATTCCCCTACCAGGTAAAAGAGGGGATGCTGGAAGAGATTCTCGGTCTTCAGGTTACCCGGCACGATGTCGCCCAGATGGATAATCCGGCGGGTGTGGCCACAGGTCTGGCCTGGACACCCTTTGGAGGCGAGATTCTCTTTATTGAAGGCACCTATATGGACGGTACCGGTCAGTTGACCCTGACCGGGCAGTTGGGGGACGTGATGAAGGAATCGGCCAAGATCTCATTGAGTCTTGTTCGATCAAGACTGGCTTTTAATCTCAACGATTTTGATTTTAATAAAAAAGATCTTCACATTCATGTCCCTTCCGGCTCCATGCCTAAAGATGGACCTTCAGCGGGGGTGGCTCTCTTCACGGCGGTCGCTTCCCTGATCCTCGGTCGTAAAATCAATCCCAAGATGGCCATGACCGGTGAAATCACCCTCAGGGGGTCGATACTTCCGGTGGGAGGAATCAAGGAAAAGGTGCTGGCAGCCCACAGGGCAGGTATTAAAAAGATACTTCTACCGGCGGAAAACGAGAAGAACCTGAAGGATGTTCCCGATGATGTAAAGGAACAACTTCGCTTTGTTTATCTGGAAACCATTGAAGACCTGATCCGGGAGACTCTGGATATTGAGCTTCCCA
The DNA here is from genome assembly GCA_028282885.1 of SAR324 cluster bacterium. GTDB lineage: Bacteria > SAR324 > SAR324 > XYD2-FULL-50-16 > XYD2-FULL-50-16 > JAHJTV01. The sequence goes on from JANQGX010000012.1 coordinate 72,055, forward strand.
AACAGGAGACCGTGGCAATTGGCTTGAACGGTGAAACCGGTTTTATCAATAACTTCTAATCCAATCCATCCGGGCCTGTATAAAACTAATGTCAGGTATCATACAGGCCTGGCCCCCTTCTGATTCCCGCAGAACAACATCAAACAGCAAAAGTGTTGCTTGTTAACTCGGCTTTCCCATTGAAAAAGACAGGCCGGTTTTTATCCCGAAACAGCCCTGAAATTGATATTTCTATTTTAAATCCGACTATGACGTGCTAGATAGGAACCAGTTCTGAATTTCAATCATAACAGGAGATTTATCAATGACTGAATCATCAAAGACAGTGAACGGATTCCGCTTTATGCCACCTTCGCTGGGCGCATGGATAGGAAAGGATATTCCGGAATCGGAATTTGACGGTGCCATCCCCTGGACCGGCTTGGAGAAACCGGTTACCCAAACCCGGTTTGCTTTAATGACCTCTGCCGGAATCAGCATGAAGACAGACGAACCCTTTAATATGGAAAGGGAAAGGCAGGAACCGGCATGGGGTGATCCGACTCACAGGGAAATCCCGGTGACGGCAAAAGAAAAAGACATCGATATCAATCATCTGCACATCAATACGGATTACACCCGGCAGGATATCAATGTGATGCTGCCGATTCATCGCTTCAGGGAGTTTGAAGAAGACGGACAAATAGGCAGTCTGGCTCCAACGAGCTATTCCTATTACGGTTTTCAACTTGATCCCCGGATCCTGTTAACCGAAACAATGCCGCGTGTGGCAGCCAACATGAAAAAGGAGGGCGTTGAAGCGGCGTTTCTCACTCCGGCCTGACCTCTTTGTTGCCGATCGGTCGGATTGGTAGCCAGGTTTTTGGAAGAGAAAGGAATTGCCACGATTATCCTTTCCCCTACACCGGAGTTTAACCGGGAACTTGGATTTCCCAGGACGGTGGCAGTGGAATACCCCTATGGCCGTCCTTTGGGAGAGGTGAACGACAGGGAGGGCCAGAGAAAGGTTTTGCTTGACGTACTCAAGGCCCTCGATGAGCTCAAAAAGCCGGGACAGGTCGTACACCTTCCCTTTGATTGGCCGGAAGATCCCAAACAGACCAAATGGCATCCGCCGGAAATCTCACCCATTGTTAAACTGTTTTTGGGTGAAATTAAGAAGGCGGGGGCTGAAGGCAGAAAAGAGAAATAACAACAATAAAAAAGCAGATCAAGCTCAAGGATGCGATGATCGCTATATGCATCGCACCGTTTCGCCTGGGGGAGAAGAGACCATTTCTCCCCAGGTAGACGATATCGATCAAAATCAGGAACAACATCATTCCCGCTCCCAGTAGGGAGGTCTGGAAACCTATAGCCCTGCCTGTCAGCAACAAAACAGCCGAGAGACCCAGAATTACAGCCATGGTAAGATCGGGAATGACGAAAAGTCGCTCATGTTCCATGAATCCCTCAGGCATCCAATCCTCCTCCTTGGCAGAATTCAGCCAAAAAACCCAAAAAACGGCAATGCCGATGGCAGCGACCAGTTCCAGGATTGCCAACGTTTTCATTGTCATCAGACCTGCAAATATATCCATCATCTCTCTCCTTTAATCCGTAATTACATATATTTGGCAAGAGCCTCTCCGGTAATGGTTCCGTCTTTGACTCCTTTGGCAATATCCCTGAAATCAGACAGGACCATTTCGATGATTTCATCAGAGACCGGCTCGGCAGACATGTGGATATAGAGAGGATCGAGAGTGCCGAAGGGGAAATAGCCTTTCTCCACCACACCTCCGAACACCAGTCCCATATCCAGGGTTGTAGAACGAAAGCAGACCAGCAGTGATTCGTTGCGGATGCATTCGAATCCATCGATTGCCTCCAGCCCTTCTATTAAACGATTTTTAACCTCCAGGGACCGTCGGGTCAAATCCAGCCAGCCCTGGTGACCCAGATGTTTCATGATGGCCCAGGCGGAGGCACTTGAAGCAAAAGGACGACTACCGGCGACCCCTTCCGTTTTGTACGAACCGGATTGCCAATTGGTGATGTCGACCCCGGCATAGTGAAAGTTTTGGAGTTCCCGGTTTCGATAAAGTACCGTGGAGCACGGCTTGGCCGCATAACCGTGTTTGTGTAGATCAGCCGAAATGGAGGTGACACCCGGAACCCGGAAGTCCCAGGTTGGAATCTCGTGTCCCAGTTCCTCCATCCAGCGCAACAGGTATCCGCCGACACAACAGTCCGAATGCATCCAGAGATCATGTTTCTGGGCCAGTGCCGCGATTTCGGGAATGGGATCAACCAGTCCGAATCCCCACATGGGAGCGGAGCCAACAACAACGATGGTATTGGGTTGAATGGCCTCCTCCATGGCTTGGAGGTCGGCCCGATAATCCTCTTTCCAGGGAACACGCGTCAGCTCCATTCCCAGGTAATGTGCAGCCTTGTCAAAAGCTGCATGTGCCGAGCGTGACATCACAATATGATAGGGTTGCCTGATATCGGGTTTGTTCACCCTGGCCCATTCCCTGGCAGCATGCATGGCACAAAAAATACTCTCCGACCCGCCGGTGGTGATATTTACACAAGCCTCCTCCCCGCCATTCAGGATCTCAACAACCATCTGCTTGAGTTCGTTTAGAATCTGTTTCTGGCCATCCTCATACGTGGCGATAAAGGCGTTGTGGTGGAAAAAACGGTTGTGAGCGTCCTGACAGACCTGTTTTACAGTTGGATCTCCCTGGTGAATGCCCTGGAGCAACCTGGCTTTGTTGGGCTCGATATCCTGCTTTTTGAAGTTGTCCAGCAGTTCTATGACTGCTTCCGGAGACAAGCCTGTTTCGTTTAATGTTTTCATTTTTTTGTTGGGATTGAAGTTGAATTATTTGAAGTATTGGAGCGGAAACCAAATCAGGTAGCCACTCATCATTGTAAAGTTCACAAAATGCTAATGATATCCGCCGGAAATGAGTTTAATCACAGACCTTTCATGACGTGCCACAGGGTTCGGATTCAAAGTTATCCTTTAACTCAAATATATTGACGTGATAACCTCAATTGACAAACCGACCGCGGCTCAGGCAGAAGCCTAATCTGCGTTTAACCATTCCGGTATCATCTCGCGGGAGAGCACATCCTCATTCGACTCCCTGCGACGTATCAGCCCCTTTTTGTCCCCGTAAACGAGCACAGTTGCGGGTCTGCCCATGGAATTGAAGTTGGGAGATTGCATCTCCTGGTAAGCACCTGTGCCGATGAAAGTAAGCAGATCACCGGGTTCGATATCTCCGGGCTGGCAGCTATTACCGATGATTCTGTCAGGTCCGCAGCTTTTTCCCACAATGTCAGCAACCATTCTCTGCTGTTCCGGATACTTCTCCAGCGGTTTTCCATCCACCACAATCGGATAATTGGGAGCATGACCGCCACCAACGAGCCAATAGTCTGTCGTGTCCGTTACAATCCATCTCCAGGGAAAGGGTTTGGTTTGCTGTTTAATGAAACTGACCTGGCAGACATGCACCGCTGCACTACCGAAAATCGCCCTGCCCGGCTCCAGTTCCAACGTGATGTCTCCGGCGCCGATTCCCAGCTTCTCCAGAGCCGCTTTCAGGTAACCTGCAGTTTTACCGTACTCATCCAGTGAGGGGGATGGATCTTCTGTCAGATCAAAGGGAGTCTTTTTTCTGATGGCTCCATGTGAGAAGTTAATCAGTGAGCCGAGGAGTTTATAGCGAAAAGTGTTGCCGAACAAACCCCCGAGTTTGCTGATCCGTGAAAGCCAGATCAGTTCCTTGTTCTCTGCTTGCTTTTTCTTGACGCTGATCATGGGATCAAACTGCTGTGAGAAGCCACCACCGATATCCAGCTCTTTGGGTTCCCAGCCATCCCAGCATTGTTTCAGATCCGCTATCAGGCGAGCATAACCCCGCATGGCCACCTGCCAGAACTTCATCCCCGAGCAGTGTCGACCGAGGTGCAGGTGCAGACCGGTTAAATCAATGTGTTTCGAATCCACCGCTTTTTTACCGAGTCCAATGACATCTTCGGTGGGAATTCCGGCCTTATATGCAAAAGTCGCTATCTCCGAAGGTATCGGGGCATCAGGACTGAAATCGGAAGGCTCATCCATCCCCGGAAATGTCGGTCGCACCCGGAGCCGGATCTTTGCCGTCGTATTCAGATTCCTGGCGATGGTTTCGATGGCTTCAAATTCTGCCTTGTCATCAAGGGTAATCCGAACGCCCTTCTCTATCGCCTGTGTCAAAAAAGCCATATCTGCAGTGAGCTTGCTGTTACCGTTGAGTGATAGAAACTCGGGTTTGAATCCGGACTCAAGTGCGGAAATCATCTCTCCCTCACTGAAGAGATCACAGCCATCGGTTTCAGCAGCCATCACCTTGCAAAGTGCAAGAGAGGTATTGCACTTGATGGCCGGTAAGATCCTCACAGCTCCTTGCCAATGGCGGGCAAATGACTCTTTCAGGGTTCTCAGATTCCAAATCAACTGGTTCTGAGAGATAATATTCAAAGGTGATCCATACTCCGAGACCAGATCTCTAACGGCAAACTGTTCAGCTCTTAATCGTCCATCCCCGTCCAGGGCGAATTGGTAAACCGGGTTTTCCAGCTTTTTATTCATTGTGGAATCCTTTGTTAGTGACTCAGTAATCGGGTCGGATTAACAACAGTCATGGCTTTGATGCTTTCCCCCGATACCCCCAGACGTTCCAGGGTGGGGATCACAAATTCGGTGAGTCTGCAATAGCCTTCGCCACCGTATGCCCTGAATTGAAGCTTCATGAAGGAGTCCGTCCCCAGGACCAACTGATCTGTATACCCTTCCTTAATCAGACTGATCAGACCAGCCAGGGATTGCCAGTCGGTGGGAACGACGATACCAAGACTTTCGGCATCCCACTGGTGACCAAAGAGATCAATAGAGAGGTTTACTCCCTGGTCGAGCAGTTTTCTTGCCATGTCCAGTTTTAGTTTCCATGAACTCGGATCATGAACCAGAACATCAAGACTTGTTTCCACAAAATTCTTGTCGTTATGTGCCAAAATGACACGGGACAGATCAGCATTCTCCTCTTTTAAAACACGGAGAATCTCCAGCCCCGCTTCTGCCGAGGTTCCCATCCCCTGGTGTACAGTCATGGAAAGACCGGTATCCAGGGACACGCGGGCACCGGCCCGGATTGATTCAAGCTCCTGTTCCTGGTTGTCGACATCCAGCGCCACCTTGATGTGACCGGGATAGATTCCGGATCCCTCAATTCCATTTTTCGCCTCGTCCATCATGAACCCGACTCTTTGATTGAGATTCATATCTCTGAATTCCGGTGACCAGGAATCCGCACTGTAAAGCCCGGTTGATGCAATAATGTGGACACCACTCTGTTCCGATATTCGTTTCGTGCCGGCGATATCGTACCGGATTCCCGGAACGCTCATATCAACCAGGGCTGATCCTCCCGATTGCTTGAACATGCTGGCTTCTTTGGAGAGAACATCTTCTTCGGTAAGCATGACGGCATCTTTGGAGAGAATAAAGGCGTGTCTGAGAATGCCCAGGTTATCCAATCGCACAGGATCATCCGGTGCCACCGGGGGATCAGGTGGCAGAAATGCTTCATAGCGATTTCGGGCGAACATACCATCACAGAGGACATGTTCGTGCATCGAGGTGACTCCCAGGGCGTCGGGTTCAATTGGACCGCATACAGTCATAATTCTAGTCATTCCGTTCTCCTGTATTGGCTGGTGAATGTTAATGTAATTAAATATTTTCTGCGGTCCTGTATCGATAAGACCGGGCGGTGAAAAGCAACTGCAGATAGTGTTCCAGGCCTAAAAAATCCAATATTTCAGTTTGTTAGTTAATATGAAGAGTTAACCTGCCTAATGCAATAGAAAAACCTTGTTATTAAATAGAAATTGCATTAACTGTTTAATTAAATAGTTTTAAAGTTTCTCGAAAATGAATCTGTTGCCAGAAAACCACGCAGGGAGTGTCAGGGATGAAATTTCGTAAACCGGATCACAGGCTTATCCAGAAGGCTATTGAAAACATCTATCAGGAACCGCGGCTGGACAAATCCCTGCAGCAGGTTCTGAAGCTTCTTCAAAGCCATATGCCATTGGAACAGATCAGCCTGCACTTCTATGATATTGAAAAGGGAATCATCTACAACTACGCCATTGCAACTGAAAAAGAGTGTTGCTGGGTCGAATCACGCATCTTGGCCACACCCAAGTTACGAAAGTTTTTCTGGGATCTCGATACCTGGGTTAAGGCCCTGGGGGAAAGCTCGGTGTTTATGATGCGGTTTGATAACTTTGTCGAACAGGCAAGGGAGATGGGCGGCGAATCCGTTCTTACGGAGCTCGGGATTGATAATTCTTCGGGAGCCATCATGGATCTCATTCACGACGAGATGGAAATAGGATTCATGCTGGTGTCTGCCAAGAAGGGGTTTATCATTACGGAAGATCATCTCCGTCTTCTGAACAGCCTGAACGATCTGTTCGCAACCATGTTGAACATCGATCTGCAGATTCGCAACCTGAAGAGAACCTATCTTCAGCCTGATATCGGCCCTGATTCGGAATTGAAAAGACCGATCATTTATGCAGAGAAAAAGATTGTGGGGGCGGAAAGCGGTTTAAGATCCGTGATGGATAAAGTGAGGCTGGTAGCCCCACTAAGCACAACAGTGCTGTTGATCGGTGAGACCGGGACCGGTAAGGAGATGATTGCCAATGCGATTGTCAGTGCTTCTGATAGAAATGATCGCCCCTATATTAAGGTAAATTGTGCTGCTATTCCATCTACCCTGTTGGAAGGCGAATTGTTCGGGCATGAGAAAGGGGCTTTTACCGGTGCCATTGCCCTGAAACGGGGTTATTTTGAGAGAGCCCAGGGCGGTACCATTTTCCTGGATGAGATCGGTGAACTCTCACCTGATGCGCAAACCCGTCTACTGCGTGTCATTCAGGAAAAGGAGGTGGAACGGATCGGGGGACGGGGTGCAATACCTTTGGATATTCGCGTGATCGCCGCAACCCATCGCAATCTGGAGCAACTGGTATTGGATGGAGACTTCAGGGAGGACCTCTATTTCCGCCTGAAAGTATTTCCCGTCGAGATCCCACCTCTCCGCAACCGCAGATCCGATATCGAGCCTCTCATCAGGCATATCGTGGCAGTGAAGACCAGGGAGATGAAACTTCAGTCCCCGCCTGCTTTCGCCATAGGAGAGATAAAAAAGTTGATTGAGTATAGCTGGCCGGGCAATGTTCGCGAACTGGAAAACATGATTGAACGTTCGCTTATCCTCTGCCAGGACAGACCCCTGGTTTTTGACTCTCTCAGGAACGAACCTGCCGGAATCAAGGTATCTCACACGGAAAATGAGGCTGAAATTATGGATCTTTCCCTGGTGATCAAAAGCCACATCGAGAAGGCTCTCAGGCATTGTAACGGCCGGGTTGAAGGTAAATACGGTGCTGCCGCTCTTCTCAATCTCAATCCCTCAACCCTGAGAACCCGTATGAAAAAACTCGGTGTCCCTTTCGGCAGGAATTCCGAATACTCATAAGCCGACTTCGTAATAACCTCCGGTTTTGATCGCCTTTTCTCTAATCCACAGTTGATAATCTAAATCCATACACAGTCCCTCTTTTCCCTTGACAGGGGATTATTATAATATTATTTTTTTAGTTGAACGTTCGGTTAATTAAAAGAGGATTTATGCCAAAGACAGATGGTTACAAAACAAGAGAGAAGATTTTAGGGGTTGCTGAGAAGTTGTTTTCGGAAGAGGGATTCAATGGGACCAGTATTGAGAAGATCGCCAGGGCCGCGGGAGTTAATAAAGGTCTGATCTATTACCATTTCAAAGACAAGAAAGATCTGGTGGTGTCCATCCTGAAGAGTATTATTTCAGAAATCGACCAGATGGTGAGCAGATCTGTAATTGAAGAGGATTCGGAGATCGATTCCGAGAAACTCCAATCCAAGATCAGAATGGAGATTGAGTATTGTCAGCAGCGTAAAAGGATAATCTCCCTGATGTTAATGGAAGCGCTTAAATCCGGCGGAGAATCGGAATACCTTTTCAAATGTGCGGAAATGATCATGCAGCAGGAGATGGATGGAATAAAGAGGAAGATGGGTACGGTGGATGCGGAAGATCGGGAAGAGCGCCATCGTTATCTCCTTCATGAGTTTTTCACCGGGTTCATGCCCATTATCTCCTTTGTTCTACTCCAGGAGAAGTGGTGTGATTATTTTGGATGCGATCGGGATAAAACCCTGGACTATTTCATCGATTCCTTTACCCGCACCCATTTGAATACCCATCTGGACTAGCAGTGCGCTGTCTGGAAAGAATTGATATGTAGACATATTTTTTTAAATGAACATTCAACTAATTTTAAATTACAGGTTTATGAAAACGATTATCTATCTTCTGGGATTGATTTTTATGATAGGGTTAAACGCTTGCAGTTCGGGATATAAGGGACCGGTTTCCGATCATTTTGATGGCAATCGATTCTTTGTAGAGGGCACAGATCACAGTTTTGGTGACATGGTAAAATGGCTATGGGAGATGGAGACAGTGGAATGGCCTGAATGGATTGAAGACCCGGAACAACCCCCTCCTCCTGAGGTTGTCGCTAACGGCTCCTTGCGCATCACCTATGTGAACCATGCAACCCTGCTGATACAATTGGATGGGTTCAACATTCTCACAGATCCTATCTGGTCGAAAACAGCCGGACCTTTTTCCTGGGCCGGTGTTGATCGCATTCGTCGTCCCGGGGTTGCTTTTGAGGATTTGCCAAAAATCGATCTGATATTGATTTCACATGATCATTATGATCATTTGGATCTGCCGACCCTGAGGAAGCTTGTGATTAGGGATAAACCGCGAATAGTTGCCGGACTCGGGATCGGGTCTTTTCTCAATGACAAAGACATCCACAATGTCAATGAGCTGGACTGGTGGCAAACCCAGGTTGATCGGCCCTCAGGTATGAAGATAACTTTCGTTCCCGCCTTGCATAACTCCGGTCGCGGTCCGTTTTCGTCTAATAAAACCTTATGGGGAGGGTACGTCATATCCAATGGGAACGATAATATCTATTTTGCCGGCGATACGGGGTATGGTGAATTCATAGAACGAATGGCAGATCGTTTTCCCTCCTTTCGACTAACTATACTGCCTATCGGAAGCTATGAAAAAAGGTGGTTCATGAAAAACCAACATATGAACCCGGAAGACGCTGTCAAGACGCATTTGGCCCTTAAATCCAGGCAGAGTGTAGGTATGCACTACGGTACCTTCGCAGAACACCCGGAACAGAGCGTCACTGCCCATGAAGAAGATCTCAAATCAGCTTTGGAAAAGTATAATCTTACCCAATCAGATTTCTGGGTCCTCGGTTTTGGAGAAGGACGGATGGTCGATTAAGGATTTTGCCACCAATAAACCGGCGCTTTAACTCCTCTCCAGCAGGCAGATTATTACAAACAGCGAATAAGTAGTGGACACTGTAAACTGATCTCCGGTGCACAAAAGGCGGGTTGGGATATCAACTCGCTTCACCACATAAAAACAGGCGGGTATTTCACCAATGCCGGCCTGTTTCCCGCTCAGGCTATCACCTTTCCCTCAGTTAAGCCTGAATATCAAAAAGGTTGTTATTTTACTTAGAATCCCGAGAAAAAAAGTGCATCTGCTTCTGTCTGAAGATAGATAGACAAATCAGAATCTCACCGTTAAAATTCTGGAAAAAAACGGGTATCGTGTTGATGTGGTGGAAAATGGTAAGAAGGCGGTTTCCGCCCTGAAATCCCTTTCTTATGACCTGGTTCTTATGGATCTGCAAATGCCGGAAATGGAAAGGCTTGAAGCAACCCGAGTCATCAGGGATCCTTCATCCAGGGTCCAAAACAGTGACATTCCCATTTTCGCCCTTACGGCACGGGTCATGACGGGTGATGCTGTCGAATGCATCGAAGCTGGTATGAATGGTTATATCTCAAAACCGATCAATAGAGAGCTTTTTTTGCAGAGATCGAAAAGCAACTTCAGATCTTTGCCCGGCAATAAATGATTACGGGGATTTTTAAGATTCCGGAGATATCTCTACTCAACAATCGCTTCGACTTCAAAACCGGCCGGCAATCCGGGACCTTTTGCTCTGGATATTACTTTTCCGCTCAGTGTGATTTCCTGTTGCTGGTAACGGCTCCTGAGTTCATGTAAAAGCTTTCCCTTAAGTCGATAATCGACACCTTCAGGTGTGACCAAGGCAACCCAGGTCACCGGTTCGTTGCCTTTGATGGCTATTTTGCCGGTTATACAGAGCTTTCCGGTTTCGAGATGTGGGCAGTTTTTATCTGCGCCAGAAGTTGAAGAATGGATCCCCATGATGATCAGAATGGCAGGTAGGATGAACAAAAGTTTTGAGAGGTGCATATCAGCAGTGGATTGTTCTGTTGTTTCTGACAGGAAAAGCAGGGGGAAGGCGGCTTTCGCCGCCTCAATTCCTTACTTATTTGGCGACCACTGTCAGGGTTACATCCGCGGGCATGGTAATCGTCCAGCTTTTTGAGCCGGTTATCCCTGTGCCGGCAAAACAATACTTGTTGGAGGTTTTGTACATTCCGGCAAATCCGATATACTGGGAAAGATCTGTTAGTTCCATGTCTCCATAATAGTTAAAAACGTTGATGGATCCCAGTTGGTACTCAATACCATTCAGGGTGGAATCAAAAGAGGTCCCCGTATTGTAGACATAATTAGTATCGGCATCAGTGGTATCCGACAGCATAACGGCCACTCCCCAGTTCTTGAGCAGATCGCCCAGGGTGAATGTATAACCACCTGCGGAAAGCGCATCCGTGACTGCCCGGTAGTCCAATTGACTGTTCTGAACGATATTCTGAAACAGCTCGGCACCGCCATAGTTTCGAGCCAGATAAGCGCCAAAAGCGTAACTGATCGCATAACTGACATAGACACCATCCCCACCGTACCAATCGATCAGCCCCCAATAATTATAGGCCTTGAAGTATGGCATGCGGCCTTTGGCATTATCAGAAGGTCCGGCTGTAAAATCATTGTAAGTCACACCACGAGGTCCGTTAATCCCAATCTTACTGGCGACGAGATCTTCTGCCACCTGGGAGGCCATTTCATTCAACCAGGTCTCACTGGATAATGTGCTCTGGTTGACTACGGATTTCTGGTAGAAATGGATCATATGCTGGAGTTCATGGGCAAGTGTACTGACCACTTCGGCTGGCCAGGCATCAGTGATCTCCCAGCTACTGTCTTCTGCAGAAGCTGCCATCACCGAATCCATGTAGAAGATCAGTCGCTCGTTGGAAATGTCTGTTTTGTTGGTGGTATCCGAAGCGTCCCGAACCGCATTGTCCTTGCTCCAGAAAAACCCGACAATCCCGCCGTCGTCCGTATCGTCATTGCTGATATCATAAAAAAGAATATCGATCTCTGAGGCCGCAGAAGCAGGAATATAGTCAGAATATGTATGAGATCCCCAGGGAACCCCAAACAAATTGGTTACCCAGTCATAGATATCATTATCGCTGCCATCTTTCAGAAATTTCTCGGCATAAGCGGTGATCATGGTTTCATCCATACAGTTGATTTTACTGCAGCTACCCCAAGCATCGTCAGCCACCCAGAAGTTTACCGTTATCCCCCCGGTGGTTACGACACTTCTCAGGGTTGCAGCAACAGTTGTGTTGCTACTACTGTTAAAATCATAATCGTAGAAGGTATGAGTATCGCCTACTGCGGCAAAGCTGGGTTTTGCGGGAATCTGGCTGAAGGATGCTTCAGGTCCTATTGTTCTTGTTTTCAGCAGTTCATTGTCATACCCGATCAATTCAGGTCGATCTTTAAGAGGTATGCCCCGGGTTCTTGCGTATTCTTCAACATCAATGGATTGGGCTTCAGAAACAGATTTTATTTCCAATGGTGCCAGCCTCATTTCCTGAGAGGAAGCTGTAGCGGACTGAATATAAATGTTGTCAGTGATATTCGAAAGGGTGGGATTGGTGAAAATGAAATAGACGTCCCTGCCGGTGGTACCAAAATCCTTGGTGTAGGTAAAAGCTGATCCGTCGGATCCGGATACCCCCTCAATGATAGGAGCGTCTGAAGTATCGCCGGTATTGTCCCCATCTCCATCTCCATCTCCATCGCTATCGCTACTGCAGGAAGTAAACAGCAGTGTCAATGCTGCAAAGACTATAAAAAATGGTATAAGGTGTGCTGGTTTCATGGTTCTCCTTCACAAATGCTATGCTTTTATCGAGTTAAAGAAATCAGAACAAGTGATTTACTTGTCTTGTTCCATCATAAGATTCCTTCCCGGTTTTCATAAGAGGGATCCATCCGGAATCGGTACCAGGCCGTATTAGGGCGCAACCCGGTAGTCTCCCGGATTCAATAACAGGGTATAAACTGTTGTAAACGACCTTGTCAGATCCATTGCCGATTGTCAATCAATCCGAGATCAATCGTTTAACTACCTTCGCTCCTGATGGGAGATTATAACAATACATAGAGGCGAAATCGGATAATCACTGGTATAAGGCGACGAGAAAAACCAAGTGGGTAGCGATTTGAAGCTATGGAATCAAGTTTTTGATATAAAAGGCTAATCAGCTTTTCCCTGGTTGATCTCCTGAATCATTTTAGCGTAAAATTCCTTGTCGACCGGATACCATTTCATGGCCAGGGCTGATATCAGGTGCCCCAGGAGGGGAATGCCCAGAAAGACAAACAGAATCGACCAGTATAAGCCCGGTGTCGGTTCCATTCCACTTTTGTAACCTTTAAGTGCGATGCCCACGAACAGGCCTCCCAGGGCGCTGATCGCTTTATCGATGAAGGAAAAGGTTGTGGAGATCATACCGGGAATGAATCGACCGCTCAGCCAGGTTTCATAGTCGGCTGTATCCGGAATCATAACCAGGATGATGTTATTGGCAATACCATTACAAAAAGCCATGATTCCAAAGAGTACCACTGCCAGGGTGATCAGGTTCGGGGAAAAAGGTCTGAAAATCAGAATAACCGCCAGGATGAGAATGCTCGACCAGGTTCCGGACACAAAGGCTGTCTTGTTGCCCCGCCTGACCGCAATAGTCATGGCAGCAATGGCACCTGCGACCCCGCACAGTCCAACGATGGGCATAATAACGGATTGCAGATCAAGACGATTGAGAATGTACATAAAGAAAAACACCATACTGGCATTCATGGTGACATTGGCCAATTTGTTAGTGGAAGCTGCTGCTATCAGCATCTGCAAGGCCCTGTTTCCTGCTATTATCGAAATATAATCCCTGGTGCCCGGTTTTTTGGCGGTCTTGCTTGTAATATAATACTCTTTCCGATCTTTCGATTTCAATCCGATGACAGCCATTGTTGTACAAAAAGCATTGAGCAGAACCACCAGCAGGGTTATGTACCGCCAACCCAACGGTTGGTCCAATCCACCGAAATAAAGCAAAACGGGAGTGGCTCCGCCGGAGATCAGGATAAAGGTTAGTGTGGAGAAAACACCGTCGAAACCGGTGAATAACGGACGTTGTTTCGGATTATTGCTCAAAACAACCTGCCCGGCTTTTGTTATTGCTGTCTGGAGGGTATAGCCGATTACCCAGGTAAAGTACCAGAAACAGAGCCAAATGAGGGTTTTTGTCCGGGAATCGAAATCAATCGTCCAGAACATGGCGACCAGCGAAATGTTCAGGATGAGAGCGCCGATCACCATGAAAGGTCTGAATTTCCCCCAGCGGGTTTCGGTTTTATCGATAATCAGTCCGATGATGGGATCGGTCACCGCATCGAGCAGGCGGGAAAGGGTCATGATCAATCCCACCAGAACCGGGTTGAGCTTGCAGACTTCCGTGCAATAGACCAGGAAATAGAGTGAGAAGAGACTGAAATGGAGATTGGTTGCCGAATTGTTCAGGCTGAAAAATCCGATCTGCCATTTCCTGGCACCATGATAAGCGGTTGTTTCCAAAATGACTTTCTTTAAAATCAGGGTTCTGGTTTTTAAAAAGGTCGACTTCCTTAATTCATAAAACGATTAGTCTTTCTTCTCCCGGTAGAATTTTCGCAGCACGTCAAAAGCCAGCTTTTTCTGTTTTTTATCCGGAGAGAGCAGACCTTTACGGTTGTAATATCGCTGGTATCGATTTGTTCTCAAAGGAGTTCTGAAATCGTAGAGAATCCAGGGGGTCATTCCCTTGATATTGGTGATATCCCTCAAAATCGCAATCTGATCCTGGTAAACCTTTTCCTGTTTTTCCTCTGTGAAGAATTTTGCCGGATCTCCATGTTCTCCTGCTAAAGCGCCAGCTCCGACCTCACTGATAATAAAAGGTTTATTCAAAATCTTGGCTTTTTCGAACAGTTCATTCAACATTTCAATTCCGGGTTGATACCAATCAAAATACTCATTGATACCAACGATATCCAATATCTCAGCCAGGGAATCCCGGATGCTTTTCTCTTCCCAGTTGACCAGACAGGCAGCCGAAACAAGGCGGGTTGGATCAATCTCACGGGCGAGATCAGCCAGGTTTTTCATGAAATCAAACCTGGGTTGGGTATCGTCATTCTCGTTGCCCACCGACCAGATGATAACACTGGCACGTCTCCAATCCCTGTATATCAATTCACTTAACTGGTTTCTGGCGTCGTCAAGCGTCTTTTTGTTTTCAAAATCAATTGCCCAGTAAACCGGAATTTCCTCCCAAAGGAGAATGCCCATCTCATCTGCCAGACGGGCAGTTCTGGAACTATGGGGATAGTGCGCCAGGCGCATGAAATTCCCTTCCAGTTCCCGGATCAGGTTCAGGTTCTCAATGATCTCTGATTCGAGAAGAGAGCGACCGTTTTTCACACTTTCCTCGTGACAGGAAATGCCCCTGAGATAAAGCGGGTTCCCGTTTAGAAGGATGGTGTCACCATCAGTTTTGATTTCCCTGAATCCAACGCGATCACTCAATCTGTCTTCACCGAAGCTGAGCTCAACATCATATAGTTTCGGATTGTCGGGACTCCAGAGTTCGGGCTCTCTATCAAAAACCAGGGATCCGTAACCTTCAAGGACTTCAATAGATATCGGCTCTCCCAATTCCGGGATATTGAGGTTTGCGATTCCGGAAACCTGTTTGTCCAGCATCACACCACACTTGATTTTACGATAACTGCTGTCCGGTACGAGATTTAGGGAGAAGTTGCGGATGAATGTCGTCGGGGTGAAAATCAGCTCTACTTCACGGTGGACTCCCCCGTAATTAAACCAATCACAGTAATCCATGGGTACCTGATCGTCACGCCGGGTGTTATCTACAACCAGAATCAATCGATTTTCTTTCCCGGAAAGATAATCCGTAACTTCAACATAAAACTCTCCCCCGCCTCCCAAATGAGTGCCGAGATGCTTTCCATCCAGAAAGACAGCACATCGGTAATTGGCAGCTCCGACTCGTAAATGGACCCGCTCATTCCCTTCCGGGTGACATTCGAAACTGCGCGTGAAAACCATGGATCCTTCGTAGAGTTCAAAGGTTTCTCCCTTCATGTTCCAGCATGAAGGGATCTCCATCTCCGGCCATTGATCGAAATCGAAATCCAACGGGACGAAATCCCTGGCCATCTCCCTCAAGTCCACCTGTTCAGCCAGCTCAGGGGTGATCTCATCGGGGTTTAATCCCAACATGGAGAAGTAAGGTTTGAAAGTTTCATAAATGCTCAGGGATGTGCTGAACTTCGGCCAGTTCTGTCTTAAACAGACATTATAAGGATCCTGTGTAAAGTTCCATTTACCGCACAGGTCCTGTCTTTTACGTCCCCCTTCGCTGATAAGCGAGTCGGCAGTTATCAGCGTCTCCAGATACGTTTTCCAGGGATTTCGATTGTGTATGGAGGCAAAGGGATTTTCTGTCTCTTCCATGTCGATCCTTATTCAGTGCGCTGCTGATTCCAGGCGAGATTTATAAAATGCTTTCCGGAGATATTCCGTACAGATGATAAAAGAACAACTTAATTCATTGAATGAAATAAGTTGTATCGTCTCCCCTCCCATGTTGTCAAACAGAGTTTTATCGTCTGGCAGTTCAATGCTTGGCATGCCGGATCTGCAGGGTTATTTGGTCCATGAAGGACAATAAGGATACAAAGTCCGGCGTGCGGCCACTTATGGATCCGGGCAATCCGGTAACCGTGTCAGTGGCTGAGTCAAAGATAGGGTTTTTGTTTGGAAACAGGTCATTTGTATAGCTAAGCCTGTTGCTTTTCCAGCAGATCGAACTGGCGATAGAGTTCCCGGTTTAGCGAGTTCAACAGACTAGTACTTATTTTTTGCACCTTTCGGTCATAGGTAAAAATACCGTTACATTCAATCTCAACGTCTGCCAACTGGGTGTAAACAGCCGCTCCAAGTCCTTTTTCGATCAGGGGCAACAACTGTTTGCGGATCAGTCGTTCAAAAGCGTTTTCCAGACTTTCCCGGTCCTTGTATGTTTTGTACTTGAAGGATTTATCGGATTGCCAGAGATGGCTTTCCAGCACCAGGCTGTAGCCGCCGTATTCGGAGATAAAGTAAATCCTGTTGTCTCCTGCGGGCGGTTTCTTAAGCTTTAATACATACCGGTGACGACTGACAAAATCGCCACATCCCTGGTCGTACCATCCGGAAGCGTGGTCGATCAGCCTTGTGTGATCCTTTTTTCTTACGAGATCACAGATCCGTTTTGCATCAAATTGTCCCCAGGACTCGTTGAAGGGGACCCAGATCATGAGTGACGGACTATTGTGAAGATGATCCATCATCTCTTTCAGCTCACTTTCAAAGCCCTCTCTTGATTCGGGTTCGGACCGACCGGCTTTTTTATAGGACTTGGGATTGTCATCACGACGTTGAGGTTTGCCAGTTGCAACCAACAGGGTCGTTTCAAGCTCACCGGCAATACTTTTTGTTGAGTTCACCATATCCTGGATCACGACCAGACCCAATCGATCCGCATGATAATACCAACGACGGGACTCAACCTTGATATGTTTACGCACCATATTGAACCCCATTTCCCTGGTCTTTTGCAGATCAAATAAGAGGGCTTCGTCGCAAGGCGGGGTCATTCCACTTTCAGGCCAGTACCCCTGATCCAGCGGTCCGTGAAGAAAAACGGGAGAGCCGTTCAGGCAGATACGTTTAAAGCCGGAGCCCGTATTTTGCGCGGACACGCTTCTCATCCCGAAATAGCTTTCAACCCTGTCGATATTCTCATTATCCCTGTGAAGCAGAATAGTAAGATCGTAGAGAAAGGGGTCCTGTGGAGACCAGATCCTGGGTTTGGAAACGGGTATGGTCAAAGGCTGATTGGAAAGCCCGTTGATTCGACAAAGCTCATTTTCAGAGGTGGAAACAATCGCCGTGAACTCATCGGATTCCGGTGTGATTATCAGTAGTTCTAGGGTTCCGGAAACCGAATTTGGGGTTAATTTCAGATCTGATATATGGTTCTCAGTCCGTGTTGCTTCCAACCAAACGGTCTGCCAAATGCCGCTGGTGGCAGTGTAGTATATTTTGTCCGGATTCAGAGCCTGCTTTCCCAACTGCTGCCAATGTGAGTCGGTAGGGTCCCAGACGGATAACAATAGCTCATTTTCACCGGCATCCAGGGCATCAGTGATATCAAAGGAAAAGGGTATGTAACCGCCGGTATGATCGCCAACTCTCTTCCCGTTGATTAAACAGGTGCATTGCCAGTCTACGGCTTCAAAATTGAGAAAGACTCTCTTGCCGGGCCAGTCTCCCGGTAGATGAAATGTGCGCTGATACCACATGCGATGGTCGGGTGTGATCCTCAATTCAAGACCGGAAAGTGCGGTTTCCGGGGCAAAGGGTACCGGGATCTTCATATCGAAAGAGGCCGGCTTTTGAGAATCCTTGTGGGTAACAGCAAATGACCAGAATCCGTTCAAACTCCACCAATCTTTCCTAACCAATTGTGGACGCGGATATTCAGGGAGTGGATTATCCAGTTTAATCGTGTCTTTCCAGGGAGTAGAGATTGTCTGGGGATTTTGTCTTTTCATTTGAGTACCGGTTTGGGTGATACGCATGTTAATCAACTTAATTGTTAGTCGATTTCATGCAGATTCGCGGATCATGATAACAACGCCTTGTCTCTTATGTCACGGACAACTTCCTCGTGTTGTGATTCAGTCAGTGAATAACCCGTCAATATAAAAAGACCGCCCGTGAGCAGACTAGTCGGGATTGTAGAAAAGGATTGCAAAACCTGGTTCCGGAGGTTTACCCCGGAAAAAAACGGGAAAATGTGTACCTGATCCGCTCTGAGTTTCAATAATTGAATTTCAGGCTATCTTAGTGGGGCAAAGCGAATAGGGAATGGTTGAAAATGACAAAAACCTTTGTAAGACGATTTTAGAGGGTAAGGCGGCTTTGAGGTTTCAGACTGGCTGGGTGAATCGGTTTCTTGGTGAAACGTTTGATTTTGAATCACCTGATTCCTTCTGATTTTTAGAGCCGACCCGGTTGCGGTCGGCTTTTCATATCGATGGCCTTAGTCAAAGTCCACCAACTTACGTACTTCCACAATTTCAAAGGTGATGGCGACTGACATCATATCAGCGGCATTCTGGTTGACGTTTTTGGCAACCTCGGCTTTGATTTTTTGAAGCAAGTCACCCTCGGTCTCAATGGTTTTGGCTTTGAGATACAATCTTGCTGACGGTGTGTCAAAACCAACCGGACTAGACTCCAGGCAAAAAAGAACCGCTTTTGGATTGGTTTTTAAATTTGCCAGGGTTCTGCCACCCATTACTCCCATTGAGATGATTTGATTATTGTCCCGAAATCTTGGGCTACCGAAAAAGGCAGAGTTGGGTTGCCCCTCTGAGTCGACAGTTGAGAGGATTCCGATTCGTTGGGGCGTGTTAATCAGATCGATAATTTCCTGTGAGATTTCTACCATTTGGTCTCCTTCTTTTTAAGGGTTATTGGTCACCTCTACAGTTTTTCTGTCAAAGAGGTGATGGTTTTCAGCGCTTCAACAAGTGCTTCTCTATCGCCTTTCTCCAGGGCATCCAGGCGGGATTTGATGTGTTGGTTAGTGAACCGGATAGCGTTTTTGGTCGATTTCTTGCCATCTGAAGTCAGATCCAGCCGGATTTTGCGACGATCCTGCTTATCCTCCACCCTTTGCACCAGACCTTTTTCAATCAAACCATCTATCACGGTTGTTAAAGACCCCTTTTCCAGATTTAGAAGACCGGACAATTGACTCATGTTCGGTTTGTCCAGGTTGTATAACAGAAAAAGAGCTTTCCATTGTGAGCGGTTTAGCCTGACAGCATGAGAAGGGGGCTGAAGATCGTGCATCAGCTTTCGCATCAACAAGGGAAACGACTTCAACAGGTGAACAAAAAAATCTTCTGACATCCGAATCTTTCAATTTAGTTAGAAAAATAAAAGTAATAAATCTTATAATTAGAAATCTAACTAAATGAATGAATTTTGTCAACACCCCATTTATAACCAAAAGTAATCAGAATCAAATACGGAGAATAGATTAAGCAACTGAATTGATTTGCAATGGTTTCATCTTAGGTTTTTTTAGCCGCAACACCTTCCGAGCAGTTGATTGTGGGCAGTCATCAGAACCAACACATTATCTCATATTGTGGCAAGCAGGATCGACCTCCCGGGGAAAGTCGATCTTCGATGTTCGTAGAGGGCAGATTTCAGCCGAGATGTTTTTTAAAAAAAGCTATGGTACGCTCCCAGGCGAGTTTGGCTTGCTTTTCATTATAGCGGGGAGTGGAATTGTTATGAAATCCATGACGGGTGCCCTCATAAATATGCATCACAAAATCCTTGTCGTGCTTTTCCAGTGCCATTTTGTATTCATCGCGCAGGGCATTAACCCAATTGTCATTCTCCGCGTACTGAATCATCAGGGGGGCCTGAATCCTGGGAACATCCTCTGAAGCAGCAGACCGACCATAGAAGGGAACACCAGCCTTTAAATCCGTTCCCAGGTCAACGGCGAAGTTGTTGACGACACCGCCGCCATAACAGAATCCGGTGGCCCCCAGGTTCCCATTGGACCATTCATGACCCTTCAGGAAGCGTGCGCTGTTCAGCAAATCGGTATAGAGTTTTTTCGGATCCAGGGATTTCTGCATGACCTTGCCATCATCATCGTTTCCGGGATAACCGCCGATGGGCGCCAGTCCATCCGGAGCCAGGGCAAGAAATCCCTCGACGGCAGCACGACGGGCAACATCCTCGATGTGGGGATTCAACCCCCTGTTCTCGTGGATCACAATCACTGCGGGAAAAGGTCCGGAACCTGCGGGTTTTACCAGGTACCCCCTCATTTTGCCGGAGGTTCCCCCGGGAGAATCGTATTCGACATAGCGAGCCTTGATTCTCTCATCGGTAAAGGAGATGGTCTGGGCCTCAGCATAATTGGGAAGCAAGGCTTTGGCCATGACAAGACCCGATCCTCCGACAACAGCCAGGGCGGCTGCTCTATCGAAAAACTCCCGTCTTGTCATCTGCGAGTGACAATACTCATCGTACAAATCATAAACTTTCGGATCGATTTTGTCCGTTTTCATAAGGATCTCCAAGATCAAAATTGACTCAACCGATCGCCCAACTCTTTAATTTTACTTTGGGTAACAAGCAGGGGTCAAATAAATTTTTGCTTTTTTTAACGGATTTAATCCATGGCATTTTCCGGTAGGTTGGATGCAATCGGATTACATAAAACCGGGTGTAATTAAAGTGCCCAAGGTTATCCGCAATGACCAATCTAAACCATGGATTGCTCCCACAAGGCGATGATAAGCGTGTCTGCAATTGGAAATGGGGTTCAGGGGTGTTTTGCTGTTTAACACCTCGCCTGGATCAACCGACTTATTTGAGGTTTTAATCTTTTGTCTAAAAAACCTCTTGACAAAATGGGACTTTCATCTGGTAGATGAGACAAGTGTCTCATCAATATACAAGAGTCTCAAAAAGGAAAAATGGGTATCAGAGAGTTGCGGGAAAAGGAGAGGTTGGAAAATCGGGATAAGCGGTTGCAAACCATTCTGGAAGCGGGTAAGGAGTTGTTTGCCAACAAGGGATTGGCGGCGGTTAACATGAAAGAGGTGGCTGAAAAAGCGCAGGTGAGTCGGGCGACGCTATATCGTTATTATGCTTCAAAGGAGGATCTGGCATTTGCCATTGAACTCTACTTTTATCGGGAGATTTTGCTGCCACAGTATCGCGAGCAACTGGAAAAAGCCAGAGGTACGGGATTTGAGAAGGTTGAGTTTAATATTCGGTTAATACTGCAGTCGTACAGAATCTACCCCGATTACTATAAGTTCACCGGGGCTTTTGATCATTATTTCAGTTATCGCCGGCAACCCGAGGAGTTGGCGGCAGAGATGAGACGAATCTTCGGTGAGGGGGTTGAGGAGGAACCACTTGTCAATTTTCTGAAGGAGGGAATCGAGGATGGCAGTATCCGCTCCGATCTTGATCCCTATCTGACAGCAAAAACCCTGGATCAGGTTCTGCTGAGTTTCTGTCAGCGACTGGCCACTCGAAAAGAGGTGATCGAACTAGAGTTCAATATTGAGAACTCGGAGGTTCTGATCAATAACCTGGTTGATATCATGTTGAGCGGGATTCGCGGGGAAGCATAGACACCGCTTAATATCAGGACAACCGGACTGACCACAGTTCTTAGGGATTAACACTGCTTGTCAGATCTAATTATAATATTTGTGGAAAATACCATGCAAAAGAGAAGAGATTGGGAAAATCCGGAGGTTTTTGGCATCAACAAGGAGCCGGGCAGAAGTTTTTTCTTTCATTTTCCGGACAATCCGGATGACTGGCGTATCAAACTGAACGGAAAGTGGAAATTCAACTGGGTGCCGAAACCTGCTGACCGCCCGCGGGATTTCTTCAAACCCGGTTTTGACGATTCTGCCTGGGATGACATGGATGTTCCCGGATTGTGGGAATTGAAGGGTTATGGTATCCCGTATTACCTTTCCAGCTCCTATCCGCCTGCCATTGTAACCAACAAAAACAGGATTCCGTCAATCGACGAGAATGACAATCCGGTGGGGTCCTATCGATTGGAATTTGAGTGTCCCGAAGGCTGGCTTGATCGTGAAATCTATATTCACTTCGGGGCTGTAAAATCGGCCTTCTACCTTTGGATTAACGGCCAGCAAGTGGGCTACAGCCAGGGATCGATGACACCGGCCGAATTCAGGTTGAATCCGTACATCAAGGCAGGTAAAAATCTATTGTCTGTGGAAGTATATCGCTATTCAGACGGAACCTATCTGGAAGACCAGGATATGTGGTTTCTCAGTGGTATCTACCGGGATGTGTTTCTCTATTCCCGACCCAAAATGGCGATCAGGGATTTTTCCGCACTGACGGACCTGGACTCCGACTATCAAACTGGCGATCTTAAGCTGGCAGTCGAAATCGATAATCAAACCGGTGCCAGAGCCGCGGATTTGAAATTAAAGGTACAATTGACAGACCTCGAGGATCCTGCTCCGAAGGGCAGTCAACTTGAATTTGAGTATCCTCTGGGTGTGATCGGGGATCAGCTCTTCACTTTCACAGAACTTATCAGTATTGAAAATCCAAAAAAATGGAGCGCGGAGTTCCCCAACCTCTACCAATTGGATTTGTGCCTGGTGGATAGAGATGAAATCATAGACAGGGTCAGGCACAACATCGGATTCAAAAAGGTGGAGATAAAAAAGGGCCAACTCTTTATCAATGGCCGCTCGATTCTGCTCAAGGGGGTAAATCGTCACGATTTCGATCCGGATAATGGTTGGATTGTTCCGAATACGGTTTATATGAAGGACATTCTCATCCTCAAACGTAATAATATCAATGCAGTTCGAACCAGTCATTACCCATGCGATCCCAGGTTTTATGATCTCTGTGATCGATTTGGAATTTACGTAATGGACGAGGCGGATCTGGAAACCCATGGCGTTCGGAAACACATTCCGGGGAGTCGCCCCGAATGGAGGGGATCAACCATCGATCGTGGTGAACGGGTGGTCCATCGCGATAAAAATCGGGCATGTGTAATAATGTGGTCCCTGGGAAACGAAGCGGGATACGGGGAAAACTTCAAAGCAATGAAGTCAGCCATGATCGCAATCGATGAATCTCGTCCCTTTCATTACGAGGGAGATTACCAGGTGGAGATCTCGGATGTTTTTTCCAGGATGTATGGCAGTCCAATGGATTTTGAAAGCGTCGGACAGAAGAAAGATCTGAAAGGCTTTATGATGTGGCTGGAGAGCGCTTTTCTCGGAATGGCAGGTGGCCTGAAGGCGGAAGTTTACAGGGATAAACCATTTGTGCTTTGCGAATACGCCCACGCCATGGGGAACTCCCTCGGCAACTTCCGGAAGTTTATGGATCTGTTTGAAAAGTATCCCCAATTCATCGGGGGCTTTGTCTGGGATTTCGTGGATCAAGCCATCCGTGTCCGGGATGATGACGGTACGGAAAAATGGTTGTACGGAGGCGACTTTGGAGAAAGCAAAACCAACGGTATTTTCTGCACCAACGGAATTGTCGCTGCCGACCGCGTTCCGCATCCCTGCCTGACTGAGGTAAAGAAGGTGTACCAGGACATTGGCTTCGAATCGATTTCCTCTGAAAAAGGAGCTTACTTGGTTAAGAACAGAAATAATTTCAGGAGCCTCGACTATGTGGATGTCAAATGGGAGATTGCGGAAGACGGAATTATCACCCAGGAGGGGATTATCCAGCCCGGTGATGTCGAAGCCGGTGCCAGCGACATCGTCCGTGTTCCGATTCTCTGGGAAGCCCTGGGGGAAACCAGTGAGGCAATTCTGACGTTGAGATCTCTGCTCAATCAAGATCAACCCTGGGCGAAAAAAGGTTATGAGATTGCATTTGACCAGTTTATCCTGCAGCAAAGGCAGCAGCGGGAAACTGAAGCTGTGGATTCCCCGCAGCTCCGGGTTGAACATCGGGATGACAAAATCAGTCTTGAAGCCCCGGATTTTTCCTGCTTGTTTAATCGTTCCACGGGTTGTCTGGAGTCCTATCGCCACAAAGGTGTCGAGTATTTTGATGCTCCCTTGGCACCCAACTTCTTCCGCGCCTATATTGACAACGACGGCTCCGTTGCTATTGGTTTGCCGGATGGTCTTCTGAAATCGATACTAAAAAGGATCTTTCCGGACAGATCTTGGCAGAAGGCCGGAGATAGTAGGCGCATTAAATCATTCAATCTGAAGACTAAGAATTCCGGAGCCGTTAAGATTCGATTCCAATCAGGGATGAAGTACGCCAGGGGCGGTCTGACGACTGAATATACTGTTTGGGGAGATGGCAGAATTGTGGTTACCAACTCTCTTACCCCTGTTAAAGACCTGGTGCGGTTCGGTATGCAGGGACGAATGCCGAAAGAGTTTAATCGAATGTCCTTCTATGGCCGCGGACCGCAGGAAAACTATATTGATCGTAAAACCGGATCTGCCATTGGAATCTATGAAGGAGAGGTCCGGGACTTTACACACGATTATGTTCGTCCGCAGGAAAATGGCAACCATACCGATGTCCGCTGGATGTCGCTGAAGAACCAAAACGGCGGTGGATTGGTTTTTACTGCAGGTGGGGACAGGCTGCTGGAAACAAGTGCCTGGCCTTATTCCCAGGAAGACCTGGATTGTGCGGGCCATATCCATGAGTTGCCCTCAAGAGAGTTTCTGACATTCAACATAGACTGGGGTCAGCGTGGTGTCGGGGGCGATCATCCGGGCCATGCCGCCTTGCACGATGAGTTCAAATTGAAAAAAAACAAGAGGTATGAATACTCCTTTGAAATAGCCCCAGCTTCACTTCGCCAATCGAATTAACCGACGAAATGGGGGATGTAGTTGAAATATTTCGATTTGTGCAAATCGAAATATTTCAACTACGTCCCCCATTTCCTATAAAATATGGAAAAAGAAAAGGTTTTTCAACACGAGTTTTTTAATACGTCCGGGGTCAACGATTTTAAATTGAAAGTTGCCGGTGATCCTCCGGCCGGTTATCCAAAAGAAGAGATTCCGGATAGTTATTCGAACAGGTGCTTTGATTTGAGTTATGAGGTAAGACGGCAAGCCTTTATTGAGCGCTGTTTAAGGACTCCCGGTGCAGACAGTGTGAAAGGGCATTATGTTGAGCTTATTCGTATTAATGAAGACTGTGAGCCTGTGTATACCGACAAGCTACTGGCTGCCCTGGATTATATCGATCAAAGACGCGATTGTTCCGATTTTGTAATGCTGGGGATCATCAGGCTGCTTTACCAGCTCAGGGATAAAAGACTCTGTACCTCTCAACTTGTTTCCAAAGCAGAGCAAACCATTCTCAACTTCAAGTACTGGTCGGATGAGCCGGGTATCGATTCCATGTGTTACTGGACCGAAAACCACCAGATCATGTTCAGTGTTAACGAATACCTGGCCGGACAGTATTTCCCCGAATCCGGGTTTCCCAATTCGGGTATGACAGGGAAAGAGAAAAAAGAGAAAGCACGTGGCAGAATCCTGAGATGGCTGGAGTTGAGATTTAAAACAGGATTCAGTGAATGGTTGTCACATATATACTTTGATGAGGATTTGACCGCCCTGATAAACCTGATCGATTTTTGCGATGACGAGGAGCTGGTCAAAAAATCCCTGATCATAGCGGATCTTCTGCTTTTTGATATGGCCGTGAATTCGTATTATGGCATGTTTGTCTCCACCCACGGTCGCAGCTACACGGAAGAGAAAATGTCGGCTCTCTGTGAATCCACTATTGATACCGCCAAATTCCTATTCGGGATGGGGCTGTTTGCCGGGAAAGACAACATGAGCGCTGTTACCCTGGCGCTAAGCAGCAAGTATCGTCTTCCACAAGTGATCTTTGATGTGGCTAACGATACTCAAAGATCCGAAATGATTAACCGACAGCGGGTGGCCATTAATATCAGAGAAGCCGAAAAATGGGGATTTAACCTCAATAGTATTGACGATGGAATGGTATTGCTTACCCAGCAGGCATATGTCCATCCCAGGACTATCAACCTGATGGTGAGAATGCTGGAAGCCTTTCGCTGGTGGGATAACCAGTTTTTCCCCGAATTCAGAGCGGCGAAACTACTACTCAAGTGGGGGCGCTATATCGGATTGACCAGGCTGATTGCCACTTTGTTTGAAAAAGATATCGGGCGTAATACGGTGGAGGAGTGCAACATTTATACTTACCGGACACCTGATTATATGTTGAGTTCTGCCCAGGATTATAAAAAAGGGCATGGAGCGGATCAACATCATATCTGGCAAGCTACAATCGATGCCGAGGCTATCTGCTTTACAACACATCCCGGTGGTTACGGTAACACTGCTCCTACAGCCTACTGGACCGGGTCCGGCTTCCTTCCCAGGGTTGGTCAGTACAAAAATGTTGTCTTTATTCTTTACAACCTTCCCGTAATTGGAGGGCTCCTTTTAAGAAAAGTGCTGCCTTTCACCCACGCCTGGTTTCCCAAAACCGGTTATGACGAGGTTAAGGAAGAAAATGGATGGATTTTTGGTAGAAAAGGCGACGGTTTTATCGCCCTCTATTCCGGAAATGGTTATCGCTGGCAGGACTCCGGGGAGTATAGGGACAATGAAGTCATTGCTGAGGGGCGAAAAAACATCTGGATCTGTGAGATGGGATCTAAAAACCAAAATGGTTCATTTGAAGAATTTGTAACGGCGATTACCGGCTCCGGGGTCGAAATTGAGGGTCTTCGCGTTAGATACTTCTCTCCCGACCAGGGTGATCTCCAATTCGGCTGGAAGGAATCCCTCACCCAAAATGGCAAGCCGGTGGATATCAAGGACTATCCACGATATGACAATCCTTATTGCCAGGCTTCTTTTCCACCCGAAACGGTCACTATCCGTAAAAACGGTAGCTGCCTAAAGCTTGATTTCGACAAGCTTGCAAGGGAAACGGAGGACTATATCTAAAGGAAAGACTATGTACAAAAATCCGAATGGTGTCGAGGAGTTACCGCTGTGGAAGAAAATAATGTGGGCTGTGGGTCAGTTTGGTTGGTCATTGACCACCTTTGCCGTCTTTAACTTGTTGACCTACTTTTACATGCCTCCTGAAACCGGTGGCTCAAGTGAGATCCCGAGCTTAATCTTCCAGGGAGCGATAATCGGCGTGGTGACGATTATAGGGCTGGCAAGTTTTGGAGGCAGGATTTTTGATATTATAACGGATCCGTTAATAGCGGGCATTTCGGATCGGTCTTTGAGCAGATGGGGGCGCCGTCGTTTTTTCATGATAATCAGCGCTTTTCCCTTCGCACTTTTTTCGGTCTTGGTCTTTTTTCCCCCGATGGGGGAGCCGGGAACCCTCAATACGGTCTGGGTGGTTGTTAATATCATTCTGTTTTACCTGTTCAACACCATGTATACCATTCCCTTTACCGCGCTGGTACCCGAATTGGGCCATTCATCAAAAGACAGGCTGTTTCTCAGCACAATCGGATCTGTGGCCTGGGCTCTTGGTTTTTTTGTGGGGCAAGCCACCTGGGCAATTAAAGGTGTTTTGCAATCGGGTGGGTTTTCAGCCATGAGCGCCATGCAGGTTACCATAGTCATGTTTGCTGTTATCGGCTTTATAGCGATGTTGGCCCCAATTTTATTTATCGATGAAAAGAGATATTGTCGGCATCATGTGTCCAAAGAGGGGACCTTCGAGGGTCTGGTCAAGGCGTTTCAAAACCGGGATTTTCGCATGTTTACATTTTCAGACCTCTGTTATTATATCTCGAACACTTTTCTTGAAATAGGAGTGGTTTATTATGTTACCGTGTTGATGGGGCTTGAGGAATCATTGACCTTTACCCTGATGGCAACCATGTTTATCCTCAGTTTTCTCTTTTATCCTGCCATCGTCAGAATTGCCAATCGTGTGGGAAAAAAAAGAATCCTGATGTGGGCGTTTGGAATACAGATCTTGCTCTTTATTGCCATATCTCTTTCGGGACTTGTCCCGGGGATCAAACCGGCCATTTGGGGATGGGGTATCATCCTGGTTGAAGCAATACCGGTGGCTATTTTCGGCATTATTCCCACTGCCATAGTGTCCGATATAGCCAGGGCGGATGGAATTCGGACCGGTAACTTCAAAGAGGGGATTTTTATGGGAGCACGAATGGTCATGATGAAATTTGGCGTCTCCTTCACCAATCTGATCTTTCCCTCGTTCCTGATTCTGGGTCGGAGTATTGAGAATCCGATAGGTGTCCGCCTAACCGCAGTGGTTGCTATTGGATTCACGGCACTGGGAGCATTTCTGCTGGCGGCCTATTCGGAAAGAAATGTGAATTCGTTCCTGGCAAAGGAAGAACAAGAGATAGTGGGAGAAATGGAAGTAGTGGTGGGCTGAATGTGGATTCACCCGATTTGGACAGAAACTTCCAATCTGGTTGTTTCCGGACGGGATTAACAGGGAGGGATCCGGAACCGATATTTTATTAAATAACATATTTCGGAGTGCAAAGATGATCAAACACTTATTCGCCATCATATGTGCTGTTTTTATTTCACTGTGTCTTGCAGTCCCCGGATTTGCAGAAGGGGAAGATAGCGTTCTGGGAATGTGGTGGACCTCGTCCAAGGATGCGAAAATCGAAATTTATAAAAAGGATGGTACTTTTTCCGGTAAAATCGTCTGGACAAACGATCCGGAAGATCTGGATTTCAACAATCCGGATCCCGCCAAAAGAAAAAACAAACTCTGGGGATTGGATATCATCCATGGATTCAAGTGGGATGGCAAAGAGTGGAAGGATGGCAAAATATATGATCCATCCAACGGCAAGATCTACAGTTGCATCATGTGGATGAAAGGCGATAATATTCTTTTCGTTAAGGGTTACATTGGTATTACCCTGCTGGGAAGAAAAGAGCGTTGGACAAGGGTTAAGGAATAGAGGGAGTTTCCGATGAAACGATCAACGAGAAGGGATTTTTTGCGGCTGATGGGAATGGGGGCAATGTCAATGACCCTGCCTGCCTGTTCTTCCTTCCAGGCAAAGGGCGCAGGTGGAAGTTTACCCAATTTTCTGTTCATTCTGATCGATGATTTGGGTTGGAGTGATCTGGGGTGCTATGGCAGTGAATTTTACGAAACTCCCAATATTGATAACCTGGCCAGAACCAGTGTCAAGTTCACCAATGCTTATGCTGCCTCCCCTGTCTGTTCACCAACCAGGGCCAGCATTCTCACCGGTAAGTATCCGGCCCGTATGGATATTACCGACTGGTTTACCAACAGAAACGAGAAAAAACTGAAACCAGCGGAGTTTATTAATTACCTGCCGCATGAGGAGACGACCATTGCGGAAGCGTTCAAATCGTCCGGTTATACCACATTTTTTGCCGGTAAATGGCATCTGGGTCCGGAAGCGTATTATCCTGAAAAGCACGGTTTCATGATCAACAGGGCGGGGTATGAAGCAGGCCATCCAAAAGCCGGCTACTTTTCTCCCTATAAAAACCCTAAGCTGGATGACGGGTCTGCCGGAGAATACCTGACTGACCGCTTGACAAACGAAACAGTGGATTTTCTTGAACAGCACAGGGATGACCCCTTTTTTGCCTATCTGTCGTTCTATTCGGTTCACACGCCTATGATGGCCAAAAAGGTCGATGTCCGTTATTTTGAAGAAAAGGCCAAGAAGTTGGGGCTTTCCCAGGCTTATGAGCAGAACCACCGGGTTTTTGAGGAGACTGAAGATGACATCATCGTAGAGCGCTTCAGGCAGACCCATCCTGTCTATGCAGCAATGATCAAATCGGTGGATGATAATGTCGGCAGGATTATCCGGAAACTAAAAGAGCTCGATCTTGATCAGAATACGGTGGTGATTCTGATGTCAGACAATGGCGGACTAAGTACTTCCGAGGGGACCCCGACAACAAACCTGCCGTTGAAGGCCGGAAAAGGTTGGCTTTATGAAGGGGGAATCCGTGAACCCCTGCTTGTTCGGTGGCCGGGAATAACAAGGGCCGGTACAATCTGCCATGAACCTGTGACATCCACGGATTTCTATCCGACCCTGCTGGAGGTGGCCGGTCTCTCCGCTATACCTGATCAACACCTGGATGGAAAAAGTTTTGTTCCGCTCTTGAAAGGGGATACAACATTTCACAGGGGAGCCATATTCTGGCATTACCCGCACTACAGCAACCAGAAAGGCAAACCTGGAGCTGCTGTTCGTTTAAATAACTATAAGTTGATCGAGTATTTCGAGGACGGCAGCACCGAACTGTTTGACCTGTCCCGGGATATCGGTGAGCTCAACGACCTGTCCGAAACAAAGCCACAAGTAGCCGGAAAGCTAAAAGGGATGTTGCACGAGTGGTATGAGGAGGTGGGAGCCAATATGATGAGTCCCAATCCGGACTGGGAGTGAGATCAAGCTGTTTTTGGGCTGGGACAGTTCTTCCGCATGGCAGTCAATGAAGATTAAATCGGGAAGTATCGATTCATTTGACATAAATATGGAAGAGGAATCCGGGATGACAACAGAATTCGGTAATGAAGGTGTTTATTAGCCGGAAAACCGATATTGACGTGATCCAGAAAAATTACATGGTGAACTGTCTTGGAACCTAATATTAAAAGCAGACAAGTATGAATAATCCCTGGTTGGAAATACCGGCACAAGATTATGAAGGGCATATGTCAGACCCAAATGTCGGTCAATTGCAGGTGCTAAATCAGCTTTTTGGAGATGTCATAAAAGCGTATCTGCCGCCATCACTTGCTGTTCTGGGGTGCACCACCGGTAACGGTTTTGAACACTTGTCCCCGGCGATTACCAAACGTGTGATAGGTGTTGATATTAACCCGGATTATCTGTCTATTCTCAATCAGCGATACTCAGAAACAATCCCTGAATTGACCCTTATTCAGGATGATTTTACATCATCGACATTTCACATCGAACCGGTTTCGATGATTTATGGTGCGCTGGTTTTCGAATATGTGGATGTGGAAAAAGCGATTTCCAGGATTGCGGACTGTCTGGAACCCGCTGGAATGTTGATAGCTGCTCTGCAACAGCCAAGTGAAGATTCACCACCTGTTTCACATACAAAATACGGGAGTCTTTCCAAACTGGAAAGCATTATGGAATTGGTTGATTCCGAGTCATTTGAAAAGGTGTGCAGGGAGCACCAACTGCTACCAATAGAAAGTCAAATCATTCCCTTTCTTCATGGTAAAAGCCTCTACGTCGGGTATTACAGAAGAGAATAAATGGATTAATCCCATTGACGGGAATCCTAATTCCGGTCCGAATTGAATTGCCGGTCGTCGCCTTCTGCGACAGCGCACAAATGCCTTTGTCTCCCTTTTCTCAGAGGCAGGCCCGGGTGACGCGCAGGCAACTTCCTTTTCTCCCGGGATTCTCAATTTGCCTGTCGTGTACCAGCCAGGAATTGGGAGACAAGTTTGGAGAACTGCTCTGGCTGATCCTCAAACATGAAATGACCGGCATTTGCAATGGTTTTAAATGAAGCATTGGGAAAGGTATCGGCATAGATGCGGCTGACCTCCTCGCTCTGCAAGTCGTTTGTTCCGTGTAACACCAATACGGGAACGGTGACCTTGCCTATTGCCGGCCTGTAGTCGTGCTTCATACCCATGGAGAAATACATGGCCTGTACCATCCAGCCTCCGTTGTTTAGTGAATGCGACTCAGGCAGCTCAACGGATTTCCGGTTCAAGGCAGCCGCATAGTACTTCACCAGTTCGAAATTCAGTTTCGTCAGATCATCATCACTCTTATCGAAAATCGTCTCAAAATCGAAGTAGCGCTTGAGGTAATCATCATATTCAGCCAGCATCTTTTCGGGTAGCAAGTTTCTGATCTCTTCGAAGAGACCGGTATCTTCCTCCTGGGGAAACACCAACACGTTTGCCGGAGCGATCAGAATCATAGCAGAGACTCTCTCGGGAAATTCCGCGGCATATAGAGAAGCGATGAAAGCACCAAAGGAGTGACCTATCAAAATCACCTTCTCTTCCCCAAGCAGCCTGCGAATGCGTTCGATATCTGATATTTGCGCGGAAAGACCTAAAGTTTTTTCCAAGGTTTGTGTGTTCTCATAGAAATTTGAGGATGAAAATCGGTCGATAGGCCGGCTGGATTTACCGCAACCTCTTTGATCATAATAATAGAAACGGTAATTATCAGTGAGTGAAGAAAGACCCGTTAACGGTTTACCAATCGGAAAACCGGGACCGCCATGAATGACCAGCACGTTTCTGCCCTCCCCCTCATGATAGTAGCTTAGTCGAATGTCTTTTTCCATGTCCCAGAAATTGTCACCCGAGATTTGTTGTGGAGGAGCAAGATCGATTGAAGCGTTCTCCCTGATCATTCCCGGTTCGTAGAGCGGTCTGGAAATCATATATTGAAAGCCAAAATACCCGGCCAAGCCCAGGATAATAAGAACGATCACAACAGATATAATGATTTTTCGTTTCATTTGAACCTCCTTCTCGATCAGGAAATAGTATTTGATGGTGTGATTGGAACCGGATTGTCTTTGTTTTCTAATCCGCATTAGCGAATGATTGGATTTAAGGCCTATTTCTCCCGAATTATCGTCCGGTATCAATACCCAATTTGGGTGAGGGGGCAGGCCAGCATGATCCTCAACATAGCTGACCTTAAGAAGTGAGAGAAGTTGAACTATTGAAAAAGAGGCAGGATCACCATGGCGAAATTGAGGTCTCCTTCAAGCTGCAGCGCTCCCGATTCAAAAAAGGTGATGGGATTGCCTCCTTCATTGGCAATAGCCTTAGCAACAGTGGTTTGTAGTTTGATTGTCAAAACGGTTTTTTGTGCACCGTTAAACAGCAAATCAAACCGGTACTTCCGGTTCTCATCATCTTCAAGACAGACCGACAGCCCTTCATTCAGGGTATTGATGATTTCGTGTTTCTCATCATTAATATCAGTCAGCAGTTTCAGAATCAGATCCAGTTCTTCATGTCGAATCATACCAGCCAGATCGTCTTGGCTGATTCTGAGTTTCAAATGGGGATTTTCAGTTTCCGAATTAAAGGATTCAATGTCTTTATCCCCATGATATCGATAGCTTTGAATTTGGCTGTCAGCCTCCAA
The DNA here is from genome assembly GCA_028282885.1 of SAR324 cluster bacterium. Classification (GTDB taxonomy): domain Bacteria; phylum SAR324; class SAR324; order XYD2-FULL-50-16; family XYD2-FULL-50-16; genus JAHJTV01. The sequence continues at coordinate 105,404 of JANQGX010000012.1, forward strand.
CACGATGACCAAATCGACTTTTTCAATGTCTGAAAGCTTTTTGGAAAGGGAATGCGAAAGAAGGTCGGGAAGCAGGCGGGAAAGAAAGTCACTGATTGAGGTATCAGTCGGTATTTTGGGAAGCAGTTCCTTCTTTTTTGCCAGTTCCTCTTCTGTTTTAGGTTCGATCCTGGCTGCACCACGGTAGCCTTCCCTGGTTGAAATGAGGGGTCCGGAATCGAGTCGTTCTCCGGATGCGGCTATCGCTTCACTGTATTGTGGAAGATATTCTGCCTGTGCAACAAGCAGTTCATCCACCATCTGCCAGACTTCCGGTGGGTTGCAAACTGCTCCCACCAGGGGATCCAGCAGCATGGACTGTCTCAGCAAGGTGTCGTCGCCGTGAACGGCCGCCTCCACTGCCAAACGCTGAACATTGATACTGGCTTCGCATACGGCAGCACACCCCAGGGGGAGATCCCCGACCTGTGTCATGTTGATACCGTTCTGGTCGACGTATCCGGGGGCCTCGATGATAGCATCCTCTGCCAGGTTGGAGATGGTTCCGCGGTTGACCACGTTAAAATGTCCACGATAGATCCTTCCGGTTTCCAGGGCTTCAATAATGTATGACGCATGCTCATTGCTACGTTCTTCGGATTTGTACCGATAGGGTTCCGCCTTCATGGATTCAGGAAATATTTCCACAAAATAGTCCCTGGATTCCAGTCGTTGTCTCAGATCACCGCCGGTTTCGCCATTGATCCAGAATCCAAGATCAATCCAGTTTTTAAGATCTTCCGGTCGCTTCCGGTACCAGGGCAGGTATTCGCTAAGATGTCCATTGGATTCGGTGGAGAAATATCCGAAGCGTTTAAGCATATCCACCCGAACCTTCTCGGTTCTCATGATGGCAGGGTTAGCCTCGAAAGCGGCCAGGAGTTTACCTGTCAAGTCCCTTCCCTTGTGGATAATTTCGGTGTACCAGGTCTGGTGATTGATGCCTGCTGCCGTGATGAAGATCTCTTCTAAGGGAAGATTAAAGGCGCGGGCAATCAACTCATGACCGTGTTGAACGCCGTGACAGAGCCCAACTGTGTTTACACCGCCATATCGATTGCAGGCCCAAGTGATCATGGCGTTGGGATTGGTATAATTCAGAAAAAGGCAATCCGGTTTTGCCACCTGTTTGATGTCATTACAGAACTCCAATATTGCCGGGATACCACGCTGTCCGTACATGATTCCGCCGGCGCACAGGGTATCGCCCACACACTGATCCACCCCGTATTTCAGGGGAATCTCGATATCATGCTTCAGCATTTCCAATCCACCGATGCGGACGGCATTGATGACATAATCCGCATCCCGCAATGCTTCCTTTCTATCAGGGCAGGATTGCAAAACGGTTGGCAGATTGTTGGCCCTGATATCCCGCTCGATCAACTGGAAGACCATATCCAGGTACTCCTCGTTGATATCGGTTAACACAATAGTGCTATTCTGCAGTTCGGGAACCGTCAGAATGTCTCTCACCAATTGTCGTGTAAAAACCAGGCTTCCGGCACCGATGAAACCTATTTTAACGGACATGATTCATCCCCCTTTTTTAGCTTATATTGATATTGTGCTTTGCTTTTTCAAATTATATTCTCTATTTATAAGCCTCCGAACCTGAATTCAATAGGAAAACAATGCTATTGATGGTAAAATAATGCTATCCTCTGTTTTGAAAACCTATGGTTCAAAAGTACTGATTTTTCCCAAAAAGGGAATCCACTTGCACGCCCTCATCGCCGATGCCGGATTCTCTCTCGAAACTTCCTCCAGCTATTCCTGGGATGGGATCAAACGAGGCAACGACCGGTTTGTCCTTTTCCAATTCACCACCGGTGGTCGCGGCAGGCTTCGTTACGAGCACGAGCTTTATGATGTTTTTCCCGGGCAGGCAATGGTTCTTCACATCCCCCATGCCCATCATTACTACCTCCCCGGGGATTCTGAAAGCTGGGAATTTTATTATCTTACGCTATATGGTGAGGAGATTTATCGACTCTGGCAATCGGTCGAGCAAAATAGGGGGCCGGTTATTGAGTTCAAGAGCGATTCAGAGGTTGTCCAGCTCGGGGCATTTATTGTCGGCAAAGCTTTAAAAGGAGAGATTGGCAGCTCTTATCAATCCTCCAGGTATGCTTACGACTTTACCATGAGCCTTTTGGACTATTGTGAGCAGACTCACCAGGAATCAAACAGGAATTTAGCGGTAGAGAAGGTAAAAAGGTATCTGGAAGATCATCCGGAGCGGATGGTCTCCATTGATGAGATGGCGGCGGTGGCAGGTCTCTCAAGATTTCATTTCGGCAGGTTATTTAAAACAGTAGAAGGTGTTTCCCCGGGGGACTACCAGACCAATCTGAAAATGGAAAATGCCATCAACCTGTTAAGCTCCAGCCACATGAGTATCAAGGAGATCAGTTATCGATTGGGCTTCGGCAGTCCGACCTATTTTTGCAAGGTGTTCAAGCAGAAAATCGGGATGCCGCCCAATTCGCTGAGAAAAATGGGAAGGGTGGTATACACGAAAACGACTTGACTGTTGAAATAGGCTCTATCTATGATCGATAAGCTTGGAATTATGGCAGCGACAGAAATTGGATAAGTTGCTTCAACGAAATCATCCCAATATCAACCGATTCAAGACATTCGGAGAGTTCGAAAATGTCGGGAAAATGATAACTCTGCCAAACCTGAAACGGATTTCAAATCAAGCGAATAAAAACGATCTCCATTCATCATAACGGAGGATGTATTAATGAAAACGGCAGTGCAATATGAAGAGAGCCTGAGGAAGCTCGATCTGACAGTCTATATGTTTGGTGAGAAACTGGAGAATGTGGTGGATAATCCGATCATCCGTCCTTCCATGAATGCAGTTGCCAAAACATACGAGATGGCGGCACGTCCGGAATTTGAGGATATTATGACGGCGACCTCCCATCTTACCGGAAAGAAGATTAACCGCTTTACTCATATTCACCAGGGTACCGGCGATTTGGTAAAGAAAACCAAAATGGGTCGTCTGATGGGAGCGCATACCGGTTGTTGCTTTCAACGCTGTGTAGGAATCGATGCCTTAAATGCGCTTTCCATGACCACGTTTGAAATCGATGAGGTGCATGGCACCGAGTATAATCGCCGTTTCCTGGAATTTCTGCGTTACGTTCAGGATGAAGATCTGATGTGTGATGGTGCCATGACAGACCCGAAGGGGGACAGGTCACTTCCTCCCCATCAGCAGGAAGATCCCGATATGTATCTCAGGGTAGTGGAGGAGAGAGAAGACGGTATTATCGTGCGCGGGGCCAAGGCTCACCAGACCGGGGCAGTTAACTCCCATGAAATCATCGTCATGCCTACTATTGCCATGAGGGAAGAAGACAGGGATTATGCGGTCTCCTTTGCCGTTCCCAGCGATACCAGCGGGATTACCTATATTATGGGACGGCAATCCTGTGATTTGCGCAAAACGGAAGGAGGAAACCTGGACCAGGGAAATCTCTTTTATGGTGGTCACGAAGCGCTGGTGGTTTTTGATAATGTTTTTGTTCCGCGGGAGAGAATTTTCATGCTGGGCGAAGTGGCATTCGCCGGTCATCTGGTCGAGCGGTTTGCTTCCTATCATCGCCAGAGTTACGCATGCAAAACAGGCGTGGGAGACGTTCTCATCGGTGCTGCTCAAACCATAGCCGAGTATAACGGGGCTCAAAATGCATCCCATATTAAAGATAAGATTATCGAGATGAATCATCTCAATGAGACCATGTTCTGCGGTTCCCTGGCCTGTGCTGCCGAAGGTCACAAGGAACCGAGCGGCACTTTTTTGGTAAACACCTTATTGGCAAATGTCTGCAAACAGAATGTAACGCGACTGCCGTATGAAATTGCACGATTGGCCCAGGATATCGCCGGTGGGCTGATGGTGACACTTCCTTCGGAAAAAGATCTGAAATCGCCGGAAGTGGGCAAATGGATGGAAAAGTATTTCAAGGGGAAAGCCGAAATTTCCACCGAAGATCGGTTGAGAATCCTGAGACTGATTGAAAACATCACTTTGGGAACGGCCGCCGTGGGTTATCTAACAGAGTCCATGCACGGTGCGGGATCGCCCCAGGCCCAGCGAATCATGATTTCCAGGCAGGTCAATCTCAAGGAGAAGCAGAAACTGGCCAAGCGCCTTTGTGGTGTTAACCCGGAATGAAGTCAAGGATTTTCGGCATCAAGTATTGTGGTGGTTGTAATCCCGGATATGATCGCCTTGAGTTAATCGATTCAATCAAAACCGGTCTGGGAGAGCAGATACAATGGACCTCTTTTGAGGATTCCCGGGCCGACAAAGTGCTCATCATTTGCGGTTGTTCGACTCAATGCGCCGAAGTTGAGCATATCCCTCAAGAGAAAAGAGTCTGGATACACACCCCTGATTTTGATCGATCAAGTCTGAAAGAATGAATATCGGGCGATTTATTGGAACTCTTATCCTTTTCCGAGATCCCGGATGATCGATCCAAGCAGATCGATGGCGTTTTCTGTTTTCTTGCTGAAAGGGTAACCACAGCCGATCCTGATGAAATTCCTGAACTTGCCTGATGTAGAGAAGATGGTGCCCGGCAGAATGGATATCTTGTTCTCCAGGGCGGTTTGATAGACTTCCAAACCGTCGGCCCCATTCAGCATCTCAATCCAGAGCAATATCCCTCCAGCCGGATTGTTGATTTTTATCCCATTCCTGATTTTACTTTTAATTGCCGAATGATATTCCCTTACCTGCTTTTGCATTTTCGAACGCAGTGAACGGAGATATCTGTCGTAATTCCCCAGGGACATGAATCTTGCCATGATCTGTTGATCAAGGGTGGAGTTTGAAACCGAAATTGCGGCTTTCAGTTTCAGGATTCTTTCCATAAAATTCGGACCGGGGATGATCCATCCGATTCTATATCCGGGTGCCACCGTTTTGGAGAACGAGGTGCAGGTGATGACCAGGTTATTACGATCAAATGCCTTTAGTAGACTGGGGCGCTTTTGTGTATAAAATAGCTCGGTGTTGATATTGTCTTCGATAATCGGCATATCGAAACGGTTGGCCAATTGTACCAGTTTCTGTTTATGAGCGTCCGGCATGAGGGATCCCAGTGGATTGCTGAAATTGGGGGTAACCAGGCAGGCGCTGATCCGATGTTTCTGCAATGCGTCTTCAAGAATTTCAAGGTTAAGTCCATTCACCGGATCGTTCGGAATTTCAATGGCATAAAGTCCGAGATCCTCAAGGAGGGGAAGAATGCCATAAAAAGCCGGGGATTCCAGGGCAATGATATCCCCTTCTTTGGCTGTGGCACGAAGGGCCAGCATCAATGCTTCAGTGCATCCATTGGTGATAATCAGGTCATTTGCCCCGATCTGCTTCAGAAACCCGGTGGATCGCAGGGAAAGCTGTCTCCTTAATTCAATGTCTCCCTGGGTAAGACTATAGGAAAGTATGGATCTCATTTCCTTTTGCGAGAAATCCTTCATGATCTTGCTGAGCTGTCTGAAAGGGAGGATTTCCGGTGAGATCATGGCAGTTCCCAATTGCAGAAAATCGGGCCGATGAGCTGCTTTCAATACCTGGTTGACATAGGAGGGGATGGAAATTCGGTGAGGTGACAGGGCGTCAGTTGAGGGGATACTGAAATCCAGCTTCTGTGGGCTATCCACGTCCGGTTGGTAAGCTATTGCACATGTCCGGGATTGATGCTTGACGTAGTAACCGGATTTGGGCTTTGCCTCGATAAGCCCCTGTTTTTCAAGTTCTATATAAGCTTTATAAACGGTGCTGATGCTCAGGCTGAGCTTTTGATGAAGCGACCTGATAGAAGGGAGTTTTTCCCCGGTCTTGAAGGTGTTGTTTTTGATTTTTTCACCCAGTTCCCTGGCCAGGTTCGTATAGAGAAACTGATTATCCAGCTGATTCATTTTTACAATTCAAGAGGTTGTTTTCATCTGTTATGCCATTTTTTCCTTTAATCTGCATCTATAAATTGACGCAATTGTCTTTAGGGTATACTTAATTGATCCTGAACTGATCAGGGTGAACCAGATCTTGGGTGTCAGCATCACATTGTATCTTTTTTGTTAACCGCTTTATTCAGGTAAATACCATGACTGAACTCTTTGCCGATCGGATGAAGGGCGCTTCCGATTCCTTCATCAGGGAGATATTGAAGGTAACAGATAAACCCGAAGTGATCTCATTTGCCGGTGGTCTGCCGAATCCCGGTCTTTTTCCGGTGGAAGCTTTTGCGGAAGCTTCTGCGAGGGTTATCCGCAACAGCGGCAGGCAGGCTTTGCAGTATTCAACGACTGAAGGATATCTTCCCCTGCGTGAGTTTATTTCCGAGCAATATTACCAAAAGGACGGCTTGAGAATTGATCCCGATGAAATTCTGATTGTCAATGGCTCACAGCAGGGAATCGACCTGGTATCAAAGATTTTTCTGAATAAAGGAGACCATGTAGCAATCGAAAAACCGGGCTATGTGGGTGCCATCCAGGCCATATCTCTTTATGAGCCGATTTTTCACATGGTGACGCTTGAAGAGTCCGGGATAGATTGTGAAAGCCTTGAATCCATTTTAACGGAAAATCCTGTCAAACTGCTTTATGCAGTGCCCAGTTTTCAAAATCCAAGCGGGATCACCTATACTGAAGAGACCAGAAAAAAGCTCGCTTCCCTGCTACAGGAATACAAGGTTCACCTGCTGGAGGACAATCCTTATGGAGACCTCAGATTCATGGGTACTCACCAGCATCCCATCAAAGCCTATCTGGGCGATTCCGGGGTATTGATGGGATCCTTTTCCAAAATCACTGTTCCCGGCATCAGACTGGGATGGGTGTGTGCCGAAAAAGTTATCATGGGCAAACTGAAAATCGTCAAACAGGCTGCGGATCTTCATTCCAACTACCTGGCCCAGCGGATCATGTACGAGTTTTTATCAAACAACGATTTGGATAGTCATGTATCAACGATAATAGACGCTTATGGAGAACAGAGAAACAGCATGGTTTCCGCCATGGAAAGCTGTTTTCCGAAAGAAGTTTCCTTTACCCGACCCGAAGGAGGCATGTTTTTGTGGGTAACGCTCCCCCGGGGTAATTCCTCCATGGAGTTGTTTGACAGGGCAATAAAACAGAACGTGGCGTTTGTTCCCGGCCCGGCATTCCATTTTGAAGGTGAGGGAGATAACTCTTTCCGCCTGAACTATTCCAATTCGAATCCTGAGCAGATTAAAGAGGGCATCCAGCGCCTTGCTTCGGTAATATAAACTGATCCGGGGGATATCTGCCCCGGATTCCCCACCTTCACCTTCCTCAAGTTTAACGGGGCCCCATGCGATGTGGGCGCTTGGTCATAATCTCTTCCCGTTTGAGACATCCATAAGGATTTGGTGCATCTTGTTGAATCCATTCGTAGACCATTATTGACTTCTATAGTATAATAGACCCAGAAGCATAAGTGAGCGACCGAATCCATTTAAAAGGACAATCAGTCCAAAACCGTATCATAGCCGGCCCGGGAAGATATATGAGCAGAAACAGCCTGTTGAAGCTGCTTTATTCAAACACAAAATCGGAACTGATCGATAAAATCGCAACCATCATTCTACCTGAGACTGAGAAAATAGCGGATTCCTTCTACAAGTACATGCAAGTCAGGGAAGAGAGCGCTCATTATCTGGACAATAATACCGTGCAAACCCGGCTCAGGGCTTCGATGAAGGAATGGCTTGAAAACCTTCTGATTAAACGGTCCACTGATGAAGAGACAGAGGAGTTCATTGAACGTCAGCAATATATCGGCAGCCGGCATGCGCGTATCAGCCTCTCTCTTTCCGCCATGCAGATCGGAACGGCTGCTATTAAAAGGGAGATTTTTTGTCGGATTATTCAATCCGGTATGAACTCCGGTGAACTGACGGACGCGATTGTGTTTATCGACGAGTTGGTTGATTTGAGTATCAGTGCCATGAACCAGGCTTACGTCACGGATATGGTTTCCGATGCCAAGGATCAGCAAACATTGAAAATGCAGGCCATCGGCTTTGATATGGCATTGCAGTCCGAATCATTGAGGGCGTCGCTTTTTGACTGGCATCGTCAGATCATTCGGATTTTGTTCGAGGGAGGGCATGATGCGACCGGAATTCCTTCCATTCGCAGGACAAATTTCGGATTGTGGGTCATGCATAAGGGGGATCTCTTGTTTTCCGGTGCTGCTGAAATACAGCATCTAAAAGAGATCACAAATGAGATCGATATTACCTTCCACCAGGCGATGCAATTCTGCGGTAATCCGGCTTCGGAAGATCTTAAAAATACCCTGACCAAGATCGATAAATTGATCGAAAACGCTTCGGACACATTGGGCTTGATGACAGACCGCTCGCTGACCCTGGAAGGGGGCAGGGATCAGCTTACCCGGCTTTTCAACCGAAGATTCCTGCGAACCGTGATGCAGAGGGAGATCAAGAGTAGTCTGGCCTCGGGTGAATCGTTTGCCGTTTTGCTGCTTGATATCGACCACTTTAAAAGAATCAATGATCAGTTTGGCCATGATGCAGGCGATGTTGTTTTGCAACAGTTTTCAGAAGTGGTAACCCTTACTATCCGGGCCGGGGATTTTGTCTTTCGATATGGCGGTGAGGAGTTCCTTTGTGTGATCACCTCTGTTGGCCCCGAACACGCCAAGTCAGTTGCTGAAAAAATCCGAAAGGCGATTGAGAGTCATAAGTTCTCCATTGGAGAAAATGATACCATCGATATCACAACCAGCATCGGCCTGGCTATCTTCGACGGACATCCGGATTACAGTCATCTCATCTCCAAGGCAGATCTGGCTGTTTATCAGGCCAAAAATGAAGGCCGGAACCGGGTTTCGGTTTTCAAAACGGCGCAAGAATAGGACAGCCTTTCAAATCAACGAACCATTGTTAAAACCGCATTGCCCTTGACGATGGACTACAGTTTCCGTTGATGATAAGCCCGGTGTGCAGGCCATTAAAAACATTGCTCCTGATTTACCACCGGATCTTGAAAAAGGTTAATAATAATATACTTATTTAGACGATGCGTTTGCTATTTGATCAGTATCGGGTGAGTGGGTTTGGGGATGTGGATCGGGAGGCCGGTTCGAAGCCTTGATCACAATTTGGTTTGTTCCCATGCGAAATCTTTCATCTCATTGGCATCAGCAAGAGAATCCTCCAAAGACTTGATATTTGCCTTCAGAGTCGTGATCCTCTCATCCTTGCTCATGCACCCCAAGAACTCATGATCCGTTGATTTATTCATCACCACCTCCCGTATCCGCATTACCAAATCCCAACTGCTCGTTCAGCATCTTCGACGGGATTTATCCTTTGCCAAGGAGCAACCTGTGGGCAAAGGGACACTCGTGCTAGGAGGCCAGCTTCATCATCTTGCAATCTTCTTTGGTCACCTCTTTGGGTTTCCGGTTTTCCATCGCGATCTGGATCGCTTCACGAATTACCCAGCGGGCAAAGGGAACCACGATCGATTTGTTTGATCGTATTAAGAACAGGAAAAAGCCGGATTGGTAATGAATGGCAACTTTGTGATGTTCGAATGACATTCACCCTGAAAATGGCAAATCTACGCCCTCTACGAGAGATTTTGACTCCCGAAGACCGTGGCTGACGTTTTGAATGCCGAGGACATCGGCCACTTGTAGAGCCAGAAATGCGATGTTCCCATCATACAGGAAAACGTGAAGAGGATGATCTTCAAAGGAAAGACTCTTGAAGAGTTCAGACGTGTTTTGTTGAGTCATGGTGTATCCCCGAATGGGACTTTTAACTTCAGAAATCAATTGCTTTGGAGATTCGTCTATGCAGATGACTGGACGATCAGGATCATAAGGTCGTTTATAGACGTCAAGGGCCATCTCCATATTGGCAACAAAGGCACTGCTTTCTTTGGGTGGGATTACCCACCCTTTTTGTCGCCACGGTTTAATTTCTTTTTTTTTTTCAATATGCGACGAATCGCTTCATGGGAGATACTATCGATATAGTTAAGCTCAACGACCTTATCTGCCAGCAACCGTAGTGACCACCGGGCATATCCTTCAGGTGGATCGCTACAACTAAGGGCAACCAAATGGGCTTCGAAGTCACCATCAGCCTTTTTGGCATATACGCGACTTCCTTTTTCACCGTTGAGGGCTATATCGTATCCATCTACCACGAACCGTTTCTTGACACGGTCAATCTTTCTCATGCTCACATTGAGCACGCGAGCGATGTCTTCATTTTTTGAGCGTTGCTTCTGGAACTCGCCCCTGTCACAATTCAACAAAATAAGAGCATTGAGAACTTTTTGAGACTTATGTTTTCCTTTTGAAGTTAATGCAGTTAATTCATCGCGTTCATCCTTAGTCAATGTCACGACATATTTCTTCATATTCCTCCTTTTGAAAAATTATGAAGAAACTCTATACTGTTTTATACGACATTGCAAGATTGACATGACACTAGTTTCTGCAACTGAAACTCTATCCTGTTCCCAGAGGTATTGCCTGGTATACGATTAAACGGATTTACGACTGGTTAAACATCACCAGGATGGTGATGTCATGAAGTCCCCTCGGAGGCGTGCATGGATGCACGCCGAGAATGAGTTCAATTGTGTACCAAGCAATAAGACTTGCAGAATTTAGGTATAATTCTTTGAGCCACGTATAATACGGGGTGGATTGTCATCTGTTTGTCACTTTTTCACATGTAAATTGCGCACGAAGAGGTTGGGAACTATTTGTGTCTACACTGATCTACTTTAACAGAATCTTGACGTTTGTGATCATCAGATGAAAATCCTTGAATGCTCCAGACTTTGCTAATCAAAGCAGCCAATAGTAGAAAGAGCCAGAATATGACCGAAATTGTGACTGCTTTAATGTATGGCTTTTTTTGAAATCCGATTTTGATTATTCCATCAGCGGTTGGGCTAAGTGTTACCAAATTCCCATCTACTTTCAAAACAGCGTTACCCGATACCACTTTTAAATATTTCATGTCTTTCTTCGAGAAGCCACGAAGCCGGAACTCATCAAATAGCATTGGTTTAACAGGATGAATTTCCACTCCATCGGGATACATTATAGTATCAGGTAGTTCCTCGTCTGAGAAAGATACCGTTCCTGATATTTTTGACAGAAAGGGTTCTTGCGGTTGGATTTGATATTTTTCTATAGGGGTTGCAATAGATACAGTGAACCATGCAAGTGAAGCGTATAACAAGGGAATCAAGAGCCAAAACTCGTATCCTGTATATTTGATTTTTACCATGACACCTGTTACCGCCGATCCATATCTCAGAATCAAAAACAGGAGAAACAAAAAAATACTTATGATCAGGAGATTGCTTTGAAGCAGGAAATATTTGATTTCCAGTTTATTCATGTAAAAAGAAGCATCATGAATACTCTTGTCTTTTATAAACAGGCTGAGCAAGTTTTTATTTGGAGAGTTGTAAAGTATGGTAAAACCTCTTTTAAGTATTTCTATGATTCTTAAACGAAATGTAATTGTGAATACACTCAAGCCAAAACAAATACAGGCCGAAAACAAAAAAAGAAAACCGGCTATTATCCTAACTGATTGGAATTTTGAACAATCAGACAGATAGTGTATTCTCCAACGATCTATGGTCCTCCAGATGGATTCAGTATTTAGAGAGATCAGAACAATCATTCCCAGGTAGGAGGGTATCATCAACCTGAATGGGTATTTTTCCATTCCCATAATGAATGGAATAGAGGTTAACCAGTGTATTGCCGATATGGTGAATTCAAAAATGGAAAAAAATGAAAAGAAAAAAAGTAATCCAACAACCAAGAAGAGAGCTTGTTGGTTGAATTTATCACCGTTGCGACTTGTGTTAATCGTGAAAGCGCGCCAAAACGATTTAAATCTTATAATGACAATTCCTATTACGACCGATGTCGATCCCAGATATAATGCACCGTCCCAAGAAGGAACACCGAAAAGTACGATTTCTAGGAAAACGCTGTCAAAAGGTGGAAGAAAAATTGGTGGTATGATGGACCAAAAGAAAAAATTGATTGGATTGTATCCGGACTGAATGGATTGCGAGAAATCATAGTAGACTGTCGCAGTTGAAAAGATTCGAGCGTATGACAATCCGGTTGTGCAAAATAAGATTCCGACAATACAAAAGACACTTTTCCAATCTCTGTCTAATATCCCCTGAAAGAAAATGTAAGAAATTGAAAGCATAGAGAATAATAAACAAACATGTGAGCTACCCTGTAAAAGACAGAGGGCTAGCACTGCTGAAACTCCCAGTGCCTTTTTCAAGTAGGAGGTGTCAATCAGAAAATACAACAGCCAGGGATAGAAAAACAGGTTCAAGTATGTAAGATAGCCAATAGCCAAATGCTGGAGAATAAGTGGGGAATAGAAAAACAGGATGATAAATGTCCGGTTTTGTATAGGAGTAAGCTGTGCCTTGCACTTATAGAAATGTAAGCCTGCCACTCCAATTAGGAGATGAATCAAAGAAAGCAGCTTTATAAAAAACAGTGTAGGCAAAAACTTGAGCAGAATAATAAATGGTGAAAAGATAAATGTTTCAGGATTAGCTATGAAGTTTTTCGAGAACTTGATGGTTGGATAAATATTCAAATTTTCCGGCACTTGCCAATAAATGAAAGGAATGGAATTGTGTATGGATAGAGCCTCTTTTATATATTCAAAATAGGCAATTTCCTTTTGCCAGTCGTATATCCCAACCCGAGGTATCAGTATACTAATCAAATAAATACATATCAAAAAAATTAAATATAATTGCCCGCTTTCAATATGAACACATCTGGCTTTGCTTCTTTTCATGACAGTATTTGATTTCAGTTTTACAAGGGATAGAACATATCATTTATTGTGAAGCAAGGAGGTTAGTAATCTTCCACTTATGATGCGATTGTATAATGGAATGCCCTAAGATACCTTGCTGCCAGCAACAGGGTATTTCATTGCAGGTAAAAATCGACAGAGGTTTCGGTTGGTTGACAGTTTATCAAATTGTTTTAGATTTATGGTGAAATCTCCAAAAAAACAACGGGATTGATTTATTTGTTCATGAATCCTCATAAAGAATTCATGAACAAAGGGTCCGATTTTATGACTTTGTTATCCCGATTGTGTCATGTTCAGTTATTATTTCGGCATTGGAGTTAGTATGGTCAACCAGATCTTTGAGTTCTTCTAAGGTAGGATAGTCGGGATCCGTTCCAAAACAGCGGGCATCGTCAATGACGACAACATACTCCAAATCGTTTTGTCCCAAAATACATTTCAATTCTTCCAGAATCGGGGTGCTGTTCTTGCCCATTGCGGTTGATTCACCCGAATAGTGTCCGTCCAGCCAAAAAAGTGTAGGAGATTTGATTTGCTTTAAAAGATTGCTTATCTCTGTGCCGCTGTCTCCGTTAATAATTGAAACATTCGGTGCTGATTTGAACCTTCTTGCAGCTTTTAAATACAGTTCCGGGCTGAGTTCAATGGAATAGATTTTTTGAAAAACGTCTCGCATTGCTTGTACCATATCCCCAAGAAAAGTACCGGTTTCAACTAGGGTTGTCAGGTTATGGCTCTCGGCATATTTTCTCAATATTTTCTGTTTGACGAGATGAGGTGGAGGAACCGGGCAACCGCTTTCCTGCCATGAGTTATAGTCTGATTGATATTTAAACCGATTCCTCAGGTTACGAAGATGATGATAAGCAGGAGTCGCTTCCAAAAGACTTTTGATGGTTTTCATTTCTATTACTATGTAATTGGATTTTTCACTAATCGGTCATTTCTCAATTTGTCTTAGCCTTATTAGAACAGCAAACGGATTTAGAGATTTGGTGACCATGATGAAATTATGGAAAGTTGTGGGAAACATAGCCATGCTTAAGTAGGAGACAAATGCAATGGAAATCATAGTCGCCATTGCAGCTCCTGTTGCTCCATAGATCTTGATCAGTATCCAGTTTAAACCTATGTTGAGAAAAGCGCCTGAGAATGAACGATAAAAGATATGCTTTTCCAGATTTTCAGCCAGGTACCACTTCTGAGTTGCTATATTGGAAAAGATGAATACACCAGCCCAGATATAGATAGTCAAAATATTACCGGCGGATTCGTATTCAGCACCATAAATAAACTTCACTATCCAATTTGAAAACAGGCTTATTGGCAAAGCTATACCAATGGCAAGCCACGTGATGAGATCATAGAGTTTTTGAAGCCTGTTATGATAGTGATCCAGGCTGAATTGTTTGGCTTTGAGAATCGAAGGGAATAGGGAACTTGTGATTACTGCCGGGGCAAAGTACCAGATTTCAGTAAGCTTTACCGCGACAGCATAATTTCCCACTGTCTCGACATTCAGCAAGTTTTTAATCATAACCTGATCTATTTTCAGGTAAATGGAAATAGCGATGCCAGACAGGACCAATAACCAGGAATCGGATAGAAGGTGCTTTGCCAGATTCATTTTGAAACGCCAACGAAATACAGATTCTTGATGGGCATGAAAAACGATTATCAATCCGATCAGGGAAATCACACCCTCAACGATGACAACAAAAGCAAACCAGATTAAATTGACATCCAGTAAAACGAAAGATACTTTCAGTAATGCTGACAGAGTGAGCTGACTGAATTTGACCAATACTGTTGATTTCGATTGAACAATAGCCCGGAAATAAAAATTGATGATCTGAATGGGGATGAAAAGAAAGGCTCCCGTATAAAAATAAATACAAATGTCTGTGGCAGGCTCGTGATCCATAAAAAGGAGAATGAACGTGATCACCAAAAAAGTTACCACAGCCCCAAACATTTTCAGCAGAAATGAAGTACCAAGAACTATATTCTTGTCTTCTTTTTGAGCAATCAGCTCGCGAACGACAATTTCGTCCAACCCAAGATTTGCTAACGCAAAAAATAGACCCACAAAACTCTGAGAATAGCTAAGAACACCGAGACGTTCGGGCCCCAAATACCTGGCTACATAAACACCAACAAAAAACGAGAGGACAATCCGAAACAGACTTTCTATCAAAAGCCAAAGTGTATTGGTCAGGTATTTTCTGAACCCTCTGGCCTGAAACAATGGAATCTTTTGCTTGAGCTTTGCTATGGGATCAATGGACATTCTGATGCTTCCTGCACTTTAGCTTGTTCTACATGCAAACCTGCGAGATACAAACTTACACAAACAATTTAAACAGCAATTGTTACAACTGTATGAGAATTTAACAAAGTGTTGGAAGATATCCAGGGCTGGATCAATTAATGTAGTAGTTGAGGATTTCTGATTTGCCGCCGCGTTCCAGTTCTACTGTGAATTCCCGTTCGTTGCGCAGTAGTTTGAAGAGACCCATCAGTTTTTCTCCACCGGCTTCTGCAAGGCTTTCACCGTTGACAGCCTTGAGCACGTCGTTATTCCTCAATCCCAATTTTTCATACAGACTGCCTTTATCGATTGCCTTGACGCGGAATCCCTGGTGTTTCTTGTTCTTGAAATAGGGAACCATTCTTGCCTGATTAAGCAATGTACCGAAATCATTGAGATGCGAATCAACCTCTGTGGCGGAGATATAGAAATTCCTGCCGTCGGTCGAGTAGGTAGAGGCTCTGGTGAGGCTTGTTGAGGATGATTTTTTTTGTGCCTTCTTTTTGGATACAGAGGTCGGTGCGGGTTTCTTATCCTCTTCCACCTTGTAGCGAAGATATCCTGATTCATTTCCCAATTGCAGAAGAACCCGCTGATTTTCGAAAGAAGTGAAGATTCGTTTGACAACGACACCGGTTTGGAACAGCTCGTCACCAATAGTAAAAATGTCCTCTCTTTTCTCTTTTTTGCTTTTGATGATGCAGTAGATATAATGCCCTTTCATATAGTGAATGCCGGAAAGGCTAAAGTCTTCCATGATTTTATTCAACCTGACACCCGGTGTTGCTTTAACTTCCACCTCTTCAACTTTTTCGATGAGAGCAGTCGCAATTTCGGCGTCAAATACGTTATAGGTGAGGATGTCCTGGAACTCGCTGAATCGTCTGGGGCGGTCGACATTTTTCTGCTGTGGCGGCCTGAATTCGGCTTTTTGGGGAGGAACTTTCATGTACTCATGTTCGACAAACAGCGCGGCAACATCTCCGACAAACCATGCCACAGACCCGACCAGCACCACATTCACAATTGTGAGCAGGCGGACAATGGAAAAGGATTCCCTCATGCGGTTGAAAAACGATTGAAATATCATAAAAAATCCGGACTGTTCATTGGCTGCGTTTTGATTGTTTTTTCTGAGTTTAACCCTGATTGTTGAAATTGACAAATCGATCCAATCAGGAATTTTGCCATTCTGCGGAGAAACCAGGATGATGCCTTGGTCTTTTTATTCCGCATTTTGGAAGTGAATCCCCTGGTAATGACCGGTTTGATTCATCTGCCTGACAATCATCTGGGTGGGTCTCAGTCTCTCCTTGGTCCAGTCCGGTGCAATCAGCTCATCCCATCTTGGAGCAACAGCCGCCAGTCGTTGAACGGCTACTTCCGGGGAGAGGCGGCTGAGAAAAAGAACCACCCTGCGAGCGTACTCATCCAGGTTTAGTGGTTCAAATTCATTTTTCCGGTAAAGATCATGAAGTGGCGTGTTTGCCAGAACGTGCAGATTATGCAGTTTGACATTGTCAACAGGCAAGTTATTGACGATTTCTGCAGTTTCGATAATCTCCTCGTCACTTTCATCCGGAAGTCCGAAGATTAGATGAATCCCGATATTGATACCGGAGTCTTCATGCAGACGTTTGATAGCCTTGATGGAATCATCTGCTGAATGTCCCCGATTCAGGAACTGCAGTTGATTATCTGAAAAACTCTGTATCCCCAGTTCCGCAGAAACAAAAGCCTGTTCTCCTGTTTCCTTCAGATAAGGAAAGATTTCATCCGGCAGACAGTCCGGTCGGGTGCCGAAAGCGATTCCCACCACTCTTTCCTGCTCAAGTGCCAGTTCCACATCCGCTTTGAACTGTTCCAACTGCCTGAAAGTATTGGTGAAGGGTTGAAAATAGACCAGGAAGGTATTGACCCGAAACCGTCTGGCGAGGCGCTCACGGTTCACCGTAATCTGGGATTTGAGCGGCATATGTTTAATCAGGTGACTACCGGCGGAACCCAATTCATCGCAAAAGATACAGCCAACTCCCTTGTTGCGGGCCCGATTGGGGCAGGTCTGGGCAGCGCTGACGGTGATCTTGTAGACCTTTTCGCCAAAATGGTTTTTATAAAATCGACTGATCGGGTAGTAGGGCTGACCATCCCATTCAGGAAAAGGCTTCGTAGGCACTGTGGGTTCTTCTCTTCTTGCTGGCGTATACTTCGCCGGTGTTTGCGGTGATAATTTCGTACAGAACAGCAGTTTTGTTGTCTTTTTTTCTGAGTATTCTCCCAAGCCTCTGGACATGTTCACGGACGGTAGCGGTTCCGGAGATGATGACCGCAATATCCGCCTCGGGGACATCAACTCCTTCATTCAAAACCCTGGAATTAACCAGGTAGGGCCATTCTCCGTTACGGAAGTTCTCCAGGATCAATCTTCTTTCTTTTGCTTTGGTTTCGTGGGTAATCAGAGGCAGAATGAATAATGAACTGATATGATATGCCGTTTTATTATCATTGGTAAAGATCAGGATTCGCGAATCCCTATGTCGAATTAAGATTCCGGCCAATTCCTCCATTTTCCTTCTTGCGGAGAGCGAGATCTGTTTCTGCCGATTAAAGCTGCGGATGGCATTTCTTCCTTCCGCCGAACGATAAGCATGCATGACAAATCGTTCCCAGGAATACCGCCTGCCGAAAAGATTGGGGACTTTGTCACGAAATGCCTGATAAACCTCGCGATGATGCTCATATTCCATCCGTTCTTCATAGGTCAGCTCCACTTCGATTTTGTTGACCCGGTATGGTGCCAGGTAATCGCCTGAAAGATGCCGGATCTGTCTGGAATAGAGGATCGGTCCCAGCACCTCATGCAGAAGCTGTTGTCTCTCCGTTTCACCGGGAGGTGTAGCTGTCAGGCCGAGTTTGTAAGGAGCAATATAGGATCGGGTCATCTGGGAGTAAGCCGGGGCAGGAAGATGGTGGCATTCGTCGAAAATTAAAAAACAGAAGCGATTTCCAATGGTTTCGGCCTGTAATCTTGCCGAATCGTATGTGGAGACGGTAATATCTTCGATTTCGTTGCTTCCTCCCCCCAACAATCCCACTTCGCATTGAAACCACTCCTTAAGATTCTGTTGCCATTGGATAATCAGGTCGATAGTGGGAGCCAGCACCAGGGTGGAACGCTGTACTTCACTGATGGCAAGGGCTGCCAGATAACTCTTGCCGGTGCCGGTTGGTAATACGGTTATCCCTCGTTTGGTCGGATTCCAGGCGTTTAATGCTTCAGATTGATAAGCAAAAGGTGTAAAATCGGTTTTTAAGTTTATCTCTAATTTGTTATAATTTGGCGCAAAATCTGAATAGCGAATGTTGTTTTTGTACAAAAAGCGTATCAATTCGCGATATTTATCAGCATGACAGCGAAAAGAACGGGATCGTTGATCCCATTGCAGAAAGGGCAAACTACTTTCTAACTTTTTGTAATGATTTGATAAAACCGAAAGAGTGCCCCGTTGGAAAATGATTTCAACGGGTTTACTCAGATCATTTTTTTTGTCCGGATTGTTCATGTGCCATATTGACGATTAATATCAGATCAATCAAACAAAAATGCCTGATAAGAAAAATAAACCACAAATTGCTCATGATGCAATCATGCTGAGTAAAGTCATCTCGGAAAAGCTGACCATTAAAATTACCTTCCCGGACGGGGAATTTCTGGTCGACCAGCTTCGTTGGCATACCAGTGATAATCTGGGTTTGAAGACCGGCAAAGTAGTCAATAAAGCCGCCATAAAATATTGGGAAGTGTTTGACGATAACTGATTTGACTACAGAATGGTAGTTTTCGACCAAACTGGGATATAACGCGTTTCAAAATTAAAATTATAAGTCGTCTGCATATTATGTCAAAAAACCGCCGGTGATTATCCCGGATCGAATCTGTAACCGATAGCTGCATTGCTGCAGATAGGGAATCATTCAAGAGTTCCCAGCCAATAGCAAAAACTCTAGATAAGTCTCAATTATGAAAAAGGACCAAGCCGCTCAAAATAAAATCGTCAGCCTGAATCACAGCGACAAGCCGCTGGTGGCCTCCACCGAGCTGAGAAGCGGAGGTAAATCCAATGGTATGTTTGCTTCCCGGAAGGTACTGATCGAGAAGGAAACACTCTGGCAGAAGTTTCTTTTCTGGGGAGGGATGGCCGGTTTTCTGCTGGGAGTATCCCTGATTCTCTATTTTGCCTATGCTGTCTTCGCATTCGACTGGAGCAAGAGTTCACTGGATTTCTTTGCCACGGTCCTCTGGACAGACGCCGAACACGTCAGCGATGCCATCGGGGCATTTATTGAGCTCCTGGCAGCAATTCTGGGTTTGATGATTACGGTGATTGCCATTGTGCTTCAACTGGCAGCCCAGCGGTATGGCACCAGGCTGATCGATCTCTTTTTGACGGATAAGGTCAACCGTTTATACTTCATGCTGATGGTCTGTTCACTGTTGTACGCCATCATCGTGACCTATGCTATCAAGAACGATTTCTTCCCGACCGTAGCCCTGCAGATTCTTCTGATTCTAACCCTGGTGGAAATTGCCTTGTTAGGGCCGTATATTCTGTTTGTTTTTAAATTTCTGACCCCTACCAACTTACTGGCCGCCATTCAGGAGACCAACTTAAAATCGGTGGAAAATGCGACCGAACGGAAAAACTATCCTTATCTCAAGAAGTTCCAGAACGAAGTTGCGATCTCTTTCGAGCAGGTAACCGATACTGCCCTGAGCGCTAATTCCCAAATGGATCGGAATCTGGGATTAATGGCCATCAACCAAATTCGTGAGATGATGCTCGATTATATTCAGCATAAACACAAGCTTCCCAAACTCTGGTTCCTGGTGTCCCAGGATAAGTTCATCGGAATCTCTGCGGATTTTTATGAAGAGTTCTGTGAGAAACGGCTCTGGGTGGAAGCCAAGGCCTTTATGGATATGGATCTGATCTATCGAAGTTGCATCAACAATATGTTTGATGCTGTGAGTGCTATTGCATTTAATACCAGGGTGATAGGGGAGGCTGCAATCAAAACCAGGGATGACAACCTGCTGGAATATGCGGTGAAGTTTTTTAACACCTTTATCCGGGTGTCCTTTAACGCGAAAAATATCCGGGCCATTTTTAATCTTTTTTACCAGTACCGGATGATGACCGAGTCGGTGCTTGATTACGATCGAAAACTCTCGGCCAAGATTCTGGGTCATTTCCTCTATTATGGCGAGACCTGCATGCAGGCCGGTTTAGGGTTTGTATTGATGACGGCCGCTTTCGACCTGGGCGGATTGGTGGCGACGGCGTATGATAAAAAGGTTTCAAATATCAAGGAACTGCTGCTGATCTTTATGGCGCTGGAAGATAAGGTAGATCGTAAAAAAGATATGATGGTTTATACCGGTGTTCGTAATGCCCAGTTAATCCTGGCCACATACCTTCTCTCAAAAGGTGATAAAGAACTGCTTCCCATTGTTGTGGAAGACTTAAAAAACGAAACCCTCGACCAATTGATCAAATGGAGGGATGGACTGCTGGCTATTGAGGACAGGAAGTTTTGGGAGTTTACAGACCGGGGATATCGTTTTGAATACATTGATGATACACAGAAAAAGTTTCTCAAGCTCTTTTATGACAAATACATCCTCTCTCAACCGGAGCTGTTTCGTGGGGGTGAATAGCAAAAGATTCGGATTCATATCCGCTTTCTCATTGATTTATATACTCTTCACAAGCAGCCTTTACGGTATTGAAACCTTCAATCGATACGAGATGAAGATCATTACCGAGAAGATAGAATCCTCTTTCGTACTGCTGATCGATACCTGGAATGAGGAACTCTATTTTGAGATGTACGATCTGGGTCAGCGTAATAGCCAGCAAAGATTGTCCAGGGGAGAATTTGCCCAGAGAATGGTAGAGCTGAAATGGTCACCCACCTTAACCCCGATTAAAATCGACCGGATTGATGTTTTGTATCGCAACTTTGCAGTTATCTATTTCTGGGCGGAATTCCAGAACAAGGTCAATCAACTTCGGAAAATCAAGAAATATATGACGTTCCCCATCATTCTGGAAAACGATGAGTGGAAATTCGACCTTACCCAATTGATTCGAATTCCCTTTGAGGGTAAGCTTGAAAAACCCGAGTCGTTACAAAAACCGGAAGTCAAACCGGAAGGTAAACCAGAAAAAGATGTAACCGGAGATGAAGATCAAGCGCCAGCAGAAGCAGTTCCAGCAGAAAACCAACCGGCAGCCCCGGAAGGCTGAGCTCACTCTTCCCTACAAACAGGTGCAATCCCGATGCACCTGGCCCCTGCCAAAAATCGGATCACAATCACAGGTTAGTCCATGAAAAAAAATACGAACTACTCCATCGAGCAAGAGATCCAGTTCCTGTTTAAGGATGTTATCAAGGTGAATGTGCTGACCTATGCTGCAGCATTTAAGCAATACACTCCCGATGATTTTGTGGAAGCCATTCGCACCTGTGAATCGTTTGCGGCAAAGACCTTGGCAAATTTGCCCGGAACCAACGAAGTCGAGTTCGACAAAAAAACCTTTAAGGTTCCCCAGGGCTACAAGGAGGCGTGGGAGGCACTCAAAGAAAAGGGAATCTTTGAAATGCTGGCTCCCGGTGAATATGGTGGAAAAAATTTCCCCGATACAGTGCGAATCGCCATTATGGAGATTCTGCTCTGTGCAAATCCATCGTTTTACTATTACCTGATGTTAAGTTTGAGCGTGGCGGATCTGATCATTGAATATGGCACCCCGGAATTGAAGGAGGCGTATTGCAGTAAACTATACAGCGGCGAATGGACCGGGGCGATTAATATGACAGAAGCACAGTCCGACTGCGATTGGGGAGCAATTGAGGCAGAAGCCCGGGAAGAGGAGAACGGATATGCAATCTCGGCAGAAAAGACGATGACAGCGGCTGGTATGCATGATCTGACCGACAATATCGTGCATCTGGTATTGGCTCGTATCGTGACTGAGGAAAAGGGCAAGCTGGCTTGGTTCATTGTTCCAAGGGATCTGAGTGAAAAATCCGGCTCCGTTTCAAACAATGTCCATGTGGAAGCGTGTCATAATACTGTCGGGCTTCACGGAACCTCTTTTTGTACCCTTTCCTTCGGTAAACGGGGGAAGTCCCGGGGGTACCTGCTTTCTACAACCGGTTCCCGGAAAAACGAGCTTTATAGAACGTTAAATGGCATCAGGACACAGATGGCCCTGCAGAGTGTTGCGCTATCGGGTCAGGTTTTTGAAATGACTCGCAAGTTTGCCTGTCACCAATCAAGAACCACCACACCTACCGACGGTGACAAAAGCAGGACCAATACGGTGAATCTCATTTCCTACCCCCACATCGCTGATCATGTCATGTACATGAAGTCAATCTCCGAAGGATTGAGGCTGGCGGTCTACTCCATTTCGTTTTTTCATGACTGTTCGATTCACGGGGCAAAAGAACAGAATGAGTTCTTCTCCGATCTGACAGATCTCTATACGGGTGTACTAAAGGTTCATGCAACATTGTCCGGCCTTAAGGCCATAAGAAAAGGGATTCAGGTGTTCGGAAAAGAGGCCTTTGAAAAAACCCACCTGACGGAAAGAAACTATCGCGATCTTCAGGCGGCAACTCTCTTCGGCAGCTCAAACGAGATCGTGGCCCAGGAATTAATGGATCGGCTGGTCGATTTTGAGGACGGCAGAATTATCACAAATGTTGTGAAGCAGTTCGAGAGTATCCAGATTCACCAGGCAAAAACCGAACCTCTCAAAGAGGCGATCAGGGTGTGGCAGGATTACATTGGTGGGGTCATTGTCATGGCAGACGATCTGAAAAAAGAGATCAAAGCTTCCGCGGGAAACGAGGAGATTGATCCGCGTTTATCAAGTCTCTGGGCGGGCAGAATCATCTCATTGATTGGAGATGTTATTCTCGCTTACCATCTGATTGCGCAGGCGCTTGAAGCTGAACGTAAGCTGGAGATACTGGGGGTGAATTTCTTCAATTTGCAGCAGGAAGTAGCCAGGAGTGAAGAAGCCATGTCCTGGTACGATCGGATTTTGACTGCAGAGTATTTTGCGCTCAATGTTCTCTCTGAAAACGAAAGCAATATCCGAATTCTCCAGAGAAACGCCTCGTCTGCACTGCAGGCGTTCTTTCCCCTTCAATCCGGGGATAGCTGAAAGGGTTTTACTTTAAAAGGTGAGGAAGAATCCGATGGAGTTGATCTGGACGGAGTGTTCTCCGATTCCCAGGTAGGTTTGTTCGTAGCGCACTCTGAATGAGTAGAATATCAAATCAAAGCCGAATTTGAGATAGGGGGAAACAGTTTTATGGGTCCAGGTATTGTTATTCGATTCCAGAATCTCTTCAATCTGGGAGAATCCCCCGCCAGCTAAAATCCCCGCGAGTTCTCTCTCCAGATAATAATTTACACCAATCCTGGTTTCCCTGGTGGTCGCCGTGATATCCGTATCCGTGCTGACAGCATCATTCGATGCGTCGATTGAGGAGTCGTATTTGAATTGCGAAACATCCATATCGATAAAGAAGGACTCGAAGCGCAAACCAAGGTGATAAGCCTGCCCAATGGCTGTGGTTTCGATTTCCGGTTTTATCGATCTCTTTTCTCCGGCGTCATCCTCGTATTCCTGTTCGCCAACTCCGATTCTGGGCATTTGTTGCCGAACGCCGATCTCCACTTCCCAGGCAAAGCTGTTCCAACCGAATAGTATAACAAATAAAAAAGCTATTACAGGGACTTTCATTTTTGGCTGTCTGGCTTGCAATAACATCTGATTTCCGGCTGACGGTCAATAATACGATCAATCGCTTCTATTCGATTTCCGGGGATTGGGGATGATGATTCGGCGGATCAATTTCACCCGGTCGACGCTACCTTGATTGGGTGATTCCCCCAACCCAAGGATACCCGATTTCTTTCGATAATGAAAAGCGGCTTGATGATAGTTAAAAATGTGCAAGATTTCGGCCAGCAGGCAGCTCTTTACCAATGTGCAGGGAGCTGCCGGATTGGTTGGATTATACGGTAAAACTGGAGAGTTGGTCGTTGATTTTGTCAGCCATATCCTGCAGGGAGGTCATGGTTTGTGCAATCTGTTTGACCGTTCCCGAAAGTTCCTGTGCAGAAGTCGAGTTCCCTTCGCTGATACTCACAACCCCTTCCGCCGAATGGGCAACTTCAGTCATGTTACGATTCTGTTCGGTCAACTTGGCTGCGGCCTGGTTGGTCATGCTGGATATCTGCTGTACCAGTTTGATAATTCTCTGGAGTACCTTACGCGTATCCTGGATTACCTCGGTACCCACCTGAATGTTACTGGTACTGGTTTCGATCAAATCCTGAATCTCGACCACCGATGTGGCACTTTTTTCCGCCAGCTTCCCCACCTCATCAGCAACCACGGCAAAACCTTTTCCGTAGTCTCCGGCCTTTGCCGCCTCGATGGCAGCATTCAGCGAGAGTAGGTTGGTCCGGTTGGAGATGTCGGTTATTACCCCTACAATATCCTCAATCTGGATACCACTGTCCTGGATCTTGGACATGGAATCGTCAACCTTGGTGATGGAAGTCGTAACCGCCTCGGTTTCCTTCTCGGCAGCCGATGCAATCTTTTGCAGCTCATTGATCTCTTTCGTCGTCTGATTCAGGGTTTCCGTAATATCCATGATCAGGTTACGACTGAGGTTGAGAAGCTGCACTTCCTGGTTTGCGTTTCGAGCAATACTGTCTGTGGCATGCTCGATCTGGGTTGTGGTCGTCGAAACTTCTGCCGAGGAGGTTCCCAGGGTTTTGGCGTCATCAATAAAATCGCTGAACATTCCCGAAAGCAGTTCAGCCAGCTCGTCCAGCGTCTGGGCTACCTGGGAGATTTCATCCTGGCCCGTAATTCCGCTTCTGGCATAGAACTTACCCGCACCGAGATCGAGAATCATATTGATCACCTTGGTCAGGGGCTTGGTTATGAGCGAGATATTCCAAAAGGAAAGGATAATGAATATCAGACCACCAATGGAGGAAAGGATAATAACCAATCGGGTGGCCTGTTCTTGAAACCGTTTTTCCTTCTGATAGAGCTGGAAAGTTGCTTCCCGCTTTGCCGAAGCTAACTGATCGAGGTAGTCGATCAGGCGTTGCAGGGATAATGACCATCGTTTTCGATATTCACTCACCTCTTTGATGGCAGGATCAAGATTTGCCTTCTGATATTCTTTTGAGCTTAACCTGAAGCTGTTGAAAATTTCATCAAACGCATCATTCTGTTCAGTTTCCTGCTCTGCTTTGACGATCTCCAGCCACAAACTCTCGATTTCGGCCATGGATTCACTGAGAATCATCCCCATACTGACGGGATCTTCAATGTTCTCATAGTGTTCGGGTGTGAATGACCGGGATATCAACTGCATCGCGCGAACATTGTCCAGGATGATGAATCCTTTTTCATGGATTTGCCGTAAAGCCTCATTGGAGCGTTGACCCAGGAAATAAAACGCGGTAACGAAGAAGACGATTCCCATGATACTCACGATCAACATGAGCCAGACTTTGGTGGCAATTCTGTTGATATTTAGAATTGAAAGGTATTTCATCTGTCTGATTCTCCTTATCTATCTAGCTGTCGTAGGCCGATGGAGAGGGCTTTCCCGGCTGTTTTTTTTATCTCCCAGGTTATAGCGGTTCCCCATGCAAGAAGCGCATCTATCCTTTGGCAGACTCAAACTTAAACCAATTTGTGTTAATTATCAAAGCATTTTTTAACTGTTTTAGGGGATTCCGGGATTTCCTGATGGGAATCGAAGGCGTTTATTCAGACAAATACCCGGAACGCGGTTTTCATTCTTCCCTGCAATCCGGTCCAAATCAATCAGGGTTGACAGAGGATTCCTCAGATTAAATTGTTCCTGATTTTAGTGGTTTGGAGAGAAGTTCATTGCGTCTGTTCCGCCTCTATGTTTCCTGAGATATCGCTTGATGTCTCTTAAAAGGTAAGTGAAACTAATCAATTAACCCATATCTCGATATTGTGAGTGATCCCGATTGACTTTTAGTTGAAAAATATCTATTTTTAAAGATTATGTATCACTACCAGACATCTAATGAGGGAACATGAAAAGAACATTTCAACCGAACAACAGAAGGCGAAAAATGAAGCACGGTTTTCGCAAAAGAATGTCCACCAAATCGGGTCGAAACATTATTAAGAACAGACGAAGAAAAGGCAGAATAAAGCTGAGTGCATAGGACGACAGGGAAGAGATTCGGTTTTTCAAAAGACTACAGGCTGACCGGCAGGAAGGATATCAACCGACTGTTTAGGGAGGGGGTGTTCAAGTCCAGCGGTTTTTTGAAGTTCCGTTATCTTTCTCAATCCAGGGGTTATGTCAGGGTCGTCATTTCCGTGTCCAAGCGGGTGGGCAATGCACCGGCTAGAAACAGGTTAAAGCGGTTGATCCGCGAATCCCTTCGTACATCAGGATATCTTCAGAAACGGTCAATAGACTGCGCTATTTACATTACGAGACCACTGCAGAAAAAACCCACCCTGGAGAATATTCAACGTTACCTAACACGTTTTTTTGTCAGCCTTCCTGATGAATATAAGAAGCAAAATCAATAAGATAATCTGCAGTCCGTTTCTACTGCTGATCTGGGTATACCAGAGATTTATCTCCGTCCTCATCCCACCGTCGTGCATCTATTGGCCGAGCTGTTCCGAGTATTCAAAACAGGCATTCCGGAAACACGGATTGGTGGGAGGGGTCTATCTGAGTATCGGCAGACTCATACGATGTCATCCTTTCCATGAGGGAGGGATTGATGAAGTTCCGGATTCATTTCAACTATTCACCCTAAAACGCAATGGATAGAAATTTTTTGTTGGCATTTCTGCTTTCAACCCTGGCAATTTTCGCATACTACACGCTTTTTCCACCTGAAGAACCCCCGGTTCAAAACGAACAACAACAGGTCGAGGCGAAAGCGGAAGGTGGCGACCAGACGCAGGTTGTCAATACCACGCCGGTATCCGAGGCTACCGCTTTGAAACCAGCCCTGCAGGCTGAATCAAGTGTCGCAAGAAAGACCGTTTCCGTTGAATCAAACCTTTACTCTGCCGAAATTGATTCTCAAAACGGTACCCTGACCCGGTTTTATCTCAAGAATTACAAGTATGCCACCGAGCCTCGTTTCAATATTACCAAATTCTTTTTCTCTCTTTTTTCCGGAGACGAAGAAGAAGAGATACCCTATGATCCGGACCGCCTGGTCAACCTGGCGGGTGATATTTCAGATCAGAACAGGATCTGGGAAGTTTTCACTGACACTGATATTTACGACGTAAATTTCCAGGTGTCTGCGGACAAACTAAATGTTGCCACACTACCCGAGATTCTGGAACTGAGTACTGTTCTTCCGAACGGTCTGGAGCAACATAAGATTCTGACCTTCTATCCTGACTCCTATGTGATTGATATGGAGTTAAAGATCATCAACAGAACCGGTGAACAGAAGACGCTTCATCCCCGTATCAACTTTGGTGCCGGTGGTGAGGCGATATCCGGCGAACCCTTGCCGCAACCGAAAGTGGCTGTGACTTTTGTTGATGAGGATTTCGACAAGTTTGATGGTGATGACGTTGAAAATAATCTGGCAGTCAATAACAGTATCTGGGCAGGCCTGGCAGATACGTATTTTATAACCGTTATCAAACCGGTTGACGGAAGCCTCTTCCGCGGCGAACTGACCCCGTTAAACTCCAAACTGGATGGCAAAGAGGTTGTTGTTCCCAGGTTGACCTACCAGGATGAACCCTTGAGACTGGCCAATAACCAGGAATATAGTCGGAAATTTAAGATTTTTGCGGGCCCGAAAGTGGAATCGTTGTTGGATGAATTCGACTACTACCTGCCCCAGGCTATGGATCTGGGTTGGTTTGAAATTCTGGCAAGGCCCTTGCTGGCTCTTCTGCGCTGGTTCCAAAGCTATGTTGGCAATTGGGGAGTCGCCATTATCCTGCTGACGATTGTTGTTCGGACTGCCATGTTCCCACTGGCATTCAAAAGTATGACGTCCATGCGTAAAATGTCGGCCCTGAGTCCAAAAATCTCGTCGATTCGTGAGAAGTACAAGGGCAACAAGGAGAAGATGAACCAGGAGATCATGAAGTTCTACAGTCAAAACAAGGTGAATCCCATGGGGGGGTGCCTGCCAATGCTATTGCAGATTCCGATCTTCATCGCTCTCTATCAGGCGCTTCTACCGGCCATTGAACTCCGACATATGCCATTCATGCTGTTTTGGTCCGACCTGTCAGCAGCGGATTATACGTTGATCCTGCCGATTTTGATGGGAGCAACCATGTTTGTTCAGCAGAGTTTTACTCCCACCCCTACCATGGATCCCACCCAGGCCAAGATCATGAAGTGGATGCCGGTGATGATGGTTTTGTTCTTCCTGAGTATGCCTTCCGGATTGGTGCTCTATTGGGTGATCAGCAACTTTATTTCAGTGGGGCAGCAGCTCGTTTTCAACAAAGTCCTGCCGCAACCGGAAGTTTCTGAACCGGTCAAAGGTAAAGGAAAACAGAAACAGATTGAGCAGCAGAAAAAGAAAGGATCAAAAAAGAAGTAGTCCACGCTTAATTATCTTCGTAAGACCGAATCATAACGGGTGAACCTTCCTTATCAAAAAAGGTTTCCCCGTTCTCCTCTTTCAGAAATCCGGCGATTTTCAACAGGCTTCTTTCCGAAAAGCGGATAAACACTCCCTCAAATTCCATGTAGAGATTGTCGTTCTTTATAAACAACTTGTAGGGGTCAAGTTCAGTATCGGCTTTCGTGTTCAGATGCAGGGCAACTCCATCCGATTTGATTGTTAGATCGACAGCAAACAGGGCAGTTTCCTCGAAAGGGAAATAGACCTTTTCCAACCTGTTATCCACAACCTGGGTGACAAAAAAACCGGTTTCATCCCAGCCCAGGGACTTGTTGAAATACCTGACGATGGACGGTTTGGTGATTCGCCCAGATTCGTTGAACCAGCGTCCCTGCTCATCCATACGAAAAACGGCATCTTCTTTGGATATGATTACAATATCGAGATGGTCAGTGTCTTGGGGAGTATCCACAGTTTAGTCTCATTCCGTTTGCAACCATTCTTCTTTTTCCTTGATTGTATAATTTAAGGAAACATTATGACACATTTGGGAGGGGTTGCATAATCCTATGGAGTGGGCTACCCGCAAATCCAAAACTGTCAGGAGGCGAGGTTGTTTTTAAGAACTCATTTAGGCTTAAAAATTCAATTCGCGGTCCAGGCTGCGGTAGTTGACGGCTTCAGATAAGTGATGAGATTTAATGGTGCCGGATTGGTCAAGATCGGCGATAGTGCGGGCCACTTTCAGAATGCTGTCATGGGCTCTACCACTGAGTCTGAGCTTTCCCAGGACATGGGACAGGATCTGGTGTCCTTCGCGGTCCAGGCAACAATGAATTTCCACATCACGATGTCTCATGTTGGCATTGGAAGAGGTATTGTCGTCTCGGCTGAATCGCTCTAATTGCATCTCCCTGGCATTCAACACACGTTTTCGAATCGATTCACTGGACTCTCCTTTCTGTTTGAAATTCATCTCATCATACGTAAGCGATGGCATTTCAATCTGCATATCGATCCGGTCCATCAAAGGACCTGAGATTCTGGAACGATACTTTAAGACCGCAGCGGCAGAGCAGACACATTCTTTGCCCTCACTTCCCAAATACCCGCAAGGACATGGATTCATGGCAGCCAACAGGATAAAATCGGATGGAAAACCCAGGGAGACTTTTGCCCTGGAGATAACCACCTTTTTATCTTCTAGCGGTTGCCGGAGTAGATCCAGGGTAGATCGTGGGAACTCGGGGAGCTCATCCAGAAAGAGTACACCATGGTGAGCCAAGGAAACTTCACCCGGTTTGGGAACAGATCCCCCTCCAATCAGTCCTGCCCCCGAAGTAGAGTGATGTGGATTTCTGAATGGTCGTGTATAGAGAATGGTATGATCTTTCTCAACTACACCTGCCACGGAATGAATCTTGGTAACTTCCAGGGCTTCGTGAAAGGTTAGCGGAGGCAGGATCCCCGGTAATCTTTTAGATAGCATACTTTTACCGGAGCCCGGGGGACCGGAAAGCAGGACATTATGTTTTCCCGCGGCGGCTATTTCCAAAGCTCTTTTGGCGGAATCCTGGCCTTTAACCTCTGAAAAATCGACATCATACTTAGTCTGCCAACTTGATTCCGGGTTGTTGGCAGGAAGACATTCCGCAAGCTGTTCATTGTTGCAGAAGTGGTTCAACACCTCGTCGATGGAAACGGCAGTGAGCACAGTCAATCCTTCAATCAGCGCTGCGGATGGTCCGTTCTCCCGCGGGACAATGAGGGTATCAATACCGGCATCCCTGGCAGCAAGGGCAACTGAAAGGATGCCATCGATCGGCCTGATTTTACCTTCCAGCGACAGTTCACCGATAATGAGACAGGAGGAAAGGAGTCCCTGGGGAATTTGATTGCTGGCTTCCAGAATAGCCATGGCGATAGGCAGATCGAAACCCGTACCAACTTTTCTGATATCCGCCGGCGCCAGATTGACAATGACCTTACGAATCGGGAACTCCTCGCAGGCGTTGTTCAAAGCCGCCACAATTCGTTCCCGGCTCTCCTTGATTGTTCCATCAGGAAGTCCGACGATATTGAAGACCCCCAGTCCGATTGAAACATCCGCCTCTACTTCTATGACATGGGCGTCGATCCCGATTACCGTTGCGGTATTGGTAATGGCTGTGGTCATTTTCCAGTTCCAAAAATAGATCCGTTCAGGAAAAAAGAGCAGGATTCAACCCGGGCTCACTAGATTCTGGACAAACCATTACGGAGTTTTCAGGCAATGTCAAGAGGGTTAAAGGAACTGAGCACCTAGAGGCTCAGCTACAGACATTTCCATTTCGAAGGAGCCACGCCGAACAAGCGTTTGAAAGACTGGGTAAAGCTGAACGGCTGACAGTAAAAATCTCTATATATATTTTGTTGCAACTCTATAGTCCCAGGTGGTCTTGTCAATTGCAGCAGCTCTAGCAAGGAAAAGAAGAAGCAAACCCAGGGGCTGGACTCGTCTCCGCCAAGCTTTTCCATGGGGTAAGAGATCCGGGAAGCTCGGAACCCATCATATGAATTTGCTGGCTTTCGGAGGTTTGTTTTTTCTGATCGAACGACTTTGCATCAATGCTTCGGAACAATATGCCTCATACGAGGCGGAAAAAAATTACGGTTCACAATAGTACACATTTGGGTTAAAGATTGAACTCATAAAAATTACAATTTCGGAAAACCCATATAAAGGTTTCGTGATGATGCCTATGCCGGATATAGAATTGAGCGATGTTTATGATAATGTCTTTTCAGATGAAATTAAGGTCTATCGTCATTACACGTCGATATTCATCGACCAGATATTTATTCATCACTTTGTTGAATCGGGTTTGATAAGGAAAAAAAGCTATGCAGAACTGGTTAATCCCGATTCTCATCCCTCCCTTACGGCTTATCACTTTACCAGTAAATTAATAGATTACTATCTTGACAGAGGCATCCTGACCGTAGTTGGAAACGGGTATCTATCTGTAGAACACGAGCTTGAAGATAAAGATCCTGCCGATGAAAAGCTGAACAGTTTTCTGGCGGAAAATCCGGATAGACGCAGCTTTTTTGAGATTCTTAGAAATATCCGGGATGTGTCCGGTCAGGTCCTGTTCGAAGGTGAAGATGCCCTTTTGACATTGGCAAACGATAGTTTCAGGACGGCCATGAAACTCTGGGAGGATCTCATGGTGACTGCAAAGGTCAAACAGCCCTGTCATCAACTGATCTTAAGGGTATTTCGTGAACAAACCCTTTCCAAAAACTCTATTACCGTTTTTGAAGGGGGGGCCGGTGTCGGATCAGTCCTGAGGGATGGTTTGCATGATCCGGAGTTTATGTTGGTGCTGGAAAAAGTTAAGCAATACTATTTCACGGACATCAGCCTGAGCCTTATCAAGATTGGCAGGGAGGCCCTAAGACAAAAACTTCCTGAGGAAATGTTAGCCCGTTTTGAGTTTAAGACAGCCAATCTGGATAAGTTGCAGTTGGATGAACAGGACTTCACTAGGGAATCATCTATTGACCTGATCATTCTTGAGCATGTTCTTTATGACGTGATTGACCTTGATAGAACCCTGAAACTGTTTCATCACATGCTAAAACCAGATGGATTTCTGGTCTTCACCATGGCCTACAGAACGAGGCCAGGCAACTTTTTCATCTTCGAATATCTGCAATCTACTTTCCAAAGCTATCATCAAGCTAAGTTGGAGCCTGGTTTCCGGGAAAGCATCGGTTATTTGACTCTGGATGAATGGCATAAATCTCTGAACAGGGCTGGATTTAAGAATTACCGGGCCTACCCGGAAGTTCAGGACCATGAGCGTTGGCCGTACGGCGGGATCCTTGCTATCCCATCAAAATAGGATATCAGCATCTCTGTAGTCAACGTCAGGATCTTTTTTCCAACGCTTGTGCATCCAGAAATACTGCTCGGGATTTTCGATTATTTCCTTTTCCAGGATGTTGAAAAAGGCCTGGGTCAATCGATTGATATTTTCCTTACGTGTTTCGGCCATTTCGAAATCCACTTTCCGGATACGGACCTTAATGCGACCTTCTTTTTTCAGGCAGGAGAAATAGAAGCAATCGACCTTGTTTAAAAGGGACAGCAGGGCTGTACCCTGGGCCGCGTCTGTTGGTCTGCCAAAAAAGTCGATCACTACGGGTGATTTTGGCGGGGATTGATCGCCGACCAGGGCAACCAACCCGCTTTTGGCTGTGTTGTAGAGTTCTGTACGATCATCTCCGCCTCCGGAGGTGATGGCCCCGGCCTTTGCTCGAATCTCGTTTAGCCATTTATCAGCCTTCTTGTTGGCATGGGTTCCGGTGAAAACGGTCACCTTCTCTCCTAGTTTCGGGAGCACGAAATTAGCGATTTCCCAACACCCGATGTGTCCGCCAACCAGGATTCCACCCTTCTGGTCCCGGTTTTGGAGAAGATCAACACCTTCAACGTCGATCCAGTCTGCCATAGGTTTCCGGGTCTCCTTATCCAGGATCAATACTCGCATCATCTCGGTCCCGAAGTGATGGTAGCATCTCAAGGCAATAGCATCCAGTTCGCTTTTAGTGTGTTGGTCCTTAAATGCGATCATCAGGTTTTTAAGAACCGTTCTTCGCCTTACTTTGAGCCACCAGGCCAGTGTGCCGATTGTTTTTCCAACCCTAAGCACAGCCCTGGAAGGAAGCAGTCGGCAGACATAATAAATGCTTTTGAAAAGAACCTGCTCCATTCGAAACTGGGTTTGTCGCGATATGCGTCTGGAAAGTCTCATGCGGCGGGTGACTAAATGGCCTGAACCTTATGGATGAGCAGGTAATTCATGATATCGGAAAGGCAGTTAAGGTCCTTCAATGCCTCTTTAGCGATCTTGATACTGTATTTTTCCTCAAATTGAGTTTTTAATTCAATGATCAAAATGGAATCGATCCCGAGATCATCAACAAAATGCGTGGAATCATTCAATTCCTCTGTTCCTGTTTCCAGAGTTTCACAAACAAGCGCTCTTACCTGTTGGTATAACCTTTCATTCATAATGCCTCATTTCGTCTGTTGTCGAAATAGGAACACAGGAAATCTTGAGTCTTGAATTTTTTTATAATTTATCCGAAAAAGCAAGAGAAAATTGGCTGACCACAAATTTGTACGCATTGACCTATGAGTGGATATTGATGCATTCAGGCAGCACGTGGACGATTCTGCCGTTCTTTATATAAATGGAGGGCTGGGCGAGGATGAGGGTGTCCTTTTGAACGATTCTCCGTGATGGCATGGCTGAACGCCAGGATTTTCATGTTGATGGGCAGGTTGAAGCCGGAGCTTATTTTGATGATATCCGCCGGCACCAAGTTAATCATTACGATTCAGATCAGAAAACCACCATAGGCATTGTTCAACGCTGCCATGACTTGATCCCGACTCTCTTTGATGGCCCCGTTCGGCAGCCCTACGATATTGCAGGCTCCTGGTCCGACTGAAACATCTGCCTCCAATTCGATGTCATGGCCATCGATCCCAATTATCGTTGCGGTATTGGTCATGGCAGTGGTCATTTTTTTGGCATGACAAAAAAATCATTCAGGAAAAAAAGGTGGGTACTACTGAACCTCAATGAATTTTGCTCAAACCATCGATGAGTTGTTAGGTACAGTCAAAGAGATTTAACGAACTGTCTTTCAAGAGGGATTAAGAAGGAGGTTCCTCCAGGTCCAACACAACCTTTAAACCTGCAGAGACTTCCACCATACGATTTTCTGACAATGAGCCAATTTCTTCTTTTATGCTGCTTCTATCTACAGGTTTTAGCTGGGTAGTATTAACTACGCATTTGCAGGGCAGGTTCGCTTCATCCTTCTTCAAGGTGATGTTTCCAGAATGTGTCGTACTAATGAGGTTTCGTCAAGATATGTAACGAAATGGGTGCTTTTGACCGGAAAGTTACCTTCCCGGTTTTTTGGTCGCGCTCGAATGTCAAAGCGTTAATGATGAATCCCAGGGTAAATAATACATCACCGGGAATCAGAAATTCCCCGTTGAATGTTATCTCCGAAAACCGCTTGAAGGTCAGTAAGGAAAACCGGTATTCTGGAACAAGAACAAGTAACAAATCGGGAGAGGTCAGGCAGTTATCAGGATTTGAGTAGGGGTTTTCAATTGATAAGAATCGCAATTGGGAACTATTTCAGCAGGCCCGTATCGAAAAAGACAGAAGCTTTGATGGCGAGTTTTATTTCGGTGTCAAAACCACCGGTATCTTTTGCCGTCCATCCTGTCCTTCACCGATTGCAAAGGAAGAGAATGTGAGTTACTTTTCGACCATTTTCGAAGCCCTAAATTCGAAATATCGTCCCTGCTTCAGATGTCGTCCGGACATAGAGTTTGACTATTACCATGGGCAACGCCGAAGGTGTCATGGTTGTAGACATGGCTTTGAAACTGATCTATGAGGGTATCTCAACGAGCATCCTCTGTCAGAATTGGCGAATCCGTTACCGATTTCGGACCGGCATCTTTGGACCGTAAGTTATGTGGCAATGAGAGTTCTGGGAATGATGGACAGTTATTCGGCCACAGACCTGGGAGTCATTCGAGCCTTTACAAAAAACGGCTGTGTTCCGACTAAAGCTGAAATCCTGAAAACCGCTGAGAAATGGAGACCCTACAGGGCTTACGCAGCCCTGTTTTTATGGCAATCAAAAAAGGATTGATATGACCTATTATACAAGATTTGAAAGCCCGCTTTGCGAAATCATCCTGGTTGGCGATGACCAAGGGCTGAGTCATTTACACCTGAACACGGGCAAAGGAAAACGACAATTCGAAATCTCACCGGATTGGATCCGGAACGATGTGTATTTCGAGGATATTCGGCAGCAGATCCTGGCCTACGCCGAAGGGAAACAAAAAACATTCAAGGTGAAGCTCAATCCAAGGGGGACTGACTTCCAAAAGAGGTGTTGGAAGGAACTGACCGGGATTCCTTATGGCATGACCCGGACCTATCAGGAAATCGCCACCATTATTGGAAATCCTAAAGCTTCAAGAGCAGTGGGAAATGCCAATAGTCTCAATCCAATCCCACTGATTATCCCCTGTCATCGGGTTGTCGGAGCAAACGGTTCTCTCACGGGATTTGCACACGGGCTTGAAATGAAACAGGACCTGATCGATCTGGAACAAGGACAGACCAGCTTTTAAGGCAACAGGGCCAGCGATCTGGCATATACCTCGACACGACATATAGGGGGTTCGGGGTAACTCGGTCTTCTTTTTTGGTCAAATTTGGGCAGTTAAGTCACCGCCATGCACTTTTTCAGGGTCATATTGAATCACTGTTGACTCTTTTTAGCTCGGAAGTCCGCACTTCAACCAAATCCGACAGCTTTGTCTGCAGTTTCATCATCTCGCTTTTCTTCGTCGCCAACTGTCGGGCGTATATTTCGCGTTTATTATTCTGCTGGGCGAAGCAAGACGCCTGTTTTCGTCTTTTTTTGTCTCAAAAATTAAAATTGTCCGTAGGTAATACTCAAACAAGGGGCATCAATATGTACCCCGTTTACCAGGTACCGGAAAACCATAAACGGATTGCGGGATTATCCGGATCTTATCAAATGTATAACGGTCCGGAAATTTACTATAAACAAAACGACAAAAAGGGGCATCCCAATGAGATTCGATGAGATCAGCCAGTTTAAGTATATCTCCGTTCAACCCCGAATAGGCGGGCTGGATGAGGTGCAGCAATTTGCTCTTTCTTATTGCAGCGATTGCCATTTGGCTTTAAGCGGGCCACCCGGAGTGGGGAAGACGATGCTGGTCGATGAGTTTGCGGCCAAAATAGGGAAAAAACTTGTCAGTCGTGTGATGGGGCCCAAGGTGAATGAATCATTGCTAATCTCCTATCCTGATCTTATCAGTCGTAATGGGGCCTCGGTTACCGTAACCCGACCCGGGCTACTGGCCAAGGCTCTCAAGAAGAACTGCTTTTATTTTGCAGATGAAATAGATCGTCTCACAGAAGACAACCAGAAGCTCCATAATTCCGCTTTTGATGATCGAAGGTCCGTTACACTCAGGGATGGCACGGTCATTAAGGGAGGAAACGGTTTTTTCGGGGTAGTTGCCTATAATCCAACCCAGGGTACCAGAAACGATCTTGATTCCTCACTGGCGGATCGGTTTGTTCATATTAATTTCGATTATTACCCGCCCGAAGTTCAGTCCATGATTGCCATGCGACAGGCAGGACTGCATGATGATTCGCTTGAAAATAAGCTTTCCTGGAAAGCCCTGTTCCTGCAGAGTGAACCCACCAAATCGGTACAGTTTTTTGATGTAGAATTCAAAAAGAAATCGATCCGCCTTTTCGATCCCTACCGCGACAAATCAATGGACCTCTCCCATCTCAATGCCGAGACATACAGGGGAAAGCTCTTTGTCTATTTAAGATATGATCCCGGAAAGGCAGGTCACGGTTTTATTGAGCCTTACCAGCACAACCTCAATAGTCTCAGCCTGAAGCTGGCCGAATTCTGTTCCGATATACGCGGCCTGGTCACGCATGGGATTCGTAATCTCAGCAGCGAAATCGTTTCACAGTTTCATGAATCGTCGAGCCCGTTGGGTGTGAACGCTATCAGCCTGCATATCCCCTCTTCAAGAATCCAACAGGCAGCACTGAAACAATACAACTATCTGATAAAACGTCTGGAATATCCCAAGGGTAAGGCCCAGGAATATGCGGCGTACCTGATTATCAACCAGGCGGGATATGGCAAGTTCGGTACGAGTAAAGCGGGGAGTTCTACCCAACGAGATCTGCTGATCAGTCTGGCCGGTGCCAAGAGCCTGCTGCCCATGCGCAAACAGAGAGTCTTCGCACCCGTGAAAAGCGGAAAAAGCAAGGGAATCCGCAAAGCCAGTTAAATCAGATTCAGGTAAAGAATAAATCGAAAACGTTGTAATATTTTAACGGTCAAAAACCATGACAGCAGCATTAATGCAGCAGGAGTTACCCAGTTTGAATCCTGTACGGTACTGGAAAAAAAGGAAGTTGAGGCTTGATCGTAAAGCCCGGTTTCAGGGAATCAGACAGGGATTAAAACGTCATGTTATGATGTCCCTGGTGCTTAATCGAATCGATTTTGATGAAATAGAGGAGAGATACATCAAGCAGGATTTCTTTACCGTTGAACTGCTTTACCTGATGCGGATGCGAAAGTTGATGAATCCTGTGCTGCTTCATGTTCTGTGGAATAAGGTGCAACGCGAAAGGATGGACTGGGTTGAATTCCCGCACAACCGACATATCGCTGTTCCGGTCTTATCACTCTGTATCAGCAGTTTTGCTTCAACCGGGGCGACAGGGCTGGGAAGTGTAACCGCTTTTATGGAACGCCGGGATACATCACGGAAACTACGATTCCTGGCCTCGTATGAAGGGTTGAGACAGAAGGGTTTCAAAAAGCTTTTCTGTCATCTGGAACAGATGATCACCACCTCCAAAGATATTGAATCCCTTGTGTTTTTTCTGGAAAGAGTGATTGAACCGGAAACCTTAGAAGGTTTCAAACGAGGTTTATTTATCAACCAGCTATCCCTGCCCGGACTGACCACCAAATTGTTGGTGGATCTGACCAAGGACATCAGAAGATTCAAGAACCCGGAGTTTCTGATCAAGGGGATCTCACTGGTTGATTTAAGGGGTAATCATCAAACCGGATATGGAGTGTTTTTTGCGCAAACCCTGGAAGAAACGGGTTGTTCCGAAACCGAACTAAAAACGATTATTGAACGTATCCGGCAACCCGGGCGTCCGTTTGAAAAAATTCCCTATTTTCATCAACGGGTCAGGATGATGGTTGATCTTAGGCAACAGGGATTTGATCAACAATTGCAGGATGATATCCACCAGGCGGTCGAAGCCTGTAAAGATGATGTAAGTTGGGTGATGTTCAGAGATCTGATGGCGCACTACCGAAACGAGCAAAACGAAGAATCGATTGCCATCTGGCAAATGATGATGCAACTGGGAAGTGCTCTCTCCATATCCCGTCATCACGAGGAAGCATTTGCGTCCGTTGTTTCTGAGCAGATCAGGTTGGACAAAGACGAGACTTTTTTGTCGCTGGGCAGGGTCATCAAAGATCTGGAAGAGGATTTTCACCAACAGGCCTTTGGTTTAGCCATGACGGTATTAGCCCGGACACACTCTATTCATGTCCTGCATTCCCTGGTCGAGCTGATCCGGTCAGGAACCCTGAGCTTGGAACGTTTTCTAAGACCTGGCGTTCGATCCCTGTTGGGGGAGGATTTGGAGGAGAAGATTGTCAGCATTTGCCTGAGTCACTGTCTGCACCAGTTGTTGCAAAATGGTGGGTATGATCCGGAGGAGTATTTGTACACCCTGAATCAATTGATTCTTTTTTGCGAGGAGCCCGCACTGAGAGGGAGATTTGTTCACAACCTGCAAAAGGCTTTAAAGCTTGGAATCAAACTTGATGAATATTTTACGGGATTAATGAATGCAAGGACTACCATGGAGGAGTTTGCCCGGGAAAGCCACCCGGGCAGGCTCACCCGTCTCAGTTTTGCTGAGGTACAACCTTTTTTGAGGCAGTATGCCACAGCCCTGCTGGGCAATATCCCTATCAATGTAAGTCAGAACAGCATACCCTTTACCGATGGAAGTGAAATTTTTCTTCCCGGTCATGAAAACAAGTTTCCCGATTCCAAGAAAGATCTTTATGCCAATCGCAATGCCAGTCTTTTTGTTGCCAATTTGTTTCATGAGATTGGTTTCCATATACTGGCCGGCACTTTTCTGGTGGATTTCAGACCAACCATCAACCAGTTTACCAACACGGATCTGGCTCACGGTATTCTCAATGTTTTCGAGGATTATCGCGGCAGACACCACTTTCTTTCACAGGCCTATCCCAATAACTGGAAAGTTCTGATTAAACAGGATGAGCGAATTCTGGTTCGCGCCATGCCCGTTCCCGATCACTGGAAAGATCATTTCATGCAACTGTTTGTAGCCAAGGGGACTTCTTGTATCACCCCTGGAGAGTTGGATCCGACAAAAGCCGAAGGGGAAAAACAATTGCTCGGAAAAAGAGTGTATCTCTTCACTCCCGGTGGAGAGCAGCGAATGTTCTCTTTAAAGGAGATTCTCGACCTGGTAATTGAAAAAGTTGAAAGTCTAAAAGGGAAAACCATTGCTGACAGCCTGTTATTGGTTAAACCGATCTATTCCATTCTCTCACAAGTCCTGGGAGATGATTTTGATCTGCCCGGCCAGTCGCCCGGAATGTCTGCGGACATCAGCCTGAAAAACGGCAGTGATGCCTTTGAACCTGGCAGCGGCCAAACCAGGGAAGAACAGCTTAGAGGCCTGGCAGTAAAAATTCAGCCTCTCCAGGGTGCGAGGAATGTACCTGCCAGGGTGGAATATGAGAAATCGAAATCCGGATCGAGCGGTAAAAACAAAAACAGTGGCAACATGAAAGGGGGATCTTCCGATAATTCACATCACCGGGGTGGAGGCGAAATAGAAAAGATCTGGTTTGGGGAATACGATCACATCACGGGAAAAGAGATCAGGAATCCCTATCCTGTTATCCTGAAACATGAATGCAGATATCACCCTCAATTCGAACTGCTCTATCAAAAATACCGAAATGTTTTCGATGCCATGGAAAGAGCTATGGAGGAGTTGGAGGAAGAAGAGGAAACCGGGGAGTTCGAAGGGAGAACGCCGGATGAAATTGTCATCGAAAGTCTGATTGAAGGATTGGCCGATCCCCAGGCTATACCTTTTCTGGACTTATATGAAAACGAAGCGCAGCCGGAGAGGGAAAAACTGACCACCCTGGAGGTCAAGATCCTGGTTGATGCCAGTGGTTCGACCAGCGGAACAATTCTGGAAGTTGAAAAGGTGTTTGCTTCGGTGATGTACAAAGCATTTCAATCCATGGAGTTCGACGTTGAACTCTATTTTTTCAATGGTGACAAGGAGACATATATCTATCATGCTCGCGATCTCAATGCCATCGGCCAGATTCGGTCCGGTTATGCCAATCGTGATGGTGCCGCTATCAGGTTTGTAACCGAGACTTTCCAGGGCACGGGAGATCGATCGTTATTAATCATGATTACGGACGGTATGCCTGAAGCAGAAAATTACCGTGATGAAAAAGCCATGCGAGATACCTGTCATGCTATGGAAGCGGCAGGCAAAAAAGGCATTATGGTTCGATATTTCAATATTGGCGGCTTGCCCGACAAAATCCTGAAGGCCTTCAAAGATCACACCCACCATTCCGAAGTCTTTTACCAGCCGTCGGAATTAGTTGACTATGCCCCCAAATTTGTTAAGGAACTGGTCAAAGAGATAAATTTGTAATCCCTCTTGTTAATTGACGATTCTGTTCTATCCGGTCAGTCGGGATGCCTTCCGTTTTTAAAAATGACCGATTCGTTCAAGACAACGGGTTGCAGTCGTGCAAGACTAATGTCTGGAAGACAGGCGAAGCTCTCCGTTTAACCTCTAATATCCGGCATAGTCCTTCTTCAGGATAAATCTGAGGCGGGTCTCAAGTATTCCGAGATTCAGGAGGAACGGGGTTTGCCTGAAGAACCGTTTGTTTTGCCTGGATTCTGATTCGGTTTTCCAAGTGTTGCGTCGCTTATAAAAAGAGTTACCGTTAAACAGAAAGCATGGCCTAATGATCCGTTTTCAACGTAAACATCTCTACCTGTTGTTCACGCTTCTATTCATTCTGCTGTTATCGGGAGTATTGGATAATCTTGAGCTGCAACCCGGGCAGAAAACAGTCTTTTCCGGTGAAATTATCTCTGAACAGGAAATCATCCGGGGTCCCGAGAAAGAACCGCAGATAGAGGCCAAGGCACCGGCGTGGATTGTGTTTCTGTTTTTTATTCCCCTTATTCTTCCCCTGTTGAGGTTGATTAGAAAACTTCGGTTCGATCCGCCGACAGACAAAGAGTGGAAAACCCTGCTTTTGCTGATTTCCCTGGCAGTGTTGACGGTTCTGGGGATCTCCTCCCTGTTTATCTCCTGGTTCCGCCACGGGACACATGAAAGCGGTACCCTGGAGGTTCGGGAACAGTCGCTGATGACCGATCCTCTTTTTGAACCCTCGCTTTCTCCCTGGATCGTTCTACCCGGGGCAATGATACTGGTTATTCTGATTTTTCTAACCTTTGCTCTGATCAAAGTTATTCTGAAGAAAAAGGATCTTTTGGAAGTTCCCGGCCAGTTGATCGCTGAGCAGGCGAGGGAGAGTGCTGCCGGAATTGAAACCGGGGAAGATCCGTTTGAATCGGTAATTCGCTGTTATCAGCAGATGTGCAGCATCATCCTGGAAAATCATGGGGTGGAGAGGAAAGATGCCATGACTGCACGGGAATTCGAAAAACAACTAGTCGAAATGGGATTTGCGGATCAACATGTTTCAGATCTCACCACACTTTTTGAAATCGTTCGCTACGGCGGAAATCAAATGCCCGGATCGGAAATCGAAAAGCGAGCATTGCAGTGCCTGACTGCTATTGCAAAACATCATGATTGAATATGAAAAGTTTCCGGATTTACACCATTGGTGCTTTGAGTTTATTTACAATCCTGGTTGCCTTGCTGTTTCACAGCAGCATTTATCAGGCAGCATACAAAGTTGCCTACCTGTTATGGCGGATTAAGCTGGAAATCGATGCCATTGACCAGAAACTGATCTGGGCGTTTTTCTCGATCCTGGTTCTGGTTATTTGCGGAATAGGAGTTGGGACTATCCTGCGTGGTCGGATGGACTTGACAGGAAAACCGGCACCGGTTCCTCAAAACACACGTTTAAATCGGTGGATCACTACATTTCACCCCGTTCTCAAAGGGAGAAACAGTCAGTATGCCAAATGGGAACTGGCAAAAGATCTTTTTGAACTCTACGCAAGAATCAAGTTAAACCATGAAGGAATCTCCCAGGTTCATCTGAAAAGAATGATATATGAGAAAGAATTTAAGATGCCTGATGAGGTGAATCGCTATTTCAAGGCAGCATTGGAACCTTTTTCAGAGGTCAGGAAAAGATCCCTGGTAGGAATTGGGAAATCCAGGTTTCCGCTTGAGACCGATCCTAAAAAAATCATTGAATATATTGAGGCGCAAAATGAATTTTGAAGATATCAACAGTAATATCGGCATCGTCCTGGAGGAGATCGAAAAGGTGATCGTGGGCAAACGTGATGTTCTCAGACAGATCATGACAGCGATTCTGGCCGACGGGCATATCCTGTTGGAGGATTATCCGGGTCTGGCCAAGACATTAATTGCAAATTGTTTTGCCAGTACCCTGGGACTGAGGTTCAAAAGGATTCAATTTACACCTGACCTGTTACCAGGCGATATAACAGGAAGCTACATCTACAATCGGGCTGAAAATCGTTTTTCATTGAGGAAAGGAC
The DNA here is from genome assembly GCA_028282885.1 of SAR324 cluster bacterium. Classification (GTDB taxonomy): domain Bacteria; phylum SAR324; class SAR324; order XYD2-FULL-50-16; family XYD2-FULL-50-16; genus JAHJTV01. The sequence goes on from JANQGX010000012.1 coordinate 148,933, forward strand.
CGATATTCAGTAATTTGATTCTGGCTGATGAAATCAACAGGGCTTCACCCAAAACCCAATCAGCTCTACTTGAAGCAATGCAGGAGAAACAGGTGACCATTGAAGGGGAAACAATGGAACTGCCCGATCCGTTTATTGTCATTGCCACGCAGAATCCAATCGATTACGAGGGAACTTTCCCTCTTCCCGAAGCCCAGCTTGATCGATTTCTGGTGAAGTTGTCTATTGGCTATCCCGAGCCGGAAGAGGAGAGGGAGATTTTAAGTCGTCGACAAAAGGGATTTGGAGACAGTCAGAAGCTGGTGGAAGTTATTACTGCGGACCAATTGCTCGAAATGAGGCAGTTGATTGACCAACTCTACATGCATCCGGATATCGAACAATACATTGTCAGCCTTGTACACAGCACAAGAGAGTTCAAGGATGTTAACGTTGGAGCCAGTCCCAGGGGCTCACTCGCCCTGATGAAGCTGGCCAAGGCCTGGTCGGCGATTTCCGGAAGGGAGTTCATTCTTCCTGACGATATTAAACTGTTTGCCAAACCGGCCCTGGTTCATCGATTGTTGTTGGCACCAGCCCTTTGGATGAATCGATCGGCACCGACCAGAATCATCGATTCAATCTGCTCCAGCACTCCTGTACCGGTGATCGATACGTCCAACCAAAACAGCAATCAAATGAAGGACAGCGAGGGATGATACGGGACAAGATCATTGGCTTCAACCCAAGATCAAAAATTATTATCATTCTCATCTACCTCATTTTCATCCTCGCGGTATCGACGATAAACGGTACGGTATTGCTATTGATGGTTCCGCTGGTATTGTTAATAGGTTGCTCCGGGACGAGCAGGCAGGTCGAACCGGATCTCGATGTCAGTCGTGACCGCGATGTGTATCGATCAACAATTGGCGAAGAGGTGAATGTTCAACTAAAAGTTCACAACAGGGGGAAATGTCTCCGGCACCTGACAATCAGAGATCTGATTCCCGCAGGATTGACCAAAAGTGGCGGAGTTGCTTCGATGATCACAACCCTGAACTCCGGCGCGTCGGTCACTCTTGAATATACACTGACCGGAAAACTGGGGACTTACCATTTCCCCGGCGTTGAGATTGTGTTGCCGGATATGGCGGGCCTGAATCCCATTAAACATAAAATTCCGTCAATGGAAGAAGTCGTCATACTGCCCGGAAACACTTTTCGAAAGGGATTGATACTTCGTCCTCACAGAACCAGACTTCAATCGGGGCTGAATCCATCCAGGCAGGGCGGAGAGGGAATGGAACTGTTCGGAATCAGGGAATTCAGACCCGGAGATTCGCTGCGACATATCAACAGCAGAGCCAGTGCCCGACATCCGCAATCATTTTTCATTCAGGAATTCGAACATGAACGGGTGGCAACGGTGGTTCTTATTCTGGATACCCGTGATTACTCCCTTTCGTTTCCGGAAGAGGGGAACTTCCTGCAACACATCGTTGAAGCCACCGGTATGCTGGGAGAAGCGCTCATTAATAGCGGCAATCGTGTAGGACTATATATTTTCGGAAACTACAACGGTTGGGTATTTCCCGGCAGCGGAAAACTTCAAAAAGAGAGACTGCTGCGGACGCTAGCCCTGGAGAAGGCAATAGAGCCAACCCGACTGAATAAACTGGCCGATTTGCCATCCCGGCTTCTGCCGCCCCGATCCGTAATTCTGTTTATCAGTCCCTTGCAGGGAAATGAGCCGTGGATGATGCGAGTTCTGAAGGGATTGAAACACCAGGTAATGGTTGTCAGTCCGGATGAAATTACCTTTGAAAGGGAAAAACCAACCCGGCAAAAGAATATAAACCTGGCTCTGAGGACAGCAAATCTGGAACGAATGCTTTTTGTCAGGGAGTTACAAAACAGTAGTATTCCTGTACTCAACTGGGAAATCAGTACTCCCTTTGAACCCTTAATTTCCAAATTTCTGGGGACCTATTGGCAGTGATAAAAGGACTCATTCCTCTGATGGTTTTGATCCAAGCCCTGTTAATGGGATTTGGCTTCTATCTGACCGATCGGAATCATTACCTGGCTTTGAACCTGCTGCTGGGTGCAATCTGGTTGATAGTTCTGTTTTTAAAAAAAGATCTGCTGTTGCGTCTGGTCATCGTTGGGGTATTCCTGCTGGGGATTGCCGGGTTAAGTGAAGAGGGTGTTTCAACCTGGTTTCTTAGTGCTTGTTTTATCTCCCTATTAACCTGGAACCTGGAGAAAACTACCAGGGATATCACAATGGTTGATAAAGTTGACGGCAGTACAGGACTGATTCTCAGGTTTCTTGTAAGTCAGCTTGGCATTTTGGGTATCGCTTCGCTGTTAGTTGTAGCAGCGGGGAGTAGGGGTTTAAATTTGGGAACCTATCTGTCGATTCTTCTGGTGTGCCTGCTTCTTTTGAGCGTCCGTAAATTACTGTCTCAGGGTTGACTCAACGTGGTTTAAGGTTTTGTGCAGATTTATGGATTTGCCTCCATTAAATGTCGGAAGTGAGGAGCCGTTTTCCATAACGCACTTAAGGTTTTGGCATTTGAACGGTCAGCTTCGTTCCTGATGCCGCCGAGGTTTCCATGAAAACGGCCCCGCCCTGAACTTCAGCCAGAAGTTTGGCACTGTAAGTACCCAAGCCCGTCCCCTTATCCTTACCGTGGGTTACATATTTTTCAAAAAATCGCTGTTTGATATCTTCAGGAACTTCTGCCGGATTGCAGATTTGAATAGAGACGTTTGCTCCGCCATCCACTAAGTTCACCCTGATGGTGTTGTTCGGCTCTGAGGCCTCCACAGCATTTTTCATCAGGTTGGATAGCATGGAGTGACAAAGAGCTTCTTCACCGGTAGCAGTAATGGTTTGATCCGGTGTAATCGGGGAACTATCTGCAAGAGTTTCGATCGTAATGTTCTTATGACTTGTAGATGTTTTCAGGTCTTCCACCAGTTCGTTGATGATGGATACCAGATCTATCGGCACGGGTTTCAGATCGTAACTTCCTGACTCTATTTTATAAAAATCCAGATAGGAATCAATCATGTGTAGCATCTGCTTGCCGGTCACCTCAATGCGTTGCACATATTTTTTGGATTTTGATGACTACTGGGTCAGTCTACAATGGTTAAGTGACAAAGTAAAAAACATCCTCTGGCGATACCCTGATTTTTAGAGAGGATTTATAATCGGGAGAACCGGAGTATCAGATTTTAGGAATTGATTTTGTAACCGGTAACACAGGGAAGGGCTTTAGATGGGATGATTTTATTAACAGCAGGTTTTCGGATGCTCATATTCTCTGTTTGGGGCCAGTGTTTGCCCGGGTTGGCTGTTTTTTCAACCGGCCGCACGCTCTTCATTTGCAATCCGGATACACGGGCAGAAAACCGGCAAATCAGGCCGAATGGTTGTTCGATGGTATGGTAAATGGAGACCGCCTGATGGTCGCGGAGTTCATTCATGGTAAGTTCAGGCTGTATCGATTTCGAAACGGATGTATCGCTTTATCACCCCGAGTTATCTAAGGGTCATTTCAGAGGGTGCAAAACACTTAAATGACTAACCGGCCGGTTACACCGGGTATAAAAAAACCTTTGGAAACAGGTGACGATCAAACAGTTGAGTTCTCTTGATTTGCGGGTTGCCGGCTTGAATAATCGATCTTATTTCAGGTCTATTCCGGTCATATGCCCTTTTGTGTTCTTCCGGAAATGTCGTTTCATATTGACAATTGGCGGTGGATAAGCTAGAGAAGACTCCTATTCATTCTCTGCAATGTGGAATGTGTGTGACCTGTTTGATCCGCAGGCAGGCCCTTTTAACCTAAAATGACAGGAGAAAAGATGAATTTTCTGAGGAGCGTTTTGGTTTTTGCAACAATATTTGCGTTTATCGGGATTTCAAATACCGCCACTGCAGACAAACTGGATGATGTGATCAAGGCAGGGGTTTTGAACTGTGGTGTTGTACTGGATTTCCCACCAATGGGTTATTTTGATAAGGACAATCAGCCAGCCGGGCTTGATGCTGATTATTGTCGGGATCTGGCCAAACAATTGGGTGTAAAGGTTAAGATCTTTAACCTGACCTGGGGAGACAGAATCCCCTCGCTGATCTCCGGAAAAACGGATGTTGTCATCGGATCAACCTCGGATACCCTGGAAAGGGCAAAATCCGTCGGTTTTACCTATCCCTATTTTGTTTTCAAGTTCCAGGTAATCTCCAAAAAAGGAAGTGGCATCAAGGTCTTCGACGATCTGAAGAAGTTTAAGGTTGGTGCTCCCCTGGGAACAACCTATGAGACCGAATACCTGGCCTATGCCAAGAAAATGGGCTGGGGCCGATCCAATTATACCGCCTTTAAATCGGAAAATGATGGCTATCTGGCACTTTACCAGGGCAAGATAGACGCTTTGATCTCCACTAACGCGAATATTGCTACCAAGCTGGCCACTAAGGAATTTAAGGATTTTGAGGCCGGCCCGTTTGTACCTGATTACGATGATATTGTGGGGATCATTGCCAAAAGAAACGAACTGGCCTGGATTCAATATCTTAACCTCTTCCTGATTCATCAGATCAGGGACGGAAGATTTGCCGAGTTGTACCAAAAGCATTTCAACGCTCCCGTACCACCCGAGATGATTCAATCTCTGAGGGATAATAAATAGCTGATGCCAGCAATTGCGGGATTGGTGTAGTGAACCGGTCCTGCAAAGATTGGAGAGAGATTCATGGGAGATTATGAATTCCATTGGCTGATTGTCTATCAGGCATTACCCCAAATGTTGAACGGTGCTTTTGTCACCCTGCATGTGGCTGTCTTCTCAATGCTGTTGGGTATCGCCTTCGGTGTGTTGCTGGCGTTGGGCAAGATGTCCAAATACAGAATGCCAAATATTATAGCCACCGCTTGGGTGGAGATTGCGCGAAACACTCCCGCCTTGTTTCAAATCTATATGGCCTACTTCGGACTGGGAGCATTTGGTATCCACCTCAGTCCCTATATGGCAGTATTATGTGCTCTTACCTTTGTCAATTCAGGTTACCTGACCGAAACCTTCAGGGGAGGCTTTCAGGCCATTCCTCGCACGCAATACGTAGCTTCCTGGTCCCTGGGAATGAAGAAAGTCCAGTCCTATCGATACATCATCCTGCCGCAGATGTTTCGCAGGGTTTATTATCCCATGACCAACCAGTTTATCTGGTCAATCCTGATGAGTTCCCTGGGAATCCTGGTGGGCATGGGGGAATTGTCTGGCGAGACACAACGATTACAATCGCTGTCCTTCAGGACGCTGGAGTTTTTTATCGTTGCTGCCATTATGTATTATGTTATCACCAAGCTGGTGTTGTTTTCTGCTGACATTATGTCGCGACGCCTATTCAAGGGAGAAATCTAAGTGGGATCACTGTTTACCCCTTTGTCATGGAATGATACGGGCTTTATATTACAAGGTGTCTTGAATACGGTCTATATATCGGTACTGGCTATTGTCGTTGGTTCCGTACTGGGATTGATCATGGGGTTTATCCGTTCGATATCAAACAACTATACCAATTTTGTCCTGGGAAGTGTTTTAGACATTCTGAGAATTGTTCCCTTGATCATCCAGTTGATCCTTTTCAGCACCTTTGTCGGAGTAATCGGACATCCGCTTCTACCGTTTGCCAGCGGATCGATTATCCTCTCTCTTTATACAATGGCATTCATGACGGAGGTGTTTCGTGCCGGTTTCGATAATGTTTCCGGGTCCATGCGAATCGCGGCTCGCTCATTGGGGATGAATTACCGGCAATCCATTCGTTATGTTGTACTGCCCATTGGCATGAGATCCGTCTTTCCATCCTGGATGGGTGTTGCTCTCAGCGTTATCAAGGATTCGGCATTAGTCTCCGTGATCGGCTATATGGAGCTGCTGAGGACCTCCGAGCAATTGATAACGAGAACGCAACAGCCACTTGAGATTCTCCTGGGTGTGGGGCTCTTTTACTTTTTAATTTCATATCCGTTGTCGGAATTCGGAAGGTACGTGGAAAGGAAAATGGCCATATGATACAAATTCAAGGTGTTCATAAGTCCTTTGGGGATCTGGAGGTTTTAAAAGGCGTCGATTTAGAGGTGGATAAGGGCGAAGTTGTCAGCATTATTGGCGGCAGTGGAAGCGGCAAGTCGACCCTGCTGTATTGCATCAACGGAATCGAAAACATCCAGAAGGGTAAAATTGTGGTTGATGGTGTCGACGTGCACGACAAAGCAACGGATCTCAACAAACTCAGGCAGAAAATCGGAATGGTTTTTCAGCAGTGGAACTCCTTCCCCCATCTCACTGTCCTGGAAAATGTCGCGCTGGCGCCGCGGGTGGTGCTTGGTAAAGGCAAAAAGGAGGCAAACGAGCTGGCGAAACATCATCTCAGGCATGTGGGACTTGATGACAAGTTTGATGTCTATCCAACCCAGATGTCCGGAGGACAGCAGCAGCGACTGGCAATTGCAAGAACCATGGCCATGAATCCCACCTATATGCTGCTGGATGAAATAACATCGGCTCTTGATCCGGAACTCGTGGGCGAAGTGTTGGATACTTTGAGGCTGCTTCGGGATGAAGGTATGAGTATGATCTGTGTTACGCACGAGATGGCCTTTGCCAAGGAGGTGTCGGACAAGGTCGCTTTTGTGGAGGAAGGGATTATTGAAGAGATTGGCGAAGCAGTGCAGGTGATAGAAAATCCGGTCAACGAGAAAACTAAACGCTTCCTGAGCAAAGTTCTTTAACCTGACTTTTTGTCCCACATGCCGATTACAAGTCAACAGACAAGTGTTACCAGCTCTACATCCCAAGGATCAGGCCGTTAATCCGCTTTGCAATAAACGGAAACATTGAAAGTTAAAGGAAATCGTGTCATGATATAGCGGAATTATCATCTTCAAATAAAAACGGATCTTTCGTTCATGGACGAAGTCGGAAGTCCGTTTCAATTTTCGGATCGGTGGCAGACTCTGGTGAATGCGTGGCTATCCTGATGAGTAGCCGGATCCGGTACTTTATGAACCTGGCAGGAGGCGTTATGGAAAACGGCAATAGTTTTATCAAGGATTTTGAAGGGATTATCAAGGATCAGAGGAACAAGGTCTTATCTCCTGAAGAGATGATCAAGACCATACAGCAGCTACCCCATGAACATATGGTGGAATACCTGGAGTTTCTGGAGCACAACTGCCCGGAGAAAGTCTCAAAGGAGATCGGAGAGAAGTTTCTGCGCCGGCTTGGCTCAAAGAACCAGGAGTTTATCAACAAATGGGCTCCCAGCCTTACCTCGGTCACTCTTGAAAAACTGGAGCTGCTTGTTCTGGCCAGGGCGGACAACCTATTGGATGTCTATCTCAATCTCATTCTTCCGGATGATATTTTGAACGAGTTCGTCATTCTCAAAGCGATGAGAATAAACGACAAATTCAGAGGCAAGTATCAGAATGCCCTGACCATGATCAAGCTGGCGGTACAACTGAATCGGGTAGAAAATCCCAACGATCTGTATGACGCCTTTTTAAAAATGGAGAACCGTTACTACGACGAAAACGAACCCGGTGTGGATGTCAACACCTTTTATAAACTGGTGATTCCAATCCTGCGACGATATTCTGTGAGAAAGGGACCTGCCGAGTTTTATGAGTTAAGGGACAAGATCATAAAAGAGCTAAGAAAACATGGAGTCAATCCGGGCCATCTCTCCATCGAAATCCTGGAACGCCGGGGTAAACATCGCAGAAAGCCGCCAAAATCCGTTTATCACGGTTTCGAACTGTATTAGACAAGTGATCCGGAAATTGCATCATCCGGGTTAATCCTGATATTACCGCCTGTCTGTCAAACCCTGCGGGCGGTTCACCAAGTCTTCCTCCGGGCACCTGAAAGAAAGGTTTTGAGAGCGCTTTTTGAGCTACCATTTGCAACATTGCTGTTTTATATCCCCATACATCTCCAAAAGGCGATCTTTAACACTTGAAACCCAATTCTTGACTATCTCATCTGCGCAAATCCGGATATAATCAAATCTATTCAACAACATATTGAAATCCATCGCTGAAATTTGTTCAGATTTGAGAGACCATAAATGGCAAAAGGATTTCGGCAAACCCTTTAAAGAAAACCCAGGCGGTACATCGAATCAAAAATGCCATGAAACTGAAAAATCCTTTTCCGGTCATGACGGCAGATGAGGCTGTCTTACAGGTAAATCATGATGACATGGTCGCTTTCAGCGGATTTACCTCCGCCGGTGCAGCAAAAGTAATTCCCAAAGCCTTGGCCAAAAGAGCCCGGGAGCACCATGATATGGGACTGAATTTCAAACTCAAGGTGCTGACTGGGGCTTCGACAAGTAGTGCTATTGATAAAGATCTGGCTGAAGCAAATGCTATTTCCTGGCGGTCGCCCTATCAGTCGGACAAGGCTATTCGAAACATGATTAACCAGGAGGAGGTGGAGTATGTGGAAGTTCACCTTTCCCACCTCCCACAGGCAGTATCCTCCGGTTTTTTTGGCAAGGTTGATGTAGCCGTTATTGAAGCAAGGGAAGTTACGGAAGATGGCCGGGTCTATCTGACCACATCCGTCGGCGCTTCCCCAACCTTTTTGAGATGTGCGGATAAAGTCATCATCGAGATAAATCGTCATCATTCTCCCCGCTTGCGGGAGATGGCCGATATTCGAATTATGCCGCCCCCACCCCGGCGCTATCCTATTCACATATTTGAACCGATGATGCGAATTGGCTGGCCTTACGCGCTGGTGGAACCGGAAAAGGTGATCGCTATTGTGGAAACCGAACAGCCGGACGACGAACTCGGATTTGCCGGTCCCGATGAGGTCAGCAATAAAATCGCGGAACATGTCATTGAATTTTTGCTTGGCGAGATGACCGCAGGCAATCACCCCAATAGCATGTTCCCTCTGCAGGCCGGGGTCGGAAATGTTGCCAATGCCGTGTTGTCCGGTTTGGGTTCCCACCCTGACATACCTCCGTTTTACATGTATTCCGAAGTTTTCCAGGATGCCATGGTGGATTTGATGCAGCAGGAGAAGCTGCTGGGTGCCAGTGCAGCCAGCCTTACTGTTACCCGTGACAAACTGAAGACGGTCACGGACGATATGGATTTCTTTGCTCCCAGGATAGTTTTGCGTCCGCAGGAAATCTCCAATCATCCCGGTATTATCCGTAGATTGGGCGTCATCGCACTGAATACGGCAGTGGAGGTAGACCTCTATGGCAATGCCAATTCTTCACATGTATTCGGAACCAAGGCCATTAACGGCATCGGAGGAAGTGGCGAGTTTACACGAAACAGTTATCTTTCGTTTCTGATGACTCCCTCCATTGCCAGGGAGGGGAAAATCTCCGCCATTGTGCCCATGTGTCCCCATATTGATAACAATGAGCATTCCGTCCAGATCGTTGTCACCGAACAGGGTTTGGCAGATTTAAGGGGCCTCGGTCCAACGCATCGTGCCCAGGTCCTGATCGAAAAATGTGCCCATCCCCTTTACAAGGAGTATTTGCGTAAATATGTGCGGGATTCCATGAAAGGTCATATTCGACATGATCTGGAAAAATGCTATGAATTACACCGGAATCTACTTGATACCGGTTCCATGCTTCCTGATATGGAGTAATTTGAACATGAGTTTGTATAAAGAAGGAAAAGTAGTAGTCAGAAAGCTGAGTACAGTTTTATTCGATTTTGATGGAACCCTGACTCAACCCGGGGCCATTGATTTTGCCGACATCCGGCAGAAAATCGGCTGTCCCGAGGAGATGTCGATTCTTAAATTTATTGATCAAATGGAGGGTGAAGAGGAACAACGAAAGGCCCTGAGTATAGTGGACGACCTGGAGATGACCTCCGCTTTATCATCCCTGCCCAACGAAGGAGCGGAAGAGGTTGTTCTTTATTTGAAATCCCGCGGTGTGAAACTCGGTATCATTACCCGTAACGGATTGAAGCAGGTGAAAAAAGCGCTACTGAATTTCGAACGATTGTCCTGGGATGATTTCGATGCGGTTGTTACCAGGGAAGATCCTGGCAAACCCAAACCCAATCGAGAAAGCGTTGATCTGATCCTAAATAAACTGAACTCCGCATATGACGAAGCCATCCTGGTCGGGGACTATCTCTATGATATTCAGGCAGGAAACGCAGCCGGGCTTGTAACCGTGCTGTTGGATCCGGAAGAGGAGCCACAACGGTGGGAGAGCTGGAAGTGCGATTATCGAATCAGCCAAATCAGGGAATTAAGCGATTTGCTGCAAACCGTTCTGCCAATCTCCGGAGGTAAACTGCCCAACCGATTCCTGGGCGGCTACCTTGAAGATCTCGAACAGGATGATGCTTCACTTATCATAAAACCCAGGGTTGGTGAGGATACAGCAGCGGTCGATGTTCATGATGAGGAGATGGTGGTTTTAAAATCGGATCCCATAACTTTTGTCACTGAATCCCTGGGATACTACTCGCTGGTTGTCAACTCAAATGATATTGCCACATCGGGAGCCCTTCCCCGTTGGTTTCTGGCAACTCTACTTTTTCCTCCCGGTTCCTCGCCTGCAGAAATCCTGGAGGTAATGGATGAACTCAAGGCGATTTCCGATGAGATGGGAATTACGCTTTGTGGGGGCCATACGGAAATTACGGATGCTGTAACCAGACCGATTGTCTCGGGAAGTCTAATCGGCACGGTCAAGAAATCCGAATTAATCGATAAAACCAGGATCAAGCCCGGAGATGCGATTCTTATGACCAAAGGTGTAGCGGTGGAAGGTACTGCAATCATCTCTTCGGAGTTTAAAGACCGTTTGATGGAGCTGGGCTGTCCGGAAGAAGATATCGCTTTCGGTCGTCAACTGCAGGAGCGGATCTCCGTCATTCCGGAAGCTAAAACTGTATTACGGTTCAAGGAGGGAATACATGGTCTGCACGACGTAACCGAGGGGGGATTGGCAACTGCAGTGGAGGAATTCAGCAGGGCTGGCGGGCACAGGTTTCAAGTCGAGTTGGCAAACATTCCGGTTTTCAGACAAACCCGTTCCATCTGCAGCGTATTGAAACTTGATCCCCTGGGGCTAATCGGTTCAGGCAGCTTGTTGATCTGCTGTGACGAATCTGTCCAATCCGAGGTGATTCGGGCTTTGCAAAATGAGAACATTGAAACCCATGCTATCGGCCGGGTAACTGATCCCGGGTTTGGAATTGAAGCGATTGACCAGGGGCGGAAAATCAGTTGGCCCACATTTGAGCGCGATGAACTCACCCGCTTGTTCGAGTAGGTTCCTAATCCTGACAAAGACAGTTCAACCGTGGGATTGCTTCAGATTGAAAAAGGGGTTGCCGGAGGGGAAAATGCGGATATTCGATGACAGGTTGCATCGGGCAGGATCTTTTTCATTTTTAATGACCGGTAAAACTTGCTATACTTGCCAGAAGAGCCATTTAAGAACATTATATTATCAACCTTTTATAGAAATCGGGTAGTCAACCTCTTATGATAAACGCAGCCAAAGGGCTGATGATATCAGCACCCAAGAAAAGCTCGGGGAAGACGACATTAACCTTGGGATTGACTTCTGCCTTGAGCCGAGAGGGAAAGAAAGTTCGGGTATTCAAGAAAGGTCCCGACTATATTGATCCTATGTGGCACAAGGCCGCATCGGGCTATACCTGCCATAATATTGATCCGTTCTGGATGAATGCTGAACGTTGTCGTCATATCTTTAACTCAAAATCAGCCGGAATGGATCTCTCAATTGTGGAAGGTAACCACGGTCTTCATGACGGATTGGATCTGCAAGGTAAAAACAGCGGAGCATTCCTGGCCAAGGTTTTGGATATACCGGTGCTGTTGATTATGGATGGGGCAGGAATGAACAGGGGGGCTGCCGCAATTGTTCTGGGGCATCAGCTCCTTGACAAAGATGTCAGGATCGCGGGTGTGGTGCTCAACAATGTTGCCAGCGGCAGACAGGCAGAGAAGCAGAGTTCGGCTATTGAACATTATTGCGGCATTCCGGTTGTCGGCGCTTTACGAAGAACATCGGAGGCAGGTATCAAGGAACGTCATTTGGGATTGGTTACAACTCACGAGAATCCCGAAGTGGAAGAAGTGATTTCAAATCTTGGTCGGACCGTCGCCGAGAATTGCGACCTGGATCGTATCTTTGAGATTGCGGGTGTTCTTTCTCTGCCGGATGCTGAACCCCCTTCGGCTGAAATTCCTGACGGGTCCAGGGTTAGGATAGGAGTGGCTCGGGACAGCGCGTTCTGCTTCTATTATCCGGAAAACTTGGATGCGTTGAGATCAGCAGGGGCAAAATTGGTCTTCTTCGATACCCTGCAGGATGAAAATCTACCGGAAGTAGACGGCTTTTATATCGGAGGTGGATTCCCGGAATCCTTCCTGCATGAACTTGAAAAAAACCACGCCGTCAGAAGCCAATTGTATGAAAGGATTGAGAGGGGAGTTCCTGTTTATGCGGAATGTGGGGGATTGATGTATCTGACAAGATCCATTGAACGAGACGGAATCAGAAAAGAGATGGTAGGGGCAATACCCGCCGATGTTCTTTTTCAAGCCAAACCTGTGGGCAAAGGTTATGCTGAACTTCGCAGCAGAGATTTGAACGGTTGGTTTAATACGGAAGGGATTATCAAGGGGCATGAATTTCATTACTCCAGGTTGATCAACCTGGGAGATGAGTTAGATTTCAACTTCGAGGTCATCAGGGGCACAGGGGTGGATGGCCGAAAAGACGGGATTATTTATCGAAACGTAATCGCTTCCTATACTCACATCCACGCTTCGGTTGTTCCCCAGTGGGCCGGGTCTTTTGTGACATTTGTTGAAAAAAACAGGTAGCACATTCAATAAAACTGCAGAGCTGACCGGATTGTATAATGACAGACACAGGTGTACAGGACGAGTTGGATACTTCGCAAGCCGAACGCTACCGGCTGGTCCAGAAGATTATGGACAAGGAGACCTTTATCGAGCCTTTGGACGCAGACTCGGTAACCAAGGCGTATTCTGTCTATGCCAACAATCCGCAGAAAATCGTAGACGTGGTCGTTAACAAGTTCAAGCTCTATTGTCGAAAATGCATCAGGGAAGCAGCCATCATCGAAGTGAAAAACGAGATCAGCCATGCCACAGTCCATGAAGCAGAAAACCTGAAAAACAAAGTGGTGGATGAGATGTTTGCCAACATCAAAGCTGATCCCGTGGTGGAACAGTTGATTGTGATGCTGATATTTAAGAATCGGTTCTGGGAATGGATTCGATTCGGGTTAAAGGAGATTCTGAATGATCAGAGAAGCCAGCCCGGTCATGAGATTAACAATGTTCTCAACAAGCGCTTTCATACCGAGAAGCAAAAAAAGAACATCAAAATTGTCGGTGATCTGGTGATTATGGATGTTACCGAGATTGTTAATAATTTCAAGGGGGAACTCATGAAAAAAAGTATCTCCCTCTTCTGATGGAACTTAAAACAGACTTTTCCTGATAATGGTTTCATCCCTCTTCGGTCCTGTGGAGACAATACAGGCGGGAACCCCCAGGATTTTCTCAAGACGTTCGATATATTTCCTGGCTTGTTCAGGAAGCTCATCATAAGCAGTGATTCCCGAAGTTCGGCTCTTCCATCCGGCGACTTCCTCATAGACAGGTGTCAGCTCCTTTTGCAGCGACTGTTTGCTGGGAAGAGAGTCGTAGCTGTTACCAGCCTTGTCCTGATAGGAAGTGCAGATTTTTATGGTTTCCAGTTTGTCCAGGACGTCCAGTTTGGTGACAACCAGATCAGTGATGCCATTGACCCGAATTGCTTTCTTCAACAGGCAGGCATCAAACCATCCGCATCTTCTCGGTCGGCCGGTTGTCGCACCGAACTCATGTCCTTCCTTGGCCAGCAGTTCTCCGGTTTCATCGAACAGTTCCGTAGGGAAAGGACCTTCACCCACCCGTGTGGTATATGCCTTGGTAATCCCGGCAACCCGATCAATTTGTGTCGGACCGATACCACCTCCGCTGCAAGCTCCGCCGGCTACTGTATTGGAAGAGGTTACAAAAGGGTAAGTGCCGTGGTCGATATCGAGAAACGTCCCCTGGGCGCCTTCAAACAACAGGTTTTGTCCCTGCTTCAGCTCCTCCGCGACCAGTTCGGAGGTGTCGCAAACGAAAGGAGAAAGCTCCTTGCCAAATCCTATCAGTTCCCGGTAAACCTGATCGCTATCCAGGAGAGGTCCTGAATGTTCCAAAACATGTTTAAGAATCAGGTTCTTGTCATTGACCAGAAGGTCAACTTTCTCTTTGAAAGCAGGAGTATCCTCAATATCGGCAAATCGAATTCCCGTTCTGGCAACCTTGTCTTCATATGCCGGTCCGATTCCACGGCCGGTTGTTCCGATCTTGGTGCCTTTTCGACGGGCTTCCCTGGCCCCGTCCAGGAGTTTATGATAGGGCATGATCAGGTTGGCCGCATCGCTGATAAACAGCTTTCCTCGACAGTCGATACCCATGGATTTCAGATCGTTGATCTCCTTAAGCAGGGCTTTCGGATCGACCACAAGGCCATTCCCGATAACCGATTTGGTATCGTCGTGGAGAATCCCCGATGGGACCAGGTGCAGGATATAGGTTTTATCTCCGACCATAACGGTATGTCCCGCATTGTTGCCGCCCTGGAATCTGATGATAGTGCCGGCCTGCTCGGACAAGAGATCTACGATTTTTCCTTTTCCTTCATCTCCCCACTGGGAGCCGAGTACGATAACGTTTGACATAATAGCCTGTAAATGTTTTGTTTTACCGGATTTCAGGATTAGTCACCCTTCCTCAATTTGCGCCCATTAATGCGTCTTTTCCGGAAGCGGTGTTGTTTGGGGCAGTTTAATTGAGGCAAAACTGCCCGGCCATAAAAGGTTTTGGGGATCTCCCGATATCAGGGAGCAACTTGGGGCTGGCTGTTGACAACCTTCTGTTGCATGGCCAACCGGTATTCCAGATGGTGAGCCTTGAACTCCGGATAAATAAGACTCAGTATTTGTACGGCCAGCAAGGCTGCATTGTCACCCCTGTCAATCCCCACCGTTGCAACAGGAATCCCGGGAGGCATCTGGGCGATGGATAACAGAGCATCCTGTCCGTTGCATGCCGATGCATCGACCGGCACGCCAATCACCGGCAGATGTGTTTCAGAAGCAATAACACCGGGCAAGTGCGCTGCCATTCCGGCTATGGCAATGATGACACGCATTCCTCTTCCGGGAGCCTCGTGGATGAACTGTCGTGTTCTTTCCGGAGTACGGTGAGCTGAAGATACAATCAACTCATAGTCAACATCAAGTTGCTTGAATATCTTGGTGGCCTTGGTCGCGATTTTCATATCTGATGCGGAACCCAGGACAATCCCGACCTGAATGTCGCCATCCGGTCGCGTACGGATTCTCTTAAGACCCTTGATCCCGATGTCTCGCCGATATTGCATTCCCGGCCAGTTGATCCTGTCCGCGCTTTCATAGGCTTTATCGAGAGCCGCTTGCAGGTTTTCGGCAATTGCTGATACGGCCAACACCCTGCCACCGGCGGTTTGAAACCGATTACCGTCTCTTTTGGTCCCCGCATGAAAAATCATCAACTCATCATTCTGTTCCACCTCTTCCAGTCCCTGAATCGTGAAACCCTTTTCGTAGGAACCGGGATAGCCACCGGAAGCCAGGATAACCGTTGCGGCTGATTTCGGTTTCCATTTCACCTGAATCTGGTCCAGCCTTTCATCGGCTACCGCTTCAATTATCTCCACCAGGTCACTTTCCAACAGCATCATCAATGGCTGGCATTCAGGATCACCGAAACGAATATTGTACTCCACAACCCTGGGCTGTCCCCGGTCGATCATTAACCCGATATAAAGAATTCCTTTAAATGGATACCCCTCTTCAGCCATGCCTTGCAGGGTGGGCTTGACGATTTCTTCGGTGACCTTCTTCTCCACTTCCCCGGTAACAACAGGAGCCGGTGCATAACAGCCCATTCCCCCTGTGTTCAACCCCTGATCCAGCTCGAGTTGTCGTTTATGGTCCTGCAAGCTGGGGAGAGAGGCGAAATTTTTACCGTCGGTAAAAACAAACCAGGATGCTTCTTCACCCTCCAGAAATTGTTCAATTACAACCTGATCGCCGGCTGAACCGAAGGCCTTCTCTTCCATGATCTCCAGAAGAGCTTTTTCGGCACTTTCAAGATCCTGGCAGATCAGAACCCCTTTACCGGCGGCCAATCCACTTGCCTTGATGACAAAGGGTGGTTGCAGACTGCGAAGATGGGATCTGGCGCTTTCGATATCTTCAAAAACTCCGAAATCCGCAGATGGAATTCCCTTTCTTTTCATGAATTCCTTGGCAAAAGCTTTGCTCCCTTCAAGTCTGGCAGCAATTTGGCTGGGACCGAACACCTTGATATTCGCCGCTTCCATTAATTCGGTTAAGCCATTTACGGGGTAATCCTCCTGCCCCATAATCACAAGGTCGATGCCTTCCTCGCCTGCTTTTTTTACTATCTCTGAATGGTCAGTCAGGTACCAGCATTTGGCAACTCCTTCTATTCCGCCGTTTCCGGGAGTTACATGAATTGAAGTGGTCCTGGGGCTCTGGCTGCACTTCCAGGCTAGTGCATGTTCTCTTCCGCCTGCTCCTACGATCAGTATGTTCATGGTTTTGTTTAAATAGGGAGTTTGGGATTGTTATTTAGCGATTCACCATTTTGCACAGACCAAAGACGATGTTATGGATGCTGCCGTTCTTTCGAAGAGATCAATTGGCTTCTGCTCCATCAACAACTCATCCAAACCATCTTCTTTTGAAAGAATCTGTGTCGAACAAAGTCTGCGACCTTTTCTTATAACCACACTCTTTAGACTATTTCCACAGCTTAAAATTCTATCCTGAAAATCACCCGGTTATTAATGACAGAACGCAATAAAAGGCGATAAAACAGTGAGAAAGGTGTGTTGTGCAAAGGGGAAAACGACTACCGGGGGAAAGCTTAATATGGCGGAGTTGTCGAATTTCAACTACAGAATCCTGGTCATCGACAGGGAAACAGAATCAAGAAACGCCATCAGGGAGATTCTGAATAACGAGGGATTTGAATACGATTGGGAATCAAAGGTTGAGAAAGGTTATAATCGATTCAGGAAGCAGCATTATGATCTGATCATCAGTGAAATCATGATGGCCGATGAGGAGATGGACGGTCTGGATCTGTTGAAAAAGATCAGGGAAAATGATTCGGCTGTGCCCTTTATTGTCATCTCGGATGTCACCTCCGTGGAAATATCCGTGCGTGCTGTTAACTACGGCGTTGCCGGATACCTGGTCAAACCCATCACACCCACCGAGGCAAGGGATACGATTCTTCGCGCCATTCGACATCATAAGGGCAGATATCTCAAGAAAGAGTTTGAAAACTACCAGATGGAGAACGCCTTTGATGCGGTTATCAGTAGCGATGAGCAGTCGGTGCTTAAACTTCTGGATACTGTGGATAACCTGATCGAACTGGTATATCCCAAAGAGTATGGAAGCCTGCCGGACCTGAAAATGGCGATTTATGAGGGGCTCAGCAATGCCGTTGAACATGGGAACAAAAACGCCCGGGACAGGAAAATCTTCTTCAAACTTGAACTGCGGATGGATAAAATCATGGTTCACATCAAAGATGAAGGAGAAGGATTCGATACCCGATCAACAGTGAGCCTTGGAAGCAGCCAGAGTAGTCTGAACAGGGGCCTGCGTCTGATTCGTCATTTGATGGACGAAGTCACTTTCAGTATCAAGGGGAATGAGATTAACTTGTTGAAAATCTTGTAGAAACAGATGGGTTTTCAACCAAGGAGCCGGTCTGAAACCAGTTCCCCGGTGAATCATGAATGTGGCTAGTTCTGGTAAGCAGAGAGTGGCAATTAACGTTTCGAGAATTGGTATCTGGCTCTCGCACCCTTCATACCATACTTCTTACGTTCGACTTCACGCGCATCCCTGGTCAGGAATCCGGCTTTTCTGAGCGGAACCCTGAGATTTTCACTGTAACTGACCAGTGCCCTGGAGAGACCGTGTCGCAAGGCACCTGCCTGACCGGTTGTACCACCGCCTTTGACGGTTGCGAAAACGTCGAAATTTTCCAGTTGGTCCGTCACTTCCAGTGGTGATTTAACGATGATTGAGTAAATATCCCGCTTGAAGAAGTCGGATAGCTCTCTTTTGTTGACAACAATCTTGCCACTACCGGGTCTCAGAAATACCCTGGCTACTGATCTCTTCCTGCGTCCTGTTCCGTAATACTGCTCCATAGTCTGCTATCGTCTTAAATGTCCAAAGGTTGGGGTGAGTGATTCTGGTGTGGATGCTCGGGGCCCGCATATACTTTCAGCTTTCTCAAAGCATAGCGATTCAACTGATTCTTGGGCATCATCCCTTTAACCGCTTTTTTAACCAGCGCAGTCGGGTCTTTTTCCAGCAAAACGGCCGTGCTGGTTGCCTTGATTCCACCCGGATACCCGGTATGATGATAATAGTACTTATCGGTCAGTTTTTTGCCGGTTACCTTGATCTTCTCGGCATTGACGACAACCACATAATCCCCGGTATCAACGTGTCTTGTGAAAATAGGCTTGTGTTTTCCCTGCAGGACCTTTGCAATCTCGGTGGAGAGTCGTCCAAGCGTTTTACCTTCCGCGTCCACAAGGTACCAATCGCGAGATAGATCGCCGCCTTTTTCGTATTGTTCTTTTCGAACTGAAACTGTACTTTTCATGAACTAGCCTTCATGGTTTATAGTCTGTTTTTTTTAACGTAAATATTAATATTTAGATTAAAGCGGCTGTGTTGTCAATAAAGAAAAGATTACGCATTTCAAGGTTTGTCATAAATTCGATCTTTTTTATTTCGATTCGCCGAAGCTGTTGATGAGACGGGAGATTTAATTGTACCATCTTAAATATTGTACTGAAAAGGAACTGAATCAATGCAAATTTTGATGTTTTGCAGTTGTCGAGTACATATTCCGGGAATGTCCATGGTCACCAGGATTGGGGCAACCGGGTAATTTCAGGGAGGGGAGAAGATGAATGTGAATGATTTCAGAGATATCTCTTATCAGTTGGAAGAAAACGGATTGGTTAATTTGGTCCTGAACCGTCCTGAACGCAAGAACGCAATGAGCCTTTACACCTTTTATGAGTTAGTTGAAGCGATGGATGCGTTCGAGAAGGATCCAAAGGCCGGTGTGCTGCTAATTACCGGTGCAAAGGATGAGAGCCAGGATGATCCGACCAGGGAGGCATTCAGCAGTGGGGGTTATTTCAGCGAGGCTGCACTCAAGGAGGTTCCGGAAGAGATTCAGAGTGAAATCGATTGGACAGATCTGGCGCAGAAGAGACTGACGATGAAGATGTTTCGGTGTTACAAACCGATTGTGGCTGCAATCAACGGGTTGGCCATCGGAGCGGGATTTACGATGCCGTTTGCAACCGCCGACCTGGTGTACATGTCCGAGCATGCCTGGATTCAGATGCCTTTTACCAAGCTGGGGATCGTCTCCGAACTGGCATCCTCTTTTCTATTGCCACGTTACCTGGGATTTCAGAAAGCAAAAGATATCATCTATTTTGCCAAGAAGATCAGTGCGCAAGAAGCAGCGGACTGGGGGCTTGTCAATGAAGTGGTGGAACATGACAAGCTTCTTGACTATGCCCGGGAACAGGCATTGAGGCTGATTCCACCCAAGGGCGCCGGACTGGCCATTCGCAGGATCAAGCAGAGTATTCATGAACCCTTCATCGAACAGCTTTCCCAGACGCTGGACAGGGAGAATGCCGGTCTGAATGAGTGTATGAAAACACATGATTTTGGTGAAGGGCTGATGGCCCGGATTGAAAAACGAGAACCCAGGTTCAAAGGAGAATAGGAAAGCGAGGGAGTTATGTTCGTACGTCAGATCAGGCTTAAAATGATGAGCACCTTTTGTTATCTGGTCGGGGATGAAATATCAGGGACCTGTGCCCTGATTGATCCCGCATTCGAGGTGGATAAAATCCTGGCTGCTGTTGCCGAAGAGCAGATGAGGGTCAGCTTTGTGATCAACACCCATGCTCACGCGGATCATACCGCAGGCAATGCTCAAATTATTAAAGAAACCCAGGCCCGGTTGCTGATTCACGAGGAGGATGCGGTTAGCCTGGATAAAATGGGGACCAGAATTTTTGCCAGATTGCTGGGAGGCAGGCGCTCGCCCCAACCGGATATTCTCCTTAAAGACGAATTTATCGTAAACATCGGGGAGACCTCGCTAAAAGTAATCCATACCCCGGGGCATTCACCAGGCAGTATCTGTCTGTACGGCTCCGGACAACTGTTTACCGGAGATACTCTCTTTGTGGGAGCGGTGGGAAGGACCGACCTGAGAGGAGGTTCTCATGATCAATTGCAGGAATCAATCACCAGTCGCATCTTTACTCTTCCCGACGAGACTGTCATCTGGCCGGGACATGACTACGGAAAAGAGCCCAGCTCCACTGTTTTCAAAGAAAAAACCACCAATATATTTGTTATCTCATCCTGAGCGGATGGTCTCCCGCGCTTGCACCCCTGTTACGAGTCTTTTTCGGGTTATGTTCTCAGGGATAGCGTCTTTTCTTTTTATCCATTCTATGTCAGTATTTTTTTTTACTTGTAAAACCGGGCCTGATCCTTTGAAACAGGCTTCGGTGTCAGGCTGCAAGGAACCCATCTTCCCGATTAGATCGGACAAAACAGGACTGCATCGGTTCCTCCGGCCCGAGAATTTCAAACTTTTGGTGGTAACTACCCATGCTGTTTCATTCTGAATTGGAAGCAGGATGAGCAGTTGCCATCAGTTCAAGACCAATTGGAAGCGACATGTACGACACCAACGAGTTTCGCAAAGGACTGAAAGTGGAAATTGATGGTCACCCCTACATCATGGTGGAGCATCAGTTCGTTAAACCCGGGAAGGGTCAGGCATTTACCAGGGTGAAGTTAAAAAGCCTTTTATCCGGGAATGTGATCGATCGCACTTATCGTTCCGGTGAAAAACTGGAGAAAGCAGATATTACCGAAACCGAAATGCAGTTTCTCTATATGGCTGACAATGTCTACAACTTTATGGACAACTCCAGTTACGAACAATACGAGCTTCAAGAGGACCAGATTGGTGATGCCTGGAAATGGTTACAAGAGAATATGAACGTGGAGGTGGTTCTCTACAAGGGAAATGCTGTGTCCGTCACTGTTCCGAATTTTGTGGTACTGGAAGTGGAATTCTGCGAGCCGGGTCTCAAAGGGGATACTGCCACCAACACGACTAAACCTGCTACCTTGGTGACCGGGGCGGAAGTTCAGGTTCCGCTGTTTGTGAATCAAAATGAGAAGATCAAGGTGGACACCCGGACCGGAGTGTATGTGGAACGGGTTAAATGACAGAACAATGGCAGCCCGCAGCATCGATTGGGAATCTAAAGAGACGGGCTCAGCTGATCAATAATATCAGATCGTTCTTTGCAGAAAGAGGGGTCATGGAAGTTGAAACCCCCTCCATCTCCCGATATCCCACACTGGATCTGCACCTGGAGTCGTTCGGGGTCAACATCGATTCAGATCTCCCCCCCAGATACCTGATCACCTCTCCGGAATACCATATGAAGCGGTTAATAGCTGCCGGAAGCGGATCTATCTATCAAATCTGCAAATCTTTCAGATGCGATGAGGTCGGAGCTCATCATAATCCGGAATTCACCATTCTTGAGTGGTACCGCGTCGGCTGGAATCACCTGCAATTGATGGAAGAGATCGAAGGGCTGATGATGCAGATTATGGGGACAGGTAAGGCCACTCGCACATCTTATCGGGAGATTTTTCGTTCTCTTTTACAATTGGATCCGCTTGAGTTTGAGCACAAGGAATTCAAGACACTGTGTCAAAAATTGGGAGCAAAACCTCCTCAGGATCTGTTGTCCGAAAGTGCATCCAAAGACGAGTGTCTGAACTACCTGATGGGCAGTTATATAGAACCGCAGTTAGGTCGGGATAATCCCGTATTTGTATGTGACTTTCCCGCCAGCCAGGCCAGCCTGTCCAGGATTCACAAAACTGATCCCAGGCTGTCTACCCGATTTGAGGTTTATTACAAGGGAATTGAGTTGGGAAACGGTTTTTATGAATTAACCGATGCAGGAGTGCAGGAGAAGCGGTTTCGTGAAACCAATACCTTGAGAGAACAGATGGGAAAAGCTCGTCTGCATCCTGACCGGTCATTTCTCGCTGCCCTGGAGCAGGGAATGCCCGATTGTGCAGGAGTGGCTATGGGGCTTGATCGTATGCTGATGCTGGCCATGGGCCAGGATAAGATTGAAAGAGTGATGAGCTTTACCTGGAACGGTAGTTGAGGTCGTTGGCCGATGCAGCAAACCTTCCAGCCGGTGAGAACTTGGTACATCCCCGTACCATGGGCACCGACGTTCCGCAAAAATGCCTGAACGGGTAACCGTATTGGAGCCGGGTTCCAAATCCAATATGACCTACAAAGAACAATCGACAAATACCGGAGCTAAACCGGCGTTTTTTTAACTGGGGGGGATTGAGCTTGAGCCAATTGAACCGTTGGGACAACCCACTATTTGGCATGATCAAATGGAAAAAAAGGAGAAGGTTTATGTGGATTGAAGCTCGCAAGAAATGACAATCGGGATGACTGGCTTTTGGAAAGTGTTGAGGTGGAACCGCCTGCCTTGAGTTGCTTAGATCTCTGATAAAGCATCAGGGTGATTCCACCTTCAGGAAGATGAAGCCGGTTTAATACTTGCCGAAATCACCATCATCAAGGGTGATGGTTTTTTTCTTCTTTTTGTCTTCCATTCTGTCAAATTGTGGAACCGGCGGTTGTGGTTTTTTCTTTTTCCTTCTCTCTTCAGTCGGCTTACCCAGCTTTACCGGTTGTCCCGAAAGTTTGAATCCCTGTACCATCTTTTGCAGATCTGAGGCCTGACTGGACAGTTCGTTTGATGCACTGGCCGACTGTTCGGATATAGATGAGTTTTGTTGGACGATATCGTTTATTTGATTCAAACTTTCGTTGATTTCATTCACACCAGCCACCTGCTCCTTGGATGAAGCAGTGATCTCACCGATAAAATCATTGACCTTCTCGATATCGACCTTGATTCCATCCAGCATTTCGGCGGTTTTGGTGGCGTTCTCGACACCATTTTCCACCTCCTTGATGGCGTTTTCGATGAGCTCTGTTGTGTTCTTGGCTGCTTCTGCACTGCGACTGGCAAGATTTCTGACTTCCTCCGCCACCACCGCAAATCCCTTTCCATACTTGCCAGCCCTGGCCGCCTCAACGGCTGCATTGAGTGCCAGCAGGTTGGTTTGAAAAGCGATCTCATCGATCACCTTGATCACTTTGGAGACTTCGGAACTGGTATTGTTGATCTTCTCCATGGACGCCACCATCATCTGCATCTGCTCATTACCATTCACGACTCCCCTCGTTGTCTGATTGGAGAGGCTTCTGGCCTGTTCGGAACTCTCGCTGTTGATTTTGGCTTGGTTGCCGATTTCACCCATTGATGATGAGATCTCTTCCAGATTTGCTGCCTGTTGGCTTGTGCCATCGGCAAGGGTTTGAGAGCTTCGGGAAAGTTCGTTGGCGCCTGTTGTAACCTTCTCACTGACCTCACTCACTTTGGAAATAGTGTTACTCAACATGTCCAGGGCTTTGTTTATGGTTGTCTTGAGCTGTTCAAAGCCTTTGAACTCCGAGACGATTCTTTTGGTCAGGTTGCCCTGTGAGACCGAAGACATTACAGAATTGGTCTCCTGCAAGATGTCAGCCCTGGCTTTTTCATCCTCTCCCTTTTTTTTGGCAGTTGTTACTAACTGGTCCTGGAACCTTTTGTTCATTCCGCTATAGACCACCAGCAGGATTGTCAACCCGAGCAGGTTTAAGCCGTTGACGATCAGGGATTCTGAAGCTTTATTAACGATTAGACCGTCAATCACCCCGTTTACTTCCAGCAAATACAAAATACCCATGGTGACAACAGAAAGCGTTCCAAAGATGCCGCCACCGGTGGTACCGAGAATAATAAACGCAAGCAGGAACACCATTCCGTACCAGGCTACAGCGTAATTCATAATGCCGCCACCCGTTGCCACAATATAGGTGATTAAAACATAAAGCAGCGCCGTAAGAAAAACCCCCGGGAAAATGAAGGATGTCACCTTTCGTAGAAAGAACGGGACAAAGGTGATTAGAACTCCTGCCGAAAAAATCGCCACTGCCACAGGGACATCGTCCACAGAGAGTTGCCAGCCCGCCATGATGATACATAAAATGTCCAGAATAAAAACAAAAATGATGATGACTTTGGCTTTGGCGAAGTCAATTGAGTTCTTTTTGATTTCGTAGTTAACCATCCAACTGAACAGACGATCCAATGCTCCCTTGTCTGAAGTTTCCATTTCCTCCCCTTTAATTATTGGACTCCGGTCTAGAGTTTTTTCAAAAACGCTCCAATGCATTTTTGAACAACAAAAGAAATCTCTTAATACGCCTGTACACAGGGCTGTAGAGAATTCGCTGTAATAGCGATGCAAGTATATATAAAAAACGGATTTTTGGGTAGGTAGTTTTGTAATTGGCAAGCCGGATAACAGGGTGATAAAATAATCGTTAAGTCTTTTAATAATTCTGTCTGTTGACCATTTTATTGAGGCCTTAAAATGAAAAATCGTCGCAGGTTTATCTCGGTGTCTTTAAAGAGCTTCGCAATGCTGGGATTGCTTTTGAGTCCGGGCATGAGGTTGGTTCGAACTGCCTGGGGCAAAATAAAGAAGATTATCCTGCCCAAAAATACCAAAATGGCGGATTTGATCAACAAGAATCCAAGTGAGCTGGATACACGGAATCTTGCCCCTACGCCGTTAAACGAGTTTGATACCATGGGTATTACCCGGTATGAGGTAGAATTGGAGGATTGGAGTTTTAAAATTGAAGGGCTGGTCAGGGACAACCTGAATTTGAGTTATGTAGATTTGAATGCCATCCCTTCGGTTGAAAGGGACGTCTTGTTGATCTGTCCCGGTTTTTTTGCCCAGCATGGAAAATGGAAGGGGGTTGATATGTTGAAACTCCTGGACAGCGCAGGGGTAGACCCTGAAGCGACAGATGTTGTCTTTTCCAGTTTGGCAGGTCTTTCCGAAAGGACGGAAACCTTCAGCCTTGAGGAGGTCAGATCAAACAAGGTTTTTCTGGCTTACCGGGTTAACGGGGAAATGTTGCCCGAAAAACATGGTTTTCCCCTGCGGCTGGTTGCGGAAGACTCCTATGGCTCACATTGGCTGAAATATGTGAACTCCATGGAGGTCACCAAACTCTGAATCTATGTCTGAGTTTCAGATACGGCTGCAATTGGTCCCTCAATCCTGGTATGCGGATTCAGACCGGGATTGAGGATTTTTATCACAATCAAGTTTAAGCGGGAGCGCAATATGGTAAATCGGATAAGTCTATTGTTCTTTCTGGTGCTTGCAACTTCGCTGATCACCGCAGATGCGCCCCGGGCCATGGCCCAGGGGTCAGCGCCTGATACGGCGGAATCGACATTCTATGTCTACTGATATGATGTCGGAAAATCAGCCCTGGAAGGGCTGAATGGAGTGAAAAAAGTTGGTAAGGGATGGAAATCATCAAAAGAGATCAATACGGTGACGTACGATCCCTCAATGATTACGATGGAGGAGCTGGAAGAAGCCCTGAAAAAAGCCGGGACCTATCGGGGTACTGCCAACTGATTGATCGCCTCAAGATGATTTGACCAGCTTTTTATCCAGCAGGGATTCGACCTTGTCGGTCTTCTTGGACAGGCGTCCATCTTTCCCTTTTCTGGCGTCCATTTTCATATAGCAGGCGATACGGTTACAGTCTTCGCTCATTCTATCGTAACACTGCTTCACAACCGCCATTACTTCATCAAATTCACCCTCTAAAATAGTACCCATGGGGGTGAATTGGTAAGAGAGGCCGGACTCATCTATGATATCCAGCGATCTGGCGACATATTTACTCAGGCTTTCGCCTTTATCCATGGGAGACATGGAAAACTCTAACAGAACAGACATGGTTCCTCCTTCAGGGTTTTAGGTGCAAATCGGCAAAATCAAGATAGTGTTGCCAATCATAAAGTGTGATGTCGTGATATCCCTTACGCAAGTGATATCCGATCCTGGTATGAATTGGGGTATTGGTTGCCGGTTGTGATGTGTTTTTTAATGTGTCAAATCCGTATAATCGATAAACCGGAGAAGCGTGAAGAGCTCCCAGGTATTCTCCAACCGGATCAGCCCAAAGATCATTGTCGGCGCTGGCAATATAAACCGGCCTGGGAGCGATCAGGGCAATTAACTGATGCTGGTCCACCGGTAGCGCCTCTTCATTATCAGCAAATTTTTCAAATCCTTTCGTAAACCAGTGGGGAAATCTTTCTGTAATGGCTGCGACTGTTTCACCATACCTGCGTCGGGAAATGGCCGCTCCCAGGCAGCCTGAATTGTTGGAAATGACCATGGCGAAACGCTGATCAAGAGCTCCTGCCCAAAGAGCGGTTTTACCAAGACGTGAGTGACCGATCACGATCACCTTGTTATTGTCCAACGCGGCATCCGTTTCAATATAATCCATCATTCTGCTCAATCCCCAGGCCCAGGCAGTGATAGAGCCCCATTCACCCGGTCCGGGTTTGTTTCGTCCAGGCCTGGCAAACAGAGGGTGGACTCCGTTTTGAAATCCATCATCATAATCGGGGTCGATGTCCCCCTGGTACAGGGTAATCAAGGCATATCCTCTCTCAACAATCGTCTCCGCCGGCCACCTGGAGGCCCTGCTTCCCCTGGAATGATTCTCGGCTTTCAGTTGAACGGCGCTTTTCTCTCCATCATTGACCTTCCAGATCGTAGGCAGCGTTATTACCGGATCAGGTTGGGTGGTGTGGTTTCCGTGAAAATTCAGCCCGATGAAAACGGGAACAGGCTGTTTGGTAACGATGGGCTGGTAAATCAGAAGATTTAACTCCAGGGTTTTTTGATTTTTTCCGAATGATAACCTGATTTCCCTGCGTAACGCTTTTTCATTCAGTGCTTCCCCTTGTCTGACTGTTCGGATTTCTGTGGGATGAAAGCTTTCACCAGGTAAGCGGCCATATATCCGGGTGGCAAATGTTTCCAGAATTTCCGGTCTTCTTCTGTTTTCCCAAGCTTCGATGGAGGTGATCACAGAGCCGTCTTCACTTTTCAGAAGTTCGGGCAGTTTGTAATGGGTTTCTGGCTTCATAAATAGCATACTGTGAGTTTCGGAGAATATCTCCCGGAATCCTCCACTGAGAATCAAAGCGGGTATCAGCAGCATCAGTGTGATTGAGTATTTGCCCTTCAGGTGTCTCTGCTCCTTGTAAATTTTCAGATCAAACCATAAAACGAAACCGGCACCTGCCAACACCAACAGGCTCAGGATCAGAAACACCATCATCCAGGGGATGGCCAGACCGGTCATTTTGAAAAGTTCACCATTGATGGTGGGCCAGAGAAATACCAGCAGGAGAATCCCGGAAACTGTTATAAGCTGGCTAAGCAGGATTATGAATCGTATCGAAAAGAACAGGATAGGCATCGGTTAATCCGTCGGTCCGTTGTATCCGGTAATGTTGATCATGAAAAAAAAGGGTAGGGACTCGTAATTGTATCAATTATCATTCAGAACTTGTTTTACTTGCTGTTAAAAAAAGATCTATTAAGAAAAAAACTCCTTGTCAATTCACAAACCATCTGTCTTCAGCTTTTGAAGAGTTGTCCAATGGAATAATGACAGATTTGCATGGCGT
This sequence comes from SAR324 cluster bacterium, assembly GCA_028282885.1. Classification (GTDB taxonomy): domain Bacteria; phylum SAR324; class SAR324; order XYD2-FULL-50-16; family XYD2-FULL-50-16; genus JAHJTV01. The sequence goes on from JANQGX010000012.1 coordinate 176,954, forward strand.
TTGCAGTGAATATCATTAGAATGATTGTTAGTCCTGATTCAGGCCACAAGTGATCTTGAATAAACACCAAACCTGAACTTTACAGGTAGTCATGGTCGGTCTGTTATTGAACTCTTTCGTTGGGCATCCGTGATCGAATCTGTGAGCTTTGCTTCTCATTTTCAGGGCTGTCACCGATTTCGCTTCGCCGGCAAGATCATTCGCTTTTCGGTCCGTCCAAAAACAAACTGATATATTGATATGAGGATCAAAAGGCTTGAATAATATTATATACTTGCAGACTCCAAGTCGGAAAAAACAAAAAGGGAGGTGCGATGGCATCGTCACACAAAAAACAAATGATCGATCTGATCGGCAATACGCCTATTTTAAGGGTGAATTCCCTGAGCAAACTAACCGGATGTGATATCCTGGTAAAATGCGAAAATCGGAATCCCGGGGGATCTGTCAAGGATCGTGCCGCATTGCAGATGATTCTTGATGCGAAAGAAAACGGAAGTTTAAAACCCGGAATGACGATTGTTGAGGGAACTGCCGGTAACACGGGAATCGGTCTGGCACTGGTGGGAAGATCGCTGGGGTATGATGTATTGGTTGTGATGCCATCCGGTCAAGCGCAGGAAAAAGAGCGACTGGTTTCTCTTTACGGGGCAGATTTGAAACTGGTTAAACCTTGCCCGTTCTCCAATCCGGACCATTTTTATCATACCGCTCGGCGTATTGCCGAGGAAAATCCTGACAAATACTGGTGGGCCAATCAATTCGAAAACCTGAGCAACTTTACGGCTCACTATTCGAATACCGGACCGGAAATACTGTCGCAGACAAATAGTGAACTGGACTATTTTGTTTCAGTTGCGGGAACCGGCGGAACCATTGGTGGTGTTTCATCCTTTCTCAAGGAGAAACTGCCGAACGTCAAAGTGCATTTGGTTGACCCTGAGGGTTCCGGTGCCTGCAGTTATTTTCATACAGGCGAGTATAAAAGCAGCGGATCCTCCATCACTGAGGGGATTGGTATCATGCGTCTGGTTGCGAATTTCAAACAGGCACAAATCGATGATGCTTTTACCTTAGCGGATCAGGATCTGGTTAGCGTGGCATACTACGTCAGAAAACATGACAATATCGTGGTAGGCACCAGTTCGGCATTAAACCTGGCAGGAGCGCTGAGAACCGCCGTAAAAGCGAGAAGGGGGAAGAGAATCTTGACTATGCTCTGCGACGGTGGTGAACGTTCTCAATCAAAGCTCTACAATCATGAATTTCTCGCATCTAAAGAGCTAAATCCTGATGATATCAATATGGACAAACTCATACTCAAATATCAGAACTAAAGTCCAAAAGAGTGTGTTTTTTGAAGCAGTTGAGTGATGGGAGGATTTCCACTTGTTGGTTGGAAATTTCCCATCTGTTGCTCTTGACGGTTATCTCCAAAAGGTAATAATCAATGCTGCAATATTCATTGCCACAAAAGAGTAACCTGTATTAAGGAGAATCAGCTTGAAGGGTCTGCCTTCAAAAAACACCTGATTTAGATTGGACATTCCGATAATGCCCGCCGAGACCAAACTTCCCAATACCAGCGCATCTGCCATCGTGGTGGAATTGGCAACTCCAAGAATCAGGGCCAGTAAAACAATCGAAAGTACTCCGGGAATCATACTCAAGGTCATTGATTTTCGAGCATCTTCTTTGCTGATATCCTCTGCTTTCCTGCCGGTTAATTCCAACCATTTGTTTCCAAACAGGACCGGTGAATACCAAAGTGAGCCTATCACCATGTTGCTCACAAAACCCACCAGTACCGACCAGATATTAAAGTAATACAGTTGAATTCCCATAAACCAGTCTCCTTTCTGAATGGTTGTCCTGTTTTAAAAAGAGCCGAACCTACATCCGATTTTGTAAGGTTTGCTGTTCGGATAAAGAATTCTGGATTCAATAAGCATACCCATTATATGAATTTCACGATACTTTTGTCATAGATCTCAATGTTTTCACGCAAAGCAACATATCAAATGCGGGGAAACAGTGGATAATGTGATTTTTATTTTCTTTAATCCTGTTAATAAAAGTGATAAACTATCATCATTCACAAAACGTGTTGTTGGGCATGGTGTTTGAAAATGACTTTGAATACCCGGGAAATCAAAACGTCGTCAGGTTGGGAAGCCCCTCCATTGGGGTATCACAAATTTCCAAGGAGTTGTGTCAGGGAGACTGCTGAAATGTTTCACCGATTCAGGTTTGTCTCATAAATGTATCATTGTCTCAGGATGATAAGGTAGTTCTTGTTGGCAGCATTCGGATAAACGGAGCTGTTCGGGAACAGTTCCCGACCTGATCATTCCTCATGAAAAAAATGACCATCCGGAAGATGAACAAGGAAAAAATAGATTTTAAAAACGATATTGGGGAAAAACTTGTTGGCGATATCTACCTGCCGAACTCGAAACTCAATGCGGGTGTTGTTTTCGGACATTGTTTCTCTTGTTCAAGACATACGAGAATCTTAACAGAAAGCTGCGAAGCTTTATATCGAGCAGGTATTGCATCGCTTAAATTTGATTTTTCGGGAAACGGACAGAGCGAAGGCGAGTTTTCCGAAACCACCTATTCCAAACATGTCTCTGAAATGAAAGTTGCTGTGGACCAATTAATCCAACAAGGGATTAGCCAAATTGGTCTTGCCGGCCACAGTATGGGAGCTGCCATCGCCTTATTGACGGCAGCTTCGACTTCCAATGTCAGAGGTGTTTGTACCCTCGCCGGGAGGTACTCCGGCATGAGCTTTGATCGGCTGTTGAACGGTTCCACGCAAAATCAGTTGGAAGAGGATGGACAAGTCTGTTTCACGAGTCGTAACCGATCTTTATGTTTAAACGCCGATTTTTTTACCGATGTCAACTCCTATGATCTGGCAGAGATCACAAGGGGATTGACAAATTCTCTCCTGGCGGTTCACGGAGGCCGGGATGAGATCATTCCCGTGGAAGAGGTGTATTTGAGTCGTGATTTCAGGCCGGAAAATACTGAAGTTTTCGTTGTCGAAGATGCCGACCATATGTTTAGTAACGGAGAGCATCGGGAAGTAGTCGCCGAACGTCTGTCTTATTGGTTTTCAAAGCAGTTTGCAAAATCCGGATAATTTGTCGGATTTAGAGCCAATCGTCAGGCGCAGGGAGTTCAGATGAACAGTGGCGCTGTTCCAAATTGAGAACCAAGGTATATATTATGTGATTTGTATTTCCTGTATCGGAAACTCCCCAATTGTTAACAATAAGAGGAAACGAGATATGACCATCGATAAAACCTATAGCGTGGGCCTGATCGACGAACAGTACCAGAAATGGAGAAACACTCCTGATTCCGTATCGCGCGAGTGGCAATTGTTTTTCGAAGGGTTTGAACTGGCCAGGGAGACTGGAGAGTCCCCCGGAACCGGCGATTTACCGACAGCATCCCCAAAAGCTGCCAATGTGGAGCGGCTGCTTTATCGTTACCGGGATATTGGTCATTTGCTTGCCTGCCTCGATCCTTTGACGGTCTGTCCCACCAGCCATCCATTGTTGGAGCTGTCACAATTCGACCTTGATCCTGCCGATCTCGATCTGAAGTTTCAGACACGGTTTAAGGGACTGGGTAACTCCACTCTTGGTGAACTTGTGGCAGCTTTAAAGGAGACCTATTGCAGATCCATCGGTGTTGAGTATATGCATTTGCAGGATCCTGCCGAGAAACACTGGTTGCAGGACCGGATGGAAAACACACGGAATCGTCCGAATTTGGGTAAATCCGACCGTATTCGTATTTTCCAACGGTTACACCATGCTGCCCTGTTTGAATCACTATTGAACAAAAAGTATCCCGCCCAAACCCGTTTCTCGCTGGAAGGGGCGGAGGCCCTGATCTCGACATTAGATGCCCTGGTTGTTCATGCAGTGGCAGAGGGTTGTTCGGATATTGTCTATGGTATGGCACATCGGGGGAGATTGAATGTGTTGGTTAACATTTTACAGAAGAGCTATCTGGAGATTTTTCAGGAGTTTGCCAATTCATATGATCCGGAGAGTATTGTCGGGGCTGGTGATGTAAAGTATCACAACGGTTATCTTTCGGAGGTGGTACTGTCGGGAAATCGAAAGGTACGAATGTCCCTGATCAACAATCCGAGCCACCTGGAGTCGGTAGATCCCGTGATGGAGGGAGTTGCCAAAGGATTGCAGGATATGCGGGAGGATCAGCAAAGAAATCGGGTTCTACCGGTTCTCATCCACGGCGATGCTGCCTTTGCGGGTCAGGGGGTGGTAATGGAAACCCTCAACTTTTCCCAGTTGGAAGGATATGAGACCCAGGGAACCGTTCACATTGTGATTAACAATCAAATCGGCTACACCACCTTACCGGAGAATGCCAGATCCACACGCTACTCGACGGATGTGGCAAAAATGCTGATGATTCCTATCTTCCACGTGCATGGAGAGAACCCGGAAGCATTGGTTCATGTTATTAAACAGGCCTTTGATTATCGCCAGACATTTAAAAAGGATGTGGTTATCGATTTTGTCTGTTATCGCAGGCACGGACACAATGAGGGTGACGAACCCTATTTTACCCAACCGGATATGTACCAGCGGATCAAATCCAGACCGCCCATTCACAAGCTGTATGCAGAGGAACTGGTGCAGGATGGTACAATTGCCGAGGCGGATGTGGAGCGTATCTCAGCGGAGACCAATCAATGCCTGGAAGATCAGTTTGCTGCTGAACAAACCGCAGAAAGAGTCTACACAAAACCCCGATTTTATGATGTTTGGGATGATTATACCGGAAAGTATTCACATAAATCCGTGAAAACCGGTGTTCCCGGGAAGAAGCTGAAGGAACTGGTCAAAAAAATGGCAACTCCGCCGGATGGTTTTACAATTCATCCCAAGTTGGAACGAATATTAAAAAAACGCAGGGACAGCATTGACAAAGGCGATGGCATTGATTGGGCCAATGGTGAAAGCCTGGCATTTGCTACCCTGGTTGCAGAGGGCAGGCAGATCCGACTTAGCGGCCAGGATAGCGCCAGGGGGACTTTCAGTCAGCGTCACGCGCTTCTCTTCGACCACAAGACCGGAGAGCCATTTTCTCCGTTTGACGGGGTTGCTGAGGAGAAAGGTAAATTTGAGGTATTTAACAGCCCGCTTTCGGAAATGGGGATTCTGGGATTCGAGTATGGCTATACCATGGTACAGCCCCAAAGACTGGTCCTTTGGGAAGCCCAGTTCGGGGATTTTGTTAACAACGCACAAAGCATCATCGATCTTTACATTGCTGCGGGTGAAACAAAATGGCAAAGATTGAGTGGTTTGGTCATGTTATTACCTCACGGATTTGAAGGAATGGGCCCCGAACATTCCAGTGCACGTCTGGAACGATTTCTACAACTGTGTGCGGACGATAACCTGATTGTGTCTTATCCCACGACACCGGCCCAGTACTTTCATCTTTTACGGCGACAGGTTCATGCGAAATATCGAAAACCATTGGTGGTGATGACTCCGAAAAGCCTGCTACGGAATCCCCTTGCGGTTTCAAAATTGCCGGATTTCTCATCAGGTGGCTTTCGGGAGATAATCGTTGACCCGGCTTCTGCAACGGCAGTCAAACGAGTCATTTTCACGAGCGGCAAACTTTACTATGAGCTTCGACAGGCACTGGATCAAGGTAAGATCAAAAATATAACGCTGGTGAGGATGGAGCAGTTCTATCCCTTTCCGGAAGATCGACTCAAACAGGTGATCACAAAGCATAAAACAGTAAAAGACTGGTGTTGGGTGCAAGAAGAGCCCTGTAATATGGGAGGGTACAGGTTTGTAAAAGAGAGATTGGAACAACTGATTGGTAAACCTTTGTCCTATATCGGTCGTCCGGATTCTTCCAGTCCGGCAACCGGGTTTGTTAATATTTTCAGGCAACAGCAGGAAGAGATCGTCCAAAAGGCGGTTAGCACAAAATCAGGCAAAATCAAAAAGCAAATGAATTGAAGAACACTTTCTTGATTAAGGAGACAGAGAGGCATTTTTGTCACTGTTCTCCGACGTTATTAAAACATCACAGCATTTTACAGGGAGAGGATCATAATGGATATTAATATTATTGTTCCCAGTGTCGGTGAGTCCGTAAAAGAGGCGATCCTGGTCGAATGGTACAAGAAGGAGGGTGAAGCCGTGGAGAAGGACGAGCTTCTTTTTCTGATTGAAACGGATAAAGTGACGGTTGAAGTACAGGCAGAAACCACCGGTATTCTCAGTATAAAAGTTGCTGAGGGAGAGACAGTGGCGATTGGGGCGGTCGTTGGATCCATCATGGCAGATGCCGGAGCGGCTGCATCCAAACCTGCGCCAAAAAAGGAGGAAGAAACCGCAGAAGTGACCGCACCCCCGGTTGAGGAGCCCAAAGAAGTACCTCCACCGGTCAAGGCACCTCCGGTTCTTACCGAACCGACCATAGCGGAGAAGACACCGATGCTTTCGCCATCGGTGAGAAGATTGGCTACCCAGAAAAATGTGGATGTGAATCTGATTGAGGGTAGCGGTCCGGGCGGTCGGATAACCAAGGCTGATGTTCTGGAATTCATCGAAAAACAGGCATCGGACGAATCCAAACCCGCATCGACTCAGGCAACATCAAAAGAGACCACGTTAGAAGAGTCTGTTGTCAGAAAGCCGATGTCACCAATTCGCCGGAAAATCGCCGAACATCTCCTGAATGCCAAACATGGAACCGCCATGCTCACGACTTTCAATGAGATCGACATGAGTCGGACCATGGAGATACGGAGTCAATACAAGGAACAGTTCAAGAAAAGACACGATATTAACCTTGGATTCATGTCGTTTTTTGCTAAGGCATCCGTGCAGGCCCTGATCGAGATTCCCCAGATCAACGCCTTCATTGAAAAAACCGATATCGTCTTTCACAACTACTATCATATCGGAGTAGCCATCGGCTCCCCGCGGGGTTTGGTCGTACCGGTAGTCCGTCATGCGGATCAGCTTGGGTTTGCCGGCATTGAAAAGGCTATTGTTGATTATGTAAAGAAAGTCAATGATAATCGCCTTGAGCTTTCGGATATGGAAGGAGGAACCTTTACCATCACTAACGGCGGTGTATTTGGTTCGCTGCTCAGTACCCCAATCCTCAATTATCCGCAAAGCGCCATATTGGGGATGCACAAAATCGAAAAACGACCGGTTGTGGTGAATGACGAAATCGTTATCAGGCCCATGATGTATGTTGCCCTAAGCTATGATCATCGAATTGTTGACGGCAGAGAGGCAGTGACTTTTTTGAAACGCATTAAAGAGTGTATCGAGAATCCGGAACGAATGATGATGGAGGTATAAAATGACCGAACAACAAAAATTCGACTTAATCGTAATTGGATCGGGACCCGGTGGATACGTCTCTGCAGTGAGAGCTACCCAGTTGGGGATGAAAGTGGCCTGTGTGGAAAAAGATAACCGTCTGGGCGGTGTCTGCCTCAACGTTGGTTGCATTCCGAGCAAAGCTCTTCTGGATTCCAGCGAATACTATCACCTGGCAAAGGAGCATTTTAAAGATCATGGAATTATCACCAGTAACGTCAAGCTGGATCTCAAGAAGATGATGGATCGAAAAAACGAGGTGGTAAAAGATCTGACAGATCAGGTTCGAGCGCTGCTGGACGGCAATGGTGTAAACGTCTTTCAAGGATTTGGAGAGATTCTTGACGTAGGCCTGGTTCGTGTGACTCCGACAACAGGCAGCAAAAAGAAAAAAGCGAGTCTCGATCTGCAGGCAAAGAACATACTTCTGGCGACAGGGAGTGCACCGTTTACGGTCCCCGGGCTGGAGTATGATGGAGACCGTATTGTCAGTTCAACCGAGGCATTGGCTTTTGATAAGGTTCCCAAAAAACTGGGAATCGTAGGCGGTGGTTATATTGGACTGGAACTCGGATCCGTCTGGAACCGACTTGGATCCGAAGTGACGGTAATCGAAATGCTGCCCAAGATTGCCACCACCCTCGATGGTCAGGTTAATAGAACGTTGGAGCGGACCTTGAAGCAGCAGGGTATGAACTTCATGCTTAAAACCAAAGTGCAAAAAGCGGTCAAACAGAAAAACGGCGTCAAAGTCGAGCTGGTCGGAGAAGATGGGAAACAAAACAAACTTTTCGATCGCCTGCTCGTTGCCATTGGTCGCAAACCCATGACCGCGGGTTTGGGCCTGGAAAAACTCGGCATAGAGCTGGAAGAGAAGACCGGCCACATTGCAGTGGATGAGAACTATCAAACCTCGGTTGGGGGCATTTTCGCCATTGGGGATTTAATTTCCGGACCGATGCTGGCACATAAGGCATCTGCGGAAGGCATCGCGGCGGCTGAAATCATGGCCGGACTGCCAGGTGAGGTGAACTATGACACAATTCCGGCTGTGGTTTACACCTGGCCTGAAGTTGCCAGTGTGGGCCTGACCGAGGAGCAGGCAAAGGAGAGGGGGATTAAATACTGTATCGGAACTTATCCCTTTTCCGGAACCGGACGGGCGCGTTGCATGGGTGAGAAAGACGGATTTGTGAAACTCATTGCCCAGGCGGAAACCGACCGAATACTTGGGGTTCATATCATAGGTCCCAGGGCTGCAGACATGATAGCTGAAAGTGGATTGGCCATGGTATTCAACGCCAGTTCTGAAGATATAGCACGGACGATTCATGGTCATCCCACCTTTGCCGAAGCCTTTCAGGAAGCAGCCATGAATATCCGTAAATGCTCTGTTTATGCGGGGTAGAGTTACTGGTTGATCGTCCTTCAACTGACTCGGGTAGCGAAACAGGACTATCCGGGTCTCTGAAAACTGATGGTGATCAATATCGTTTCAACAAAGCTTTAAAAAACTTCCAAAAGCTTCCCAATTGCTCTTCTGCAAGAATTTAACGGCTGTTGTGAAAGCTTGGATGTCCTGGTTTGAAATCCCGTTTTTTCAATGAGTTATCAAAAACCGATGATCTGATCCCTGGTTTCCAGGCGTTTGCCTTTTTTTGGTTTGTCTCTTAATATTTTACTTGAACAGAATAAGTTGTCTTCAGGGCGGGGCGAAATTCCCCACCGGTGGTATTCTTGCACGTCAAGAGAGCCCACGAGCGCTTGATCCCAGGATTAAGGTCAGCAGATTTGGTTAAATGCCAAAGCCGACGGTTACAGTCCGGATGGAAGAAGATAAGTTATGATGATGGTTAAGGGGATCTTTGTATTGGGATCGGGAACAATCCGATTTTTTTTGCCTTGGGATTTCTGAAAACCATATTGCCTCCGGGTTTTAACTATCGTGATCTGCCTGATCACGCTCCAGGCCGCATAACAGGTATGCTGGTGAAGGCCGGCTACACTCGCCCTGCATTTTCAATTTAATTTCTATTCTTTAAAAAGCAGTTTTGAACCAGATTCTGTGTTGCTGTTTGTCAATTTCACGGGATCAGATTGGATTTTGTTCAGAAATCGCTGTTTAACCAGCAATGTTTCCCAAGTTTGTTTGGGATTTTCCAAAGGTCAACGGATCAGGCACCGATAGCCTTGTGTTATGAGAGCGCCGGAAATGCCTTCATTTTTGACCGTAAAAACAGGGGTTCATCCGACAGGTCAGTTCCTGAACTTGATCGATCTTTCACAGGCTGGGTCAGTTGCGATTCAGCAGAGAGGGGTGGGCCATAACTAACAGGTGTTTCCTAACTTCAGCAGAGTTAAGATGAAGATTCAGCTTTATCGTGAAACCTGCGTGGTTCGGGATTGAAGATTGACGGTTAGTTGAAACAAGAAGTTTAGAGATAAACCAAATGGATGATCAGTTTTATATGAGGCGCGCCTTGGAACTTGCGGCCATGGGAGAGGGATTTACATCTCCCAATCCGATGGTTGGTGCAGTCGTTGTTCGTAAAGGAAGAATAGTGGGTGAGGGCTGGCATCAGGCTGCGGGTTTGCCACACGCAGAGGTGAATGCCCTGGATGATGCGGGAAAAAGATCCCGGGGATCTACCCTGTTTGTAACATTGGAACCTTGCCATCACATCGGTCGGACTCCTCCCTGCACGGAGAAGATTCTCGCATCAGGTGTTTCCCGGGTGGTTATGGCCATGCAAGATCCCAATCCAGGTGTTAAGGGGGGAGGGGCAGAATTTCTCAAATCAAAGGGGATCCAGGTCACTGATGGGGTTTGCGAGCAGGAAGCGCGCAGGTTGAATGAGTGCTTTATCAAACATGTGACTACAGGCAGGCCCTTTGTGATAGTGAAATGCGCAGCCACCCTGGATGGCCGCATTGCATCGAGTGCAGGTGACTCAAAATGGATCACGGGACCGGATTCCCGCAGATTTGTCCACCGTTTGCGACATCGACTGGACGCAATAATGGTGGGAAGCAGTACGGTGAAAATCGATAACCCGGCATTAACAACCCGGTGGGAGTCTGCCGTGACTAAGAATCCGCTGCGAGTGGTTCTGGACACTCACCTCTCGATTCCGGAAGAATCACAGGTTCTTGATATGGGTGTTGAACCGGGAGTCATAGTTGCTACGGGACCGGATGCTGATGACAACAGGATTGCCAGTCTGAAAAAGAAAGGTGTTGATATCATTGTCTGTCCTCTGCATGAAGAGAAAATTGATCTGAAAGTTTTACTGCAACACCTGGGTGCGAGAGGGATCACCGGGATTCTGATTGAGGGTGGGAGCCAGGTGATCGGTTCGGCATTTTCCCAAGGAGTTGTGGACAGGATCTATTTCTTCTATGCTCCCAAAATTCTTGGCGGTAGCGATGGCACCCCGATGATTGGTGGTAAAGGCGCTCTAAGGATTGAAGATTGTCTGACGATAAAACACATTGAATTACATCGCTTTGATGATGACATTTTGATTGAAGGATGTCCTGATTACCAGACTTGGAATCGATAAAGGGAGGAATAATGTTTACCGGAATAATTGAAGGACTTGGCAGGATGATTGATATGCGTCCCCGTGAACAGGGGATTGCACTATCGATCCAGGCTCCATTTGCTTTGGAGGGATCCCGAGTTGGAGACAGTTTTGCTGTCAATGGGGCCTGTTTGACGGCAATTGAGTTGGAAAATTCACGGCTGGTGGTGGATGTCTCCCCTGAGACAGTTGATAAAACTATCATCAGGTTTCTCAAACCCGGTGATCCGGTCAACCTGGAAAGAGCCCTGCGTTTGTCGGATCGTTTGGATGGCCATCTTGTTTCGGGACATGTGGATGGTGTCGGGAAGATTATACACAAACAGAGGACAGGAAATTCTATTCTGTTTCGGATCGAACTGCCGGAAACTCTGGCCAGATATACCATAAACAAAGGTTCCATTGCCATTGATGGGATCAGCCTTACTATCAACGCAACAAATGGTAACACCATCGATCTCGGCATCATACCACATACGGCCAAGCTCACAACCATCGGTTTTAAAGAAGCCGGGGACAGGGTTAATGTTGAAACCGACATGATCGGCAAATATGTGGAGCGGTTCCTGAAATTAGGGTCCGATAGAAGTGATTCCTTGGAAAAGCATGAAAAGAGGACTGGCTTGACCATGGAAATGTTGGCTGAAAATGGATTTGTTTAAAGAAACTGCCGCTTACCGGGGCAGATTAATAAGCAGAGTCGAACAGATGATTTTCCAAGGATTTAAAATCATCCCCCCGGATACGTCGGGGAAAATTGAACTGTGGTGCAGTATTTCGAAAACACATGAATGAGGAGCGAAACATGCCTATTATTACGATTGAAGAGGCAATACAAGATATCAGGGACGGCAAAATGGTAATCCTGGTGGATGACGAAGATCGTGAAAATGAAGGTGATCTGACCATGGCTGCAGAAGCAGTGACGCCGGAAGCGATAAATTTCATGACCAAATATGGCAGGGGCTTGATCTGTCTTTCATTGACCGGTGAAAAGGCGGATTCGCTCGACCTTCAACCCATGGTGATGAATAACACCTCACCTTATGAAACCGGTTTTACGGTTTCCATTGAGGCAAGGGAGGGAGTGACCACGGGAATTTCTGCGGCTGACAGGGCTACCACTATCCTGACAGCGATCAGGGAGAATGCCGCCCCCCGCGATCTGGTTAGACCCGGACATATTTTTCCACTGAGGGCCAGGGAAGGCGGGGTCATGGTCAGGGTGGGGCAAACCGAAGGATCAGTCGATCTGGCCAGACTGGCCGGTATGAAACCTTCCGGTGTCATTTGCGAGATCATGGATGACGACGGCACCATGGCCCGCATGCCCTCTCTGCAGAAGTTCAGCGACGAACATGGTATCGGGATTTGCACAGTCGCCGATTTGGTCAATTATCGGATCAAAACCGAGAGTTTTGTAAGGAAAGCTGCAGAAACAACCATTCCCACCCATTTTGGTGGTGAGTTTCGAATGATTGCCTATGAGAACGATCTGGACAAGCTGACCCATATTGCCATGGTAAAGGGAAAAATAAAAGGAGAGCATTCCATTCTGGTCCGCGTCCATTCCGAATGTATGACAGGAGATATATTCGGCTCGCAAAGATGTGATTGTGCTGAACAGCTACATAAAGCGATGACGATTATCGAGAAGGAGGGAAATGGGGTGATTCTCTATCTCAGGCAGGAAGGTCGGGGCATTGGCCTGATTAACAAACTAAAGGCTTACGAACTGCAAACCAAGGGCTATGACACTGTGGAAGCCAATAACGAGCTCGGTTTTGAAGATGATCTGCGGGATTATGGAATCGGGGCCCAGATTTTGACTGACCTTGGCATCAAACGGATGAGGTTGCTGACCAATAACCCCAAAAAAATAATCGGCTTGGAGGGATACGGGCTTTCCATCGTTGAGCAAGTCCCTATCGAGATTACACCCAGCCACTACAATGAAGGTTACCTGAAGTGCAAGCAATTAAAAATGGGACACACCATGAATTTGTGCCAGTGATTATGTTATTGTAAATCTTCCCGCAGCCTGCCCCCGTGGTGTGGCTCGGGGACAAATATAAAGAGGAGAAGTCATGTCAAATATCATAGAAGCCAAGCTGAACGCTAAAAGTAAACGATTTGCTATCATCGCGGGTCGTTTTAATGATTTTATCACCAATCGTCTGGTTGAGGGAGCGGAAGACGCCCTGGTCAGAAACGGTGCTGAAGCGAGCGACATTGATATCATCAAGGTTCCGGGTGCGTTTGAGATTCCCCTGGCAGCAAAGAAAATAACGCAGCAAGCCAAACACGATGCCGTGATTTGTGTAGGTGCCGTGATCAGGGGATCAACCTCCCATTATGATCATGTTTGTGCCGAGCTTTCCAAAGGCATCGCCCATGTCAGTTTGGAGACAGGAGTCCCCGTAATGTTCGGTGTTTTGACAACAGATACGATTGAACAGGCTATTGAACGAGCAGGATCCAAGGCAGGTAACAAGGGTTGGGATGCTGCAATCGGAGCTATTGAAATGGCAAACCTGATGGAGGAGATTGCAACGGAATAGCTTGAACAAAGAGGACACCGCACCTGTTTTCAAGATCAAAACGCAGGTATGGTGTCTCACTATTGTTAAAATTTCACAAAACGGATCTGGCAGGTGCTGCCCCCGCTGGCAATAGTTTCTCCCAGTTCAAGGCGGCCGCCATAGGATTCTGCAACTCCCCTGTCTCCCTCCATGGCGATATTGCATAGTCGGGCTATTTCTTCATCGGTGCAACCCAAGTGTTGCCAGGCTGTGACTAGCGGGCAATAACCAAAATCAATGGAAAGTTTATCGTCGGTTGCTTCCAGAATCTTCATTTCAAAAACGATTTGAGCCGGTTTGGTAAAGAGTTTTTTTCTGAGCCCTTTCCAGCTTTTTGTTCCTCCCAGATTCACCAGTTCTTTTCCATGCAGGTGCCCGCATGCTTTAATTGCAGGCAGTCCGATATCCTCCCATTCCACACCTTTCTTTTCCGCCTCCTTAAGCAGAAGGCAGAGCCAAGTTGCCCTGTGTTCAAGCGTTCCACGTATGGCCCTGATCAAAGGGTTCTTCCATCGTGGTTTATTGGAGATTTTACTCATGTCAATCTTCTCTTCGGTTCTATCAATGAGTTTTAAAGTGGGAATTATAGTGATTCCCAACTGTTTTCCGGTGGGGCTTTAGAGCATAATCATGTCCTGAATCCCGAGTTGACTGTCGGCGTGACCGGAACCGGCGACTATGTCACTTCCGGGACCGGCCCTGTCGGATCACAGGTGTTGATTACACTGTTTTTGGTGTTCTTTTGATGATTTTGCCGTCAGCATCTATTTTCAAGAGGGTAACTTTCAGTTTTGATGTCTTCTCAACAGCGACACAATAGGCATTTTTTTTGATCCAGCATCCCGAATTCGCATAGATACGATCTTTGACCAGGAAAAAATCCTTGTCGATCAGCGCTTTATGGGAATGCCCGAAGATCACCACTTTGAAGTCTTCCTTATGACACATGCGGTCGGCATGCCAACCTAAAGCCGAACGGTCCCATAACTCTTTTATGAAACTGGAGAAATCAAATTTCTTTTCAAGCTTGCCGTAGCGTAGTTTTGCTTCTTTGATGGTGAGGGATTTGTTGTTGGGCATAAGGATTGGATCATCGTCTTTCATATCGGCTCTTTCGGCCAGACCCTCGATGATGGTCTCATAGATATTCTGGTCGGGTTCGGCAGCTTCCACCAGATCGTCCAGGTACGTCGGCAGGTCGATGAGGCTGTATCCCGACGTGGCAAATGAGGTCAAAAGTCGGCTCATGATATAGCCAATAGGCCTGCCATGAGCGGGATCACAGAAATAGTCGGCACGATTGAAGATCTCGTCAAATCGGTGACCATGTTCAGCGCGTAATAGTCCGCTGTTATAAAACCTGATGCAGAGAATTCCGGGTACGGCTTTACGGAGTTCATCTTCAGCCAGGTCAAAATCGTGATTCCCGTTAACATAGAACAGCCTGATGCCACTATCAATGATCTCCTTGAACTTATCGAGGACATCCTTATTCGCTTTGAAAATATCACGGAATGTGGGTGGCTTTTTTCCGGCAGGGCAGATCCAGGTGTCAAAAATATCGCCCAACAGAACAACCTCTTTGACCCTGCTGTTTCCAATGATGTTTTCGTCAATGAAACCCAGCAGGCGGGGAAGGTGCTCATCTTTTTTAAACCAGGCCTTACCATTTCGATATAGTTCATCAGAACTCAAGTGAATATCGCTAAGAAAATATCTGAGATTTGCTGCCATGATAGATCTCCCTGTGAATACCGGTTAATATATTCCTTGTCAAAGAATGGTTTTCAAATTCCTGGATGCAGGCCAGGGCCCTGTTTATTATCCACAATGCCGGTCGCCTTGTTGGATACATGCAGTTAGAATTCGACTTATGACGGGCTGAAAAGATTTTTCAGGTAATCAACCAGCCTGTCTATAGCCATTTCCAGCTTTGTGAATCTGATTCTGGTTGCCTCCTCGACGGCTTTGATGACATCTTTTCTTGGCATGTCTCCTTTGGCCATGACCTTAATAAGCTGTTTGGCGAAGAAATTCCTGTCATGAAAGCCAAACTGTCGGGCGAATCTCTCTGAAATAACATTTGGATCGTTACTCGGAAAATTGGCATTCCGGTATTCGGCAACGATATTCGCATTATTGGTATTGGCCGCTTCGACAATCCGTCTGAGGTTGGGGTCCAGTCTGGGTTGATGAGTATAAGGTTTCTCAAAGAGGAAATTGACTTCGTTTCCGGTCACCTTTATGTTATCATACCCGGTTTTTTCAGCAGCTTCAGTAAAAGTCTTTCTCATCTGTTCATCCCGAAACTTGAGGGTGGCGTCCAGGACCAGTTCTTCGGGCTGCGAGAGAACTCCCCATTTAAAGCCGGTCAACCACCAGTGCAATTTAGGTCCCCTGGTAAATAAAACCTCATCACCTTTTTTCAAGGCAAAGGTCATTTCCAACCGTTCGCTATTGTCGGCACAATTGAAAAACCTGCCGTTATCCGGATCATGGGGTCTTCTACCAAGTGTACTGTCCAGTGGGTGTCCTCCTTCAGGATTGACGTAAACCCCGATTTCTGCACCGGTTTCCAGACCGTATTGCCCTTTCCACAATTCAATCATCCAGTTTTTGTTGGCATGGCTGAAGAAGATTGGTTCGCAATCGATGACTGCACTGATGGTAGCTGGTGCCGCAAGATCGTAAGCAAAACAATAGCCAAACTTTCTCTGCCAGGGATCCATCACCGAGTATATAATCTGCTGCTCCGGATCATAGGTAAATCCGGCAGCTTCAACAATTTTGGCCAGGGGGCTGGTGGCTGTCCATTCATTATCCATGGAATTCTCCTTTTGATTTTAGGTTAAAATTGGCCGGAGCCGATCCTCATAATCCAAAGACCCCAACGGCTTCAGCTAATCTTGTTCAGCGGACATAACAACTGCTTCTTGTCAATGTTTACGGGTGATTAAGAATGAAAATAAAACCTCTTTCAACTGGTTTTATGAGATACTTGCATATTGAATTCTGTATTTCAAGATTATTGCAGATTTTTAGTCCATTCGCGGATTTATAGGATGAATGGGGTTGGGAGAGAGATTGACGGAGAATCGGTCGTGAAGACAGGGAATCGATTGGAGAATGATTCCCTGCAGATGATCGGGAGAGATCATTCCTGTTGTTTGAGGGCCTTATCCATTTCGTTTGCAATGAAGGTCATGTGCTGTTTTTCTTCGTCAGCCAATCCGCGAAAGAGTTTTTTTACACCTTCGTTTTCACCTGTCTCGGCCAGGCGTGTATAAAGATCCAGTGACTGGGCCTCAACTGCCATTGCAAATCCCAGGATATCCACCGGATCGTTCATTTGCGAGGCGATGGAGATCGGGGTGTCTTTTACCAGGTCTCCGCCTTCAATAACGTCCCTGTTCTGTTCCAGGTATTGCTGTGGATTGGTCTGACCGCTGACAAAGACATCATATTCGCGCAGGAGTTTATCCTTGTGAAGGTCTTCAAGACCGGCCAGCTTATGGTAGAGAGATTTGAACTCCTCCCGTGATTCATTGCTTTCCAGAATGAGATAAAACTGCTTCAATCCTTCTTCCATGGCGAAGGCGAGGGCAAAGGCATCGGGAAACTCAACATTGGGATCAATCAGATCAAGACTTAAATCATAATTGCCGGCAGCCTTGATTCCCATCCAGCTTTGAATATTGGCCCCGATATCATAAACCTCCCTGAATCCCTGTCCGGCTAAATACTGAGCTGCGGCATGACTTCTGCCTCCTGCCCGGCAGTAAACGATTGTTGGTTTACCAGGGTCCAAATCTCCCCCTCCTTCGGTAAGAATATTCAGCGGGACCAATTTTGCCCCGGGAAGGTGATCCTGTTCATATTCGCCGGGTTGACGAACATCCACCAATTGATAACTTCCGGTTGGATGCTTATTCATATATGCCTTGGCATCATCTTCATTAATGGGAATCGGCTGCGATATCAATGCTGCGATTTTCATGTGACCTCCCTATCAGGAATTGTATAAACAACGCGGCTATTGGTGGACGGGTATTGTTAGATATAAAGCTTAGTTTCTCTCTACTCAATTGGAGCCAATCTGACAAGATTTATTCAATCCTCATGAGCTTTTCCCTGTCGATTTGAAATCTCCGCATTCATATCATCGAACGATGAATACAGACATAAGCTGATATTTTACTTGATTTTTTCTTCGTCCATCCTTTAAGCTTTTGCATAATACATTGAATCCGCATGTTGTGATGATCGGTCAGCAAAGAGATCGTTCCAGGTGAGACAGACAACTTTGCGAATAGAGGCAGATCCGTTCGGATGAGATCTGCTTTAATCCAATTCAGGAGGAGTAATGGCAGTCAGCAATCTGATTTTCCGACAACTGTTTGATTACGAAACATGGACATATACCTATCTGATGTATGATCCGGAAAATATGGAAGGCATTTTAATTGATTCAGTAAAGGAGCAGGTTGAGCGTGATGTGAAACAAATAAATGAACTGGGAGTGGAGCTGAAATACAACCTGGAAACGCATGTGCATGCGGATCATATCACCGGTGCGGATGATATTCGGTACAAAACCGGTGCCGGTGTCGTTTATGGCGCAGGTGCCAAGGTTCCCTGTTCTGACATTGACTTGGCGGATGGTGACGAGTTGAAATTCGGTCGGTTCACGGTGAAAGCCTTGTCAACCCCGGGGCATACGGATGGATGTACCTCATATTATATCGAGGGAATGGTATTTACAGGCGACACCATGTTGATCCGGGGATGCGGCAGAACAGATTTTCAGCAGGGTTCGGCAGATTCCCTTTATGACAGTGTAAACGGTAAACTGTTCACGCTACCGGATGAAACCCTTGTTTACCCGGCTCATGACTACAAAGGCATGCAAGTTTCCTCCATTGCCGAAGAAAAGAAATACAATCCCAGGCTTGGCGGTGGTAAGAGCAGGGCCGAATTTGTTGAGATCATGAATAATCTCAATCTGGCTAAACCCAAACGGATTGACGAGTCAGTTCCTGCCAACATGAGATGCGGAAAAATCGATTAATTTGTTCGCATCGACAACTCACTACAACAGCCAAATTCGAAAATCATTAAACGAACTGGCTGTTGCTGCTCAGCCAGTTCAGTTCACTAATAATCATTCCGATTTATAGTATCCAGGTTTTTCTCTGTTCCATCCCGACAAATTATAGAATATTTCTGTTTCATAGTTCACAATGTTTATGGTATATTTGAACTATGTGATTGTAATTCCGAACTGAATCCGTGTTTAAACGTCCAAGAAGAGGTAAAAATGATTGCATCCATTTTTGAACTCTTGAACAGCATTGGTTTTCATCATCCCGTCCATCCGGCTTTTACCCATATCCCCATGGGAATGGCAATGGGTGGATTCGCCTTTACCCTGGCTGCCTATTTTTTGAAAAAGCCGTTCCTGTATAAAACAGCACATCACTGCGCGGTGCTGGGTTTGATTGGTATTCCCCCAACCATCATTCTCGGATTGATGGACTGGCAGTATTCTTACGGTGGGGAGTGGCTGACCCCAATTAAAATAAAACTGGTTATGGCCGGCCTGATAACGATATTCATGATAGCTATCGTAAAATACGGGTCTGATGCCGAGAAATCGCCTGTCAGGATGCTGGTCCTTTACACCCTTACCCTTCTTTCCGCGATAAATCTTGGGTATTGGGGAGGCGATTTAATCTTCGCTTAAGGTTTAGTCGAAATGCAGTCTGAATCTCCAACAAGTGAAAAATAAAACAAAATACATATTTGTGAAGCGCGGTTTTTTAGGTTAAACTGTTGTGGAAAATTGTGCTCTTATTGATGAATCGGATCTCTTCCGGTCCGATTCAATCTGTAAATCTGTATCCGGACCAAGGAGTTGAAATGAAAATAAAAGTGGCTTTGATAACAATGATTTTCCTATTTGCCATCATCTCAATGAACACCCTATTGGCAGAGTCGTATGATCACAAAGTGGAAATCGGAAAGATGGAGTTTTCCTGGAAGATAACCGGCAATGAAATGGCGGTGAAACTAAAAGCAAAAACGAAAGGATGGGTCGGTATCGGCTTCAATCCCGAAACGAAAATGAAAGGTGCGGACTATGTTGTGGGCAGCGTTAAAAAAGGGAAGGTAACGATTACTGATGAATATGGCACCTCCACCCGCACACACTCAGCAGATAAAAAACGAGGAGGTAAAGACAATCTCAGCGCAGTAACCGGCTCGGAAAGCGGAGGCGTAACAATCCTTGAATTTAAAAAGGTGCTGAACACGGGGGACAAAACCGATGTCGCCATTGATATCAACGGCAAAACCATCGTATTACTGGCCTTTGGCCCCAAGGATTCCTTTCGGGTAAAGCACAAAAAGTTTCATGTTCTGGAGATGAACCTGGGTGACGGCAGTTACAAGGTCCTCCGTTAATCTCTTGGGAGTTCGGACAGCATGCATAGCAGATATTCCGGCTTTATGAAAAAGACTAAAACAATCCTGATCGCTGTTCTGGTAGCGATACCAGTGATGGTTTTCGGACACTCAGATCATAAGCATGAAAACGAAAAGGCCGTTGTATATCCTCTTTCCGGGACAAAGGTCGGGATCCGGGAGCGCCTGGGAGAAACAATTCCCCTTGATCTGAACTTCAAAAACGAGTTTGGAAAATCCGTCAGTCTCCGGACATTGATCGACAAACCCACCCTGTTTTTGCCCGCGTTTTTCTATTGCGTCACGGATTGTGGTATCGAGATCTCCTATCTGGCCACTTCGGTGAAGACGCTTTCCGAGCAGGATATGGATGAGTTTGGGGTTATTGTCTGGAGTTTTGATACGGGTGATTCTCCGGAATCGGCTTTGAAAGCGCGCAACAATTACTTGCCCCTGGTCGGAGAAAGATTTCCACACAAGAACTGGTCTTTTCTGTCGGGTGAGTTAAAGGACATAGAAACCGTTTTGGAAGCTACTGGTTTTGGAGTCAATCAGACCGGGCAGCATGAGTTTTCCCATCCCAATGCGTTGATTGTGCTGGGGAGTGATGGTAAAATCAGCCGGTATTTGTACGGCCCCAGGTTTTTACCTTTTGACGTGGGGATGGCCCTAACCGAAGCGGAAAGAGGCGGGTTTTCCCCTTCTGTTCGCAAAGTGTTGAGCTATTGCATCGAATACAATCCTGAAGAGCAACGCTATACATTTCAATATGTTCGTGTTTTTGGTATTATCATCCCGGTGCTGTTGTTATTGTTTTATCTCGTATTTCTGAGGAAGGGTAATCAAGCCCAACAGTCGAGAAAGGGTTATGGAGCAGACTAAATCATTCTTTGAAACCCCTGCACCGCCCAATTTTAAGGGCGTTTTGAGCTGGTTGATCACGACTGATCACAAGAGAATCGGACTGCTATATCTATATACAATTACGTTCTGGTTTATCCTGGCCGTGCTTCTCGGGTTGTTGATAAGAACCGAACTGATGTTTATCGGTCCGACACTGGTGGAAGCAGATGGGTACAATGCCCTGTTCACGCTTCACGGTGTGATCATGATATTTCTGTTCATTATCCCTGCGATCCCGGCGATTTTTGGAAATTTCATTCTGCCCATTCAGATCGGCGCCAAAGATGTGTTTTTCCCACGTCTGAATCTGCTTTCCTGGTACCTGTATATCATAGGCGGAATATTTGCACTCGTGTCGTTATTCGGGGACGGTCTGGCAGATACGGGTTGGACCTTTTATGTTCCGTTCAGTGTGGGAACCCAGACGAATGTCTCCTATGCCGCAACAGCCGCTTTCATACTCGGCTTCTCCTCAATGCTGACCGCCATAAACTTCATCACCACGATCCACAGGTTGCGGACCGGGAATATGAAGTGGTTGCAGATACCTCTGTTTACCTGGTCTTTATACGCAACCGGATGGGTGCAACTTCTGGCTACGCCAATCATTTCTATAACCCTGGTGTTGGTGGTGCTGGAGAGAGTTCTGCAAACCGGTATGTTTGATCCCTCCAAAGGAGGAGATCCGATACTTTATCAGCACCTGTTTTGGATGTATTCGCACCCTGCAGTCTATATCATGATTCTTCCTGGGATGGGGGTAATATCCGAGATTATCCCTGTTTTTTCCAAGAAATCTATATTCGGATATAAAGCCATAGTCTTCTCCAGTCTGGCGATCGCAGTTGCCGGCTCCCTTGTATGGGCCCATCATATGTACACCAGCGGCATGAGTGATACGGCTGTTTTTGTCTTTTCCCTGTTAACCTTTGTCGTGGCGATCCCAAGTGCGGTGAAGGTTTTCAGTTGGGTCTCCACCATGTACAAGGGATCCATCTGGCTTGGTCCCCCGTTGGTTTATGCCATGTGCTTTGTTTATCTTTTTTCCGTAGGCGGTCTGACTGGTCTGGTGCTGGCATCCGCGGGCACCAATATTCATGTCCATGATACCTATTTTGTGGTTGCCCATTTTCATTACGTTATGTTCGGGGGGACCGGATTTGCTTTTTTTGCCGGGCTTCATTACTGGTGGCCCAAATTTTTCGGGCGAATGTACAATATGAAAAGCGCTTACATTTCGGCCGGAATGATCACCGGCGGTTTTCTGTTTCATTTTACCCCCATGTTTGTTTTGGGAATGCAGGGAATGCCCAGAAGGTATTATGACTATCTGCCCCAATTTGAACAGGGTAATTTTCTGGCAGGATTCGGCGCCTATGTCATGGTGGCCGGGATTTTGCTGATGTTTTATAACCTGTTAAGAAGTTTAAAAAAAGGCGAGGTGGCAACAAGCGATCCTTGGGGTGGTGTTACCCTGGAGTGGTCAATTTCTTCACCTCCCAGTCTGCATAATTTTGAAACAGAGCCGCAACCACCGGAATATCCTTACGATTTTGCCAGGGTGATCGGTCGACTCAGAGGTAAATAAATTTCAGTCGGAAGAGAATGGAAAATCAAAATGACGCCACCGGAAAACGCATCGGCATGTGGCTTTTCCTCTACACGGAGATAATGCTATTTGGCGGGTTGTTTGTATTGTACGCCGTCTATTTCAACTCCTACAAAGATGATTTTATCGCCGGGGGGAAAGATCTCGATACACTGTTTGGCATTATCAACACTGTCATCCTGCTGATCAGCAGCTTTGCAGTGGCTGCTTCGATCACGGCCATAAGGCGTAAATCCAAAAAGCTCTCACTGGTGTTTGTGATATCGGCCGTTATCTGCGGTCTGGTATTTCTGGTGAATAAATATTTTGAGTGGGGACATAAAATAGAAGTGGGAATCTATCCCAATTCGGATCTGCTGATCGATGGAGAACCCGGGCGGAACATTTTTTTCGGTTTATATTACACCGTCACCGGTCTTCATGGTCTTCATATCGTTATCGGGCTGACCCTGTTGGTGATTTCCGCCTTTTTCATTTCCGGCAATCGTATCACTCATCAAAATGACACCCTATTGGAAAACAGCGGATTGTATTGGCATTTGGTTGATCTGATCTGGATCTTCATTTTCCCCCTGTTTTACCTGATTCTGTGAGAGAGGAGTAGATAATGGAAGAGCAACAACCGCATATCATATCCTACGGGAAACTGCTGGTGGTGCTGTTTTTGTTACTGGTGTTGACAACCTTTACGGTGCTGGTATCCCGCATCGACCTGGGAGCCCTGAATACCTGGGTTGCTATGCTGATTGCAGGATCCAAGGCATCATTGGTGGTGCTGTTTTTTATGCACCTGAAGTACGAAGGGAAGTTAGTGAAATACTCATTTTTGGCGACATTGATGGCTTTGGCGATTATCATCAGTTTTATTTTCTGGGATGTGGCTTTTCGATAGGGAGGAGTGATGAATAGTGTAGTCAATCCGGTTCAACAGGTTGATCAGGCGTTTTACTACATCATGGGAATCTCTGTTATTCTGTTGATATTTATAACTGTCACCATGATCTATTTTGCGATTCGCTATCGACGATCCCGCAATCCGGATCCTGCAGATATCAGGGGAAACTGGAAGCTGGAGCTGGTATGGACCCTGATTCCAACACTGATCGCCCTATCCATGTTCCTCGTCGGCTGGAATGCCTATTCCGGATTGCGATCCACTCCCAAGAATGCATTGGAGATCAACGTATTAGCCCAGCAGTTTTCCTGGATTTTTATCTATCCCGATGACAATGAAACTGAAACGGAAAACGAGTTGGTGGTGCCGTTAAACAAACCGATCAAACTGGTCATTACCTCCATCGATGCCCTGCACAGTTTCTTTCTGCCTGCCTTTCGTGTTAAAGTGGACGCTGTCCCGGAAATGGAAACCTACGCCTGGTTTTTTGCCGATCGAATAGGTGAGTTTGATATTCAGTGTACGGAGTATTGCGGAACCGGCCATGCAGACATGAATGCCAAACTGAGGATAGTTTCGGAAGAGGAGTATCGAACATGGCTGGAATCTCAAGAGTAGCGGTGGTTTTGGGAACATCGGTCTATTCTCATATCCAGGTATCGAAAATCCCGCTCAGCTTTTCCATTGGAATTTCCGCTGCGATTGGATATTTACTCCAAAAACCGTTTTTATCACCTTCTCTCCTGGGCTGCATCATTGGAACATTTCTACTGGCTGCAGGATCAGCAGTCTGGAACAATCTACAGGACAGGAATTTTGACAGATATTTTTCCAGAACCTGTCACAGACCCCTGGTAACCAGCAAAATTGATGGGAAGACTGCTTTTATCCAGGGAGGTCTGTTGGTATTGACAGGATTTTGGATTCTCGTTCTTTTTTCACCGGATTTTCGGGCCGCATTTGCCGGTCTTCTGGCAGTTGGATTATACAATGGACTTTACACCGGGCTGAAGCAGAAAACCCTGTTTGCCCTAATCCCGGGAGCCAGCTGCGGAATGATGCCGCCCTACATCGGCTGGGTAGCTGCAGGAGGGGAGACGGTATCCCTGAAAATCATTCTGTTCATGGTTCTAATCGGCATCTGGCAGATACCCCACTTCAATCTGTCTGTTTTGGACCATCGCAGGGAGTATCTAGCCAGCAGACAATTTAACAGCCTAGCCAGTGTCTTTTCCGTTGAACAATTGAGACGAATAACCCTGATCTGGGTGGCCTCATTCTGCCTGCTGATGTTAAGCCTTCCCCTGGCAGGGCTGGCGGTCGTTTTTGATCATTCCAGAGTTCTTTTGATCATCAATGCAGGTTTCCTGATGATCACCTTCCTGAAACATCTGACGGGAAAACCCCGGGCTCGGTACCGTCTCCTCTTTGTCTGCCTGAATCTCTCCCTGGCCGCTGTTATGTTGACAATAGCTGCCGATTTACTCATTTAGTCTTTGTGTCTCCAATTTCAGGGGACATGTGTGGAGTGGGTGCCCCTATCGATGCTTATTTACAATGGCGGTTCCATATTGATCTTGGACCAACCACATCAATCGAGATTCTATAGGAATATTGACCAGGGACAAATGATAATCTTGCCTGAAGAGATGGCTGGTTGCTATAGGTAAAATGTAGAAAATATGACTGCAGGTTTAATGTGCAATTGATAAAATAGAAAAAGTCATGAAAACGGTTCAGGTTATTTTCAGCTTGATGTTTCTGATTGTTATCCATGTTCCGAAAGCGCTGGCTGATCAGCATGAACACCGGATTCTGGAAAAGGAAATTATCTGGCAATTAACGAGAGAAGAAGAGGGAATCAAGGTATACCTGGGAGACTGGCCGGGTAGCGAATTTGCAGCTTTCAGATCGGAAACCGAGTTGGGATTTTCCCTTGATACCGTTTTGACGCTTGTTCTGGATATTGAGGGTTACAAAGAGTGGATGCCGGATTGCCGGGAGTCGTTATTGTTAGCAAAAGTGGATGAAAACAGGTTCAATTATTACGTTTTAATGAACTCTCCCTGGCCACTAAGTGACAGGGATTGGGTTAATCGACTCGAAATAGAGGCCGACGCTCTCAATAAGAGTTTAAAGATCGTCTACCGGGCTTTCCCGGGGATACTTGATGAAAAGCCCGGTGTGATTAGAGTACACAAACACTACGCATTGTGGATTTTAACGCCGATTGGCAGGAACAGGGTCCGCTCTGTCTGGTACGGTCACAGCGAACCGGAAGGTTGGATTCCGAGTTGGTTAACCCGGTTCACGATAGACCAGATGATTGTGGACACGACACTCAATATGCGAAAACAACTGTCCCGGATAGAAAACCGATGATAGATATAAAACGGATTGTTGTCATATCTCTCCTTGTGGCGTTATCAGGTTGTGCACCATCGGCAACAAAGGTGTTTTTAAATGAATCCGGTCGGTCGTCCGATGCCGTATTTTTCTTTAAACATCTGGACCAGTCTGTGGACAGGGACGGGGTTGTTAACAGAAGAGTTACCCGGATTGAAGGATTTCCCTATCTGGCAGCTAATCGCTTTCTGGCTTCCGTTAAAAGCAGGGTGCAGACCAAAGAAGCATTCAACACCTGGATTGATCGGTTGGCAGAGCTGTCCCTGGAAAGCAGGTACAGTGAGGTGATGAATTTATCGGCAGATGAGATCAAGCGGCTACACCGGGAGACGGGAATGATTGATGAACCAACGAGAGAAGACCTTTGGGAGAGTGTAAAAAAATATGCGCTTTTGATGAGGGAAAAGGATCAGGTTCGGAAAAACTACATGTCGGTACTCAAAGAAGTGATTGAGGTACCCGATGACTATTCAATGACACTCAGAATTCTGGGAGTTTACCCCATCGCTGCCTTACCGATTGCCTATGTTTCAGACGGCTTTTTTGACACCCTGCGTGAATGGCAGAAGATGTCCCCGGGTGAACATGAGATCCTGGGAGAATTAACGACCTATCAACTTCGAAACAGTGAAGGTCCGAGCCTGGAAGAGGTCAGCCGGAGATACCAGGCATTGGAGCAGGATAAGTTGGGGCTGCCGGTATTGGATGAAGCATTGAGATCGGATTTGGTGAGAGCTTACGCGCCATTGATTGTACAGGACAGTGTTGATCACTATGACAGAATTGGATCGGTATTCTGGCAAGAGAACAGGTCACTCGGCATAAATCCTGATAATCCCGTTATCTATTTCTATTTCAGCAATGCTTATTATAACGGGAATCCAGTCTGGCAGATTAACTATGTTTTTTGGTATTCGGGAAGACTGGGGGATAACGCTCCCTGGTTTGAACATGGGATGATAGACGGCGTCACTTTTCGTGTATCTTTGGATTCAAATGGAAAACCCTTCATGCAGGATCTGATGAATAACTGTGGTTGCTCACATCAGTTTTATCCCAGGAAAAACAATGTAGCGGGTATTAAGAAGCGATCGATGATGTTTGATGCGTTGGTTCCGGCCTGGATGCCGGAAGAATATCCTGAAAATCCCATGCAAATAAGAATCAACAGCGGTTGGCACCAGGTTCAGCATATCGGAGCAGGGCCCGGAGCCGGTAAATCAAAGTCATACGATCTGATACCCTATGAAGAACTTGAGTCCCTGCCTTTTCCAGGGGAGGAACGCAGGAGTATGTTCAATGATGAGGGTATTGCTCCCGGAAGCGAGAGGATTGAACCCTATTTCATGTTTTCCGGCGGTATCAGGGAGATCGGTGCGATGCGCCAAAGAGGGCATCATCCCATTGCCATGATAGGCAGGTCTCATTTCGACGATCCCTTTCTGTTTGATCTCCATTTTATCTGGCAATGACGCGCATGACATCGCGGATTCAAAACCAAATATTTTAAAGAGGTAAAACAATGACAAAAGAAGTAATCTTTACAGAATCGGCACCGGCTGCAATTGGTCCCTACTCGCAAGCAATCAAAGCGGGTGATTTTTTGTTTTTATCCGGGCAGTTGGCCATTGATCCGGCCACGGGGAAATTGATCAAAGCGGATATCGGAGAACAGGTACACCAGGTGTTTAAAAACATCAAGGCGATTGCTGCTGCGGCAGGAGCCGATTTGAGCAGGATTGTGAAAACAACTGTTTTTTTAGCTGACATCAACGATTTCCAGGCCGTTAATTCAGCCTATGCCGAACACTTCCAAACCGATCCTCCGGCACGATCTGCGTTCCAGGTTGGAAAGCTGCCTTTGAACGCGTCAGTGGAAATTGAAGTCGTCATCTACCTGGGGGAGTAGGCGGTTCTGAGTTGGCATTGAAACCGGTTACGACCAGAAGGATTGGCAGGATGAATTTGAAATGTGGATTTCTCCGGTTATCCTGACGATTAATCATCAAACCTGCTGACAAATCGTTGGAACAGGTAAATTCAAAGTGATTAATGGAATCCCACCAATTCTGCAAATCTATTGCTCCAAAGTCTCATCGCAAAGATTTAACTCTTGCTCAGATTCATTCCCCGCTGTATCAAATGCACTGACCCGGTAACAGTACAGTGTATTGGCAGTCAGCCCTTCGTGGATATAGCTAGTGTCTAATTGACAAAATAATCTATATTATGGTTTTCCTTGTATTATGCCAAGAAAACCACCTGAAATATCGATTCCAGCATCTGACCGGGAAACTCTTATTCGCTGGTCAAGTAGCCGGACCCTCGCTCATCAAACGGTTGAGCGAGCTAAAATGATTCTCGCATGTGGCGAGAGGAAACCCGTTAAACTTATTGCTAAAGAACTTAAAACTTATCCAAATAAGGTCATATACTGGCGAAACAGATACGTTGACATTGGCCTTGATGGGTTGCTTGATAAACCACGATCTGGACGCCCGGTAAAGTATGACAGGGCTTTCCGAGATAAAATTTTAAAGCTAATTGGATCACAACCTCCAAAGGGTTATGCCACCTGGGATGGCCCGCTGTTAGCCAAGGCCCTTGATGTCCCTGCTGACGCTGTTTGGAGTGTCTTGCGTAAAGAAGGCATTCATCTTCAAAGGCAGCGTTCCTGGTGTATTAGCACAGACAGAAATTTTGCCAGTAAAGCTGCCGACATAATTGGCCTTTACTTAAGCCTTCCTTTGAATGCGATTGTCATTTGCGTTGATGAAAAACCGAGCATTCAAGCTTTGGAGCGTAAAACGGGTTTTGTAATGACAGATAACAAAAAAGTTGTTCGTGGATATAAAAGTACCTACAAACGTCATGGAACACTAAATTTATTTGCAGCGCTCGAAGTATCTACAGGCCTCGTGCGTGGCAAGGTCACAGAAAAAAAGAAACGAGAAGATTTTCAGTCTTTCATGGATGATGTTGTCAATGAATACCCTGAAGATCATGAAATACATGTGATCCTTGATAATTACTGCACTCACAAGAAAAATGAGGAATGGTTACTCAAGCATAAGAATGTACATTTTCATTTCACCCCTACCTCAGCAAGCTGGCTGAATCAGGTAGAAATCTGGTTCGGAATATTCACCAGAAAGGCTCTTCGTGGTGCCTCTTTTACCAGTCCCGGCGAGCTTAAACAGAGAATAGTGGATTTCATTGAACAGTACAATCCCGAATCAAAACCATTTAAATGGCGCAAACGAAAAGTTGTAGGATCTCAATTACAGGATACTATAGAAAACTTAATCATTTAAGCACTAGTTGCGTCGGCACTGGCGTCGTCTACTGTTTGGACGCCGGCCTCCTCGGTATAAACATAGATTCGATAACCTGCGACACCGACGTTATCCGTCGTCAATTGCCAGACAATCTCGATTGAATCAGATGACAGAGCAGTAACCGAACTGAGAGTGACTGTTTCCGGAGGTTCCGTATCCGATGAACCTCCTGCACAATCCGTTGGTACGGTTGCGGCGGAAAAATCAATGTCGAGTTTTCCCAGTTCGTTGTAATCGCGGCAAACGGTTTCAAAACCCTGATCGCACCAGGCGGCATAAAGTTCTCCTTCCAGGGATGAAAGATCATATTTGTATAGCTTGGCTTCAAACTGATTATCTGAAACGGAAAGAAAACTCTGGGGGAGATGTACACAAGCGATTTCAAAATCGTCTCCTGATATGTCGTGCATGCTCACATCCATAACTCCCTCATGCATTTCTACCATGGCGCTTACCGAATTTATCGCGTGCCCGCCAAACCTGTAGCCAAAGGTTGGGTCCAGGGTGTCATTCATCACCATGCGGAAGTAGACATGATTGTCATCCTGGGCAAGGTAGACTTCCCTGATATCCCTGCCTGGGGCATCATTGCAATCTATGCCGTCATTGTCCTGGTAGATTCTGTCTGAGCTGCTCCAGTCACTGAAGTCCCCATCGATGGTGATGGTCTTTTGAGAAATACCTTTGCCATCGCTCTCATCATCGGATTGACAGCCGTAAAACAGAAGACATACAGCAATAAAAACAGCCGGATATTTCCAGTATTTTTTTAGTGTTTTCATATCCGTTTCCAATGTGAAATGTTTGAGTTTGTAATTGTTATAAGTGCGGATAATAATGTGTGGATGCTGGGCTGTCAAGTTTGCAAGTCCTGGGATTTTCGGAATTTAACTCCGGAATCAGAAACATGCAAAATAGCAGTTCAGAAGCTCATTTGGCAGCGCGTCGAGGGAAAGGTTGATGCGGATTAAGGAAAGTTAAGTTTCAAACGGTTAGGATGTCTAAAACTGCCGGAACCGGGTTCCGGCAAATTAGATCATCAAAAACTGCAGGAATTGGCCATTCCATGTATATCGAAACCACATTAATGATCAGCTATCTGATCGCAATAACCCTTCTGTCCCTCACTCCCGGGGTTGATACCATGCTGGTTATTCGGAACTCCGCACGGGGAGGATGGCAGGATGGGGTTGTCAGCAGTTTTGGAATCTGTTCGGGGCTGTTTGTGCATGCTTCCATATCGGCACTGGGAATTTCTGTTATTCTGCTGAAAACAGCCTGGGCCTTCTCCTTTTTGAAGTTGGCAGGAGCCGGTTATATCATCTGGTTGGGGATTGGCAGCCTGAGAAGACTATGGAAGGACCCTGTTTCCCGAATTGAAATCCGGGACTCCCGGCAGGAAGTTCCCGACTTCAGAGTAGCTCGATCCTTACGAGAAGGAATGCTCTCCAATGTTCTCAATCCAAAGGCTGTGGTCTTCTATATGGCATTTCTTCCCCAGTTCATCAATCCGGAGCATTCCGCCCTGTTTCAATCCCTGATTCTGGCCTCGTGCCATTTTGCAATCGCCATGCTCTGGCAGAGCATGCTGGCAATAATGGTGGATCGGGCGAAACAACTCAACTTTCGCCCTGGCTATGGCAAGGTATTTGATGGTTTGACCGGCGCGGTCCTGATAGCTCTCGGGTTGAAACTGGCTTTGGATAATTGATCTCTCAAACAAGGATATCTTCGGTTCTTCTTCGTTTGGTTTGAGGAACCGGAGCGGCGTAACCCAATCGGAAAAGCATTTGCACCGTGTGGTTTTCCGGGACACCTATCAGCTTCTTGAACCTCGTTTGAAGCTCCCGCATGTCATCATATTCTTCAAGAACCTGGCTCATAGGATGCATCTCCACACCCAGTTTGGTGGTGAGAAGGTTGAGTTTCATATAAAGATGACCGATCATCACCTGATCCAATCGGGTATTGGTTTCCGAAATCAGCCATCCAAATGCTGCAGCCGATTCAGCCTGACGATAAGCCATTTTAACTCCTTCCTCGGCAAAGGACGATTCGATATTGTAAGCCTGCTCTTTGCTTCCCAGGAAAAAGCTTTCGACGAAAAACCTTGTAATCCCCGTCATGCCGTTATTGGCGACGGTAAATCCGTCGCGATAGGTTTCAGCCTCCTTTTCGCTAAACCGGAAAAGATCCACCGTTTCCTTGTGACGCAAGGGATTAGCAGTTTCTATGGCCATGCTTTCCCCCAACATAGCTGCTAAATCTGTTTTTAAAACGGGATCATCCGACACCACTGTGCGGAATCCACTGCCTGTTCCCGCAACGGCGATTGCATCAGCGCGTGATTTGGTCAAGGGCTTGTTATCGTAGCTTCTTTTATTTGACTGCCGCTGCCTGAGATATGGGAAATACCCACTTTTAGCCGCCGCAGAATCGGATTTCAGGTGAATCTCGGCGACAGGGCTATCGAGAGTTTCCAGATTGGAATACATCCCCTGGGGGAAATAATCAATGTTGCATTGATATCCGAACTCAGCGCCTGCGATCTGCAGTGTTTCAAGGAAGGTACCCTGGCTGATATGAATCTGACGTGCGGGTGGATCGGTGTGGGGAAGAAGGCGATCTCTATCCACGTACAACTGCATGGAATCCTTTCCCCTTAACCTGATCAGCCAGGGTTGAATGTTGTGAGAATTGGGTGCCAGCATGGCATGAGATATCAGGGTTAACCTGATATCGCTCTGGTCGGTTACCACCGGTTTTTGATCCGACTGTCCGCTTGAAGAACAACCTCCCAATAGTGCGGGTGCTACCATATAACAACCGCCGGCTGCCATCACCTTGATAAAGTCTCTTCTAATCATGGTTCCTCCGATTGGATGACAGCATCATCCCCCCGTGATGGCATTAACCCGTTCTTAAAGCTTAAACTGTTAGGAGTATGATCAGTTTATACGGATGACAAACCGTACCAGCGGTTTCCGCAACTTCATACTCAGTTTAATAAAACCGTGTTTCCAATTAACAGATCCTTGAAGCGCAAGGTCATTTATGATTTGATATTTTACAATATTATTCCCTTGCTTCATCAAGCTGCTCTTTCAATTTCTCCAACAGATTCTGTAAATCTGTCAGATCTTCGGAATTCCAGCATGACTGGAGATCTTCCATATCTGGCAGGAGTAATCCCCAGGCCCCGGTCAAGGCCTCCAGTCCGTTATTGGTAATGAAGTTATACCTGATACGCTTATCCTTCCGGTCTGTTTCCACCCTTAAATAGCTCTTTTTCAGCAGTCGCTGGGTTGTCTTGGTCATGGCAGGCTGATTAACCTCCATCACCTCAGCCAGCTCAGTGACCGTCCACCCCAGGGACGGATTGTGCGATAAGTGTGTCAACAGATAAAACTGGGCCATGGGAAGATCCAGGTCGCTCAAAACACGATTGAGACGGGTTGATGCCAATTGATTGATGATGCCGATTAATACAAAAATTCTTTGCATGGCAATCCGGATTGTTCGTTAAACCAACAGCGTCCCCAAAAGCAATTCATGGGATACCGTCAGTGGTTTTTATCAGCCGATGAGTCCATTATAAACATTCCTGGGAATGTTTTGTAAAGCAAAATCATTCCCAGGAATATAAAAATGCATAAATGAATGTTTTTTAAAGCTTTCAAAAGCGACTACCGTTTCTCCGATCACTCCTATCGTTCTTGACCTTTGAAAGTGAAATTTAAACTCCCAATGTAACACGGTATGCAAACGAACCGGAATTGAAGTCTTGTGATTAATCTTGCCTGAATCCAAGTATCGTAGCAGAGAGGGTTTGAAACACCAAATACAGCCTTTTCCGGCGAATACCGGTTTTCGCAAGCGATTTTTGGAGACTTCTTGCTTTAATGGCGATGGGAGGTGTGAGGGTGAGAATGATAGTGGATATGCATTCGTTCCATAGGTTCGAGCTGTCCGTTCTTCATGGTATAGTTGGATTGGGCCAGTTCGTAGAGGAAATCGTGATCATGGGAGATTATCATATACGAAAGGTCGAGGTCAGAGAGATGTGTAATCAGTCTGGTTTTTGTCTCTTCATCCAGGCCGTTGCTGGGTTCATCCAGAAGAAGGACTTCAGGTTCCATCGCCAGAACTGTCGCCAGTGAAACCAGTCGCTTTTCTCCACCTGACAGTTTATGGGTCACCCTGTTTTCAAAGCCTTCCAGCCCCAACTGGTTGAGGGTATCCCTGGCGATTAGTTTGGCTTCTGCAGGTTTTTTCCCCAGGTTTAACGGACCGAAAGCAACATCTTCGAGAACGGTTGGGCTGAAAAGCTGGTCATCGGAATCCTGGAAAAGCATCCCAATTCTTTTCCGGATGTTTTCGAACTCTTTTTCAGATCGAACTGGCTTTCCAAAGATCTCGATAGTTCCCGAATCCGGTTTAAGCAGTCCCATTAACAGGTAGAAGAGAGTCGTTTTTCCACTACCGTTAGGCGCCATGATGCCGACTCTTTCACCCTGGTGAAAATCCAGGTTTAATTGGCGAAGAACCGGTTTTACAGAGCCGGGATAGATAAAGGTGAGATCGGTGATCCTGATGAGCGGATCCGTTTTTGCAGAATCTGTCGTTAAAGCAGCCATTCCAGTACAAGAATCAAGATTAACAGGGATAAGGCGAATGTCAAAAACCATCCTGATGATCGATAAGCTGCGAAATCCTCCAGGCTGTAAAAGTGGCCATTGAAGCCACGCAATCGCATTGCCTGGTTTACTCGCTCTGCCCGAACAGAGGCACGGACAAACAGCATTCCTATCAGATAAGCAGTGGTTTTAAAAGAATGGAGATTGGTTCCCGATTTGAAGCCCCGGATTTTCATAGCCGTGCGTAATCTAACATACTCTTCACCGATCACAAACAGATAGCGGTAGGTGATCAACAGCAGGAAAACCAGTTTTTCCGGAAGACGGAGACGATGCAGGGTATGTCCAAGTGTGGTGATGGGCATGGTCGCGACAAGTGACATAAAAATCAACAGAATGGTAACGGATTTAATCGTGATCTTTGCAGAGTAAACAATTCCGGGGAGATAGATGTTGAGTTTCCAAAACCTTGTTACCAGTTCACCTTCAAAGGTAAGCGGAACTAATAGCCAGATCATCGTCAGGAAAAGCCCAAGAATTGTAAGACGTTTGCCAACGATTACCGGATTGAGCCTGGCCCGAAAAACGAGAAACAGTGCCAGGGCAAAAGCCAGAAAAAGTGGCGGAAACTGCTGTAAAACGGCTGTTATTGTTGAGAACAGGACAGCGATGACTACTCTTGGTCTTGGATCCAGCAAATGAATTCCGGAGTTGCCGATAGCAAAAGGCTCAGTGATGTTCATTGTTTTACTGTTAGCTCCGGATGATCTTCATTAGAGGCAGCTTGTGAAATAGTCGAGGGTCACGCATGGATAATCCGGAAGATAAAACTGGTTAACTGCAGCTACAGGTACGATCCGGGGGATCAGGTAGAAAACTGTGAATTCAGGCTTTTATGCTGTTGCCTGTAAGACGGAAAGATCTCCGGCCTGACCTTTTTCAAAAAGGAGATACAAAATACCGTGATAATCCCTTCAACAACCATGACGGGTAGATGTGATGTGACTACCAGGGCGGATACTTCCAGAAAGTTTTCTTCGGTAAACATCAGTGACATTGCCATCAGCAGAGCAGAGAGAAATACGGCCAATGCCCCGCAAACGAAAGCAGTAGCTGTGGTCACTGTCCTGGAACTAAATACAAACGGGCTGAACAGGTAGTATCCAATAATCGCAGGCGCAGCCATAATAATGGTGTTGATACCCAGCACCGTGATACCTCCGAACTGGAAGAAAACGGTCTGCAGAATCAAGGCCACGAGAATAGCAGGGATAGCCGCCCACCCCAGAAGCAACCCGATAATTCCGTTAAGAATCAGGTGGACCGAAGAGGGTCCGATATTGATGTGGATTAAAGAAGCGACGAAAAAGGTGGCGGAAAGGATCCCGACATTTGCAATGTGTTCCAGATCTATATTTTTTAATCCGATATAGGTTCCGGTAGCTGCAATAATGCCACCTGAAATAAGCACCGGGCCTGAGAGTACACCTTCGGAAATGTGCATGTTAAATGTTGATCATTGGTGTTTGAACTTCAAATGAATTTTTCGGGCATATCCTGGTTGCCATCCAGGTTCAGTTCGGATTGAACGATCAGTGTTGTTGTGCCGTGAGCCAGTAGTCGTCCGTTTTCATTCTCTATTCTGGCATCTCCGAGACCCAGGGTTTTACCCATCTTGATACACTTCCCGTATCCAATCAGTTTACCGGAAACCGTAGGAGCCAGGTAGTTGATTTTGAGTTCCACTGTTGTCATTCCTACATTCGGTTCGGCTTCAGTGTATACGGCCCAGAACCCTGTTGCATCGATCAGGCTGGCGTAAACACCGCCATGTACCACACCGAACGGTTGCAGATGGTCTCTTTTCAAATCTATCTCCAGATGTGATTTGCCAAAGGTTAATTCTTTGATGGACATGGTCTGGAGTTCAAAGTAGGGGCAGGGGTTGACAATCTTCCTGATTGCTTCAACCCAAAGGGGATTAATCGTCTTCATGGCGTCCTTTCTCGGAGAATCTTTCTCTGGTTACAACTTCCTGATGCTGTTTCACACGATTATAGACTTTTGTGTTATCCAGTCAAGTTCGGAGATTAGAACTCTGGCCCGGATTGACGAAAAGCGGGTTATCTCGGTAGATTTATCAATCAATCGGGATTTGACTGAAGATCGATTCGGATTTGTGATATTTAGTTTTCAACCGGTACTCAAACAGATAATTCTACCCAATGGAAGAAACGTACGGTCTGGTTGCCGATGTGGGCGGAACCAATATTCGAGTTGCCCTGATAGATCTGGACTCCGGTAAACAGGGGCAAGTGTATACATACCTTTGTAAGGAGTTTGCAACTTTGGGCGATGCGATAAGACAGTTTTTGCAGGAGGTGAACAGGCAGGTCCACCATGCCTGTATCGATGTTGCCTGTCCGGTGGATGAGGATCATATTGAGTTGACCAACAACCACTGGGCGTTTTCGATTCGGGAACTTCGCAGGGAACTTGATCTGGAATCCCTGCATGTAATCAATGACTACACGGCTATTGCCATGGCCATTCCGGGACTTGGATTGGATCAAAAAATCAAAATCGGAGACGGAGAATCCCTGGAAAAGATGCCCATTGCAGTTTGCGGTCCCGGAACCGGTTTGGGGGTAGCCTTTCTGAAAAACTACGAAAATCAGTGGGTTTGCCTTGAAGGTGAGGGAGGACATGTTGATTTTGCTCCTCACAATGAAATGGAGATCTTCCTGTTGAACAGACTGCTTCAAAGCTACACCCACGTGTCTTCCGAAAGGTTTATCACAGGCCCGGGGTTGGTCAACATTTACCAATCTGTGAAGGAATACTTCAAAGAGGAAGCTGAGGATTTAACACCCGCAGAGATCTCCGCCAAAGCGGTAACGGGGGAGGATTATCGGTGCAGAGAGTCCCTGCAAATCTTTTGTGAGTTGCTTGGATCTTTTGCCGGAAATCTGGCTTTGACTATCTGGGCATCGGGCGGCGTCTATATAGCGGGTGGCATTGCTCCCCGGATAGTTGATTTTATTAAAGAATCAGGTTTCAGGAACCGCTTTGAAGAGAAGGGACGCTTCAAGGAAAAAATCAAAAAAATCCCGACCTATATTGTAACCGAATCGCAACCCGGATTGTTGGGGGCAGGCGCGTACCTGTTGCAGAAACTGCAACGTCAGGTTTGATTCCCAGATACGACTTTTCAACCCAACAACTTGATAAGACAGGCCCCGGGCATTACCTGGGCAAAAAGATTAACCCCACCATCCTTGTAATCGAACAACTCTATTTACTTAAATCTTAAGTCATGTCGGATTTCCCTCCAAAACGGTCTGTGAGATACACAATCTTTTCCCTGGGTTGTTTATATTTGTTAATTGCAGCACCTGATTTGATATCCCGTGGCTTGATCCTGTTTCATTTGTCTAATGAGATTATCTATCCCAGGATGATGCTGGCGGGTTTGGGGGCTGATATCTGCATCGCAGCGATTAAGACTGTCTTTCTGATCATTGTGTCGCTGGTTAGCGGGAAGCGGTTGTTGCTCTTTCTGCTGTTTTTTGTTCTTCAGATCTTCAGCTCAATGCTGGCCTATGCCAGTTATCAATATGCCATTATCAACCTGAGGCTGATTCCGTTTAAAAACATTACAAACTACGGGGGGGACGCTCTTCGGGATCATCTCTATTTCAAGGGATTGATGACGGAGCTCTTTCGCATAGATTTGCTTTATATAGTCGTTTTACCTTTGCTGGTATCGGTTTTGTTGGCCCGGTTCTGGTCAGCGTGGACGGGATCAGGTCGCCGACTCAAACTTACCGGTCTGGTTTTGCTTTTACTGCTGGCGGTAACCGGTAACGGCATGAAGTGGTCTTTTGATGTCGTCCGATTTATCGGATCACCGATTGTCAGTCACTATATCTACTACTGGGTGGAGGAACCGTATGACCGATCCGTATTGAATCATAAAGCTCCCGAAGACATAGATCCGATCCGCCAGATATTTGAACACGGTCCGCCTACCTTCTCCAGGCCTCAACTGGACTATCAACCCAACATTATAATTGTCACCCTGGAATCCTACAGGGCTAATGAAAACTCAGTCTATGGCGGCGAGCCCGGTATCACTCCGAATTTCCATGATCTGGCACCAGAAGGGACACTGTTTACCAATATCTTTCATAACGGTTGTTGCACACCATCCGGGATGCTCGCTATTCTCTGCTCCCAGCAGCCGCAGATTGAGCATATAACCGTCAATCAAACCTATATGCCCGTAGTCTGTATGTCTGACTATTTCCATGCAAAGGGTTATGAAACAGCCTGGGTCAATGCCATGGGGGCCGGTAGCGACAGATTCGGAGCTTTTCATCGTTTTCACAAGGTCAATAAGATTGTGGATGGTTTCCGGTTTCCGGAAGACGCCGAGTCCCTGGGATGGTCCTATTCCGATGAAGAGCTGATAAAAATGGCGAACAAGACCCTGAACGAGTTGAAAACCCCTTTCTATCTCCATATTCAAACGCAGACCAGCCACACGCCTTTCTTTATTCCGGATGGATATGGCATTAAACTCCATCCCAATGACAAATATAATCGTTTTCTGAATTCCTTGCGATATGTTGATGAGCATGCATTGGGATTTGTCAAAAAGGTTCTGAAATCTCCAGTCGGAAGGCGCTCAATTATTATTCTGACTGCTGATCATGGGATTCCATTCATGGCGTTTCGGAACAAAAAAAACTGGGATAATGAATGTAAATACGGACATATACCGTTGTTGATGATCTTTCCGGAAGGATTCGATCATCTTCCCCAAAAGGTCGGCAGCCTGGGAAGTCAGATCGACATATTCCCTACTCTGCTTGATGCGTTGGGAGAAAAATACCCCGATATTACGGCAGGTCATTCCTTGTTTGCGCCACGCGATTCACCCAGGTTTGCCTATATAACGGAAGGTCCCAAAGAAGTTCTGATTACGGAACAGTTTATCTGGAAAGTAAAACCGGTCCCCTCTTTGACGACATTGGACAACAAAGCTTATGATGGCAAAAGGGCGGATTTCCTATATTGGAAAACCCGTCTACCGCTTCTAAAACAATTCAATCTCTCCCTGATCGGATTGAAAAATCCGGAAGAGAAAGGGCGATTGATCGAGAGCCTGTTCCTGAACTGATCGCAAGCCACCGGTTAATACAGGGATCATCCTCACGAAAGGATTTGATTGAACGGCTCCCGTGATTTAATGAATATCTTACCGGATTGAATATGCAACAGATTGACTCGACCGGGAACGACCGCAGCAAACCTTTGATTTTGGTTACCAATGATGATGGTATCCACTCCCCGGGATTGCACGCACTCGCTTCAGCTCTTTTACCGCTCGCCGATTTGAAGATCGTAGCACCCTCTGATCAGATGACAGCCGCCGGAAGAGGGCTTTCCGGGGACAGGGGTGCCAGGTTGGAGTCTGTTCAACTGGATTTAAAAGGAGAAACCATTGAAGCGTGGCATGCCCCCTGCTCACCGGCACAGGCTGTGATTCTGGGGGTGCAGATCTTTGGTCCTGAGAGATTTCCAAACCTTCTGATATCGGGTATCAACTATGGTGAGAACATGGGAAGGGATATTACCATGTCCGGAACTGTTGGTGCCGCAATTCAGGGAGCCTGCATGGGACTCCCCTCGTTGGCGGTATCATTGGAGACGCCGATTGATCTTCATTTCAAATACGGCGAGATCGATTGGAGAACAGCTTCCCATTTTGCCGCCCGCTTTGCCAGAATAATGTTGGAAAAAACACTACCCTTTGATGTGGAAATCCTGAAGCTGGATGTCCCCAGTACAGCAACACCAGAGACGCCATGGCGGATTACCCGTCTTGCGGATCAATCCTATTTTTCAGCCCGGATTCCCTCTCCGGGAATTAACAGCAGTCTTAAGGATTCAGAAGTCAAGGTCATGGTGGATCGCGAGACCCTGGCTAAAGATTCGGATATCTATACTTTTTTGGTGGACAGGCAAGTCAGTGTTACGCCTTTGAGCCTCGACTACACGTCCAGAACCGATTTGAAAAAACTGTCAAAATACCTGGGGAATCACGATGAATAGTTCTTCCATTGTTGAACCTCGAAAATGGGTTCAATCACTTGTCGAGGATTTACTTGAGAACTGTAAACAGAACAGATTATTCACCGATTCCGATGAGAGAATATGGGATAAACCGCTGGTTGGGGTTTCCAGGGGGGATGATCCCTACTTTCGCTTTTTGAAAGAGGATATCGGGGATTTTTACTGGCTCCCCGAAGACGCGTTTGCGACCGAATATCGCGATTACGCAGTTTCCCCGGCTCAGTTAGCGATTGTCTGTTGGGTTTTACCACACACCAAGGTAACCCGACGCGAACACCGAAAACAGACTAAATATCCGTGCGAACGATGGAGCCGTTCTCGACTGTATGGCGAGGAAGTGAACAACTATTTGCGCGGTGAGGTAAGAGACGCATTGATCGAGGCGGGTTTTCCCGCTGTTTCTCCAATGCTGCTGCCGGAGTTCCGAAGAACAGATTCCGGAAAATATGGCTACGCTTCATCCTGGTCCGAAAGACATACGGCTTTTGTCTCCGGTTTGGGTACTTTCGGGCTCTCGGACGGATTAATCACACCACTCGGAAAATCGATCCGTGTAGGATCCGTGATCGCAAAAATCGATATCGAACCCGATCCACGACCCTATGAATCGCATAACGAGTATTGTCTCTACTTCTATGATAAATCCTGCCAAAAATGCGTCGATAGATGTCCGGTAGGGGCCATTAATGAAGAGGCAGGGCATGATAAAGTGGCTTGCAGCGAGTACATAAGACTAAAGACAACCCCTTACAATCTGAGCGAATACAATCTTGAAATCAAGGGTTGCGGACTTTGCCAGGTTAAAATCCCCTGTGAATTCGGAATCCCGGCCAGAAAGAGAAAACATGAGGCAACGGCTGATTAATACCCTGGATTACAAAGAGCGACAGTGGCTTTATAAAGCTATCTTCCGTATGATTCTGGCTGATAAAAACGTTGCCGCAGAAGAGGTGGAAGAATTGACTGAGTCTCTTAGAAGAGCGGCTGGTAGGGATATCAAGGATTTCAAAGAGGTGACTCATTCGCCCCAGTTTTTGGAAAGATTAAAACCATTAAAAGGAATCAGCTTCGAACACGCCTTTATCGTATTGGCTGAAATTGTAAGGGTAGCTGCCATTGACTCCAAAGTGGTGCTTGAGGAAGAGGAGCTGATAAAGGAGATCCTGTCTTTGCTCGATTTCGGGGAGGAGGCTCTGGAGAAAGTTATGGAATGGGCGAAGAAGCTGGCGCGGGTCAACGCGGAAGAGGAGAGTCTAAAAACCGAATTGATCACTGACTATCTTCATGATGCATGAATAACCCGGGACCGATTCAGATGGCTGGATTTGAGGACCGCAATACTGCGGTCCTTAATTCAATTATACGAGCGATCCAATTTTTTGGGTGGTCTGTTCCGCTTCAGCAATGATATTGCTGACAATTTCGCCGATAGGTAGATTTTCCTTGGTTCTGCCCACAACCTGTCCGCAGGGAAAAACCGCATCATCACTACCATCAAACCAGGCTTCACCGGAGAGCTGACCGGTCAATTTGGGGAGGAGTTCCTCCAGGCTTGCGCCTTCGTTTTCCATTCTCAGGATCTCGTTTGCCCATTCGTTGGTCAGCACACGTACGGGGCTTCCGATTGATCGCTGTATGATCATGGTATCGGTGAGACCCGCGTTTATCAGCTTCTGCTTTGCCGATTCGTGAATTTTGCACTCGTGTGAATTGAGAAACCGGCTTCCGATAAGAACTCCTTCCGCACCCAATGACAATGCTGCTACAAGTCCTCTCCCGTCACAAAAACCACCTCCGGCCACCAAAGGCGCTTCGATACTGCTTGCGGCTTCGGGTACCAATACCATGGTTGCTATGTCCTCCATTCCGGGGTGTCCACCACATTCCGCTCCGACGATAGCTACCAAATCGACTCCCAGCTTATCCACTTTAACGGCATCCCTGATACGGGCACATTTGTGGAGATGGACCGCGCCTTTCTGCCTGATTTTATCCAGATGAGGCTCGGGGCTGCGTCCGGCAGTTTCTATGATGCCGATATCTTCCCTGGCCATTATGTCAAGGGTGACTTCCACGGTGCGGGCGTCGTGACCAGGAAATAGGGAGACATTGACCCCGAAGGGCTTGTCGGTCAGCGATTTAAGTTTGTTTAGTTCGTTTACCAGGCTCTCCTCATCGGGATACATGGCTGAAGCCAGGCAGGCAAAAATACCGGCATTGGCACAGGCAGCTACCAGTTCCGCGTCGCTGATGTGCATCATGGTACCGCATTGAATCGGGTATTTTACCCCAAGCCGTTCCGTAAATCTTGTTTTAAACATTATCCTGTCTCCTTTGAATAATCTTCCGTTTTGTTGCTCCAACCGGCCGTCTTGCCTTCTTCCCTGTCGATGTTCGATCGGCCGACCTGATTCAACCTGTTGAATAGCATGTAATTGGACAAATCACAATGCTTGACTTTGTGGTATGTCGGGGATAGGAAACTCATTTCTGCCCTCTCTTCCTGCCTGAGGGGAAACCGGGCATCCGGAATTTGGGATTAGGCTATAATTCGAGTTCGATGAAAAGCTGAAGATCCCGGATAAAGCATTACAGGCGAGTTTTTGTTCAACCCGGGTTTTGCAAGTATCTAAGATTTATACGCTTTAACCGAAGAGTGTAACAGGATATTGAATGGATGGGGAGTCGAAAACTTTACCAGAAAGGAGAGAATCGGAGATCACCCTCGCTGACCAGATCCCGGATGTTTGCCGGCAACGAGTTCGATAACGGATCGATCATAGTCGGATACAAATTACTGGTTCAGGCGGGAAACGGATGTGTTTGGTTTAGGGGATATGATATATCATCCCTTGCGGAATCGGTTCTCAATGGCATCGGCAAGTGCCTGGGCAACTTTCTGCCTGTATTCCGGCTTTTTGAGGTTGGCTCTGTCCCCGGCATTGTTCAGATTACCGATTTCCACCAGAACGGAGGTTGGAACGGTGCTGTAACGGAGAATACCGGGGAGAGTTCGTTTCCCCTTTCGATAATAGTAACCCCTGACGGCAAAAGAACGATGGGTTTTCAAGCCGGATTTTCTGAAGCTGTTGATCACCTCTTTGCCGAAAGCTGAACTCATTTGTGCTGAGCGACTGTTAGTTTTGACGGGAAACTTAATCTGCCTGCGATACTCCTTCCGTTTTCGATATACCTTGTTGGACTTGCCGAAGCTTTCCGCACGTAGCCGGGCATCCGGAAAATAGACGGTTGCACCCTGGAGACTTTTATGAAGGGCATCACCATGGATGCTGATTAATACGATGTTGTTTTTCGGAACCTTTTTCCGAATGAGGTCCTCATAAAGATGGTTGACCAGAAAAATCCTCATATTGATTCCGATGTTAACATGATTAATCAAATAGGGCGGATCAACCATGATTCTTTCGCCACCATCCTTGATGATCGCCAGTTTTTCGACAGGCTTCAATTGATTGGGATCCTGAAGAGTTGCGTGAATGTTAATATTTCGTGACTTCAGGATTTCCGCCAATCGAAGACTGATATCATACACGGTTTCGTCTTCATAAATACGATCTCCCTTGGAGATTGAACCGTATACGGCTCCGGGATCTTTCCCCCCGTGACCGGAATCAATGATAACATGGATGGGCTGGGTGACTTGCGGGGAAATCGGTGTCGGTTTTTCCTCTGGTTCGGGAACAGCAGGGATTGGGATTTTGCTGACCAGATACTCTTCACTGATCCACTCCAGGGGAATCTTGATTTCCTTTCCGACGTGGATGAAATGTTCATCTTTGATATTGTTCAACTTCAACAACTTGCCAGCCATTTCATTAACATCTTCCACCAGGGTACGTCCCGTAAATCTAATAACGACCGATGAATAGAGACTCTCACCCTTTTTGATCCTGTAGTAGGCATGACGTTTTCCAAACTGATCCAGTTTTACCTGCAGGGGCTTTTTAACCTCAACAGGTTTCAGGTTTAGCTCTTCCCTGACCCACTCCCAGGGGATATCGATCACATCACCAATTTTCAGATGTTTGCCCTGGTTTTTCAGTTTGTTGTATTCGATTATTTTCCGGGCCGATATCTCCTTTTTGGCAAATACCCCGGCAATCAAGCTGATGGTTTCTCCCCTGAACATGACCCTGTGGGCCCATACTTCCTCTTCACCTGAATCGTGTGAAAAGAGACTTTGCAAGACCAGACTTTGCATGTTGTCATTGAGGGCATTAAAGGGGAAAGTTACAAAACTGTTTTTTTTGAGGGTTTTGCTATTACGATTATATTTGACGATGTTTTGGTAATTGTTTCTCCAATCCCTCAATGTCCAGGTCGCAAACCTGAAGATTCCTTCGCCGGGTCGCGGTTGTATCCGAACGATAATATCCCTGCCATCGAATCCGACTTTGAACTTCTGATTGTTGCCGAAGGTGAATTCTTTTAATTGGATATTTGTTTTAGCATGGACTCTGTTGATGCAGGGAGAGGAAATCAGAAACAGAAAGAGGAGGAGTAGATAAAATCGCCGGGAATACATAAAAAGTAAATTACGGTAATT
The DNA here is from genome assembly GCA_028282885.1 of SAR324 cluster bacterium. Lineage (GTDB taxonomy): Bacteria > SAR324 > SAR324 > XYD2-FULL-50-16 > XYD2-FULL-50-16 > JAHJTV01. The sequence goes on from JANQGX010000012.1 coordinate 221,499, forward strand.
CTTTAACATTGGTTCATTCAAAGTAGATGAATCCCTCATTGGTATTCTTTTTTTTATGATTTCGCAACCGAAACCGAATCAAGATGCCCTGGTTTATCAAGATCCAAAAATCCGGATTGTCAATCGCGGTAAGAGGATATTGAACTTTGTTGTATCAGGTGGATCCTGATCCGGGCCAAAGGTTCATACGAGCCCAATTCAGATCATCAATCAACTCCTCATCCACTCGGGTGGTACCGAACTCTGCCAACCGAATTTTCTGATCAGATCTGTAAATTTCTCATCCAATCGTGCAGTTAGTGTGACCGGAGAGTTTGTGAAGGGATGGAAAAAGGTCAGTTCGGTTGCCGCTAAAAACATTCTGCGCAGGCCCAGATCATCCCTGAAATATCTGTTGTGCTTGTGATCTCCGTATTTTGTATCCCCGATAATCGGGTGCCTGATTTGCCTCAGGTGTCTCCTGATCTGATGCATCCGTCCTGTTTTGGGATGAACTTCCAGCAGGGAATATCGCGATGTCGGATAACGACTGATCAACACCGGCAGTTCGTGAGTTGCCAAACGTCTGAATTCGGTAAGTGCGCTTTTGGTTTGTCTACCCTGCTTTCGTCTTTTATCAAGAAGTTTATCCGCCACCGGGGGAAGCGCGGTTCTAACCCTGCCGCTTAGCTCGGAATAACCGCGGGTTACGGCAAGATACACCTTTTTGTTGTCAGCCCTGGCAAAGCTTTCCATTCCTTTTCGGGCTGCTTCCGAATGCAGCCCGAAGATCATGATGCCGGATGTGGGCTTGTCCAGGCGATGAACATTGAATACTTTTTTTTGCAGATACTCTTCCAGCAATGAGGTTGCATTCAGTTTCTCATGCCGGTCAATAATGGATGCGTGAGCCAGAAGATTGGCGGGTTTATTGATGGCTACGTAATGCCCATCCTGAAATATAACTTCAGGCGTTGCGGTATTCTGCAAAAGGCTGTTATTTTCCCCGGAATCGTTCATGCCTTGATTTGACTTTGAGCCCAGTGGATTGCATCATCCAGGGTGATAAATTCATCGTCCAACTGCTTCTGGTAGGCATCGTTGAGCAGTTTACCGAATAACGGCCCCGGTTTTAAGCCGAGGGAGATTAGATGTCTGCCTTTGAGAATGGGTTCGAGGTTTTTGTGATCCTCCAGTTTCAATGCATGAAATCTCTTTTTTAACCATTCGCCCGCGGGAAATTCGTTGGGTCTCTCCTTGCCGTTGAACCGACTGAAATGATCTGCCTCCGCAACACGGATCAAAAGAGGAATATCAACCTTCAATGACAATCGACGAATGTCCCCGTTTTTCACCCTGCTGGAACCGAAGAGCGTGTTCATGGTTTTATGTTCGTGCACCAGGGAGACGACATTTTCGATCAGTTTGCTTTCATTTGTCATGCGTAGCAGAAAACATCTCGTCAGGCTCTGGCAGGGGTTTCCCCTATCATTACTTATTCTACCGGATTGAACAAACTCTGTCGGATTCAACTTGGGAAACTCGTGACAAAGTGCCGCCAGCATCAGTGAGAGATCACTGTATCTGTCCCCCGTCCTCAACTTTGCCGCCTCATCAACCATGTTCAGGGTATGCGTCCAGGCGTCACGCTGGGGATACCAGTCCGGCTCATGAAGGATTTTTTTCAGGGCATTCAGTTCCGGAAAGAGCTTCTTATTGACATCAACCTCGTCCGCAAGGTTCAATCCGATGGAAGGTTTTTTTGATTTCAGAAACAGCTTTGTAATCTCTTCAAATAACCTCTCCCTGGGAAGCTCTTCCAGGCTTTCCACCAATGACACAAATATTTCCTTGGTAGTCGCCGGCACTCTCAATTTAAAGCGGGCGGCAAATTGTATCCCTCTCATGACCCTCAGGGGATCTTCACCAAAAGTAGCCAGATCCACCACCTTAAGAGTTTTTTTTGAAAGGTCGGCCCTGCCGTCGAACTCATCCAGGATCTCCCTGGTAATCAGGTTATATCCCAGGGCATTAATGGTGAAATCTCTGCGGGAAGCTGCTGATTTAAACGACATCTCAGGGTTCGTTGTGATCCTGAATCCCCGGTGTCCGGCACCGGTTTTGATGTCATTGCGCGGGAGCGAGAAATCAAAATGATAGCCATTGCAGGAGAGTTTCAAAACCCCGAACGCCTTGCCAACTGCCGATACCCGCCCGTGCTTTTTGAGGATAGAGATAAGCTGATTGTAGTGCAGGTTGAAAACCTCAACATCCAGATCCTTGCATTCCATACCCATAAGATAATCGCGGACGGCACCGCCCACCAGAATGGGGATTCCTCCATCCTTGTGTATGTTACCGGCGATTTGAATCAGGGTGTCGGGAAGCTTCATGCAGATGATACTTGTATTCGATGTTGACGATTTTAACAAATGAACCTATCTTGCCTTAGATTACACATTCAAAGACGGCCTTGCAATCGTTGATCTTTCCAGGCCGGGGACGAATCAACAAAAAAACGGATCCATGACAAACCAATCAAACCCGCAACAATTCATCGGAAAAGGGTATGTTCATCTTTATTTCGGGGATGGAAAAGGGAAAACCACAGCCGCGCTGGGGCTGGCTTTAAGATCAATGGGGGCAGGTTTACGGGTTTTTCTGGGGCAGTTTGTCAAGGGAATGACCTATTCTGAAATCAAGGCGCTGGATCGATTTTCAGATTTGGTGACCGTTCGTCAGTATGGATTGGATTGCTTTATTTATAACGAGCCCACGAAGGAGGACATTCGGGTTGCGCGAAAGGGGCTGTCGGAGGTCAGCAGGATTCTCAAAGAGGGCAGCTATCAGTTGGTTATTCTGGACGAAATTAATATCGCCCTTTACTACAATCTATTCTCTGTCACCGAGGTGCTTGATCTGCTAAAAAGCCGTCATTGGGGAGTGGAGGTGGTTCTAACCGGCAGAAAACCTGATCCTGTTCTTATTGACTACGCTGATCTGGTAACGGAAATGCAGGAAGTCAAGCATTATTACCGGAAGGGGATAGAAGCCAGATCCGGAATCGAGTCCTGAGATCCGGCTTTTCCGTATCAGCGTTTTACTCTTGCCAAAGCTTCTTTATATACCTCGTTTTCAGGGTCGGAATCCAGGGCATCTGCGTAGTACCTTTCAGCCTGACGGTATTCTGCAACGGATTCGTAAGCCAGTGCAAGATTGTAGGTATCCTTCTCGCTCCTTTCGATGTTCTCCAACCGATTGATGGCCAACTCATAAGCATTTGCCTTGATATAGGTAACGGCCAGAGAGTCGCCTGCTGCTACTTTCAGCACTGTCTCGACGGTATAAGGGCTGATGAGTCTGGCATATCTTTCCACGATTTGTCTTGTCAGACGGGTGCGAATCTCAAGTGAGTTGCGGGAGACAGCGGGATGGTATTTGAGTTTTCCCCCCATGGCCAGAAACTCATCGGGGTCGAGAATAGCCAGTTCAACCTTGGCAGCCTGCCGGAAAAGGGTTTCCATCATCGAAGAATCCTTCTGGTAGCGGGTGACAATAATCTGGCGCAGGGCTTCCGGTACATGGGAGCGTTGTTCACTACCACCCCACTTCTTGACATAATAGCTGCGCAGAACCTGGGTGGGGATGATCTTTTCCCCCGAACTGTCCCGAACCAGATCAAATTCAACCTCAAGTGCGGCCATGGTTTCAATATAAGGCACCTGAAGCTTATATCCTTTTTTACTGTCCCTGGCGATTCTCGCGGACCCCTCTTTTGCAGCCAGTGCCATTAACTGCTCCTGGAGGGTTCCTCCCTGCTTCGTAGCGATCAGCGAGAAAAAGGTTGTCTCGGAGCTCTCAATGGTTTTCTCAAAATATTTCACCCTGGCGGTTACGATTCCCGTTTTGGAGGCATCGGGAATAAGTCCGCTGGCTTTGTCCTTGTTGTACAATTCCGTGTTAATGATACGGTATTGGCCGGAAGCGGACAATTTAGCTGCCAGCATGGAGCGAACCAGATCCGCGTTTGGTTTGTTGGATTTGAATTCCGTCACCCTCGGTAACAGCGAATAGCGACTCTTGAGCTGGCCGGGATTTAACTGCCCGGGAAGTTGAATCTGTTCATGAGGTACCTCTGAAAACAGACCCAAAGAGACGATCTCCACGTCCTCAATCGGCAAATCCGGTGGTTTGGTAACAAAAAAAGTCACCTGGGGTGCACATGCAGGCAATCCCAACAATAGCAGTAACGGAACGATAACGGCTTTACTTAAGGTTTTGAATCTCATTTTGATATCCGTCTTGTGGTTGTTTTCTATTCCTTGGTGTCCAGTTGTTGTCTCAGTTTGCGGTTTTCTCTTTTTAATCGATCAATCCTGCCAATTCCTTGGGCATAAAGCAGATTTCCGGGTTCCAGATTGATAGCGTCCGAATATGACACGGAAGCAAGACCGTAATCGCCGATGGCTTCAAAGCAAAGACCCAAGTTATAGTAGTCGTCGGGCTGTTTGTTTTCAGCTTGATCCAAGGCTGTGGATAAAACCTCAATCGCTTTTTCGTAAGCACCGGCTTCGATTAACATGGCTGCGGTTTTATTGCCACCTGAAGCTATGGAGTAATCGACCTTCTTCAGGGTGAGTGCAACCTTTCTGGAAAACTGGGCGGCGATAGATTCCGAGAGATTGGCAATCAGTTGATTAAAATTCGGTAACACAAGATCGGACTCCTCGATTTTATCATCACCCTCTTCTTTCGAACCGGATCCGGCTGCAAGGGAGCTAATTGAATAGACGCCCTGGGCAATTTTGGTCTGCAGATCAGCCGGTTTTCCACCAACCTTGTCACTATAACTTCGTGAATCAAAGGTGACGGACAGCACATCCGTGGGAAAAAGCCTTGTCAACTTCAGTTCCAACGCCATGGTGCCGTTAACACTTTTATAAGGCCAATAAGAGAGAATCTCCACCGTGTAGTTGAAAGAGCCTTCCCTGCCGCCCTGTTTGAATTCCAGATCTGTTTTTGCGATTTCAACGCCATCGGTGACAATAACATCAACCCAGACTTTTCCGTTGAGTACGGCATCCACCTCTTCAGTACTGAAACCGATGGCGGCGACTGCATCCTGAATCGTGGCATTGTCTTCCAATGCAGCAAATTCATCCGCATAAACCAGATCGAAGTAAGGCACAGTGGCTAGCTGACTGATGACACGCGCACGAATCTGATTACTTAATGATTGCTCCTGCGCTTCGGTTAAAAATCGTTCCCTGCTTTTCCAGTTGCCGTTTCTTTCCAGTTTATAAATCCAGTTGATTTTGGCGATTTTAAACTGCCCCACAGCGACTTTCCTGATTCCTGTCGTGTCAACTTCAGCGGGATTGATAACAGTCAGTTGGAGTTTTTTAGCACAACCGCCGACCAGAAAAACAGACAACAACAGGAGAAATGACAGTGTGCGTAAATATCGATGTGAAGAAGGAAAATTCATATTGTTCTCCCGAAACCATTTATCTTATTTAGAAGCCTGGGCTTTCTGACGGTTGGCTAATCTCAATTGGAGTTCCATTCGCCCAACCCCTTGTGCGTATAATTTTTCACCTGGTGATAAATCAAGCGCCTGTGAATAGTAAAAAAGGGCATCCTCATAATCCTCGATTGTCCTGGCAGTCGCTTCATAGGAAAGCCCCAGGTTGTAGAGATCCGCCGGGTCTTCCGAACCTTCCAGGAATTTTTTGGCCTCTTCGAATTCACCTTCGTTGATTTTGGTCACCGCCGCCTTGTTCTTTCCGGATGCTACCTCAGTGACAACGCGTGACTTGTAAGGAGAGATGGTTCGAATAAACTCTGTCAGGGTCTTGTCAATCAGTTTGGAAATAATCTGTTGCCTTTCCTTTTCGGGAATATCAGACACGGAAGGTGTCAACCTCTCATACCATCTTCCCAGGGAGGAACCTGGATTTGATGCGCTGACAACGGCAATCTGCGGTATGATAACCGGCGCCACGGGAGTTAATCTGAACCAGAGCCAGATGACGGGAGCATTGTCTCCTGATTCCCTGACATTGCGATAAGTATCCGGATTGATAACATGCCTGCTGAAGCTGGCAGCATCTGCCTGAATAGCCAAGGTTTCCCTTTCAGTTCCGATCTGGGTCAGACTAAGGTTGACCTGGGCAAACAGGGAGAAATTTTTGTATTTATACACCCTGATGACCTCGTCGTAGCGTGGAAATTCCTGAACACCCAACATGCCAAGTCCGGCGCTCAAACCTCCTTCAACAAGCTGGGACTTTAAGTTTGCTTTTTTACAAAGCATGCCCCTCCGACTGAAAGTAATCCCCTGTTGAGAAGTCTCTGCCGCGGTAGCTGCTCCGACAAGACCTGAAATGCCGCCCCTGCATTCGGCCTGCTCGGTCAGTTGACCCTCATCTATTTCTCCGCCACTGATGATATCACCTTGAATAACGGCAATGGTTTCCACATTGGGATCAAACTCTTCATCGATGGGACCGATTATTATGCGGAAGCGCCCGAGGGCGTTGAGACGATCTGCAAGGGAGTTGACGACTTGGTTTCTAATCTTTAACTCGTCATTGGCATCATTCAGCATGGCGGGATCAATAAACACCCGCTTGATCTCACTGGGGATGGCAAGTTTTGCCGGCCTCATGACATCAAACTCCGCAGAAAATGCACTGTGAAAACAAATACAAATCAGGAGTGCAAGACAGATGGTTATTTTGGATCTGATTCTAAATCTCATGGCCTTACCTGAAAACAGTGGAATGCGATTGGATCCCTTGGTTCATAGGATGTAGAGGTAGTTCGAATATGTGAAGCTGATTGCGACCGGGGAAGCTGATACTTTTTGACTGGTTAAAACTCATTGACTTCGTACCTGGATTGTATCCTGATTGACGCGGCGATCGTCAGAATAACGATCGCCTGAATTTGTTACGACTAAAACCCTCTGATTTTCTTCAGGGAGAATTCGGCTGCATTGCTGACACGCTCACTGCCGTCTTCAGTCATTTTTTCCAACAGGGGCACCGCTTTTTTGGCTTTTAAATCACCTAAAGCTTTGATCAATCTCTCCTTGAGATCGACAAATCCATCACGTCCCTGCAAAGACCTTAGTCGATTGGTTACCGGAAGGATGGCCTTATTGCCCAGTTTAACCAGGGCTTCAACCACCAGGTCGGCAACTTCCTCATTCTCGATCTCATCAAGCAGCCATTGAGCAACCAGGGGATTTTTAAATTCGATCAGGAGATCGAAATTGGCTCTGTTTTCGAAGTAGGATTTCCCTTTCATCGATTTTGCAATAGCCGTTGCAACCTGCGGACCGACTGCCAGCATGGCGCGTTTATAAGCGTTCTTTTCGGACGGTTTGGTGGCCTTGTAATACTTCTTCACCAAAAGATCGATAGCCGGCGATCCAATACCGTCAATAGCTTCTGCAACAGCATCGAAGGTATCACCCTCGGTTGTAATGGACATGGCTACCAGTTTTCTGGAAGCCTTGGCATATTTGAGTCTACCCAACGTTCTGATAGCCTCATTCTTGGACTCGATGTACTCCTCGTCATCTTCGTCCAGCAAGGGCATCAGATATCGCCCGGCATTTTCACCGCCAATCTGTCCGACCAGTTCAACCGCTTCCAGCCGCACTTCCGGATCACCATCATCCAGATATTTTGCTGCCATTTCCAGAGCTTCGGAATTCTTTCCCTGGTTGTGCAGGGATCTTGCTTTTTCCAGACTGGCACAGCCGGCCAGCAGGAAAAGAATACCGGTCAATAGTATTACCGCTTTACGAAAGGTCGGTTTCATCATTTTCACCTCTTGAAGTATTTCAATTCATGTTCTTACTTAAATCGATTACGGTTATTAGGCTAATAGCTTCAGGTTTAATCATCGACAATCATTTTCTCGAAGACCAGATCGGTTAAATCTTGAGCAACGATCGGATCTTCGGCAGGCAGATTGGCATCGTCCAGTATGGTAAGTACATCATCAGCGAGAGCCGACAGCTTACCGGCGTAACGGACAAACAGAATATTAATGGAAGGATTGGCCTCCTTCAGGGTGTTATCGTAATCGAGGTAGCGGAAATTATCTGCCTGTGCTCCGTTGATTGCTCTTCTCATGTTCCTGAATTCCCGACTGTCAAAACCCTTCATAACCAGTTCGTAACGAATCAGCTTGTTGCCGCCAACATCTATGGTTGACATCTCTTTGATTACCTGGGGAACAAATTTCTCTCTCATCTCTACGTAGGTGTCCTTTACAAGCTGCGTAACCACTGCTGCAGGATCAGCGCTGGCTCCGGTTCTGCGGGCGATATTGAAGGTTTCATTGGCAAAGGCACCACCGGTGGCCGTTGAGATGTTTTTTGCAGTAACGTTAACGCTCAAAACGACTTTATCTTCTTTTCTGCTCAAGGAGATGATGTTCACTTCGACGACCACTTTGGCCAGTTGCTTCAGCAGGGTCAGCCCGGAGGTATAGAATTCCTCGGATTCTTTAACCTGTTGGTTGAAGGCTTCATCCCTGGCACTGCTGCCGGTCACCATGGCCATGAACTGCTCCTTGGAAAGCTTGGAATAAGCCGCCCGCTTTTTCTCATCGGTCTGCATTGAGATCACCGCGTTGCGATAATCCATTGCCCTCAATCCACGCTGGTTGAGATCAGTCTGGATCTGATTCATCAACATGTCTTCAATGTCTTGAAATCTATAGTTGATAGCGGAAAGATCCCAGTCTTTTTTGCTGGTTATAATGGTTATCAAAGTGCTGCCGCTGGCATCAATGAATCTTAAATCCTTTTGCAGGGCGACAAGGGTGACTTCCCGATTAACCTTAAAAGCTGCGGAGATTCCATAATACTTGTCATTATAGATCTTCTTTTCCGCGACTACTTCCCTGTCCACGATGTACTTGTCAATGTTGGTAGAGAAGTAACGTTCGATCTCCTCATATCTTCGATTGTAGTCATCTGCTGTCATCAACTCACGAACCATGGCTTCGACTGCCATTTTGGAAGCATTTTGCAGGGCATTCTTTTTTGCCAGTCGAATGTCGTTTTTCTTGATCAAGGCTTTGGCCTTTACTTTGATGACTCGAACATCAGGAGAGTCTTCTTGAAAGCTGGTTCGGCCGCTTACATCTGCGAGGGTCAAAAATTCCTCTTCAATGACGGGCTTTGTTGCAGGTTTGGATTTGCCACATCCTGCCGCAATTAGGGGAATTGCTGCTATCAATAAGGCGATATTTCTGATTTTCATAAAACCCTCTTTCTTGTTCTGTTATCAAGTTTGGTCACTGCAGATGCCTGCTTTCGATAAAATTAACAGGAGTTCCGCTTCCGGTCCGACCAAAATGTAAACGTATCAATTCCAACGTAGAAAAACATAGTTAGAATACTAAAGTATGAAAACGAAAAATTAAAGGCTTTTTCCACGGTTTTTATTTCCCGGAGAGGCAAAACCTCGGCGGAAAGGGATTAGCCCGGAATCAAGCCGTTGCCAGTGACATCTTACATCGCACGGATTTACAGACAAGGTTCGGATCCGGTGATGATCTGTTTGCTTTAGATGATGATCGGCCTTTCCCAAGATCCCAAAGCTTATTCACGGGAGCATCTCCATAGAACTATTTTATCCGGTTGAATGAAGACCCGCAATGCGGGATTGTCGAAAGATGTTGGCTTGAAGGTTGAATGTGTTTTACCTCTATATGACTGAATTCATATGATAAACCAGCACACATGAAATTCAGGATCGAAGCGACGGTTGAGTGGTGACAGGATACCAAGGATAATGCACGACAAGCCGTTATTTTGAGTAGATTGGGATTGCATTTGAGCCGTGTTTATGTTATTTTGAAAAATTAAATTAATCAGAGTAGGCGGAAGAATTTATCATTTTCTCAAGAGGAAAATGCGACTTGCCAAGGATATTTCCGAGCGGTTAACTGCACTGGTTGAGCCCGTTGTCAGTGAGTTGGGTTTTGAACTGGTTGATATTGTTTACAGACAGGAAAACAAGGGGAATATTCTGGATATTACCATTGACAAGGAGGAGGGTATTCTGGTTGATGATTGCGCTCTGGTTAGTGAAAAGTTGTCTTTACTACTGGATGTTGAGGATCTTATCCAGCAGAAATACTACCTGGAGATTGGTTCCCCGGGTATTTTCCGGGAACTAAAGAAGGAAAAGGAATTTTTGCGCAGTATTGGAAAGCGCGTCAAAGCGGAATTTAGTTCTCCGATCAAGGGGCAGAAAAAGTTTGTTGGTATTTTAAACGGCTTTGATCAGGGGGTTGTGACCATCAGCAATGAACATCATGAGTTGGAGGTTGACCTGGACAATATGAAAGGAATCCGGTTGTTCCCTGAGTTTTGAATCTCGATCCAAAATAAGTCAACCCAAAACCGTGACAGCATTTCAGACAGTTTTTACAATCATTTGGAATTCCCGAAAAATATATATTAGTCATTCATGCTTAACAGAGAATAAGCATAACGTCACAGGAGCGTTTCATGAAACCTGGAAGTGTTCTGGAAGCGATAGTCGAACTGAGCCACGAAAGGGGTTTGGAGCAGGAATCTATTATTGAAGCAATTGAAGATGCTATTGTTGGTGCCGCATATCGGAAGTATAAAAATTACAAAACTATAGAAGCGTCGTTTGACCGGCAAACAGGTGAATTGGATCTGATGCACTATAAAGTTGTGGTGGAGCAAGTGGAAGACCCTGACAATGAGATATCTATTGATGCGGTCAAAAAACTGGATCCTCTTGCAGAATGTGGAGATGAAGTTGAATATGAGATCGATGCAAAGGATTTTTCCAAGGTTATCGCCCAAACAGCCCGTCAACTGATTTTTCAAAAGATTCGTGAAGCCGAGCGGGAATCTGTTTTAGATAAATATTCCGACAAAACCAATGAGATTGTCCACGGGACTGTTTCCAGGATTGAACGGGGTAAAGTTATTATTGTTGTGGGTAACTCAGCCGAAGCCGTTCTGGAACGTCATGAGCAGATACCGCACGAAAAACTGCAACCCGGTGATCATGTTCGGGCTTTATTGATTGATCTTCATTCAGAGGGAAGAGGGCCTCAATTGGTTGTTTCCCGGACACATCCGAGTTTTTTGATGAAACTGTTTGAAGTAGAGGTGCCTGAGGTTTACGAAGGAATTATCGAAGTAATGGGTGCGGCAAGAGAGCCGGGTAAAAGAGCCAAGGTGGCTGTTTATACGGACGATCCGGATGTCGATCCTGTAGGAGCTTGTGTCGGACCACGGGGATCAAGAATCCAGGCGATTGTTTCAGAATTATGTGATGAAAGGATTGATGTGGTTGAATGGTCCAGCGATCTGGAACAGTTTATCTCCAATGCATTGGCGCCAGCGGATATTATGAGAATTGATCTGGATACAGAGAACAAGGTGGCTGATATTCAGATTGCGCAGGATCAACTTTCCTTGGCAATTGGAAAACAGGGGCAAAATGTTCGGTTGGCTTCCAAGCTTACTGGAATTATGATAAACATCACCGCCTGGGAGCCCAAAGATGAACTGAAGGAACTTGAAGCCTCATTCTCCGGTACCAACGGCGATGCGGAAGAGGAAAAACTGGAAGGAGACAAGGAGGAGGCTCCGGTGGCTGATAGCGACGTCGAAGGTGTTCCTGACAGTGAGGAACCTGCTGAAACAGCCTCCGACGCTAAGACTGCTGCGACAGACACGAATGAAGAAGTCGGAGAATCCGAGAACTCTCCGGAAGAAGGTGTTGAAGAAAAACCTGCGGAAGATGAACAAAAGGTTGATCAATCCGCAACAGAGGACGATACTGATGAAAAAACAGAGTCGGATCCCGGGGATAAAAGCGAATAGAGCCTGATGTGTTCGCTGCATTTGAAGATAGATGAGACAGACATAAAATCATTGGAGGATTATTCATGTCGCTGAGAGTGTTTGAGCTGGCAAAAGAACTCAATATTCCAACAAAGGAATTGATCAAGAGAATTAAGAATCTGGGAATTGAAATCACCGGGAATTTTTCTTCCCTTGCTGACGATCAGATTGCCCTCATCAAGAGTGATTTTCTCAAGCCTTCTGCCAAGACCGAAGACAAAGAAGCACCCAGCCAGGTTCCAGCGGCAAAACCAGGCCGTAGAATAATCTCAGCCAAAAAAGCAAAAGAGCCCAAAAAAACCAAACCGGCAGCCAAAAAAGAGGAGCCTAAAGTCGCCGAGCCGGAGGTGGAGCCCGAAGTTTCAGAAGAAAAAGTAGCTGCCAAAGCAAAAGCTCCCAAAAGAATCATTCGCAAAAAAGCAACACCCGAAGAAGATCCCGTAGAAGAAGCTAAAGAGGAAGTTGAGGCCAAACTGGCTAAGCCAAAAACCAAAAAAGCAGAGAAGAAGGCTGAGGTTAAGGATAAGGAGAAAACTGCTGAAGAGCTTGACAAACCCAAAGAGAAGCCGAAAAAAGCGGCTGCTGAGAAAACCAGAGAACCTCGAAAGAAAGCTGCCGAAAAACCCAGGCCCAGACGAACAAGGAAAGTGGTTGAAGCTCCTGTCGTTGAAGAGGAACCAATTCAGAAGGAGCCGATCAAGGTTACGGTTAGAAAAAAGCGAGCTGAAGTAGAGAAACCGGAAGCTGCGGCCGAAGCTGAAGCTAAAACAACTGAAAAGGACGATAAGGATAAAGCTGATGTTAAGCTCCGTAAAAAGGATAAGAAGCAGGAAAAGGCGATCGAGAAAGAGCGTCCGCTAGACGAATACGATAAGAAACAGATCAAAAGTCTGCAGAAAAAGGATAAAGTTAAGCTTGATAAGAGGGTATTTAAAGAAAAACTGGAAGTTATTGAAGAGGAAGATTTTTCAGGTGGCTTCGAGGATGAAATTATCCCTGCAGCCCAACCGAAAGCTCCGAAGTATCCCAGTAAGCGCAGAGTCTCAAAGGCCGCCAAACGGAAAGAAAAAGCAAAGCGACAGGCAGAAGCTAAAAAAGTCAAACATGTTTTTAACCCACGTCAAAAGGAACTAGTGGTTGGTGAATTCATAACAGTCGGTGATCTGGCAGGACTGATCGGAGTCAAGGTGCCTGAGATTATCAAAACGTTGATGTCTTTGGGCATCATGGCAACTATTACACAGTCTATCGATGGTGAAACCGCCGCACTGGTTGCATCGGAGCATGGAATCGAACTCAAGGTACAGTTCGAATCTATTGAGGACACGATTGATAAAACCGAAGACAAAGAAAGTGATCTGATCCTGAGACCGCCGGTTGTAACTATCATGGGTCATGTTGACCACGGGAAGACTTCCCTGCTGGATAAAATCAGAAAGAGTAATGTAACTGATGATGAAGCAGGGGGGATTACACAGCATATCGGGGCTTATCACGTTAAAACCCCTGAAGGCAGGATTACATTTCTGGATACTCCCGGTCACGAGGCATTTACGGCGATGCGAGCCAGGGGAGCCAATGTAACCGATATTGTAATCCTTGTGGTGGCGGCGGATGACGGACCAAGGCCCCAGACCATCGAGGCAATTCACCATGCCAAAGCTGCGGAAGTGGCAATTATTGTGGCAGTGAACAAATGTGACAAACCGGATGCAAACCCCGACAAAACCATACAACAATTGATGGAACATGAACTTGTTCCCGAGGAGTTCGGTGGCGATATTCCGACCATCAAGGTTTCCGCCAAAAAGGGTGATGGAATTCCCAAACTCCTGGAGATGGTTCATCTGCAAGCTGAGATTATGGAACTCAAGGCCAATCCGAATCGGATGGCACTGGGAACGGTTATCGAATCCAAAGTGGACAAAGGAAGAGGAAATGTTGCGACCATCCTGATCCAGAATGGAACCCTGAAGGTCGGTGATAATTATGTTGTCGGAACTGAATATGGTCGTGTCAGGGCTATGTGGAATGATAAGGCAAGAAAGATAACCGAGGCCTCACCTGCAATTCCCGTGGAAATCGTGGGATTAAATGGTGTTCCCAAAGCCGGGGATCCTTTCAACGTGGGACTGGACGAAAAACAGGTTCGACAGATTGCCATGCTGAGAACTGAAAAAGAGAAGGAACGCAGACAGGCACAGCAGCAAAAGCGAACCCTGGAGAATCTGTTCGATTCAATTGGTCAGGAAGAGAAGAGTTTGCTTAATCTGATTGTAAAAACCGATGTAAACGGTTCTCTTGATGCATTAAGCGATGCCCTGGAACGGCTGGGGAACGAACAGGTGGCTATTAAGATCATATCCGGTGCTGTCGGCGCCATCTCGTCAACCGACATTTTATTGGCCTCAACAAGTAAAGCCATCGTTATCGGATTCAACACACGACCTGATCCTACTGCAAAAAACCTGGCCCATGAAGAAGGCATTGACGTCAGGCTGTACAGTGTCATCTATGAGGTTATCGAGGATGTCAAGCATGCGCTTGAAGGCATGTTGAAACCGATTGTCAGGGAAGAGATTCACGGCAAGGCAGAAGTGCTTGAAATTTTTAATATTCCGAAAATAGGTGTGGTGGCCGGCTCAAAGATTGTGGAAGGAAAATTCCTGCGAGACAGCTCGGTTCGTGTCATCAGGGATAATGTAATCATCCATGATGGCAGGCTTTCCTCTCTGCAGCGCTTTAAGGATTCGGTTAAAGAGGTGCAGACAGGATTCGAATGTGGCATCGGTGTTGATTCTTACAAGGATTTAAAAATCGGTGACGAACTTGAATCCTACATTCGACTGGAAACAGCAGCCAAACTTTAAATCTGCATCAATGAGAGCTAGATGAAGGTCAGCAACCATCGGAAAAAAGAGCAGATCAAGATTAAGCTCTCTTCTATTTTAAAAAAATCCAGCAGTAATCCCCTGTTTGAAGGGGTAACCATTGTGGATGTCAAGCTCAGTCCTGATTCTGCAGGAGCTGTTGTCTTCTTCTCCGTTTTCGACAGCAGCACTCCTCCTGACGAAATCACCAAGGCATTGAATTCAGCCAGCGGTTTTTTCCAATCCAAACTGGCTGCAACCCTCCGCTCAAGAAATACACCGCGATTAACCTTCAAATTCGACAAAGGATTTGATCATGCCAGCCGAATTGATGAAATTCTTTCCAAGATTGAGATAAAAGAGGAAGACGCCGAATAGCTTTGCGTCCGTTCGGATAATCCCCCAATAGTATATCAAGTCACGATTTCCCGTCTCAACTATAATCGTTTTACAAGCCTGATCTGATAAAAGCATAGTTATCCAGACCCCTGGAAAAGCAGGGATCGCTATCGTTAACTATTTAATATATTTATCAATTCTTTTCTCCCTGTCTCTGTTTTTTTGTTGAATCAAAAAAAAGATTCAAGTTTTTTCAGGGAGTGCCGATAAAGGATATAGCAGATAAGTCTGTTAAATCTTAGTCACCTTAGAGGGTATGTCCTATTTGTGACAGACCTTTCTCAACATTTAAACTTGGAAGACAAAATAAAGCTAAAGTAAATTTGAAATCTGCCGATTAAGAAATAACGGACGAATTGATGTTCATTGGAACAGTAATTGTAATTCTATTCCTGGATTAAAATAGATCGGTTCGATAGATCCCGTGGAGAAGTGCGTGATTTCCATCCCGGGATTGCAAATGATCAACCTGTTGGTGGGTTTTTATGCCCGTATTGGATCTCTCATCAGGCATGTTGATCAGAGCATATTCGACCCCTGTTTTAGACAGGGTTTTTCCGTAAAACTGTCTTATTGTGGAAAAATTTTCCTGTCTGCTATTTTCTAGGATAGATAATGCCATCTGAAATCAGTTCCAATCCGAATGTGATTACCGGCCTTGCTTCCGGCATGGATACCAAAGCGGTTGTGGATAAAATGATCGCGGCGGAACGAAAGAAAATCGAACCCATTGCTGCAAGAAAGGAAGAAAAAGCCCTGGAACTGGACGCGTGGAAACAGGTAAAGGCATACCTGGAAACCACAAAAACAGCAGCGGATACCCTTGCCAAAAAATCGCTTTGGGAAGGGAAGATCGTAAGCTCCAGTCATCCTGACGTGGTTGAGGCTTTTGCCACTTCGGGAGCCAAACCCGGCAAACACACGATGATTGTGGACAAGCTGGCGTTGAATCATCAGATAGCATCACAGGGATTCGAATCCAAGGAGGTTCAAATAGCCCGGGGAGAAGTTGCCGTAGCGATTGGTGAAAATCCCCCGGAGAAAATACTGATCGACGAGACAAACGATAATTTGCAGGGTTATGTCGATGCCATAAACGGACTTGATTCAGATCTGTCTGCCAGTATTATCAAAACAGGGAATAAGGAGAGACCGTTTCAGGTTGTCCTGACCAGTAAGAAAACAGGAAAAGAGGGAGAGATATTTATTGCCTCCTCACCTTCAAATGAAGGTGTAATGCCAACTTTTGATCCTTATTATCTGCAACCGGGTAAATGGAAAGGAATCGCCAAAGCAGAGGAGGTGGCACCAAAACCGACGGGTACCGGAGCATCTACCGTAATTCCCGAACTGATCGGGAATTACTCTGGCGAAGAGTCGTTGGAGCTGACCTTCACGGCGGTCAATACAGGTATCGTCGGAGTTAGTGAAAGCTTGAGAATGCGTTGGGAGGATAACCAGGGACGTTATGGTTATCTAGACCTGGGATCGTTCAACTATACACCCGGTGAGCCTGTTGAGGTGGTTGATGGAATCAGCCTGATATTAAGCGATGGTGAAATCATCGTGAACGACTCCTTTTCTGCCAGTGCCAAACCACAGGAATCGGAGTTGTACTGGTGGAAAAATGATGATGAAAGGGCGCCTGCAATTACCCAACCCGGTAAATGGAAACGTCAGTCTACGGAAGGCGGACCCATAATCACCGGTAAGATGGAAGGAGAGGATGACGACAGTTTCACCCTGACAGTGGTAGGAAGTGGACAGATCGGTCAGGCGGAAGATTTGAAAATTGAATATGAGTCCGAGAATGGTCTCAAAGGGATGGTATTTGTCGGCAAGGGATACAACCCCGGAGCAAAACTTTCCCTGGGCAAGGGATTGGAATTATCGCTCAATTCAGGTTTGCTCAACGATGGGGATACCGCCACATTCGAATACCAGGCTGAGTCTACGGCAGACTATTGGTGGCTGGATGAAGAAGAGAGGCACGAAGGTGGTCAGATTACCGGTCTGACCCAATGGATTACCAAGGAGATCGAGGATGAGGAGGATATTCCGGCTCCGATGAAGGCGGAAAAGCCGACAGGTCCCAGGTTGAGTAATGCTGAAAAGCAGATTGTCGGTCAATACACCGAATATGAACCCAAAACCTATACGTTTACAGCCCTGAAAAGCGGGAGTGTTGGGGTTACCAAAGGGTTGGAACTGAAATGGGAAGACAATAAAGGGAATACGGGAGTGTTGGAAGTTGGTGGAGATACCTATACTGCCGGCTCTCCAATAGAATTCGATGCCGGATTGTCATTGGTTCTGGGAGAAGGCAGCATATTTGAGACCGACTCTTTTAGTTTCAGGACTTTTTCACCGGTAATTCAGCCCCCGCAGGATGCTGAAATAAGATTGGGTGCTACTGAACTGGGTGGTGGCCTGGTGATTACCAACTCCACCAATGAGCTGGAAGATGTGATTGATGGTGTCAGACTAAACCTGCTTTCGGTCTCTGAAAAACCGGTAACTATTAATATCCGGGGGGACACGGAGAAAGCGCTGGCTTCGATCAGGGAGTTTGTTGATACCTATAACACAATGCTGACCTATTTTAAGGAGGTCTCGAAATACGAACCGGAATCGGGTGAAAGCGGTCCCTTGCAGGGTGATAGAAATCTGCCCAAGATCCAAAAGGAGACCAACAGTATATTTATCGATCCGATATTCGGAATTGAAAACGATAAAAACATGCTTATCTCTATCGGTTTGAAAATTAATCAGGAAGGATTGATTGATATCGACGAGGATAAGCTGACCAACGCCATTAATGAGAACCTGACGACGGTGGCTAACCTGTTCAGGAGTTGGGGAACGATCGATAATAGTGCCATCATCTATTTGAGTTCCACGGAAAAAACCCAAATCAGTGGCCCCAAGGGATACGATATTGATATCACGGAAGCCGCTTCAAAGGGGATTTATGCAACAAAACCGAGCAATACGCCGGTTACCATTAACGATGAAAACAAGGAGATTTTTGTAACGGTAAATGGCCGGGAATCAGAATCCATCGAATTGGAAACCGGAACGTTCAGGATGGATGAGTTGGCCAGGGATCTGCAGAAAAAGATCATTAACGATAAAAATATCGGTAAAATGAACGTTGTGGTTACCGAGGAGAACGGTTCCATAATTATCCGATCAAATACCACCGGCAGTAAATCTGCCGTATATATCCGGGTGGGCAACACAGACGGTATTATGACCCATCCCCTGATGAATGGAACAAATCGCAACGGAACCGATGTCCAGGGAACAATCAATGGCGCACCGATGGTAGGAAGCGGACAGATTCTCTCCGGAGATGAAGGAACACCGTATGAAGGTTTGAAACTCTATGTAAGCCTGACGGATAACCAGATTGGTGATGGTGTGGAAGGCAACATCATCTTCACCAAAGGGGTCGGAACCAAGGTTCAGGAGTACATTGACGATATAACCAGCCCTGAAGAAGGGGCACTTGACATCTATACCAACAATGTCAAAACCCAATTGGAAAACTATGATGAAGAGCTTGAAGAGCTTGAGCTTCGAATTACCAACAAACGGGAAAAGTTGAATCAGAAATTTGCCCGTATGGAAGCTCAACTCGGCCAGCTTAAAAACGAACAGAAGTACCTGACTGGAGAACTCGCTAAGCTAGGCTGATTTGGCTTGGATCGGATTTCCATGATTAAACCGGGAGGATATCCCCTGGCATAGCAGGCCCCCTCTTGTGTTTGGGGGGATGGATTGCAGTTTAGCACAAGGGAAGTGCAGTCATGAACTTGAAATTTAAGTTGTAAATCAAAACATCAATAACTCGGAAAGGTCAACATGAATCCATATGCTCGCGGTAGCAACGCGTATAAGAAAGCATCGGTAACCACAAAAGATCAGGGGACCCTTATTTTAATGCTCTACGATGGTGCGATCAGATTTCTGAAAACCGCGATAAAGAAAATCGAGGATGATGATCTTGAAGGTGCCCATACTTACATCTCAAGGGCAAAGAATATTATATCCGAACTACTGACTTCGTTGAATACGGATAATTCCGGCAGGGTAGGTGTAGGTTTAAAGTCCCTCTACGTTTACATGTTCAACCGGCTGATTGATGCCAATATACAGAAGAACAAGGAATACTTGGCAGAGGTTGCCGAGTTGTTAGCTGAATTAAGAGATGGTTGGCGCGGTGTCATCAACAAGAAAAAGGATGAGGCAAAGGCCAATCAGTTTAATAATAGAAATGAACTGAAGCCAATTCAGATACAAGGATAAACAACAAGTTGTCCTGTAAGGGCAGCTTAAATCCTGATTGGATTGAATGATGAATTTTCCCGGAGAAGGATTTTCTTCGGATGAGTGGCTAAGTGCGGGTTTAAAAAATCCGATTTGGGAAACACCGGTCAAGTGAAGTTTTGGGAGGAACCTCACTTGACCTCGGATTTTCACGAGAAGGTGTTTTATGAGTTTGCGAATGAATCATGCAAATGTAAATGCCAGAATCGTGCCTTGTTCCCAAATCACCAGACGGAGAGAGGCATGAAAAAGCAACTGGTGGCGAGGAGTCGCCTGGACAACAAAACAAAACAGAAAATCGTACAATTGTGTTTTGATGCGCAATCCATAGGCAAATTCAAACCGGGTTTGAAGATGATCTTCGCCATGGATGATCCCCCGCTTTTTGTAAAACTGGAAGAGGTGGATCAAGAGCCTGGGACTGCTGTAGTACAGCACTCCTAGTTCGATCGGAAAAGCAAGGCGGTTGCCGGTACATCCCTGAAATTGTAGAGTCTGACAGGGATATTCCGGGAGTTGCCTTGCGGTATCAATTATTGATGCCGGCAGTTCCGAATCAGGAAGGAGGCTGTCTC
This sequence comes from SAR324 cluster bacterium, assembly GCA_028282885.1. GTDB lineage: Bacteria > SAR324 > SAR324 > XYD2-FULL-50-16 > XYD2-FULL-50-16 > JAHJTV01. The sequence continues at coordinate 241,577 of JANQGX010000012.1, forward strand.
CTATGTGTCTTGTTTTCATGGGAGGAGCGCTGCTTTCTGAAAATGGGAACCAACACTTTTCCCTAATTCAAGCGGGTCTTCAATTTTAGCTAATTTGGAGACTGTATCTGGTATGTGGAAAAATGAGGGTTTCTAAAACCGACTGGTTTCGGGTAAACTTATAGCAGGACAGTTATTACTCCATTAATGTATGTAAGGGGTGGTCGAGCACAAGCGGTTGCCGCGAACCCCGAATGCATCAGGATTGTGGTTCACGGGAGCCGCTTTTTAGCCTGCCTGGAGATAAAGTATTCATTTCCACCGGGTTAGAAGGTGCTCTCGAGCCGTATTTGCGGCTACTTGATTCGGCTGACATGGGATGTCGGCACGAGTCAACGGTATTACCGTATGCATTCATTATGGAGAATTGTTATGAGTTTGCGAATAAATCATAACACCGCCAGCTTGAATTCACATAGAAATCTGAAGCAGGCTAACGAAAGAGTAGCAAAATCGTTAGAACGATTATCTTCCGGATTGCGTATTAATTCGGCAGGTGACGGAGCGGCAGATCTGATGGCTTCCGAGCAACTTCGTGCTCAAATTGCCAGTATTGATCAGGCAATTCGTAACTCGGAATCCACGGTATCTATGGTACAGACGGCTGAGGGTGCATTGGCGGAAGCTAACAATACTCTTGTAGCAATGAGGCAGTTGGCGATTCAGTCTGCCAACGAGGGTTCTAACGACGCGGTTATGCTTGCAGCGAACCAGGTGTCGATCAAGAACATGTTATCCTCAATCGATCGTATTGCCGAATTTACACAGTTTGGCCAGAAGAAACTACTGGATGGTTCAAGCGGTGTGTCCGGTTTGGCAATCGGCGATGGTCTGCAGTATGTTAGTGCCATGACCGAAACACAGTCCAGTGGGGAAAAAGGTTATGATGTGGTGGTCAAAGAAATGGCCACAAAAGCATCAATCCTTGGAACAGCTCCACTGTCAAAGGAAATGGTTGATCGCGGTGAAAGTCTTTTTGTGACGGAGGGTGGTAAAACCGCCAGCTATGTTACAAAAGCGACGGACACGGTTGATGCTGCGATCCTGAACTTTGCAGCAGCGGCGAAAAAAGCCGGTTTGGATGTGACAATCAGCAAGGAGACAAATGGTGCCTTGAAGATTGAGCACAATAAATATGGTAGCGAACACACGTTTTCTGCAGCCAGCAGCTCAGCGGGTGTCATATCACAAACCGCCGGTACTTTTCAGACGGCTACAAATGGTCGGGATTTGAGTGGTACCATTAATGGTGAAGCCGCCTTGGGAAAGGGTGAAACCATGACGGGTATCTCCGGGAACAAAATGACCGACGGCCTGACCGTCAGATTCCATTCTAACGATCCGAATCTGGTGATTCCTGCCGAAGGTATTGAAGTCGGGAAGGTTAAGGTGATTCAAAATGCCATGACTTTCCAGATTGGTCCCGGACAGGGTCAAACCGTGAACATAGCCATGCAGAACGTTGCGTCCGACACGCTTGCGCGGGGAGTGGAAAACAAAAGTGGTTTTCAGTCTCTGGCAGATGTGGATGTAACAAGTTCCCAGGGAGCCCTGGATTCGATGACGTTGATCGACAAAGCGATCAACGACATCATCAAGGTCCGGGCAGAATTGGGAGCATTTCAGAACCATACGCTTGAGATTAATGCCACGAACATGCGAGTGGCGAAAGAGAATATGGTTGCAGCCGAGTCCACGATCCGTGATACGGATATGGCGGCTGAAATGGCCGAGTTCACCAAGAACGATCTGATTATGCAATCCGGTGCGGCGATGTTGGCACAGGCAAACCAGATTCCTCAAAAGGTTTTGCGTTTGATTGAATAATCAATTCCAGCCATCCTTATTGTACCGGGATACCGTTGTGCAGGTATTCCGGTGCATCTTACCAAACTCTCCAAAAGGTCTTATTCAAGCATGCTTTTCCAACTGTCAATTGAAGTCGAAGGTTTTGCCAGTTCGGGAATTCCTTCCGTCAATTCTGTGCTGCCATTGTAATGGATGGTCGCCACCCCAGCCAGGTTACCTGCAAGCATATCCGAGGTATTGTTACCGTAAAATACAGCTTTGTCGGCCGATATGTTGCTTACACGACAGGCTTCCTTGATCATATGAGGAGATGGTTTTTTTTGAGAGGGAGGATAGTTTCCTGACACAAACACCAGTTCCTCATCAAAATAACCGATAAGTCCCACCCGCTTTAATTTATTGACCTGGGTGAGCGGATTACCGTTGCTGACCAATGCCATTGTTTTTCCTTGTGATTTCAATAGCTGAAGATAGTCCTTTGCACTTTCGAAACAACAAAGCAGGGAATCAAACTCATGCCTGTAAGCTTCCAAAAGCTTCTGTAGAGAGTCGGGACCGGGATCTAGAATAGAAGATCGGGAGGTAATCAAGGCTTTAAAGTACTCATCCGGTTTACCGGAACCAAATTGTCGGCAAAGCCACTTCAGGTCGGGGAGAATCTGCGATAAACCTTCCGATTTCACTTGCCGGAACACAGCTCGCACGGCCCGTTCCTGTGCAACTGTATAGGAATAGCGGGTGTTGATCAGGGTGTCGTCCAGATCAAATATGTGCAACTCGAATGTCCTGTGATCTATCATCCAACAGTGACCGATTTGGCGAGATTTCTGGGTTTGTCAATGTTAAGACCGAGGTTCAGCGCAGAGTAGTAGGAAAAGAGTTGTGCGACAATTAGCTGGATTAAGGGAGTCAATTCCGGATTGCTGGCCGGGATAATCAACTGATGATCAAGCAGTTTACGGATTTCCTCATCCTCCTCGGAACAAAACCCGATAACCTTTCCGTTCCTTGCCTTGACCTCCTCAATGGACATCAGGGTGGAGCGATAAAGATCAGAATCGCTCTTAAAAGGCAGGAAAAAGAGGCTATACATATTTTCATCCACCATGGCCAGTGTCCCGTGCTTCAGGAATCCGGCGGGCAGACCTTCCGCGTGCAGGTAGGTAACCTCTTTCATTTTTAGCGCAGATTCAAGAGCGATGGGATAGTAGATTCCCTTTCCCATGAAAAGCCAGTTGTTGATATGACTGGTCTGTGAAGCCAGATTCCTGATAAATCCGGACTCCTCGTTGAGGACCTGTTCAATGGTGTCTGAAAAGATTTGAAACTTGTCCTGAAACTCATCTGCTGTCTTTCGACTGATATGTTTCCGCAGCACACCTACTTCGAGCGCTATCTGCCAGAGGATGATCATTTGCGATACCGCCGCTTTGGTAGATACCACACAGATTTCCGGTCCGGATCCCTGAAAAATGCAATCGTCCACTTCCTGACTGATGGAGGATCCCACGACATTGACGACAGCCGAAGTTGCGGCGCCGGCATTCTTGGCAGCACGGATGGCCATCCGTGTATCATAGGTTTCACCGCTTTGGGAAAAATAGAGAACATGCTGCTTATCGTTTACCGGAATCAGCGTGGGAAACTCATCGGCAGAGATGCTGGGAACGTAGAGTCCGGCATAATCTGAGAACAGGTACGTTCCGACCATTGCGACATAGTAAGTTGTTCCGACTCCGACACAAAATGACTGCTCCTTGTCGATGAATTTTTGTGCTATGGTGTTGATCTGATCCCTGGGAATATGAAGGGCGCTACGAACCGTGTGTGGCTGGTCGAAGATCTCTTTTAGCATATAGTGGGAAAAGCCTCCCATCTGGGCGGTTTGCCTGTCCCACTGGACTTGGATGACCTGTTTGGTAATCTCATTCCTGTTTTCGAGTTTTTTGATCTTATAATCGTCTTTCTTGACCATTACGTACTCGAAATCATCAAGTATGATGGTGTCCCTGGTTTCGGAAATAAAAGCATTAATATCCGAGCTCACATAGTTGACGCCATCATTGATGCCGATAACCAGGGGTGAATCCTTTTTTACCGCAAATATGGTATCCGGTTGATAGTTGGTAATCATTGCGATGGCAAAGGATCCTTCAAGCTTGTCGATAGCATTGCAAAAGGCGTTTTCCACATCCCCGGCTGCTTCATATTCCTCCTGGATTAAGTTGGAAAAGACCTCGGTGTCAGTATCGGAGAAAAACTTGTATCCTTTGGTGACAAGGTTTGCCTGAAGTTGTTGGTAGTTTGATATGATTCCGTTGTGGACAATGACGAAATTATTGTCATTTGAAAAATGGGGATGGGAATTGGATTGGGTTACTCCCCCGTGGGTTGCCCATCTTGTATGCGCAATGCCGAGGGTTCCGTTCATGGTGGAGAATTTCTCCACGGCATTCACTTCATCAACACTCCCTACGTTTTTTCTGACGGAGATTTTTTCATCATCAAACAAGGCCATGCCGCAGGAATCATAACCTCTGTATTCCAGGTTTTGAAGTGTCATCAGAAGTTGGTCTGAAACTGGTTTATGACTTGCGATAGCACTAATTCCGCACATGGTGTTCCTTTAACAGCAAGTGATGTGATGTAGTTCTGAGAACAGATGGTTTAAACAATTTGGATGATTTCGTTATGGCAGCGTCGCCTGGGAAATGGAGACCAGATCCGGAATGGTTGTCTTTGGGGTGATAGGCGTCCCCGGTGCAATTCTGTGCCCGGTTCCGATTCTCGATTCATCCCCGATAAAGGCGCCAAGTTTCGATAGTTTGGTATCAATCGGGTCTTCATCCTTGGACTGATAGAAGATGCCCTCTTCCAATGTATTAAAATTCACGGTAACGGTATTAGAGCCCAATTGAACCCTTTCTCCCAGTACGCTGTCGCCGATGAAAGAAAGGCGACCGACAGCCGAGTTACCAAATAAAACAGCGTTCTTAATCTCGGTTCCATAACCGATTTTGCAGTTGGGCCCGATGGAGGAGTTTTTTCTGATCAGGACGCTGTTGCCGATATAGACATTGTCACCGATATAACAGGGCCCAACAATGGTTGTTCCCGAACTGATATGTACATTGTCTCCAAAATGGACGATTCCCTTGATATTGACATTGGGTTCGATTGTCACTGAATCCGGAATAATAGATGTTGTCCAGGGAGACATCATCATTTGATTAGCCGCAAGAATATGCCAGGGACGGCTGATATCGATCCATGAATCCTCCCACAGGGAAGCTTCCATATCTTTGGATTCGATGAGGTGGTTGTAATAGGCAACCATATCCAGATCATTTGATTTCAGAAAGTCGAAGCACCCTCTCTCCAGTACAAAACTGCCGCCAAATATATAATTTGAAAGTCGTTTGCTGGCCGGCTTCTCAACCAGTTTTGAAATTTTCATGTCATGGCTGAGATATATATTCCCGTATGCTCCGTCTGAAAGAGGATGGCTGATAGTTGCCATGCATTTGGACGTGGACCGTGAAAACCGACTTAAGAGGTTTTTAAATGGATTTCCCGCCATCAGTCCATCGCCATAGATCAGCAGAAAACTCTCATCATCACCGACAATCTCTTCGCAAAGCGACACGGCATGCCCGATTCCCTTCTCTTCGGTCTGATAGATATAATCGATCTTTCGTCCTAAGCTTTTACCGTATTTGAAGTGATCCTGGATGATCTCCTTCTGGTGATTAACCACTATCCAGACCTCGTTGATTCCCGCCTCTCCAATTTGCTCCAGGATGGTTTCCAGAATAGGTTTGCCGGAAATGGTGATCATGGATTTTGGCCTGGTTTCGGAGAATGGGGAGAGCTTTATACTTCGAGCGGCAGCCAGAACAAGTGCTTTCATGCTAATTCCAGGGATTTTATTTGCAATACCGTTTGCAGGGCCGGGAAGAGACCTGACCTTATCGGTTGTTTATCTGTTTCAGGGTGAATTTATTTAGCTTGACCTGATAGAGATGCTCCAGATAGTTCTCCCGTTCAATAATCTCTTCACCGTTCAAATGGATGGTGGCTGTATTACCGGTAGTCATGACCAGACTGTACTCCTCTTCGGCGGGCCATTCATACTTTTCACCTTTTTTCAGGCGTAATTCGAAGGAATCCTGACCATCGATGGCTAACCTGATCCAGTCGTTTTCCAAAGCAACAATAGTCAAGGTAAGTGGACTGATAATGGTCGGTGTCGGTTCAACCACTTCCGGTTCAGCCTGCACGGATTCAACAGGGACAACAACCTCTGCCGGTTCTGGTTGAGCCGCTTCTTCCGGGGAAGCAACTGCCTGAACTGTCTCGACGGTGTTGTTTTTCAAGGCGAGGTCACCGGCCGGTTTTTTATAGAAGAAGTATACCCCGATCATCACAACGCAGATGAGGATAACTCCCAGTGAATAATAAAAAATTTTGTTCTTCGGTTCAGCCGTTTCAGTCTGGCTGGTGATAGCATCATTCTTGTGTGGTTGATCTTCGTTGGGCCCTTCATATGTTTGATTCAAAGCTTCAATCATCCAATCACTTTCAAGGCCCAGCAATCGTGCATAGTTCCTGATAAATCCCCTGACAAAAACCAGTCCGGGAAGCGCATTCATGTTGCCTTCTTCAATATTCCTGAGACAGGTCAGCGTTATTCTGGTGATTTCGGAGACGTGTTCCAGAGTGTAAGAGAGCTCCTCTCTTTTTCTCTTTAGGATAAGTCCGATACTGGTGAGATCGTTGTTTTCCGGAGTATATTGATTTTCTGTCATTTCAGTAAGATGTTTATTAGTGTTGGTCAATTCAAACGCTAAATGCTGTGTGATGTCAGCTTCTGCTATTAACTGTAATGATAATTCATTTTTTGAGATACAATATCAATTAACACTTTTAAATACCAGTAGATTCTTTATAATTTGCAGGCTTTGCAGGGTTAATCGGTGGAGGATCAATTCCAAGGATCGATGCTCCAAATCCGGCCCGGGAATGATTTCCGATTATTGCGAGGAGACACAATGCTATTGTAGGTGGAAGCCAAGGCATTCCAGGACCCGAAGATGATCCTTTTTTACGGGGGGATCAAAAAGGAGACGAAAGGCACTGAACTCGTTACGAAAAGAGTAGTTATTTCTCAGGGTTTTAAAAAATCCTCCGGGATTGTCTTGTTGATCATACTGCCTGAGTGTACGGTCGTCCTTATAGATGTCGTAAACCGATTTCATGACTTTGGCCAGGAAAGATGAATCACCTGTTTCCTTTATCGTAAGGGATGAGATGGACTGATGATTGAAACGTGGGGAGATCCATTTCGGTTTCACCTGAAAATAGCGGCAGGCACTCTGATAAGCCATTTCTGTTGCCTTGATTTTTCCCTGGTAGGAGTAACCGGCAACATGAGGTGTTGCTATATCGGCCATTGAGTGGATTTCAGGGTTAAGATTGGGTTCGTTTTCCCAAACGTCCAACATCAAACCTTGAAGTCGATCCGATATACCAAAAAGAGCTTCTTCCTGCAGCACACCACCGCGACTGGTGTTAATCAGGATGACATCTTTGTCGATCTGGCTGAGATTGGATTTGTTTAATAGATGGTGAGTCGGATAGGATCCGGAGAAGGTCAGGGGGACATGTAATGAAATAATATCGGAACTCGAAATCAGCTCTTTCAGCCCGACATAGGCAATTTCTTCCGAAGTCTCCGCTAAAGGAGGGTCGTTAAGCAGGCAATTCATACCAAGACATTTTGCCCTTCTAGAAAGCGCAGTCCCGGTATTGCCGGCACCGATTATACCTAGCGTTTTATCCTTGAGGCGAATGGATTTTTCCTCCGCCAGACGGATGAGCCCATTGATGACGAAATCTCCGACAGCATCGGCATTTGCACCTGGAGCGGAGGAAAATCCAATCTTTTTCTCCTTTAACAGATTTAGATCAACATGATCTGTTCCTGCCGTGGCTGTGGCGATGAATTTGAGTCTCGAATTCTTTACCAGCGCTTCAGATACTTTGGTAATGGTTCTGATAACCAGAATGTCAATATCCGTGACTCTGTCGGAATCGATCCGGCTCCCATCCTCGGTAATAACTTCACCTATGGTAGAAAAGGCTTCTTCAGCAAACAGGATATCCTTGTCGACCAGTATTTTCATTTCAATCTGTTCCGGCAGATTTCTTTTGTTATTTGGAACGGGTCAAAAAAATTGTCGTAACATGGTTTGATCTTATGATTCCAATGGGAGAATCAGGTGGAATATTCAGCGTTAATATGAACGTATTCCGTGCTGAAATCACATCCCCAACCGCATACCGAAAAACCGCCGCGATGCAGATCGACCACAATTCTGATATCAAAATCAGACATAGCCGTTGACAAAGCCGATCGATCAAACCGGACAGGCTCTCCCCTGTCAAAGATGGGTGTAGACTGAATTGATATGGAAACGGGCTCGTTATCTTCAAATCCGGAATCAACCAATCCGTTTCCCATAGCCATGAGAATTCTGCCCCAGTTGGGATCATGGCCGTTAATGGCTGTTTTTACCAGGCTTGAAGTGAGAACGGATTTAAGAACCTTTTCACCGCTTTCTTCAGAGTCGGCACCATTGACACAGACTTCAATCAGATGTCTGGCGCCTTCTCCGTCGGCAGCCACCTGCTTTGCCAGGGAAATCGCAACACTGATCAATCCCTTTTCAATCTCGGGGGCGATAACTTCTTTACCTGCCATCGGGTTGGAACTGATCAAATAAAAAGAATCATTGGTGGAGGTGTCGCCATCAACACTGATCCGATTGAAGCTTTGATTGGCGACCTTTTTCGTCAGACTCTGAATACCATTCATGGTGAGCGGGGCATCAGTGAGTATGTATGACAACATGGTAGCCATATCAGGATGAATCATCCCGGAGCCCTTGGCAAAACCGGTAATTGTGTACGTTTTATCTCCACTCTTAACTGTTGTCGATGCCAGTTTGGGGCGGGTATCAGTTGTCATGATAGCCTCGGCAACATCTAAACAGGAAGAACCGAGACCATCGACAAGTGATTGAAGCGAGGATTCGATGATTTTGATGGGAAATGCTTCACCGATGATACCGGTTGATGAGGTAAATACTTGTGATTGAGAGACTCCCAATTGGTCGGCGAGGGCACTTGCGAGCTTAAGATTGGCTTTTTTGCCCGCCTCTCCGGTACCGGCATTTGCGTTTCCGGAGTTGATGACCAAGGCTCTGAAGCTGTTGGAAGGAGTTAGCGCCTTACAATATTGTACATGTGCGGAAGGGAATTTGTTCCGGGTATAGACGGCGCCCAAAACCGCATCCTTTTCCGTATAGATTAATCCAAGATCTTTCCTGGTTGTATCTTCCTTGATGCCGGCAATGAGGCCTGAACACAGAAATCCGCTCGGGATAGGAAATTCGCTCTCAGCATTCATTTTATCCTGATTTGCTTATAATTGAGTTGTTGTTTACCTCGGGGGACCAAATCTGCAGCGGACAACCCCTGACTTAATCATTTAAAAACTTGACCAGGGGGCTTTCACCAATCAGCAAATCACCTCACTTTACCGGAAGTTGAAAATGTATACTTGATCGATTCGAAGGAGATTTCGTCACCGTCATTCAAGAATCGGATATCGATCCGGCGGCCGTTAACAAAGGTTCCCTGTGAGCTGGTCAGGTCTACCAGTTTAAACTTACCGGCAATCTTCTCTATTCTTGAATGCATGGGAGATACGGCTTTTGATTTGGGAATCAGATCATTCATCTCCGAGCGACCGATTAGCGTGATGTTCTTGGTCAGATAATAGGTTTTTTGTCGGGGGTCTGCAGGAATCAAACTGGGACAGTTTTTGATGATCCTGCTGTTGGATCGCCGCGCTCTCGGAATGGCATGTCCTGAACTGTGGGACTGAAAATCACGTTTGCTGGGCCTCCGCTCCGGAGATTGAAACATGATGGTCAGTTCACCCATATCAAGAATGTCACCGTCATTGAGAATACTTCTCCTGGCACGCCTGCGATTAATCAGGATTGATATTTTATAGTTCTTGTCTTCCAGAAATACCCCGGACGGTTTGGACGTGAGGGTGAGTTTGCTTAAGTTACTATAGACATTCGTTTGTTCGTCCGCCAGCTCTTCCACCACCGGTATCATGTTATTGACCTCTTCGGTCAGAGGGAAAAACTTCTGAGGTCGATGCGGTGTGATGGAGATAAATCCAAGTTTTTTGATCGGCTTTTTATTAAACCAGGTTTTGGTCAGGAAAAGCAGTAAAAGTCCCAGAATAAACAGCGGAACGGCCATTAATAGTGAAAAACGATTGTCCGGGACAAGAATAGGGTCGATAGTTGAGGCCCAAGACTGTGACGCCAGGAAAAAGAGCAATATTAGCGAATGTGTCAATACTCTGATGTGTGAAATCATGATGCTATTCCGATTTAAATTCAATTAGGTGCAGAATTCTGTGGTTGTTATCTGCCTGGTTGATCTGTACTTATACTTTCCAAATGTTTATTCGACAGTGCAATACTGGAAAAGCGCTGTTCCTATTTTTAGGATATCTCCATTTTTCAGGAACTGCTCTTTAATTCCTCGGAAGTTGACAAAGGTTTGGCAAAACGGGTCGTTGTCCACAAGGGAATAGTTTTCGAAATATCGAATCAACTTGGCGTGTGATTGCTGAACATCCTGGTAATCCTGCAAGTTGATGTCATCATTGTCTTGTGTACCGAAGATAAGAATCTCTTTTGTCAGTTCTATTTCGAGTCCTTCCAGTTTACCGTTTAATACCTTCAGCCAGACTTTTCTTCCTAAAAATGAGAATCGATAAAGTGATACGGTGAAGGCCACACCGAGCACAATAAGGCCAACTCCCCTTGCAATGGATGGCATTTGGATAAATTGACTGACAATGGAGATGCTTAAACCACCAAGCACACCTGCGATTAATCCAGCGCCAATACTTCTGGTGGTCACCAATTGGTTCTTATCGCGGAATCCGATTGCCAGGCCGATACTTAGTGCGATAACAACCCACCTGGAGATCAGGACCAATTGCAGAACATAGAAATTGTCTTCCGTTAACAGATTAAAGCTGGTGATCTGGTCCACAACGAAGAAGCTGATTGCGCCGCCAGCCAAGCCAATGATCAGCCCAAGGCGTACGCCGGTTCGAAATAAGAAATTGCTTCCGGAGAAAAAACCATCCATTCCGGCAAAAAGAGCCCCGAGTATACCTCCGGTGACAGCTCCAAATAGAGTGACTGTAAGGCTTTGCGGGATGGGCAGTTTATCGAACAGGTATAAATAGAACTCCTGCAGCGACAAAGCCATAAGCGCTGAAGCTAGTCCGAAGCCAATGTAATATCCAATTTTATTTCTCATTTGAAGTTTGATTTCTAAATTATCGTCATAAAAAATACCGGCTTTTAATTTTTTCTTGTTGTCGTATTTCACCCGTATCGTGTACTGGCTGTGAAATAAGCCGGTCAGGCGGAAGGATCGCTTCAATGATCAATGTTAGCGAATCCTTATCTGTGTGGTGGTGTTACAGCGGAAGAATAACAGCAGATATTGGGTTGTCCGGCAGATCCCGATCTTAATTAACTGACTATCCCTTAAATCTCTTTTTTCGCATAAATGAAGGGATATCGTAGTCCTGAGGCTTACCTTGATCATCCGGTTTATCTCCGGATTCGGAATCAGGATTCATCTGATCCGGATAATGCAGGGTGCTTTCAACCTGCTTTAAACCGATCTTGTCGGGATCCAGTTCAAGGATCTCCTCCTTTTCACGGGTATCGCCTTCTGCATGCTCTTGATCTGTTTCCGGAGAATCCTGGGTTGTAGCCTTCTCGGGAGCTTTATTTCGCAGACTGTCGACGACTCTCAGAGGTTTGCGATCCGGAGGTCGAACGGCTTGCTCATCCATCGGATTTTCAAATCCTGTTGCGATGACCGTGATGACAACTTCATTCTCCTTGGTTGGATCGGTAACCAGTCCGAAAATGACATCCGCATCCTGGTCTGCAGTGCTTTGGATAAAATCTGCCGCTGCTTCTGCATCCAGCAAGGAGAATTGCTCGTCTGCGACTATGTTGATGATGACACCTGTTGCACCGCTAATGGGTTTATCGCTCAACAGCGGACTTGAGATCGCTTTTTTGGCAGCTTCCAGTCCCCGGTTTTCTCCAGTTCCAATTCCGGTTCCCATGATCGCTCGTCCCTTATTCAGCATTACGGTCTTTAGATCGGCGAAATCGAGGTTGATGACTCCTTCGAGATTGATCAGGTTCGTGATACCGCTGATTGCCTGTTTTAAGACATCATCGGCAATTGAAAAAGCTTCATTCATGGTTGTCTTCGTTGAAGCGATTTCAAGAAGCTTATCATTTGGAATGACCATCAGGGTATCGACATGTTTTTTTAACTCTTCGATCCCGTCTTCGGCAATTCTAGCCCTTTTGCTTCCCTCAAACCTGAATGGAGTCGTGACAACACCAACAGTCAAAATCTTCTGTTCCTTTGCTATTTCCGCAACAATAGGCGCTGCTCCTGTACCGGTACCACCACCCATACCGGCGGCCAGGAATACCATATCCGCATCTTCCAGCACCTCCTTTATCGAATCGATGTCCTCTTCGGCAGCCATTTTACCTATTTCAGGCTTCATACCGGCACCAAGACCTTTAGTAATTTGTGTCCCCAGGGCAAGTGTTGTGTCAGCTTTTGAGGACTTCAACACCATTACATCAGTGTTAGCAGCAATATAGACAACACCTTTGATGCCGTCTGTTACCATGCGGTTAACAACATTGCCACCACCACCACCTACGCCCACGACCTTGATTGTTGGTAATCCGGTTGCTATTGGCTGAGATTTGAAATTATCTACATCGATTACCATGTGTACTTCCTGAAATTGTTGTTAATTTTCCCGGTTTTCAATGGGGTTTGTGAAATCCGGTTGTGCTAGTTATTATTGATAGTAATATCACCTGATGCTGTATATTTCACCAAGTGATCGGGATTGATCAAAAAAGATTGAAAAAGTTCTTTACGAGTCTTTTAAAGCTCTGTGATATGCTTGTCAGCAGTTTCTCGTTATTGGTATTCTTCAAGATGGTAATCTCTTCCATATCGGCATTCGTACCATATTGAATCAGCCCCACTGCAGTAGAAAATTCGGGGGATTCAACCATATCGGCTAATCCCTCTATATCGGTGGGTGCTCCGACACGAACAGGCATTTTTAAAACATCTTCGGCGACATCAACCACACTTGGCATCATACTTGAGCCACCTGTGATCACAACCCCTGCCGCACAACCTGGACCGAAGCCGGTACTTTTGATTTCATTGGATATCAACTCAAATATCTCTCTGAATCTTGCTTCAATCACTTCCGCCAGCAGGCGTTTGTCAATAACACGATCTTCTCTGCCTGCGATTCCTTTGAGACTGATCGTTTCACCTTCCTCTACGTGATCAATCATAGCAACACCAAAGTCGTGTTTGATCCGCAGAGCTTCCGATTTTGTAGTTCTTAAACCTATCGCAATGTCATTGGTAACCTGGTTTCCACCAAGCGGTAATACACTAGTATGAACAATGGAACCGTTTTTGTATATAACCATATCGGAGGTTCCACCACCGATATCGAGAAGTACAACTCCCAGCTCTTTTTCCTGCTCGTCGAGCACAGCAAGACTTGAGGCAAAGGGTTCAAGAACAATGTTCAGGACGTTCAGATTGGCATCATTGCAGCATTGCACGATATTGGCTGCAGAGCTGACTGAACCGAGGATCAAATGAACCTTGGCTTCCAGTCGTTTGCCTGCCATCCCAATCGGATCGATGACGCCATCCTGTCCATCGACGATATATTCCTGTGTCAGGGTATGGATGATTTCCTTATCGGGAGAGTTGGTTGCTCGAGCGGCCTCTACAACCCGTTGAATATCGGATTCTGTAATTGTATCACCGGTGACAGCGACAACGCCTTCCTTGTTAAGTCCGACGATATGGTGACCTGCAATGCCGGCGTAAATGTTCTCAATCTCGATGCCGCTTTTTAATTCACATTCTTCGACTGCTTTACGGATAGATTTGACTGCCGAACGAATATTTGTGACAACACCACGATTGAGTCCTTCCGATTTTGTCTTGCCGACCCCTATTATTCTGAACTCCCCATCTTCATCGCTGACTTCAGCCGCCACAACGCAGATTTTTGTCGTACCGATGTCCAATCCGACTATTATCTTTCGGTTGTCATGAGATTCTTCCTGCATGTTTTATTCAATCCATTTAGCATTGGGGTTTTGTATATGAACTGACGTGGTTGGACTGCTGTAATATCAGTTTTTTAGTCATCTTTTCCTGCTTTTTTCAGCAACCAGATTTCCTTCTAACCGCTCGCCTGTTCATTCTATATAGATATAATACCGCTTTTCCTTTCTTCTCGATTTGTTATCAGGATGGGCAGATTAATACAACTACCTTTTTAGGTTAGGTATAATCCAATAAAAACAAGGCAATAGAGATATATCTATAACTAACTGAAAATACAAGTTATATTGTATTTACGCTCCCTGTTTTTTCCATGCGAACGTATCACTTTTTCATTTCTGATTGTACAGATATACAACATCTCAAAAACAAATTAAACAATAAAAATCGAAATGTAACAAAGAAAACCACCAATTCAGATGGTTTTTTTCAAATGCCACTGGAAAACTCTAAAAATGAGAATTGCAGATATTTGAGGGCTAATTATTGAGTCAAAGGTCGGGCCTGTGCCGGAATGCGTTCCTGTTCCGTAAATTTCGCAGCCGCATCAACCGCATCACTAAGGGTTGGATAACTGCCAACCCTGACTGAATACCATCTCTCTTTACTTATTTCATCTTTAATTTCAATTATATAAGGGGAGTAGCCTTTTCTCTCAAAACGAACCTGCTGCTTTTTGGCGTTCTCAGAGGAGTACAGCCCTCCGATCTGGAAAGAGAAAAGCCCTTTTGATTTGGTAGGTGATGTGGATGCCCGATATGGGATGACTGCCGGACGCGCCTCATCGGCGGTAGGTAATGGTTCTGTTTGGCTAACAGCGGATTTGGACTTTCCTGTGCTCTTCTTGACAGGTTTGGTTTTCCTGCCGGCGATGTTTTTTATGACGCTGCCTCTATACATCACCATCGCCCCCATCTCTTCCTTTTCAACGAAATCGACTGCAGCTTTGAAAACCTCGTCTTTGCTTTCAAATGGTCCTATCCTGACGAGATTCCATTTTTTACTCTTGAATTCTGATGTTTTTGAGTAGGGCTGATATCCTTTCTTACTGAGCTTGTCCACGAGTCTGGTGGCGTTGTTTTTATTAATGAATGCTCCGATTTGAAAATAGTAAGCTTCAGGAGCCGCGATGACGGAAGGCTGGTTTTGAGATTCGGGGGATTCGAGGGCTCCGGATTGAATTGTCTCTTCTTCGGCTGGTGATTCATTTTCCAGCCCCTCTTCAAGTGGCCAACTGGTCTGAACAATATCGTTATCCGGTCGGTCATCTGCCATTTCCACAGCGGGTTCAAACTGTTCGGGCTGGGATTCACATGAACCCATGAACCCCAGAGTGATCAAGGTCAGCGCGATGGTTAAAAAACAGATCAATCCACCTTGGTATCTTATCATCACTTATCTGAATGGCTTAGGCTTTCGTTGACAATGTTTGATATCTCCACTTCTGTTATGTTGACGGGATGTTGGAGCCGATAGACGACTAAAATCCAAATTTGGTAAGCAGTGCATCGACATCATCCTGAGACTTCTTTGCCTCATCTTCTTCTGCCAGGGGGCCTTTTAATTCAACTTCTTCAGAAACCGCATTATCATCTATTACTTGTCCGAATCTGCTAATCAGAAGTGCAAGATCTGTTTCAAGGGTTTTTAGCAGGTTAATGACCTTGAAAATCACTTGACCGGTCAGATCCTGGTAATCCTGTGCGATCATTATTTCTGTCAATCTCGATTGCAAGCCCTCCTGTTGAGCAGACAACGTCTTTATCTGTTCCATCGTTGTTTTTAAAGATTTTGTCAATGGCTTGGCGAGATTTTCATCGCTTAATGCGGTTTCCAGAGAGGAGACGATCTCTTTCAGGGTGTTATCCTGCGAATTTACCATATCTGCAAGCTCTTCACCCAGATCCAGCGTTTTATTAGCCGCTTTGTCGGTCATCGTGACGATCATCTGCAGTCGTTCCGACATCTCGTTGACATCCTCATTGGCTATTTTACCAAGATCTTCCGGGATCCCTTCTTTTATCAGGAGCAATTGGTCATGAAATCGCCTCAGGAGCTTGCCGACTTCCATAAACAAACTGTTGTCCGATGATGATTCGAACTCGCTTAATATCTTTTCAGCCGCCTCTTTGTCGGCTTTTTCCAGATGTTGAAGTAGAGATTTTAGTTCACCGACCATCTGCCCCAGCGTGTTTATCTTATCGCTGTCGGAGATATTGTCGATCAGCTCGTGCAGGTTTTCTTGGATTTTTTCTAGTTTCATAACCTTGTAATAGAGAGAGTCGTAAGTAAAATGGAGTTTATCCGGCTAAAAAGGGAGAGTTTTGTTTGGATTCTTCGTAGCAGATGTGAAAGCACTCCCTTTTGTATCAAGATCCGATTTGCTTTTTTAGATTTCTCTGGTTTTCAGTTTCTCATGATTTTCGGGGCGTTCGCAACATTATTTTTAATTCTACGGTATTTAAATTGGATAGTACCGAGTTCGATAACCTCCGTCTAAGCCCATTCACCGAGTCAGAATTGTCAATTGGATCCGGGGATCAATTCGGGGATTTACCAGTTACCTAGGTGTCATGGTGATCTGAAATGGACGTCCCGTGGAGGCAAATAGATTGCTAGAATTAAACAGGTTTTCTATATTTAGCCGAGGGTAAATGAAAGACAGGATGAGTGAATTTAAGCGAATAGGACATGGTTTATGATTCGATTGATAATAATAGCATTGCTGATTTTTCGCTTTAGCGATGTTTCCGGCAGTCGACCCACCGATGCAATAACCCGGGTGGAAGAGGTCGACAGGGTGATCAGGGAACACATGGAACGCCGGAGCTCTTTGATTGAAAAGGAACACTATGATGAGGCTGTACAATCAACCGGGCAGATAATCAATGAACTGGATAAGCTGGTTGAGGCTTTTATGCCCTTGGACGAAAGGATCAAGATGCTGATAAGCCGGGAACAGGAAATTATTGAACAGACTCGAAAAGTAAGCAATGTTCGAGATGGCGCAGAAGGGGAACCGAAAAGAAGCAGCCTGCAAAAGGACCTGATTCACAATCAGATTGTCAATCGGGAAAAGACCGAACAGACTTATCAACTGATAGAACAAAACATAAAACGCCCTGACACACCGGCCGATGCAAAAACAGAAGTACGAGATCAAAACCCTGCCGATCAGATGCAGGAAATATCAAAACTGATTGAAGCAGCGGCGATTGATCAGACCAATGCCATTGCAAAACTGGAGTTGCAGAAGAACAGATCGGCCATTGAGGATGAAGAAGCCGCAGTTGAAAAGATGGAAAAGGCTTTGGAGAAGCTCCGTCAACAGAACAGGTCAGATCAGCAGAATCAAACAGGTCAGAAAAATCCCGGTGATGACAAAAGAGATGATAAAAACCAGCAACCTCAACAACAATCGCAAAATAAGGGCTCCGACGGTCAACAGCAGAAGAAAGATAACCAGGCAGGGGCAGATTCAAAAAAACTGACTCCCGAAAAAGCGTTGAAGGAGCTGTTGAAACTGAGAAAACAGGCCGCCGATGAGAAGACCAGAAGAAAGATGGAATACGGAGGTACGGTTATTCAAGACAGAACGCCGGTTGAAAAGGATTGGTAAAACCAAAAGTCATTAACCTTTCTTCCGATAATTTTAAGATCAATACTTCAAATCCAAGTTGCCGCCGATGAACCCTGTTGCAGGGCTTTACCTCCACATCCCATTTTGCAGAACGATTTGTCCTTTCTGTTCCTTTGCAGTGGTTAGGAATTCTGAAAGCAGACACAGAACCTACCTGGAACTGATTAAAAAGGAACTTTCACTTTTGCCTATACAAGAGACTCCTGGTTTATCGGCGGTGGAATCCATCTATCTTGGAGGCGGTACTCCTTCCACTCTCACACGGGATGAATTTGCCGAACTGATGAACTGGTGTGATGAACTAACAGAATCCAGGCCGGTAATTCACCGGTCAGTTGAGATCAACCCCGAAGATGTTGATGAGATCCTGTGTGAAACGTTGAGGAACCAGGGGATTACAAGATACAGTCTGGGTGTGCAAAGCTTCGATGATGCAAACCTGGCACTCCTCAATCGTGGTCACACGGGGAGAAACTCTCATGATGCTCTGGACCTGTTGCGCCAATCCGGTTTAGAGGATTTCAACATTGATCTGATCTTCGGTTACCCCGGACAATCACCAGAAAGTTTGCAAGCGGATCTTGAAAAGGCTTTGTCCTACAATCCCAAACATATCTCTGTATATAGTCTGACTATCGAGCCTAAGACCAGATGGAACCGTAATCCCTTTTGGTCGGATTGGATTTGCGACCATGAAGATCTCATCGCGGATATGTACCGATTGATCGCCGACAGTTTGACCGATTCGGGATTTACTCATTACGAAATCAGTAATTTTTGTGTTCCCGGATATCAATCGGTTCAGAACATGATCTATTGGAAAGGCCGAAACTACCTGGGATTGGGGCTTGGAGCACATTCGTATATTCACCCCCATCGCTGGGCGAACCACAGAAGAATGGTTGACTATCAAAGTGCATTGGTTAACAACGAAAGAGCTTACAAATTCAAGGAAACAATCGATCTCATAAAACAAAGGGATGAGGAGTTGATGCTGGCTTTAAGATTGAAGGAAGGTTTGGACCTGAGGCACTTTGAAGAGTCGTACAGGATAGGGGCAAAAGACAAGTGGAACAGGAAGATAGAAGTTCTGAAGAAAAAAGGCCTGCTGAAGGATGTTCCGAACGCCCTGATACCAACCCTGGAGGGATTTTTGCTTTCCGACGAGATTTCCGCATCACTTTCCGCATGTCTCGATTGATGATGCTCTTCCTGTATCTCCGTATTATCCAACAGTGAAGCTTTATCGCAAATGAACCGTGTGGTTTATTTCTTGATACAACTCAATTATAAAGTTTCAAATATAAGTCATATTATTAGTCAGTATTATATGCCATAACCTACTGTTAAGGAATCATCACTCCAGTTAAAGCCTTACCTTGAGTCTGTAATAAACTCTAGTGTTGTTATTGGATGTAAGGAGAGTGCCTGTCGGTTGATTCGGTTTTTTGGCGGATTTGTCGTTACATTCAATAAAATGAGCCGGGGTCAGACTTGAAGAGTTGATGTCGATAAGGAATGCGATATCGACTGGGATACATTCTTTTATGGCCTTTTCCGTCTTGACGTCTGGTTCACGCAGATAATGCGGAATGATTTCTGGCTGTGGGACTGCAAGATGGGAAAAACAATCTTTTACCCGATCTATAATTTATCGATAACTTTTTAGAAAAAAACCATGAAAATACATGAATATCAAGCAAAAGAAGTAGTTTCCAAATACGGTGCAACGGTTCCTCAAGGATTTGTCGCAAAAACCGTAGATGAAGCATTGGAAGCGGCAAAGAAGCTTCCTGGTGACGTGTGTGTTGTCAAGGCACAAATACACGCCGGTGGTCGTGGAAAAGGTGGTGGAGTCAAGGTGTCCAAAGGCCTTGGCGAAGTGAAGGAAAATGCTGAAGCCATCCTGGGCATGCAGTTGGTGACGAAACAGACCGGTCCCGAAGGGCAATTGGTCAAGACACTGCTGATCGAAGAGGGAATGGACATCAAAAAGGAACTCTACTTTTCGGTATTGACAGATCGTGGAACACAGAAGGTTGTTTTGATTGCATCAACCGAAGGTGGGATGAACATTGAGGAGGTTGCTGAAGAAACTCCCGAGAAAATTCTCAAGGAATTCGTGGATCCTGCCCTGGGACTCAGACCTTTTCAGTGCCAGAGACTGGCCTATGGACTCGGCCTTGATAAATTCGATCCCAAACTGGTGAGACAGGCCTCAGCTTTTTTTATGAATCTCTATAACGCCTTCATGGCTAAAGACTGTTCAATGCTTGAGATTAATCCTGTTGTTATTACCGGTGATAATCGCATTCTGGCACTTGACTGCAAGATGTCATTTGATGACAGCTCCCTGTTCAGGCAAAAAGACATAGTGGAATTGAGAGATTTTGATGAAGAGGATCCTTCCGAGGTTGAAGCGAGCAAATTTGATCTGAACTTCATTAAACTGGATGGAAACATCGGCTGCATGGTAAATGGAGCCGGTCTAGCCATGGCAACCATGGATATTATTCAACATTATGGTAGTTCTCCCGCCAATTTCCTCGATGTAGGTGGTACAGCCACTGAGGAAAGAGTTGAAGCAGCCTTTAAACTCATTACCAAAGACCCGAATGTTAAAGCGATTCTGATTAACATTTTCGGCGGAATCGTTCGTTGCGATGTTATTGCAGGCGGTGTTGTTGAAGCTTTCAAGAAAGTGGATATGTCGATTCCCGTGGTAGTTCGACTGCAAGGAACCAATGCGGAAAAAGCCGCCGATATTATCAAGGATTCCGGATTAAGCGATAAGATTATCATGATTCCGGGTTTTGCAGATGCTGCTAAAAAGGCTGTTGAAGTTGCCCAAGGTTAAGACTGGACTGAACTCTATTTATTCAAAAAATCAAAGGTAAATATTATGAGCATATTTGTTGATAAGAATACTAAAATTCTGGTCCAGGGAATCACTGGGTCACAAGGAGCATTACACGCAAGAGCCTGTAAGGAATACTGCGATACACAAATTGTTGCCGGTGTCACTCCCGGAAAAGGCGGGATGGATCATGAAGGTACGCCGGTCTTCAATACCGTTCGTGATGCGGTTGAAACCACAGGAGCCAACTGCTCCATGATTTTTGTTCCGCCCCCATTCTGTGGTGACGCAATTCTGGAAGCCATTGAAGCGGAAGTGGATCTTGTTATCGCTATTACTGAAGGTGTTCCGGTTAAGGACATGATCACAGTCGCCCAGGCCTTGAGGGGATCCAAGACCAGACTAATCGGACCCAATTGCCCCGGCATTATCACACCGGGTGAATGCAAGATCGGTATTATGCCCGGTTTTATTCATAAGCAGGGTGAGATCGGCGTTGTTTCCCGCTCCGGAACCCTGACATATGAAGCTGTAGATCAATTAACAAAGGTTGGACTGGGTCAATCCACCTGTATCGGAATCGGTGGAGATCCGATTAACGGAACCAATTTTATCGATTGTCTGAAGGCTTTCCAGGATGACGATCAGACCAAAGGAATCGTGATGATCGGTGAAATCGGCGGAACTGCCGAAGAAGAAGCGGCTGAATTTGCACAGGAATATGTAAAGAAGCCGATTGTCTCCTTTATTTGTGGAAAAACAGCGCCTCCGGGACGTCGAATGGGGCACGCCGGTGCCATCGTAGCCGGTGGCAAGGGAACTGCTGCCAGCAAGATTGAAACACTGGAATCCTGTGGAATTTCCGTTGCTCCGACACCTGCTGCTATCGGTGAAACTATGTCCAAGGTTATGAGCTAAGCAAATCTCTCCGGAAGGAACTGCTTGCAGTTCCTTCCGACTCTCCGGCCTCCCACCTCATTTTCGATCGTTTTACGAAACGACCACCCTTTTTTCGATATTTAAAAGTCTTTTACATCGACCCATCCGAATCCTATCGATTCTAGTCAACGATTCGGCAAAGCTGTTGTTTGCTTTGGATAATTGATAGTTGGTTGTTTTTTCTGATAGACAGCATTTCGACAATAAGCCCTGAGCCATCTAAATTCTTGACAATTTGAATAAAATGCTTTCAAATCAAACCGTAGTTGAGCTACAAAGACAAACAACGAAAGTTACCCATTATCACTACTGAGTCAACAATAGTCTGGACCACACTGAACCGGTTTTTATCTGCTTACTGTTAGAGGCTATCTGATTCCGTTTAAACTTGGAGGTGCGAGCGTGTTAAAAGAGAAAATGGCAAAAGGTCCCAACTTCGTCCATCCTGAAAAGCCGAGTGCTGTTGGAAGTCGAAATAGTATCAACAGGGACAATCGCAACGAATACCAAGAAGCCGCATTAATAATCGATGAAGAGACAGATAAGATTCTTAATCATGTGAAGTCGAAGCTTCCGCCTGAAGTTCTGGACAAGTTGGAGGTAATGGGTGGGGTCAAGGAGAAGATCCACAACTATTACAACCAGAATCTTCAAAACATGCACAACCGATACATGGTTACGGTTGAAGATGAACTTTTGAAGAAATACAGGGATCTGATCGATAAAGAGGAGTACAATCATCTCAATCGTTACACCGCCAGGAACATCGCCGATATTCTTGGTAAAATTGGTGGTGAAGACCATTTCACAACTGCTGAGATTGAAAAATCAATAGCCAATATCTATGGCCACCTTCAAGGCCATGTCCAAAGAGGCGTAGCGGAGATTGAAAATGCAACCAACGCCTTGGTGCGGCAGAAGAATGATGTCGGGTCTTTCATCCGGAAAGAAAACGCCTATGCCATTGCCAAGTGCTCCTTCAAAAATAACGCGTTGAAACCGAAAACAGTTCTTGATGTCAAACTGGCCATCAATATCCTTGATTCGGAACTGATAACTCCCATATACCATTATCAGAATACCTTTCAGCATCTGATCAAGGACACAATCTCCAGGCAGATTCATCATAGGATCGATCAGAGCATCAATGAAATCAATTACAGACGCGTTGACCAGGGGCTTGATGAACTGAATGGCGATGACAAGTTTCTGGAGCGCCTTAAAGCCTTGGAAGAGCATCTCTCTTTCGAGGATGACCCCAATGATGAGAACGCCAAGCGCTACGGCATGGTTGCGAAGCGAATCCTTGATTGTCTTGAAATTGAAGGTGTCGAAAACGGAGGAGCAGGCGACGAAACTGAAAATATCAGAGATGCTGTACGAATGGTGATCGATAAGGAGAATATCCGCAACAAAGGATTCAACAAGGTTGTCAACGCCCTGACCTCCATTCTCGATGTTTCCAAAATGGGATACCAGTTCATCGAGAATTACAAAAATGCCAGGGTTTGTGTGATTCGGGAATATGAGATCAAAGACAAGAATGAGATCCCTGATGAGTCTTTTACCATTCGACTTAGCTACTTCGATAATGACCAGCTAAGAGAAATGCGTAAGGCCTATGACAGGCAATTGGATTTGCTCTCCGAGGAGATTGCCAAGGTCACCGAAGTGGTGGATCAGGTTTTTCATAACTGGTGCGATGAGCAAGGGGTCCAAAACTATCAAACGGTTTCCCGGGAGATCCTGAAAGAGGAACAGAAAAGTCACAAAAAGTGGTGGGAATTCTGGAAAAGCGTCGAAGAAGAGGTTGAAGAAGAGGATGCTCTTTGGAATGAACTGACATTTATGGAAGTTAACAGTAACAACGGTGATGACGACACCAAGCAGAACACCGGTTCTTTTCTAAAGGAACAGATCAAGCTGATAAAGCGGAAAGTTTTGAAGATCTACGGAAATCAGCATCCTCGGGAGCGATTTGTCATTGAGGAGAGAGTTAACTTCCTGGATGATACCTATCAGGATCTTTTTTCAAAGATCAACCCACATCATCTCCAACAGGGATTGGTTCTCGACGTCGACATTACTTCAGTGAAACAGCAACGAACCACCATGGATTCCATGTCGAATGTTCTCAACGAGTTCCTGTTCCAGGTTTCCAGAGGATTTCTTGATCAGGCTGTTGAAGCATATGCCGGTAATCGACCTCGCTCCATTATTAGCGATGATATCGATAGAACCTTCACCTCTGTGTTGCAGACAATGGATAAAAGCCTGGAGGATGTCGAAGTCTGAAAGGGGATGGGTTCAAGTACAACCGATAAGACGGGATCGACCCTGATTAGTCATAATAAGGGAAGATCCCGTTTTTTTATGGTCCGCGGCGGTTAAATCTATTGATCCTGGCTCCCAGCTTTTCAATGTTCTGTGTGTCCGGAGCATCAAAGAAGATGATCTGAAAGTCTATCAAATCGTCAGAGCCAAATTCCTGGTCTGCTTTACTTTCTTCCGCCAACTCATCAACGATGGCGATGATATTCTCCCGGGAACCGATCTTCAGCAGTTCATCGTCCAGGTAGACACCTGCAAAGGCTGTAGAGGTGATGGGTTGGTCGCTGTTCTTCCTGTATAAATATCCCTCGATTTCAATCCCGCTCACTGAGATATTCTCTCCGTAGACGTTTAACAGTTTGCCTTCCAACACAAACATGTTTGTTTTCAGGTTTTTATTCTGAATGAAACGGCCGCTGAGGGGTTCCAGAATGGCTATCTTCGACTGACTGTTAAAAGCCTCTGCCTGGGGTGCTGTGTAGATCTCTTCTGTCTGAAAATCAAAATACAGCAAACCGACTCCGGCCAGAGCAAGAATGACAATAATCCAAATAATCCAGAGTAAAATGTTCCTCTTTTTCTTCTCTTTCTTGGGCTTTTTTTCTTTTTTGATCGAAGCAGCCCTGGGCGCATCGCCAATGTCATCCAGATCGGTAAACTCGTCCAGATCGGTATCGATTGAGAGCTCCGGTTCTTCATCAGGCAGATCATCTTCAATTTCCGGCCAGGACGTTTCCTGTTCGCTATCTACCTCTTTTTCCTGTTTTGATTTGGGTTTAAGGAAAATCTTGTATTTCTGCTCTTCGGATATTTCGTCGATATCGGGTTCTTCATCATCCGGAAGGGGATCCAACTCTTCTCCGTTTTCGGAAGTCAATTTGACCGATTCCAGGTATTCGTCTGACGCATCTTTAGATGACAAGCCATCATCAACATTCGGATCATGGTCGGAGTTTTCAACCGTTTTTTCATCAATGTTGTTGAACAGGTCGTCAACTTCTATTTCGCTCTCTTCAGGTATTTCAATGTTATCGAGGTCTATATCACCGTCTTCATAGTCTTCTTCATAGGCCCGGGATGAGGGTGATAGCGAAGGAGTATCGCTATCTGTCGGTTTTGATATGGAGAAAAAATTGCCACAATTTCCGCAACGGGCCTTCGTTTCCTTATTGCCTATGGAGTTCAGCGGCACAGAATACTGGGTTCCACACTGGTCGCACACCACTATTTTTTTAGGCGTTTTTCGGGATACTTCATCCTGTGTTTCCCTGCTAAGGGGAATAGGCTCAGAACATTTGGCACACCTGACGACCGATTCTGCTTCCGGTAATTTATTCTCGTCAATCTTGTAGGTGGTATGACAGTGCTGACATTGGATAAACATTCGTTCCTTATCTATTGATGTTTAGGATGGTTGGCTTTGATTTCTTTCCCCAAGGTACTTTAATGTAAATGATTTAGCAATTGCATTTGGTAAAGTTCGACCAATTGTAGGAGTAGATACACCCCAAAATGGAACTACGACTCATTGATCCTCTTTCAATCCGTCCTGCTTTCTGAAATCTTAAAATAAATCAACAAGAAAAGCAAAGATTTTATTCAATCAGCCGGGAACAGGGAGAGACTTATGTAAACAAAATATTGTTGCTAATATAAATCGATAGCTGCTAACGTATGAAGGAGAACAATTTCACATGGTTGGACCCTGTTTTTATTGAAGGGATTGATTTATGGTCTTTTTTATGCATTTTGCACATGCGTGATAACAGTCGGAAATTATAGAATATCGAAAATCAACCCATGGGAGCGGTAATATGAAAAAGTGCAAGACTTTTACATCCTTACTACTTGCCACATTAATAGTAAATATTTGTCTGGTGTCCACTCTGACGGCCCAGGTATCTGAGCTGTTGAAGCAGAACTCAATTCAGGATGTGATGTTAACAGAAGAAGCCGGTAATGCGATGCTGGTGTTCACAGGGAATCTCCAGACCTTGAAGGATACTGATGTCTCGCTGACAGAGTCCGATGCAGCGGGTACACAGTATTCGATTTCATTTTCAAACTCCTTGTGGGATTCCATGGATACAGGCCCAATAACGAAGACATTCGGACCTGGTGATCCGGTAAGCGGTGTTGAAATCGAGAATAAAATGGATGAAAGCGGTGGCGCCAGCCCTGTTTTTACCGTCATCGTTAGGGTCAACACACGAGAGTCCGTCATGCCGGAGATCGTCAAGCCGTTCTCGACAAATGAAATCAAATTCAAATTGGCTGGGGTCAGAGGTGGTCTGGCAGAGAGCACTCTTGCACAGGAGACCAGAACTGCCGCCGAACAGCAGGTGCAGATACAACAAGGCGAACAACAAGCCCGCATGGAAGCCAAGGAATCCGTTGAAGCGATTATACAACAATATCGCAAACCAAGTATTATGCAGGTTTCCATCTTCAATGCCAGTGGGTACCCCAAGAGAGCTTACGGCCTTTCCGTATATCTGGGTAAGTTGAAAAAAGAGTATATTGAGGAAAGCCTGGGCATGAAAATGGAGATTGTGAATATCTCAAACGCCCCGACAATGGATCACAAGCAATCCTCTATTTACTTCAGGAAGAATTACCTGAAGCCGGCACTGTTTTTAGCGAAGTTGATCAAGGGCGATCAAAAGGTCATCCCCTACAAAGAGAAACAGGAAAGGCAAGGGGTGGATATTGAAATCTACCTTGGTAAGGACTACAAATAGCGTATTTATCATCAACCAATAAAATTATTCCGGGACACGAAATGAAATCAAAAACAATTTGCGCTTTGTTATCATTCGGCCTGATTCTGGTGCTTGTATCCGGATTGCAGGCAGTGCCAAAATACACGGATAAGGAAACAGCACTCAGACTGGCGAAAACTCTGGATGAGGGATCATTCGGCAGATATACCATTACTTCCACCTATGTACAAAATGAGGATATCAATAACTATTACATCTCTGTGATATTGAGCGATGGGAGTGCTAAAAAGTGGTATATAAATGAAATCTATAAGTGGTCCAGGGATGACCGGCTCATATTAAGCAACAACAGGGCATTGCTTTTTCTGGATCTGCAGGATTCCAAATTCTTTGTTCTGGACAAGAACGAATTTCATAAACTGGCACTCCAGGCAAATGTCTTTATCAAGGACTATGGGACGAGTGATCCACTGCACGGTCAGGAGTTCAGGTTCAAGGTCAAGAATTTCAGCCTGATTTCCCCGACGGAAACAGCCTTTGGCCGCGACAAAACAGGCAGTAAATACCGTTATATCATCGATCTGTTTAACGGAAACAGGGAATTGTTGACTTATGAAGATGCTTACAGAGTTCAAATGCGGGAGAGGTTGTTGATAGAAAAGGAATTGATGGGCCCTACTTTTGAAAAGGCGTATCACATAACCAGAATCATGCCGCATTCAAGGGAGATGAAAGATAGCGGAGTATCCCAGTTTGGTGTGGAAATCCAGTTCAACCAATCCGTTATTCTTACCGGTGATCACTTCCCGTATGAGATTTACGAAAAGAACAACTACAATAAGAAAACCAAAAAGAGTAAGAGGGAGTTTTATATCGATTTCACCATTCCCAACAGCATCGACAAGTTTGACGTTAAACCGATCAAGAATCTGGAGTATCTTTACAATATTCATATTTTGAAGGATCCCAAATACCCCAGGCGGCTGATTATGAGATCGGCCTTTAATCCGTCGGTAATGGACATCCCCCCTATCGTTTATCGAAACAGTGAAAATTCTATTTTTGTTAATTTTTTCAATTTGGTTGACCAGAGTGTACTCAGCCGGGGGATGCTGCTGGAGGTTCAAAAGAGAAAGGAAGCAGAACAGGCGAGCCTGAAAGAGATTAAGATTGACAAGGTTATCAAGAAGGAATCCGATTACAGCCGTGCCTTTATTGCGGCAACTGAACTATACAAGGAATCCCAGGCAATTCGCGAACCTTTGCCCAAGATTCAAAAACTTATGAACAGTATCAAGCAGTTTGAAAAATCTGCCCTACTGGCTGAAAAAGATTCACAGTTGTACAGCGCCTTAATGCAGAGAAACAAACTACGAAACACGGTGATCATGTTATCGCTGGACTACGTGAAAAACAAACTGGCCACGGAATCGGTTGACTCGACCGAAGTGACGGAACTGATTGGCATGCTTGACCAGGCAGAATCTTTCACCAGAAGTCCGAAAGTGATTAAGAACATCGAATTATTAAGAGAACAATTAAGCTCCATGCAGTAGGGGACAACGGGTAGATTTGATATGGGAACTGCAATAGCGAACAAGGTTACAATTTCTCGCAACGAGTTTCTGGATAGTTTTGTGCAATTGTATCGTGCTATCAAGGATTATGATGAGTTAATAAATCTGGTTGCCCAGGATGAAACCATGGGGGATCAAGATATCAGGAGCGTTATTCAGAATCGAATCAGCCACCTGGAATTTGGAAGTGTAAATGTCAAAGCAATGGAACTCCTGGGAACTTACTTGAGATTTACACTGGAGAAGTTCAAAGGGGACAAACTGACATTTCTGATTCCTGAAGAGATAAATGATGAGTTTTTCTCCCTGAATGATGGATACCTGGATCTCTCAAAGGGGATACAGCAGGTAGAAAGCGAGCTAAGGGAAATAGAGGAGAAGATCTACTACCTGGTTCGTCTTCTCCCCCCATACAACGTGGATAAGATCAGTCTCCTGTTAAAAGCGATTTCCAGCTTTTTCAAGTCCATTATCCGTAAAGACATCGATGATATAAATAGCCATATCAATCATATGCACCATTTGACCGCCAGCAAGGAAAGCTATCTGGTGATTAACGATATCGGCAAGATGGTGAGGGATATATACAATTCCCTTCAGGATTTCAGCGCTCACGTTAAAATTGAAGAGTTTGAGCCAAATATCGTGGATGAAATGCCGGATGCCATTGACAAGCTTAATCTGGTAATCAAACGAATGGAGGAATCGGCAAATTCTACCCTGGACAGTGTGGAACTCCTGCAGGAGAAGAATACGGCAAAGATGGAAAAAGGGGCTGAAGTCAAGAACAGGTTTTCTGAAATTGAAAACAAGCTCCGGGCCATTAAAGAGAATCATCCTGAAACAGCAGCAGAAATAGACGACGTTCTCGACCAGTTCGCTCCCGGGATGAACAATGAGCTGGATGATTGGAATCAACAACTCCAGGAAGAGGAATCAATCTATTTCGATATTATCTCCAATCAGTCCTTTCAGGATATCACAGGACAGACCCTCAAAAAGATCATCAATTTTATTGAGCAGCTTGAGTTCAACCTCCTGCAAATCTTGCAGAAATACAGCGGCCGCATACCTGGAGCCGTTCCCGGCGCCAGAGAAGCAAAACCACTTTCTCCTTTGGTCGGCAGGGAGACAAATGACGGACATGTTCTTCATGGACCGCAGGATAACAGAGAGGAAAGTAAAGAGATTGCCAAGCAGGATGATGTGGATAAAGTCCTTGCTGAATTCGGTTTTTAAGGCTCGTCGTCAAACTTGATCATCAGTTCTTTTCTATTCAAAGGCAATTTCAAAATCTTCCCCGGCGCCTTGGCACTTGGTTCCTGACCCATCAGGCGCTCAGCCTGCAGTTCCTTCTGGTATTGAACAAAGCGGTTGTGCTCACCTTTTTTAACACCGCTTTCCGATTGGTTCTTGGCGGGAACTTTCTTGATAGGCTCTCGTGAAGCGTAGAAGGATTCCGACTTCTCTTTTCCCCGGGGGGAGAGGTTGGATTTCTGCCGGGATTTAGTAAACTTCAGTCCGGTCAGCTTTTTTAGAATTTTCCCAATCCGATAAGATTCCTGAAGATCCTTAGCCATTGATATTTATTCGCAGCCCCTTAAGTTGCTTGAATTTTTCAGTGACTTCGGCAAATTTGGTGTCGGGGATGGTTCTGAGGACATTCCCGGTATTGCGGTCAACAATATCAATATAATATTGTCCTCCTGCTTCTCTTTGGTAGAATTTCATATCCCGCCACTGGATATTTTCCCCGATCATTTTTTGTACGGCTTCAGGATTGTTAATCACCGATTCTTTCAGTTCAATTCTTTTACTTGGCTGTTCTGCCAGTTTTGATGTTTCGGTAGCAGGTTTGATCTCTTTTTCCCTGCTGTCAGTACCGGCTTTTTCCTTTATTCCAAATCCGATTACTTTGTTGCCTTGAATGTTATCCGTTTTCATGAATCCCTCTCTTGAGAGGTTGCGCCCGGTCTCCTTTCCAGTCTTTTTGCAGGCCGGGTGTCCAGATGGGGCTATAGAGTCCCGTTGAGAAGTGCTGATCTCTTTGTTTTAATGTCCTTAGATTTCGTTCCGAATTTATTGAATGTTCTGGTCTGTTGCACATAATTGCCAATCCTAAGACCTCTTCCCAGAATCTGCTTTTCCTGCTCGGAATCTTTCACCGCTTCTTCCAGGCTTGCCAGGGTGATCTTGTTATTGTCCCTGATGGAATTTAACAGATTTCCTATCTCCGCATGGAGTTCCTGCTCCTGTTGAGAGGCCTTGTAACCCGTCTGGTTTTCCCTGGTCAGTATAGCTCTATCATTTCTCTCCAGCATTTGCAGCAGTTCAGCGCGTTTATCGGTGGCTTCATCGGGATTGGGAGAACTCAGAACCGA
This sequence comes from SAR324 cluster bacterium, assembly GCA_028282885.1. Taxonomy (GTDB): domain Bacteria; phylum SAR324; class SAR324; order XYD2-FULL-50-16; family XYD2-FULL-50-16; genus JAHJTV01. The sequence goes on from JANQGX010000012.1 coordinate 272,203, forward strand.
CTGAATCGAGAATGACAACAGGCTATCCAGCAGTTGTTTTTTCTTCAAAACCAGCTCATGAATGATTGTATCCTTTTGGGTCATCCCGCCGTTCTCCTGTTTGTTCTCTATTTACCGATGCAAAATTCCGAGAAGATTTTGTTTAACATGTCGTCGGGAGTTGTTTCGCCGACAATTTCTCCAAGGGCTATCAGGGTCTGGTTAAGATCGATGGCCAATAACTCGTCACCAACTTCAGCCAGAAGGGAGTCTTTGGACTTTTCCAGACTGATTTGGGCGTTTTCTGCAGATGTTTTCTGCCTGAGATTGGTTAGCATGGTATCTTCGACTAATCTTCCTTTTTTCCCGGATATAAACTCAAAAATGCTTTTTCTCAATCGATCAATATCTCCTTTATCCAGGGCAGAGATTCTGATCCGTTTGTTTTCACGCCATTGTTCCGGGATCGGTTCCCTGCAGGTCTCACATAAATCTTTCTTGTTCAGTACCAGAAGCACAGGGATATGAGAAATATCCATAATTTCAGCCAGTTTGATTTCAAATGAGGGATTGTTCATATCGATTACCCAGAGGATCAGGTCTGCTTTTTTAATAGCAGAAAAGGCTCGTTCTATGCCCTCTTTTTCAATCTCATCCGCAGTTTCATGGATTCCGGCTGTATCAATCAGGGATACGGGAATACCCAGAATCGAACAAGATTCCTCAATCGTATCGCGAGTGGTTCCCGGTTGTTGGTTGACAATGGAGCGTGATTCTTCCAGCAACCCGTTAAGAATTTTTGATTTCCCCACATTGGGTTTGCCGGCGAGTACGATTTTGTATCCCTCACGAATCTTGATACCCGTTTCAGCCGAACGAATCAACCGTTGTAACTCCTTTGAGATATTGTCCATCTTCTCAAGAATTTCATCCCTGTTTGAAAAAACAGTATCCTCTTCCGGAAAATCAATACCGGCGTTTACCAGGGCAAGAATCCAACTGATATCTTCCTTGATCGTTGATATTTTGGCATAAAGTTTCCCTTTTAACTGGTTTACGACCATGTTCAAACCGAGGTCGCTTTGTGCCCGGATAATGTCGTTCGTAGCTTCCGCGCGCGTCAGATCGATTCTTCCGTTTAGGAATGCTCGTTGGGTAAATTCTCCCGGACCGGCCAGTCTGGCTCCGTTGTTGAGAATATGATTGAGAATGGTACTCGTAATATAACTGCCTCCATGGCAGTGAATTTCCACAACATCTTCGGCTGTAAAGCTGTATGGCCCTCTCATAACACAGAGTAAAACCTCATCAAGGGTTTGATTTCCTATCGTTATCCAGCCGTAGGTCAAGGATCTGTTTTCCAGACGGTCCGTTGTTTTCTGGTTCCCGGCTTTAAAAAGTTTATCGGCGATGGCAATGGAGTCCTCTCCACTGATTCGTATAACGCTCACTCCCGCTTCTCCAGGAGCGGTTGCGATTCCGGCTATGGTGTCGTTGAACTCTAATGCCATGACGAAAAACCGATCGGTTTAAAAGGAAGTTGAGGGGAAGGAATAGTAATGTTCGTATCTCTTATGAACAGTCTACACCCACTGCTATTGAATGTCTCTCACAAAAATATCCCTGTATTCGTCCAGGTAAAGTTCCGACAATTGAACCTGTGAGTCCTGACGCATATTCTGAACAATCAGCCGCTGGAGCGTGGTGTTTTTCTGGTAAAGATTCCGGACTGCATGAAAGTGTTTGTTTTTCTTATCAAAACAGCGCCTGACCGAGTTGGCCATGTAGATGGAATCTTCGGAAGCATACCATGCGAAAAACAACTCACTCTCTTTTCTGGTTTTATAATATGACTGGAAAAATTCCTTGGCTTTGAGATGAAACTCGAAGCTGGCGTCGAGTCGTGTTTCCGCACATCGGATTTCGATCAGTTCGATGGTTCTCGGTCCGGAAATCCATTCACAACCTGATAAAAGAACGAGAAGGAGGAAACCAATAAATAACTTTTTCATATTATTAACTTTTCCAGATTTTGATTAATCCTGTTTTTCGATCACGTCAAAAGGAGCCAAAGACAATATAGATATCTTTGTATAGGTATGCAAAATAAGCTCCCGAATTTAACGGATGCGGATTTAAGTTGCAGGTTAATAAATGCAATCTCTACACCTGTCGTCAGACCGTGAATTTTCCTGTACGGATTTTTCATAAAGCGTAAATGCCCGAACAGAATCAGTTTGAATTTTGGGATAAAGGTAAGTTCACTCGGAAAACCTTCAAAATCAGGCTTCATTTATTGAGATTTTAACAAACTTCACCCTCCATCGAAATCATTCCGGAGACCCAGGTATTGTAGAATCTTTTCAATCGGCAGAATCCGCGATCAGCAGAGAACGGTTATGTTTAAAACAGATCCTGGGCATAATAGGAATGCTGAACATGTACTGACGATGTGGAACCGGGTAGAAGGCATTCTCCTTAAGGTGATGACCAAATACGATTACCCGTTTGGCTTGACAGGAGGGACAAAAACAGCGGACTTTGCGGAAAATTGAAGCAAAAAGTCGAGAGTACAATTGGGACAGCGAACTGCAAGTCCAGCCCGAGTTCGTTTTTAATGATTCGCCAGTTGCCCAGCAAATTGAGAAACAAGCCTGGTAGGAAGGCGAAGGCGTATTGGTTATGATGGGGCTACTGGTGATCTCCCGTTACAACAACCAACCTCCATCAACGACAAGAGTATGTCCCACTATATATTCAGCCGCCGGCGAACATAAAAAAATGACTGGTCCCACAATATCTTCAGGGTCACCGATACGACCAAGTGGAATACGTGCCAGGGAGCGAGCTTTTTGCTCCTCGGTATCCAAAAAAGCTCGTGTCATATCACTGAGAATTGTACCAGGGGCAATGGCATTCACATTAATGCCATGGGGAGCTAACTCTGAACCAAGGGTGACTGTCATCTGTCTAAGAGCTCCTTTGGAGGTATCATAGGCAGCTTTAGGTTTACTCGATGCAACAAAACCTGAGGTAGAGGATATATTGACGATTTTGCCCGAGCGTTTCGGAATCATTATTCGAGTTGCTGCTTGCGAGCAAAAAAACGCAGCTTTGAGGTTAACTGCCATTTCATAATCCCAAATCTCTTCCGTATAGTCTACACTTGCCTTTGTTGTATTTATACCGGCTGCGTTCACCAGAATATCGAGGTCACCAAAAGTAAGAAGTGTTTCTTTGAAGATGCGATCGATCACTTTCAGGTCAACAAGATCACCTGCAACAGGATGCCCATGCCCGCCTTTTTGATTGATTTCCTCGGCTACGGCAGTGGCTTCCGATTTTTTGAGTGACGCAACGACTACGCGCACACCCTGATTAGCAAGCCCTATTGCAATTGCACGTCCAATTCCTCGACCAGCACCAGTAACAATTGCAATTTTTCTGTTCAAAGACACTTCCGATAACATGTTTAACCTCCAGTACAGTGCAACGCTGAGATTTCACTGTAAGCATATAAAACGTATTATTAAATAAAATTGGAACCATTCCAAACATTGGTAAATTTAAAGTCATATAAAAAATATATATTATATCATAGATCTTATTGTCAATATGCAAATTTTAATGGCAACAACTGTGTGTTTCACATTCAATCTAATTCAAATCGTATTTATTTGTAAGCGTGCTTTTTTCTTTAAATACCAACCTGTTAATCGAATTCTTTCAAGAAAGGCTTTTCTTTAAACACAGGTTATTAGGCTGCGAGACAACTCAACAACCAAAAGGGGTTTTAAGGTTGTTTTGTATACTTATTCGAGGATGTCGCAGGCTTAAGATATTTGTTTTTGGTTACCCGAAAGGACTGAAACATCGTTTGGGTTTCTGCCAACCAATGCTTACATGACATCAACAGAAATATTATCCTTATCGAAGACCAGCATAGTTTTCAGTGCTTTGTTTCGCTAATACTTGGGGAATATTGTTCGATGGTTTTTTAGATAGACTGACGAAGAAATTAAGAAGGCTAAGTTGGTAGCTGGTCGTCGTCACGAAGACGAAGGCTAATGATTTTTACTGATTCCATCAGATCAATCCTTAACCATTTTTCAGCTTTATCCTGGTTTTTCTGTTCTAATGCATCTAATATTTCGCGATGTGTTCTCAGCATAAGACTATAATCCAAAGTTTCTCCCAATAGAATATGGATATAAGGGCTAACTTTAGATCTTAATTGGTCAATCAGTGACAAGAGCGTTGGCATATTTGCAGCAGCATAGATAGTGAAAAAGAATTCTTTGCTGGCTCGAAGAAGTTCCTCCGGGGAGGCCTCCTCCTTCAGTAATTCAGAGAATTGAATACGGTGTTGTTCGAGTCGATCGAGGGTGCTCCGTGTTATTGAAATACAAGCTTTTCTGATGGCCATGCTTTCAAGGTTCAACCTGATCTGTAAGATCTCATATAAGGTTTCCCGCGACAGTTCATTAACTACGCTGCCTTTTTTTTTCCGGGAAGAAATGAAACCCCGACTAGCGAGCTTGTTTAACGCTTCACGAACGGGCATCTGGCTTACTTGCATCTGCTTTGCAATCCTATCTGTAGTGAGAACCCTGCCTGGCGGTATTTTTCCCGATACAATGGCCTCAAAAAGTTCATTATACACTCTTACATTTAATGCTTTTTGTTTTAGGGGTTTCAGACTACTTATTGGATCTTTTTTATCTTTTGTATCTCTTTGCAATTGTTGCTTGTTAAAATATAACCAAGTCATGCGCAATGAACGGTATCCGGAAAGCCCTGCCAAATTAGCTGATTTGTACCACGATGAAACAAGACGGGATACCGTTGCGATGTCAAGTGGTTTGCTTGTTCGCTTTGATTGAAATAAATAGTCTTCTTTCTGCAAACCCGCTTGTTCCATATGAACTTGAAAAGATGCAAATATATTGTCCGTTACCACAGCCGCCTGCGGACCATCACCTGTTGTGCTACTAATTGGGATTCTGTCACCCACTTTTAATCCAATGAGGTCATGTACATGGAGCTTCAACAGGTCTTTCATTTTCAAACCCGTCTGAACAGCCAAATCAAACAAAAGTAAATCTCTGGGCTTTCCGCGCAATACCTCCCTGATCCGATCAATTTCCTCAATGCTCTGAATCACCTTAACATGAGACAATTCTTTTTTATCTTTATTTGCCATATCGCTCCGACCTATTTGTTGTCAGCTTCATACATAGTCATCCGTCACGAAGGATATCAAAACACTAAATCGATAATCTTATTCAACAAGTTCCGCCAATCGTAATTGGCCACAAGTTCTGAGAAATGCAAATAACAAATCACAAATTCTAGGCTAAGAACATGAAAAAATGGTATCGTTTCTTTGATCATGAATGATCTTTATCCAAGTACCGCGTAATTTTTATTATTATGCAAGCTTTTTGTCGTTTCACCTTGTTATGGCTTATCAAAATTGAAAAAACTAATGTCAACAAAAATATTACTTGACATATAGATCTAAGATAAAATAAATTCTTTTTTCATGACGGTCAGTTTGGTTCGGTCAAGGAACTGGCTTTTTTTTAATCTATTACTCAAAGGAGGCAGCATGAATACCAAGAGTACGCATTTCAGATTTCGCATTAACGCTTTAACCACAGCGGTTATCATGTTTTTTGCTGTAGCTCTATTTGGTGTCATTACACAGGCCAGTGCCGATACGAGCAATAGTAGGTACGACGCAATAGTTAAACGTGATAAACTCATTGCGGTGACAATGACAACAATCCCACCGTTCGCTTTTAAGGATGAAAAAGGAAACCTGGTAGGTTTTGACATCGATATTTACAAACTAGTTGCTAGGGAATTGTTGGGCGACAAAGAAAAGATAGAGTTCGTAGGCGTAGGTAGCGCAGGGCGATGGCCAGCCATTCTGACTGGCCAGGCTGACCTGGGAATCGGGACCATTTACATGAGACGCGCAAATAATGTCGCATTTACCTACCCCGTCATGGACACATCCATTAATCTGCTTGTAACTAAGAAATCGGGAATTACGTCACTTGCAGATGTAAACAAACCAGGTATCACGGTTGCCAATTTGGAGAACCCTCAAATGAAAGACCGTGCAAACCGCTTTTTTCCAAAAGCCAAGACTATCATTCTGGATGGTTCTGCTGCCCAGTTGCTGGCGATCAAAAGTGGTCGGGCTCAAGCGATGCAGATGGATACAGCGGTTAACGATTATTATGCAGCTCTGAACAAAGGTGAATTGATTTCACTTGGCGCTATGCTCGGGGATATGTTCGGGAACGGGATCTATTGCCAACCGGGGGATTTTAAATGGATCAGGTGGTTAGATACGTTTGTCCAGGAATTAAGATTTGGTAGCCTCTATGCGGACTACAGGGAAATATATAATAAATGGTATGGAAAGAATCCACCCCCGCAGCGTCATTATCTTGAAAACAATTAATTTTACCAATGACGGATTGGATCGGTAAATATTACCTAATAGAATACATCCAGGCGTGTGGTTGGGCTGCCGTCTTAGCTGTAGCCGCCACACTTGGAGGTGTGGTTTGGGCCGGTGCCTTGTTTTTTTTTACCACTGTATTCGGTCGTATCGGCCGTGTTGCAGTGGCGGCCTATGTACAAATCTTTAGAAACACGCCGGTTCTGCTTCCTATCTACCTGGTCTATTTCGGGTTTCCGATGATTGGGATTGTTTGGCCTGCAGCGGTGTGCGGTTGCTTCGCGATAACCTTGCAGCAGGGGGCATACGTTTCCGAGATTTTTAGGGGAAGTTACAAATCTATCGATCGCAATCTCTATGATGCTGCACAAAGTATTGGTCTTTCGGGTTGGCAAATCTTTTCAAAAATCACAGTCCCGCAAGTTATCGTGTATTCGTTGCCATCGCTTGGTAGTCAGGTGGTCTTGATCCTCAAAGATACGTCACTTCTATCGGCCATTACTGTGGCGGAGTTAATGATGCAGGCCAAGCGTACCCAGGAGGCCACAGGCGCCATATACTGGCCTTTTCTTATGGCAGCCGCAATGTACCTTTTCCTGACGCTGTTCATTGATTATTTCTTTGCCCGAGCACAGAAAGCAGTGAGGTGGCGATGAACAGTAACGACCTGATTATGCTCCTCAAAGCATCCGGATATTCAATTACTCTGTCCGTGGGTGCTATCACGGGAGGGACAATTCTTGCCACATTGCTGGTATTACTTGCATTTTCACCTAGCCGCATTCTGCAATTCATCTATCGAGTGTGTATGTGGGTCATTCGTGGGACTCCGTGGCTTGTGATTGCAATGCTGGTTTTTTTATCCCTTCATGGAATGTCAATCCGGATTGGCCGCTATTATGCTGGCTGGCTTGCCCTTAGTATTTGTTTTTCCTCACTCTTTGCAGAGGTTATACGCGGTGCTATAATAGCTATTCCGGAAACCGTGTTTGACTCGACAAAAAGCTTGGCCCTGCCACGGCTTATCGTATTGCGCAAAGTCCTTATTCCCTTGGTCTTGCGTCAAGGACTTCCACCTTATATTAATGTCTGTGTGATGACTGTGAAGGGGTCATCCATTCTTTCCGTTATCGGGGTCTGGGAGTTAACCTATGCTTCTCGTGAAATCATTGAACGAAATTTAACTGTGTTTCAGACACTTTTTGCTGCTGCTGCAATATATTTCGTAATTTGTTTTATTCTGGATCGATTGGGCCGCAATCTCGAAACTCGCCTTGCAGCACGTGGCTTCGCACATGACCTCGCTGAGGGAAAACAAAATGATTGAAATTACAGGGCTAAAAAAACGTTTCGGGCAGCAGGAAATTCTGAAGGGAATAGATCTCACCATTGAAGAAGGTGAAGTTATTGCGCTTATCGGACGAAGTGGTTGTGGAAAGAGCACACTGTTACGATGTATAAACTTTCTTGAAGAGTATCATGCCGGCACGATATCTATGGACGGTGTTGAACTTTGGTATCGGTGCGATAAGAATGGAAACCGTGTGCGACGATCTACAGCTGAAATAGCTGCTTGTCGCCAACTCATGGGTGTTGTGTTTCAACAGTTCAACTTGTTTCCTCATATGACAGCGCTACAGAATGTTTGCCTCGGTCCACGCTATTCACAAAAAGTGAAACCGGATTTGGCCGAAAGTATCGGTCGAAAGGTACTGACCGATGTCGGTCTGGCTGAAAAAGTTGATGCTTATCCCAATTATCTTTCTGGCGGACAGCAACAAAGGGTCGCTATTGCTCGTGCCCTTGCAATGAGAGCAAAGGTTCTCCTCCTGGACGAGATTACTTCTGCCTTGGATCCTCAACTTGTTGGTGAAGTGGAAGACGTGATCCGTAATTTGACCCACGAGGGTATTACAATGATCCTGGTAACTCATTCGATGTCTCTCGCAAGAGAGGTCTCTCACCGTATAGCTTTTATTGACGACGGCTTAATTTGTGAAATTGGTACTCCCGAACAGGTCCTTGATCGTCCCTCCAGTCCCAAACTGAATGAGTTTTTGAGTATTTAAGTAGAAGCAGATGACAAGGAGATAATAAGAGATTTCAATTTATTAAAGGAGAATACTAGTGAACGATAAAAAGGCATACATCAATCATGTGTCCATTACAGTCCCAGACCTCGACATGGCAGAGAGGTTTTATATGGGAGTGTTAAATCTTCAAGAAGTCAGCCGAAAAACTTGGCAAATCGGTGACGCACGAATGGACGCCATTCTAGGTCTCAAAAACACGTCTGGTCGTAAACTTGTGGTTTCTGATGGGTTCTTCGAAATTGAACTTTGGGAGTTCATAACGCCTTCTTCCACTCCTAACCGCCAAGATCGACCGGTTTCTGACTGTGGATATACCCACTTCGGCCTTGCTGTTCCAGATATGAAAGCAATCTATGACCGCTTGTGCGCGGCGGGAGTAAAGTTCCATACGCCACCATCGTTAGGACCAACGGGGAATCAAGCAACCTATGGGCGTGATCCCTTCGGCAATGTAATAGAATTCATCGAACTGGGTAAATGAACTACCCCGCAGCAAGTTACGGGGTATCAAACTGAGACATTTGTAATACCTTTGAAGCAAGCTTCGGGGAGTCAGACCCGTAAACGATACAAGACCTTACCGGTCTTCTCGGTGCTGAAAACGTTTCGCATGACATAATGGGCAATAGCTTCTCTGCCATTCTCATCGCCTTTTTCGATACCAACACCGTTATCCACAATAAAACCGGAATGCTTCCATCCCGTTAGTTTGTGCATCAGGTCGTCAGTAATCTATCCCTCCTTTTTCAGAAACTTGAAAACTTCAGCCCTGAACAGCTCTTCCAAGGGGTTCAGATCCACCCGTTTCATCACATGAAACAAACTGGTATCTGTAAAAAGTCCCAGTTACGATAGCATGAATGTGAGGGTGGAACTTATCCGGATGTTCATCAAAAGTATGAATATCCATCACTCCCCCTGGAGTTCCTTCTTTCAATCGAACCGTTTTCCGTAAAAACGTCAGCAGGCTTTTGTGAGCACATTGGCACAATCCGGTCAGCAGAGAACGGTTATGCTTGAAACAGATCCTGAGCGTAATAGGAATGCTGAACACGCACTGAGAAGCAATATCAGCAAGACAGATTGATCAATAAGCTCATCGGCGAAAAACCGGCTATATACTTTGCTTGACAGCCATTACACAGATTCATATTATATAATAAAACCGTCTTTTACGATATATCAGGCGCAGTAAAATATTGGCGCGATTTCAATGATGTTTTTTAATGGAACAGGAAATTATCATGAATTTGGAGGCAGCCAAGACGATCTTGCTTGTCGAAGATGAAGCCATCATTGCAATGGAGGAGAAGATGGCACTAAGCCGGTATCATTATGATATCATTACCGCTTACTCAGGAGAAAAAGCAATTGAGATATTCGAAGACAACTGCGGCAAAATCGATCTCATCCTGATGGACATAGACCTTGGCAAAGGAATGGACGGAACGGAGGCAGCGAAACGTATACTGAGCAAAAAAGAAATACCGGTGGTATTCCTTACCAGTCATGAAGAGCCTGAAATTGTCCGAAAAACGGAAAAAATAACTTCCTATGGCTATGTGGTTAAAAATTCCAGTATTACGGTTTTGAATGCTTCTATTAAAATGGCAATGAAACTCTTTACGGAAAAATCGCGTGTCAAAGAGCAAAAACAGCAACTGGCAACAGTAAACAAAAAGCTGACATCCACCAATAAGGCGCTTGAGTTTACCCAAAAAAAGCTTCTGGACAGGGAAAAGGAGTTATTGACCAGAGAAGGTCGATTCAATCAAGCACAGCAATTGGCCAAAATAGGTCACTGGAATCTTGATATTTTAAATAACAAACTGGAATGGTCAGATGAAATATACAGAATCTTTGAATTGGATCCAGAGGAATTTTGCGCAACTTATGAAGCATTTCTGGAGCTGGTTCACCCCGAAGACAGAGAAACGGTTCACCAAGCTTACCAGGATTCTTTAGTAACCAAGAGCCCTTATGAAATTGTCCACAGAATTAAATTGAAAACGGGCAAAGTCAAACAAATTCACGAAAAATGCGTTACCGAGTTTGATAGTCAGGAAAATCCGGTCTTCTCAATCGGGACAGTTCAGGATATCAGCAACAACAACGGGAATGCTTCTTGACAACTCATGCTTCATGACGGCAAGCCGTTTTAAAGTCCCCGAAAATCAAACACAACCACTGATATCTCAAGTTGCTTTAACGAGGTTGTCAGCCTGTTGTCGCTCAAAATAATTCATGATTTCTTCAATCTAGCTATATGTTTTAGTTTGGCAAACTCGTCAGAATCGAGGTGAAGGCGCGCTCTTTTGCTTTTCCTTGCCATTCGCTTTCTCCATTGATGACTCATCTTTGAAATAAAGGCTTGCGTTCTTGCATTTTGAGAATTACCTAACTATTTTATTTTGATTTCAAATTTATAAAAATTCTAAAGGCAAGAGTGTCCCTCTTTTACTCTCATAACGCCAGGCCCGGATATGAATGTCCGAATCACCGCCGATACTTACTGCCTGGGTAACGACCGCGCCAATGCTGGAACCGGAGATATTACTGAAGGAGCCCGGAATACCGGCAAACACCCCCGTAACGGGCAAGGAGGCTACGGCCAGGATGATCATGTAGTTGTGCCGATTGGGATGGCTCCGTCCGGATACCTGAGAATAGAGAATAGTTTCATCGGATATTTCCCCTTCATCTTAAATATGTGAATTCGTGAAAAATCTTGACTTTACTCGGCAAGATTCTTAGCATATAAAATAATTCTGTTATTTCGGCGATTATTAAAATAAATATAAAGAAGGAAAAAATGAAAGGAATTGTCTTTGTTGAATTTGTTCAGATGGTTGAACATGTCTTCTCCGAAGAACTTGCATTTGAAATGATCAGTAACTGTGATTTGCCTTCAGGAGGTGTATACACAAGGGTTGGAACTTACGATTTTTCTGAAATGCAGCAAATGGTAGGTGAGTTGAGCCGCTTGTCTAACATGCCGGCAAATGATCTGCTGCATGCTTTCGGAAAACACCTTTTCGGGATATTTCAAAAATCGTATCCCCTGTTTTTTCAATCCGTTTCACATAGTTTTGAACTGCTTGAACAAGTCCATGATGTCATTCACGTCGAGGTGAAAAAACTTTACCCGGATGCCATGCTTCCCAGTTTCAAATACGGTCATCCGGATGCGCAGACGCTGGTGATGGAGTACGCTTCTATAAGGCGGCTGTCGCCGTTCGCGATGGGGCTGATTCAGGGTTGTGTCGAGCATTTTGATGAAGATATCGACATTCGTATGGAGGAAATGCCCGATGGCGCAGCAGGGGAGGAACAGGCCCGTTTCATTCTGACCCGAAAATAAAGAGACGAAATGACGAGTGAAGTCGATGTCCTTCGTTTTAAGATAAAACGAGAGGTCAAAGCACGTGAAGAGGCCGAACAACTATTAGAGGAAAAATCTCGTGCTATTTATGAGGCTGCGGAAAAGGCCGAACGCATGGCCCTTTTTGCCCGCCTCAATCCCGGCCCGGTCATGCGTTTCAACGAGGAAGGCAGGGTGATTTTTTACAACCCTGCCGCGAAAGAGATATTTGGGGAGGACGTGATCATAAGTAGGAGTATTTACGACATGTTCGATTTCGACTCATGTAGATTCCAAAACTGTTTATTGGAAGGCGGACTCTGTCACAAGGAGCTTTTTATCAAGGATAGATTCTATACCTTTACTTTTCGCGGGTATCAGAAATTAAAGATCATAAATGCCTACGGTAATGATATCACCATGTTAAAATTGGCTGAACAACAAAGCCGGGAAAAGGAGTATGCGGCCACCATGTGGCAGGTTGCCTCGGGTGTCGGTCACGAAGTGGGGAACGCCCTGTTAGCGGTCAACGGCTTTAAAAACAGGTTAGTCAAAGTGTTTTCAAAGCTAAAAGACGATATCGATCCGACTCTGTACGGCAAGGCTGAAAAGCTTCTGGAACGGACCTCCTCGGAGTTGAAGCGTGCCAACCGGATTGTCGAAACAATGAGCGGACTGAATCGGACAAGCCCCGAACCAACGGCTTTTCGTGTCTACAACCTGGTGGAAGACGTCATGGAAGCAATTCGCTGGCGAGATCGATCCGTCAAGTTCAATGTGACCGCAACAGAACGCGACATCTCAGCCTACGCCGATATCGACAGCGTCCGCCAAATTCTAATCAACCTGATAAAAAATGCTGTCTACGCGACGAGGGATCAGGAAGAAAGACAGGTTTCAGCAATCGTATTTAACGAACCCGGACAGACAGGTATCGAAATTACGGACAACGGCATCGGGATCCCGCCAGATGTTGTCGACCGGATTTTCGAAAATCTGTATACTTCCAAACCCCGCGGAGAAGGGACCGGAATCGGACTATCCCTTTGTCGAAAACTGGCCGAGGAAAACAACGGCAACCTTGAGTTAAAGTCCACCGAGCCCGGCGTTGGATCAACATTTGTTTTAAAGTTACCCGGCAGTGAGGAAAAATGAGTGAAGCACAGAAATATAGGATTCTGATCGTTGATGATGAAGAACCCCACCGGGAATGGTACAGTGAGATTTTCGAGGACCTGGATCATGAAGTGGAAACCGCTGAAGATGGTCTCACAGCCCTCGGTGTATTGAAAAAAGGATTCAAACCCGACTGCATTGTGACCGATGTCAACATGCCCCGCATGGACGGAAATGAGTTTTGTATGCGCCTTAAAAGCGATGCAGCCTTGGAGGAGATTCCGGTTGTTATGATCACGGGCAATCTGCAACCGGAGGATGAAAAAAAGGGTTATGAGTCCGGCGTTTCCAAATACATTTTGAAGACCCGGATCAATGATGAGGAAACCCTGATAAACCCTGTGTTGGCTTGTTGTCGTGATTATCGGGATTTGTTGTCGATTCGTGAACGCCTTCATAAAACCAGTAACTTATTAAAAGACACCACCATAACAGAAAGAGCTGAACAATGGCTGCTTGAGATGTTTTTTGTCAATAGTCCCGAACGAAACGCAGAGGATTGGACCGAAATCATCTTTAGAATTCTGAAAAGAAAAGTGGATTTTGACGGTGCGGTTTTGCTCCACCGTACGCCGGATGAAAATAACTTCTACGCGGAAGGTTCCAGCCTGTTTCCGGATGTCTTAGAAGGTTTTCGAAAAAAAGGATTGGGCCGGCACAATAAGAATCCATACATCGCGCTTGTGAGTGAAACCTTGTCTCTTGTGAGTATCAAATGGGCCGAGGAGGATAACAAAAAGGAATTGCAAGTTTCTTTGTTGGAAGCTTTCCTGGAAAAGATAAATCCATTTCTGAAGCGAAGTGTAAACTGAAGAACGGATAGTAGCGTCTCCCTAGAGAACAGTTTGCTTTACCGGAATCGAATACGACGAAACCGTAAAAAGCCCAAAATAACTATATCTCGTCATTCCTCTGAACAACATGGGTAGAGTTGGGAACTGGCTGACCAATCCCCCCATCAAACCGTACATGCGGTTTTCCCGCACACGGCTTTCCGATGCTTTTCATTTAATAACATGCCCAGTCTTCCGCTTTGCGTTCAAGGGGCTCTTGAGGTTCGAAGCTGCGAGCCTCGCTCTTCATCATTCCAGAGACCCAGGTATTTTAGAATCTTTTCAATCGGCACACTCTCTGTAACGAACGAAGTGATTCTCATGTCATGCTGACATCCCGGACAGATTAACGGGTCCCCTGTCCATATCTTCTTAATGCATTCTCTCCAGGTGAGTGACGGCGAGTTCTTTAAGCGATGATTCGGTCTTCAATCGTTGGAAATCAATCAACCCGTTCGTAGAAAAGGGGTTTCTATGATTTTTATTATTAAATAACCGTTCAACTAAAAAAAACGACCACTCATCATGAGAACAGTACCATTGAAAGGGAAAAAATTGTGTATGAGGTTGTGACCAACTATATTGATTTTACAATCTCTGTTTTGAATAAATCTGTAAGATGAACCATTTGAAATCGAATCCGGGTTCGCACGGACAATAATGGAAAACCCATATGAAATCTTTGAAAAAAGCTGGCTATCCTGATTATCGTTTTTTTTAAGGAAAATTAACCATACTATATTGATATTATATCATTTTTTGAAACATCAATAGTGATTTTGGCTTTTGTCAGAGAACCAAAAACACTAACAAAGAAACATCGTTTCGTGCTTCTCGTGTGTGTTCGTGGCTGAGTTAGGTATTCGGAGCGGACTCCCACTTGAGTTAATTAATATTTTTTAAGGAGGAATAGATCGATGAAACGGAGAACGTTTATAAAAACAGGCATCAAAGCTGCCACTGCGGCATGCGTTACACCTGGAGTACTATTAGGAGTCCAGAAAGAAAAAGTGATTTCAAAAAAGGCCAGCAAAGTAGTGGTTGCCTCAAATGGAAATCTTGTCACCGGTACCTCTCAAATAAATAAGAGGGCTGTTCGGTCGACACTGGATGACACATTGATTGCCCTTACCGGCAAGAATTCGACTCGTGATGCCTGGATGAAGATTTTTCCAAAACTGAACACATCGGATACCATCGGCTTGAAGGTAAACGGCATTAACCCCAAACTTCCTACCCATCCTGAAGTTGCTTATGCGATAGCCCAAAGCTTGTCGGAATCTTTGAGAATTAATCCAAACAACATTTTGATTTGGGATCGAACCAATCAAGAACTGGTCAAAGCGAAATACATGCTAAACAACGGCAAAGAAGGGTTTCGCTGCTTTGGAACACTGCGCAAACTCAGTCAGCGGGAACCATTATTCAGCTCAAACTCCGAAGACTATGTGGGATATGACAAAAACGTGTTAGTGAATTTGGGGGATGATGTGTCTATGCATCTGAGTCGAATAGTGACCGAAATGTGTACCTATTTGATCAATGTTCCGGTTCTCAAGGACCATAAATATGGCGCAGGCGTTACACTTAGTTTAAAAAATCATTATGGATCTATCAGTGAACCGCAAAAATGCCATGGTGGAGGTGGAGACCCTTACATCGGTAACTTGAACAATTTAGGCTGTATTAGAGACAAAACCAGACTGATCGTTTGTGACGGCTTGTTTGCAAGTTACGATGGAGGACCGTCCGGAGCACCTCAATGGATTAGTCACCGATTGATGGCTTCATTTGATCCCGTTGCCCATGATTATATCGGTGCGAAAATTATCGATAAAAAACGCTCTGAAAAGGGCCTTGATCTTGTTACTCCCAACATTGAATGGTTTAAAACCGCAGTCAAACACGGCTTGGGAACAAACGATCCTAAAGAAATTGAAACCGTTCTGATATAAATCGTGCATGAAGCCAGAACCTGGCTCACTGGCGTATTTATCTAACAACATTTTGGCTTTAAATTGACTGAAGCAAAGACAGAACGAAATACGGGGAGTTGATGGCCTTTGCATCGGTTACTGTAAACCAGTTCAATACGATAAGGAGATACGATGAAAATGATCCCATCATTTTTGCTAACAGTTGTTTTTTTATTGTCATTCCCGGAACCGGGATTAGCAGCGAAACGAGATCTGGAAAAACTTACTCCGTTAAACAATGACGTTGCCGGGTGGGTGATCGACGAAATCTATTATGCAGGAGATGCGGAGTCCTTAATGGCCAGAATTAATGGTGGTGCGCCGTTTTATCTTGAACACGGTACTCGGGAAGTTCTTTTTCAGGAGTACAGCAATGGAAAGTCGTATTTGTCCATCGAACTTTACAAAACAGAGAGTCGGGAAAGTGCCGGGAGATTGTATGCCAACGTCCACGCTGCCACCCCCGAACACTTAGACGGATTGGGTGATATGGGGCGGTTCGATGGAAGTTTGGTCGGTTCTGATCTCGTGGAGTTTCAACACAAAAACTATTTCGTTCGGTTGATGATTTCTCAGGGAACAAATTCAAAGATGACAATTCTGAAGTTTGCCAGAGCTATCTCTGCCAAAATCGACAAGCAACAACTTTAGAATAGGATTAGGAGGTCGTTGAATGATATTTAAAAATAACACAAAAATGAAACGTCGGGAGTTTCTGAGGCTTCAAACGAGAGGAATAGTCTGGCTTTCAGTTGGAGCACCCGGCATTTTGGCACCGAATTGGTCACTGGCAAGTCCAACACCCGACATAGCGAAGGTCAAGGGATCACCAGCTTCAGCTACTCGGGCAGCAGTGGAGCTACTGGGAGGTATTGAGCAATTTGTTAAACCGGGCAACAAGGTGGTGATAAAACCTAATATGAGTTTTGCCCGTTCGCCGGATCAGGCATCCAATACACATCCTGAGGTTGTTAAAGAATTGGTTGTACTGTGTAAAGAAGCGAAGGCAAAAGATATCCTTATTTTGGATCATACCTTGGCCTCTCCCAAGAAATGTTTGGAGCGATCCGGGATTTTGGCGTCGGTGAATTCAATAGAGCGTAACCTTGTGTTTACGGCAAATCACTACAGTCACTACCAGGATACTCGACTGCCACAAGGTCAAAATCTTGCCGAAACACAAATTGTTAAAGAAGTACTGAAGTCCGATGTTTTAATAGCTGCCCCTGTTGCCAAGTCTCATTCCGCAACCGGCGTAAGCCTTTCCCTAAAAGGAATGATGGGACTGGTCTGGGATCGGGCGATTATGCACGGGCGAGATCTCGACGCCGCCATTGTTGATATATGCACTCGTTTAAAGCCGATCTTACTGTAATTGACGGCAGTCGAGTGCTTTCCACCAACGGACCGAACGGACCGGGAAAAGTGTTGAAAGAAAACACAATAATTGCCTCACGGGATATGGTGGCCGCAGATGCGTGCGCTGTAGAGTCTTTTACCTGGTATGGAAGGAAATATCACCCAAGGCAGGTAAAGCACATTCGTGAGGCACACCGGAGAAAACTTGGACGTATGGACATTGAAAACCTATTTATTAAAACCATCACAATCTGATGAACTTAAGACGCTTGGTGCAAACAATTGGTCTGATATGTTACATCGGACTATTGATATTAACAGTAAACGGCTCTTTGTCATTCGTTGCAGCAGAATTTTTTTTGCACTTGGATCCTTCAATCGCATTGATATCCGTACTTTCGAATCGAGTATTCCTGATCGGTTTTTTACCGGCCATTCTCATTGTGTTGCTAAGCCTGTGGGTGGGACGTTTTTTTTGCGGTTATCTCTGCCCAATGGGCACCACACTGGATATCGGTGATAAGGCAATCAGTTTGAGATACAAAAAACATAAAAAGCTCGGTAACCTGAAACCACTAAAATACCTGATTTTAGTGGCACTGGTTGCAGCGGCTCTTTTCGGAGTTTCGTTTGTGTTTGTTGCGTCGCCTATCTCTTTGATAACACGATTCTATAGTATCATTCTTTTTCCATTGGTTTCTTCTGTCATTAATAAAGGCCATCAGACATTGCTCCCAATTTGGGAATTGCTGGATTTTAAATCCGTGCTTTTTTTTCAAATCAAGGAAACGAGATATACGACTCAGTTTTTTGTGTTTTCGTTCTTTATACTCTTGTTTGTTTTGGCACGGCTAACACCTCGATTTTGGTGTCGTTATCTCTGTCCGGCTGGTGCTGTATTCGCTTTGTTTTCGTTTAAACCGATCATCCGGAGGCAAGTGGATTCGAGTTGTGATGATTGCGGAAAATGTAAGCGTACGTGCGCAATGAATGCGATTGATGAGGAGGATTGCAGGCAAACGGATTATGCAGAATGCGTTGTCTGTTTGACGTGCCGAGATAGCTGTCCAAAATCGGCGATCCGTTTTTCCGGAAAAACCATTCACCTTCAGTCGGCTAAGAAAGAAACGTTACCTTCGCGAAGGCAATTTATCACGGCAGGTATTACCGGAGCTAGCGGGGCAATGATCAGCTTGACCAGTATTCCTACGGTTTTCGGAAAACCTGGAAATGGTCATGTTGTCTCGAATAGTCTGATTCGACCTCCCGCCGCATTGCCGGAACCGGAGTTTCTCTCTCGCTGTGTTCGGTGTGCGGCGTGCATTTTGGCTTGTCCTACCAATACCTTGCAGGCGACTTGGTTGGAATCCGGTGTTACGGCGTTGTTTAGCCCGAGCTTGATTCTCCGTCGAGGACACTGCGATCCCGATTGTCACTGTTGTGCTCAGGTCTGTCCGACCGCGGCCATTCGAAAAGTCACCGAATCCGATCGAATCTGGGCAAAAACCGGAACGGCGGTTATTAACCGTCAGAAGTGTTTGGCTTGGGAACAAGACTCCAAGTGTATGGTATGTGATGAAGTGTGTCCGTTTGGTGCAATTGATTTCAGCAAAATACCCGATTGTTCTGTCACAGTCCCAAAGGTGTTAGAAGAAAAATGCAGCGGCTGCGGATACTGCGAGTATCATTGCCCTGTTCAAAGCCAACCGGCAATTACTATTTCACCTATGAATGCCATTCGTATCAATGAGGGTTCGTATAGAAAAACAGGTGAAAAAATGGGGCTATCGATTTCTCGTAAATCAGAAAAAACCGACGGCTACGTCGAAACACCTTCTTTCCCAACTAATGAAGCTCCTGGTTTTGAAACGGATGAGATCCCTTAACTTAACGGAAAAAACGTATGAAAAAAAAGATAAAAACAAGAAGATTAGCAGTATTGTGCTATTTGATTGTGTCGGTGTTGATTGCATGTTCGGTGAAAAATATCATACTTGGCGGTCCGGTTCGCCATCAGGAGTTGAGGGATGGCAATTATATTGGAGAATATAGAGATGGTCCGGTCAGTGCCGTCGTCGAAGTTGTTATTGAAAATCAGCGGATATCCGAGGTAAAAATTCTTGAACACCATGAGATGCGTGGCAAAGAAGCGGAAAATGATATTCCCCAGCTAATCGTGGAACTCCAATCCACGGCAGTGGACGCTGTTTCGGGAGCAACGACAAGCAGCACGGTTATTATGAATGCGGCCCATTTGGCAATTGAAAAGGCTTACCGATAAACTATATCGATTTGGACAATAGTGTGAACTTCTAAAGCTGAATCTAAACCTCCCTTCCAGATTGTCAAGGGATGGTACTCCATATAAAAACTGAGGCCTCTATTAAAAATTTATCACTTAGTCCAACAGGGTATAGAGTTCCACATTTGGCTAATTAAGTATCATGTCCCCGAATTTTCAATGAAGCGTTTTATCTTGGGAATAATTAATTTCGTTGCTCGGTAGCCTTCCTCGATAGCCACATCTCTGGCTTCAAAACTCCCAGCACTTTCCGGTTCAAAGCCAGGTCTGATGAGAATATCGGCTTCGTTCATTTCAGTTCTGCTCAGTTCACAGGTCTGTAAGCGGGCGACTGCATATGTGGTATTCATCATCCCCTCCTTGACATCCAGCTTGGCGCAGTAGATATCAACCCCGATCACAAAATCAGCGCCGAGCCTTCTGGCTGATCTGACTGGTATTTGAGACATCACCCCGCCATCGACAAATAGCTTATCATTTGACTTAACAGGAACAAAAGCTCCGGGAATGCTGCAGGAAGCCTGGACAGCTTCCCCAATATCCCCTTCGACAACCAGATATGGCTTTCTGGTATTCAAATCAACCACCGCAATTCCCAGATCAATTGGCAGGGTTTCTATGTTGTTTTCTCCAGTATTTTCTTTCACCCATTGAGCCAGTTTGCGTCCTTTGATGAACCCCTGGGAGCTGAATGCCAGGTCCAGGAAATCGGATTCATTCGCTTCAAATACAATTCTTTCAATTTCTTCATATTGCATACCTGTAGCATAGAGAGAAGCAGCGATCGAACCAGCTGACGAACCGGTTACAACTTTGGCCTTGATATCGGCTTCCTCCAGCGCCTTGATCACCCCCAGATGCATAAAACCACGGACACCACCTCCACCGAAAGCAATCCCGATAACGGGTTTCTCTTTGTCTGTGAATACCGATTTTCGTTTAACTTCATTAAACGGAACTGCCTTCAAACCGTCATATTGGTTATAAGTACTTGAACACGCTGTTGCTACTATCAGCAGGGAGATCATAAACAAAAACAACATAAGTCGGTAGCGATTTTTATTAACCATTTTTTCCCCTAATTTTAAATTGAATGAAATGAATGCTTCTTTAGACAACATAGAATAGCCCCGCCAAGAGTGGGCATCTACCAAACCATTCTCTTGAATGAGATCCTATTGCGCCAAGATCAACCAATTAAGCCTGATAAAACAGCTTCTACTCAAAGCAGAAACTGATTCACGGCATTCCCCATCAGCATGGCGAAGAAAATCAATGATGCAACATACAAAGCGATCATTTTACTGCTTAAGAAACTACCTAGGGCTGCCAGGATGACAAGCCGAGTGCCGGGTCCGACGATAAAGAAGGAAAGGGCACTGCCAATATCCCAACCGTTGGCGAGCAAAGTCTGAACGAGTGGGATCGTCGCACCGCCACATACATAAAGGGGAATTCCAATCAGGGAAGCAAAGAAGACACTCAACCATTGAATGTCGGAGGAAAGGGATATTATCTTTTCTACGGGCATCAGGTTTTCCACGGTAACGCTAACGAGAACTCCGATTAAAACATAATAACCAACAAATTCAAGATTCCCCAGGTAGCCCTTGATAAATGATGGTAATCTGAAATCCCGCCAGGTTTTTTCAAAATTGGAACTGGTGTGATTGACAAGCTTCGGATTCACACCCGTCATTATCAGTTTGCCCTTGCTACTCTCATAGAACCGGATAATGAGACCCACTGAAACGGTGAACAGGACGATACTGATCATTCTTAAAATGGCAAAATCAAGACCCAAACTGCCCCAGGTGATGATGAACAATTGCGGATTCATCAGGGAAGAGGCCGATAGAAAGGTGATCAAAGGAGCAAGGATGACCCCCTCCCTGTACAGGTTAATGACGATCGGTACCGTCCCGAAAGTGCTGAGAGGGGAAAAAATCCCGATGGTGGATGAGATAAACACCGAAACCAAAGGTCTGCTCGAAATGACTTGCCGTAGAACCCTGGTGAAGGGGGTAAACTTTAAAATCTCCGCCAAAAGAATTCCGAATAGAATATAGGGAATGTAAGTGAGCAATACATTCCCTGTATCACTTAGGATGCTAAGTATCAGATCCAAAGTTCCACCCTATAGTTTCTGCAAAGTTGTATTCATCAATCGATCATAAACCAACAGGCTCAAATCCATACTTTCAGCCAGCGTCATATTGATATCGACGTGCTTTCCTTTTTTCCTGACAATACCAACAACCGTATCACTTGAAAGGATCTCCATTTTGCTGATTCCTTCATCTGATGAAACGGATAGTTTCAATGCATCTCCTGAGAGCGAAAAATCCGACACGACGATGTCCGGGCCCTTATAGTCCTCATAAGGAGTCTTTGGAGGCTCCGGAAACATCCATTTAAAAGGAATTCCGGCGAATTTGAACTTTTCCCTGACATCTTCCACTTTCCTGTTTCCAACGACATCTATTCTGGAGGTGTCAATGATCCCGACACCTTCTTCGGCCAGGTATTTGAGGCAGAGAATCTTTTCAGGATCGACACCGACGATGAGGGAGTGAATCGTATCAACCGCAACGGCATCTTTTCCGGCCAGAATCAGTCGCATGTTTTTCAATGCTTCATCGTAGCTGGGAGCGCCTTGACCAACAGGACCGAACTGGCTGCCGGCAAGACCGTCAGTGATAACAAAATCCACCGGTTTCACCAGGTAGTAATCATGCATGAATTGATGAAGCGCTTCAAATGAATGATCAATCTCAAACCTGTTGGCATTGCCACCATCCGGTCCAGACGTTCCATAGAGAATAGCAGGTGCACTGCCGATGGCAACGTTCTTGACGGCACCTGTCATTCCGGCATTAATGTGACTTTTTAAAACAGGGAGATCTATGATTACATCTGCCTCATAATAGGTCTTGTTCATATAATGAATGCCACCGAGGTGCTTCAGCTTATCGTACGTGGCAAAATCTTTATATCTGGCTTTATCCCCCAAATCCACGGCGACTAAATCGCTGGTGTCGCCTGCCGCATAGTTTTCTCCTGTTTTATCCATAGCGATGAACTCATCGACCTGGGGAATGTTTTCATGGGTGTACCCGAGAATGTCATATACCAGGTCCGTCATACCGGAACCGGAAAGTTCCATAACATAGATCTTTCCGCTGGGATTCAGTTCCCGAACGATTTCGGCGACGGCTTTTGTAATACGATAATCCGTTGACATACCATTTGCCTTTTGCCTCAATCGCCTTTCTTCGGGAAAAGGATTATTAATGTCAAAGCCGCTCCCGGTTGCAGCCAATACGCCACCTGTAAATTCTGCAGCACTGATCATATTGACTTTTAAAACGACCGTATCACCATCTGACACGATACGATCAAGTCCTCCTGCCAAATCGACAGCTTTTTTGACCATTTCCCTGACTTCCTCATCCGTTATTTCAAGAGCATTGGCTTTATCGCTCTGAAGGAGGGAAACCACTGTTGTTTTCTCTGAACTTGGAATCACCTCCTTTTTCATGGGAGTCATTCTGATAATTGACTTGGGCTTTGATGACATGATACATCCTGTCATGATCGCCAGTAGAATGACTGCCATGGTAACTCGACGTTTATTCTGCTTTCTTTTCTTTATTTTTATATCCATAATTGCCCTCTTTATTGTTCAGAATGATTTAGGAAAAAGAATGCACCAGATATCAATTCAAAACCGCCTTCCTTGAGCTGATCAACAGGTAGATCAACAAGGGTATGCTGACTAAATCAATGGCCATCAGAAAAGGATCCACTTCCCAGAGAGGGGATTGCTCTTGTGCGATCAATACTGCCGTGAGGCCGACTGCATTAATAACCAGAGTTGGCAGTAATAACCTGGTTTTATTTGCCAGGAAACTCAAACCGAATAACGCATAAGCAACACCAAAAAACAGTGCGCCGCCGTAGGCTGCCGGATCGGTTGAAGATAGATCCACAAACAAGATCAGATAGATAATATGGATCAATCCAGCGATGGTCAGCAGCAATCCTTCAATTGTTAATACTGTACGAAATCTGTTCATGGTTACCTCATTCTTTTTTGATGACATCCATAATTTCAATTGAAACAACTCTTTATATTTACCAGTTTACTGCTGCTGGGCTGCCATCATTTTTTCATAGATTGTCCTTACATCAAACTCAGAATCGTTCTCATAGCGAGGCGCATAGGTACCAAACGCTGTTTTTACTTCATTATAACGATCATCAATCCTGACCATGTTGTAAGCATGAGAAACAATATAGAATTTGCCTGCTTTTATTTGCTCCATGGCAATAGCTGTGTATTTATCTGTATCCATCCCAACATCGATCCCATCCTCACCCAACTCTGAATTCACAAGGCCAGGGCATATCAATTTAACATCCATGAAATCTGGAACCTCTTTTCTGAGAATATCCGTAAGGGCTAAGACTGCGTGTTTGCTGACGACATACTCTCCTCCCATGGGAACGCCATCAAAGAAGCTGTTCTCTGAACCAACGTTATAAACTGCGCAGGGTGTTCCTTGCTCTTTGAAACGTTTACCAAAGACGGATACACCGTTCCAGACACCCATTAAATTGATATTCAAAACACTCATTATCTTTTCGGGTGTTGCATCCATCACCGGTGTCATGTTCGGGCCCACACCAGCATTATTGATAATAACGTCAACCTGTCCATATTGGGTCCAGGCAAAATCAGCCAATTTTTCAACATCTGCAAGTACTGTCACATCGCACTCAGTGCCGCTGGCTTCTATTCCCATTTCCTTTAACTGGGCAACAGCTTCATCGACCTTGTTTTTTCTCCTGGCCGCAATAACCAGTTTTGCGCTTTCCTGACCGAATCGTTTCGCGAATGAAAAACCAATTCCTGTTGCGCCACCGGTGATAACAACAACTTTGTCTTTAAAATTATCCAATTGTTTCTCCTAACAACTCTATGCACTGTCTGAAAATCCGTCTATTTAAGTCCAAATTGATTCAACATGACGTTATCGAACGCTTTATCGCTTAACAGGCCCTTCATCATGATCGCCATTTTTGAATCCATACCCACTTTATATCGGGTCTTGGGCTTTTTACTGGTGATCGCCTTCTCAAGAACATTGATCACTGGTTCCGGTGTTGGAGCTTTCTGATACATCTCGCTAAATCTGTTTTTAAAGGATTTAATCTTATCGCCATACACTTTGTCGTTTGCCAGCTTTTCCAACTCATCGACAGCAACATCATCAAAACCTGTTTTAAAGGTTCCTGGTTCAACAATGACTACCTTGATGCCAAATCCTTTCACCTCTGCACGCATCGCATCAGAAATAGCCTCCACAGCATATTTTGAACTGGCATACCAACCTGCCATGGGGAACGAAACCTTTCCAGCTACTGAGCTAAGGTTGATAATTTGACCGGACATCTGTTTGCGCATGTGAGGAAGCACTGCTTGTGAAACCCTGACCAGACCAAAAACGTTGACTTCATATTGTCTTTTAGCGTGTTCAAGATCCGTCGTTTCCACTATGCCATATTGTGCATATCCAGCATTGTTAATCAGCACGTCAATCTTCCCCTGATCCTTAGTGATTTGAGCTACTCCTTCCTTAACCGACTCATCGTTGGTTACATCCATCTCAATTGCATGACCACCAAGATCAACCAAATCCTGCATCTGACCTATCCTTCGAGCTGCTCCATATACTGTATAACCTTTCTTAATGAGCTGTTTTGCAGCCAGTTTCCCAAATCCTGATGAAGCTCCAGTAATTAAAATAGTTTTCATGCTATGCCTCTCGTTTTGCTCTGTTTGTGAAAATCTTCATTTTTAACGAACCATAGGTCAGATAATAAATAACCAATGGTTGGTTGTAAAGATGAAAATCAAATAAGTTTTCTTATCTATTGAAATTTATGATTTAAAAATGTAGTTTTTGTGTGTCAGTAACCCTGATGAAATCTATCCTGTTGACTAAAACCCCACTTAATCTATAATAAGAAAACATAAGTTATTTATTAAGCATGGAGGTAAAGTGACATTTAAGAGAGCGCGAAGTCAGGAACAAATAAAACAAAGGAAAGAAGAACTGTTGAATGCTGCAGAGACATTGCTGGCAGAACGAGGATACGACAAAGTAAGCCTGAACATGATTTCAGAACATGCAGGTATTACAAAAGCCAGCACTTATCGCTATTTTGAAAGCAAGGAAGACATCTACCTGGAATTACTGCTTAAGGTCACAGGTTATTGGGTTACTGACGTTGAAAGAGCATTGGCTCCTCTCGCTGAGCAAGCAGATATAAAACGAATTGCAGAAATCCTCGTTCAAAACTCGACGAGAAATCCTCAGTATTGGAATCTAATGTCAGTACTATCAAGCATACTCGAGCGAAACATCACCCTAGAAAACTTAAAAGTAAGAAAAAAGCAGATGGAGGAGTTTTTTCTGCGAATCACCAACGCATTAAAAACCGCTATTCCACAACTGTCGATTAGTAAAATACACCTACTATTGCAGTCTTTCATATATCTGATTGAAGGTGGATGGCACACTGCTTACCCCTCCCAGGTAATGACTGAACTCCTTGATACAAAAGGTTATGAAATTTGGAAAAGAAACACTCAAGAGGATCTTACTAATGCTATGTTATACTTAATAAAAGGGATGATAGACGATTAAAGCAAGTCTGGCTATTACCCGGGCTTTTCAATCATGTCATATAAACCGGTATCCATCCTCATCACTGATGACAGACTCTAATTATCAGTTTTAATAGGATATGTTGTGCTAACCTTTATTCTGGCTTTTAAAATAGTCATTTTCAAGTCATATGGATCTGGCAATTCACGTTTTTCAGGTTTTAGGCAATCAAAGTACTCACCCAAAAAGACTCCAGCCCAATTCAACCCATTTTATAGTGACATAAAAGTAACTGAACTTAACCTTGCCCAAAGGGCAAGGGTTTCTATGATCTACTAAACGGTAAGCTCTATTTCGGGAGTGAGGCGTTCCAGCTTTTTCTGATGGGTGCGGCTGACGGAAAATCGTTCGTTATCACTCCCTTTGATCCTGACAAATCGTCTGCCGTTTTGTTTCAGAATACCGTCGATATAATACGGATTGACCAATGTGGAGCGGTTGATTCGTAACAGATGGGTCGAATACTTCTTTTCAATGCTGGTGAGGCTCACAGATTCACTCCACTCTTTCCGTTGCTGACCGTCCAGATAATAAAACACGCAGACATGGTCAAACACCCGAACGTACATCAATAGGCGGACATCAACCCGTTTTATCTTCCCGGATTCTGAAAACTCAAAAAAAACCTGTCGTTCTTCACGGGTCTGATTGGAGCTTGGTGACGGCTGAGTCCTTGAAAAAAGTATGTTGTCGATGGAGTCGTACACCTTTAATAAGTACAATGCTAGTTGTACAGCAACACTGACTGCCAACACTTTTACAAAAATCAGGATTTTGAATTGAGAAGGGGCGTATGTTAAAGAATTTTTGTCGAGAATAAACAGGTAGGTGAACACGAAGCCCAGGATAATAAATTTCAACTTTCCCCGAAACCCGGGTTTTATCTTCCACCCCAGAACCTTAGTGCCCAAAATCCATGCTCCCACATGCAGAAAGCCGATAATGAGAAAGGAACCCGTCCAGTCAATAACGCTCTCCAATAGCTTAAGATGAGATAGATTTGCATGGGTTAACATTCCGATATTGAAACCAATGATGATTCTGACCAACAAGGGTAACGCAACCAGGTAATATGCGAGCTGATAGGTTTTCCGATTTATCATGGCATTTGGCTCAGGTTTGGATGTTTGGATGTTTTTGTTTGACCTTTCTGAGATTTATATCAATCTGAATTTTCTAATTCCAGCTCTTTTTGAAAGGGTTTTTCGCTTCTCCCCGACGAAAAATCTGATGCCGGTGCACTCCGACTTGACTGTTTTAATTTTTATCGATGCTTCATCCGCCCTGTTTTCATCATCCAGCCTGTCTTCGTTCAATGCCCCCCGTGAAATGAACCGGGTTAAATTGCCGACACCGTCCGGTATCTCCCGCACTTGTCCGTAAAGCCCGGATTAACCCGGCAGGAAAATTATTTTCTTAAAAAAAACTTGTCAAAAAAACCAAAGTATGGGTACTGTACCCCAATGTGAAAAATAAAAGAGAAATTTTTAACCGGATATTTTCAAACTAAAACTGGGGTACAGTACCCAATATCATACAAAAGATTCAATGAACATAGTGGTTATTGGCGCCGGTGCCATGGGATCGTTGTTTGGCGGATTCCTGAGTAAAAGTGGCGAACACAGGGTATTGCTGGTGGATACCTGGGAAGAGCATGTTCGGGTTTTAAACAGAGAAGGCCTGGCGGTTCGTCTGGAGAGTCGGACGGAAAGGATTCCTGTGGTCGCCTCTTTGCCGGCTGATATTGAGATGAAGGCCGACTTGGTGATTGTCTTTACCAAATCCCAGAACACAAACGAAGCCCTGGAGGCTTCCAAGGTTGTTTTCAAAAACGACACCCTGGCGCTAACGCTGCAGAATGGCCTGGGCAATGCGGAACGGCTAAACGAATACCTGCCCATGGAGAGGATTATTGTCGGCACCACAACCTATCCCTGTGATCTGGTGGAACCGGGTGTGATACAAAGCGAAGGGCAGGGTGAATCGAAGATTCTGAGTGCAGACGGTATCAGGCGGGATGAGGCAGATCGGGTTGCCGCTCTTCTTTCTGAAGCGGGGTTGCAGTGCAGGGTTGTGGAGGACATATTCACCACCATCTGGGAAAAGGTGGCATTCAATTGTGTGATGAATCCCTTGTGCGGGGTTACCCGCCTGCCGGTAGGCGGTATTGGAGATGTTGAGGAGGGATATGGTCTGGCATTGAAAATACTGGAAGAGGTGATATCGGTTGCTAACCGCAAAGGTATCAAGGCGGATCTGCAGAGAGTGCGAAGTACAGTGGATATGGCTTTCGCAGAGCATAAAAGTCATCAGCCCTCAATGCTGCAGGATGTCCTGGCTGGGAGGCAGACAGAAATATCGGCTATTAATGGTGCTGTGGTGAAAGAGGCGAAGAAGCTGGGTATGGACATACCGGTTACTGAAGTCATGGCTGATCTGATGATGGTTGTTCAGAAGAACTATATGAAAAAGCAAATTTGATATCTTTAGACTTGATATTGTTTCTTTATCATTGGTTCGCCGGGGAGATCTCAATTCAAAACACGTATGAATCCATACCGTTTACAAAATGGTAAGTAAACTGAAGTAAGGTGAAAACTATGAAGATTGCAATTATCGGGGCAGCGGGTAGTGTGGGAGCGCCGGCTGCGTTTTATATCGGGGCCGAGCAATTGGCCGATGAGATTTTAATGATCGGTGGAAAACGACAGAATGTACTCCAACAGCATGCCATGGATTTGAGCACGGCGCTTTCTGCAAAAGGAGTAAAGGTTAAAGCGGGTGATTATGATGATCTTGCCGGATCGGATATAGTGATCAATACCGCAGGAGCAGCCCAGACTCAGGTGCTCAAGTCGCGAATGGAAATGCTTCCTAAAAATATTGCGATTACTAAAAACATCTCCGAACAGATCAAACGGCACTGCCCTGAAGCCATCATCATCACGGCCACCAACCCGGTGGGACCCCTGAATTATCTTACTTATCTCACGGGTCAGTTTGATCGGCGGCAATTGATCGCATACTCCATCAACGATTCCTATCGCTTTCGGGAAGCCCTGGCGGAGCACTTCAAGGTCAGGATCGACCAGGTTGAAGGAACGGTGATCGGTGAACATGGCGCAACCCAGGTATTGCTTTTCAGTTCGGCCAGAATTGATGGCAAACCGGTTCAGGTGGATGAAGAGACTCGACTTAAGATATATGAAACAATCCCGAATATCGTGCAAATCTACGAAGCTTTTCAAGCCGGTCGTACCGCCGGGTGGACTTGTGCAATTGGCCTGGCTTCCTTTGTGAGAGCTATTGTCAATGATACCGGAGAAATGCTGCCTTGTTCCCTGGTTATGGATGGGGAGTACGGCGTGCGTGACATCAGCATGTCGGTACCGGCACGAATCGGGAAGGAAGGGGTGAAAGAGATACTGGAGTGGGAACTGCAAGCGGATGAGCAAGAGAAACTGAAGATCTCTGTTGATACCCTGGCAGAGGCTGTAGACTTGGTGAAGAGAACGCTTGAGGAGATTTCATAACATTGGAAAGATACCAAACTGTAATTGGTCTGAGTGCACCATATGATCGGTGTTTTAAATACACAAAAATCCCTCCCTGCTCTCCAAGGCTCCTGAAAGTTTCACACCTTGGATGCTCCGGAGATTAACTGGCGAATGACGAGTAAACCACAAAGGAAGGAAATTATGGCAAATCGATTCGAGAAACTATTGGAACCGGGTATGATCGGACCGGTCAAAACCCGAAACAGGATGCTGAAGACAGCTAATGGAACCTCTTTTATGGAAGAGGACCAGACCTGCGGTCCCAGAATGGTTGCCTTTTATGAGCGTCTGGCAAAAGGAGGCATCGGCTTTCTGGTGGTGGAATCCTGCGGGGTGGAATATCCGAATGGTATTCAACACGTCCACTACCATGAAGACGGTTCTTACGAAGGTGTGCAACTGCATTTTGACGATGATAAATATATTCCCGGATTTAAAAAACTGACCGATGCTGTGCATGCCCAGGGTTGTCCGGTCTCAATCCAGTTTCAGCATTCCGGACCCTGGAATCCCTCCGGGCTCTTACCCCGGGATCCGAAGCTGCGGGACGTGATGGGTCCCTCCTCCATGACCCAGGCGCAGCTTCCCGGTCCCGATTTTCTTCCTTGTCGCGAGATGACCAGGGATGAAATAGAGCAGCAGATAGATAACTGGGCATCCGCCGCTGAAAGAGCTTACAAAGCCGGTTTTGACGCCTGTGAAATCAACCATGGAACGTGTCACCAGGGTGCAACATTCATGTCGCGCATCTGGAACAGGCGGACTGATGAATACGGCTGTCAGAATTTCGAAAACCGCACTCGCTTTCTCAGACGCTGTATTGAAGAGGCAAAAAAACGGACGGGTCCCAACTTTGCGGTTCATACCCTGTTCAATATCGTGGAGTATAATCACCCCCTGGCCACAACGCTTGAAGAAGGCGCTGAAATGGCTGCCATTGTTGCCGATGTGGCTGATGGAATCAATTGTAGGGCCGAGCGATACGGGCATCGGGGCGGCCTGTTGCAACCGGATCGCCTCCTCTTTCCGGAACCTCCCCACGACCTCCCCATGGACCTCGACTGGAGCCGGGGCGGAAAAGGAGCAACGGTGCCATTGGTGGAAGCGGTGAAAGCCAAGGGGGTCAAGATCCCCGTCTGGACCGCCTGCCGTTTTGATCCTGAGCTGGGAGAAGAGTATTTGCGAAAAGGCAGTTTGGATTTTGTAGGAATGACCAGACGCATACTGGCCGACCCCGAGCTTCCCAATAAGGTCAGGGACGGACGGCTTGAAGATATTCGTTGTTGTAACGGTTGTCTGCACTGTTTTGACATGCGAAACAAGAACCTCAAACTGGAATGTCGCATTAATCCTACACTGGGCAGGGAGATCATTCCGGAATTCATGTTCAGAGCTGCCAAAAAGAAGAAAAAGGTGATGGTGATCGGTGGCGGTCCTTCCGGAATGGAAGCCGCACGGGTTGCTGCCAAAAGAGGACATGAGGTGTCCCTTTATGAAAAAGGACCCTATCTCGGAGGCCTGATTCCGGTGGCTGCTATTGTCAAGGATCTGGAAACCGAGGATCTGACGAATTTCGTTAAATATCTGGCGACACAATTAACAAAGGAAGAGGTCCGGGTTCATCTGAAGACGGAAGTTACCTCCGAACTGGTTAAGCGGGAAAAGCCGGATGCACTTATTATCGCAGCGGGGGCAGCTCACACCGAGTTCGATCTCCCCGGCGCTGATGATCCGAAAGTAATCAAGACCGAGAAACTTCATGGAATGCTCAAGTTTTTCCTGAAGTTTTTTACCTCGGCCCAGATGGAGAAGCTGTCAAAAATCTGGATGCCGGTGAAGAAAAGCGTCGTAATCATGGGCGGAACCCTCCATGGTTGTGAATTGGCGGAATACCTGGTCAAACGGAAACGTGATGTGGCAATTGTGCATAACGGTCCGGAGGAGGAACTGGGAGACAGGATGACAGTTGATGACCTGGATAATCTCTGGCCCTGGCTGCGACAAAAACGAGTTCCCATCTGGGCAGGTGTGGAATACAGGAAGGTCGCCGATGAGGGACTGGAAATCGTTATGCAGGATCGAAGGTCCTATATCGTGGAAGGTAAGAATATCATCACCACCCAGGATTGGGGGCCTAACAAGGAGATAGCGGACCAATTCAGGGAACTGGTAGAGGAGACTCATGTGATCGGAAGCTGCAAAGAGCCGGGTTTGATTGTTGATGCGATGAAAGATGGCGCGTTGGTTGGTTACTCCATCTGATATCAGCTCAGATTGCTCGTGGTAAATTTGCACCAAAGGATTGGTATTTCAGGTTACACACGAATCCATCTCTGGCATTCGGGCTTGCGAAAACCGCAACCCGGATTCTTAATCGATCAATCTCTTGGTACCGAATCATACTCGTGACGATAAATACATGCAAGACGGATGAAATCCTCATCGAAGCAGGCTGATGGGAGAGAAATTATATTAAACGCCATTGATACAAAAGACGGGAATTGAGTGCAATCCGGCAGGCTGGCTTTTAACCTCAAACGATGTTCAGACCGGGATTAAGCCTTAATGAAAAAAATAGTCATTAAACAGCCTAAGACCATCAGGCAGAAGGTTTATGAGTATTTGAAGGATGCCATCTTTTATGGTGATTATAAACCCGGTGACCGGTTGGTGGAATCTGAGATTGGAAAGAGCATCGGAACCTCCAGGACCCCTGTTCGGGAAGCCTTACATACCCTGGAGAGGGAAAAACTGGTCTCTTCTATTCCCAGGGTCGGTTATGTCGTCAATGAAATCAGCCTGAAGGATTTCGATGAACTTTGTGAAATCAGATTCGTATTGGAAGGCTTGGCCTTGAAGTGGGCCATGGAGAAGAAGCTGCAATCTTTGATATCATCCTTAAAGCAGAATGTCACCAAGGCGGAAAAACAGATTAAGGCCGGAGATATCACGAAATTTATCGAAATTGACACAGCCTTTCACGATGTCATCGCCGATCTGGCCGGGAGCGATCATCTAAAAGAGTTAACAAGGAATATTCGTCTATACGTCATCTATTTCCGATATCACAGTGTCCACCAAATAGCGAACGTCGATCTCATTCTCGCCGGGCACAAGGCTATCCTGGAAGCTGTGGAAAAGGGTGATGTGGATGGCGCACAGATCGCGTTTAAAAACCATATCTATCAGTCTAAAGAAGATATCAGGCAATATGAAAAAATTAAAGAGGAAGGTAAAACAACATAAATAGACCTTTCCGGGGATCAGACAGAGTGTAAATCGAAAAAACAGGAAGTATCGCGGAGTAAAACCAGGGAGTAGTCCATGCCTGCAAAGAAATTTCAAAAACTGCTGGAACCTTTTCAAATCGGTCGTGTCAGAATGCGAAACCGGATCATGAAAACGGGTGCGGGAACCTCTTTTATTGAGGAAAACGGGCAGGTTGGAGACAGGATCATTGGGTTTTACGAAGCCCTGGCCAGGGGAGGAGTCGGTCTGGTCACAGTGGAATCGACGGGCGTTGATTTTCCGACTGGTATTCACCATCCATCGGTTCAGCTTCATTTTGAAAATGACTCTTATCTGCCTGGTTTTCAGAAACTTACGGAAGCAGTACACAAGCAAAATTGCCCCGTCTTTATACAATTGTTTCATTCCGGTCCCTGGCATCCGCAGAGCTGGTCCGGAATTCAACCCATTGCGGCTTCCGCCTTGCCCAAAAGTGATCTGCCCCACCAGCATCTGGATGAGCCCAGGGCGGTCAGCAAAGAAGAGATCAGCGAACTGGTTGGAAAGTTTGCTGATGCCGCAGAAAGAGCCAAAAGGGCCGGATTTGACGGCGTTGAAGTCAATACCTCCTCCACCCACCTGATCAACAGTTTCCTGTCACCGGGCTGGAACCGTCGTACCGATGAGTACGGTCCGCAAAACCTGGAAAACCGCTCCCGGTTTCTGGTTGATATCGTGAAAGCGATCAAGAAGAGAGTCGGCAAGGATTTTCCGGTGAGTGTTCTGCTGACAGGTGTTGAATACGGGGTGTCAGACGGCATTATTCTGGAGGATGCCTGTGGATTCGCCCTCTTGCTGGAAAAAGCCGGCGTCGACGCCATCCAGGTGCGCGGTTATGGATACCGACGCTATGAGTTCATCCATCCCGGTCCGGAACAGCTTCTCTATCCGGAACCTATCGATCCGCTGCCGCCAGAGCTGGATTGGAGTAAAAATGGTGCGGGTGCGTTTGTACCACTGGCGGAAGAATTCAAGAAGATTCTGTCGGTTCCGGTAATAACAGTGGGTAGATTGAATCCGGAAATGGGAGAAGCTATTCTGAGAGCAGGTAAAGCCGATATCATTGCCATGAACCGCCGCCTGTTGGCAGATCCGGACCTACCTCTCAAGGTTGCCGCCGGCAGGCTGGATGATATTGCCCCCTGCACCGGATGCCTGTATTGCTGGTCACGCCGCAGGCAGAATCTCACTATCAAATGTCGAATTAATTCAAGGCTGGGAAGAGAGAGGGAGCTCATCCTCACTCCGGTTGAGCAATCCCGAAAGGTTTTGGTGGTTGGCAGCGGTCCCGCCGGTATGGAAGCAGCCAGGATAGCGGCCCTGAGAGGCCATAAAGTGACCTTGCTGGAAAAAGAGGCCGGGGTTGGCGGTCTGTTGCCGCTTGCCGCCATGGTCAAAGGGGCCAGAATAGAGGATGTACCATTGGTCTTCAAGTATTTGCAGAGACAATTGTTAAAACAGAATGTCAGCATTAGGAAAGGCAATGAGGCCGATGTCAATTCCATTATCGCATTTCAACCGGATGCAGTTATTGTCGCAACTGGTGGAAAACCTATAGTTCCCGATATCCCGGGGATTTTTCAAAAAAACGTGCTCTTGATGGCCAGGCTCCATAAGCAGTTGAAGTTTTTCCTAAGGTTTTTCAACTCTTATCAGCTAAATCGACTATCAAAAATCTGGATGCCGGTTGGGAAAAGAGTCGCCATCATCGGTAGTGGTATCCAGGCCTGTGAATTGGCCGAGTTTCTCGTTAAACGCAAAAGACAGGTAACCATCATCGACAAAGAGGAGTTTCCCGGACAGGAAATGGTACCGGAAGAGACCAGAAACAGCCTGTTGGATTGGCTGGGGCGCAAAGGGACAGTTTTTTATATGAATGCTCATGTCGAGAAAATTGTCCCGACCGGTGTCAGATTCCTGACAAAGGAGGGAGAGGAAAAACTGGTTCGAGCTGATACGATAATTCCGGCCCTGCCCCTGTTAAAAAATATGGATCTATACCATTCCCTTGGTAATGCGATTAAAGAAATATATGCTGTCGGAGACTGTGCCAAACCGGGACTGATACCGGATGCAGTAAACACCGGTGCCGAGGTTGGCTATAAGCTGTAATGGTAATAATGACAACCCAATTTGAGGAGAACAGATCATGGATGTATTAGAGGCCATCGATAAACGGAGAACTGTCCGGGTTTTTAAAGAAAAGGCCACAGGGGAGCAGATCAAAAAACTGCTTTTGGCCGGTGTCAAGGCTCCATCCGGTGGGAACAAGCAATCCTGGGAGTTTATCCTGGTTGAGGACAGGGAACTTATCGATAAACTGGCTGAATATAAATACTATATGAACAGGGAATTCAAGCCTGCGGAAGGGCAAACCCGGGACGATGTCGAAAAAGCGGCAAGATTCCAGCAGAAGGCCTTTGCCAATGCGAATGTTATTGCCGTTTGCAGTAATAGTGGAATGGTTGCGGACGGTTGGCTGGCAGTTGAGAATATTCTGCTGGCAGCAACCGCCGAAGGTTTGGGTTCCGGGATTATTGCCCTCAGAGGAGACGCCCGGACAAAAACGGAAAAATTACTTGATATTCCGGAAAACAAGGAGTTGGTGTGTGTTATTAAAATCGGTGTTACGGAAGAGGAGCCCAAACCAAGGAAACTCAGACCCGAATTCAGTTGGTTGCACAAAAACAAGTATTCGCAATCCTAGTGCCTTGTAAACCGTGGATCAGCGGAAAAGAGGGGGATCCAAGGCGGGGAGATTTGAGTTGATAAAATCCTGATGTTTAATCAAATCACGGCAATAAGGAGCAGATCAGCCATGAAAATATCAATCTTAGGGGCCACCGGGAGCATTGGCGCCCCAACAGCATTTTACATCGCTATTTCAGGATTGGCGGATGAGCTTTTGATGGTAGGGGGGAGGCGGCAAAATGTCCTGGAACATCATGCCACCGACATTGGTGAAGCTGCAGCAACAACGGGTTGCAAAGTGAGTCATGGCGATTACGAGGACCTTGCAGATTCAAACATTATTATCAACGCTGCTGGAGCGCATATGCCCTTGCATCTGGAACGCAGCATGAGGGTTGAAAATCAGGCCAGGTTTACGAGTGACATCACGGCAAAAATAAAAAAAGTCAGCCCTAATGCCGTTGTGATAACAGCCATCAACCCGATAGATACCACCAATTATGCGGCTTTTCTTTCAGGTGGTTTCGACCGGAAACAACTAATCGGATACTCAATCAACGATACCATTCGATTTCGTCAGTCCCTGGCAGGGGAACTAAAAGAAAACGTCAGCAAGGTTGAATGTATCGTCATCGGGGAACACGGGCCAACCCAGGTACCCCTATTCAGCTCGGTGAAAATCGATGGCAAAACGACGAGCCTGACGGAAGATATGAAGAAGAGAATTCGTGCGGGAATGTGGGGGACCATCAAGATATATGAATCCCTGGATGCGGGACGTACTTCCGGTTGGACCTGTGCCGTTGGGTTGACAACCCTTGTCAGGGCTATGGTTGAAGATAGCGATGCGGTGTTTCCCTGTTCGGTTGTATTAAACGGGGAATATGGACTGCAGGATATCAGTATGGGAGTGCCTGTAAAACTCGGTAAGAATGGTGTCAAGGAAGTTCTTGAATATGAGTTGACCTCCGATGAACAGGAGGGTTTGAAAAACACCGCTGCAACGCTGCAATCAGATGCGGCGATTGTACGGGAAACATTGAAGGTCTGGTAAACAGTCCAGGAAGTAATATCACACTGGTTTTTTAAACGCTTTAGACTTTTCGAACCTGTCGCATTGATTTTTACACTAAGAATCGATTTCACCGGCGTCAGTGAAACGGCAGGTTCTAATCCAGCCTGGTGAAATCGATCAAGAGTGAGGAAGGTGGTTTGTTGGATTGCTGATTTTCAGCAGAATTGTTCTTTTCCCCGGAATCTTCAATGATGAAGTTTCCATCGAAGCAGCGGTTAAACAACAGTAAAAACCGCAGTGAACAGCTATTAAGGAGGGACTTGAAATGAAAAAAGCGATGTTGAAGACATTGATGGCAGTTTTGGTGGGTTGTTTCATGCTGGTCGCACCCCTGCATGCGGCTAACAAAGAAATTAAACTTAATCTCTGGTCGGCATGGGTGCCCGATACTTTTTCAACCGATCCTTTTATGCATATGTTTAAGGACATGGTCAATGAACAGGGCAAGGCGGTCAATCTAAACGTCAGATTCGTTGGCGGCCCCGAAGTGTTCAAGGCCTTCGACGGTATTGAGGCATTGCGGGCAGGTGTAATCGATGCTGCCTATACAGCCGCCGTCTATCACGCCAGTGTGGTGCCGGAAGCCAGGGCGATGATGCTCTCCCAGCTCACACCCATGGAAGAACGAAAAACCGGGGCGTACGACCTCATGAACAAGTTTCATGAAAAAAAGGCGGGTATCCATTTTCTGTTCAGGCTGGGCCTGCAGCCATATTTTAATTTCTACATGAATGTCGAGCTGGACAAGGTTGATTTTAAAGGGTTGAAGCTGCGCTCCACGCCGGCCTATGACGCGATAATCAAACACTTAAACGGAGCGATTATCAGGACTCAAATGAGCGAAGTCTATACCGCCCTGGAAAGGGGTGTGATTCAGGGATACGGTTTTCCAACCCTGGGTATCGCCGATCATAAGCTGGAAGAAGTGACCAAGTATGTCTGGGGTCCGGCATTTTATGCTTCACCGACAGGGATCTTCATCAACCTTGCCAAGTGGAATGCCATGTCTGAAGAGCAGCGCAATGTGCTGACCGAAATCGGCAAAAAAATGGAAGTCGAATCGACCAGGATGTTCGCCGACTATGTAAAAAAAGACAGGGATCTGCTTAAAAAATCAGGTGTGAAAATTTATAAACTCTCACCTGCAAAGGAAAAGAAGCTCCTGGAAATCACCCACGAGGCCGGTTGGAAAATGGTTATGGATAAGGCACCGGCTGTTGCGGCTCTTAAGCCTTTGATGTCGAAGTAATCAATGCTTCCCTTTTCTTTAAAAGAGCAATAGCATGTTGTTGAAGATTTAGTCCTGCTATTGTGTAACTCCGATAAGGGGGATGGACTGCCCCGTCCCCCTTATTTCAATACTTATATTCATCCGGCATTGACGGCAAGGTGTTTAAGTAAATGGTGACCATCATGAAGAACTTTATGACAGCAATAAGCGACTTTTTTGACAAGGTTGTTAAGTATTTTGGTTACTTGGCAGCGGCCATATTGGTTTTGATTGCCGTTTTCATATCACTGGACGTGATCCTGCGCTTCACCATCAACAATCCGCTGATGTGGGTCTTCGAAACCACCGAATATGCCTTGCTGTTCATCACCTTTTTGGGGGCCACCTATGTTTTGAAACATGATGGGCATGTAAAGCTGGATCTTGTTTTGAATGTCATGGGAAAAAGATTTCGTTCGGGATTCAATGCGGTGATGTCTCTCGTCATGGCCATTGTCTGCCTGGTGATCGCATGGTCATGTATTAAATATACGATTTATCTGTATCAAAACGATGTGATGATCATTAAATACTATACCATTCCCCAATTTACAATTTACTTCATAATTCCGGTCGGCTTTGTAATGCTCTTTTTTCAATCCTTAAAACGGGCTTATCAGTATTTACGGCAACTAATATAGAAGAGCGAATATCACGGAGGAACAATGGATTGGAGTACCACTCTTTTAGTAATGCTGTCGGCGCTTATGGTAATCCTGCTCAGCGGCATTCCTGTAGCTTTCGCCTTCTTGCTGTTTAATCTTCTCGGTGTGCTGTACTTTATGGGACCGATGGGTATCACAATGCTCTCCGTGAGCTTGTTCAGCTCGATAGCTAAATTCACCATCGCACCTGTACCCCTGTTTATTTTGATGGGCACAGTCCTGTTCCACTCGGGTCTGGCTAAGCGGGTGATAGATATCATGGACGACTGGATGGGGCGTATGCCGGGCAGGTTGAGTGTCCTGACCCTGGTTTCGGGAACCGTTTTCGCCACACTTTCCGGATCGACCATCGCCACTTCAGGAACACTGGGGACATTGCTGATCCCGGAAATGCAGAAGCGAGGGTATAAAAAAACCATGGCCATCGGTCCCATCATGGGGGTGGGCGGACTGGCAATGATTATCCCTCCCAGCGCCCTGGCTGTGGTCCTTGGCGGGCTGGGGAAAATCTCGATCGGCAAACTACTGATCGGAGGCATCTTACCGGGATTGCTGATAGCCGCTCTTTACCTGACTTATATTATCGGCAGATGTTATCTGCAACCATCCGTGGCACCAAGTTATGTTGTAAAGCGCATATCAATTTCGAAGAAAATCCAAAACACCATTGTGTATGCGCTGCCCATGTTGTTGATTATTGTTGCTGTCCTGGGCAGTATATTCTTCGGAATCGCCACTCCTACAGAGGCTGCGGCGCTGGGCGCCGTCACCTCTTTTATTCTGTGCGCCTTGTATGGAAAACTGAACCTGAGAATAATGGGAAAGGCCTCTGTCAGTGCGGTGGAAGTGACAGCCATGGTGTTCATGATTCTCGCCGGATCGATGGCCTTCAGCCAGATCCTGGCGTTCAGCGGTGTCAGTCGGGAGCTTATACATGTGATCACCAAACTGGATGTCTCTCCCATGCTCATCCTCTTGGGCATGTTGCTGACTACGCTGGTGCTGGGAACCTTCATGGAGCAGATCGCCATCATGATGATCACCCTGCCGGTCTACATGCCAGTGATCCGGGCATTGGGTTTTGATGATGTCTGGTTTGGTATTCTGATGCTGATCAACATAGAAATCGCCTTAACCACACCCCCCTTCGGCATGATCTGTTTTGTGATGAAGGGCGTTGCTCCGGTCGATACCACCATGACGGACGTCTATAAAGCGGCCATCCCGTTTATCCTTTGTGATGTTATCGCCATTGGCTTATTGATTCTTTTCCCAAGCATCGTGACATTTTTACCGAGTTTGATGTAGAGTCTCAAAACGAATCGGGAAAACAATCACACGATTAAGGAGAATCTATATGAAACCGCTGGAAGGCGTCATGGCTCTCACCTATACGCCATTTAAGGATGACTTCTCACTCAACGAGGATGCTGCCAGAAAGGAGATCGATTGGGTCATCGAACAAGGAGCCACGGGTATCTGGCCCGGAGGCTTTGCCGGGCAATGGCCCGAAATGGATGAAGCGACCCGCAAAAGACATCTTGAAGTCTGCATCGATCACGCCGGAGGTAAAGTCTTTTGCGCCGCCGGCTGTCATGCAACCAGCACCCTGATGACAATACGGCTCGCCAACTACGCGGCGGAAATCGGCTATGACTGTGCCTGGATCTCCCCAACCGTTCCTCGCAGGGCAACCGAGGAGGAGGTGTATCTTCATCACCGCATGGTAGCTGAAGAGACTGAAATTCCTATCGCCCTTTATGACTCAAGTCCGGTGGGTACCTATATGACGCCTGGCCTGATCAAACGAATCTCCGATGCCAATGAGAATTTCATCGCCATGAAAGCCATTGTCAGTGATATCTGCCACATTTCGGGGCTGTATCACCTTGGTGTTGGTGAGGAAATCGCTATATTCGGTGTCGAATGGAATATGCTGCCACATCTGCAACTGGGAGCACCGGGAGCCATGGGAGGATCGGACTGGATTCCTGTCATGGTGGCTGTCTATGATGCCTTCAAAAAAGGAGACATGGAAAAAGCGTGGCATTTGCAAAAAATCATCATATCCCAATCCCCCCTGCTGATTCCCCGCACCGCAGGAATGGCTATGGGAAGTCGGGTTGACCACTCTATGGTGGGGTACATGAAAGAGAAATTCCACCAAATCAGCGGAATCGACCTCGGACCACCCCTGCCCCCCTTCAAGGTCGCAACAAAGCCAGAAAAAGAAAAAGCTAAGCAGGCTATCGCCGAACTCACCAATGCCGCAGCTCCCATATGAAAATAGGGGACGTAGTTGAAATATTTCGATTTGAACAAATCGAAATATTTCAACTACGTCCCTCCTTTTTTCAGATAGAAAGTGCGGGCTTTGGCTCGGTTGCCGCAGCTTTTCATATCACACCACTGGCGGCTTGAGTTTTTGCTTGTATCAAAAAAAAACCAGCCGCATTCTTTGTTGGCACAGGACTTCACCCTTTTGCAATCATTTGAGGTCAATACGTTAGTAGCGTCCCAGATAACCGGATTCAGAATACCAATCAAAGTGCTAGTGTCAGGCCTGCAATCGAGTATAAACCCAGCATCATTCATCTCTATGGAGGCGGCAGTCATTGCGGATTTCAGGTATGCATTGAAAGATTCAAAGTCTTTTTTTAAAGGTCGCTGTTGATGAGAAGTGGCATGAAAAACGCGGTGCAACAGCTCTCTCAATTCAATGGTATAAACCAGGGCTTCCCGTGCGATTGCGGGAGTTTTTTTGGTCAGTCGTCGGTAAATTCGTGTTTCTTTTTCATTTGTTATTTCCAGATAATCAAACCAGCGAATTACATCCTCATAATTGTTCAGATATTCGACCGGGTTTTCCCGACCTCTCCAATCAAGAGTGTTTATAAAATCCAGGCAAATCTTTCCTCCCAAAAGTTCTAAATTTCCAGAATGTGTTTTAATTTCAGTAACTTTTTTCATGCTTTAACTAACCATCAAAATACGTTTGACAGGTTAAATCAATCTTTATATACTTAACCTGCATTTAGTGTTTAGGTGGTTATATTAGCAGTTCTCATAGCTGATAACAAGCAATTAATCGAGGTAAGCCATGGATTTCAAATCAATCAAAGACAACCTTTTAAAAGCGTTGGCTGGGGAGCATTTTCGGGTCAGTACCATAAGTACCGAGCGTGTTCCACTGCTCACGGATGAAATCGCATCCCTTTATGATAAGGGAGATTTGAACGGAAAGCTTTATCATTTTTATCTGAAACGATTTGACCGTTCTGCAGCATTGAAACTTCCGGGTGCCAAATATCTGATAATTGTCGCAATCCCTCAGCTAAAGGAGGAAGTCGAGTTTAAGAGCAATGGCGTGAAATTTTTTTTACCGGTGCCACCAACTTACAACTATAGGGTAGATGAAACAGTGAGCCGAATTTTGAGATCCCATTTGCAGGACCGTGGTTATCGGATATGTAAAGCAAGGATCCCCCTGAAACTGGCTGCCGCCCGCAGTGGTTTAGCCAGATACGGGAGAAGCAATATCAGTTTTATCGAAGGTTTGGGAAGCTATTATCGGTTGGTTGCTTTCTACACTGATTTTCCCGGGTTTGATGACCAATGGTGTAAGCCTTTAATGGTTGAAAAATGTGAAACCTGCACCGCTTGTTTGAAGCGATGTCCGACTCAAGCCATATCAAAAGATCGGTTTTTGATCTTGGCTGATCGCTGTCTAACATTCTTGAACGAATCCAAGGAAGACTTTCCAGAGTGGCTGGACAATAACATTCATCACAGTCTGATCGGTTGCCTAAGATGCCAGGAGGTCTGCCCGCTCAATAAACCGTTCAAGAATCAAAAGATAAAAAAACGGTCTTTTTCGGAATCAGAGACGGGCGAACTACTAGCTGCAAATGCGCATGTTGCTCCGCGGGAAAGCGTCGCATCAAAGCTGGATCGATTAGGTCTTAAGGATGATCTTTACATTGTCAGCCGTAATCTTAAAGAGTATTTGCACAGGCTGGAATAACAAAAACAACCGATTAACATTCAGTTTGAGCTTTAAGTTCTCCTCTGTTTACATTTTGACCAAAAGAGAGGAAAAAATGGAAAACTGGTACTCTTCATATGAGCTTTCCAAATTCTATTACCAGGAAAGACTTCAACAAGTGCAGTTTGAGAATGTTCAAAGACAAATCAAAGATTCACCCAGACAACCCCTTCTACATCACTTGCTTGAAAATATCGGAAACTGTTTCATAGCCTGGGGATTGATGCTGAAGGCCAGATTTGGAACGACCCAGATTTGATAAGGGGAGGGACGTAGTTGACATTTTTCGATTTGGTCAAATCGAAAAATGTCAACTACGTCCCTTATTTCATTGATGTGTTAAATGACGGATGGGACAACCAAGACCGGGCAGGGTTTTTCGATCAAAAAAGCAGGTATCTGGCCGTTTTTTCACGGTAGCTCAGAT
This sequence comes from SAR324 cluster bacterium, assembly GCA_028282885.1. Taxonomy (GTDB): domain Bacteria; phylum SAR324; class SAR324; order XYD2-FULL-50-16; family XYD2-FULL-50-16; genus JAHJTV01. The sequence continues at coordinate 315,515 of JANQGX010000012.1, forward strand.
ACTCATTATGGAATCGTCTTTTACATGATTTTTCTTCCAGCCGAATAACAAGATGGCGTAGCACCACGTTGACGGCTACCATGCCCAGAAATAGAGAAGAAAAGGTGGCGAAGCCGAGTCCGCACCAAAAAATGAGATGGAAAACCTCGGCGGGATTTCGGGATAGTCGATAAAGGCCTTTTGTCATCAGGGTGTTCGGTCTGCGAAAATGGTAATGGAGATTGGCAATCGAATATCCGGCCAGTCCGATTACACAAACGATGATGCTGGCGTCAAACCAGGCTGTTTCCGCCCAGAGAGGCAGAAAGGCGGAAAAGCAGTACAAAAACAGTCCATATAAGGCGACAGATATCCTAAGCAGGTTTCGTGGCAGCGAGTCGTCGGTCAGTTCTTTAACATACTCCATTTTTACCGAGGGTCTGCCGATGAGAAAGATAACCAGCGCGGTCAACAAGAAAACCGAGGAGAAGATCCAGCCATTATAAATATTAAGGCGATAAGCCTGTTTTCCAATCAATGGAAAATAATCAGATTTGGTTCTTGCGTTTACCATAGTGGCAGACATGCGTTGTAGAATTTCAGGATGTTCGGCAGCGAGGTTCAGGGATTCTCCGGGATCCCTTTCCAGGTTATACAATTCGGGAATGGATGAAGGACTCTTCCTGACGTTCAGTTTTACCGCTTTCCATTTACCTTGCCTGACGGCCTGTGCGCCTCCTTTTTCATGGAATTCCCAATAGAGATAATCATGTTTTTTTTGTCCCGGTTTTCCCAGCAATGTTGGGACTATTGAAAATCCATCCGTGTCGGAAGGTGGCTCGACTCCGGCAAGTTCCGCAAAGGTTGGCATCATATCCCAGAACGCGGAAACATGATCACTGCGACGACCCGCTTCAATCGTCCCGGGCCACCAGGCAACCAAGGGAACCCGTATCCCCCCTTCGTAGAGATCCCTTTTCTTTCCCCGGAACGGCCCGGAGCTGTTGAAAAAATCCGGGGAAGCGCCCCCCTCGGCGTGGGGTCCGTTGTCACTGGAGAACATGACCATCGTTTTTTTGTCCAACGCAAGCTCCCTTAACAAGGCAAGAATCTTGCCCACATCGGAATCCATCCGGGTGATCATTGCTGCCAGTTTCTTTTTGTTTTCCGGCCAGTCTTTATTCTTGTAAGGTCCGAGATCCGGGACTTGGAGCTTGGCATGTGGTATGGTGTAGGGCAGGAAGAGAAAAAAACGCCGGTCCCGGTTTTGTCTGATATACTTCAAGGTCTCTTCGGTAAACAGGTCGTGTGCATAAGTTTGACCATCCAGCTCCACTTTCTTTCCATTACGCCAGAGATGTGAGGGATAATAATTATGCGCCTGACGCTGGCACAGATATCCGAACCAATGATCAAAACCTTGTTTGTTCGGTTCTCCACTTGAGCCCGGTGCCCCAAGCCCCCATTTGCCGATGACAGCGGTGGCCATTCCGGCCTTTTTCATCATACTGCCCAATGTTACGGTATTTTCCTTCAGGGCGCGTTGACCTTCAGGGAAAACACCCGCATTGCCCCTGATTTGAGTATGTCCGGTGTGTTTGCCCGTAAGAAGGCTGTTGCGGGAGGGAGCGCAAACCGTGCTTCCCGCATAGTGACTGGTAAAGACGATTCCTTCTTTCGCCATCTTATCAATCTGTGGTGTCTGAATATCGGCCTGACCGTATACCCCGAAGTCCCCATAACCCGCATCATCAGCTAATATATAAATAATATTTGGCCTGTTTACTGTTTCCTGTGCCACCGCGTTCCGGGAAAAGCACAGCAATATCAACGCCGTCACTGATAGCTTGATAAATGACCGCAAAATCAGCCGCATTAAAAAGGAGGACTTTTTTATGAATGATTTCATGATGGTTCAGGGGTTACAGGTTCTGAAAAACATCGATAGTTAATCTCACAAGCATCAGCATATCCAACCGCATGGCCGGGCAAACGAGACTCGGTTTTGTGTGAATTTCAGTTTTGCAGTTATCATAAACCATCAGTTTCCACTCGGTATATCAGAGAGGTGCAAGAAAAGCCTGGGCACACGTCATCTCAAATGCCCGGATGTATGGATTTAATCTGTTGCTCCGAAAAGAGGTCTGGTGTGTTATTCAACCGATCAACTTAATTCATTAAATAAAGCAAGTAAGGTTTTTAAGGACCTCTGTCAAGCCAATTTTTGTGGAAGCGGTCTGGCATCTGACGTCTTTCCATCTTCCCAGTTCCGCATTTGTAATTGTTTTTTAAACCGGTTTTTTGTTGTTTGGCGTTCGCCTCTATGCCAACCCACCATTGACCAGGTTAATCGTATGGAAGAGATGACCAATTCGATTTCTGAATACCTGAACAGCGATTCAATTAGAACAAATCTGCTTTTCCGGGGTTGAACAGCTATTCAAAAACTTGCCCAAACACCTCAAAGTATTCTGCAGAAAGACCCATCTTATGAAACCTGGATTTTGACCGGATTTCGAAGGGTGAGAGATTAAGAAACCAAAGTGACAGTCACTGGATAATCGGTTTTTTTTGACAGAAAAAGCAAGAAAAATGCAACACAGAGCATAAAAATTATTTTGACTTATCCAAAAAAAATGATATAATATATCGTAAATCTACGATTAACGAAAATATCCTGTTAACAACTCTTTTTCTCTAGATGAAACCGCAGCAAAAAGTTGGATCTATGTTTATATTATCTGTTGGTTCAGTAATAGTCGGGGAGAAGAATATTTTTTCAAACGCTTTCAAACAAATGGTGTCTGATGAAAAGCGATGAACTGATAGAAAAGATAAGCCGGTTGTCCAGCGAGTTTTCAGTAAAATGGGAAAATGTTCTCGAACCGGAAAGCCAACCTCAAGAATCGGATCTGTTGCGCCTTATTATAATTGCTTCCAGGCTCAATGAGAATTTAGTCCTCCTTTTAAAAGAAAAAGACGAAGTAATCAGATATTTGAATTTGGAATACGACAAACTGAAAGAAGAGAATCTGTTACTGCAACAACAGGTTTTAAAATCTTAGAAGAAGGGATGATGGGCTTATGCTGTTGTACAACAAAGGCGTCCAAAGAAGCCTGTTGATACCGGGACTTCTTTAGATTTTTTTGAATTTCTTGTTTCTTTTAAGGGACTGGATTTGTTCTGTTATTAAGCAATAGAGGGATGAAGTCTGTTTATAATAATTTCAAGCATGAAGAGACGATATGATTAAGAATTGGAAAATTGCAAAGAAACTGACGATTGGATTTGGTTCTTTGCTGGGGTTGGTGGTTGTTGTAGGTCTGCTGGCCTTCCTCGGTTTGAACAACGCGGCAGTAGGTTTCACCGAGTACAGAGAGATGGCCAGGGATACAAACCTGGCTGGCCGGTTGCAGGCCAACATGTTGATGGTTCGGATGAATGTCAAGGATTTCATTATCACCGGAAGTGACACCGACCTTCAGCAATACAACGATTATCTTAAAAAAATGAAAGGATTTCTGGAGGAATCGCAGGTTGAAATTCAGAATCCCGAAAGAGCCAGGAAAATAGACCTTGTCGATGAAAAGGTAAAGGAGTATGAAGCGGCATTTGAAAAGTTAATCGTCATGAAGCGGCAGCGGAATGAGTATGTTCATGAAAAATTGAATGTCATCGGACCGGAGATGGAGAGAAGTCTGACCAAAATAATGGTATCGGCCAATGAGGATAATGACATTCAAGCGGCTTATCTTGCCGGAATGGCATTGCGAAATTTGTTGTTGGGGCGGTTGTATGTCATCAAGTTTCTCGATACCAACGCGCAGGAAGACGTCGATCGGGTAATTAAGGAGTTTTCCGAATTCAAAATGCAGCTAACAACTCTGGATAAGGATCTGCAGAATCCCGAGCGGAGAACATTGCTTAATAAAATTATAGAGTTGGAAGGAACTTATCTGCCGACATTCAAGACGTTGGTGGATTTGATTTTTGAGCGCAATGAACTGATAACCGGTACTTTGGACCAGATTGGCCCCATCGTGGCAAAGAATGTTGAAGATGTGAAACTGGACATCAAATCCGTTCAGGATACGTTGGGGCCTCGTCTGGTCTCATCCAACAGAAACAGCATCGTTGTAATTGTTATCATTGTCATCATCGCAATTGTGATTGGCATCTTCCTGGCGCTGTATCTTACCAGGAGCATTACAAAACCCCTAGCCAAGGGAGTTGAGTTTGCCAAAATGGTGGAAAGCGGGGATTTGACCAGTGATGTCGATATTGACCAGAAGGATGAAGTCGGATTATTGGTCGACGCCATGAGAAGTATGGTGGCAAATCTTAAAAAGATGGTTGATTTAGCCGAGCAGATTGCTGACGGGAACCTGACAATCCTGGTTGAAGCCCGTTCGGAAAAGGATGCCTTGGCGCATGCTCTTCAGGCCATGGTGAGTAACTTATCCAAAACTGCGGCAGAAATAAAATCGGCATCAAGTCAGGTAGCGAGCGGCTCCGAACAATTGGCATCCGCATCTCAATCCATGTCACAGGGAGCAACTGAACAAGCCAGCGCATTGGAAGAGATCTCCAGCTCAATGAGTGAGATCGAATCGCAAACCAGACAAAACGCGGACAATGCAAAACAGGCCAATCAGTTTGTGGCCGAGGTTCGTTCATCAGCAGACAAGGGCACCCAACAGATGGCCGAGATGGTTACAGCGATAAACGAGATTAATGAATCGAGTCAGAATATCTCTAAAATCATTAAAGTTATTGACGAAATAGCCTTTCAAACCAATTTACTGGCATTGAATGCCGCAGTGGAGGCAGCTCGCGCCGGTAAGTATGGGAAGGGATTTGCCGTAGTGGCCGAAGAGGTTCGAAATTTGGCTGCTCGCAGCGCAACGGCTGCAAAAGAGACTTCCACTCTTATTGAAGGAGCGGTTAACAAATCCGAGGCGGGAACGGAAATATCTCAAAGAACAGAAGCGGTATTAGGAGAGATAGTTTCATCAGTTGTCAAAGTCAGCGATCTGGTTGGCGAGATATCGGCCGCATCCATCGAGCAGGCGGAAGGTGTCTCTCAAGTATCCGAAGGATTGGAGCAGATCGATAAGGTTACCCAGCAAAATTCGGCACATGCCGAAGAGACAGCTTCGTCATCAGAGGAACTGTCCAGCCAGGCTACCTTGCTGATACAGTCTGTTGATGCTTTCAGGACTTCAGACAGCCAAAACGTTCAGTTTACTCGGCAGGCTGGATCCTCAACACATCAACCTTTACTGCAAGACTTAAATGTCCGTTCCGACCGTGCTACAGAGCATCATGAAGATAATGATATCAACGCACCAGCGGAAGAGTTCAGTTCAAAACCGGCAAATCGCAGGACCATTACTCTTGATGACTCGGATTTTGGCAAATACAGCTAGAAGGTCATGAGGATCAAAGCCCGGGATCAAAGCGTGCATGAGGGTTACAGCTCGCATTTAAGAGGGAGTCGAGTTATCATGGATTAAGACCAAGGGCAACTCAAGACCGGACAGCGGGTGCCATAGATTGAAAACCGATCGTTTAAAAGGTCAGCCATACCCATCCTTTACTTCTTTCAGAACCGCAACGGAATGAGAAAAATTGCCATGAATATCATTTTCCGAAATAGCAGAAAGAAGCACAGGGAGCTTTTCACCGTTCTTTTTTATGAATTGGTATGAAATATCGATAACAAATCCGGTGTCGTAGAATTTGGGTAAAATGACATTTTCAGCGTTTTCCTTGGATTGATGGGTCATAAAATCCACAGATTTTCGACCCAAAACCTCTGTTTTGTCATAACCCATGATGTACAGCCAATGTTCATTGACATAGATGATGAATCCATCTCTATCGACAGAATGCACCATTGCAGGGGTTTGGTTGAGCAGGAAGCGATAGCTTTCTCTTTGAAGGAAATATTGAATCTCGATTGCCCTTTGCTCGGTAATATCTTCTATTGCAACCAAGACATAATCAGACTTTCTAACGGTTAGAATTGAGGTCGATACCAAAAAGGCTGATTCTATCGGGCAACCGTTTTTACTAATGGGCAGAATCACTTCAACCTTTTCGTACCAGCTTCCGGTTTCATAAGTTTCCCGGATCGTTCTTCTTAAACGGCATTCCCCGCAGTTGGTGCTATAGCCGCATCCTTCGGGGTGATCCAGGTGGTATAAGCAATTCAGCGCTTCACCACTTCTTTTGCCAACCAGGTTTTCGGTTGTGGTGCCCGAGAAATTCGCCACAAAGGCATTGGCTTTATAAATCTGTCTGTTTTTATCAAGAAGTAATAAAAGGACAGGTGTGTGTTCATAAATAAACGAAAGCTCAATCTCATTTTGGATTGACCTTTCTTTCTCGGCGCAGAGTTTTTGATTGGCTTCGAACAGTTCAAACGCCATGTTGATCGCTTCAAGCAGGACAAACTCTCCCGAGCTTTTCAATACATATCCGTATCGGGTTATTCCTTTGACTCTTTCAACAATCTGTCTTTCGCTGTGGCTGGTCAGAAAAACAATTGGGATTTCCCGGTGAGATAAAATGGTGATTGCCGCTTCAGTCCCATCAATTCCCGAACCCAGGTCGATATCCATGAGAACGAGGTCTAACCCGAAGTCATTTTCCACCGCCTCAACAGCTTCTTCCCCACTCGCGACGGTTGTTACGTCAAATCCGTTTTTTTCAAGATCCAGAGCAGTGTTCATCGCTATCAGGACTTCATCTTCAACCAATAACAGCCTTTTTTTTGTCATAGCGCCTCAATGCAATTCCCCCTGCAGGACATCAGCGGTGGGCAAAGTTCAGGTGTTGCCGGGGATGTTAGAAGACAAGAACTCCTATTCAGTGCCCCGCCTGACTCTGCAACTGGTTCACCCAGGTCTCAACAGTATTCAGCTTTTGCGGTGTGATTTCATTTAACCATGTGGTTTTCCTGGCGCCCCGGTTGATGAAGCAGCGCAACCACAAATTGATAAAACCTTAAAAAGTCAAGCTTGTAGCCAGCAAATGGTTTTTAATCGTTTATGAATTCAATATGATCGAATCAATTTATTACTCTTTCTAAGTATGAATACGTATTCCATCGCCAAATGCCTCTGGTCAGCCATTGCATCCTTGGATTTTTTGAAAGCAGTCCTTGCTTAGTCTATATCTCCTCCAGGTAAGTCACTAAACGTTTTCATATCATTCATTTAGGGAAGGATTTTTTTTAAGTATTTTAGCGTTTCGTAAAATGTATTGCAAATCAATTATATAGTTTTTGCTTCCGATTGTATTGTTTGTACAATTGATCCGGGAGGGATTACGAATGACAAAAAGACAGAGACTTGATCTAAATGAACATGAAATTGAAAAGTTGAATAGCATCAGCAAAAGTCGTGCTTTACCTGAGTCAAAAGTCAAAAGAGCTAAAATCATATTGCTATACGGCAGTGGTGTCAGGATATCTCACATAGCTGAAAAGCTGAATACCAACCGACCTCTGGTAGAAAGAGTTATCGATAAAGCCCTGATACTTGATCCGCTTGCCGCACTTGAGGATCTTCCCAGAGAGGGTCGTCCCAGAAAAATAAACGACGAAGCTATTCGGTGGATACTTTCAATAACCAAGCGAAATCCGCGGGATTTTGGATATTCAAAAAAATCCTGGACTTACGAATTGTTGGCAAGCCATCTTCGGAAAAACTGTTTTGACCATGGTCACGACTGTTTAATCAGGCTTGGAAAAGGAAGATTGCACACAATTTTGACAAAATTTGATCTAAAACTGTCGAAAAATGAACATAATTTAGAGAACAATGATCACACGTTCAATCAGGAACTGACAAGAGTTCTGTGCACTCATAAAAGTATTGAAATTAAAAACGAATCGACAGTGATTGTTGAACGACGGTCATCCTTTGCCTCAAGTCCAAAAAAACCTCATGCATCTTCATCAGAGGATCGTTCGGCAAAATCCGAGCAAAATAAAAAACCGGAAGACTCGACGATTGCGGACGTCAAACAAAGCAACCAACAATCGGTTGCCCTGATAGCCGGGATTGATTTGCACACGGGACGGGTTCTCCCCATGGTAAAAGATAGTTATCATTCCGATGAGTTTGTAGAATTCCTGGAGTTGTTGGACTGTCAATATCCTAAGCCCTTGAAAATCCAGCTCGTTCTTGACAAAAACCCGACATATATCTCCAGAGAGCTTATCCGTTACCTAAAAACAAGACATGGCAGGTTTATCATTAACTTTGCACCAAAGCAGGGCGCCTGGCTGAATCTGATCGAGCTGTTTTTCGGAAGGGTTTTGCAGTCTCTGGTGAAAACAATGCGGTTTCAGACGAGGGAAGAGTTTATTGCAGAAGTCATCAACGGAATTGAAGAGTTGAATCGGGAGTCGTTTGTTTCACGTTGGAAGCACAGGATTGAGGATATTATGGTCTGAGGTGCGAGTTAGCGCTACTACAGAGAGGTGTGTTTTTCGATTCCTAAGTCTGTTTCTCATCGATGGGGAAAACATTCGGCAGGCGGTTGTTCAGGCGGTGAACAAGTTAAAAATCCACAGATGGCAATCGTTGATTCCTATAATTCTCAACTGTGTTGTTCAGACGATGTCTTCAATGCCTGGATTACACCTTTTGTACAAGCAGCTTTCCGGTAGTTGTAACCCGTTCCTTGCCCTGATTAAAGCAATCCGGACCGAAGATAGCTGAAACTCACCCCCAACTCTGAGGTCTTCTCTTTTGCTCAATTCCCGCCTTTGGTAGACTCTCGCTTGATATCCATAAGTTCAAATCGGACAAGTTTCCTCGATTTTTTTGACGGTACAGCGTTGGTTACAATGTGGTTACGTCAGGAAAGCAGATCCAACAGATTTAAACTCCGGATGAACCGGTTGGCAATCATCGTAAGCTCAGTTTAAACAATAAATTGCATAATCCATTTGTAAAAGCTTATGAACCAGATAGTTTGATATTACCAACTCAATAATTGCATATCACGACAGATCGACATATAATACAATGCAGACTGCCCTTCGCCATTCCTGTTTACGAAGTATGCCAGAAAACAGCTTTAACTCAAAAGGAAAGCTAACGCTTATTGTTTCAATATACTTTCACTGCTCAAATCGGAAATTCCGGTATTCTCACACAATGGTACTGATTCATTGAAAAGCTTCACAAACAGACAACTTCGCATTTTCATCGATTTATGGAAAAAGAACGAATCTTACTTATTGATAATGATCCTGTATCAGGATTGGAGACAAAGAAAGAGTTATTGAGTTTTGGGTACGAAGAGATTTTAATTGCAGCAACCGTTGGAGAAGCAGTTGACATCGCATCGGGAATCCAACTCGATATTGCGTTAGTGGCAGTTGCTTCAATCGACAAATCGAAACTACCGAATAGCGTAAAAATCATTAAAGAACAGTTTGATATCCCGATCATTTACATAACATCCCAAACCGACGATGAAGATCTCAAACTGATGATAAAGCAGCAACCAAACGGAATCCTGAATAGACCGATCGATAATAAAGTATTGAGAACAACGATGTTAATGTCACAGTCCTCGGTCAATAGAGATTCTGCACCAACATTGCCGGAAAACAACACGGAAGAAAGTGATCAGCATTACAAGGAGTTGGTGGAAACTGTGAACAGTATCATCATGAAATTTGATCCCCGGGGTGATATTTTGTTCATTAATAATTATGGTCAGGAGTTTTTTGGATTTGAAGAGGATGAGTTAGTTGGGAGAAACATAGTTGGTAGCATTCTTCCTGAAGTTGAATCTACCGGAAGAGATCTGTTGGCAATGATTAAGGCAATCCTTAAATCGCCAAATAATCGACTTTCAAACGAAAATGAGAATATCTGCAAAGACGGAAGACGTGTCTGGATCTCCTGGACCAACAGCGGGATTTTCGACGAACAGGGAAATCTCACCGAGCTGTTGTGCACCGGTCATGACATTACAGAGCGTAAGAAACTTGAAAAGGAGATTGAAAAACACTCGGCATTAGCTTTGGCAAATCAGAAAAGATTTCAAGCTATCTTCGACAATACTTATGACGGCATTGCGGTCGTTAACGCTGAGACAGCGGAAATCATGATGTCAAATCAGGCATTTTGCTGTATTTTTGACTATTCCCAAGAAGAGCTTCATGGTCTCTCTATGTTGGAACTACACCACAAAGAGGATCAAGATGCGGCAGCTAATCTGTTTTTCAAACATGCCAGAGGGGAGATTTCTTTTACTGAGAGCTTTCCCGGTAGACGGAAAAACGGGAGTCGGATCTACGTTGAAATCAATACGAGCCTTCTCAAGCTTGATTCCCAAGACCTTGTCATCGGCATTTTTCGTGATATTACTGAAGCAAAACTCCAGGAAAAAGGATTCAGCCTTGCACAGGAGTTTTCCAAAACAGGCCAGTGGAAGTTTGACCATATCAAAGGTCAGGTAGAATGGTCCGAAGGGGTGTACAATATCCTGGAATCAAAGCCGGAGCATACACAACCCTCTTACCAGGTCTACCTGGATTCAATTCATCCGGAAGATCGAAATCGTATCCACGCAGCATTTCAATATTCACTTGATGCAAAAATACCATATGAAACCTACGCAAAGCTATTGATGAGTGACGGAAGAGTCAAATATATCAAAGAATCCTGTTACACGGAGTTTGACGCCCAGGGAAATGCTCTGCACTCAATTGGTATTATTGTCGACATTACCGAGCTTAAATCATACCAGGAGTCAATTGAATGGCAGTTGAAGGTCAACAGGATCCTTACGGAGTGCATGGAGTACAATATCGAAAAAGAGCGATCGTTACATGAGATGTCTTCAAAAATGATGGACAAATCGCTTGAGCTGACCCAGAGCAAACATGGCTTTGTGGCGTCGGTTGCCAAAGAGACCGGTGCGATGGTCGGTCATACCATCACCAATCCTATCCCGGGCTCAACCCAATGTGAGCTGAATGAGGAGCATCGACATGCTGTTTTTTATCCACAGGAAAACGGCCGGTTTGTTGAGTTGTTTGGACAAAGCGCCAACACAGGCAAACCGTTTTTAACCAATTCTGTTGTAACTCATCCTGAGCACAGAGGTCTTCCAAAAGGGCATATTCCGATTAAAAATTTTCTGAGCGTTCCGGTTATTGTTGACGGTCGCGTCTCCTGTGTCATTGCAGTGGCTAACAGCAGAACCCCTTATACCAACCAGGAGTCGGGAGCTTTGGAACAACTTGCAGAAATGTTTGCTCTCTCCATTCAAACCATTGAAGCCAGAGAAGCCTCACAAAAAAGCAAGACCCGGTTTAAAGGCCTGGTTGAAAGCTCGGCAGACTGGATTTGGGAAACAAACAAAACGGGGAAATTCACTTATAGCAGCCCTCGTGTTAACGATATTCTTGGCCTGAAGCCGGAAGAGATAATAGGAAGGCATCTATCAGAACTGCTGCCCTATAAAGCTGATGACCGGATCGAATCCATTTATGATTTACTCACTTCCTCTGAAGCTCTGGTGGAAAACATTAATCACTCCAAAAATCATCAAAACGGAGATTTGGTCTATTTAGAGACAAACGCAACGCCAGTGTTTGGCAGCCATAAAGAACTGATCGGATATCGCGGCGTCAGTCGCGATGTTACGAAACGGAAACAGGTCGAGCTTGAACTCAACTCTCAGCAAATCATGCTGCAGTCTATTCTGGACTCTATTCAGGAAGCAGCTTTCCTGATCACACCGGAGGGAGAAGTTCTTTTCGCCAATCAGACCCTGACAAAAAGAATGAATCACGAAGACAAGCAGATCGTTGGCACGAACATACTTGATCAATTATCCCCGGATTTGGCGAAATCTCGCAAAGCGGTAGGAGACAGTGTGCTAAAGACAGGAAAAAGGCAAACGTTCGAAGACAGTTCGGATGGGAGGTTCTTTGAAAATATGGTTTATCCTTTTTTTGATTCAAAAACGGATAAAAAAGGACTGGCTATTTTAAGTATTGATATTACTGAACGAAGAATCAAAGATCAGGAACTGCGAATGCTCAGAAGGGGGATTGAACAGGCGCCTGTTTCAATTGTGATAACCGATGAAAAAGGAGATATCGAATATGTTAATCCTTACTTTTGTAACATGACCGGGTACTCTGAAACTGAAGCTGTTGGTGAGAATCCCAGGATTCTGAAATCAGGTCTTCATGAACCTGTATTTTACGAACGTTTATGGGAGACTATTTCTGGTGGTAAGACATGGACTGATGAAATGTGCAGCAAGAATAAAAATGGAGATTTTTATTGGGAGCAAGTGTCAATTTCTCCGGTAACCAATAGAGTTGGGGAAATAACCCACTATATTGGCGTAAAAGAGGACATCACCTTAAAAAAGCACATGGAACAGGTGAAAGAAGACATGGATCGAATTTTACGGCATGACCTTAGAACCCCGTTAAATGCCATGCTGGGATATCCGCAATTGCTCCTTAAATCAGACAACTTAACTGAAAAACAGAAGAGATATGTGAAAAACATCAAAAAATCCGGAAAATCCATGTTGGACATGATAGATCTTTACCTGAATTTGGTGAAAATTGAGTCAGGGCAATATGTCATTAACCCGGAAACCTATTGTATATTGGAAACGATAAACGGAATTTTTGATGACCTCCAACCCCTGGTAACCCAAAAAGAGATCCAACTAAGCCTTTCATCACATCAAATTGACAATGTCCGGGATGAATCTATTTGGTGTACGGGAGAACAGCAGTTGACGCAGTCAGCTTTATCAAACCTCATTGGGAATGCCATTGAGGCTTCTCCAGCTAACAAAACCGTGAAGGTCTACATTGAGCCACGAGACACGGACGTCATCATTCGGATTGAAAACAGGGGTGCAGTTCCGAAAGACATGAGAGAACGATTCTTCCAGAAATACGCAACCAGCGGAAAAAGCAAAGGAACCGGATTGGGAACCTATAGCGCAAAACTCCTGATAGACGTGCAAAGTGGTGGCATTAATGTGGAAACCTTCGATGAAGACGATGTGACATGTATCACAGTTCAATTACCTTTGGATCGCAAACAAAACTGAACTTCCCATTTGGTGTTATCAAAACTCTTGTGCCGGATGGCTGTGCAGCGTCAGGCCGCAATTCAGTCAACTTATTTGCAAGCTGGTGTGATCTTCTGACTTTTATTAGAAATTCGACAACGCTGTTTTCAACACATATCATTCATATCCTTTCAATCCTGTCCGGTCTGACTTTGTTGCGAAACTTTGTTAAAGTTTGTCGATTTGCGGCCGTATGGAATGCCTAGTTTATTCATTTTATTCCTTAACGTACTGGGATTGATTTTCATGAAAGCTGCCGCACCGTTTTTCCCTTGAATCCTTCCATTGGTTAACTGAAGAACATTCACGATATGGTTTTTGATGACATCATCTAAGCTTTGACTAGGAACTCCCCCGTTATTTGGTGGCATTGGCTGCTCTGAAATGGTTACGGATGAAGGGAAAAAGACCAGCTTGGGATTTTGCCGATCAGCCAGGCAGTTAATCAAGGCTCTTTCAACAACATTTTCAAGCTCACGAACATTACCCGGCCAGGAATACTCTTGCAGCTTTTCCATTTCTTTCATTTCGGGTACCGGATAATAGGGAAGATTGATCTCTTTTGCTTTTTTTTCAATGAAGTAGTTAACTAACGCCGGAATATCCGATGTTCTTTTGCGAAGCGGCGGTACCAGAATAGGGTAAACGTTTAAGCGATACCACAAGTCTTCCCTGAACTCCCCGGATTTAATCATTGCTTCCAGATTTCTATTTGTAGCTGCGATGACACGGGCATCAACCTTCAAAGTTTCTGTGCCTCCGACTCTTTCAATCTCTTTGGTCTGCAGGACACTTAACAACCTCTTTTGAGCCGGAGCAGGTAGTTCTCCGATCTCATCCAGAAATATGGTCCCTTTGTCTGCCCGTTCAAAGCGCCCCCTTTTTTGATAGACAGCACCGGTAAATGCACCTTTCTCATGTCCGAAAAGCTCACTATCAATCAATGTGTCGGGAATGGCACCACAATTAACCTTAATAAAAGGATTTTCCGCCCTGCCGGAAGATGAGTGAATAGCGTTTGCGATTATCTCTTTTCCGACTCCTGTCTCTCCTAATATCAATACATGGTTATTCAGAGGAGCAACCTGCCTGACAGATTCCATAACCTGACTCAGACCAAATTCGGAACCTACGATTTCAGTGCCGGCATGCTTGTGAAGTTCTCTTGCAAGGTATTGATTATCATCTTCGAGCAAACTCTTTAGTTTTAGAATCTCGCGATACCGCAATGTATTTGAGAAGGCAATAGTTAAAGGGTCTTGAATCAATCTTATCAACCGTGCCTGATCATCAGAGAATACTCCGTCGCCTTTTGCGTAAAATCCGAGCACTCCGAGACGAAGAGTTTCTATGCCCAGCAGAACCGTCATAAAGGAGTTGTTCACCTCTCCAAGTTCCCGGTTTATCAACAATGACATCGGATTGTTATGGGCTTTCTTAACTATGTTTATATCCCCGATGGTTGATTGTCCGATAAACTGTATCTGTTTTTCTGACAGAGGTATCGATCTTCCGGACAAGTTAACGCCGGAATTTGATACAGAGGCAATATTCTCAATCATCTTGGTCTCGGGAACAAAAATATTAAAGTAAATTCCGTCCAGATCGAAATACTCTTTAAAAAATCCAAAACAGGAATCCAATACCACCTCAAAATTTAAACTGGAGCAGAGATGAGTTGTAGCCTTATGGTAAAACAACATCTCATTGATTTTCATAGTATCTCCAAATCCAATTTTCCATTTTTATACTGATTCTCCGAACAGAACCCTGTCGGTACATAAGAAATGAGAATCTCTTCACTGAAAATAAAACTATCTTATATGGCTGTTTATTTGGATTATGCCTTATTTGGCAATTAATTCCACCTTATTGGACGTTTTACTATAGGGAAATAGCTAATGACCTGAAATATTTGTCGTATTGCATTTGGTCTGTATATAGCAATAAAGCAGTAAAAGCAGCCAGGTTTGTTTCCCGACGAAGTTTCAAAAAATACATCGCTTCAATTAGATATTGAAACAGGAGATCCGGTATTGATCGAAGGCCCTTATGAAAAGCTTATTCGATCAATAAGTCTGTCATCACAACAAATCCGGAATACAGGAAGAATTGGAATCACTCCCTTCCTGTCTTTTGCGCATAGCCTTTTCGGAACGAATAAGAGAATAGCGCTTTGCAGGTCAGTAATCATAGTGAGGAATTCGCTTTTCGTTAACAAGTCTGAAAACACGCTTGTATTGGCCAATAAATTCACTGATAACCATGAATAAACAGAACGATGGAAAAAGAAGAGTCAGGTGTTGCCCCTCACATAGTTCAACGGTTGGAAATTGTAAATGTCAGGCTGGCAAAATATGAAGAAGGACAAACTATAATAAACATCCTGAAAAGCTTATTGGATGATCAAGTCAGTCAGACCTGTGGCTCGCAAACGGTCTCATTGTTATACAATTCAAAAATCGGAACCGATTGGTCCATTCACCTGACTGGCACCTTTGATAAATCAAACTTGGAAAAGTCAACTCTAGGGCTCAGTATTGCTGATATTTTAGTCAATATGGGGATTATAAACCATTCGGTTTGGAAAACCGTACCAATCATCGTCGACCAATGAAATCACGAAATCCATTTGCAGGGCTTTTGATGTCTTTTCTCATCGCTTTTTGTATGAGTTCTATTATGTCTTTTGCCATGGTTGCCATCAATATTGGATTTACAGACTCATTTTTTTCAGCCTGGCTCAAAAGCTGGCTGATAGGATTGGCTATAGGATTTCCAACAGCAGCGGCGATTGTTCCCTTGGCTCGAAAAATAGTTTTCAAACAAAACGCTTAGTACCTCGCACAAACAGCTTGCTGGTAAATTTTCAATCCAAGCTTTCACCAGTCACCAGAGAGGAGAAAGCTTCAAATATCCACAGGAGATAATATGATGAAATTCAAAAGTTCAAAAAAGAGGTATGGTTTGGTCACGGTCACTTTACATTGGCTAACTGTTTTTGCCGTGGTCAGTTTATTTGTGACAGGTTTAATCATGACAGGTGAAATCGACAGCATGCAAAAAACCGGGCTTTATCGTTTTCATGTGGGGGCAGGTATGTTGATGCTGTTAATAGTGATTCTAAGGTGCGTATGGGTGTTTATTGATGAAACGCCAGATCCACCGGAGCATATGACTCATTTTCGTCTCATTTTGTTCAAAGCAGATCATTATCTGATTTATGCAGCAATGTTCATCATAATTGCTACTGGTATTGGAACTTTGGTGTATAGCGGTTTGGGAATCACACCAGGCCGGGTGGCACCGAATATGATTTTGACAAATACACCGCCTTCAATTGCCCATGGTATGACCACAAAATGCCTCGCGGTACTGGCAGGAATTCATGTTGCTGGCGTGCTTTCTTACCAGTTAACAAAGTCGGATGTGCTGTCTCGTATGGGAATAACCTGGTTTAACAGGGGCGGGAACTCAGACGGGTGACACTTAACACAGTCAGTGAAGAAGTTGTGATTGCGAGATCGGCTGGTAGTCTCAATGCCAATTCAGTCTGTTGGGAAGAAGTCTCAATAGCCTCTGATGAGGCAGTATCAGGATTATTATTCCAGTTGTTCAAGTCAACTGGTCCAATGACGTTTTCACCCAAAACAGCCATAGAGGCTATTTTGGGTTGTTTTGGGGAAGAGATTGATCAAGTGATCAGCAACCGTGTCCATGTTAACGGTTTTTTGGGTTAAACATATACAATCTCGCTTACTTTGTTGGTCTCAGGTAAGTCTCATATTTCTGCATTATCTTTCTTTTTCTTGCATCATTCAGAGCCTTGTTTCGCTGATCAAAGGTAAGATTCTCAGGAAGATTCAAATTCAAAACAGAACTGGAAGATGTTGAATCTTCAAAATCCACTATTACCAGTACCGAAGACGCACTACCGGAATACGAGAAAGTATCGTCAAATGCTGTTGTGCTTTCATCAGTTGATAAAGTTTGACTATTGGAGCTGCTTGTTAAACCCCAATGCAAATAATCCCCACCGGAAGAAATAAGGTAATAATAGACAAAATCCACAGAGACGGCGCTTGATCCGGTATTCTTGATGGTAATATCAATTCTATCGGAAAAAGCTTCTTCTGAATAAGTATAGCTTTGTGGAATTACTTTTCCACTTGGATCAGAGATTTCAGGCGTTGAATAGCCTTCAATACTTTCGACAACGATACTAGCCGTATTTGTGAATATATCTTCTTCAAGCCCAGCAACAATGCCTGATTCGCCTGGTGCTAAACATGTACTTGTTGTGACTCCTGACTGTGTTCCAGTGCTTCCTTTGACAGATTCCGTACTACTGGTTTGGATTGTAGTCTCACTGCTATTTTTGAAAGCAACATTACTTGCTTGAACAAAGCAATAAGCAATTGAGTTATCATTTGTTATTGTAAACATCCAATACAAATAGTCCGAGCTTTCACTGGAACGACTGGCTACAATTTTAGAAACTGAAAAACCATTGCTGTTTGTAACGGTTACCGTGATATCCTTTTTAAGATTGGCATTTTCCGTCTCAGCAGATCCAATGGTAGTACCGGTTAAAGTAGCTGAATTATTATTGCCAACGAAGGTGGAAGTATCGCCGGTTGCGTCACCGGAATCTCCATCTCCACTTCCTCCATCTCCCGAAGAAGTTGTATCCGAAGTTGAGTCGCTATCATCTGAACTGCTGCCAGCGCATCCAAAAAACAGAAATAGACACAAGATAAAAATGAGTATTTTTTTCATTTTTTTTCTCCATGCATTGTATTCAAATTTTAAATTTCTGATTTCCCAAACACTTCGACGATGAAATTGTCACATAATAGGTTCAATATCAAGATATTAAAAACAATTATTGCATGTTTTTCTACAGCTCAATGTTTTAGGCTATTAGAATGGATTTCGCGAATTTCACCTATCCGTTTTAAGCAACCGTAAAGCCGAATCCCTGTAGATTGGCAGTAAAACATTAATATCCAGAAGCACAGCGTATCCCATAATAAGCGGATCTCAACATATCTCTACTGTGAATGGAAGTTGAACTCCTATCAAAATAACCACGTAAATGAGAAATTGTGAAGCGATTCAAGCTGTTTTAATAGTATGCCAGGAAACAACCCATCTATCATTTGACATCACCATCCCCAATAATCTACAGCAAAATCCCTTATCCAAACGTTTTTTCATTGGCGGCGGAGGGCCAGCCATGCCTGGTGAAGATGATTGAAAACGCTGCCGTGTTGCATATCCAACACCTCACGTGTAAACCTATCATATCCTGAAGTAACCGCCTTCTGGGTCGTTACAGGTGCTAACATTACCGGATCATCAAGTCATTAATACAACCTGGACAGCCCTGAACTGGTAGTTTGCTTCCCTTTATTTCATCACATGCTGACAACCATCCCTCTATTAAATTTAATAGAGGTAAAAGAGGCCGATAATAAAACCAGTTGAATCGTCAATTTTCTCTTGTAACCGTTTTTCTGCATCACTAGTGTTCACGGTTCTCACCGCGGTCATAACATCTTTATGAAACTGAACTTTGGTGTATGGATCAGCAGCCAGCTTCCGCAATATGCAATTTGTAACAATTTTATGCTGAATCCGCCCTTTGGCCTTTGGCACTCTTCAACTCTCTAAATCCTCTTCAGTCTCTATATAGTTCTGCTGGTAACGCTTGTAGTGGTTTTTCAGAATATAGCAATTTATCGGCTACTTGAAAGTCGTACTTACGATGCTACAAACAGCTATAACCGTGACGGCAGCATCACTTGAATAAACAACTGAACGCTGGCGATTGTATAAAATAATTGCATCAGCTTTCAGAATTATATTATAATGACAATGAAAAAAACAAATTTATGCATTTGGTAAATCATTTTGGAAAGAAGTGGTCCGTTATTGCTTGGTTGTTTCGGCTCTAAGCTTTTCTTTTTATTAGGCAATAAAATAGAGGAGGAATGGTGAATGATTTTGGAATAGGCAAAGTTTCGATGTTCATCGAAGGATTGGATGAAGTATTGTATGGCGGGATACCGGAAGGAAGAACGACTGCGATATGTGGGGGGGCCGGTTGTGGCAAATCTATTCTGGCAATGGAGTTTATCTACCGAAGTGCTCTGGATGGTAACCCAGGTGTTTTTATTAATTTTGAGGAATACGACGATTCTATTCGAGACAATTTTCGTACCCTCGGCTGGGATCTGGAAAAAATTGAGAGGGACAATTTGTTGTTCCTGCATACCCCTGAAAATAAAACTGTCGCCTATACCGGCGGTGAGTTCGATCTGAAAGGTTTCACGTCAATTATCGATCAGGTCGCGATTCGTTTAAACGCGAAACGAATCGCGCTGGACGCGATTGATGTCTTGCTGAGGAGTTATCCGGATCAGGCGAGCAAAGAAAAAGCTCTGTATTCCATACACAAGTGGCTTCAGGAAAAAGGTTATACGGCAGTTGTCACCCTGAAGGACTGGGATCGTATACCAGAGTCAAGCTTCAATCCGGAGATTTTAAATTACCTGATCGACTGCCTGATCTTTCTTGATCGCAGGGTCGAGAACCAGATCACAACCCGTAGACTCAGGGTGGAAAAGTATCGCGGTTCAGGATTCTCGGCCAATGAGCATCCCTTCATTATTGATGAGAGTGGAATTCTGCTGGCCCCGGTAACATCACCCAATATGAGAAAAAACGGATTTGGCGAACGGGTGTCAAGCGGAAGCAGAGAAATGGATGCTATTCTGGGCGGAGGATACCGCAGACACGCATGCGTTTTAGTATCCGGACCGACCGGGGCCGGGAAAACCACTATTGCTGCCCTTTTTGCCAAAACAATGTGTGAAAATGGTGAAAATGTTTTGTATATCTCTTTCGAAGAATCCAGGTTTGAAATCTTAGATAACATGAAGTCGGTTTCTATCGATCTTGAGCCAGCCTACAGGGAGGAAAGACTGTTTTTCTTTACCAACATGCCTGAATCCCAGGGAGCGGAAGAGCATTTGATCAAAGCCATAAAGATTATCCAAGCTCAAAAATCGCAACATGTTATCGTAGATGCCATATCAGCCTGCTCAAGAATGGGTTCGGCCAAAGCAGCTTTCGACTATGTAATAAGACTGGTTTCCTATTGCAAGACGGAAGGGATTACAGTGTTGCTCACCAATCAAACTGTTGGCGTTGATTCCATGGAACAGCTCTCCGGAGCGGAGATTTCTTCAAACATTGATGTAATTATCCGATTGTCTCTCCTGGAAAGATCCGGAGAAATCAACAGAACTCTTACTGTCCTAAAAGCACGTGGTTCCAATCATTCCAAGCAGCTTCGAGAATTTTCCATATCCGATTCGGGCATTGAAATAACCGATGTCTATATCGGATCGGGTACTGTTCTGACAGGCGTAGAACGACAGGTTCAGGAAGAACATGACCAGATGGAGGCATACCGCATTCAGCGAAAACAAAAACATTTGGAAGCCCAAATTGATATCTTGAAATTAGAGTTGACAGAAGTGGAACACGAATTGAAATCCAAACGACTTGGAATAGAAAAACGATCGGAAATGAGAGGTTAAAAAAAGGAGAATATCTATGGAAAAAAATCCGGAAGAATACCGCCTTCTGCTATTTGTCGCTACCGGTCAGAAAAACTCCATTAAGGCACAAACCAATACCGAACGATTCCTTAAGCAGCATCTGAAAGATCAATACGTTTTAAAGATAATTGACGTTACGGAAGACCCAAAACTGGCGTTGGACAAGGGAGTATATTTCACTCCCATGTTGATGGTAAGCTCACCTCTTCCGGAGGCTTATCTCGCGGGGGATATGTCCGATGAAAACGAGCTTATCAATACAATACTTCATTAGCGCCGGCACCTGGTTGAAGAGGCCGTGTCTAAATACAACCGACAATATGTCAATCAGTTAGATACCTGATGAAATCGGACGAAAGCAGCAATAAGGCTTTGGCTTTGCAAATCGAAATCGAACGTCTACGCAAAGGCATACAGGCCCTTAAAAAGGGAAAAGTAGATGCTATTCTCAGCGATACGGATGATATCTCCTTCGTCATTCCGAGAAGCGAGATTGAGCAGCAGAATCGGGAATTGCAACAACTGTTTGAACACATGAACAGTGGTTTCATTTACCTGGAATTGATCAATGAAGAATATGGACATTCAGCCGACTTTCAAATTCTAAAAGCGAATCCCGCATTTGGAGAAATGATTGGTGTCGCTTCAGAAGATCTAATTGGAAATCTACTGTCAGAAATCCCTTGGGATACAAACAGTTTTGATCCGAAATGGTTGAAGGAGTATGGCGAAGTGGCGCGCACCGGAAAACCTATCCAATCTGAACGGCATTTTCCGAACCCGGTCAACAGGTGGTTCCGGTTCTCTGTTTACAGTCCCAAAAAAAGTTTTATTGCCATATTGATGAATGATATCACTGAGCAGAAAACAGTGGAGCTGGCCCTGAGGGAAAGTGAGTCAAGGCTGGCTGAAGCACAGAGAATAGCAAACCTGGGAAGCTGGGATTGGGATTTAACTAAAGACACCGGAGTCTGGTCGGAGGAGATGATTCGGATGTTTGGTTGCGATCCGAAAACATTTACATCGGGGCTGGAAGATTCCCTGGCGATTATACATCCGGAAGATCGGAAACGAACCAGAAAGAATATTGAAGACGCCCTTACCGGAAAGAATGTATTGTCTACCAATTACCGAATTATCCGACAAGATGGAACCGAAAGAGAGGTTCATGCCCAGGGCCGTGTCCAGTTCGATGACTCCGGCAATGCTGCTCGAATTTTCGGTACAGTACAAGATGTTACAGAATTCAAGCAGGTGGAATATGAACTAAAAAAATTCTCGTTGGCGGCTGAACAAAGCCCTTCTTCGATAGTGATTACCGACCTCGCCGGCAAAATAGAATATGTAAATCGGAAATTCGTAGAGATTTCGGGGTATACCAAGGAGGAGGCGATAGGTCAAAATCCAAGAATTCTCAAAAGTGGAATAACGCCTGAGTTTGTATATAAGGAGCTGTGGAAGACGATTACAGCAGGAAAAGCCTGGCATGGCGAATTTGTGAACAAGAAAAAAAACGGGGAGCTATTCCGGGAGTCGGTTGCAATTTCCCAGATTAAAGATGCTGACGGCCGAACAACTCGCTATATTGCATTAAAAGAGGACATAACCGAACAAAAGCACAACGAAGAGGCCTTGAAAACCTGGCAAATTCAGTTTGAAAAAACTATCGATGCTTTACCCACGGAGGTTTGCCTTTTGGACGAATCCGGAAAGATATTGTTTGTCAATGAAGCCTGGAGGGAGTTTTCCCGGCAGTATGGCTCAGGATCCTCATATACCGGTGAAAACTATTTTAAAGTGTGCAAAAGTGCTGCAAAGGCAAATGTCCCTGAAGCTCAGGCGATTCTGGACGCAGTTCCCAAAATCCTGTCAGGAGCAAGCAGCAGCTTTTCGCTGCAATACCAATGTCACTCCCCCGACTTCACGGTATTGCAGTGGTTCATCATCACGATTACTCATTACAAATCCAAACATGAGAAATACCTGGTTGTCGCACATGAAGATGTGACAAATAGCGTATTAAAAGAAAAGGCGGTAGACGACAGGATTGTGGCTGACAAGGCAAACCAGGCCAAAAGCAAGTTTTTAGCTAACATGAGCCACGAGATCCGAACTCCCATGAACTCGGTCCTTGGGTTTCTTGGACTGGTACTTGAAGACCCACATCTAAAGTCAGAACCGCGTAAGATGCTCTCAACGGCTTATGCTTCTGCCAAAGAGCTATTAGCATTGATCAATGATATTTTGGACCTGAGCAAACTGGAAAGTGGAAAGTTGGTGTTGGAAAAGATTCCGTTTAACCTGCGTGATTCGGTGAAAAGCGTCATAAGAACTTTGGATAACTCAGCTGCGGAAAAGGGTTTACGCCTCGAACTGAATATCAATCCACGGGTTCCGAATAATGTCCTGGGGGACCCCGTGCGTCTGAAACAGGTCCTCATCAATTTGATTGGGAACGCCATCAAGTTCACGGAAAATGGCAGTATTACCATTTCTGTTGAACCTGAGAGTGATAGTGAAATGCTTCATTTCTCGGTCAGGGATTCCGGGATCGGTATAGCACCAGACGTTCTGGATAAGATTTTCGATCCTTTCACCCAAGCCGATGGAACAACATCAAGACGTTTCGGCGGTTCCGGTCTTGGCACCACAATCCCAAGACAAATTGCTGAACTAATGAAAGGCTGGATCTGGGCTGAGAGTGAGTTGAACAAAGGCAGCACCTTCCATTTTATTCTACCGCTACCGCCTACCGATATACAACCGCTAAACATGGACTCCCCCGGACAAGTCCGTTCGCTTGATTTCAGACCGAACGAGCGGAAGTTCAAGATCCTGATGGCGGAGGATATCCAAACAAATCGTACTCTGGCTAGAATAAGACTGGAACAGGCCGGCCATTCACTCACCATGGTGGATAACGGTTTGGAAGCGGTGGATAAATATAAAGAGGGATCCTTCGATGTGATTCTGATGGATATTCAGATGCCGGTGATGGATGGGCTGGAAGCC
Source organism: SAR324 cluster bacterium (assembly GCA_028282885.1). Classification (GTDB taxonomy): domain Bacteria; phylum SAR324; class SAR324; order XYD2-FULL-50-16; family XYD2-FULL-50-16; genus JAHJTV01. The sequence goes on from JANQGX010000012.1 coordinate 339,284, forward strand.
ACGCGCCGCATCCGGTCGCTTGAAGCAGGAAGATCGAAACACATTCCAATCATCGCTCTGACCGCAAGCGTCATGAAAGAGGATATGCAACTGTACATTGGGGAGGGGATCGATGCTGCGTGTCCTAAACCTATTGATTTCGTTGACCTTTTTTCCATGATGGAGCGAGTCATACCCCAGGGAATCGGGACATATGAACCGCTCGTCCCCTATTTGCCCCCGGGAGAGACTAAAACGATTATGCCTGAATTGCCGGGGGTGGACATTGAAAAAGGCCTCAGACTCTGGAGGGATTCGGGACAATACCTCAAAGCCTTGGCCAGGTTCGGTAGAGACCATGCTGATATCGCCAGCAAGTTATCAAATCATCTTGAAAACAAAGCCTTTGATGACGCCAGGCGAGTTTCTCATGCATTAAAAGGGGTGGCCGGCAATTTGGCAATAAACGAGGTATCGAAACTTGTCAGCGAAATTGATTTAAAACTGAACAAAAACGAAACACACAATCTGAAAAGTTTAGTGGCTGGATTGGATTCATCATTGCAGATTGTTGTTAAGGCCATTTCAGCAATACCAAAAAAGAAATCAGTTTCGAACATCCGAAATGATAGCAAGAGTGACAAACAAGAAACTGAAAGGATTTTAAACGAATTGATACTTTCTTTTGATCAATACAATCCAAATAGTGTCGAACCTCATTTGAACAAACTGACAGAACAGCTTCAACCCGGGCTGCTGAATTCAATAGTCGATCTTGTCGAAAAATACGATTTTGACGGTGCCAAAGCAGAAACCATTAAACTGGCAAAGAATCTGAACGTTTTCATAAACGTACAAAATGACTGATAATAAAAATAAAATTCTGTTGGTAGATGATGAACATGCCAATTTGCAATTGCTTCAACAGATCCTTCAAGACAAGTATCAACTGTCCTATGCCAATAGCGGAATACAAGCCGTCAAGATCGCTAACAAGTTGAAACCGGACCTTATACTGCTGGATATTATGATGCCGGATATGGATGGTTATGAAACCTGCCGCAACCTGAAATCTAATCCGGCCACCGCATCTATCCCAGTCATGTTCTTATCTGCACTCGGTGAAGAAGAAGACGAAACTTTTGGTTTTGAAGTGGGAGGAGTTGACTTCCTTTCCAAGCCAATCAAACCCTTGATTTTGCAGGCCAGGGTTCATACACAACTGGAATTAAAAAAAAATCGGGACGATTTGCTTCGACAAAATGAGATCCTGCAGGAAAATGTAAAACTGAGAGAGGATATTGATAATATCACCCGTCACGATCTAAAGGCACCATTGATCGGGATGATCAACATTCCCAAACTCATCATGAAAAACAGTGGCCTCGAAGAAAAACAGCAAATCTTGCTGAAAAGTATTACAAAATCAGCATACAGGATGCTGAACATGATAAACCTCTCGTTAGATCTTTATAAAATGGAGATAGGAGTTTTTGAATATTGTTCAATGCCGGTTAATTTAGCGCCGATTGTTTGGGATATTGTAGAAGAAAACAGAAGCCTGATACGGTTAAAAAACCTGACGATAAACACAGATTTCGGAGACAATCCGGATAAAAATGATAATGCCCCCGCTGTGTCAGGTGATGAGTTGTTATTCTACTCAATGCTCTCCAATACCATTAAAAACGCTATTGAGGCATCTCCGGATGATGAAATGATATCGATCCGTATTGAAATGGGAAACGATACAAAAATTCGTATTCGCAACCGGGGTGAAGTTCCCCTTGAAATTCGAGACAGGTTTTTTGATAAGTATGTTACCAAGGGTAAGGACGGGGGCACCGGTCTTGGTACCTATTCTGCCGCTTTGATTGCAAAAACCATGGGTGGTTCCGCGTGCCTAAACACTGCTGATTCTCTCGGAACTGAAGTTATCTTTACACTTCCAAACCGGCCTTACTCATAAAAAACGGAAAGCTGATAATGGTGACGGTTCAAGATCGACTATAGTCGGGATGGGTAATCCCGCTTTAGCGGATCTTGTAAAGTCCCCGACTGCTTTGCTTAGAACCAATTTCTGTTTAATGAACTTTTATCGGAGGTGGGTGTTTTTAACATCTTTCGACATCTACAAATGAAGGTGATTAAATACCGGAAACCTATGTTTAAATATGATACACGAAAAACCATGAAAGAAAAAAAAGATACAATCCTGATTGTCGATGACGATGAGATGACGGTTCAGATACTCACCATGATTTTGGAAGATGAAGGATATGATGTTCTCACCTCTGACAATGGTCATGATGCGATAAAAACCCTGGATCGAACCGATAAGACGATTAAGGTAATCCTGCTGGATCGACAAATGCCTGATGTTAAGGGGACTGCTGTATCGCGTATGGTCAAGCAGAACGAATGTTTCAAGAATATTCAGATCATTATGCAGAGCGGTTTGAACACTGACCGGGATGTTGTCTCCGGAATGGATGCGGGGGCTGACAAGTATCTTCCAAAACCCTGGGAAAATGAAGTCGTTTTGGCCATGGTTAGATCCTGCATAGAAAACTTCGATCGTCTGCAGTCTATCACGGGAGAACTCAAGGAGTTGAAAAATAGGGTCAGTGTGCTAAATGAGTTTTTAACTATCCTGGAAGAGCAAACAACTGATTACAGCCCTTTTTCCCTGTTAAGTCGCTTGCGCGTCAATATGCGAGAATTGATGAAAATTCACGGAGATCCTGAAATCAGACTTTCCAAAGAGGGTGATCTCACCGGGGTTCACAAATCAGGAGGTAAACTGGTAATTTGCTATCCTCCTTTCGCTGTTGTACTCGATACCGTTACTTCAGAAGAACAGCAAGGCAACGTGATCCAGATGCTGAATATCATGTCGAAACATATCCAGGTCAAGACACAAGAGGCCGCTAATCAGCGGTTGCATCAACAGTTACAGTCTACTGTCGACACCGCCGGTCACAGCATACTAGGCTTGGTGAAGGAAATTGATGAAGCTGAAAATGAAATGTCCAAGGAACAGCTCCTCCAGAAAATGAAACTGAATATCCTGGATATTCTTGTGGCGGCAGGGAACACACACCTCCAACCGGATCTGGAACGTCTAAAAACGGGAGTCATGGGAGGAGATATCGATGCCCGAGACCAGGAAAATATTGATGCCCTCTTAGCTGAATTCGGCTTATAAAGCATCGCCGAAGCATTAGTGTATGCTGGTTCTGCTATGGTTGTGTGTAGTTACCTTATACGCATACCCGGCCTAAACTGAAATCAAAATTGTTTTTCACCGTATTCAAAGTTGAATCGATGCCGTCACTTCATTACCAATCCCATGATACTTCAAGTGGTCAAATGATTGATGATTAGCCACTGCGATTCCTCTTCCATGGCTGTCGAACAAACGATCAGGATCAAAATCAAGATAAGGCGTCCAATCAAATCCTTTTCCTTCATCTCTGATAGAAATTGAGAGTTCCGCTTCGTTTTTTACAATTCGAACCAGCACTGACTTAGTTTGGTTTTCCGGAAGCGTTAATAGCCGGTTTATTTCCTCATCCAAAGTTCCTTTTGCCTTAAGCTCTCCTTTTCGATCATAGCTGATTCCAAGATTGCCATGCTCGACAGCATTGATCATCAACTCAACCAATCCAACCATTTGTTCTACGGGAGATGGGCACGCTTTAGAAATCAGCACGGCAAGCTGTTTTGCTTCCTCGATCGTTCGAAATCGAAACTGCCCGGATTCTATCAATGCGAATGAACTCGTGGTTTTCCGGATCTGTTCTTTCAATGCATTGGTGGTAATATGCTCCTCAATAGCTGCGTTTGCTATTGCCAGAAGTACCTCCGGTTCAACAGGTTTGTTAAGATAGTAATAAGCTCCCAAATGCAAACCTTTAATCACATCATCTTTGTTTTCACTGGCCGTGATGAACACAACCGGGATTTCCTTAGTTTCTTCGTAATTCTTCAGGCGTTTGCACACTTCAAATCCATCCATTTCCGGCATCATGATATCGAGCAGAATCAGATCCGGCTGGGTCTGTAAATTTGCAAGTTTTAAGGCACTCTCCCCACTAGTGGCCGACTTGACAGTGTAATGATCCCGCAAGATGTTATTTATCACAGCGACATTTTCGGGTATGTCGTCAACTACCAATACGGATCTTTTCTTCTTCATCGCGTCGCCCTTTGCATATCTGAATAATAATGCTTTTTTTGGCTTTCAGATGTTATTGCCAGATTTCCTGTAAATGAAAAAAAGCGTCATTGAATATTTGGCAGTTCCGGGGTTCCTATCACAACTGTCTGAAAATCGAAGCAGCGAATAACCCCTTGAGCTTTCTACAATCCATAACAGAAATCAATAGGTGATTAATAATCCTTATATTCATTACGCTTTTTTTGACACAACGGCTTTTTTAAATGTTCACAATAACAGATGTCATCTCAAATGTCACAACTGAGCTCTTAACATACTCAGATTTAGTAACAACAAATAGACGAGTAACAATTTTTAGTCCTTTACAACAAACAGATAGAGGTTAAGGAACCATTCACGGTGGTGTTTCCTGGAAGTACCCAACAATCAAATGAAGTGGATAAGGGATAAAGCTCGCTGATCAATCCGATATGTCAACCCATAGAGGTAAGTTATGATCACCAATGTCATAATTCAGAAGGTCTTTAATCTAATCCAAAGGTTGATTGATGTTCAGACCGGCGCGGCGGGAGGCGTTCCTGAGGTGGTTGAGGGCCGCCTGACGGGCCAGCTCGGGGGAACGTGAGGCGATACCATCCAGCATCATCTGATGTTCCTGATGCACTTTGGGAGCCAGACCGGGTGTCGTTTGGGTTCTGCGGCGTGCGCGTTTGAATACATCCCACAAGCGATCATGTAAAAAGCTCTCAAACTCGATCAGTAGCGGATTGTAACTCGCAGCAGCGATGGATTTATGGAAAATGCGGTGAGGGACGGAACCGGCCTCCCCTTTCTTGATGGCTTCTGCCATTTCATCCATCAACCGATTCAATATGACCAAATCCTGCTCCTGATGGCGAATCGCCGCTAAAGCCGCAGACTCCACACCGATCATGACACGGATTTCATAGAAGAAATTGTAACTATAAGGATCGGATTTATCGATCCAATCCACCCGGAATACTCGCCTGTTTTCCCAAGATGCTACGGTGATGCCGCTCCCCTGCCTTGATTCCAACAATCCGTCATGTTTAAGCCGCGAGACAGCCTCTCGAATTACAGTGCGACTGACATCGTAAAGCTTGCACAATTCCGCCTCCGAGGGCAGCTTGTGACCTGGTTTCATCTCGCCGTCACGAATTTGAGCCTCCAGATTTTCGGCGATCTGTTGTGGCAAGGCCACATCGGAGGTTAGTTTAATTTTGCTTAGAATTGCTTCGCTCATGGGGTGCTTTGTTTTTTTTAAATGTCATTCGGTTGTTTGCAGAGGTTTGAGTTTATATGCCTTTGACCTTTTCATCAAGTACAGTGAGTGACAATGTTATTGGCGCATGGTTATCGCCTTGAAGGTTTTGTTTGAACACGGAGCCCTGTTTACCGGGTTCATAAGTTAACACCACGGGATTTTATAAGGCCGGTTTAACTGCTGGTCGCCATCATGGAGTCGGGGATGGTTTCATGAAACGGCCCTGTTTGATCTCCCCAACCTCAAGTGTCACATTTTTTATGAACTGAACCATTAACCGGTTTCGCAAGTGGAGGGTGCGACAATCTCTGTCCGCTGTAACAGGTTATCGATATGCCGCTGTAAATCGGACAGTTGCGCGGGAATCAGATGCGGTGTGTCACGTTCTTCAATGGCGCCGAATGATGTGTTAAGTCCGTGTCCCGTAATGGTACAGACCACTTTGTTCAATCCCGTATCGATCTTCTGGCGTCCGATTTTGATTGCGGCCGTTACCGCCACTGCTCCTGCTGGTTCGACGAAAATCCCCTCTTTTGCACCTAACTGTTTCAGACAATCGACGACTTCCCGGTCGGATACGGAAATAAAAAATCCTCCCGAATCGCGTGCAGCCCGGATGGCGGCTTTGCCCCAGTAGGGATTGTTGTTCATCAAGGCGTCAGAGATAGAAGGTTTTTTTTGAATCGGCGTTACCTGATCGGTTCCTTTGTTAAACGCGGTGGTGATAGGGTCGCAAGCGGTGAATTGCGCGCCAATCAGTTTGGGTGACTTCGGGATGATCCCCATTTGATGCAACTCTTTGAAAGCGATGTCAGCAGCGACGATTCCCGCCGATCCGCCGCACGGAAAGATTACGGCATCCGGAATATCTCCGGACATCTGATCCACCAGTTCATAGGCGACCAGTCGTTTGGCCGTGATCCGGTATGGGCTTGAACCACCGCTTTCCAGCCAGGGGTATAAGGGTGCGATTTCATTACCCAGTTGGCTGGCGATCCTCATGTCCCCATCGATTCTCAAAACATGAGAATCAAAGGCTTTCATTTTGGTTAGTTTTTGGGTGGCGGTATCTTTTTGAACAAACACAAACGACTTTAATCCGGCCCTGGCAGCGTAGGCAGCTACCGAACTTGCATTATTGCCTGAGGATGAAACGCGCATGGCATCCAAACCGAATTCCAGGGCTTTAAGCGCACACAAGGCGGAACCCCGATCCTTCAACGAAAGCGAAGGTCCGATTTCCATCTTAAACCGCAAGTCGGTCATTCCAATTTCGGAGCCTATTACCCTGGAGGGCAACAAAGGCGTTTGTGATTCCCCCAGGGTAACCCGATCGATCAGTTCGGGTTTGGTGATAGGTAATAATTTTTGGTATTGCTCAAGCGAACAGCGGCCGTTGGCTGGTGGCCAATCCCGTGACAGGTATTCCTTTACCCTCGGCAGGTCATACCCCATTCGCAGAGGTGCTTCACAGCCGGGGCATTTGTGGAGCAGCTTGTTTTCCGGGTATTCAGATTGGCAATTATCACAGATCAATCCGGTTGCAAAGCTCATACAATCTCCTGTTGCTTTAATTCACGAGAATGATTTTTCTTGGGAAATGAGCCCGGATCTGACGCGAAATGCTTTCGTGCCACTTCGGTTATACGACTCATTTCAAAAAGATGCCTACTGGAATGGCATTTAACATTATCCTGCTCCCTATATTAGTAGCGCCTCGGGAAACCTGACTTTCATCAAGACGACAAAAAACAGGTAAAACACGATGACCAGACCCGAGGCGAACAGAAAGTTAATCCGCAAGGAGGCCCGCCAGTCTTTTTTCGATAGAATCGTAGGTACCAACAGCGAACTCAGAAAGGCGCAGGTGAAAAAACCGATATAAAAAATCCCCACCACAAAGGAGACAAAGATCACCACAATCACCAACCAGATCGGGAAAGAACCGTTTTCCCATAACTCAAAATGGCTGTCTTTTTTGACTTTTTTCAGTAAGGACTGTGCGAACAATACGCCGCAAGCGATAATGATCAACCATAGTACAGCGCTGGGAAAAATTCTGCCTTCGACCGGGACCCCCTCTAATTGGCCAATCAGAAAGTAGCATCCAAGGGCAACAAAAACGGAGAGGTACTTGTCGGCAGTTTTAGTTTTCATTTGTTTTTTTCCCTTTTCGATGCTCCTGGTAGAAGGAGTAAATTAACGACGCGACGGTCAGGCAGATCAAAACGATACTGGCGGGTCTTGAGAAAAAGTATGCAACCACACCGCCTTTGGCTTGTCCGATGAGCAGGCTTAATTTGAATCCTTCCTCTGTCATCTTTCCCAGGATCAGGCCCAGGGCCATCGGGGCAACGCCAAAACCAAACTTGATCAGAAAGTAACCGACAATTCCAAACACCATCATATTGAAAACATCGATGGGTGCGGTACGAATGGCGTACGAACCGGCGATTGCCAGACAAATAATGGCGGCAATGATGAACTTTCTGGGTACCTGCAAGACCCTGACAAACATACGAACCAGCACCGATCCGTATAATAAAATCAGCAGGTTCGCCACAAAAAGCCCAATCATATAGGTGAATACAATATTACCGTTCTGGGAAAACAGTTTGAAGCCCGGCTGCAGGCCGTGGACCATCAGGGCACCCAATAACACGGCTGCCGGTGGACTACCGGGAATGCCCAGGGTTAAAAGTGGTATTTGCGAACCACCCACCACAGAGTTATTACACGCTTCAGGAGCAATAACCCCCTCATAAATCCCGGTTCCGTATTCTTCGGGTTTTTTGGAGAAACGTTTGGCTTCGCTATAGGCAATAAAGGTGGCGATGTTACCACCCGCGCCTGGCATGATCCCGACTATTAATCCGACAACGCAGGATTGGATCAACACTTTCCACCGTTTCAGGATTTGAATGACAGTACCAATAAAAACACCCTTTTTGGGATTGAATTGGGCGACCGAGCTCTGCCCTTTGCCACAAAGCAGAATTAGCGCCTGCGGAATGGCAAAAAGCCCGATCAGTGTGGGAATGATGTTGACGCCTCCCATTAGCTGCAATGTTCCGAAGGTGAATCGTGGCACGCCCGTCACCGGGTCCATGCCCACGCAACCCAGAATAAGTCCAAAAAAACCGCTGATGACACCCTTGATCACGTTTCCGGAGGAAAGACCGGAAATGATGGTCAAGGCGAAGATAGCCAGCCAGAATTCTTCCGGCGCTCCAAATTTCATGGATATTTTGGCCAAAGGCACCGACAGAAAAACCAGGGTGATCATACCAAAAAAGCCCCCCACGATGGAGACGATCAAGGCTGTGTTCAGTGCTTCCTGTGCCATGCCTTTTTTCGCCATTGGATGTCCGTCAAAGGTGGTGCACAACGCGGCGTTGGTTCCCGGTGTGTTAATCAGAATGGCGGGAATTGAGCCTCCGTACTCGGAACCGCAATAGACCGCTCCCAGCATCAAGAGACCGGATGTAGGATCCAACCCGAAGGTGAAAGGTAACAGCAACGCTATACCCAGTGTTCCCGTCAAACCGGGAATAGCCCCCATAATTATGCCGAATATAGCGCCAAAAGACATCAATAGCAGCGTCATTGGGTTTATCAATTGTGAAAATACAAAGCCCGGATCAAAACCCATGTAAACCTCCACATTAACGCGTCAATTAATAAATAAAAACAGGGGCAAACCTGGTGTCATGTCAAACTCCGTGCGTATTGGCTGGCAGAACACGGTGACACGAAACGAGTTCATGCCACCAAGGTTTGACAAGTCCCGTTTTCTAGTTGCTTTATTTCGAAAACCCCAAGGATTTTAACATTTTCGCAGCCCGATCCTGCTCATTTTTAATATAATCGGCGAACTGGGCTGAAGTCATAAAATCGGGCGACAATCCCACCTTGCGTTTGGCATTTTGGTATTCCTTGAGCTGAGCCATTTTGGCAAAAATGTCCTGCAGGTACTTAATCTTTTCGGCAGGTATGCCTTTTGGGGCGGCAATTCCTCGTCGTTTCATGAAAACCACGTTTACCCCTTGCTCTTTTAAGGTTTTAATATCGGGCGTCAGCTCGTATCGACCTTCGGTAGAGACGCCTAAAGATCGACCGCTTTCCATCCGTAAAAATGAATTGGCGGAGCCGAAATAGCAATCAACCTGCTTACCCATCAATGCCGCGATACTTTTACCACCGCCGGAATATGGGACTTGAGCGAATTTCGCACCGGTCTTGGCTTCAAAATCCATCAGGAACAGATGATCACCGGTGAACTTTCCTGAAGTGGCCGCAGTCACTGTTCCCGGATTCTTTTTCGCCTGGCGGATCAAATCATCAAGCGTCTTAAACTGACTGTCTTTATGAACCATCACCATACCGGGGTCAATCACCAGCCCTGCCACGGGGATCAAGTCCTCGGTCTGATAACCGGGTTGCCCTTTTTTCCTGACAATAGGCTGTAAGGCGATATGCGGAAGGTCAATGCCGCCGATAAAATAGCCATCCGGTTTAGCGTTCGCCAGCTCGGTCCAGCCAAATTCGCCGCCAGCGCCCGGCTTGTAAATAATTGCCAGCGGCTGGGTCATAAAGTTCTTGGCGTACTTCTCCACGATACGATGGCTGACATCACTCCCACCTCCCGGACCAAACGCGGTGAGTAGTGTAATGGCCCGATCCGGATAGTCCGCCAGAGTGGTATTGGACATCACCATCGTCAGTAATCCGACAAAAAACAGCTTAAATACAGTCTTACAATACGATTTCATATTATCCTCCTAGCTCAAATGTAGATTAAAAACAAAACAGCCCGAGTCTAATTCAAAACGTCCTCAATACGACTTAATGCCTCCATTAGGTCTTCCCGGGACTTAACGCAAGTAACGCGGATATATCCTTCACCATTTTCTCCAAAAGACGCTCCCGGCACCACGGTTACTTTTGCCTCATCCAGCAATTTGTCTGTCATCTGCTGAGACGTCATACCCGTCTCGGAAATATCGACCCAACCATAGAATCCACCCTCGGGCTTCTTACATTTCAATCCAGGAATCTTGTTCAGCCCGTCGATGAACATAGTAATACGCCAGTCCCATTTTTCCCAGAGTTTGATCACTTCCGGGAGAGGCGGATTCTCAAAGGCAGCGGCGGCACCGGTCTGTGTAAATGATCCGGCGCATGTCAGAAGGTGCTGCTGCAGCTTCACCATTTCTTTCAGAATTCTCTCAGGGGCAAAGGCAAAACCGATTCGCCAACCCCCCATGGAAAATGTTTTGGTCAGCCCCATCGCACTGATGGTTCGCTCTTTCATACCTGGCAGACCGGCCAGGCAGGTGTGTTGATGCCCATCCCAGGTGACATGCTCATAAACCTCATCCGTTATCACGAACAGGTCATTTTCAATGGCAACCCGGGCGATCATCTCCAAATCCTCCGGAGAATGCACCGTTCCGGTTGGATTATGCGGAGAGTTAAACAGAATCGCCCTGGTCTTCTCCGAAATGGCTCCCAGCAACTGCTCCTGTGTCCAGCGAAAGTTGTTCTCGGGTTTCAGGGGCACCGGCACTCCTTTTCCTCCAGCCACCGTGATCAACGGATAGTAGCTGACAAAACAAGGATCTTCGATAATCACTTCATCACCCGGATTGATGGTCGCCAACAAGGCCAATGTTAATCCTTGCTTGACTCCCATGGTGGCGATGATTTCCGAATCCGGATCGGCCGTGATCCCGTTATCCCGGCTCAACTTGATGGCACATGCTTTTCGAAACTCCACCTTGCCTCGCGCCATGGTCTGATGGGTATCCCCACTCCTTATGGCGTTGGTGGCTGCTTGACAGATGTATTCAGGCGTGTGCTCCGAGGCGCGACCCGCGGACAGGTCTATGACCTTGTGCCCCTGCAACTTTAACCTGGCGGCTTTGTCAGCGATGCCGACCGTGGAGGAAGGCATGATCTGATGGACTCTTTTAGATAATTCGCTCAATTGTTTTCTCCTTCTTGATTTGAAGATTCTTGGTTGTCTGGATTTTTTAAATCGCCGCTGGTTTCTGTGCTCGAAGCGCTATGTCCTTGCCAATATAGTCCGAAACTATCTCCAAACCCTCGGAAGGACATTTTCAGCCTATATCCATGGAGAATCCCGGTTAATATCCCCACAAAAACGGGGTAACCGATAAATGGTGATTAATTTGTAATACAAATAATATAAAAATGTCAACTGTAAAAGGTCGATTTATTTTTTCTTGCTGAAAACTCACTTGGTTTTTTGGGATTCTGAATTTGTTTATGTTATTACCCTGCGCTTCCCGGTTGTTTGATAAATAATGATTTAAAATAAAAATCAATGCGATATGAGTAACATCTGATTTATTATTCCTTGAGGCCGATATGGATGCTAAGCGAAATAGATTTTAAAAAAGTGTTTAAAAGTTGTCATACATATATTATTAGAAATTTTTGAACTCAGATATATTATTGCGGAAAAGCAGGCCAAAGGGAGATGAGATAGTGCTGCGTCTCCACTGTTAATGAAAAGGGCAATTCAAATGTCGCTTAAAGAGTGTTGCGACATCGTCAAAAGAATGTCCTCTTCCGGACTTATTTGTGGTTCCGGACTGTTATCATTCAACCGGTGTGCTTTGTTTTATGCCTTCTGTTTTCTGTCAAAACCTCCGTCACTATCATCTATTCAAAGATTAATGTGATTGTAACCAGCTAATAATAAAAGACTAATTTTGAAATGTGCAGGGAAAATCGATTATCAATGGAAAATGAACTTGACAGAATTCTGTTTGGAAATTAGAAATTGTGGTATACCAGTATACGAGTATACTAGTATGTCGATTCTTATGTTCAATCTCGATTTGATATAAGCGAACATAAGATAATCTGTTCCTCATTCCAGAAGCCAACTCAGTATTGTCCGGTCACTGGGATTTCGTATCTTATTTACCTTTGCTGACAATGAAACGTGACAAAGGGCAATCTTAAATAAGGAGAAAAAGCATGCCTATTCGATTAATCTTGAAGAATCTGTTCCTGTTTTTTGCAACTATAACTGTTATAGCAGTAACATACGGAAGTTCCGGTCTTTTATATGCAGCGGGGTACCCGAGCAAAAACATCATGATTTCAGTTCACTCAAAACCCGGTGGTGGAACCGACACAATGGCAAGAGTGATTGCAAAACATGCCGAGCGAATTTCCGGAACTCATTTCATTGTGGAGAACAATCCCGGGGCCGGTGGTCAAATGGGATATACCAAACTGGCTACTGCAAAACCGGACGGATACTTCGTTGGTGCCATTACAACGCTCAGTATTACGACACACGAGCTTACCAGAAAAGGGGTGGTTTACTCTTTAAAAAACAGTTTTAGGCCAATTGGACGGGTTGTTCTCGATCCTTCCGTCGTTGTAGTGAGAACTGATAGTCCGTATAAAACCCTGGATGATCTGATAAAAGCGGCCAAGAAGAATCCCGGAAAAATCACCTGGGGCGGCACCTTCCTCTTCGGCACTCATCATGTACATTACATAATGTTTATGCGAGCAACCGGTGCAAAACTTCAATATATCCCTTTTGATGGAAGCGCGGATTCACGCGCAGCGCTACTTGGGGGTCACATAGACGTTGGTTCTGCCGGGGCTTCGACATATGCTCAGTTGGTTAAGGAAGGCAAGCTGCGTATTCTCGCTGTAGGAGGAGGTAACAGGTATCCCGAGCTCCCGGATGCGAAGACATACAAGGAACTCGGATTTGATATTCAGATCGGTTCCAATCGCGGGTTTGCGGTTCCTGCCGGTACTCCCGAGAAACGGGCTCAATGGCTGGATGATCTGATTGGAAAAGTCATTCAAGACCCTGAATTTATTAAAGATGCAGAAAGAGTGGGTATCGCGAATACGTTATCATATCTTCCGGGAAAGGAGTTTGCTTCCTATCTTTATCAATTGCAGGATTTGATGAAGGAAATTCTTCCCAAGGACAAGCTGGTTCAATAGCCGAGCTGAAATCAGCGGTCATACGTTTCGATGCAACGGGTTAGCTTTTTAATTCAGAAAACTAGCACAGAGAGAAAAAATGCAAAAAATATTCAGCTATTCCAATACAATGATTTTGCTTCTTTTAGTACTTTGCGCTGCCGTGTTTTATCTGACAGGCGAAATGTCTTCGGGCGCCGAGTTATTCCCCAGAATCACAGCTTTCGGCCTTGCTTTTTTTGGGATCGTGGAGCTGATTCTTTCCTTATCGAGAAAGGATTCAATGGAAAAACCGATCAAAAAAGAAAACAATCAACACTTGGTCCGTAAAAGCGTCCTTTACATGCTGGTGTTTTTCCTGCTGGTTATCTTTTTTTTCCTGTGCTTCCCACTCATCGGGTTTGAAGTATCGGCAATCGGCTTCATGCTTATTGCCATGGTTTTACTTGGAGGCCGCAAGACGCTTCGGCTGTGGCCTGTAGCCATATTGATTCCACTCCTGCTTGTTTTGGTATTTAGAGGTGGCTTGGATGTCAGGCTACCTACCCTATTCTTTTAAATTATGAAATCAGCGTCAGGTAATCTTGCAGTGAAAGTTATAAACGGCTTTTTCATTCCTTTATTGCTGCCTACCTGAATATCACTATGAACTGTTGAAAAAGGTATGAAATGGAACTCTTCGGCGCAGTCTTAAACCTCCTGAAACCATTGACTTTTCTTGCCATGTCTGTCGGAGTCGGATGGGGCATCATCTGCGGTGCCCTCCCGGGCTTGGGTGCGACGATTGGTATCGCACTACTCATCCCTTTCACCTTCGGGATGAGTCCTTTAGTAGCTCTTCCCATGCTGGCGGGTGTTTATGCGGGTGCCATTTATGGTGGTGGTATTACGGCAGTCTTACTGGGAGTACCGGGAACATCTGCCGATGCTGCAACCGTTTACGATGGCTATCCTCTTGCACAAAAAGGCCTCGCAAACAAAGGTCTGACAACCTCAGTATCGGCATCTGCCTTTGGAGGGATGTTCAGTGCTCTTATATTGCTCTTTCTTGCTCCACCACTGGCTAAAGCATCGCTTGCCTTCGGCCCCCCTGAGTATTTCCTGGTTGCCATATTCGGATTGACGATTATTGCAGCCTTATCAACATCTTCAATTATCAAAGGAATCATGGCCGGGTTTTTGGGTCTGTTATTGGGCACAATAGGGATTGATCCCATTGTAGGCGATATGCGCTTCACATTTGGAGCGGTATATCTTTATGATGGGTTTCCCCTGGTCCCCCTGATTTTGGGTCTGTTTGCCTTTCCTCGTTGTATGGTGCTGATTGAGGATCTTGTTCGTAAAGGGAGTTCCCAGATCAGTCTGAACCTTGATGATGGCGGCGGGCCCAAGCTGACCTGGCGGGAGACCTGGCAGATGAAAAGAACATACTTCCGCTCCGCTTTTCTTGGTACATTGATTGGTATACTGCCCGGAGCAGGGGCGAACATCGCTTGTTTTGTCGGTTATGCATCTGCCAAAAGAGCTTCCAAAAAGCCTGAACTGTTTGGCACAGGCATACCCGAAGGGGTTGCTGCATCCGAAGCAGCGAACAATGGAACGTGTAACGGTTCGCTGGTACCACTGTTAACCCTGTCCATTCCCGGAAGCCCTACCGCAGCAGTGATACTCGGCGCTCTGATGATTCATGGACTGGTTCCCGGGGCCGATCTTTTCACAAAGCACGCGGAAGTCACCTATACTTTTATCGTGAGCGCTTTCTTTTGTAACATCATCATGCTTGTGATGGGATGGTACGGGAGCAAATGGTTTGGCAAAATCGTACAGGTTCCCACTTACATACTGGCTCCGGCCATGCTGCTGGTCAGCCTGGTTGGCGCTTTCACTGTTCGTCAGTACACGTTCGATATCGGCGTTACCATCGGTATTGGAACGGCTGCGTACTTCCTTTCTCGGGCCGGATTCCCAATGGCTTCGATATTACTCGGAGCGATCCTGGGACCTATGGCTGAGGCAGGTTTTCGCCGTGCGATGCTTATTGGTCAGAATGATTTGACCATCTTTCTCACTCGTCCACTGTCGTTAGCGTTGGTTATCCTGACATTAGCCTCCGTATTTGCCGGGTGGCGTATGCAAAAAAAGTCAAAACCAATGAAAGATGCGCTGTCCGGTAAAAAGGAAACTCAGTAAAGCATTCTGACGGAAACCATCTTTACCCGAACAGATTCAGATAATTTGAGTTTAGTAGGCAATCGCCTTCGCCATGTCCCGGTATAGAACAGATACGCACAGGTACCAAAGGCCGATTGTCTCTCTCCTCCGCGAAACCGCACCTTGCCTTATGGTCTCCACTGCGTCGAGGTGCGGTTACGTGGAGTCAAGATTTCAGCAAAACTGAGTGTAAACATTTAAATATACTATAAAACTAATAGATAATTTGGAGTTTGAAGTATGGAAACCATAAAAGTAATGGCAGCCTCCGGCCAGTTAGGATCCGGTTTTAGTGAAGAGTCATTCAACAGGGGAATGAGCTGGGAGCCTGATATGATCGGATGTGACTCGGGATCAACCGATAGTGGCCCGTTTTATTTGGGATCGGGAAAGAACCATTTTCCACATGATGCTATCAAACGCGATTTAAGGTTGATACTGCTTGGCGCCAGGCGCAATCGAATACCTGCAGTCATCGGTTCTGCCGGAACGGGGGGGTCGAACGAACATTTGGAGATAGTGGTAAAGATACTTCAAGAAATCTCAACGGAGGAGAATCTTCATTTTCGCCTGGGCATCATTAAATCCGATATTGACAAAGAGTACTTAAAGGAAATGTTAGACACCGGGAAGACGGCACCATTGCCTAACGCCCCGTCCATTGATCACAATACTATAGATGATTGTTCCCACATTGTGGGTCTGGCCGGGGTTGAGCCCTATATCGAATGTCTGGATAATGGCTGTGATGTCATAATCGGAGGCAGATCCAGTGATACCTCGATTTACGCTTCCCTGCCTTTGAAGAAGGGATTTCCCCCGGCCATTGTTTGGCATGCTGCCAAGATTTTGGAGTGTGGCGCAGCCTGTGTTGCACAACGTCAGTATCCGGATTGCATGTTTGCAACAATTGATCAACATGGATTCAGCCTGGAACCGCCAAATATGGATTATATTTGCACTCCTGTTTCCGTTGCATCTCATATGCTGTACGAAAACGCGTCCGCGTTTAAGCTGATCGAGCCTTCCGGTGTCCTGGATACGGAGCAGGCAACATACAAGGCGATTAATTCGCGTTCCGTCAGGGTTGAAGGCAGCAGGTTCGTTCCCGCCAATCAATACTCTATCAAGCTGGAAGGCGCCAGGTTTGCAGGACATTTAAGTACCATTCTCGGTGGCGTAAGAGACCCGGTCATCATCGGTCAACTGGACTCCTGGCTTGAAGGTATGGAACAGAAGGTTCGGCAACGTTTTGTTACTATTTACGGTGATGATATTCAGGACAAGTACAGACTACTATTCAGAGTTTACGGGAAAAACGCCGTCATGGGAGAGTTGGAGCCGGACCAAACGACCGCAAATGAAGTCGGAGTTGTTGTGGAAATCGTGGCCGACTCGGAAGAGATGGTTCGGACCCTCGCTTCGGTCGCAGCCCATATTTGTGTTCATTATCCCGTACCTGAATGGTCAGGCTTGATTACCGGTCTCGCTTATCCATATTCCCCTGCAGCCTCATATAAAGGCCCCCTGTACGAGTTCACCCTGAATCATGTTGTCTATCCGGAAAGCTATCAGGATATTTTCAAGACAGAGTATCACAACATCTAATCAAAAGGTCAGCGATATGCCAGTTAAACTTTCAGACGTCGCAAAGCTTATTCGAAGCAAAAATGCAGGTCCGTTTATTCTGACAATGGATATCATGTTTGAAAACGAAGAGAAGTATGCGTTGGTAAAAAACTCAAATACCATTACGGCATCGTCCATATCCAGGATTTATAACATGGAGATCGACAGAATCGACATTGAGTTTTTTGACGCTGCAAATTCAATCAAAATCTCTATTCCCAGGCCACATACGTCAGGTAGTTTTGAGGACTCAGACGTTTTCGGAGGTCAGCAATATGGTCCGTTGGTAGACATAGTGGTCAGCTAAATCAGCACTGGACTTTGCTATACTATCCGGTTCAGGATCCACTGATCTAATTATTGACCAAGTCTGTTTTCTGACATTACGACGCTGTTCGATACTGCGTCTATTTTAGTGGAACATTTTAAAAATCATGCTTAGGGTTCAAAGCAACCTAAGCTGATCAACTGATGCTGCTAACTACATGTTCACCGGATGTTATTTGACACTTCAAAGGCAATGAATATATAATTTTTCTGCCCTATAAACAGTACATCACTGCCCATTCTTATATGTCATCCCGTTCAGCAAATCGGTCGATAATCAATTCAAACAATGGGATTCTCAATAATGAATTTGTAATGGTGAATTCAATCAACAACTCCAGGTGATCTTGTGACTGATATTTTTACGATAAATACGGATAACGATGGCATCCCCCTCATTGATAAGGTGCTGAATGCGCTTGAGAAGGCTATCATTCGCGGTGACATCAGACCGGGTGAACGGCTTAGCGAAGCAAGCCTGGCCAAAAAAATGGGCATCAGTCGGGTGCCGGTGAGAGAAGCACTGATAAGGCTTGAAGAAGCCGAGATTGTTAAAAAAACCTACCAGGGAAGAGAATTAGTCCAAAGAACAAGTAAGGATCTGGAGGATCTTTATGAAATAAAAATCCTGCTCGAAGTACACGGGGCTACAAAAGGTTGTCTGAATTCCAGGCAACAGATTATTGATCGTTTTGATGATTTGGTGTTGAAAATGGATAATCTGTTTCAGGAAGGTAATGTTTTAAAGATACAACAAGTCAATCAGCAATTTCACAACCTGCTTGTAAAATCTGCAAATAACGAAAAACTATACAATATCTATCTGAATACCGCCAAACAGATTCGCTGGACGACTCGCTTGTCGGTAAGCGATTCCGAGATTTTACCCCTGGCAATAAAAGAACATAGCGAGATCCTTCAAGCTTTTAAGGATTCGGACTGCAGCAAATTAGCCAGCCTGATCAAGACCCACGGAGAAAGATTTCAAAAAAGTATCTCATCTGTAAATCAAAGTGTTTGACCGGATTCATTCCGTTTTAACTGATTACTTTTTGTGCGGAGCCATTGAAGCAATCTTGGCAAACATATATGCCTTAAAAATGGAACAACCGGCTGATCTAAAATCTCGTTACGCAGGAAACCTCGAAAATTAATCGAAAGCGGTGGATCGGAAACTGAGCCAGATTCATATTCTGAAATCTTTAAGACACATCTTGCCTTCATTGCAGAGTTTTTCCATCCAATTGTGATCAATTTACCTACCTTGGATTCTTTCCCACAGTGGCTCGTTATAATCGGACCTCACTTTGTAAAACTCTGTTTTGTTAATAGTTTCATATTGAGACAAAGCTCTGTCTCTTTAACAACTTAGCAGGGAATGTCTTGAGCCCTTTGTTAAGCCTGAAATATCGTGCCAGGCGGGGCAGGAGGTGAAGTCCGGGATCAGTGAGCAGTGGTATTCCATGGCGATTGACTTTTTCTCGAACTCCCCACGAAAACCGGATCCGGCCTGAAGGCGTATCAGAAAAACACCGGATTACTCCACGACCTTGTTGAATCCAAATCCGATCACTATAAGACCGGGCTGACATCGATAAACCGGCTCCATTTTACTCCGGATCAGATCGAAAGCAGCCTGCGCCGGAAGCCGTTGAACAGCTTCCACGAGATTTCTAGGAATTTCCAAACCTACTTTTTTAGGAGGCCCATTATTGATTTGTAAAAGAATTTTTAGCTAACCGGGAAATGATCGGCTTAACAGGGGGTTCACAGGGCTGAATCTTGGCAAGAAGAATTTCGTCATAGATCTCTGATAAAAACGCATTAATCGATTTACCAAAATCGATGGGATACTATATTCTGCTATTTTTCAACCACTTACCCCAGACCACGGAAGAAAAGGGTGTGATCCCCAATGAAGCAAATTGTAATCGAGCAACCAAAAACGATCAGGCAAAAAGTTTATGAATACTTGAAGGATGCTATTTTTTACGGCGAATTCAAACCGGGGGATCGCCTGGTGGAATCCGAAATCGGAAAGAGCATAGGCACATCCAGAACACCGGTACGGGAGGCGTTGCACACCCTGGAAAGAGAAAAGCTGATCTCTTCTATTCCCAGGGTCGGCTATGTCGTAAACGAGATATCCGTCAAGGATTTCGAAGAGATGTGTGAGATCCGTATGGTTCTGGAAGGATTGGCTTTGAGATGGGCTATTGAGAAACATCCCGGGAAACTGCTTATGGCTTTGAAAAAAAATATAGCCAAGGCTGAGGATCAAATCGATGCGGGAGATGTTCAGACCTTTATTGAAATCGATACGGAATTTCATGACATTATTGCTGACCTGGCCGGCAGCGATCACCTCCAGGAACTCTCCCGGAATGTACGCCGTTACGTGGTGTATTTTCGGCTGCAGAGTATTCACCAGATCGCCAATGTCGACCTGATCATTGCCGGGCACAAATCTATTCTGGATGCGGTTGAAAGACAGGATATTGAAAGTGCACAGCTCGCCCTGAGAAACCACATCCTTCAATCCAAAGAGGATATTCAGCAGTATGAGAAGATTCAACGAAATACATGAAGCATTACTCAAACGGTAAAGATCGAATGCACTACCTTCTATTTGTCATTCTTGCCCTGGCCTGGGGCAGCGGGTTTTACCTGATGAAGCTGGCCGGATTTGCTTTCGGCCCCTTTACTATCGCTGCAACCAGCACCCTTGGTGGATCGGTCTTTCTCTGGCTCTTCTGGCTTGTCAATCGTGTCCGGTGGAAAGTTAGGAAACGCCATCTTGTACCATTGGTGATAGTTGCTGTCTTCGCCTTCATCTATCCCTATGTGGCACAGCCTTTTCTGGTCGGTTTGATCGGGCACGGCTTTATCGGCATGATGGTTTCGCTGGTGCCGGTGCTGACTATCCTGGCCTCCATCCCTTTATTGGGACTCTTTCCCAGCAAGGTTCAACTCTTTGGCGTACTGATGGGCATGATGGGCATCGTGCTGATGTTTGTGGACGGTCTCGACCGCAACGCCGAACCCCTTTACCTGGTGATGGCCGTTTCCGTTCCTGTCTGCTATGCCTTTACCAATACCCTGATCAGAAAAAAACTCCGTGATATTCCGCCCATCGTTTTGGCAGCCATCTTTATGACTGCGGCTACAATTGTGTTGACGCCCGTCTCCCTGGCTCTGGAAGAGGTCAGGATCGATGAACGGTTTGTAACAGCCGTTGTTGCTACGATTCTTCTCTCAATTTTTGCCAGGGGTCTCGGCATGCTGCTCTTCTACCGGTTGATTCAGACCAAAGGCCCCCTCTTCGCAGGGCTGGTAACCTATGTAATTCCTGTGGAAGCCCTGATGTGGAGCTGGTATGACGATGAACGTATCACCGTCATGCAGATGTTGGCGATTACGGTCGTGCTGTTAATGGTGGGCGTCGTCCAGCGCGATATTATCCGCAAAGATGGCGGGAGTGGGTCGTGAAGACGGCCCGAAGGTGGCAGCCTGTCTTTAAATCCGACGGTTCCCAAAAGCGGGCTACTACTTCCTTGTGGCAAGTTCAAGAAAAGCCTTGTTGAAATCATCATAGTCTATTCCAGGACCCAGGGCGATCAACTCCGTGGGAGTTTGGCTGATCTCGACAGGTTTCAGAGTGGTCTGGCCCGGGGAAACCTGGACGGCGACCATGTTACCATCATCCAGATTGACATACCCCTTGATTCGATAGGCTTTTTCCGCAAATCGCTGCAAAAAATCCCGCAGGTTTTGTTCGGACAGGGTTTTTGTCGATCTGACAACAGCCGATCCCAGATTAGGGGGAGGAGCGGTATCAAAGGTGGCGAAGGGAATGGGAAACTGATCCGAACGGGGTTGTGCACTGGCAAAAGAGGATAATTCTCCCATGCCCACATCACAATAGCGGGTTCTTTCGATCCCTGCGTCAGGGGAAATGGTGCGGATATGTGCTTCCACCCCGGCAATCTCATCCGGATCCGAGAGATCCGTTTTATTGAGCAATACGGTGTCAGCAATTCGAACCTGATGGGCAATTCGGGTGACCCGGGATACCAGCTTCTGAAAGGAGCTGGTGTCTACCACACACCAGATGTGGGAGAGATAGATCCTTGACGTTAACTCCCTGGCCATCAGGAACTGGCCGATGGCAATAGGATCGGCCAGACCGGTGGCCTCAAGAATAACAGCATCAGGATTGCAGGTGTCGATAAGGTCCACCAGCGAGCTTTTAAAATCGGAAAGCAGACAGACGCAGAACACCGATCCCCTGTTGATCTCAAGGATTTCAAACTTTTTTCCGATTTCCCGCAGTTCACGACCATCCACATTGGCTTCGGCGAACTCATTCTGGATGACTGCCAGCCGGAAATCATCCGCGTAAGATTCCAGAAATCGCTTCAGCAGGGTTGTTTTACCACTACCCAGAAAACCGGTAACCAGGAAAAAAGGGATGGGTGTCATTGCAACTCCTTGATCCACTCCTTGACTGCTGTTATAGATGGGAGGCTGCCCTCGGATTTTACCCTGTATGTCGCCATTACCATGGCCGGTGTTGCGGTGATGCCGTAAGCCAGCATCTCTTTTTCATCAGTTATGTTTTCAATACTGACGCTGTTGGCTCCCAGTTCTTCAAACGCCTGTTCCACAACGGGTCTGACCTGATTGCATTCAGCCTCATCCCTGCCAAAAATCAAAAGGCTTCCCTTTTTGGATTTGATTTTATAGCTGAGTTTCTCCAGGATACGTTTCTGAATAGCGACAATCAGCTCTTCCCTGGGAGGAATCCTGGAGACAAAGGTGATCTTTCCGTCGATACAGATGGTTGGGATGTTCTTGACCATCAGGGAGGTCATGAATTTCAAGGAATCCCTGTACTTGATCTTGTGTTCCCGCCACTCCACGATATTTTCAAATCTTGGCGTTACCTTTTTTACCGATTCCACCATATACTGACAGGGAGCGCAAGATTCGGAATCCAGGGTGATGATATCCACAATCACCTTATCCATTTTGCCATAGTCGCTCATATCCAGCATTTCATCGCTCTTTTTACCGTCCTGTAGCGCCCTGGCGACTTCCTGCTGGTAAGGATCATGGATAAAGTCGGCAATGGCCTGTAGATTCTCTTTTGGTGTAGCGTAAGGCAAGTCACAACCGGGGGCGAGGATGAAACCTTTTGCACCACCCGTGTTGATGCAATCCCGTGAATTGAGCAGGGCATCGTTTGTATCCCCCAGCAGCAACACGATGGTTAACTGCAGGTTACCACCAAAACTGATCTTCTGTTTCAAACAGATGTCCCTGACGAAATCGAGCGGTATATTCTCATCGATCGATACATTGTCCGGTTTGCATTCACACATGGCTTCTATATTCTGCTGGGCATGACCGCAGACAAAGAACGAGCTCAGGGTATCCCTTTCCTTGACAAAAGAAAACACCTCTTTCATGGGACCGGATATGAACTGCCTGAAGTGCTTGGGGCCAATCTGACTGGTCATGGGATCCACAACGGCAATGATGTCGCAACCGGCATCAATATAATAACCGGATACTGCTTCACAAACCTTCCGGCAGAACCTGATCAACTGATGGACCTCCTCCTCATCCGTATACATCTTCATGAAGATATCCGAACCATAAAGATGAAGCGCCAGGGTGAAAGGTCCGGTGACCAGACCGTAGAGGGCCAGATCAGGATATTTGCGACGGAGTTCGCGGGTTGTTTCTAACACCAGCGGCAAACGACCTTCATCCTGTTGGGGAATTCGTAACTCCGACAGCTCTTTGCCGTTGGCGAGCGGATGGCTGCTGACCGCAGGTGGATTGGAATCCGCCCACAACAGTTCACAGCCCAAAATCTCGGCCTCAAGCTGCAAATCAAAGGCAACCGGTAAACCGTCGGGTCGGTAAAGTCGGATTGATTCCTCCAACCCCTTTAACATTAACTCACCTGACTTGAGATATTCCGTTGCAGTAACCCCGATCAGTGACCCGCCATGACAACCAACAAAAGGAACCCAGGGCGTGCGGGGAACCTCTTCCAAAGCGAATGATGCTTTGATCAACTCCTTGCCGTTCATCAGATTCTCCTTTAAATGAATTCATATTCATCATGTATAATCCACATAACTCTATATAAATGAACTCATCATTAAGATCAAGCAGAATTGTTGGATAATAATTGAATATTAATTCACTATGCACCAAATGACAGATTAATGAAAGGACACAAAACCCGTTTTCTGCCACCCAATGGTTAAAAGCTGGAACCGGGTTGCTTGAGGAATTCAATCTCTTCAGCGGTGGAGGTTCTGCCCAGGATCTCATTGCGGTGGGGATAACGACCGAATCGTTCAATAATCTTTCTGTGTTTGATCTCATATTCCAGGGAACCTTCGGCGCCTATCCTGCGAAACAGGTCTTCAGCCACCTTGTGAACCTCAAGGGATTCGCTGTGCATAAAAGGCATGAGCAGAAAGCTCTTTTCGGTTGTGGGGAGATCGTCCAGGGCACCATTGGCCACGGCTTCCTGGGAAAGAGCCAGTGCCAGTGGATCGGAGGCAAAGGATTCGGGTTTTCCGCGAAACATGTTTCTGGAGAACTGGTCCAGAATGATAATTTCGGCGAGCCTGCCAAGGGGCCATTTCCTCCAGCCAAACAGTTCGCAGCGATTGGCCTTCCCATGTATCCCAAGGAAGCGTTCACGGATCAGGTTATCGAAATCTTCGTCTTTCACCCACCATTTGGCGGAATCAATTTCTTCAAACCAGAATTGCAGAATTTCCTTGGATTCCATGTTGTCCTCCGTTGCATAAAGGGTGGTGTATCGATTCAGTTCAAATGAAGTACTCTTTTCCCTCTCCATCGATAATCAGGCGGTCCAGGTCATCAACGGGAGGTCTGTTTTCGGCTCTCCTGAGGTTGGGGCTTTCATCATCCGATTTCGATATGGGGATGCGTTTCAGCACGGGATGGGAATAGAGGTCGGAGTTGCGGACCGGGCAATTGAATTCCAGCGCAATTCGATTTGGATCAAAGGTGTAGATGGAATAGATGAAGCCATGATCGATCACATCCGTGACCGGAATGTTCGCTTCCACCAGTTCGTCCTGCAATCCGAAAAGGTCATTTTGTGAGGAAAGCCCGAAGGCGAGGTGGTCGAAGCCGAAAGTCCCCGTGACTTCCTGTCCGTGTCTTTTATAGGGGGGATTCTTGACATTTTTCCATTCGAAAAAGGAGATCATGAACTGGTTGGAGAGGGCGAAAAAAAACTGGCTGGTCGTCCCCATATCGTAACTGAGGACAAGTTTGAATCCCAGCAGATCGCACCAGAAGCGAATGGTTTTTTTTATGTCGGGTGTCGCAAAAGCGGGATGATGTGTCCCCTGAATATTGAATGGGTTGTGGTTTTTTGATGTCATTCTAAACTTTTCCCGGGGTGAATGGATTAAAACCGCTGAAGGTCTGCCTGGATCTTATTATCGCATCTGGAGATTATCAGGGCAAGTAAGTGATTTTTTCCGGGATTCGGTAAAATGAAGGGGAATCGGGGTTTGGTTATTTGTGAAGTATTTTCAGGAGATCACATATATCGGGGAAAAGCGGTTGATATCTTTTCTGAATACGGCATAATAAATCGAACACTTATGTTCCTCCTGTCGTGTTTGACCTTTGGTCAGACTGTCCGGTAGTCGGGAATAAATGTTGTTACTATTATAAAAATATCCGGGGTTAATGTAATGAAACTGAGAACAAAATTCATCCTTCCGGTCGTTATATGTCTGATATTGGTTGTAGTGATTGGCGGTCTCTTCTCAAGCAGCATGGTGGATAAACTGGTGGAGCATCAGCTTGGAGTCGCGGAGAAAAACATCAACAAGCTGATCGAGCAGAGAGCGGATTATTACGCCGAGAACATCTATTTTAACATTAAGAATTTTGGCGGATACGCGGTGAGCGAGGCTTCATTGTTTACCGCCCAGCCGGAGATCATCAAAGCATACGAAAAGGCGTTGTCCGGAAACATAGATGATGAAACGGATCCGGATGTTCAGGCTGCCAGGGAACAGCTCAGGGCATTTATCCAACCGGTAATGAAAAAGCATGAGGAAGACACAGGTGTCACTTCGGTCTACCTGCATTATCATCTACCCAACGGCAGAAGTTTTGTCCGAACCTGGAGAGATGGCTGGCAGGTGATGCGGGATGGCGAAAAGGTGGATATTTCCGATGACCTGAGCGCTTTCAGGAGAACCGTAGTGGATATTAATCGTAACACGCGGAAGCCCCTGCATGGTATTGAGATCGGTTCCAACGGCTTTATGCTCAGGGGGCTGACTCCCATCAGGAATGATAAGGGAGAGCACCTGGGATCCAACGAGGTGATGTTCTCATTTGATGTGGTGCTGGCGGCTCTGTCCAGTAACCAGAGCAATCTCTTTTCCGTCTATATGGACTCGACCTATCTGAATATTGCAACCAATTTGAAAGATGAAAAAAAGTATCCTGTTCTGGACGGGCAGTTTGTATTGACCTCTTCTACGAATACGGCGATCATCTCACCCATGATAACCAGCGAACTTTTAAACAAAGGGCGTTATGACCGGTTTTCCGAGAAAGTGGGATCTTACTATCTAACCGCATTACCGATCTTTGATTATTCCGAAATGCCGGTGGGGGTGATCGTGCTTGCCCAGGATATGAAGGATAATCTGGCAACCCTGAAAACCGCCAGGGAAACCGGGGCGCAAACCAAATTCATGCTGCTGATGGTCTCGGGGGCCATTGTCGTGATTACCTTTCTGGTCATCTTTATCATGTTGGCAATCATGCTGCGGAGATTCGTTTTGAAGCCTCTGGATGCGTGTGTGGCATTTGCCGAAAAGGTATCCCATGGTGATTTCACGACGCAGTTAAAGGTCAAAAGCAGGGATGAAATCGGGTTTCTGGTTGGGGCCTTTAACCAGATTGTGGGTGCGTTTAATGAGATTTTCTCTAAAATTTCCAAAAATATCATCCAATTATCGTCCACATCTAACGAACTGACCACCATTTCCCAACAGGTTCTGCAGACCGCAGAACGAACATCGGACAGCACCCATTCCGTTGCCAGTGCTACCGAACAGATGAGCGTTAATATGAATACTGTTGCATCGGCAGGGGAAGAGGCGTCAGCCAATATCTTTTCACTGAGCAATGCGGCTTCCGAAATGAACAATACGGTTTCCAAGATTGCCGAGAACACCAAGAGGGCGAGTTCTATTACGGAAAGCGCGGTTTCCCTGGTTCACAGTTCATCACAGAAGGTGGATGCCCTGGGAAGCGCTGTACAGGAGATCGGCCAGGTCACCGAGGAGATCTCGGCCATTTCGGAGAAAACGGATCTTTTGGCTTTGAATGCCACTATTGAGGCTGCCAGAGCGGGGGCTGCCGGGAAAGGATTTGCCGTTGTGGCCAATGAGGTGAAAACCCTGGCCAATCGAACGGCCAACTCCACCGGAGAGATTCAAAGAATCATTCGGGATATCAAGAGGTCGGCAGAGATAACCGTCAACGAGATCAAACAGATTACGGAAGTGATAACCGAGATCAACGAGATCGTTGTGAATATCGCCCATTCCGTCGATGAGCAGTCATTAACAACCGGGGAGATCGCCGAGAATGTCAACCAGGCCGCCCAGGGAATTGACGAGGTTGCCAAAAACGTCGCTCAAAGCTCCACTGCGGCTTCAGAAATCGCAGAAGACATCAATGGCGTCAATCGGTCAACCACGGATTTCTCCAACAGCAGTTCCCAGATCAACGTCAATGCCGAGGATCTGGCGACGATTGCCGAGAATCTAAAGGAGATGCTGGCCGGATTCAAAACCTCGGGTGAGGGAATGGTTGAGATTACCGATGATAGTGACGGAGATATCGGTGATGACAGGGACCAGATATTGATCGAGTGGGATGATTCGCTGCTGGTGGATATCCCCCTTATCGACGGGCAGCATCAAAAACTGGTTGAGATGATCAATCAATTGCACAGCGCGATGAGAAGCGGTAAGAGTCGTGCTGCACTTGGAGAGACCCTGGCGGGTTTGATCGAGTATACGGGAAGCCACTTTCAAACCGAAGAAGAGCTGATGAGTGGGCACGGCTATCCGGATTATGACAGCCATAAGGCGGTTCACGAAAAACTGGTGGCGAATGTAATGGATTACAAGGATCGATTTGAAAAGGATGAAGCCTTTATCGCCATGGACCTGATGGAATTTCTCAAGGATTGGCTGATCAACCACATCAAAGGAACGGATAAGAAATATGCACCATTTCTGAAGGACAAGGTTGTCTGAATTGACCAAGCGGAGAGATTAAATGGCAGGCAGGCGGAGAGGTCTTCTGATTGTTTCCCACGGCAGTCGTCTCGGAAAAGCCAATGAAGAGATGTTTGCCCTGGCCGATGCCATCAGGCGCAGGGTAAAGCTTCGTTTTGAAATGGTGGAAAGTGCTTTTCTGGAATTCGGAAAGCCAACGGTGGAGGAGCAGATTGAAAAACTTGCCAACCTGGGGGTTGGAGAAATCACAGTCTTTCCTCTTTTCCTGGCCGGGGGCAGACACGTTACCATGGATCTTCCCAGGATTTTGCGTGAGGTTTCGTCGCGTCATCCGGACATCAGGATAAATCAGACAATCCACCTAGGCGCTATTGATGGGTTGAAGGATCTTATCGTACAAGAGATCGGATAGGTTTTATGTACACTGTCAACAATGCAATCGAATGAGATATGAAAAATTAGCAGGTTAACAGGTCATTTTAAGGAGCTCGAATGGGGCATAGAGAAGAAAGCGATACCATGGGTACGGTGAGGATTCCCGAAGCTGCCTATTATGGTGCACAAACCTTGCGGGCTGCGGAAAACTTTCCCATTAGCGATTTGCGATTCAATCATGATTTTATCAGTCAACTGGCCCGAATCAAAAAGTGTGCGGCGACGGCCAATTGCGAGTTGGGAATTCTGGATAAAAAGCTGGCTGATGTGATTGTTCGGGCGGCTGAGGAAGTACTCGAAGGGGAATTGAGAGAGAATTTTATTGTAGACCTGTTCCAGACTGGCTCGGGAACCTCTACCAACATGAACATGAACGAGGTGATTGCCACCCGGGCAAATGAGATACTAAACGGATCCAAAAACAGCAAGTCTCCGGTTCATCCCAATGACCATGTCAACAAGGGGCAATCGAGCAACGACGTTATCCCTTCAACCATTCACATCACCGCTGCTGTCCGTATCAGATCCCAATTATTGCCTGCATTGGATGCCTTGAAAGGAATCCTGTTGAAAAAGGTGGACGAGTTTGCACCGTTTAAAAAAATCGGCCGCACCCATCTGCAGGACGCTGTTACTATGACCCTGGGACAGGAATTCTCGGGCTATCGTGAACAGATTGCAACAGGAATGGAAAGGCTGGAGTCGGCTGTCGGTTTGCTTTACCCCTTGGCGTTGGGTGGCACTGCTGTAGGTACAGGTTTGAATACTCATCCCGAGTTTGCACGCCGCACCATTTCTCTTATAGCCACAGAGACCGGGGTTCCGTTTTACGAAACCGAAAACCATTTCGCCGCCCAGGGATCCATGGACAGGGTGGTAGAGGTAAGTGGTGTCCTCAAGGTGCTGGCTGTCAGCCTGACCAAAATTGCAAATGATATACGCTGGCTGAGTTCGGGACCCCGTTGCGGGCTGGAAGAGATCCGAATTCCTTCCCTGCAGCCCGGTTCTTCCATTATGCCAGGCAAGGTTAACCCGGTTATCCCCGAAATGGTGCTGCAGGTGGCTGCGCAGGTCATCGGGAACGATGCAACCATTACCATTGCCGGACAATCCGGAAACTTGGAGCTCAACGTCATGTTGCCGGTAATGGCTCATAATATATTGCAAGCCATCGATCTCCTGGGAAATGCCACCAGGGTATTTGCTGAAAAGTGCATTGCGGGAATTGAGGTGAACCGGGATAAACTGGAAACCAACCTGAAGATGAGTCTGGGACTTGCGACCAACCTGATCCCCTTAATCGGATATGACAAGGCGGCAGCCATCGCTAAGAAATCCCTGGAGTCGGGAAAGACTGTTCCGGATGTGGCGGAGGCGGAGGGGGTTATCACCCTCGGACAACGAAGGGAGTTGTTCGATTGAACGGACTATCGCCGCGGCGGATTGGTATCCAGTTTCAGGATCATGGCTGCAATCACTTCTATTCCCCTCATGATATCGGGTAGGTCGGTAAATTCCTCCGGGCAATGACTAAGCCCGTTTCTGCTGGGGACAAAGATCATTCCGGTCGGGGTTATCTCGGATAAATAGCTGGAATCATGTCCGGCACCCGATGGCATCTCCAGATAAGGGTAATCATAATCCCGGCAGGTTTGCCTGGACATTTCCAGGATGGACTCCGGAAAGGTTACACCGGGAGAGCTCAGCCAGAAATCAGTTTCGATGGCTACTCCTTTTTTGTCTTCAATCCTGTTCAACTCACCCCTGATCTCTTCAAGGCCTGTCTCTATATCTTCGGTGACCGGAGATCTCATTTCTACGCCCATGGTTACTCTTCCGGGAATAACATTTGAAGCGTTGGGGTAGTTGTTAAACTCACCGACGGTTCCCACCATTTGCTCATAACGTCTGCAGGTTTTATCAAAACTGATAGCAGCTTCCGCTGCCGCCTGCAAAGCATCCCTGCGCATGGACATCGGTGTGGTTCCGGCATGGTTGCTGATGCCGGTGATGGTGATTTTACCACGGTAGATCGACACAATCCCCGTAACCAATCCCAGGGGAAGATGTTTATGGTCCAGAATCGGTCCCTGCTCAATGTGTAACTCCAGGTATGCCGCCAGACTATCCGGTGTTCGTCTGACATCGGCCACGTGATCGGGATTTCCGCCTGCTTTCCGGATGGCTTGGTAGAGATTTTCTCCCTGGCTATTTTTTGCTTTTTGCAGGGCTTCCACGGTGAGGTGCCCTGCCATGCCCTTGCTGCCGATGGTCGACATTCCGTAGGGCGACGGCTCTTCAGCCAGAAAAGCAACCACTTCCAGGGGGTGATGAAGGTGGAGATCCTCTTCATGCAGGCAGCGTGCGGTTTCCAGACCGGCTAGGACACCAATAATGCCGTCGTATTTGCCCCCCTGTCTGACAGTGTCGAGGTGAGATCCGATCATCAGGGCAGGTGCCTCTTTCTTGATACCTTCCCTTTTACCAATCAGGTTACCGATGGCATCCCTCTTCACGATCATTCCTGCCTCGCGTTCCATTAATCCGGAAACGAGGGCAGTTGCTCTGTCATATTCTTCGGAAAAGGAGAGACGTGTAAACCCCTCTTCGTCAGGATCGATGATTTCGGAGAGTGTATGGATATCCCTCCTGATTCGTTCGGGATCAGGATTCAATGTCATAATTTAATGGGGCAGAAGTGTTATGTGGTTCGAAAAAACAGGGACGTCTGTTAATATCAGCATAAGAATAGCCGACATGGGGGAGTTCATCAAGATCGAAGGGGCGTCGATTTAAATGTTTCTGCAATGGCAATCCGGGGAGTTGAATTCACAAGGTTTATGCCATTGAGCCTGGGTTTTCTGTTCTGATTGATGAGGCATTTGAAGGATTTGTCACTGAAAATGAAACGGGTTCCTATTATACTGAGAGGGATATTCAACATCGACTCCCGGCTCGATGTCCTTATCAGGGGCATCTAGAAGGAGCTGTTGCTTCGTGAAAATCGGGATTGGAAAGTCTAACGCTGTGATTTCGCCAGCAGGAATCTTCCCAGCTTCTTGTCCACCAATTTGATGTGCTCAACAAACCAGTTGTTCAGCTTGTTGCAGATCCTGCCTGCTTCCAGAATGTTTCTGCCGGAAGCAATTTTGATATCGTCAATAAACTTCCAGAATTCGTGGTGCTGGTTCAAATGGCCCTCTTTGCCCGGGTAATCGAATATCTCCATGTACCTGTCTTCGATCGAAAAATGATTTCGAGCATAGGTTTCCAACTCTTCAATGATTTTCTCGAAGTCGATCTGACCTTTATTCTCGTAGAAAGCATTAAAAACGGAATTGGTCATGTCGAGGAAGGTCTGATGCTGGAAATCTTGCCATTCAATCCCGGTGCTTAATTCATCGCTCCAGATGATGATCTTTTTTTCAAGCTCCATAGCGGTCCTTTAACATAGCGGTTAGCCGGGTTTAACAAAGCCGGGCTGATTCAACATTCAATATACATCAATTAGATCGATATTAGCAAGACGAGTCCCCGCACAGTTGGAAATAAAAATGTATTAATATTATGAAAAAACACATTTTTTGTGGATTGCCGGTCATCCTGGGAGTAGGATTCGGATTTCCCTTGTTTAGCCCCGGGTGTTATCCATGGTGCGAACTTCGATACATGGATTAAAGAACGTGATCGCTTATTTTGTGATGGATGAAGACGATCATGAGGCGGCTCGTGAAGCAGCCTATGCGTCTTTTAAGTAGTACCAAAAAGCCGGTAGAGATCTTCGGTAACTAGGGAATCCGTTCCCAACCTGTCCTATGTACCCCCAACTGCGAGAGAGGGATCGCTCCGGAGCCCCTCTCTCGCATTAACTGCGTATTCCTATTCCCTTTCTCATCAGGTAGATGGCCCAGCAATAAAGCCCTATTATAAACAGGATGATCATACTGTAAGTTTCCAGCAGTCCCACGTCCGAAATTCCCAGGATGCCGAAACGAAAGCCGTTAACCATATAGACGATGGGATTGATTTTAGAGACGGCTGCCCAGAAGGGGGGTAGCAGATCAATGGAGTAAAAGACCCCGCCCAGGTAGGTCAGGGGTGTCAGGATAAAAGTGGGAATGATGGAGATGTCGTCAAATTTATTGGCAAAAATGGCATTGATAAACCCTCCAAGGGAGAAGAGCGCTGCCGTTAAGAGCACAATGCTGAACATCACAAGAAAACTGTAAAGAGTCAGGCTGGTGAAGAACAGAGAGAGAAGCGTTACAAGGACCCCTACGGCGATTCCCCTGGCCATGCCTCCAAGTACGTATCCCCAGACAATAATATAATTGGGCATGGGTGATACCAGCATCTCCTCCACGCTGCGTTGAAATTTGCTGCTGAAAAAAGAAGAGACGACATTGGAATAAGAGTTGGTGATAACCGACATCATGATCAGACCCGGAACGATATACTGCATATAATCGAAACCTCCCATTTCCCCGATTCTCGAGCCGATCAACTGTCCGAAAATAACGAAATAGAGCGTGATAGTGATAGCCGGTGGAATCAGGGTCTGAACCCAGATCCGCAAAAACCTGCGCACCTCTTTGACCAGGATTGTCTTTAAAGCCGTTAGCTGTTCTGCTATGTTCATTTTTCTCCGAATGGCAATTGAAGTTTGTGAAAGGCCACATTATCATTTCTGTTATGGCCTTTAATTTCTGCGATCCCGGGAGGGATGATATGTTTCGCGAGACAATTCTGTCTTACGACCCGTTCGAAACATGCCGGACCAGGTTAACAAAGAGTTCCTCCAGGCGATTGGTCTTATTTCTCATGCTGCTAACCTTTATTCCGTTAAGGTCCAAGGATTTAAAAACATCATTCAGGGGTTTCTCCTTGGTTACGTCGACCTCAAGCGTTGTCTTGTCCACGACCCGCAGTGTGGTGTCCGACAGGCTGAGCGAGCCATTCAGCTCATTGGACAGGTCCAACACAAAGGTCTCTTTATCCAGCTTGGCCAGAAGTTCCTTCATGGTTGTGTTTTCCACAATTTCCCCATGATCGATAATGGCAATGGTTCTGCAAAGCTGTTCGGCCTCTTCCAGATAGTGGGTTGTCAGGATTATGGTGGTCCCGGATTTGTTTAGATCCACAAGGTAGTCCCACATCGACCGCCTTAGTTCAATATCCACACCGGCAGTCGGTTCATCAAGAATCAGCAGCCTGGGTTCGTGAACAAGAGCCCTGGCAATCATCAGACGCCGTTTCATACCGCCGGAAAGCAGTCTTGATGGTTCGTCCCGTTTATCCCAGATATCCAGTTGTTTTAAGTATTTTTCCGTTCTTTTTTTGGCAGTACCGGTGGAGATGCCAAAATAACCGGCCTGGGCCATGAGAATGTCCCCAACTCTCTCAAACTGGTTGAAGTTGAACTCCTGGGGAACGATACCGATGTCTTTTTTTGCCAGGGAGAACTCCTTTTCAATATCGTGGTTGAAGATAGATATGGTTCCTTCTGTTTTATTGATCAGGGAGCTGATAATCCCGATGGTAGTGGATTTCCCCGCTCCGTTGGGACCGAGCAGAGCCATGAAATCGCCCTGTTTGACCTCAAAACTAATGCCTTTGAGAGCCTCAACCCCGCTTTCATAGGTTTTTTTTAAGTTGTGCACGGATAATGCAGTGTCCATGTTTAGCTCCAGCAGATTATGGAAAATGATTAAGAGAAAATCTGCACTAATATACCTTGAACTTGTCCTTATATTAAATTGAAGATGGTTACCGATGTCAACCGGTATCGGTCAAAGCTGAAACAGTTGCAGACGTTATTCATTAAATTCCGATTTTGAGGACAAACGATGATTGATCATTTTTCATTTTTGGCACCCTATTATGACAGCCTGATTGCACCGCCTGATACAACCCGGTTAAAGCAAATTCTCGATATCAAACCCGACAATTGGGTTTTAGATGTAGGCGGGGGAACCGGCAGGGTCTCTTCCCGCCTGGACGATGATTCACGAGGGGTTATTCTGGTAGATATCTCCCGCCCCATGCTGAAACAGAGCCAGGGTAAAAACGGAGTTATTCCGGTTCACTCGTCTGTGAATCGACTTCCTTTTGCTGATGGCAGTGTGGATCGTATCATCGTGGTGGACGCCCTGCATCATTTCAATAAGCCCGAACACGCTGTCCGCGAGATGATCCGGATTCTTAAACCTGGCGGTCGTCTTGTCATTGAGGAGTTTGATGTTAATATTTTTGTGGTGAAGTTGATAGCCCTCGTAGAGAGACTTTTCTTAATGAAAAGCCGTTTTTTCACTCCCGAGGAGATCGTAAATCTCGTCGAATCCCCGGAAGCCAGCACCAGGATTGTCCGAAACGGTCGTATTTCCTTTTGGGCAGTGATCGAAAAAGATGCTCAAGCCTCTGATGGTTCCAGCCATTAGGGCATATGAAAGAGGATGATCCCGGTTTTGTTTCGCAAGCCTACCCTATTGGCAGGGTAAATCTTCAATCAAGGGTTTGCCCTTGCTCTGCTGTCGCTACAACTGTTCTAATATAGACTTTGTTCTCGACGAATATCCATGGTCGAAGCTGTGAACATCGCTGCTTACATGCGGGGACGGTTTCCGGCCTCACCTCCCTTGTAAAGCTTTTCGGCTCCCAATCCCTCCAAGAACAGACCGACTTCAGTATCAAAAGTTCCTGTCGCATATCATTTTCTTGTAGAGTCCAGGTGTTGCTACACCTCTCCGGATCGGTAATAGATCATTGGTTTTTATGTTATGGATTAACCGTAGCGCAGGAAAAAAGGTTGTGAAACCAGTCGGGTTTATATTAGGGTGGCCTGGTCAAAACCTTAAGTTTCCAGACTATTCAAACAATCGATGATTAAACAGCTACTTATTGTATTATCCATAGCCTTGGTTAGTTGCAGCCAAATACCACTGGCTGCCAAATCGCTTAATGTTGAGGAAAACGAAGCCTCCTATACCTTAGGGCCTCATCTGGACGTGCTGGAGGATAAGAGTGGGGAATGGACGATTTATGATATCTGCTGTGCAAATCCCAAGGCCAGTTTTGAGACCAGCTCCCAGGACATTCCCAATTACGGTTTCACCGATTCGGTCTATTGGGTGCGGTTTACCCTGACTAACCTGGGGGAGGAAGATCTGGAACGAATCCTCGAGTTGGACTATCCGACCATGAATCAGATAGAGCTTTATACGCCAATGTCGGGTGGAGGGTATGACAGAAGGGTGACCGGGGATATTTTCGGAATTGACTCAAGAGAGCTGAATTACCGCAGCTATGCCTTTTACCTGACCATTCCGGCGCAAGCCAGCACGACTTACTACATTCGATTTCACTCCAACGCGATTAACCTGCCACTGGTCCTTTGGCAACCGAAGGCTTTTACGGAGCACGTCATCAAATGGCAGATCGCTCTGGGTATCTATTGTGGTATTCTGATTGTTGTTATTCTCTATAATTTCTTTCTCTACGTCTCAATCCGGGAATCGGTTTATCTCTACTATGTGTTGTACGTCTTCGGTTTCCTGATGACCCAGTTGTCTCTCAATGGAATCGCAACCCAGGTTTTGTGGACCGATTGCAGTTGGTGGGCGAATCACAGCATGCTTATATTCGCTTATGGTTGCATCTTCTTTGCGCAACAATTTGCCAGATCCTTTTTGATCACCGCCCAGGTCATTCCCCGCTTCGACAGGGTGCTTAACGGTCTAATGGGGATTTCGGTCTTCGGATTTGTTCTCTCACTGGTCTCTTATAACCTAGCCATTCAGTTTCTCTCCATCTCTTCAATATTCATCCTACTGACCTGGATTTTTACGAGCATTTACTGTGTTCGGAGGGGGGTCCATACGGCCCGTTATTTTCTCATCGCCTGGACCGTTTTTATTGCCGGAGGTCTGCTCCATCTGCTTAAAACCCTCGGTATCTTCCCAACAAATTTTTTTACCAACTGGATGGATGAAATCGGATCTTCCATGGAGGTGATCCTGTTGGCCCTGGGTCTGGCATCCAGAATCAACCGTATGAAGAAAAAGGAAAAAGTGATCTCTGATGCCTTGCAGGTCCAAAATATCGAATTGGAAGAGAAAAACCAGGCATTGAAGGACTATGAAAAAACCCTGGAGCAAAAGATAGAGGAGAGAACCAACCAGTTGAATCGCAAAAACCGACAGTTGAACAGGGCATTGGAAGATCTGCAGCTTTCAAACCAGAAATACAAACTGGCCAAAGAGGAGGCGGAAAAAGCCAATGCTGCCAAATCGGAGTTCCTGACCAATATGAGCCATGAACTGAGAACCCCCATGCAGGGGATCCTGGGGTTTTCCAAACTGGGGTATGACAAGACCGGAAATATAGAAGCGGGCAGGGTGAAGGATTTCTTTAACGAAATCAATTTGAGCGGGCATCGCTTAATGAACCTGCTCAATGACTTGCTGGATTTATCCCGACTGGAATCCAGAAAAGAGCTGTATGATTTCGAAACCACCCAATTGACACCCCTGGTCGCTACGATTCTGAAGGAGCAGGAAGCTCTTCTGAATGAAAAAACCCTCAGGGTGGAGTTTGAAGAACCTGACTTTCCCGATATCACGATCATGGACAAGGATAAAATCCTGCAGGTGTTGCGGAACCTGATCTCCAATGCCATCAAATTCACACCACAAGCAGGTAAAATCATGATCAGAGTAGAGCTGGAGGATAACAGCTATCTGAAGACATCCGTAATTGATAACGGTATCGGGATTCCTGGTGATGAGTTGGATACCATTTTTGACAAATTCGTGCAGAGCAGCCGTTCAAAAACTTCCGCCGGAGGCACGGGGCTCGGACTTGCGATCTGCCACAATATCATTTCGGCCCATGGAGGAAAAATCTGGGCCGAGAACCACCCTGAAGGCGGGGCTATCTTTCGCTTTCTGCTGCCCAAATAACCGGTATCTTTAGACCGGAAGCCTGTCTTCAGGGCAGTTGCCGAAAGGGTTGACTATTTCACGAACTGAATAGACAGGGTACAAAGCGGATTGAAATCCTCGTCCACGGCAGCCAATTCAAAACTGCCTTCGTTGACCAGCTTTTTGGCCACAAAGCGACCATAGGACCATTCCGTGTTCCAGTCTCCGTCTTTTGAAACAACCGGCGCAGGCTCAAGAGCGTATCCTATATCGGCCTGAACTCCGTCATTAGTTGTGAACAGCAGCATAACCTCGCTGCCGGAAGGAAATCCCTTACCCGAAATACCGACCTTACCTTTCTTATCCAGTTTTAATGAGCCCGGCACGGAAATTACCGGTTTCAGATCTTGTCCTGCAATCCCATCTCCAGAGCTACTGCATCCAAACTGGGTCAATGCGAAAATAAGCACCAGACCGGTTAATAAGTATCGCTTCATGTTTTCTCCTTTAAAACAAATATTCATAATTTTGTGAGTTTTGAATTCCTTAACCGCAAAGATACCGAACCAGTTCCATGAAAACGGTCTTCTTTCTTCCTGATCCGATAGCGATTGAAACAATTTGTTGATGCCTCTACTCCCTGTGAGGACGTTCATTGGAGTGAGAGGCATTGGATTAATTTCTCCTGAGTTGCTGTTTTATTCCCTGAAAAAGGGAAATCGCACACAAGATCAGAATAATAGCTGAAATGGGACGTGTGACCAGTTGCAGCAGAAACGCAGTTACATCACCATGTACCAGGGCCAGCGACCGGCTCAATTCCCCTTCTGCCATCGTTCCAAGAACAAGTCCCAGAACCATGGGCGCCCTAGGGATGTCAAAAAACTGCATGACAAAGCCGCAAAAACCGACAAAGAGCATAATCCAAATGTCATCGACGGATCCCCGAATTGCGTAAGAGCCGACAACAGCAAGGGCCAGAATTGAAGGTGCCAGAATCGACTTGGGGACCTGAATCAGGCGAACGCAATACTTGGCCATAAAGAGACCCACCGGCACAAAGAGGATATTTGAGACAAACAGGCTCAGGATGAAACTGTAGACAATATCCGCATTGACGGTGAAGAGCTCTGCGCCGGGTCGGAGACCGTGAATCATTATACCGCCCAACAACACTGCGGTAACGGGATTGCCCGGAACGCCGAGGGTCAGCAGGGGTATCAGCGTGCCACCGGTAACCGCATTATTAGCAGTTTCCGAGGCAACAACCCCTTCGCTGCAACCCGTACCGAATTTTTCAGGCGTTTTGGAGGACCGTTTCGCTCCATCATAAGCCATGAATCCCCCGATGCTGCATCCCACTCCCGGAATGATGCCGATCATAATACCAATCAGGCTTGATCGGATCAGGTTCAACTTTTGACCAATAACTTCCGGAAGAAAAGCAAAAGGATTTGATTTATCGGTATCCAGTTTGATCTTTTCGCCCGAAGCACGGGTTACCAGCATATCTATTACCTCCGGGATGGAATAAAGCCCGATCAGCGAAACAACCAGGGGTATACCATCATACAGGGCGGGGATTTCATAGGTGAAGCGCATGAAACCCGTCAAAGGGTGATTACCGATGGTGCTTAGAAAAAGCCCGATAACGCCGGCTATCAATCCTTTTTCCACGTCCTTTCCCGAAAGGGAGGAGATAACAGTGATCCCGAAAACAGCCAGCAAAAAATACTCCGGCGAGCCAAAGCGCAGCGAGAACTCCGCCAACGGCGGTGCGATAAACAACAAAGCCAGCACACTGATCAGCCCTCCGACACAGGATCCAAAAGTTGCCAATGCCAATGCCCTGGTAGACTGCCCCTTTTTGGTCATGGGGTGACCATCAAGCAGGGTTGCGACGGCAGCAGGTGTCCCGGGAATGTTCAGCAATATGGCGCTGATGGCTCCGCTATAGGTGGAAGCGAGATAGATTCCACCGAGCATTGCCAAGCCCACAGCCGGCGGCATGGAAAAGGTAATCGGAATCAGCAGGGCGATGCCCATTGTGCTGGTCAAACCCGGTAAAACGCCGATCAACACTCCCCCGACAACACCACCGGCAATGGCAGTCAACATGCTAAGACTGAAAAGCAGGGTTATTCCCAGTAAAA
Source organism: SAR324 cluster bacterium (assembly GCA_028282885.1). Lineage (GTDB taxonomy): Bacteria > SAR324 > SAR324 > XYD2-FULL-50-16 > XYD2-FULL-50-16 > JAHJTV01. The sequence continues at coordinate 378,736 of JANQGX010000012.1, forward strand.
TATTCTCAAACAAATGAAACCTCCGTTTTACATGAAAAGCAGGCTTTCAGGTCTGGAAACACCCAGAAGATGAAAAAAGATGGTATAGAGCAGGACTGTCAATCCCACTGAAATCGAGCCGGTAATCACCGGCCTCCTGAATCCGAAAATCAGCATCATGGCAGCCAGGTAGATAATCGACGCCAGTTCATAGTTTACAAGGGTTAATAGCAGGCCATATATAATAATACTTGTAAACACCATCCCGGCCGACCTGATAGCCCTCCATTCCGCGGAGAGTGTAGAGGCATCTGTCTCAATGGTCTTTCCGACAGACCGCTCTTTCCTCTGTCTCAAACTCAGGCGGATAATGAGCAACAGAGCCAGTAAACCGAGAAGAACGGATAGAACCCTTGGAAAAAATGCGGATTCCACCGGATAGGAAAAGGCCTGGTAGCCCAGGTAAGCGGCCAGAATCAAGGTTCCCGACGCAAATACCCTGTCCTTGTTCAACCGGCTGATCAAACGGTCCTGTCTGTTTGTTTCAAACGACATGGTTCTGTCTCCTTCTTATTTCAGCAGATCGATGTATTCCCTGGTGTCCTTTTCCGCCTGTTCCAGAAATTGATTGAACTGGTCGGCATCCATGAATTTCAAAGGAAGTCCCATTTTGTTGGCGCGATCCAGAAAACCGGGATCTTTCATTACCTTGGCAAAAGCCTGTTGCAGGTATTCCACCTGCTCGGCAGATACACCCTTCGGTGCGGCGATACCTCTCATGGATGCTCCAATGCAGGGAATTTCGATTCCGGAAGCTGTTTTGATCGTCGGAACACCGGGCAGGTAGGGATAGGGATCATCAGAAAATATTGCCAGCGCTCTTAAACGACCGTTTTTGATATGAGTGGTCGCGGAACTGGCACTGGGGACAGCCGCATCAACCTGACCTCCCAGCAGTGATGTTATGGCGGGACCGGATCCGTTATAGGAGACAAAATTGAAATCGATATCCAGTTTCTTTTCGGCGACAATCAATTGCAACTGGTTGTTGGATTGCGGTCCGTCTCCTCCTACATTGATTTTTCCGGGATTTTCGCGGGACGCCCGAATCAAATCATCAAGAGACTGATATGGACTATCCGCTTTCACGGCCAGAACAACCGGGTCCATCTGGATATTGGCGATGGGCACGAAGTCCGACATCTCATAGGGGACATTCTGGCGCAGCATCTTAACCATAAAAATGGATGGGATGTTGATGAATCCAATTTTGTAACCGTCAGCCTTGCTGTTGGCCAGAGCCGTAAAGCCGATTTGGCCGCCTGCACCCGGTTTATTCTGAATAACCAGCCGCTGACCGAGGTGGGGTTGAACGAACTTGGCGACAATCCTGGCAGCCGTATCAGTGCCACCGCCAGGTGAATAGGCCACAATCATCGTGATCGGTTTTCTGGGGTAGGCAGCCTGGAGAGAAGTTGTTCCCAATCCGACAAGTAATCCCAAAGCCAAAAGAATCAAGATGTTGCCGTAAAACACTCCGGTTGCTTTTTTCATAGATTTTCGCTTCATTTTTAATCCTCCTTTTTTATTTGGGTAAATTAACATTTTCACGATCAATCACAACATGGTCATCCACCTTAACCTGGGGAGCCCACATCAAAAGATCATAGTGAATCGGACTTTTGATGTTACCTCCCAGGGTGATACTGGTTCCAATACCGATGTGACAGGTGGAAATCACACCTTCATCCTCAAGCATGATGCCACATAGACGACATTTGGGATTTAAACCGACTCCCAGTTCCGCGATATTGTAGACATTGGCATCACCGTGGCTTTCAAGATCCCCCTTGAGAATCTCAGCCTGTCTGCCACCACTGATATCCGTTATGAAACCATCCTTAACCATCACCTCCATCGGATCTTCAATCACGCCTATTCCCAGGTAGGGAATGCTGGCGTCCACCACAATCCGGCCGTTGGCTGTTCCTTCAACAGGCGAAACATTTGCTTCCACTGTGGGCGCAGTCGAAAACTGACCGGGTTCAACGATACAATAAAGGGCATTACCACGGCGATCTTCTATGTTCATGTGCAGATCGGTCCCACCCGGCGTGGTCAGGTGAATCCGTTTTCCGTTTTTAAATGAATCAGCGACCCCGAGGCAAATTGGCTTCAACTCATTGAAATCCGCCTCTAATCCTCCCCTGATCATCATCTCCTCAGTGAAATCGGTCATGACGATTAACCGGGTACCCATGGCCGCTGCGTTCTTTACAGCATGGGTATGGGTGATGGAGTAACTCACAGGGACGAAAACCACGTCGGCCGCTTTCATCGCTTCCGCGACAGAATTTGGCGGCTCCTGCCCCGCACGTTGCCGGGGCTGCATTACCATCACCATTGTTTCAGCGCCTCGGTCGGTTGCTACTGCGGCGATAGCTTCAGCTATTGCCACCTTGGTGAAATCCGTAACCACCAGCACCGATTCTCCCGGTTTAACCCCGGTACACGTATCCACAAGTGTTTTTGCTCCTTTTAACATCATCAGATCTTTCATCGTCAACTCCTGATTCTCCTTCTATTACTAAAAACCGAACTCAAATCGACCTTTGCGATCTCCCTGTAAAAGCAGATTTGTCGCATGCCTCATTGTTCGGTATTCCCATGTATCCAGTCCGGTGAGGTTCAAGCACCGGATATGGAAGTAAACTATTCTGACATCATCCTGTTATCCTGTCCGTACCAGTTAAAGCAATAAAAAAACCAGCACTTCAGCAGGAATCCTGTGGATTCCTGCTGAACCGCCGGCTTTTCAACTCATTGACCTTTGATCACCAGCAGATGGCGACAACGGTCGCCCCTGAAGACTCTTTTGGTAATTGCTACCGCTTCTCCCTGGCTGTCAAAGGATATTCTTTCAAACATCAATCCGGCTGCCAGTTGGTCTTTGATCTCCAGAATTTTCCGTTCCCCTTCATCAAGAATCACCGGCTCCACAAAAACCTTGGCATCACCAAGCCGGGTGCTGTACTCCGAACCCAGGTGTTTAAGAAAAATATCTGTCTTGAGGAAATCCTCCACCCGAAGATCCGGAAATCTCGCCAGGGGCATGTAAATCTTCTCGATAAACACCGGTTCACTGTTGACAGAACGCAATCTTACCACTTTGAAAACCGGCTCTCCCTCTGCAAGTCTCATTAAGCGCTGGACCCTTCCGGGTGTGGTCAGGACCTCGTGATTAAGGACGCTTACAGAAGCAGTATAACCTTTTTCCAACATCTGCAGGTCAAAGTTGTGATATCCCAACAGATCCTGTTCAATTTTGGGACGACGCTCAATGCGAGTACCGACTCCTCTCTCCTTGCGAATGAGGCCTTCTTCGCGGAGCAGTTGTATTGCCTGACGCACTGTGCTTCTACTGACATTGTAGCTGTCACATAGTTCTCTCTCTGAAGGAAGAAGTTCCCCGGAATCGAATGCACCGGAACTGATCTGACCACGCAGCGTGTTGGCCAGTTGCAGGTAGTAGGGAATGGCGCTGTCTTTGTCTACAAAACTCAATAGTCGTCTCTTCAGTTTGAAAACGGTTGATGGCTTGGTACGGTTGTCATGACCAGTAGATATCACTCAATTTTTCTGCCTGTCAAGATCTTTTTTGAGAAGGTTAGGAAGTTGAAGCGATTCAGGGCTATACACCCGGATTGCGGGAAACGGTGGCAGGGAAAGCGAAAAGCGGGGCGTTCTCCTCCTGTTATGATGGAAGGGCCTGCTTGAGGGTGGAATTTCGGGATTAAATAAATCTCAGGCCAGGAAGCCTTCGTAGTTTTCCAGGACATTCATTCGGTTGATACTGGCAACCGGGCAGAGTGAGCGCAGAACAACCTCTTCGATGGTGCTGCCCAGGATGTCTTTTTTGTGAAAGATACTTCCGGTGTGGTGAGCCATGGCAATGAGGTCGATGTCCTGCTCTCTCGCGTATTTCAGAATTTCCACATAGGGGATGCCTTCCCAGACGGCTGTTTCGATCTTCATATAGCCATCCATTTCAGGTAGATAGATCTCCTCCATGCGATTTCTGGCCTGGTTGACCAGCTCTTCGATTTCTGATTGGGTCGGCACTTTTCCGAATTGTCTGCCGGTGATGTCAACGGCATGAAAGAGGTGAAGTTTGCTTTTGTTCACCTTGGCAAATTTAAGGGCAAATCGGAACGCTGCCAGCGAAGCTTTCGAAAAGTCGGTGCCACAGAGGATGTTTCTCAGGTTCCAGAGATTTTTAGTGAAGGGACGGCTGATGATCAAAACCGGACAGGGCGCGCTTTTGGCGACTCTTTGCATGGTATCACCGGTCACATTGCGGTAGCGAATAGCTTCTGCATCTTCTACCTGGTGATGAGCACCCATGATGACTGCATCAATCTTTTCCTTCTTGATTTTTCTCAGAATTTCAGTCCCTGGTGCGCCAATGGTGCAGTCGATTTCACAATTGCTGTATTGGTCAATCAGCTCGGAATAGGTGTCTGCGATCTCCTCCTTGACGAGGGTATCATATTCTTTACTATAGGTCTCTTTTTCCCCGGTTTTGACATTGATAACAAAGCGACTGTAGCCATGACTGGGAAGACCGAATACGTGGTAGATATAGAGTTTTGCGTTGTATTTCATCGCCATGTCAAAAGCATAGCTGGCAGCATCATCGCAATCCGGGGAAACAGTCGTCGCAAAAAGTATGTTTTTAAACATGTTGTTCCTTTAATGATTCAATTGGTAAATGCTGATGGATCAACCATGATTTGATATCCGGACTCCTGATGCTACTCCTCTTCGGGTTTAAAGTGATCCGGTATAATGGCCATATCGAGCAGAAGCGGTTTCAGAAAACTCCACTTGATCCCGATTTTGTAAATCCCCTCCATGTCTCTAATAGCATCCCAGCAATTGTGGCAAGGTGCAATCACAAATTTGGCCCCGGTTGCGAGAATCTGATCCCTTTTGACTTTCAGGCCGGCGTTTCGCTGTTTATGATACCGACCGATACCATTCAAACCTCCGCCCCCACCGCAGCAGAAATTGTGATCTTTGCAGGGGGTCATCTCCCTGAAATCTTCGGCAAGATAGCTCATGATTTCCCGGGTCACCTCCCGCAGCCCTCCATTTCTTATATAGTTACACGAATCCTGAAGGGTTACCGGCTCCTTGATTTTTTTTGACGGATCAATTTTGAGTTTACCGGATCTCAGAACTTCCGCCACCCATTCCACGTAATGGATGCTTTCGATAGGTGTTTTTCCGGATTTCAGACCCGCCCAATAAGGACCTTCCAGAATTGTCGCGCGGTAGGCGTGACCACATTCCGTAACAACCATTCGTTTGGGCTTGAGCCGATCCATGGCATCATAGACATTTTCCACCTGCATTTTGCAACCTTCCCAGTCGCCGGCAAACATGGTGAGACTGGTCTCTTCCCACCCTTCGCTGGGAACGGTCCAGTTTTCTCCTGCCAGGTTAAAGAGGATAGCGGCTTCGCTGATGTCTTCCGGATAGTGTTTGGCTTCCCGTGCGTTCAGGGTATAGAGAATATCGGCATTTTCCTTGTCCACGGGGATTTTCATGCCGGGGTATTCGTCTTCTATTCCTTCCTCCTCGAATTCCACCGTGTCTACCCAATCTTCGGTGGTGACGTCCATCTGGGCTCGATAAACCCGGTGCATCCCGGACCCGATCTTCATTTCCCAGGGGACAAATCCCTGGGAGAAGCAGAGTCCCCGGACATAGCTGAACATAACGCCCATATCAATACCAAAGGGGCAGTAGATGGCACAGCGATTACAACAGGTGCATTTGCTCCAGGCCGTATCCATTGTCATTCGCATGAACTCATTATCGACTTTTCCCTTTTTGCGAACAATTTCGCCCAGTGTGGATTGGATTTTATAAGAGGGGACCTGGGTGGGATCCTTGTCGTTTGCCAGATAGAAAAAGCAGCTATCAGCGCACATACCGCAACGGGCGCAGATTTCAATCCAGGTTTTGAGACGGGAAAGGAAGGTTTTCCGGATGGAGGACCACAAGGCATCCTGATCCACATCCAGGCTTTCCATCTCTTCATAGTATTTTCTTCCGCCCCTGTCGGCCATTAATTCCTTCAGCTCTTCCTCGGTATTGATCGGTTTTCTGTTACAGAGCTTGCCTTCCGCCATAGTTTTTACCTTTAACAAAGAAGTTTAAATTCCTTACCAGACAAAACCGCTGTTTTTCATACCGCCGCGTTTTATCCCAAAGTCCATTCCAATCTGTATTCGTGAGAGAAAAAAGAGTACAAAATGCGAGAGTTTGGTAAAGGGTATTGCAATCAACATGAGTTCCCCGGAGAGAATATGCAGGATCACCCATAGTTCATAATCGAAAAACTGGTGATATGCGATAAAACCGGTCACAAATGGGGCCACCGCTATTAATAGAATCAGGTAGTCATAGGCTGTGGTGATGATCCGAACTTCCGTTAGGGCGATCCTGCGTATAATGAACAAAACCACCGCAATCATCACCGCAATAGCCATAATATCTCCCACTGCCTCGGGAATAGTAATCAGGCTGACTCCCCACTTCTGTTTCAGTATGTAATTATGCGCCGGCAGGAAGATAGCCGATATCAGAAGCGAGAGATGAAATACAAAAGTGATGACCGTAAACACCGGATGGGATCTCCAGCCGTGGGTTCCGAAAGGAAGAATCCAGGATATCACCGATCTGAAAGCACCTTTAACGCCGTATTTTGTGTTTACCCCGTAAGTGACCCTGTCCATCTTCCAGTTCAGGCCTTTTATATACAGCACGGTACGGACGATCAGCCCAATGAAGAAGACTCCGAAGGCCAGCCAAGCCAAGGGTCCGGTTACGAATTGATACATGAGTGACTCCCTTAATAATTCGTTTGGTTAAATTCTTGAAATACTAATCGTCTCTTTCTGAAAGAAACACCCAGAAAAAACCGAAAAAACAGAGAGCGACTGCTATCAGCAGATAGGTGATCCCTTCGGCATGGGTTGTAAAATCCTGTAATGTATAAAAAACCTGTTCCATAAAAGCCCCACCTGATTAATGTGAAGAGGGATAATCCTTATGTTCGAAAAAAACCGGCATCAGTGACGTGATGACCCTGAAAGCCACCACGCCAACGGTAATCATGAACAATGTCAAAATCACTTCCAGTCCGCTGGGGAAATAGCGGTCAACGGGAGAAAGCTGCCAATTGAAAGCATAAGTTGAGATAAAGAATTTGTTATAGATGATACCGAGAATGGTCAAAACGGCTGTCCAGCGGATCAGCGTGATATTTTTCTCCCTGGCGCCGATGGCAAAGAGAATGGCGGGCAGGAGAATTCCGACCAGCATTTCAATCAGAAATAGCACGCCCCAGCTTGAAAACAGGTGATGCCAGCTATTAGCGGTTGAGATTCCGAATATCCTGATGAAAAAATAACCCACCAATACCATCGATATCGCTTTGGCAAATCCGAGCACCACCCCGGTTTTTTCCTCCTGGTAAGCGTGTCCGATATTGTCCGGCAGGTATCGTTCCGAAAGCCAAAACACAAAAATGACCATAGCCAGACCGCCATATATACTGGTGATGAAAAAGTAGATTGGCAGATATCCTGAATACCAGAGGGGATGGAGTTTGGATGGTGCGCTCAAATAAAGTGCGCCAAGTGATGATTGATGGAGGGTGGAGAGGATAATTCCGAACATGGTCAAAGCCATGGTGGCTTTGACCGCAATATTCCTGATTTTCCGAAAACCGAGCCACTCCAGTCCGGCAGGCGAGAACTCCAGATACAGCACTATCAGGTAGAAAGCCACACAGAGCCCAATTTCGAAGAGAACGGAGGTCGTTCCCTGGGACACGAAAAAGGGGTATGGCAGACGATAAGGTCTTCCCAGGTCATAGACGAGGGAAACAGCAAACAGCGTGTAGCCAAGCAATCCAATCAGTACAGCCGGTCGGACTGCTGAATGATAGCGCTTCATGCCGAATACGTAGACAGCGGCACAGGTCGTATAACCGGCACCGGCCAGGGTTATCGCAACCAGTTTGAACCAGATCCAGATCCCCCAGGGATTGTAATCGGACAAGGCTGTCACGGCTCCCAGCCCTTGTGTAAATCGGATAATCGTGGCGTAAAGACCCGCAACCAGTATAATTCCGGAAATAATATTCACCGGGGTTAGCAGGGATTTTTTCCTTAATGCTTTTGTTTCGTCAACCATCAGTTTTGTCTCCAAGGGATATTATGATTCCTCGTTTCCTTCTTGTGGTGATTCCGCTTCAGCCAAAGCTTTCTTGACGGCGGTTTCTATCTCTCTCTTTTTCGCTTTGTCCGCTTTATTGAGGGCTGTTTCCAGCTTTTTGGCCGCTTCTTCGGCGGCATTTTCCAGGGATACCTTGATAGCTTCGTCCTGCTCCTCCAGGGCTTCCTTATCAAGACGTTTGCTGACACCGTACATGCCCAGCAGAAGCACCGGCCACAGGCCGATAACGATAGGGACAGCCGATAATGCACCTGAAGTGAATTCCAGGGCGGGTTTGATTCCAAGATCTTCCTTCATGCCCAGTTCCTTGAATGGAACACCGGAAAGATAGAGCCAGCTTGTGCCGCCCATCTCATGCTCGCCATAGATATGGTCGATATACTGGTCGGGGTGATTTTCTATTCGATTGCGTGCGATTTTCAGCAGCTTCTTTCTTTCGCCGAATATCAGCGCATCGGTAGGACAGATTTCAACGCATCCGGGCAGAAGACCTTCCTCCAACCTGGGCTGGCAGAGGGTACATTTTTGAACCCTGGGGTTGAAGGCTTCGTTGTATTCAAAGGTGGGGACATCAAACGGGCAGGCCATCATGCAATAGCGGCAACCGACGCAAACGGATGCATCGTATTCCACTGCACCGGTTGGTGTTTTATTGAATGCTTTGACAAAACAGACGGCCGCACAGGCAGGTTCCAGGCAATGATTGCACTGGATTTTTCTGTAAGCGGTGGTGTCGGACCCGTCTGATGTTTTGTAGCGATTGACCACAGTGAATGCTGTGTTGCCGGTTCTGCGTCTTTCATCAAGTACGGATAAGTCATCAAAGGGTTTAACCGGAGCCGGAAAATCGTTGACTTCGTTGCAGCCCTTCTCGCACTTCCGACAGCCAATGCAGAGAGTGCTGTCAAAAAGAACACCTCCGCCTTGGGGATAGCCTTCAAAGTGCCGGTTTGAAGCAGCGATAGCCGATTTTCCCGGAATCAATGCCAGGTTTGCAGCCCCGGCCCATTTGAGAAATCTTCTTCTCGATATTGACATGGAATTACCTTGATAGTGTCCTTAAAATTGGAATGCAGATCGTTAAAGTTATCCAAGCAGATCTTTTGTTAAAACGCTATTTTTGCTCATGACAACCGATGCAATCGGTCGAAGCCGGTTCCTTGATACTCATGGCGTCATGACATCTGAAACACTGCTGATGGTATGCCTCCTTCAGTCCCGGGATGTTAACCGCTTCTTTTCCGCCGGATGTAAGATGGCAACTGGAGCAATTCGGCGGTTTGAGTAACTCATCTGAACTGTTGTGGTGGCAGCTCGCACAGACTATATTGTCGCCCTGGTGAAAGTGTTTGGCCAGCCTGTTACCTTCAATTCCCTTCATCAGGGCATCGATGATGGATCTATGCGGGAAGAAAACAGCTTCATACTCTTCCGAGATGGTTCCGATATCAATTTTTTCCGGAACATCTTTCAATATGGTGCGGGTTTCACGGGCCGCTTTTGCTTCAATACGTGCGATATCAACTTCACCCTGGTCATTTTTCAAGCTGCTGATAAGCTCCAGCGAAACACTATGACAGTTTTTACAATCCTGGGTGTCTCTGCCGAACTCGTTGACCACCAGAACATGACATCCCCGGCAATTCTGCTCTTGCAGCTCTTGCGCATGACAGGCAACGCAGCCGTGTTGAGATTTTTCGTCATGCATGGCCTGCGGTAGTGTGATGAAGTTGCCTTCTTTTTTACCGGTCAGGCTGTGACACTTTTCACATTTATCCAGATTCTCATGATGACAGGTTCGACACGAGGAAACCGAATTCTCGTGAACCCTGTGATTAAAGGGTACCGCATCCATCATCAGGGTATCCATGTTGGCGAAACTCTTGAGAAAGGTGCTGTCCGGTTGGTTGCGATCCAGGCGAGGCGGGTTTTCCACGACTTCGATCTTATCCAGTTCTGCGGCATCATGACACCCGGAGCAGGCTATTGGCCCTGAATCTGCGGTGTTTTGGTGACAATTGACACAGGCCTGATGCGCAGCCAGACGATAAGAGACCACCTCGTTTTCAGTTTCCGGCCCATGACAGGTCCTGCAGGATTCCTCCTCTCCTTTGGTATAAATCTTTTGTTGTGTCTCTTCATTGTAGCCGTGATGACAATTATCGCAGGCGTCTTTCCCCGCTTTGATGTGACGATAATGCAGGGAAGCATCGAAAGACGGGAGTTTTTGAGAGGCAGTGAGTTTTGGCTCGACAACATGGCATTCACCACATTCCACCGGTCCGGTTGACAGATTAGCCTCGTAGCTCTCCTCGTGACAGGTGATACATTTGCCGTGGTAGATGTCCAGGGTTACCTCTTTGTCAATATCTTTCAATCTTGCGAATTTCATCACCAGGTTACCATCTTCGGACAGGTGACAAACCGAGCAGTCGTTCCCTCTATTCTCAAGCTCCTTTGTGTGGAGATCATGCGGAAACATGACTCCCGGACGTTCCAGTTCTTGGAACACCTTCATCGCGTCGATCAATAACACATCCGGCCCGGATCTGCCGGTGTCGCTGATGGCATTGTTAAACGAGTACGGGATGAACAACATCAGAAGAGCACTTGTCAAAATGACCGCGGATTTTTTGGTTTTCATTTTTGATATGTTCCTCTGTTCTTGATCGGTTGACCCCTAATTATTGTTTGATGAAGGCTTATCACCATTCGTAAATCTGATCAATTCGTTTTTAGCCAATCTTCTAATTTTGTAAGCAGAGTCTCTCAAAGCGCTGTAGAAAACACTGCAATCCTCTTCCAGCCTTCCCTCACCTACGTTTGCCAATTCCAGCATCTCATTGCAGAGGGCGATGACTTTCTCAATATTTCTCGTGACTGATTGGGTTCTGGTCATTTGATTAAAGGTCTGAAACAATCCGTCGTTTTAAAATCCAACCGCATAGAAAGCAACCCATAACCCTTGAAAACCGGATGTCTTCATGGAGCTTGCGGAGACATTCATTTGGATTTCGGTCGCTTAGTGATACGGTTGACGGTCAACGACTTGTTTTCAAAGATTAATATGAGACATGAAAGATTGGCCTTGGAAAGAGCACAATATGTGCCAAGATTGAATTTTGTAAAAATCAAAAATTTCAATCATTTATAGTTTATGGAGTTTTTCAAACAGGAGTTTTGTCTCAGGCTAACTTCACGATAAAGGTAGAGCGGTGATTTTCTATCTGAGAAAATAACCTTATTAATCAGATGTTTAAATAAGTGTTAAAAAATCACTGTCGTGTATCGGAATTATAAAGCGAGACAAACCAGAGACACGAGACACGACCTCGGGAGATTGATTGCGGTGAGTTATTTCAGACCATAGGCATCCAGGTAGCGGTAAAGAGTAGCGCGACCGATCCCCAGAAACTTAGCAGCTTCTTTGCGGTTTCCTTCGGTTTTATCCAGGGCAATCATGACCTGTTCTTTTTTGATCTTCAGCGGAGGACCGGTCTTTTTTCTGGTTTTTCGCTGGTAAGAGACGATCTCCGGGGGCAAATGTTCGGTTCTGATGACGCTTTCCCTGGATTTAACGTAGGCATACTCAATGGCATTTCGCAGTTCCCGCACGTTTCCGGGCCAGTGGTAGGCCGAGAGAGTATCGATAACTTCGGTGGTATATCCCAACACCGATCTCTCTGTCTCTGCAGCAACCAGGTCAAGAAAGTGTTCCACCAGCACCGGAATATCCATCCGTCTTTCCCTGAGAGGCGGCAGGTCGATCGGTACGACACAAAGCCTGTAAAAAAGATCCCTGCGGAATTTCTTTTTCTTCATCGCCTCTTTCAGATTCTGATTGGTAGCGCTGATAATCCGGATATTTACATGGATCAGTTTCTCTCCTCCGACCCTTTCAAAACACTTCTCCTGAAGAGCTCGCAGCAGTTTTACCTGCATCAGGGGGGAGAGCTCGGCCACCTCATCAAGAAACAGCGTACCCTGGTGGGCCAGTTCGAACCTCCCTTTTTTATCAGCGATGGCTCCGGTGAAGGCTCCCTTAACGTGACCAAACAGTTCGCTTTCCAGGATGCTCTCCGGCAGAGCTCCGCAGTTGACAGCTACAAACGGCTTTCCCGCTCTCGGGCTCATGTCATGAATGGCATTGGCCACCAGTTCCTTACCGGTGCCGCTTTCTCCTTCGATCAATACCGGTGCCTGGATTGCGGATACCTCCCTTATCTGTTCAAAGACGTTCAGCATGTTCGGATCCTTGGAGATCAATCTCCCCATGGCGTGATGATGCTTGAGATGATTTTTCAAACTCTCCAGTTCGGTATCATCTTTAAACATGATTAAAGCGCCGATCCTGTTTTCCGCTTCATCGGTGAGGGGCAGAATGAGCATTTCCAGGACTCTTTTTTCTCCGTCGGGTCTCCTGTAATCGACCCGATGCCGATTGGTATTATAGGTTCTGCTGGATACGGTGCCCTGGCAATAGTCACATTTTCCCCGGCAGAAGCGACCCGGAAATACGTCATGACAATCTTTTCCCAGCACATCTTCCCGTTTCATGGAGGTGATCTCCTCTGCCGCTTTGTTGAAGAAAAAAATGGTCCTGTCCTCATTGTGCGCCATGACCCCATCGAGCATATTGTCCAGGATGAGTTGCTGGTGTCTTCTGGCAATAAAAAGGGTGTTGAGAAAGTCGGAATTAAACAGGGTTTCGATATTCTTCTTGATGATATTCATGATGCTTTTCAGTTCAAATACAATTTGATTGGCAGAAGCGTTGTGGTCGGGTTCGGTTATGTCCCAGTGAAAATGGGGCAGCATAGCAGGCAAAATGGAACGTGGGATACTGCCGGACTCTCCCAGGGTGATAACCAGATCAAAAAGATAAGGTTTAATCTGATCCAGGGTCTGTCGGCAGACATCCTGACCGATCAGTCCGTTTTTTGACAAAATTTTGTCAACAGGGTGATCAGCCGGTTGGTCGGCAACCGATGCGCTTTGGAAACTGATGTTGTTTGCAACCGTCTCATGGCCTATCTGTTCTGCAATCAGGTGTAAATAGTAACGACTGTTGCTGACAAATAACACTCGATTCTGATGGATCTGGCTCATTGTTTCTTCCTGACGATGCTGCCGATCAGGTCGGTTTGCAGCTTGCATTGGCCTGTTATGCATAATGGTGGAAAAAATCAGGTGATCTGCGGTTGATTGATTTTTGGCAGCCGTTCTCTCGGCAGCGTGATTTGAAATGTGGTTCCCTGGTCCAGTACAGAATCGAATTCAACCTTGCCGCCGTGCTGTTGGATTATTTTTTTTGTCATGAGAAGCCCCAAACCCGTTCCACCCAAGCCTTTGGTTGTGAAAAAGGTTGTAAATATCTTTCTTTTGACTTCGTAGTCCATGCCACAGCCGTTGTCAATCACTTCATACATTATGGCATTGTCCTCTTCATAGACCCGAAAAACAATTTCCAGATCATCGGTGTTTTCACTGATTCTGCAGGCATCGATAGCGTTTCCCAGTAGGTTGGACAGGCACTCATGCATACCTTCTTCATCCAGGGGTGCCAATCCGATATTATCCTGGAACTCAGTAATCAATTTGACCCCTACCTGCCTGATTCTAACGGAGTAGGTACTGACCACTTCCCTGGCGATCTTAACCGGGTCGCAGAGAATCGTCTCAGGTTCCTGTCCTTTGGAGAAATTGAGAAACTCCTTTACAAAGGTGGAAACCCTTTTGGTATTCCTGTTCAGCATCTCCATACCTTTGCGGATTCTCGCCGCATCACCTTTTTGAAGCCCCGAATTAAGCATATATTCTCCACCTTCCAAACCGGTTAAAACATTTTTAATGCCATGGGCCAGTCCGGCGACTGTCTTTCCCACAGCAGCCAGACGTTCCGCCTCCAAATTTTCGGTTTCCAGTTTTTTGATTCTGCGAATGTTGTGAATCCAGAAAGCTTTACCCCTGTCCTGTTCGTTTAACTGTAACTTAATACCGGTGAGGCGGGCGGGGAAGGGCTCCCCCTTGATATCGCAGAGTTTGGTCTCATGTAAATATATGGGACCTTGACTGGAATTGACCAGATTGATGAAACCCTCCGGAAAGATGGTTTCGAGATCCGCTTCCTGCAATTGTCTTTTATCTTCAATATTCAGCATCTGTTCGGCTGCTTGGTTGGAGACCCTTATCTGGTTGTTTTCATCAACTGCGATAATTCCGTAAAGAGATGAAGAGATCAGGGATTGCATGGTGGTATTGGCCATTTCCAGCTCTTCCTGAAGCGCCAGGGTTTCGGTAATATCCACCGCCATTTCAAGAACATAATCGAAATGTCCGTTTTCAACCTCAAAGGGTACCGTGGTGACCAGGAGTTCGGTTTTTCGACCGTCTTTGTTAACTACACTCGATCTGCCCGAATGCATTTTCCCGTCCTGAAAAGTCTTCTCCGCCGAGCAATCCGGACACTTGCTGTCACGATTCTTTAATACTTCATAACAAAAAGCGCCCTCAACCTGTCCGAACAATTCCCTTGATTTGCTATTGGCCTCGGTGATTTGAAAGTCCTTGTTGATCACCAGGATATCGCATGGAACGTGCTCGAAGAGGCTACGATACTTCTGTCTGACCATCTCCGTATCAGTGATGTCGGTAATAGTTTCCATGACATAGGGAATGCTGCCCTCTTCATCCCTTATCGGGAAAGCCTTCCTGATACGGCAGGACTTTTTCCCTCCCTTGTCCCTGCTGATGTCTTCAAAAAGGCGGGGTATTCCATCTTTGAAAACAGCATTTGCCTTACAGTGCGGACAGGAGGATTCCAGGTTTTTGTATGCCTGGTAGCATTTGATGCTTTTCCAATCACCGAATTTTGACCGATACTGCTTGTTGACCATGATAATATTGTAGTCGGGATCAACAATGGCAGCAGAGACCGGCAAGGCGTCGAAGAGGTTTTGTTTGATCCATTTTTCCAGATCAAGAGATGAGCCCATAATTTCCCTGTCAGTTGGGGATTGATTCCCGGTATCCTAGCGCAAGCAGTGAAAAAACCGATGATTAGGAGCGGAAGAGTAATCTGTATTTAACCGGCTGTGTCGTTCTTTGGAATTTACCTTATTCCGGTCAGCTAAGCAACGAATTGCATGATTAAGCTTTCGGGTCTTGAATTGTAATGGCAATAAATGGGTCGGGTAAGAAGCTTGTTGACGGGAGTCGGGAAAGATTGAGAAAAATGAAGCCATGTCTCGTGTCTCAGGTTGGTCTCATGTTGAAAATGCCGAGACAAAAATAATCGATCTCCAAGCATTTGTCTTTATTAATCCACTGTTTTACCATGGATCAATCCCGTGTCAAATTCATCTGGTTTTGACTTTGACCTGAGACACGATTCGGGATCAAGTTGGTTTTTTAAATCCCGAATCAATGTAAAAGCAATTGGTTAGCTGATCTGATAACTCTTTTGGCATATATTGTGCTGTTTAATGGTTCCTATTATCAAGCTGGGCAAATGGTAAGACCTTTAAGTCTAAGTTGGAATGGCCAAGAAACAGGACAGAGCGAACAGGAATCTTGAAAAAGTCATCGCCCTCTGCAGTGAAATGCTGGAGTTGGCAGACCTGGGCGATAATTATCGCGTTGACGACGGGTGTGGCGTTGTCTTCGGTTCTTTGAGAGATTCGGCTTATAAGCTGCGCAAACTGGCAAAAGATGAACTGATCAAACATGAACAAAAAAGAAGATCAGGGAATTAGTAAATGAGCCATCGTAAAAAAGTATTGATTGTTGATGATGAACAGGATGTGTTGGTTTATCTGTCCACTCTTTTTGAGGATAACGGATTTGATACCATCTTGGCCGAAAACGGAATCGAGGCGTTGGAAAAGGCAAAATCCGAGGTACCGGATCTTATCACCCTGGATATTACCATGCCCGAACAGTCGGGGATCAAAACTTATCGATATCTGAAACAGGATACGAATCTATTTCAAATACCTGTTATCATTATAACTGCGGTCGGTGAACCCATTAAAAGCGTTCTCAATGAATTTGCTGCATTTCCAGAGCCGGAGGGATTCATCAGTAAACCGATCGACCAGGAAGAACTGATCACCGCCGCCAACAGATTAATGGGATAGGGTGTTGTTTTATCCCGTCAGTTTTCTTTAGTTATCTGAGTAACGCATCTGTTCAGTTTATCGAAACCTTCTGTTTTGTCATGCCGTCAGGTTATTGTCTAACTTACGGCCGTTTTCAGATGTTTTTGCAATCCAAAGGAGATGACATGGCACTACCATCAGAAAAAAGAATCCTGGTTGTTGATGATGAACCTGATATCAGGGACTTCCTCAGCAGTTGTCTTGAAGATGCAGGTTTTCAGGTCGAAACTGCAGTTGACGGATATGATGCCCTGGAGAAGATAGAAAACCAAAAACCTGACCTGATAACGCTCGATTTGGTCATGCCCAGAATTTCCGGGATCAAATTAATGCGTAAATTGCGCAAGAATGCGGAATGGAAAGATATCCCCGTGATTATCGTGACCGCTCACGCCAAAGATGAAATGGGGCAGGATGACATCAAAGAGCTTTATGCGGAAGAGGTAGAGGTGACTCCGAAACATATCATGGAAAAACCGATCACCCCTTCAAAGCTGGTCACCTCAATTGCCGATATTCTTGAGGTGGAGTTGGATCTGGACCTGGGAGGGGAGCGCAGCGATATTCTTAATATTGTGAAGACCTGTAGTCCGGAAAAACTAAAAGAGATCAAGAACATGCTGGGGTAATAAGGGGAAAGGACCAGATGCGGATCTGATCCCCTTGCCTGGATAACAGTTCCGACATTATCGCTGTTTTTTGGAAGTTGTCATCATTGATGCCAGGTGAAGGCCGATCATCATACAGACGGCAAGAATCAACACAGAGCTGGCTCCGTTTGACGACGATGCTAATATCGGACCCGGGCACAAACCGCTGATTTCCCAGCCCACTCCGAAAATAAAAGCCCCGACCGCAGAGTTTCGGAAGAGCTTGGGCAGGGTTGACAGGTTCATGTCGGCAGTCAACCCGATTTAAACCGATGCCAACTCAAAGTTGGAAACATCGACCATTCACTTTTGTTGACATTCCCGATTTGCCTGAATCGGGGTATGTGGTAAGCTGGCTGAATAATTGGTAAACTGATCGTTCAGGAAACCCACCGTTGGATGTCCTACAATATACATCTCTAAAATCACCAATCTGCCATGCTGCTCAAATTGAACGGATCACCTGTTGAATATCATACCAGCTTTTCAACCCTTTCCGGTCGATACGATGCCTTCCTGGTTGACATCTGGGGCGATGGGTCCACACCTTATCCCGGGGCTGCCGATTGTCTGCGCCGCCTTAATAAGCTGGGCAAACGAGTCATTCTGGTGTCCAATGCAGCCAGGCGTGCCAAAACGCTGGTTCAAGACTTGGAGCGTTTCGGTATTGCCTCTTCCTGTTATGAAGAGATTGTCTCTTCGGGCGAAACCGTCTGGCGGGCTTTTAAAGAGGGAACTAACGGTGCCTTGAAAGGGTTGGGCAAACACTATTATTTACTGGGAACGGAACGCAATGAGTTAACAGAGGGACTTGATCTGGTACGAACCACGGATCTCTCAAAGGCAGATTTTGTATTTAATAAGGGGATGGCCGGCAATCCTACCATAACGACTGGTGAACTGGAAGTGCTCGAAAGGGCAGTTGATCGGAACCTAATCATGATCTGTGCCAACCCCGATCTGCAGGTTGTTCGGGCAGGTGTAACGGGATTAGCCGCAGGTGCCCTGGCAGAACGCTACGAACGTTTGGGAGGAAAGGTGATCTACTTCGGGAAACCTCATCCTCTCGTCTATCAACGCTGTTTTGAAATACTGGATGGGGTAAATCCGAAAAGGATTGCGGCTGTCGGAGACGGGCTTCACACTGATGTGGCAGGTGCCCATGCCTCGGGAATTGACAGTGTTCTGGTAGGGACAGGTATTCATGCAGACTCTTTAAGAGATCTGCCGTATCATACCGATTCGTTTCTGGCTGCCTGTGAAAAAGAGAATCAATATCCGACTTGTATCGTTAAAGCCTTTTCCTGGTGACCGGCCCTTTCCCTCATTTAAGACGGACTGCATTTCACTGCAAAACTCGAAATTAACAAAGAATGATTATCAAAATCTTAAGTAAGGACTGACAGAATGAATCAGATCAATCTGCTGGGGACCGCTTTTGATTGCTCCTGTGGTAAGCATCACCGAGTCCCCACAAAATCCCTGTACTACCAGCCGGATGCATTTGATCACCTGGTCGCCACAGCGGAATCCGTAACCGACAAAAAGCGTTACCTGGTCGTGGCTGATTCCAGGACATACGAGATAGCAGGACGCCGGGTGGAAAACGTTCTAAGGCAAAGTGGCGCTACTGTTGATCGTTTCATGGTTCCCGACATTAAGGGTGAGCCGCCTGCTGCTGACGATATAACCAGGGACCATATTCTGGACAATGCCCCGGAGACCGATCTTTATTTTGCGGTGGGAAGCGGTGTGATCAACGATCTGGTCAAATGGGTCTCTTTTCTCAGGAAAAAGCCTTTTATCACCATTGCTACTGCCGCCTCAATGAACGGATACGCATCGGCCAATGTAGCGGCCACTATCGGCGGTCTAAAGGTTCTGTTTCATGCTGACGCTTGCCAGGCGGTATTTGCCCTTCCCGAGATAATTGTCGATGCCCCGGATGAATTGAGTTCCGCAGGCTTGGGAGATGTTCTCGCCAAGTCTGTCAGTTCGGCGGACTGGAAGCTGAACCAGTACCTGTTTCAGGATTACTATTGTCAATTTTCCGTAGACCTCCTCAAAGATCTTGAACCGGTTTATCTTGAGAATCCCAACGGAATCAGGCGCAAGGACCCGGTAGCGTTTCAAGCCTTGTTCCACGCCCTCCTCTTCTCCAGTATCGCCATGACGATCACCGGAACCTCATCTCCTGCATCGGGCGGAGAACATCTGATTTCTCACACTTTGGACATGATTGCCAGCAGGGATGGCAGAAAACACGATTTTCACGGTCGACAGGTTGGAGTTGCATCGATCCTGATGGCGGCATTGTATGAGAAGGTGTTTTCCATCGAACAACCAAAGTTTGTCTCTCCTCCGCAGAAGGTTGATGCCGGATTCTGGGGAAGCCTTACCTCTATCGTTGAGACGGAGTATGAGAAAAAGAGTCGGAAGATGAAAAAGGCCGCTTCAATTCTGCAGGAAAAAGAGAAATGGGAGGGTTTAAAATCCCTCATCAAACCGAATCTGGTTTCTCCCACAAAACTGAAAAACTGCCTTTCAGAAGCAGGAGCGGCACACCGCTATCAAGAGATCCGGGATAACGATCAACCACTGGAATCGGACAAGTTCAGGAAGGTCGTCCTGAATGCCAACCAGATGCGTGAACGCTTCACCATTCTCGATTTGGCAGTGATGCTGGGAATCATTCCCGATCAGATTGATTCGCTGATTGAAGATTGGGTATGATTCGCAATCGTCTTTTGGCATTTCATTAATCCGCTTCCAGAAGAACCGGATTTGGATTGAATATCGGACCTTGGAGTGATACGGCAAAAGTCCCTGATTCCATCCGGTTTTGTGAGCTCAAGATTTATGAGTCTTATCAACCGAATCAGAGTTTGCCTCGCCATCGATCTCTTACTTTGAACTGCTATCCGACGCTAGAAAATCCTGTTGGGTGTCTCTTTGGCTTTACAGGGTTCTTTCGATTAGGTACTTCTTTACTTTTGAGAATGGCACAAACTAAAGGTAACCGGCAAATCAAGACAAGTATGAAGACGATAATTCTGACAGCAGATAACATGACCCCCTTCACGTCCATGGGATCAATGGACATTTTCAGGAAAACAAACTCGCTGCTTTCCCAAACCGGGCAGGCAAATCTACCCTCTCCCTTTTTCGATATTCGGATTGTCGGAATTGAGGGAAAGCAAATCAGGCTTCCGGGCGGTCTGCAGGTCGAATGCCATGAAGAGATGGAAACGGTGGAACAGTGTGACCTGGTTCTGATCCCGGCTATTGAGGACGATGTGGAGGAGAATGTGTCCCAGAACCGAAAAGCGGTGCCCTGGTTGAACAAAATGTATCAAAGGGGAGCAGAACTGGCCAGCACCTGTACCGGTGCTTTTCTGCTTGCGGAAGCAGGTCTGTTGGACGGAAAAAGGGCCACAACCCACTGGGCTTTTGAAGAGCTGTTTCAAAAAAGATATCCAAAAGTTCAACTTCTTACCCACCAGATCATCGTGGATGAAGGGCGAATCTGCACCAGTGGGGGAGCAACGGCTTTTCTCAACCTTTTGATCTATCTGATCGAAAAATTTTGCGGTCGTGACGTTGCTCATATGGCCTCCAAATTCTTTCTGATTGATATCAACAAGGGATCGCAAAAGGCCTATTCGATTTTCAGCTCACAGAAAGACCATGGTGATGCCGCAATCCTGAAAGCCCAGAATTTCATCGAAAACAATGTGGAACGAAGGATCAGTGTTGAAGAGATTGCCCGAACCGTGGCGATCAGCAAAAGGAACCTGATCCGCCGATTCAAGAAAGCAACCGGTAACACCCCAATAGAATATATCCAAAGAGTCAAAGTCGAAGAGGTGAAGAAATCGCTTGAATACGGCCCCCAGCCCGTTGAACACCTGGTGCAGAAAATCGGATATGAAGACACTGACAGCTTTCGAAAAATATTCAGGCGTTTTACCGGGATCTCCCCCACAGAGTATCGTAAGAAATATCAACATGTTGAAGCCTATTCCAGTGGGAGATAGAAATCTGGCATAAAACACGGGCGACTTTGTCATTTATGCCGGTGTTCAATCAAGGCGTTATCTTCCAAACTTTAACTATAAGCTTTTTCAGCCCGGATTTCCGGGTCATTCAGCCAACAACGCAAGGAGGAAACATGCCAAATCCAGTCAACTGGTTTGAAATCCCTGTTCAGGATATGAATCGGGCAAAAGAGTTTTACACAGCAGTTTTCGGCTATCAATTTGATATGATGGAGAAAGGACCCCTGCAACTGGCAATGTTCTCAGGCTCGGAACAATCTGCATATGGCGCCACAGGCGCACTGGCCAAAGGCGAAGGGTACGAGCCTTCGACAACCGGATCCATCGTTTACTTCGGTTGTGAAGACGTCAACGTGGAACTGGAAAAAATAGAAAAGGCAGGTGGAAAAGTGCTTTTTCCCAAAACATCCATCGGAGAGCATGGGTTCATTGCTCATTTCATCGATTGCGAAGGTAACCACGTTGCGCTCCACTCCATGAAATAGTCTCTTTTGAGAAGAATCCCTTGAGGTCGCAACGGATTCTTCGCGGCCTTCCTACCTTTTATCGCTTGCCTTGCCTGGCTGACGCCGATTTTTCTAACCTATGAAAACGCTTGGCTTAAAGGGTCATTTTGACTATCATGTTTTGTACAGTCCCAGGGTTAACCTTCTGATTTCGAATTCCAATTAAGTTCAAGATGAGCTATAACAATCGATTCAGAAGGGGAGAAGGAGCCGTCCTCCCTCGATTCGACCAGGGCAACACAGTTCGTGACAAATTCCGGAAACAGGCGGACAAACCGAGCCACGGGGCAGGGCCGAGCTTGCGGCGTTGTCCGTCAGTTGTCGACAGATCCAATATCTTACTGATCAAAGGAGTTAACATGCTTGATTTGACTACTGAATACATGGGATTAAAGCTGAAGAATCCAATTATTGTCGGAAGCAGCGGACTTACAAACTCAGTGGAAAGCATCAAGAAACTCGAGGCAAACGGCGCAGCCGCGGTCATTTTGAAATCGCTGTTTGAAGAGCAGATCCTTATGGAAGTGAACTCTCTGAAAAGCGATTATTCCACGCATGCCGAAGAGGCGGACTACCTTCTCAATTATACCAGGCAGCATAATCTGGATGAATACCTGAAGCTGGTATCCGAAGCTAAACAGGAGGTATCGATTCCGGTGATTGCCAGCATTAATTGCATTTCCTCCTCGGAATGGACGACGTTTGCCAAAAGGCTTCAGGAAGCCGGTGCTGATGGTATTGAACTGAATATGTTCATCATGCCGGGTAATATCGATCAGAAAAGCGAAGAGGTTGAGCAGATTTATTTTGATATTATCAGAGAGGTAAACAAACAGGTAAAAATCCCCATCGCTGCCAAGATCGGATTCTATTTCACCGGGATGGCCAACATGGTCCATAATCTCGCTATTAGAAACGCGGCAGCGGTCGTTCTGTTTAATCGCTTTCATCGGCCGGATATCGACTTGAAGAAACTGGAAATGACATCTGCCGATATATTCAGTACACCCCAGGAAAATGTGCTTTCGCTGCGCTGGATCGGAATGCTCTCCGATGCTGTGGATTGCGATCTTGCCTCAACCACCGGAATTCACGATGGGGATACCGTGATCAAGAACCTGTTGGCCGGTGCCAAAGCTGTTCAAATTGCTACCGCTCTTTACAAAAAGGGACCTGAGTATATCGGTGAAATTCTGAAACAGATGGAAGAGTGGATGAATGCCAAAGGATTCAAAAGCGTAAATCAATTGATCGGCAAGTTGAATCACGCTCATATTAAAGACCCGGTTCTCTATGAACGTTCCCAGTTCATGAAGTATTTCTCCAGCGCCAAGTTTTAGTTTCACGCCGCTAATGATTGACCCGTCTGCTTTCCCGGCAGGCGGGTCATATCTCCAAGTTCTCCTTTATCCCAGCACTTTATAAACTCCTTTGATCCAGCTCTGAACATCAGAGATGTACCAGGGAGAAAACCGTCTGTCAGAAGGACCTCCCGCAATATTGGTATGGAGCTTGTCCGTATTCATATCTGCAATCAGTCGGTAGGAGGGGCTGAAGGTAGTGGCACGACCGGCGCTTCTGAAAATCTGTCCTTGGGGAATTGTTGCACGATTTCCAGGCAACTCGAGGGGACCATAATCAAATCCCAGAAAACCGGGGAGTTGACCACCGAAGAGCAGGTGGGACATCACTACCTTTCTGTCAGTACCATAAGCTTTGGCTTTAATCTTCAGTCCCTCTTCAATGGCTTCCCTATAAATATCATCTCTCGGCTTTCCTCCGAACCAGGCTGATTCGTCGCTGAGAAGGATATTGTCCAGGTTGGCGTAGTAGTCGTTAAAGAGACCTGTCTCTTTGAAAACATAATCAACCACCTCACGGCCAAACCCGTTGTCCCCGAATACCCTGTAAATCAGACATTGGTATACCGATTCAAAAAGGGAGGCCCCTTTGGAGTCCGATTGGTATTCCAGATTCCATTGTTTCAACATTTTGCCGTTTTCCGTTTCGGGCAGCAAAGGAGCGATGATTTTCATGAAGCGCTCCGCTTGAAGCGAGTACAAATCAAAATGCATTTGCTTCATATCCTCGGGATTGAGTCCCTTTTTTTTCAGTAGCAGTTGCCTGATACGATCCGCTCGGTATGTTCCCATAGGCAGGTTGATGGGATTGGATTCTCCCAGGTAATTCAAATCCTGGTTGGCAGTAACGATTATCCCGTCTTCGGGATTATAATCGGAGGGTAGCTTGGCGCTGTCTTCGAAGCCGACCGGGTTATATTGGTCTTCCCATCCGGGCAGGGGCAGCAATCCGCTCACTCCTTTGGGGCGTTTGAAGCAACGACCGCTCATCTGATACCCGATATTTCCTGATGTGTCGGCAATCACCCAATTAAAGGGGGCGGATTCGACTTTCTCAAACATTGCCATAGCTTCCCGGACCGTTTTCATTTGTTGCAGATCCAACAGGGCGTTGGCATCCAAACCTCCGCAATCCCGGGCGGCCGACCAGTTTAGTACTAGATAGAATCCGGGCTGGTGCGGATCGCCTTCAAGAAGTCCGTGTTCGTTTTCGTATACTTTGTGAACAATCACTTCTCCCTTCTTGACTTTGATGATCTCTTCCCGAACATCAAAGTCGATCCATTTGTCTCCCCGTCTGTACTTGCCATCGCGGCACTCTTCAATACGATAATCCAGCATGTCTGTAAAAGAATATGTGGCACTCCAGGCCAGATAAGAGGTTCTGCCCAAGGTTATTCCGGGTACACCGGGAAGAGTTGCTCCCAGGTAGCTGTTTTCCGGGGTTTTCATAACAATCTCCTGCCAAATGGCCGGAAGACGGTTGATTTCAAGATGGGGATCTCCACAGAGAATGGGTTTGCCGGACTCAGTCAGTTTTCCGGATACTGCCCAGTTATTGCTAGCGATAAACTTCGGTAGCTTACCCAACCATTTAACAGCTTCCGGAATCAGGGCAGGAGCAAGTTTGACTTTTTTAATCAGGTCATAGTCTACGGATTCGGTCAGGTAGGGGAACAGCTCCTTGATCTTCTCTTCCGAGACATCGTTTTGAATCATCTGGACCAGGAACTTCTCCATATTAGCCTGGGCGTCGGCCAATCCGAGAAAGCCCATAATCTTAATGATCAGGAAACTGTCGCTGATTTGCCAGGGATCGGGTTGATAACCCATCAAGCGAAGTTCATAGACCGTCTTGTGATCCTCAAGGTATCGGTTTAAACCGGAAGTGTAGGCCTCCATCAGGGATTTGGCCTGCGGGGTTAATTTCTCGACTTCGCTTTGGGCGTCCGGCAGGAAATTAATCCACCTCATGTATTTGTCGATTTCTATCAATTCCGGATCATTCTTAAGATGTTGGGAAGCCTGCCCCTTCAGTAAAATCCTCATTAAGAGAAGTTGCAATTGCCGGTCGGAGGCATGCACCCAACCGAGTCCGTAGCTGAGGTCTATGTATTGATCGGCATTGATTTGTGGCACACCCTGTTCGTTTCGATCGATGTGGATTTTGCCCTCGATTCCATCCAGGATGATGGGCCTGTTTTTGAGTTTAAGATGTTTCATACTCCCCTCCTTTCCATTCAGGTGATAGCGTCCTTTTTTAAACTTATCAATTGGATAGCATAGCTTGACATCTGAATCCGGAGTTGTCAAAACCGTGAAAAATCTCTCAATCGAAACTGGATCCTGTTAATTCCATTTCAGAACTTGTATTATAACCAAAGCGTTAAGCTTATATACACTTAGTGCTCTAGGTCATAAATTCGGTGACGTATTTTAAGCGGCCAAACTTGGCTTGTCTTTGATTTTGGATAAAACATCGGCCAAATCCTTCCGGGT